>NZ_JANAVP010000088.1 GCF_024213665.1 Streptomyces sp. A3M-1-3
CGGAGACCGGCGGGGACATGACCCGGTTCGCGACGGCCAAGCACCTCGCGTCCTGGGCCGGAGTCTGCCCGGGCCACCACGAGTCCGCCGGCCGCACCAAGAACACCAAGGTCCGGCCCGGCAACCCCTACCTCAAAGGCGCCCTCGGCCTCGCCGCGTTCGGCGCGGTCAGAACCAAGGACACCTACCTCGCCGCCCGCTACAAGCGGTTGACCGCCCGCCGCGGCCCACTCAGAGCCCTGGTCGCCGTCGAACACTCGATCATCACCGCGATCTGGCACATGCTCACCGACAACGTCGCCTACCAGGAACTCGGCGGCAGCTACTTCACCCAACGCGACCCCGAACGCGCCACCCGCCGGGCCATCACCCAGCTCAACCAGCTCGGCTACACCGTCACCCTCAACCCCAGGGAGACCGCGGCCTGACCGGCAGACCCGGACACCCGACGGCCCTCCACGGCCACCGGGCACCCAGCCCTGCCCACACCCACCCTGACCAGGTTCTATTTACGCGTCAG
>NZ_JANAVP010000089.1 GCF_024213665.1 Streptomyces sp. A3M-1-3
CGGTTCCCTGCGCGATCCGGCCAAATGGGTACGGCCAGAGGCGACGGGGAAGCCCTGAACCATCACTCCGGTGGAGCAGGGCCGCCCTCGTGCACGCTCCCCGGCAAGCAGCTGACGACCCGACCGAGGAGCCCCCGGACGACCTGTCCTGGTAACGGCCCGGCGCCACGGCGGCGGGCCCGGCCGAGCGGGTGGCCGACTGCAGCGCGCCCGGCGGCGGCCGGTGCTGGTTTCCGGAGCACCGGCCGGGCGGCGGCCGTTGGCGGCCCGGACCTACCGGTCCCACGGCGGCCGGCCTCCGGATTTCGGCTGGGCCGCCCCAGCAGCGGCCGGCCCAAAGCACTCGGCGAGTTCCTCCCTGCGGGTTGCCAGGTTTGTGGTGTGCTTTGCCAGGTCCGCCAGGGGGAGCGCGCCCCGTAGGGGTTGGGACCTGTTGTCTCGTAAGACCACTCTTGTGAGTGATAGTGCATTTTGGTGAGTGTCATTACGGTCGCG
>NZ_JANAVP010000090.1 GCF_024213665.1 Streptomyces sp. A3M-1-3
GAGACGGCGGCCCGGCGGGGGCCGTCGGTGTCCGGCCACCGGCGCTGTTCGGTGAGCAGTTCGACCGCGCCCGCCTGCCAGTCGACGTGTGGTGAGGGTTCGTCGATGTGCAGGGTCTTGGGGAGTACGCCGTGGTCCATCGCCTGGATCATCTTGATGACGCCGCCGACGCCGGCGGCGGCCTGGGAGTGGCCGATGTTGGACTTCAGTGAGCCCAGGTACAGCGGCCGGTCTGCCGGGCGGTCCTGTCCGTAGGTGGCCAGGAGTGCCTGTGCCTCGATCGGGTCGCCGAGCCGGGTGCCGGTGCCGTGTGCCTCGACCGCGTCGATGTCGGCGGCGGAAAGCCGCGCGTTGGCGAGTGCCTGTCGGATGACGCGTTCCTGGGCTGGGCCGTTGGGGGCGGTCAGGCCGTTGGAGGCGCCGTCCTGGTTGACCGCGGAGCCCCGTACGACGGCCAGCACCCGGTGGCCGTTGCGCCGCGCGTCCGACAGC
>NZ_JANAVP010000091.1 GCF_024213665.1 Streptomyces sp. A3M-1-3
GCCGCGCCGCTTCTTCTACGACCTGTCCGGCACCGCCGACCACCGCGACGCCCAAGTCCGCCACGCCCTGTCCAGGTTGCTGAACTGGGCACGGGCCTGCGGCGTGAAAGCCATCGCGATTGAAGACCTGGACTTCACAAAGGAGAAGACCCGGGAGAAGCACGGCCGCAAGAAGCGGTTCCGCCAGATCATCTCCGGTATGCCGACGGGCAAACTGCGCGCCCGCCTGACGTCCATGGCCGACGCTACCGGTATCGCGATCATCGCCGTAGACCCGGCTTACACCTCCAAGTGGGGCGCTCAGCACTGGCAGAAGCCCCTCACCAGCAACAAGCGCAAGACCACCCGTCACGATGCGGCGAGCATCGCGATCGGACGACGCGCCCAAGGGCACCCGATCCGGCGACGGACGACACCGCCCCCTGCACACCGGAGTGATGTGCAGGGGCATCGGACCGTCCAGGCCCGACCGGAGACCCT
>NZ_JANAVP010000010.1 GCF_024213665.1 Streptomyces sp. A3M-1-3
CGACGGACGACACCGCCCCCTGCACACCGGAGTGATGTGCAGGGGCATCGGACCGTCCAGGCCCGACCGGAGACCCTGGGGCGTGAGGAAACCCGCCGTCCCGTCACGGAGCGTGCACACGATGCACGTGCCCGGACAGCGACCACACAGCGAACGCGGGGGACCAGTGCATCCAAAACCGTTCGGGATGCGCGCAGTGCCGGGACGTGGGTCCAAGACCCACTCCTGATCACTGATTAGGAACGGTGGCAGGAGCAGCTGAACCACCTGCTGGACGCCGAGAACAGCCCGCCCCAGCCCGACTTCGTCCTGCGGGTGCGTGAGGCACTGCGCGCCCGCTTCGGTGAGCTGCCGCCGGCCGAGGTGTGGCGTGAGACGGCCGCCGGTACGGCACAGGATCTGGGCGCGGGCCCCGAAAGCGTCAAGGGCATCGAGGAGTTGGTGCGCCGCGTCATGCGGTACGAGTCGCGGTTCCGGGCCGACGGGCTGCTGCCGCCCGAGGGCCGGGTCACGACGACGGTCGCGTACGACTACGGGCGGGCCGTGAACCTCGCGCGCTGGGGCCTGTCGGCCCGGTTCTGCACCCCGCACGAGGCGGAGCAGGCGACCGTGCACGCGGGGGCGCTGAGCAAGCCGGCGTACCGCTCCTGGGAGGAGTACTCCGCCGGTTACATCCTCGGCCGGGTGCTGCGGTTCGACGACGAGGAGTACGGCCCGTACTACGAGACGGCACTCGACGCCCATCGCCTCCTCGCGCAGTCGGAGGGCAGTCCCTGGCGCAACATCCCCTCGCGCTGAGCCCGGCCGACGAGAACCGCGCCCGCGGCGGCCTCGGCACGCGGGGCGCCGCCGCGCGAGGCGTCGTACACGGCCGCTTCGGTGTCGAAGTCGAGCACCCGGTCAGCTCGCGCCGTGGCCGGCGGCGATGTCCTGCACCCGCTGGGCGAGTTCGAAGTCCTTCTCCGTGACCGCGCCGCCCGCGCTGTGCGTGTTCACCGCGAGGGCAACGGTGTTGTAGCCGAGCGTGAGCTCGGAGTGGTGGCCCAGTTCCTCCTGGATCTGGGCGATGTGCACGGCCATCGCGGTCGCCGCGAAATGTGTGCCCAGTTGGTACGTACGGGCGATCCTGTCCCCCTCCAGCGCCCATCCCGGGAGCTCCCTCAGCCGGTCCTCGATCTCCTTCTGGGACAGCGGCTCGGTGGCCATGGGCTGGCTCCTTCCGGGGGTTGGGGTCGTCTGGTCCCAGCCTGCCACAGGGCTGCCGGGAGGGAAGGATTCGCGCCATTGTGCGCGCGAGCCCACGAGTGGGCCCACGCGCGCCTTCCGGGTCGAGGGGGGTGCCCATATGCTCCTGCGCCGGACGTGACTGTTACCGGCGGTAGTAGGGGGACGCGGCATGGCTCGTACCGGCACCACTCGACGGACCTTCGTGGCGGGCGCGGCAGCGGCCGCCGGCACGGCGGCCGCACTCACCCCGGCAGGCGGGGCGGCCGCCGCGCCGCGCGCCCCGGGGCAGCGGCAGACCGTGGCGGTGCTCGGCGGCGGGGTCGCCGGGCTCACCGCGGCGCACGAACTGGCCGAACGCGGCTTCGCCGTGACGGTGTACGAACGCAGGGCCCTGGGCGGCAAGGCCCGCAGCATGGACGTACCCGGCAGCGCCAGGGGTGGTCGCCGGCCGCTGCCCGCCGAACACGGCTTCCGCTTCATCCCCGGCATTTACCACAACCTGCCGGACACCTTCCGGCGCATCCCCTTCCCCGGCAACGCCGACGGGGTGTGGGGCAATCTGGTGGCGCCCAAGGAGATGATGTTCGCCCGGACCGGCCGCGAGGATCTCCGCATCCCGCTGCCGTGGGCGGGCGAGGAGCCGGCGGAACTCACGCCGGACGAGCTCCGGCGGGCGGTGACCGCCTTCCTCGGCACGGCGGTCCGGCTGCCGCCGCACGAGATCGCGTACTTCGCGAACCGCTTCCTCGTCTTCCTCACCAGCTGCGACGAGCGGCGCAACGCCCAGTGGGAACAGCGGCCGTGGTGGGACTTCCTGCGGGCCGAGCAGATGTCGAACGACTACCAGCGCATCCTCGCCGTCGGCCTGACCCGCAACATCGTCGCGACCAAGGCGGAGGAGGCCAGCACCCGGACCGTGGGCTCGCTGCTGGAGGCGTTCGTCTTCAACGCACTGGGCCGCGGGGCCGACGGTCCGCTCGACCGGATACTGAACGCGCCGACCAACGAGGCGTGGATCGACCCGTGGGAGGCCCATCTGCGCTCGCTCGGCGTGGAGTTCCGGGTCGGCTGGACCGTACGCGAGCTGAGACTCGGCTCCGGGCGGATCTCGGCGGCGGTGATCGAGGACCCGCAGGGCGTACGGCAGTCCGTGACCGCGGACCACTACGTCTCCGCGATGCCGGTGGAGCACGCCCGCCGGACGTGGGGGGCCGACCTGCGGGCCGCGGACCCGCAACTCGCCCGCTGCGACCGGCTCCAGACCGACTGGATGACCGGCATCCAGTTCTATCTGACCGAGCGGACGCCGATCCTGCACGGCCACCTCAACTGCATCGACTCCCCCTGGTCGCTGACCGCCATCGCCCAGGCGCAGCACTGGCCCGGCCGGAACTTCCCGGCCGACTACGGCGACGGAGCGGTGGCCGACTGCCTGTCCGTGGACATCTCCGAGTGGGACCGGCCCGGCATCCTGTACGGCAAGACGGCCAAGCAGTGCACCCGCGAGGAGCTCGCCCGAGAGGTGTGGGCGCAGCTCAAGGCGACGGTCAACGACACCGGGAGGACGGTCCTGAAGGACGGCACGCTGCACTCGTGGTTCCTGGACCCGGGCGTGGACGGAATCGGCACCCCGAACCCCACCAACGACGACGAACTGCTGATCCACCCGGTGGGCACCTTCCACAACCGGCCGGCTGCCGCGACGAGGATCCCCAACTTCTTCCTGTCGGGCGACTATGTGGCCGTCGACATCGACCTGGCGACGATGGAGGGCGCCAACGCCTCGGCCCGCCAGGCCGTCAACGCCCTGCTGGAGCGGACCGGTTCAAGTGCCGAGCGGTGTACGGTCACCCCGCTGTACCGGGCTCCGGAGCTGGAACCGTCGAAGCGGCACGACCGGCTGCGCTACCGGCTCGGCCTGCGCAACATCCACGACCTCGGTTAGCAGTCTCGGTTACCGTCGTCCCATGACCACAGTTGCAAGGGCCGTTCGTCTCGTCCATCGAGACGTTCCTCCCGGCCGACCCGGCGACGGTGAAGTACCTGCGGTCGATGGCGCGGTAGAGAATCTCAGTCGCGCAGAAGGAGGACGGCGCCGCCGACTACCACCCCCAGCACCACGCCCACGACGCCGTGGGCCAGACGGTGGTACCGCAGGACGGGGAGGAAGCGGTCGAGGGCGTAACGGCCGGGTCCCGTGAGGGCCAGGGCAGCGGCGGCGCTCACAAGGACCAACTCGTACTCGACGCCCTTGGGGAAGAAGAAGCTGCCGCTCCACCTGACGGCGAGCGCATTGACCAGGACGCCGATCAGGGCGGCGGCGGCCAGTGGGGTGAGCAGCCCTGCGGCGATGCCCAGTCCTCCCAGGGTCTCGCTCAGCCCGGCGATCACCGCCATCGTGTCGCCCGCGGGGTAACCGCTCATGGTGAAGCCCTGACCGGTTCCGCTGATTCCGGGGCCGCCGAACCAGCCGAACAGCTTCTGGGTGCCGTGGGCGGCCATGGTCAGTCCGACCGCCAGGCGCAGCAGCAGCAGCCCGACGTCGTACGACTGCGGGGTCGCCACATGGCCGGTGGTGGTGCCCGAGGAGGCGGAGCCGGCGGTGTGCCGGGCCGGGAAAGGGGAGGTCATGGAGGGTTAGCTTAGGAGCGTGCTGCGGTCCTGGGCCGCCACGGCGCGCAGGGCCAGGTGCTGCAGTACGGCGAAGCCGCCGACGGTCATGGCCTGCATCGGGATCCACACGGCGCCGGCCGTGGTCGGCGAGAACCACAGGACGAGCGCCGCGATGCTGAGCGCCGCCCACAGCAGGTTGGCGTCGATGACGGCCTTGACGGGGAGCACCGGCGGCTGCCTCCGGGAGGCGAGGTAGCCGACCCCGGCCCCGAACAACACCAGCAAAACGCCGAGTTCGAGCAGCAGCCCGGAGCCGACCCCGAGCAGCCGCCCGAGCGGGCCCGAGGCCGCCACGTACACCAGGCCGTTGGCGGTGGTGACGACGGCGTCCAGCGCCAGGAAGCGCCGGAGCATCGTCTGCGGCTCGGTGCTGCGGGAGATGCTGCCAAGCAGGGTTGCGGACATGACGGATCAGCCTCCATCGAGGTCGAATGCGCTGGTCGGGTGGGTCAGGACCCGGATCTCGGACCGGAGTGCGCCGCCCCGGGATCCGGTACCGCAACCATGCCGCGCGCCCGGGAAGCCGTCGATTACCTCTCAGGTCATGCGGACGTCGTGGCAGTCCGCTCCGCGGCGCCGGGCGCGGCCAGCGCGAGCCGGCGGTGCGTACGGCGGAGCATGGCGCGGGCCATGAAGGGGTGCGCCCGCCTGACGACGGCGAAGTAGAGCCGGCCGAGCCGGTTGTGGGTGCGTACGACCGTGCTGAGGGTGACCTCTTCCCTGCCGACGAAGACGGAGGCGCGGAAGTCCAGATGGCCGGCGTCCTCGCCGAGCATGATCTCCGCGCCTTCGCGGGCGACCACCGGGAAGGGCAGCACGTGCTCCCAGGCCGCCGGGTCGGCCGGCATGCCGGGGACCAGTGGGAGCCGCCAGGCGTCGGAGAAGTCGGGACGGTCGAAGGCCGTACGGACCAGCAGGGCGTCGGCGGGGATGTCGGCGGCCTTGGGCCGGTCCCAGACCAGCCGGTGCAGCAGCCGCACCCACGGCGACCAGCGGGTCGGGCGCGCGGGCCCGCCGGTGGCGAGGCGCTCGATGTTGTCGAAGACCTCCTCCACCACGACGTCGTGCAGCGGGCGGATCGCGAGCTCCCAGGCGAGGCGGGCGGCGGGGCCCTGCTTCTCCTGCAGTACGTGGACCACCCGGCAGCGGTCCGGTCCCAGCGGTTCGATCTGCATCTGGTGGAAGCCGTCGGAGTCGGCGAAGTCGAAGCGGACCAGTCGGCCGGGTTCGTATGCCGTGACCGAGTAGCGGACGAATCCATGGCCGCCCACGGCGCCGACCCCCAGCGGGCGGTCGAACCGCATCGGCGGCCACGCGGGACTCGGCCAGACCGGGTCGTCGTCGGACGACAGCCGGTCGAGGAGGGCGCCCACCGCCTCGGCCGGAGCTCCGATCGTGCGCTCGTGGACGTTGCGTACCGTGCTCATCGTGCACCTCCATACGCTGGCGTATGTTCCACCGTACGGTACCGTACGGTCATGGTGCAACGGCAACGGCAGGGCAGCGGCAGGCAGCGCCTCAGCGCCCAGGACTGGGCCGACGCGGCCCTCACCGTCATCGGGGAGGGCGGGGTCGCCGCGGTCGCGGTCGAGCCCCTGGCCGCCCGGCTGGGCACGACGAAGGGCAGCTTCTACTGGCACTTCGCCAACCGCGAGGCGCTGGTCGAGGCCGCGCTCGCCCGCTGGGAGGAGATCGGCACCGAGGCGATCATCACACTCATGGAGACCGAGCCGGACCCGGAGCGGCGGCTGCGCACGCTGTTCGCCGAAGCCATCGCCTCCGCCGCCGAGGACCCGCTCGAGGTGTCGCTGCTCGCCACCGCCTCCCATCCGCAAGTCGCGGCCGTACTGGACCGGGTGACCGCGCGGCGGGTCGGCTATGTGGCCCGCCTCTTCGAAGAGGTCGGGTTCCCGCCCGAAGCGGCCGCGCGGCGCGGGCTGCTGGCGTACACCAGCTACCTCGGGCTCACCCAGCTCAACCACGCGGTCCCGCAGTCGCTGCCGGCCGGCGCCGCCTTCACGGACTACCTCGACGGCGTGATGGAGACACTGCTCCGGCGGCCCTGACCGGCGAGCGTGGCGCAGGTCACTCAATTCAGGCCGTAACGAATCGACTCGGGCACGCGATGAACCTCCAGGTGTCGTCGCGCAGCGCCGTCTTGCTGTCGAGCGGCTTCGCCCACCCGCCCTTACTGCCCGCTACGAGAGGCTCCTTGTGTCGCTCAGCCCGTCCCGCACGTTTCCTCCGGAGATCGGCGAATCCGAGTCCCTGGTCGCGCTCATCGAGCGCGGCCGCAGCCAGGGGCACATCAACGGCGATGACGTGCGCCAGGCCTTCGAAGCGGGCCGCATCCCGATGGACCAGTACAAGCGGGTCCTGCGCAGCCTCAACCAGGTCCTCGACGAGGAGGGCGTGACGCTCCTGGTCACCGCCGCGCCGGCGGCCAAGACGGCCGCGAAGCGTCCGCGCAAGGCCGCGGCGCGGGACGAGGTGAAGCGTCCGGTCAAGAAAACGGTGGTGGCCAGGCCGTCGGGAACGGTGAAGAAGGCGGCCACGGTCAGGGCCGACGCCGTACCGTCATCGACTATGGCTGCGATATCGGAGAAGCGCGAAGAGCACGAAGAGCTCGAAGTACCGGCCGAGAAGAAGGCGGCGCAGAAGCGGACGGTCAAGACCGCCGCGAAGAAGACCGCGGCCAAGAAGACCGCCGCCAAGACGGAGGCCCCCTCGGCACCCGAGGTCGACGAGTGGCCCGAGGAGACCGGCGCCACGGACGGCGACGAGGAGCGCGCCAAGCCCGAGGGCCAGGGCTTCATCCTGTCCGACGAGGACGAGGACGACGCCCCCGCGCAGCAGGTCATGGTGGCCGGCGCCACCGCCGACCCCGTCAAGGACTATCTGAAGCTGATCGGCAAGGTCCCCCTCCTCAACGCCGAGCAGGAGGTCGAGCTCGCCAAGCGCATCGAGGCCGGTCTCTTCTCCGAGTACAAACTGGAGGAGGAGGAAGAGCCGAAGCCCGCGTACCGCCGTGAGCTGGAGATCCTCATCGAGGACGGCCGCCGCGCCAAGAACCACCTCCTGGAGGCCAACCTCCGCCTGGTCGTCTCGCTGGCCAAGCGATACACCGGCCGCGGCATGCTCTTCCTGGACCTGATCCAGGAGGGCAATGTCGGTCTGATCCGCGCGGTGGAGAAGTTCGACTACACCAAGGGCTTCAAGTTCTCCACGTACGCCACCTGGTGGATCCGGCAGGCGATCACCCGCGCCATGGCCGACCAGTCGCGCACCATCCGTATCCCGGTGCACATGGTCGAGATCATCAACAAGCTCGCCCGCGTCCAGCGCCAGATGCTCCAGGACCTGGGCCGCGAGCCCACGCCCGAGGAGCTCGGCAAGGAGCTCGACATGACCCCCGAGAAGGTCGTCGAGGTCCAGAAGTACGGCCGCGAGCCGATCTCGCTGCACACCCCTCTGGGCGAGGAGGGCGACAGCGAGTTCGGCGACCTGATCGAGGACTCCGAGGCAGTGGTCCCGGCCGACGCGGTCAGCTTCACCTTCCTCCAGGAGCAGCTGCAGTCCATCCTCGGCACGCTCTCGGAGCGCGAGGCGGGCGTGGTCTCGATGCGGTACGGCCTCAACGACGGCCAGCCGAAGACGCTGGACGAGATCGGCCGGGTGTACGGCGTGACGCGCGAACGCATCCGCCAGATCGAGTCCAAGACGATGTCAAAGCTCCGCCACCCGTCACGCTCCCAGGTGCTGCGGGACTACCTGGACTAGGTCGCCCCCCACGAACGTCCCCTCCCCGCCTTGGCGGGGAGGGGACGTTGCCTCACGGTCGTTATGCACCGCCACACGGCGGAGGCGACGCTCCCCTACCAGGCCGGTCGCGGGTCTTGGCGTTCTGTCGAGAAGTGTGCTGGCAAGGGGCTGCCCGCCTCCGTCCGCCACAGATACCCTGGGCTCGGCGGGTCGTCATCGGCACGCGGCGCAGGGGCGTGAAACCGCTGAGTGCGCGGGAGTGGCACCTCGACCAGTCTGCCGTCGTGAATCATCCACAAGCCGAAGCAGTCGTCCTCCTCGTCATGGATCAACACCTGCACGTTCCCCGGGTTGGGCCACGGAAGCGATTCGAGGTGCTTCAGCAGTCCGGAGCGCGGCCTCATACGGTCGAACTCGATGACCCACCCCCCGACGAACAAGTCGAGCGGTTGGAACTGACCGTGCCAGCTACGCGACTCGTCAGGGCGGGTCAGCGGTTCCATGACCTCGTCCGCGTACGTCGCCAACACGATGACCTGTGCAATTCTGCTCATGCCGGAGTATCGCTGCACGCCACATACCAACGGCAACCCGGTAACTCGACTGCGACTGAGCCTACTGAACCTCCTTTCACTATCGCGACGCCGACCTGCACTTGCCTTGCGGGTCAGGGCCCGTCGAGTGCTGCCAATGCGCTGGTGACCAGCCCACGGGCCGCCCCACCGTGTACTGCGGTCTGCGAGATCCGGTCGAAGGCGCGCAGATACAGACCGACCTGGCTGGGTTGGGTCAGGGTGTGGGCAGCATCCAGAGAGTCCGCGTGCACGCGGTCGTCGTCGAAGACGGTGAATGTCGGCATGGGCCACACGGCACGTTCGGCGGTGAACGGGATCACTCCCAGGGCGACGCTGGGGAGCGCCATGGCGGACAGGAGATGTCCGAGCTGGGCAGCCATCGTTTCGGCGTCGCCGATGCGGTAACGGAGTACCGATTCTTCGAGCACGATGGAGAACCGGTGATCCCCTTCCCGTACGACGCGGTTGCGTCTCATCCTGGCGGCGACAGCGTCGCTCACATCGTCCGGCGTGCCCCGCAAGGATGCGATGGATGAGAGCAGTGCCGTTGCGTAGCCGGGAGTCTGAAGGAAGCCCGGGACGACGTCCGAGCAGTAGACGCGGAACCGGCCGGTGCGTTCGTAGAGGGTTGCTCCTGATTCCTGCAACCGGCGCAGCCCGGTGCGCTGGAGGCGCCTCCACTGGACATACGCGTCGGACGACTGACGGTTGGCTGCGATGAGGTCTGCCGCCTGGTCCGCGGCTCCGCAGGCCAGGCACCATGTCCCGATGTCCGCATCCGACGGCGGAGTCCGCGCGTTCTCGATCCGCGACGACTTCGACTCGTGCCAGCCGCATCTGGCAGCCAGTTCACGTCCAGTGATTCCGGCATCCAGCCTCAGGTCACGCAGTCGTGCAGCGAGGGTTTCACGCGCCTGCTGGACGCTGGACGAGGAGTGCGGGGGCATGAACTGGCCGTTCTCAGATCTGGTAGTCCTGGTGCGGGATGGCGCGCTCCCAGACGCTCTCGAACGCCGTGACGCAGAGCTTCACCGTGGCTGAGTCATCCGTGATCTCGTCCTCAACCACCGCCCCGTCACCGGAGAAGTGGTGCACGCGCAACAGAGAATCGTCGAACGCCCAGAAGTCATTCCCCGGCAGCGATATGCCTGTTGCCAACCGTCGGGGCAGCCATCGGACTTGCTCGCCGGCCGTCACGTTGGCCTGCGTGACGTAGTGCTCCCACCGGATGTACTCGCTGACCGGCTCGGAGACGATGCGCGCACGGCGGATCACTACGCCACGGGCAACGCTGTCGGCAATCAACTGGTCATAGGCATGCCACCATGACTCTCGATCGGCCCAGTCGATCCGCTCTCCGCGTTTCCACGCGTCGAAGCGGTCCGTGCTCGCGTACGAGTCGCGCATCTCGAGGTGCACGGCAGACCGCTCGGAGCGGCCAAGGAGCTCACTGAAGGTGGGCACGCTCAATGGCATCGCATGCCTCCCTGATCATGGGCACCATCCGGGCCGGAATCCGGATGATCGCCTCGCTGTCCGGCACCGGACCGTTCGCCGGACTGCTTGCCTCGCACTGCGCTTCCGTTGCCGCATCGGGCTTCCAGCCCTGAAGCAAGATCTCCTGCGCCTCGGGGTCGGCCCACACCGTGGGGCAGTGATCGCGATCGGTATCGGGGTCGATGCCGATGAACTCTACGGACATGCCAGCCTCCCGCGCTTGGGTGCTTGCTCAGACTTGCATGAGCTTCATGCCCCGATGAGTGAGTGTCAACACTGCGACCTGCGACGGGAATTTGCATGCAAACTGATGCAAGACAGTGGAGCGCCGGGCCGAGCCGTCCCTAGCGTCGCCGGCATGGACCACAAGACGACGATGACCGGACCCATCCATCTGGCCCTGCCGGTCCTTGAGCCGACTCCTGTGGACGGTTGCAAGGTGTGCGGGGCGCTCGGCAAGCAGCCCGAAGCGGCGCGTCGGTCGGGAGACATGTCGCAGGTCTCTGACTGCAACGTCGAGGTCCGGAACCACCCGAGGAGGCACCGGTGACAGCTCTGCGGGCGGCGTACCGCTATGTCGTACACAAGGTCACCCAACTCCCGGACACTGAAGTGATCTTCGAAGCCCAGTGCCTCTGCTGCGACTGGGAGGCAGCGCCGTCCACGGACTCGGCGGCGGTCGATGTGGAAGCCATGACGCACACCGGTCGAAGCGGCCACGGCTCGTTCCGGCGAATCTGCACCTCGTTCGCCATCGTGGTCCGGGCCGAGCGATAGACCTCCCGCCCCCTGAGCGCGCAGGGGCGGATCAGACCCTGAACAGGACGCATCCGGCCGCGACCGATCCCAGTACCGCGCCGCCGTAGCAGAACACGTTGATCAGCCCGCTGAGCCGCCTGAGCTGCAGACCGTCGTACAGCGTGTAGCGGAAGCGGTGTGCCCAGTGGAAGAGGCACAGCACGCACAGCCCGAACAGGACCACTTTGGTGAGGGGGTGCCGCAGCACCGAGAGCAGGTGTGCATGGTCGGGCGCCGGGAGCCAGCCCAGCGGGAAGGCGATGCCGAACAGGAGCAGCAGGACCGGAACCAGCAGGGCGGCAGCCATCCCGCCTGCGCTGAACAGCAGCCAAAGCAGGGGTTCCGGCGATTTCTTGCTCATCGCGCTACCTACTCAGGATCAGCCATGCCATGGCCGCGGACAGCAGCGCCCACAACAGGTAGTGCAGTACCAGGATCGAGCCCGGCCGGACACGGCGGCCGCGCAGCCGTACCACGATGGCTCGCGGCGCCAGGTTGAACCACGTGAGGGCGTGCAGCAGGACGAAGGCCAGGGCGATCGCATTCAGCAGGAGCACCCACCAGTTGTCGCTCCACTCCTGGAACCGCTCGTACTCGTCTGCGCCATCGGCGATCGCACCCACCATGAGAAGCAGGAACACCACGAACCAGGCGATGAAGACGCTGCTGAGCTCCCGCAGTACGAAGACGAAGTAGGCGCGGCGCCGGAGCCACCAGAAGGTCGGGACGGGCTTGCGGTACAGCGCCGGCCGCGGCGTCCCACCGGGGGTCCGGCTCATCGCGCGCCCCGGGGCCAGAGCAGATTCTTGAGCGACTGCGTGGCCGCCGTGAGCTTGTAGCGCTGGATGGCGCCGGCCGGGTCGACGCCTTTGGGGCAGGCGGTGGTGCACTCGCCGACCAGAGTGCAGGCCCAGACTCCCTCGGCCGAGCCCAGGACATCCCGCCGGTCGGCAGCTCCCTCGTCACGCGAATCGAGGTTGTAGCGCTGGGCGAGAGCGATGGCCGCAGGTCCCACGAAGTCGGGATCGAGTGCGTACACCGGGCAGGCCGCATAGCAGAGCATGCAGTTGATGCACATGCTGTACTGCTTGTACTCGTCCATCTCGTCCGGCGTCTGCAGATATTCGCCGTCGGCGAGCGGCCTGTGTTCGTCACGGATGATCCAGGGCTTGACCTCGGTCAGCTTGTTCATGAAGTCGCCGATCTCGACGACGAGATCGCGGATGACGGGAAAGTTGCTCAGCGGTTCGACCCGTACCGGCCCGGGCGCGGAGTCGGTCAGAAAGGCCGAGCAGGTCAGTTGGGGCTCGCCGTTGACGGTCATGCCGCAGCTGCCGCAGATGCCCATCCGGCAGGACCAGCGGTAGGAGAGCGTGCCGTCCAGGTGGTCCTTGATGTGGTTGAGGCCGTCGAGGACCGTCCACTCCTTGCGCAACGGCACCTCGTAGGACTGCCAGGTCGGTTCGGTCTCCTGTTCCGGCCGGTAGCGGGCGACTTGGAGGGTTATCCGGTCCGTCATGACTACTGCCTCCCGTACACGCGTTCCCCGGGGGACCAGCGGGTGACGGTCACCGGCAGGTACTCCACCCGCTCGGTGCCGTCGGGCTCACGGTGCATGAGCGAATGGGCCAGGTACCGCTGGTCGTCCCGCGCGGGGAAGTCGGTGCGCTGGTGCGCGCCCCGTGACTCCTCGCGCCGCAGCGCGCTGTGGACGATGCTTCCGGCCACGTCGAGCATGAACGACAGCTCGAGCAGGGCGATCAGGTCGGTGTTGAACGTCCGGCTGTGATCGTCGACCGCCGCACCGCCGAACCGCTCCCGCAGGTCGAGCAGTGCCTCGGCCGCCGTGGCCAGGGAGCCCCGGTCGCGGTAGATCCCGGCGCCGCTCTCCATGGTGTCCTGCATCGCGGTACGGATGTCCGCGATGCGCTCCCGGCCCTCGGCATGGTGAGCGACCAGGCGCTCGAGCCGGCGATGCTCGTCGCGGGCCTGAGCGAGGACCGCAGCGCTGGGGCCGGATCCCGCCGAGACGCCGGCGGACTCGGCGGCTGCCTCGCCGGCGCGGGCGCCGAAGACCAGCAGCTCCGGGAGGGAGTTGGACCCCAGCCGGTTGGCGCCGTTGATACTGACGCAGGCCACCTCACCGGCGGCGTACAGGCCGTCAAGGCCGGTGGCGCCGTGGATGTCGGTGTGGACGCCACCCATCATGTAGTGGACCACGGGCCGCACCGGGATCAGCTCCCGGACCGGGTCGATGTTCTGGTACCTCAAGCACAGTTCCCGCACGAAGGGCAGCTTCGTGTCGATGAGTTCCGCGCCGAGGTGGCGCAGATCAAGGTGGACGACCGGCCCGTGCGGCGTGGGGGTGGTCCTCCCCTTGTCGAGTTCGTGCACGAACGCCTGCGACAGCCGGTCCCGCGGCCCCAGCTCCATGCTGCGCAGCACCGGCCCCGGTTCAGGTCTGCCGAGGTCGTAGTCCTGCAGATAGCGATAGCCGTCCTTGTTGAGCAGCCGGCCGCCCTCGGCGCGCGCGGCCTCCGTGATCAGGATTCCGGTGAAGGGCAGACCGGTGGGGTGGTACTGGACGAACTCCATGTCCTTCAGCGGTGCGCCCGCCCGGTAGGCCAGGGCCATGCCGTCGCCGGTCTTGATACTGGCGTTGGTGGTGAACGGGTACACCCGGCCGCACCCCCCGGTGCACACGATGACGGCGCCCGCGGTGATGGTCTCGACCCGGCCGGTGGCCAGCTCGATCGCCACCACGCCGCGCACCTTCCCGTCGTCGACCAGAAGGGTGCTGACGAACCACTCGTCGTACCGGACGATGTCCCGATAGGACAGCGCGGTCTGGAACAGGGTGTGCAGGAGGTGGAACCCGGTCTTGTCGGCGGCGAACCAGGTGCGCATCTTCTTCATGCCGCCGAAGGCCCGTACCGCGATGTGCCCGTCCGCCTGGCGGCTCCATGGACAGCCCCAGTGCTCCAGCCGCAGCAGCTCGCGCGGCGCCTCTGCGACGAAGGCCTCGACGGCGTCCTGATCGCACAGCCAGTCCCCGCCGGACACGGTGTCGTAGGCGTGCTCGTCGAGGCTGTCGTCGGCGCCGGCGACGGCAGCGGCCCCGCCCTCGGCGGAGACCGTGTGGCTGCGCATCGGGTAGACCTTGGAAATGATCGCCACACTCAGCCGTGGATCGGCCTCCGCGATGGCGATGGCCGCACGCAGCCCCGCGCCTCCGCCACCGATCACCACGACGTCATGAGAAGCGGTCATGTCACCACCCTGTAGTGCGCGCCCGGTCAGACCTCGTGCTCGGCGCTGTGCTCGTCCTGCAGGACCGTGCCGTCGTGGCGGACGGTCTTGACGCGGACGCTGCCGTCATGGAATTCGCGACGAACCTGCCTGCAGCCGCACGCGTACGTCACCTCGTCGATGAACAGCCCCGCGGCGTCTTCCTCCTGGTAGCGCAACCCGTCGACGATCCGACCGCACGGAGCCCGCTCCTCGGTGAAGTCAATGGTGTTGCCGACCATCGCCCACCTCCTCGACGACCGCGACCCACGCCGCCTGCGCGAACACGCGCTGTAGCCACAGACAGCGCTGTAGCCACAGACACACCTTTGACATCGGTGGTCGCGGCAGGCCCGGTCATGCGCTCACAGTGAGCGTACCGCCGGCGGACCGCCCCCGCAGACCGGGCGACGGTCCGCTCGGGTGCAGCCCACCGGCGCCCGTCATGGCTACGACGCGCGCAGCGGCCAGTGAAGTAGGGTGTTCCACCCAATGGGTCGGTGACCTGCACGTTTCTACAGTGCGGCGACACGTGAACGGTCTCCGTCCCGCCTTCTGAGTAGGCTCGGCGGTGTGCAGCGCATGGTTGAGGAACTGGCAGGACGGGGTCCGCTGCGGCGGCTGGTCGCCCTGCGGCACGCCAAGTCCGACTGGCCCGAGGGCGTTCCCGACCATGACCGCCCACTGGGTCCGCGCGGCCTGCGCGACGCCCCGGCCGCCGGCCGCCGTCTGGTGGAAGCCGACTGCCTGCCCGATCTCGTCCTGTGCTCCACCGCCCGCCGTACCCGCCAGACCTGGGAGCTGGCCGCCGCAGAATTGGGCAGCACGCCGATCGCCCGCTACGACCCGCGCATCTACGGGGCGGACGACCAGGACCTTCTCGATGTCGTACGCGAAGTGCCCACCGATATCGAGACGTTGCTGCTGATCGGGCACAATCCGGGCCTCCAGGACCTGATCCTGATGCTCGTCGGCCAGTCATTCGGCGACACACTGCAGCGCGCACAGGCCAAGTTCCCGACGTCTGCCGTCGCCGTGCTGATCTGGCGTGGCGCCTGGTCAGACCTCGCACCGGGGTCGGCAACGCTGACCGATCTTGCCGTCCCGCGCGGACAGCGATGAACTCGGCCCGGCCTTCCAGGCCGGCGACGGGGAGCGGTCGCGCGGCTACCGTTCGCGTTCCACCAACTCCTTGAACTGCTCGAGGTCATGTCGTACGAGCCGTTCGATCGCCGTCGCCTGGGCGAAACCCTTCGGCCCGCCGAACGCCTCCTTGACAGTGCTCGGGTCGTACTCCACCCGGGCCTGGACAAGGGTGCGCTCCCGGTCGATGGGCAGCAGCGAGAAGCTTCCCGCCAGGGCGGGAGCTCTTGTGGTCTGCCACTCCATCACGCGTTCCTTGTCACGGTCGGTGATCTCGGCTTCGAACTCCTGAGTGCGGCCGTCCACGTCGACGTCCAGGTGCGCCGCGTGCCCGCCCTCCGAACGAGCCTCGCGTACGCCGTCCAGGAAGCGGGGATAGTTCTCCACGCGGTGGAGGCTGTCCCAGGCCGTATCGATCGGAACGCCGATCTCGATCTGTTCCTCGAGAGTGCTCATTTCTCACCTCGCAGCTCTGTTCACGGCTCAGGGGTCTGTCTCCAGAGTGCCCCGGCCAGGGGACGGAAGCGACCCCGGGCGAGCGTGCCGGCACGGTCAGGGGAAGTCTTCCGCCCGTTGCAGCAGATCGATGGCCGGTGCACGTACGAGGCGATCTCTGGACGGGAGTGACGGTGACGGTGGCCTGCCGGCGCGCAGTGTGGGTGGCGCGCAGCCTACGGCGCAGCCGATTCTCCCTGGTCCTCCGCTGTGCTCAGCGGCACCTGCGGGCCGTCGCTCTCGCGCAGCCAGCGGCGCAGCACCTGGTGCAGCTGCTCCGCGCCGACGAGTTCGCCGCCGTCCGGCACCGGGGCGGAGAGGTCGGCGGGCCACAGCAGGAAGGGGTGCGCCTGCTCGCCGCCCAGCCCGCCGTGCGAGCCGATCTGCTCCTCGAACGCGTGCACTTCGCCGGTTCGCGGGTCGTAGCGGGAGTTGACCATGATGTCGGCGACGTGCGGGAAGGAGTCGGTGCGGCGCACCGCGTCGGCCGTGCCGGGACCGAAGCCGGCGAGCGGGCCATGGTCCCCCGCTCCGTCGCCGTCGAGCCGCAGCTCCGCCCCGTGCGCGCCCAGCACCACGGCCCCGTGCTCCGCGCCGCGTACGAGCAGGAAGCCGATACCCGGATGGTTGGCGAGCGTGCTCAGCAGCGCCGGATGGCGGCGCTCGATCTGCTCCCGGGTCATCCGCTGCGGCACATCGGGGAACGAGATCAGCCCGAGGTTCCCGGAGGCGAGCACGATCGGGTCGGAGCCGCGCACCGGATGCGCCTCCTCCGCGCCCTCCTCGACCGGCCGGTGCAGCGCGGCCCGTACGGCGGCGCGGGCCTCGGCGCCGCTGTGCGTACGGCCCGCCCGGCGGGACACGGGCAGCCCGCAGCCCGCCCGGACCAGGTCCTTGAGCCGCAGCCCGTACCGGCTGAGGAAGGACTCCCCCGGACTCTGCCCGTGGTCGGACAGCAGCACGATCCGGTAGCTGCGCGGGGCGTGTTCGGCGACCTTGACGATGAGTTCGAGGGACCGGTCGAGCCGCTTCAGGACCTTCTCGGCGTCCCGGCTGCGCGGCCCGGAGTGGTGGGCCACTTCGTCGTACGCGACGAGATCGGCGTAGACGGCGGCGCGCCCGGCGAGCATGTCCCCCATCACCGCGGCCAGCACGACGTCCCGTTCGACCACGGTCGCGAAGGCCCGGATGAAGGGATAGAGGCCGCCCCGACCCACCCGCGGCCGGTCGCCGCGCAACCGGGAGCGGGTGGACTGGCCGATCTCGCGGCCGACTTCGGCGACGAGGGACAGGGCGGTACGGACGGCGTTGGCGGGGTCGGAGAAGTAGGCGAAGTATCCGGCGCGCGAGCGGTTCGCCCGGCCGCGCCGGGCGGCGATGGAGAGGACCAGGGCGAGTTGGTCGGCGCCGCCGCTGAACAGGTTGCCCCGGCTGGCGCCGTCGAGGGTGAGCAGTCCGCCGTCGCCGGTGTGCGCGATGGCGCGGCGCTGGAGTTCGGCGGCGCTGGTGGGCCGGTTGCAGACCATGACGTCGCCGGTGTCCTTCTCGTACCAGCGGAAGGCGGGGACGTCGTGGTTGGAGCCGTGCAGGATGCCGAGCTGGCTGGCGCCCGTCTGGCTGGACCAGTCGGTGCGCCATGGGGTCAGCCGGTGGGTACCGGCCAGCAGACCCGCGACGGTCGGCATGAGTCCGCTCTCCACGGCGTGCAGCAGTACCTCGTGGCCGACGCCGTCGAGTTGCAGGAAGACCGTGCCGGGCGAGCCGATGCGCCCGCCGTCCTCACCGCGTCTGCGCCGCCGCCGGTCGGCGAGGCGGGAGAGCCTGCGCCGGTACGCGGTGTCGTCGCGGACGGCGAGCGCGGTGGAGGTCGCCGAGGCGACGGCGGACATGACGGCGGCGACGACCACCGCCGTCTCCGGTTCGGCCTCGCCGCGGCCGTCCGGGATCAGCCGCAGGGCGATCAGCAGCAGCGAGCCGTTGAGGAAGAAGACCAGAAGTCCCAGTACCAGTGCGGGTACCAGCAGCAGGGCGCGTACGAGTACGGGCCAGACAAGTGCGCTCAGCAGGCCGAAGGCGCCCGCGCCCCAGGCGGCGGTGACCGCGATCCGGGTGGCGCTGTCGCCGTCGTCCGCCTGGAGCTGGAAGTCGGGCAGCGCACCGGCGAGCACCAGCATGGTCATGGTGGACACCGCCCATACCACGATCACCCGCCACAGAGCGCTGCCAGCGGCCCGCCATCGCCCCTCGACCACGCCGTTCCCACCTCACGTCCCGGCCCGAATCATCCGCACGGACCCGGCTCCCAGCCTCGCACAGAGCAGGGACCGAACCCCTGCTAGCAGCCGTCGTAACCGGCGGTGGGCATGGACAGCCGGCGGTGGACCTCCGCCTTCTTCGCCGCGTCGTACGCGGGCTCGTCCAGGCCCGCGGTCTCCAGCCGTACGCCACGGCGTTCGCACTCGGCGGTGAACTCGGGGACGGACCTCAGCGCGCGTTCCAGCACCCGGCGGTTGGGTGCGACGAACAGGTCGACCTGGCCGGCCTCGACGTCCGACCACAGACCGCAGTGGTCGGGCCGGAGGCCGTAGATGAGCAACTGCCGTGTCACGACATAGCCCTGGTCAGCGGCCCAGCGGGCGCACATGGTGTGCTGGCTGCGGGTGTCCACGACAAAGGGGTCGCTGTCCAGTTCCTCCAGCGGTGTCAGGCTGGCGATCGCAGCCACCTGTACGTCAGCCATGCCGTCCTCCCCCTCTGCCCCGGCCCTCTTGCCCGGCCCAGGCGCCCGACCCTACTCCGATCCCCGGCCCAGGAGGAGGCGCACGTGGGGGCGCTCGGGCCCGTAGGCTCGTACCGGAGTCAGCCCAGTGGGAGGAGGCCGCGCGTGCCGGTGGAGATCACCTGGTGGGGCCATGCCACCTGTACGGTCGAGGACTCCGGGGTCCGGGTGCTGACCGATCCGCTGTTCGCCCGGCGGCTCGCGCATCTGCGCCGCCGCCGCGGTGAACTGCCGCCGCCCGAGGCCGCGGTCGCCGAGGCGGTCGTCGTCTCGCATCTGCACGCCGACCACCTCCATCTGCCGTCGCTGGCGCGGCTCGCGCCCGGCACGCGGCTCATCGTGCCGCGCGGCGCACGGCAGGCGGTGCCGCGGCTCGGGAAGCTGACCGGGCTGCGGGTCACGGAAGTCGCGCCCGGCGACGAGGTGCGGGTCGCGGACGTGGTCGTACGGGCGGTGAGCGCGCGGCACGACGGGCGCCGGCTGCCCGTCGGACCGCACCGCTCCCCCGCCCTCGGCTTCGTGGTCAGCGGCGAGGCCAGGACGTACTTCGCGGGCGACACCGGCCTCTTCGAGTCGATGGCCGACGAGGTGGGTCCCGTCGATGTGGCGCTGCTGCCGGTCGGCGGCTGGGGCCCGTACCTGGGGCACGGGCACCTCGACGCGGCCCGCGCGGCCCAGGCACTCGCCCGGCTCGCGCCGCGCAGCGCGGTGCCGGTGCACTACGGCACGTACTGGCCGATCGGCATGGACGCGGTCAGGCCGCACGAATTCCACGCCCCGGGCGAGGAGTTCGTGCGGCTCGCGGCCCGGCTCGCGCCGGCGGTCGCCGTGCACCGGCTCGCGCACGGCGAGAGCGTCCGGCCGGGGGCCGTCCGGTGATCCGTGAGGTCGTACAGCAGCTTCAGGAGGTACCGCCGGAGACGACCCAGCAGGCGGTGGCCTATCCGGCACTGTTCGTGCTGGTGGTCCTCGGGGCGCTGGTGCCGGTGGTGCCGACGGGGGCGCTGGTCAGTTCGGCCGCCGTGGTCGCCCTGCACCAGACGTTCCCGTTCGCGCTGCTGTTCGTCTTCGGGGTGGCGGCTTTCGCCGCGTTCCTCGGGGACATCGCCCTGTACTGGCTCGGGCAGCGCGGGGTGCGCTCGAAGAACGGCTCGCGGTGGCTGGCCACACTCCGCGACCGCGCCGCCCCGGAACGGGTCGCCCAGGCGCAGCGTGGCCTCGACGAGCACGGGGTGCTGGTGCTGGTGGTGTCACGGCTGGTCCCGGCCGGGCGGATGCCGGTGATGCTGGCCTGCCTGCTGGCCGAGATACCGCTGCGCCGTTTCGTACGCGGTGACGCGCCGGCGTGCCTGGCCTGGGCGGCGACGTACGGGCTGGTCGGCATCCTCGGCGGCTCGCTGTTCGCCGAGCCCTGGCAGGGCGTGGTCGCGGCGGTGGCGCTGGCGCTGCTGATCAGCGGGGCACCGGCGCTGTGGCGGCGGGTGCGAGCCCGGGCCCGGACAGGGCCGAGGGGGACACCCTCCTAGGTCGGCCTAAGGGCGGGCGCCGGGTGGGAGCACGCGGGAGGCGCCGACCGGTAGGTCCCAGAGCTCCTCGCGGGGGCGGCCGGCCTTCTCCCAGGCGGCCCGGACCCGGGTGAGCGGTTCCAGTACCGGTTCGGCCGACAGGACGAAGGTCGCCCAGTGCATGGGTGCCATCCGGCGCGCGCCCAGGTCCTGGCAGGCCTGTACGGCTTCCTCGGGGTCGGCGTGCACGTCGCGCAGCCACCAGCGCGGGGCGTACGCGCCGATCGGCAGCAGGGCGAGGTCGATGCCGGGGTGGCGGCGGCCGATCTCGTGGAACCAGTGGCCATAACCGGTGTCGCCGGCGAAGTAGACCCGCTGCCCGTTCCGGTCGCGGAGCACCCAGCCTCCCCAGAGGGAACGGCAGGTGTCCAGGAGGGTCCGCTTGGACCAGTGGTGGGCGGGCACGAAGTCGAAGCGCACACCGCCGCCCGGGCCGCCGAGTTCGGCCGCCTCCCACCAGTCCAGTTCGGTGACGGTGGTGAAGCGGCGGCGCCGGAACCAGCGGGCCAGCCCCGCCGGGACGAAGAGCGGGGTGGTGTGCGGGAGCCTGCGCAGGGTCGGGGCGTCCACGTGGTCGAAGTGGTTGTGGCTGATGACGACGGCGTCGACGGGCGGCAGATCTTCCCAGCGCACCCCGACCGGGGTGATCCGGGCCGGAGTGCCGAGGATCTTGCGGGACCAGACGGGGTCGGTGAGCACGGTGAGCCCGCCGATCCGGATCACCCAGCTGGCGTGCCCCGCCCAGGTGACGGCGACGGTGTCCACGTCGACGCGCGGCGGCGAGCCCGGCGCGTAGGGCAGCTGCGGAATGCCGCGCAGGCCGTCCGTGCCGGGCCGGATGGCCCCCTCACGGGCGAGCCGGGCAAACGCCCGGACCCCGGGGAGCGGCGCGGTGAGCCGGTCGGCGAACGAGCGAGGCCACCAACGGACCTCCCCGAGCGGCCGAGCGCGAGCGGGTGTGACGGGGGTGGCGGTACCGGTGCTGGTGCCTTTGCCGGTGCTGGTCGCGGCGCCTGGGGCGGCCCTGCCGGGGGCAGCCGTGCCGGCGCTGCGGGCTGGGGCGGTATCGGTTCCCGTACCCGGAGCGGAGCCGGTGCGTGTGCCGGCGGCGGAGGAGGCTCGGGTGCCCGCGGCGGCGGTGCGAGTTCCCGGGGCGATTCCGATGCCGGCGGTGATGCCGGGGGCGGTGCCTGTGCCGGAAGCCGTGCCGGGGGTGGCCGGGCGGACGGCGGAGGCCGCTGTGTGGGGGGTGGCCGGGGCGGGTGGCTGCTCTTCCGGCTCTTCCGGCCCGGCCGCCGGTTCGGTCTGTTCGGTCTGTTCCGTCTGTTCCGTCATCGACATGGCTCCGTTCGGTGGCGGGCGCAGGTCATCGCAGTTCTTCGAAGGCCGATCCGAAAATGCTGAGTGCTCGCGAGACGTGCGGCAATTCCAGCGGCTCCACTGCGGTGAGGGACTCCGTACGCTCCTCCTCGGTTGCCCCGAGCAGCGGCCCGGTGGCCAGCCGTACGCGCAGCGCGCCGAGTTCGTCGCCGAACCGGTGGCCGCCGGGTGTGGGCGAGCCGAGGCGCTGGGTGAGGTAGTCCTCCAGCTCCATGGAGTCGTTCACCCCACGGGCCGCCAGGCCCGCCCGCAGCGGGCGGAGGTCCGCGTAGAAGTGCCGGCCGGCCTGCGGAGGGCGGGCCAGCGCGCCGGAGGCGAGGACCTCGTGGTGGAGCGCGGCCGCGACCCGCGCGTGCAGTGCGGCGGCCGCGGCGGTCCGCTCGGTGACGCTGCGCGGCTCGCCGAGGGCGTGCGCGGCGGCCTCGGCGACCGGGCCGGCGCAGAACGCGCCGATGGCAGTCAGGATGTCGAGCGTACGGGCGCGCAGCGCGACGGCCCTGCGCGTGGCGGGGAAGCGGGCCACGGCGGCCGGCCAGCCCGTCGGCGTGAGCGCGCCCGCCAGGTCGGTCAGTACCGTCACATCGTCGGGGCACATCTCGGCCGGGCTGACCAGCACCGTGTCGTGCGGCCGGTGCAGGGTGTCACGCCAGGTCTCGTCGCTGATGATGGCGAGCCCCTCGGAGACCGCGGCCTCACACGTCTCGCGCAGGACTTCGGGCGGGGCGACCGTCGCGGTCGGGTCGTCGGCGACGGACAGGACCAGCAGGCGGGGTTCGCCGCCCTCGGCGCGGACCCGGCGGACGGTCTCCAGCAGCGCGAACGGATCGGGCACGCCGCCGCACTCCGCCGGGGTCGGCACGTGGTACGAGGGCCGACCCAGCAGCCTGACCTGCGGGGTCCACCAGGCGGGGCACGGGCGCGGCAGCAGGACGTCCCCGCCGTACGCGGCGACCAGGGCCAGCAGCAGCGGGGGCGCTCCGGGGCCGGCGGCCACTTGGTCCGGCCCGGCCGGCAGGCCGCGGCGGCGCCAGTAGCCGCAGGCGGCTTCCCTGATGGGTTCGCCGCCGCCGGGCGGTTCGGGGGCGGCGCGTCCGGCCGCGGCGGCGAGCACCGCCGCCAGGTCCGGCAGTACGGGCAGGTCGGGCCCGGGGGCGGGCGGCCCGTACCGGACGGGGCCGCGGCCTTCCGACGCCGTCCGCTGCATGCCTCCACCTCCAGGCTCCGGGCCCAGGCTCCAGGATCACGCCCGGCCGGGCCAGGTCATGTCACCTCACGTCACGGGAGGCGCAGGGCCCCTGTGCCCTTTATACGGAGGTTTGGCGTCGGCTGCCGCTCCTAGGAGCGCCTGCTCGGCCGAGGCCCCTGGTGCGTACGACGGCTTCGGCGACGTCGGCGAGCTTGCGGTTGTCGCGCTGGGAGATCCGGCGCGGCGTCCCGAACGCGTCGTCCGCGTCGCAGCCCAGTACGTGCATCAGGATGCCGCTGGCCTGGTCGATGACCGGGCGGGAGCGCAGCGCGTTCTCCAACTGGCCGACCTCGGAGAGCGCGGCGATGTAGCGGCGGTCGCGGACCATTCCGGCGGCCGCCATGTCACCGAGGACGGTGACCGGGCCGTGGGCGGCCGCGCCGAGCGAGCCGGGGACGCGGCGGGGGGCGGAGGGTCCACATGTGGTCCCGGAAGTGGCGTTTGACCTCGCCGGTGATGGTCGGCACGGCGAAGCTCTCGAATGCGGTGCCACGGTCGGGGTCGTACCGGTCGACGGCCTTCACCAGGCCCAGGGCCGCCACCTGGCGCAGGTCCTCGAGGGACTCGCCGCGGTTGCCGAACCGTCCGGCCAGACGTTCCGCCATGGGCAGCCAGGCGCGTACGAGCTCCTGGCGCAGAGCCTCCCTGCCCGGCCCCTGGGGCAGAGCGCACAGCCGCCGGAAGGCCTCGGCGGTGTCGGGCGCGTCGTCGTGAGGGTGCTTCGCGGTTGCGGTCGCGTGAGTGCGCATGTGCGTGGCAACTCCCTGAACGGTGCTGACGGATGGTTGTCACCGTGGGAGGGCCGCTGCGGACGCGGACAGGGCGAGGGCACGCCCCGGGAGCATCGAGCCGCTCCCACGGACGTGCCTCCGGTCCGAAGCACGAGGTGCGCGTTCCCGGCGCCCGGGGCTTCAAACGCGCTCCGCCGTCGGGGATACGTAGACCTCAGCGGCCGGGAACCCGTCCCCGGGTTCCCGGCCGCTGATGTGGAGCCGTCCGCGCGTTGTCTTCAGTGCTTCGTCATCAGTTTCTTCCAGGCCGGCCGTGCGGCACGGGCGTTCCGGCGCCGGCCGAGGACCGCGGCGCCGATCAGGACCGCTCCCCCGGCGGCCACCAGGGGCGCAGGGTGACGGCGGATCGGTTCGGGGGTGTGCTCCTGAACCGTGTGCACCGTCTTGGAGGCCGTCTCCTGCACCTGCGCCTTGACCTCGGCGGCCTTCTCCTGCGTGCGGGCCTTGACCTCGGCGGCCTTCTCCTGCGTGCGGGCCTTCACATCGGCGGCCTTCTCCTGCGTGCGCGCCTTCACATCGGCCTTGGCCGCCAGCTGTTCCGCCGTCTCACCCAGCCGGGAGCGCGCCTCCTCCACCCGGGCCTGGGCGTCTTCGGTGGGCTTGTTCTTCATCGGTGGGTCCTCTCCTTGATCTCGTGGATGTCCGCCCGTACGTTCTCGACGGTCTGTTCCGGGGCGAGCGGGGTCGCGCCGCGGGTCTCGCGCCGCCCCAGCAGTGCGAGCAGCGCCGCCAGGATGGCCAGCAGCCCGGCCACCACCAGCCCGGCGGCCCAGACCGGAATGAGCAGCGCGAACGCGGCGACAGCCGCGACCACGAGCGCCTGGAAGGCGAAGAGCCCCATGATTCCGGCGCCTCCGAAGAGGCCGCCGCCGCGTCCGGCCCGACGGCCCTTGGCCGTCAGTTCGGCGCGGGCGAGGGCCAGCTCCTCCCGTACCAGATTGCTGAGCCGCTCGGACGCCTGCTTGACGAGTTCGCCCACCGAGGGCTCGGGGGACACCGCCATGATCGTCACCTCCGTGGGGTCGGCTTCGGCCGGGACAACGGGTGCCCCGCCCCAATAGCCCCAAACATCCGTGTTGCCGCCGCGTCACCGGGTACGTGCATCTCACTCCCGAACCTTTGGAGGCACTCATGCAACGAGGGAGCGACCGGCTCAGCCGGCGCCAGGACGACGAAATGAAGCACCAGCTCCAGGGGCTGCTGCGCTCCGGCCACCCGACCCGGACCGAGGAGTGGCACGACCCCGAGCCCTTCGCCGAGGACGACCCGGAGGTGGCCTCGGGGCCCGTCCCCCGGCCGGGCTCCACCGGCGCGTCCGAGGGCCTGCGCCTCGAGCTGGGCCGGCACCTGGGCCGCACCCCGTTCCCGGCCCACCGGCGCGAACTCCTGCGGACCCTCACCGACCGGCACGCGCCCGACCGGCTGCTGGACCTCGTGGCCGAGCTGCCGCCGGACCGTACGTACCGCACGGTGCAGGACGTGGTGCGGGCGCTGCCGGAGAAATAGGCCCTGCCCCGCCGGGTACTGCGGGCGGAGCCCTACGACGCACGCACGCAAGCACACAGAGGGAAGGCGGACCCCCATGGCCCGGTAAGTAAGGGAAGTCATGACGCCGGGCGTCGCTGCCGTACGGCCCGACGCCTCGCTTGTCGAAGCGGCTCAGCTGATGCGCTCGCAGGACATCGGGGATGTCCTGGTCGCTGACGGTGACCGGCTGATCGGAGTGGTCACCGACCGGGACATCGGGCTGCGCGCCGTGGCGGACGGGTTCGACCCGCTCACCGTCAACGCGCAGTCCGTATGCACACCGGACCCGGTGTGCGTGGGTCCGGACGACGAGGTGTCGACGGCGGTGGGGCTGATGCGCTCGGAGTGGTCAGCCTCGGCGATCTCGCGGAGGCCCAGGACCCGGACTCCGCGCTCGCCGACATCAGCCGGGCGGCGCCGGACTCACCGGGCGGGCTCCAGTAACCGGGGTGATCCAGGCTGATCCGGCCGGGTTGATCTAGACGCGGCGGCCGAGGAGGGCGAGGAGTCTGGTCTGTGCGTCGGCCCCGGGCGGTGGCTCGACCGGGGCGGCGAACAGGCCGGTGCCTTCCAGGCCGTCGGCGTAGGGGGCCGTCTCCCCGGCCGCGAAGTCCACCAGCGCGGCCGGGAGCCGCTCCTCGGCGCCGAGCGCGCGGGAGAGGTCCCAGGCGTGGATGACGGCGTCCGCCGTCATCTGCGCGCAGTAGGCGGACGCCCGGCTCCTGCCGGACGACAGATGGACGGTGCGGGACAGCGCGCCGGGAGCGCCGAAGGCCTTCCGGGCTCCCGCCGCGGCGCTGTCCCAGGCGGCCACCGGGTCGTCACCGAGAACGTCCCCCTCGAACGCGTCGGCTTCGTCCTCCACCGTGCGGCCCTGGGTCACCAGCGGCGGAACCCACAACTGTTCGACGGTGAGGTGGTTGACCAGATCGGCTACGGACCACTCGTCGCAGGGCGTGGGGTCGTCCCACTGGTCCGCCCGTACGGCGTGCACGCGCTCGGTGAACAGGGCCAGTGCCTCGGCATGCCGGGCGAGGAGTTCCTTTGCCATGGGCTCACTGTCCCCGCGCGCGGGCGCCCTCGCGAGTTCTGCCCTCGGCCGCGGGCCGGTCGGGGTGGCGCCGCAGGTACTCGCCCTCCAGTTCGGCCATCCGGATGTTGTGGGCGTGCAGGGCGTCCAGCGACCCGTGGAGCAGGGTGTCGTGCCGGGTGCGGTGGATGGTCTCCAGCTCGCGGAGCAGATCCTGCTCCCCGAGCCGGGCCGGGTCCACACCGCCGTGCTTGCGCTCCGTGTCCGCCATGACGAGCCTCCCGTTCGTGCGGGTCCGTGTGGGTCCTCACTCTCCGGGTACCCGCAGGGGACGAAATACCCGGAAGTTTTCGAAACCGTGCCGCCCGGGTACCCGCGTGCCATGTCGCACGAGATCCCGCACGCTTCGATCCGGCATGGTTCGATCCGGCATGGTCCGCCCGGGCCGGGGCCCGCCCGGATCCTGGAGCTGCTCAGTGGCTGGGACCGCAGGGTCTTCCACTCGGTGGCCACCCGCCACTGGCCCGGCGCCGATCCGGTACTGCCGCGGCTGAGCCACAGCGCCAACCACGGACTGCTCTGGTTCGGCACCGCGGCCACCATCGGGGCGCTGGGCGGCGGCACCCGCGCGCGCAGGGCGGCGGTGCGCGGGGTGGCCTCGCTGGCACTGGCCTCGGCCACCATCAACATGGTCGGCAAGCGGTCGGTGCGGCGGGCTCGGCCGGTCCTGGACGCGGTGCCGCTGATGCGGCAGCTGAAGCGGCAGCCCTTCACCACCTCGTTCCCGTCCGGGCACTCCGCCTCGGCAGCGGCCTTCGCGACCGGCGTCGCGCTGGAGTCGAAGGGCTGGGGTGCGGCCGTCGCGCCGCTTGCCGCCGCGGTGGCCGTCTCCCGCGTCTACACGGGCGCGCACTACCCGAGCGATGTGCTGGTGGGTGCGGCGCTGGGCGCCGGCGCCGCCTTCGCCGTACGGGGACTCGTACCCACTCGCGACCAGCTGCCCGCGCCCGGCCGTCCGCACGCGGACGCGCCGGAGCTGCCCGAGGGCCTGGACCTGGTGGTCGTGGTCAACCGGAGCTCCGGCTCCGCGGCGGCACAGGTAGGCCTGGTTCGGGACGCCCTGCCGCTCGCCGAGGTGCTGGAGTGCGATCCGCAGGACATCACCGCCACGCTGGAGCAGGCGGCCCGGCGGTGCCGGGCGCTCGGCGTCGTCGGCGGCGACGGAACGGTCAACCTGGCCGCCGGGGCGGCCGCCCGGCACCGGGTCCCGCTCGCGGTGTTCCCCGGCGGCACGCTGAACCACTTCGCGTACGACCTCGGTATCGAGGAGATCCACGACACCTGCCGGGCGCTGGCCACAGGTGACGCCGTCAGGGTCGACCTGGGCCGCTTCACACCGGGGCCGGAGGGCACCGGCGGTCCGGGCTACTTCCTCAACAACGTGAGTCTGGGCGTCTATCCGGAGCTGGTGCGGAT
The DNA here is from genome assembly GCF_024213665.1 of Streptomyces sp. A3M-1-3. Lineage (GTDB taxonomy): Bacteria > Actinomycetota > Actinomycetes > Streptomycetales > Streptomycetaceae > Streptomyces. Next base: position 27,253 of record NZ_JANAVP010000010.1, read on the forward strand.
CCGCGAGCGCTGGTCACCGTGGATCGGCGGCTGGCCGGCCGGTGTGCTGGCGGCGTTGAAGGTGCTGCGCGGCGAGCATCCGCTCGAGGCCGAGTTCCACGGTCGGCGGCGGGCGCTGTGGCTGCTGTTCGCCGGCAACTGCACCTACCAGCGGATGGGCCCGACCCCCGGCCGCCGCTTCGACCTGGCCGACGGCCTGCTGGACGTACGGGTGGTGCACGGCGGCCGGCTGCCCGGCCTGCGGCTGATCGCCGCGGCTCTGGCCGGCCCGCTGAGCCGCTCCGCCGTCCACGCCGCCGTCCGGCAGCGGCGGCTGCGGATCACCGGTATCGCGCCGGGCACGCTCCTCGCGTACGACGGTGAAGTCACGGACGCACCGGGCGAGTTGCTCATCGACAAGGCCGACGAGGCGCTCACGGTGTACCGTCCGCTGCCGCTCTGGCGCGGTGTCACCGCTCGGTGGGCAGCAGCGGGCCCAGCGGGCCGAGGTCGATGTTGAGGTCCCCGGGCTCCAGGCCGAACTTCTCCCGCAGGACATCCATCCGGTCCTCCAGCAGCATCAGCATCAGCGTCAGCCCGATCCGCTCCTCCTGCTCCTCGGTGAGCTCCCCGGTGTCGACGCGGCGCAGCGCCTGCCGTTCCATGAGCTGCCGCAGCAGCTCCTCACGCTCGGCGAGCACCGCGGCGACCGCCTCGTCGTCCGGCGAGATGAAGTGCACCTTGTCCGGCCGGTGGATCTCGACGGTACGGCGGCCCGCCCGCACCCGGTGCTCACCGCACGACCGCCTGGCCGACCAGCAGTCGTACCGCCGCGGCGATCGACTCCGCGTCGATCCCCGCCGCGTGCAGCTGCTCCTCCGGGGTGGCCGAGCCCGGCATGTTGTTCACCGCCAGCCGTACCAGTCGCGGCATCGGCCGTCCGTCGGCGAAGGCCTCGGCGACGGCGTCGCCGATCCCGCCCTGCGGCCGGTGGTCCTCCACCGTCAGCAGGCAGCCGGTCGCGCCCGCCGCTTCGTACAGGGTCGCGGCGTCCACGGGCTTGACCGAGTACAGGTCGATCACCCGGACCGCGATCGCTTCGCCCTCCAGCAACTCCGCCGCCTTGAGCGCCTCGTGTACGGTCACGCCGGCCGCGACGACCGTCACCCGGTCGTCCTCCCCGGCGCGCAGCACCTTGGAGCCGCCGACCGGGAAGTCCTCGCCCGGGCCGTAGAGGACCGGGCTCTCGCCCCGGCTGGTCCGCATGTAGCGCACACCCGCCAGGTCGGCCATGGTGGCGACCAGCGCGGCCGTCTGGTTGGCGTCGCACGGGTAGAGCACGGTGCTGCCGTGGACGGAGCGGAACATGGCCAGGTCCTCCAGGCCCATCTGGGAGGGCCCGTCCTGGCCGATCGCGACGCCCGCGTGCGAGCCGACGACGTTGATGTCCGCGTCGCTGACCGATGCCATCCGCAGGAAGTCGTGGGCGCGCGTCAGGAACGCCGCGAACGTCGAGGCGTACGGCACCCAGCCGCGCGCCTGCATGCCGACGGCGGCGGCGATGAGCTGCTGCTCGGCGATGTAGCACTCGAAGAACCGCTCGGGGTGCTCCTTGGCGAAGAACTCCGCGCGGTGGAGTCGCTCACCTCGCCGTCGAGCGCCACGACCTCCGGCCGCGCGGCTCCCAGTGCGGCGAGCGCCTCACCGTAGGCGTTGCGGGTGGCGACCGAGTCGCCGATGTCGTAGCGGGGCAGCTCCGGCCGGCCCGGGCCGGTGGCGTGCGGGTTCCGTGCGTCCGGCGGGCGCTGGACGTCGACCCGGATCGAGCGGCGCCCGCCGAGCTCCTCGATCGCCGCGCCGGCGTCCCCCAGCGGCTTGCCGTGCATGCCCTCGCGGTCCTCGACCGCGGCGACACCCCGGCCCTTCCTGGTGCGCGCGATGACGGCGGTGGGCTGTCCGAGCGTCGAGCGGGCCTCGTTGAGGGCGGTGTCGATGGCTTCGACGTCGTGGCCGTCGGTCTCGATGGTGTGCCAGCCGTGGGCGCGCAGCCTGCGGGCGTACGCGTGCAGGTCGCTCCCGTAACGCGTCGGACCGCGCTGTCCGAGCCGGTTGACGTCGATCAGCAGGGTGAGGTTGTCGAGATGCTCGTACGCGGCGTGCTCGACGGCCTCCCAGACCGACCCCTCGGCCATCTCACTGTCTCCGGACAGCACCCAGACGCGGTACGGGATCTGGTCGAGCCGCTTGCCCGCGAGCGCCATGCCGACGCCGACGGGCAGGCCCTGCCCGAGGGAGCCGGTGGCCACGTCGACCCACGGCAGCCGGGGGGTCGGGTGCCCTTCGAGCCGGCTGTCGCGCTTGCGGAAGGTGAGCAGTTCGTCGTCGTCGACGGCTCCGGCGGCCAGGTAGAGGGCGTAGAGCAGCGGAGACGCATGGCCCTTGGAGAGGATCAGCCGGTCGTTCCCGGGGTGGTCGGGCCGGTCGAAGTCGTACTGCAGATGGTTGGCCAGGAGTACGGCGGCCACGTCCGCCGCCGACATGGACGAGGTGGGGTGCCCCGACCCGGCCGCATCGGCGGCCCGTACCGCGTCGACGCGCAACTGCTGTCCCAGTTCGGTCAGCTCTTCGGCACCCATGTCTTCGGTACGCATGTCACTCCTTACGGTCGGGTCCGCCCGGCATGCGCGCGAGTTCGGGCGAGTCCGTGTCCAGCGGCACCGACCAGGAGCGGACGAGACCCAGTTGTACGGCCTGGCGCGGCAGCACCGCGTCCAGCAGCCAGTCGGCGGCGACCCGCACCCGGTTGCCGGGCATGGCCGCCAGGTGGTAGCCGCGGGTGACCGCACCGGCGAGCGGTCCGGACAGCGGTACGCCCATCGGGTTGGCGGCTGCCTTGACCCCGCCGAGGTCGACGGCGAAGCCCATGTCGTGGTGTTCGTACGTCTGCCGCTCGCCGTGGCCGAGCGAGGCCGCAACATTCCGGCCGGCCACCTTGCCCTGCCGGCTCGCGTGCTGGGCCGTCATCGGCGTGAACTCGCCGGGACGGGTCAGATCCGGTACGGCGGCGGCGTCGCCGCACGCGAACACGTCGGCATGGCCGGGCACGCCGAGCTGCGGATCGACGATGAGCCGCCCCTTTTCTACGGGCAGACCGAGCTCCGACACCAACGGATCGGGCCGGACGCCGACGCACCAGATGAGGGTCCTGGTGTCGATGAACTCCCCGTCGTCGAGCCAGACTCCGTCGGGGGTGGCGTGCCTGACGGAGGTCCCGGTCCGCACGTCCACGCCGCGCGACCTCAGCACCTGGCCGGCGGTGTCCGACAGCCTGCGGTCGAGCTCGGGCAGCACCCGGTCGGCGATGTCCAGCAGCAGCCAGCGCGGCCGCTGCCCTTCGCGCCAGGCGCGCTGTTTGCGTACCAGGGCGTCGGTGAACATCTTGCCCTGCGCGGCGACTTCGGTGCCGGTGTACCCGGCACCGACGACCACGAAGGTGCAGCGGGCCGCGCACTCCTCGGCGTCGCCCGTGGTCGCCGCCATCTCGATCTGGCGGGTGACGTGGTCACGGAGGTAGAGCGCCTCGGGCAGTCCGCGGAAGCCGTGGGCGTACTCGGCGACGCCGGGCACCGGCAGCAGCTTGTTCACGCTGCCGACGGCGAGGACGAGCCGGTCGTACGTCAGCTCGCCGGTCCCGCCCTCGGGGTCGGTGTAGTGCACCCGCCGGGCCGCCAGGTCGATGTGGCCGGCCTCGCCGAGGACGAGCCGCACGTGGGGCAGCGTCCCGGGGATCGAGACGGTCACCCGGCGCGGTTCCAGGATGCCGGCCGCGACCTGGGGCAGCAGGGGCAGATACAGAAAGTAGTCAGTCGGATTCAGCAGGACGATCTCGGCCTTGTCCCGCAGGGTGCGGGAGAGCCTACGGGCCGCCTGGTAGCCGGCGAACCCGGCTCCGACGATGACAACACGGGGTCGGTTCACGATGCCTCTCCGAGTCGCGTCGGCAGTGTGACTTCCTCCCCGGTGCCCATGAGCTCCGGGGCCAAACACCCGCTCCCGGCCGCTACTGCGTACGCCGCGGGGTTTCCGGACCGTCCGGCGGCACCGGCGGGGCCGGCGGGACCGGAGGCGCGGCGGGTGCGCCGAGCGGCGGCTCCGAGCCGAGGGCTCCGGGCGGCGGGACCGGGCGTCCGGGGCGCGCCGCCTGCCGCATCATCTCGGCCGCTCCGAAGAGCAGTACCGCGACGACGAGGGCAGCCGCCCAGCCGGGCAGGACCAGAGCCAGTACGAGGACGAGGAAGGCGGTGGCCGCCGCCCCGCCGTACAGACCGGCCGCACCGGCCCCTCCGTACAGGCGCGCCGACCGGCGCTGTTTCCTGGTCTGTTCGCGCAGTTCGTCCTTGATCGTGTCCCGGACGACCTGGGCTACCTGTTCCGAGAGATTGGTGTCCATGGCGCTCGGGTACCCCGGCGGCCCGGCGGTAGTCCCGCCAAGAAGTGTGTCCACATCTCGAAACCGATATCTCATCATCCGACACGAAGGCGTACCGTGTCCGCACCGCTTCGACGCTCGGTGAGCACGCGAGAAGGAGTACGGCCATGCCGAAAGAGACCGCCGTCTACACCCACGGACACCACGAGTCGGTACTGCGCTCCCACCGCTGGCGGACCGCCGCCAACTCCGCGGCCTACCTGGTCGGCGAACTGCGGCCGGGGCTGGACGTGCTGGACGTGGGCTGTGGACCCGGCACCATCACCGCGGACCTGGCCGCCCTGGTGGCACCGGGGCGGGTGACGGCGGTCGACGCCGCCGAGGACGTGGTGGACGAGGCGCGCGCGTACGTGAAGGAACGCGGCCTGGCCGGTGTGGAGTTCGGCGTGGCGGATGTGCACGCCCTGGACTTCCCCGACGACTCCTTCGACGCCGTGCACGCCCACCAGGTCCTGCAGCACGTGGGCGACCCGGTGCAGGCCCTGCGCGAGATGCGCCGCGTCTGCCGCCCCGGCGGGATCGTGGCGGCGCGCGACGCCGACTATGCGGCGATGACCTGGTTCCCCCGGATGCCGGCCCTGGACGACTGGCAGGCCCTCTACGACCGGGTGGCCCGTGCCAACGGCGGCGAGCCGGACGCCGGACGCAGACTGCTCTCCTGGGCCCGGCAGGCCGGTTTCACCGACATCAGCTGCTCCGCCACATCCTGGTGCTTCGCGACCCCGGAGGAACGCGCCTGGTGGAGCGGCCTGTGGGCGGACCGCACGACGAGCTCGGCGTACGCGGAGATCGCCGTCGCCGGCGGGCACGCGACGGCGGGGCAGCCGGCCGCGATCGCCGCGGCCTGGCGGGAGTGGGGCGAGCGGGAGGACGGCTGGTTCTCGGTCCTGCACGGCGAGATCCTCTGCCGCGTCGCGTAACCGATCACGCCCGTCCGCGCCGCCAACTACCCTCGCCGGTATGGAGATCCCGGGAACCACGCCGCGTATCCGCGTCGACGACCTGGAGACCTCGGTGGTCTGCTACGAACGCCTCACCGGAAGTCCGGCGCTCCGCTTCGAGCGCGGCGGCGTCTCGGTCGCCGCGGTCGGCTGCCTCCTGCTGATGAGCGGGCCCGAGTCGGAGCTGGAGGTACTGGAAGGTGGCGGCGACGATCGCGGTGAAGGACGTCGGCGAGGCCGCCGACGTCCTTGCCGCCTCGGGTGCGAGGATCGTGGCCGGCCCTGTCCCGACCCCGGTCGGCCGCAACCTGATCGCCCTGCACCCGGACGGCTCGGTCTTCGAGTACGTGGACCGCAACGCCGCGGGCACAGGCTGACACGTCAGGACGGCGGGCGCATGCGGTACTCGTAGGGCTCCGGGAGCGGGTCGCGGGTGAGGGACGACCAGACCTTGGCCGGCGTCTCGTCGCCCTCGCGCAGGTCCGCCACCTCGAAACCGGCGTCGAAGAGGGCCCGCGCCGCCGCCGGGGCTCCTTCGGCCAGCAGGAGCTGGGCCTCGACGAGGCGGAAGCGGCCGCGCCGCCGTATCTGCGGGTCCAGTCGGTTCCATACGGCGCGCGCGTCGGCGGGCCGGCCCGCCGCGAGGAGCGCCGCGATCGCCTCGCGGCCGAGCGCGGCCGTCGCCGCCGTCCATGCCTCGCCGTCGCGGCGCTCCTGGCAGAGGTCGTCGAAAGCCTCCGTGAAGCGGTCGGCAGCTCGGGGCACGTTGCCCGCCTGCTGGTCGGCCACGGCGAGACAGCGGAGCAACGGCCAGAGCGAAGGGGCGAGTTCGAGCCCGCGCTCCCAGCTGCGCACCGCCTGCGCCAGATCGCCCGCGTGCCACTGCGCGATGCCGAGGTGGTACTCGGTGAGCGGTTCCGCGGGCGCGGTCTCCAGCATGTCGCGCCAGTGCGGGGCGACCAGCGAGGGGCCGGGCGGAGTGACCTTCCGGGCGGTGGGGAAGACGCCGCTGCGGTACAACTCCAGCCAGGGCGCCTGCTGTTCACCGAGCGTGGATTCGTCGAAGGGCGTACCGGGGAGCTTGTGACCGGCCCGCAGCACTTCGAGGGCGCCCCAGCCCGAGCCGGTGGCCAGCCGCTCGCCCGGCTCGCTGTCGGCGTACGGGCGCCACGCCTGGTACGCCGCGTCGACCCGCGCCCGCGGGAGCGCCACTCCAGGCGCGCCTCCGTCTCGGCGCGGGCCGCCGCCCAGTCCGTGCCGTGGACGGTGGCGGCGTCCGCGGCCAGCGGCCCGTACGCCTCCAGCCACGCGAACTCCCCGCCCGCGTCGAGCTTCACATGCTCCAGCTGGGTGCGGGCCAGGCCCGCCTGGATCTCGGCGTAGCCGGTACAGCAGGTCGTCCCCGGCTCGGTCAGCCACCGCTGCCAGCGCCGGCCGCCACGACCGGAGCCCCACAGGAACAGCTTGCGGCCGCGCAGCAGATCGGTCGAGGTCTGGACGACGCCCTGCCCGTCCCCGTCCAGCGAGGCGATCCAGCGCCGGGAACCGTCCGGCACCTCGTAGAAGTAGTCGGCGGGGTACTCGCTGCGCGGCGGATACGTACGGTCCGCCCCGTCCCACTCGGGCACCGGCACCCGGCGCAGGCTGCGCTCGTACCCGAAGTGCCAGGCCTCCTCGGCGGGCGCGAGGATGCGGGTCCGTATCCCCTCCTCCACCGCGATGTTGGACCACCAGTACACGGGCGCGGGCCGTTCGTGCGGGTTGCGGATCCGTACGCCGACGTACAGGAAGTCGGAGTCCTCGGGCAGCCACAGGTCGACCTGGAACGGCAGATCGCGCAGCCGCTCCCACTCCCACAGCCGGACCATCGCTCCGCCGTCCGGGGCGGGTACGAGCGCGGCGTGCAGCGGGGCGCAGGACAGCATGCACCCAGTAGACGTCGACCCCGCCCTCGAAGCGTTCAGCCGCTGCACGAGCCGCTGCTCACGCAGCGCGCCGGCGAGCTTTGTACACCGGGAACGGTGCCGGGGGCGGGAGGACGAAGGCCGAGGTTGGACGGGGCGTCGGTGACAACGATGCGTCGCATACGGCCATGGTCGCACCGGCCCGCAGCGCCCGCCGGGGAGTCGCAGCCGCGCCAGGCGCCGTCGCAGCGTGCCGCAGCGGAAGGCGCCAGGTCAGGGCCACTCGGGGGCCCTGGACGAGATACGGGGGCACGGTGTCGGACATGGCGCCAGGTTGGGCCGTGCTCGGGAAGTCGTTGATCCTTGGTCCGCGACACGGGTCCATCCGTGATCGATCCCGGCCGGCCGGGCTCTTAGGGTGCGCCTTATGCCTGGTAGGAGTCCTTTCCCGGAGCGGCGCTCCCGGTTTCCGCATCAGGGATGGATCTGGTGGCTGCCGTTGGCCGCGGTGGTGGCCGATCTGATCGCGGAAGCGGCCTTCCGCGGACGCGAGCCGGTGAGCTTCCTGCTCACCGGCGTGCCTCCGCTGGCCGCCGCGACGCGCGGCCCGCGCGGCACCGCGCTGTCGGCCGTCGTCTGCCTCGGGTTGCAGATGCTGCTGGCGGCCCGCCGCCCCGGTCACTTCCACGAGCAGCACCATGTGGCGCTGTACCTCGCCACGCTGCTCATCGGGATCGCCAGTACGGCCCTCGCCCGGCAGCGGGAGCGGGCCAGGCAGCATCTGATCCGCGCGAACTCGGTCGCGGAGGCGATGCAGAAGGCCCTGCTTCGCCCGGTGTCCCGCACGCTCGGTCCGGTACGGGCCGCCGGGCTCTACTCGGCCGGGGAGGGCGGCGCGCTCGTCGGCGGCGATCTGTACGACGTCTGCACCACACCGTTCGGGGTACGGGCGATCATCGGCGACGTACGCGGCAAGGGGCTGGGCGCGGTGCAGACGGTCGCGGCGGTCCTGGGCAGCTTCCGGGTGTCCGCGCACGAGTGGCAGGACCTGAGCAGTCTGGCCGAGCGGCTGGAGCTCAGCATCGCCCGCAACAGTCCGGCCGGCGAGGAGGGAGACCCCGAGCTCTTCGTGACGGCGCTGGTGCTGGAGTTCCCGTTCTCGGGCGGCGAGGTGCGGATCGTCGACCGCGGCCACCCGGCGCCCCTCGTCGTCGGCCCGGAGGGCGCCCGGCGGCTGGTCACCGCGCCGGCGCTCCCGCTGGGACTCGGCGGGCTGTGCCCGGGCGGGACCGTGGAGACCACGGTGCATCCGCTGCGGCACGGCGAGCTGCTCGTCGTGTTCACGGACGGGGTGAGTGAGGCGCGTAACGCGGACGGCGTGTTCTATCCGGTGCTGGAGCGGCTCGCGGAGCGTTTCGGCGGTGACCGCGACCGGACGCCCGACCCCGAGGACGTCGTGTCGTTCGTACACGCCGACGCGCAAAGCTGGTCGGCGCAGCGCGACGAGGACGACCAGGCCATTCTCGCGCTGACGCTCAGGTAGCCGTGTCAGCCGAGCGCGGGGGTGTCCAGGGTGAGTGTGCCCGCCTCGCTGTCCAGGGTCGCCGACACCCCGAGCGGAACGGTCAGTGAGGTCTCGCCGTGGCCGAAGCCCAGCTCCTCGGCGACCGGCACGCCGAGGCCGCCGAGCCGGTCGAGCAGCACCGCGCGCACCTCCTCGTACGGGCCGCACTCGGCCCAGGAGCCGAGGCCGATCCCGGCTACGCCGTCCAGCCGTCCGGAGCGCAGCAGCTGGGTCAGCATCCGGTCCAGCCGGTACGGCTCCTCGCCCACGTCCTCGATCATCAGCAGCCCGCCTCGGGCGGAGGGCCTGGCGTGCGGGGTGGACAGGTCGGCGGCGAGCAGGCAGACACAGCCGCCGAGGGTGACTCCCCGGGCGCGGCCCGGAACCAGCGGGCGGGCGGTGGGCAGGCCGAGGGTGCGTACCGACTCCGGGTCGAAGAGCGTGGCCCGCAGATGCTCCTGGGTGAAGGTGTCCTTGACGAACGCCGCCGCCGCGACCATCGGGCCGTGCAGCGTGGCCAGGCCCAGCCGCACGGCGAACGCCTCGTGCAGCGCGGTGACATCGCTGTAGCCGACGAGGATCTTGGGGCCCGCCGAGCGCAGCGCGTCCCAGTCGAGCAGGTCCACCATGCGCTGTGCGCCGTATCCGCCGCGCGCGCACAGGACCGCCGAGACGGTCGGGTCACACCACGCCTGCTGGAAGTCGCGGGCGCGGTCCTCGTCCGTACCGGCGAGGTGGCCGAGGGTGTCGTGGCGGGCCTGCACATGTGTCCCGACCACAGGGTCGAGGTCCCAGCCGCGCAGGATGTCCAGGCCGGCGGCGAGCCGCTCCTCGGAGACCGGGCCGCTGGTCGCCACGACGGCGACCCTGGCGCCGGGGCGGAGCCTGGCGGGCCGGGTAAGGGGCGTGAGGGTCATTTGCGGAGCTCCAGGAGCGGGATGTCGGGGCGGCTGATGTCGAAGGTCTGGGCGTACAGGGAGAGTTCGGCCTCCAGCGCGCGGACCAGGGTGTCGGCGCGGCGGAAGCCGTGCCCCTCGCCCTCGAAGGCGACGAAGGCGTGCGGGACCTCCCGCCCCTCCATGCGGGCGAGGAAGCGCTCGGCCTGCACGGGCGGGCAGATCACGTCGTCCAGCCCCTGGAGCAGGACGAAGGGCGCGGTGACGCGGTCCGCCTGCTGGACGGGCGAGCGGTCGCGGTAGCGGGCCGGGTACTCCTCCAGCGGCCCGACGAGCGTGTCGAGATAGCGGGATTCGAGGTCGTGGGTCTCGCCGCTCGCCCACCCCACGAGGTCGAGGACCGGGTAGATGATGGCGCCGCACGTGTAGACCCCGGTGGTGGCGAGGGAGACGGCGGTCGTCCAGCCGCCCGCGCTGCCGCCTCGGATCGCCAGCCGGTCCGGGTCCGCGGTGCCCTCGGCGGCCAGCCCCAGCGCGACGGCCGCGCAGTCCTCGACATCGACGACGCCCCACTGCTCGCGCAGCCGGTTGCGGTACTCCCGGCCGTATCCGGTCGAGCCGCCGTAGTTGACCTCGGCGACGCCGATGCCACGGGAGGTGAAATAGGCGATCTGCAGGTCGAGCACGAGCGGCACATGGTCGGTGGGACCGCCATGGGCCCACACCACATAGGGCGGCAGTTCGTCGGCGGGCGCGATATGGCCGGGATTGTGCGGCGGGTACACATGTGCGTGGATGTCGCGGCCGCCGGGGCCGGTGAAGACGCGGATCTGCGGTTCGGGGTAGTACGCGGGGTCGGCCGGGTCGTCGTGGGCGGCGCCGATGACCCTGGCCCGGCCGGTGCAGGTGTCCAGTTCCACCACTTCGTACGCGCTGCGCGGGCTCGCCGCGACCCCGACGACCCGCGTGCCGTGCACGGCCAGCGTCGGCTCCCAGGCGGTCCACGGCCCTGCCGCGTCCACCAGGTCGCCGGTCTCCGGATCGAGTATCCCGAGCACGGCGGAGCCCTGGCCGTGCAGTACGGCGACGATCCCACCGGGCAGCGGTGCGAACCAGCGGGGCCCGATCTTCCAGAGTGGGCCGGCGAACTCCTCCTCCCGCGGGCACAGGTTGGTGGCCCGGCCGGTCTCCGGATCCACCCGGTGCAGGTTCCACCAGCCGCCGCGGTCGGTGGCGGCGAGCAGCGTGCCGTCCGCGGCCCAGTCGGCCTGGGCGACGGACTCCTCGGGGCCGCCGATCACCGTGCGTACCCCGGTGAAGGTGCCGTCGGCGGCGACGTCGGCGAGCTTCAGTTCGGTGCCGTCCCACGGCATCCGGGGGTGGTCCCAGGCGATCCACACCGCGCGCCGCCCGTCCGGGGAGAGCCGGGGGCCGGTGACGAACCGGTGCCGGTCGTCGGACAGCTCCCGTACGGCCGCCCGGTCCTCGGCGGCGGAGCCGTCCAGCGGTACCGCCGCGACCACCCGCCGTACATCGGTGGCCGCCGGGCCGGTGAACTCCTCCAGTACGCACCACACTTCGCCCCGCTCCTGGCGCAACTGCGGGTCGGCCCAGCGCAGTCCGCCGCCCAAGGTCGAGAGCGGAGTCAGCGGCCGTGGCTCCCCCGCTCCGTCCGGCTCGTACGCGTACAGCCGCTGGTCGGCGAAGTGCACGAACACCACCAGCGGCCCGCCCGCGGCCCGCTCCACCCCCGCCCAGGGGTGCCCGCCGTACTCGACGACCCGGCTGCGCACGTTCCACGGCGGGGGCAGTACCGACACCTCGGCGCCGTCCGCGCGTCTGCGCACCAGCGCTCTCCGGCCGCCCTCGGCCGGCCTCGGCGCCGTCCACCACACCTCGTCCCCGACCACGCCGACGTACTCCGGATGACCGTCGTGTGAGGCGGCGAGGGCGGCGTCGATCGGCGAGGGCCAGCTGCCGTACGGCCCGGTGGGCACCATGTCTGCCACTTCCCCCTATGCGGACTGCAGATAGTGGTCGAGCACCCGGACGCCGAAGTGCAGCGCCTCGACCGGGACGCGCTCGTCGACGCCGTGGAAGAGTGCCGCGTAGTCGAAGCCCGGAGGAAGTTTCAGCGGGGAGAAGCCGTAGCCGGTGATGCCGAGCCGGGAGAACTGCTTGGCGTCCGTGCCGCCCGGCATGCAGTACGGCACGACATGCCCGTCGGGGTCGAAGCGCTCCACGGCGGCGCGGAGCTTGGCGAACGTCGGTGAGTCGACCGGGGCCTGGAGCGGGAGCTCCTGGTGGTCCAGCTCCCACTCCACGTCCGGCCCGGTGAGCCGGTCCAGGGTGGTGCGGAACTCCTCCTCGCCGCCGGGCAGCACCCGCCCGTCGATGTAAGCCGTGGCGCTGCCGGGAATCACATTGATCTTGTAGCCGGCTTCGAGCATGGTCGGGTTGGTGCTGCTGCGCACGGTCGGCTCGACCAGCGCGGCGGCCCGCCCCAGTTTGGCCAGCAGCCCGTCCACGTCGAGGTCCGCGGCAGCGACGTCCGTCTCGATGCCGTGCAGCGCGGCGAGTTCGGCCAGGGCGGCCCGCACGGTCGGAGTGAGCCGCACCGGCCAGTCGTGCTCCCCGATCCGGGCGACGGCGCCCGCCAGCCGGCTCACCGCGTTGGCGCGGTTGACTTTGGAGCCGTGGCCGGCGGTGCCGTACGCGGTGAGCTTCAGCCAGCGGGTGCCGCGCTCCCCCGCCGCGATCGGATAGAGGGCCATCCCCGGTCCGGCATGGAAGGTGAAGGCGCCGGCTTCGCTGATGCCTTCCGTACAGCCCTCGAAGAGGTCGGGGTGGTGGTCGGCGAGGAAGGCGGAGCCGTCGGCGGCGCTGGCCTCCTCGTCCGCGGTGTACGCGATCACGATGTCCCGGCGGGGCCGACAGTTCTGTCCCCTTCTGGCCGCCCGCGCCCAGGCCCGCACCACGGCGAGCACCATCGCGTCCATGTTCTTCATATCGACCGCGCCACGGCCCCACACCACCCCGTCCCGGACCTCTCCGGAGAAGGGGTGGACACGCCAGTCGGCGGGCTCGGCCGGCACCACGTCGAGGTGTCCGTGGACGAGCAGCGCGTCGGCGGACGGGTCGGAGCCCTCGATTCTGGCCACCACGTTGGTGCGTCCGGGGGTGCGTTCCAGCAGCGCCGGTTCGAGCCCGGCCTCGGCCAGCCGTTCCGCCACGTACTCGGCGGCGGGCCGCTCACGGCAGTCCCCGCCGCCGCGGTTGGTGGTGTCGATGCGGATGAGTTCGGAGGTGAACCGCACCGCCTCGTCGAGGGCGAGATCGTCGATGGGCTGCTGCATGTCAGCCATACTGCTCTTCCACCGCCGCCGAGACGATCGTCGTGACCGCTTTGAAGGTGCGAATTCCCTCGTACATGCTTCCGCTGGCGTAGGCGACCTTCCGCTCGCCGGTCCGCTCCACGCCCGGCACCACGGTCGCGGCGGCGGACAGATGCTCCGCGTCGAACTCCAGCTGCACGGTGAACGGCCCGCCGCGCACCGGATCGTGCCGCACGGCCAGCCCGGCCGCTTCCTTGGCCGCCGCCCTGATGTCCGCGGCGGTACGGGTCGGGGTGCGGCACACCGCCGCGTACCGCGAGACATGGTCCTTGACCGCGACCGCACAGGCCCCCGGCGCGTACCCCTTGGCGTCCTCGCAGGTCAGGTCGTCCCCGGTGACAAGCACGACGGGCACCCCGTATTCGGCGACGACATGGGAGTTGAGCAGGCCCTCGCTCGCCCGTGTGCCGTTGACCCACACCCCGGTGATGGAGTTGGCGAGATACGTGTGCGCGAGCACCCCTTCCGTACCCGCGCCCGTGTGGTAGCCGACAAAGGCGATGCCGTCCACGTCGCCGTACTGCACCCCCTCCACCATGGACAGCGACTTGTGGCGCCCGGTGAGCATCTGGGCCCGCTCGTCGAGCTGCTCCAGCAGCAGGTTGCGCATGGTCCAGTGCGCCTCGTTGATGAGCACCTCGTCGGCGCCGCCGTCGAAGAAACCGAGGACGGCGGCGTTCACATCGGAGGTGAACAGCGCACGGCAGCGCTCCCACTGCGGTGTGCCCGGCAGCACGTCGGCCGGCCAGGTCACACCGGTGGCGCCCTCCATGTCCGCAGAGATGAGGATCTTCATGGACAAAAACGTTACGCGCTGCCGTCCGGCCTGCCCACCCCTGTGGCTGCGCCACCCGGGGGGGGGAGCCCCCGGACCCCCGGCCGGGCCGGCACCGGCCTCCCTCGTCAGTCCGAACGGCCTACGACCAGCCAGTTCGAGGGCAGTTCGATACGCGAGCCGTCCGGCGCGTACTCGGTGGTCGCCAGGGTCGCCGCCCCGCTCGCCAGTACAGCCAGTCCCGCTTCCCCGAAGAACCGTGGAACCTCCTCGTCCGGCACCTCGCCGGGGGCGATGCCGTGTGCGAAGACCGGCTGGAGCTTGGCCGGCGGGCCGGCCGGGCCCTGGGCCAGGCCCACCAGCAACGGCCTTGCCGCTTCCGCGAGTTCGATGACGAAGGCCCGCCCCCGCTCGCCGACCAGGGTCGCGATGGAGTCCGCCAGCGGCTGCCGGTCGGCCGGCTCGCACTGGTGCAGCACGCCGCGCATATAGACGTTGGCGTCTCCGGTCTCGGTGTGCAGCTCCTGTACGGCACTCTTGTCGACCGCGTCGAGTTCCCGGAAGGCGGCCCGGCCGAAGCCGTCCGCCGTACCGTCCGCCGCACCGTCCGCCTTCGCCTGCTGCGCGTGTGCGATCGCGGCGGCCGACAGGTCGGCCCCGATCACCCGCGCAAAGCGGCCGGCGAGGAAGTGGGTCTGCCTGCCGTTGCCGCAGCCGAGATCGATCAGCGGCAGATCGGGCTCCGCCAGATGGGGTTCGAAGAGGGCGAGGTGCATGCCCGAGGTGCGGGCCGGCTCCGCGTCCCAGAACACCGATCCGGCCGCGGCGGGCGCCTCGCGCCAGAAGCCTTCCCACGCGTCCCTGTACCGATTCGTCACGCTCATGAACAACTCCCCAGGATGTGACACGACGTCAAGATCGGTCTACCGCCGCGAAGACGCGCGGGACAAGGTGCCCGCGCAATCATTCACCTCGCGTTCGAGCCAGGACGCCGTACCCGTGGAAGCGACAGTTCGAACCACACCGTCTTGCCGGCGCCGGTCCTGCTGGTGCCCCACTCCCGCGCCAGCGCGCTCACCACCCGCAGCCCGCGCCCCGATTCCGCCTCCGCTCCCGCGCTGAGCAGGGTCGGCAGGGTGTGGTCGTCGTCCTCCACCTCGCAGAGCAGCGTGCCGGTGCGGACCAGCCGCAGCTCCACATGGCGGCTGTGCGCGTGGCGCAGGGCGTTGGTGACGACCTCGCCCGCCAGCAGGGCCGCTGTCTCGGCCACCTCCTCCAGCCCCCAGTCGTCCAGCTGGGCAGCGACCAGCCGGCGCGCCCGGCCCGCCTCGCGCGGGTCGATGGCGAGCTGGAACCGGGCCACGTCCTCGGGCGCGATGCCGGTGAGGCGGGCCATCAGCAGCGCCACGTCGTCCTTGCGGCCGCCGCGGCCCTCAATCCAATGAGACGCAGCGAGGGCGCGGATGATGGTGTCGCAGGCGTCGTCCATGGAGGCCGCGGGATGGGCGGCCGACTCGCAGAGCGTCGCGAGCCCGACGCCGATGTCCTCGCCACGTACCTCGACCAGGCCGTCGGTGCACATCACCAGCCGGTCGCCGGGCGCGACGGGCACCCGTACCGACTCGAAGGGCACCCCGCCGACCCCGATCGGCGCTCCGGTCGGCAGCTCCAGCAGCTCGCTGCGGCCGTCCTCGGCGCGTACCAGGACTGGCGGGATGTGGCCGGCGTTGGCGATCTGCAGCTCGCCGGCGATCGGGTCGTAGACCGCGTACAGACAGGTGGCCAGATAGTGCTCGCCGAGCCGCTGCGCCAGGTCGTCGAGGTTGCGCAGGAGCTGTGCGGGCGGCAGGTCAAGCGCGGCCATGGTCTGTACTGCCGTACGCAACTGGCCCATCATCGCGGCGGAGTTGAGGCCGTGTCCCATGACGTCACCCACCACCAGCGCGGTGCGCGAGCCGGGCAGCTTGACCGAGTCGAACCAGTCGCCGCCGACTCGCCCGAGCAGCGTGCCGGGCAGGTAGCGGGTCGCCGTGTCGCAGCCCGCCATCTGCGGGATGACCTGCGGGAGCATGCTGTCCTGGAGGGTCTCGGCGACGCTCTCCTGGTAGGTGTACATGCGCGCATTGTCAAGCACGAGCCCGGCGCGGGCGGCGAGTTCGGCCCCGGTGACCCGGTCCATGTCGTTGAAGACGGGCCGCTCCGCGTGCCGCAGCAGGATCATGAATCCCAGCACGACGTTGCGCGCCTTGAGCGGCACGACCAGCATGGAGCGGTTGTTGATCAGCGGACGGATGTCGCGCTTCTCGAACTGCGAGGCGATGGCGTCGCCCATCTGCTCGCTGATGCGGGGCACGAGCACCGGCTCGCCCGTCGTCATGCACTGGAAGAACGGGGTGTGCACCGGGAAGGGCATGGACTCGCCGACCGGCACCACATCGTCCCACCGGCCCGGTTCGTCGACGTGCTCGACGGCGACCCGGTGCCACATCGTGGTGGCGTCCGGCGGTCCGGCGGGGAAGCCTTCGCCCGCGATGACCTGTTCGCGCAGATAGGTGCCGGCCACATCGGTGAACCGGGGCACGACGGCCGCGCTGACCTCCTGGATCGTACGGGCGAGGTCGAGCGAGGAACCGATGCGGCCGCTGACCTCGTTGAGGAATTCGAGGCGCTCGCGCACGGCCGCGTACTCGAGGTCCTGTTCGACGTCGGCGGCTTCAAAGTCCTGCCCCGCCTCGACGGCCTCGACGGCCAGACGCCGCCGCGCCCTGCGCTCGGCCCTCCTCGGCACACCCCAGTCGGGGGTGACCGGCACCCGGTCGTGCCGACTGAACTCCAGGACCGGATAACCCAGTTCAAGGATCTGCGAGACGATGCGGGAACTCTCGCCGACGCTCATGCTGGGCAGGATCTCGGGTAGCCGGCGGGCGAGTTCGTCGAAGCCGGGGAACTCGGTGTGCAGCGCGAAGCCCGGCGCGATGCGCTCCAGGGAATCGCCGTCGAGTTCCTCGTCCCGGTGCAGGCGGTCCGCGTCCGCGGCGAGTACGAGCAGCCGTCCGGGCCCCGGCCCGATCAGCGGGTAGGCCCACCACAGGACGTCGATCCGCTCGCGTCCGGACTCCGACAGCCGGGCCCGGCCGGCCGCGGGGTAGGAGGTGCGGCCGCCCAGCGAGGCTTCGAGGTCCGGCCCGAACTCGCGGGCGGAGTCGTACGTTTCGTACGCTCCCCGGGCCCGCGCCGGCGCGACCCCGACCGCCTCGGCCACCTCTGCCGCCGCGTTCGCCTCCGCCGCCTCGTTGAGTGGCCCGGAGACCGGCAGCAGCTCGACGGCGGGCTGCCCGACGGCCTCCTCCTTGGAGCGGCCGAACAACCGCCGCGCACCCGTGCTCCAGTGCGAGACCAGGCCGTCGCCGTCCACGACGACCACGGCAAGCGGAATCCGGCCGGCCACTTCGCGCCGCCGCGGCAGGCCCGTCGGAATGCCCCTGTCCATGGGTGGGAGGCTCCTTCCCCGCGGTAAGATCTGCGACTCCTTCCACCACGGTACGGCCCTGCGCGCGCCGCCCGCCGGGCAACGCACGAATAGGTGGTGCGCCCGCGCGCGGGGGCCCAGCCACCCGAACGGGAACCGCGTACCGGTGAGTACCGGTTCAGTCCTCGTGGCCCAGCTGGAGGTCCCGTTCGGTGCGCCCACCACCCGCCACCTGGAGCACTGTGGCCACGGGCGGATAGCCCGCGGCGATCACCGTGTACTCGCCCGACGAAAGGTCGACGAAGCGGAATGCCCCGTCCGGCCCCGTGGTCAGCGTGTCGACGACATTGCCGGCGGCGTCGAGCAGGGTGACCCGGGCGTCCTCGACCGGCCGTCCACCGCTCGCCCGGACCGTACCGCGCAGCACGGCTCCGCCCGCCAGTTCGATGTCCTGCCGGGTCTCCCGGGAGGACTGCACGCTCACGGGGAGCGCGGCGGGGCGGAAGGCGGGGGCGCTGGCGGCCAGGGTGTACTCCCCCGCTACGAGTTCCGTCATCACATAGCCGCCCTCGCGCCCGCTGCGGGTCGTCGCGACGACGTCTCCGCGTACGTCGGTGAGCGTGACGGCGGCGTCCCTGACCGGAGTGCCGTCCGCCGTGACGACGGATCCGGCGAGCCGGCCGGCCCCGCCGAGCACCACGTCGAGGTCCACGGGCCGTTCGCCCACGGTGACGCTTACGGCCTGCGGCTGGTGGCCGCCGGCCGCCGCGATCAGGACGTACGAGCCGGAGCCGGGCACGCTCAGCGCGTACCGCCCGTCCTCGCCGCTGGCGCCGCGCCCGATCTGCTGCCCGGAGACGTCGATGAGGGTGAGCGCGGCGCGCGGCACCGAACTGCCGTCGTGGTGCTGCACCGTGCCGCAGACGGGCACGCCCGCCGAGTACCCGGAGCCGTGTCCGGTGCCGTTCCCGGAGCTGCTGCCGGTGTTGTTGCCGGCGCCGCTGCCGGGGTCCGGGCCGCGCCCGGCGCGTGCGTGCGGGATGGATGTGGGTTCGGCGGCGGGGGCGTTGTGGGACACCAGCGGTTTCTCCTTGAGGAAGAAGGCGAGCAGAAGGCCGAGGCCGAGCACCGGCACGAGGTAGAGGAAGATCCGCGGCATGGCGTCGGCATAGGCCTGGATGTAGCCGTCGCGCAGGGCGGGCTCCATGGCGTGGACCATCTGCGGGGTGATCGACTCGGGGGACGGCAGGCCCGCGCCCGACGGCAGTCGCTCCGCGAGCGCGTCGGTGAGCCGGTCGGCGAACAGCGTGCCGAAGACGGCGGCGCCGACGCTGCCGCCGATCTGCCGGAAGTAGTTGTTGGTGCTGGTCGCGGCGCCCAGGTCGGCCGGGTCGACGGCGTTCTGGACGGCGAGGACGAGTACGGGCATCACCAGGCCGATGCCGGTACCCAGCACCGCCATCCAAATGCTGTACTCCAGACGTGGCGTACCGGCCTCCAGGCCCGACAGCAGCCACATGCCTACCGCCGCGACCGCACTGCCGATGACCGGATACGCCTTGTAGCGGCCGGTCTTGCTGATCAGCTGCCCGGATACGACCGAGGCGATGACGATGCCGCCCATCATCGGAAGCATCAGCAGCCCCGACTCGGTGGCGCTCGCGCCGTCGGCCATCTGCAGGAAGGTCGGCAGATAGCTGGCCGCGCCGAACAGCGCCACGCCGATCACCGCCCCGACGACAGCGGTGATGTTGAAGACCGAGTCGCGGAACAGCCGCAGCGGAATGATCGGTTCGGGCGCGTAGTGCTCGACGACCACGAAGAGGAGGGTCGTTCCGAGGGCTCCGGCGCCGAGCCCGAGGATGACCCGCGAGTCCCAGTCGTACTCCGTACCGCCCCAACTGGTCAGCAGCACCAGGCAGGTGGAGGCGGCGGCCATCAGGACCGCACCCACCACGTCGAGGCGGGCCCGGGTCCGCGGCTTCGGGAGTTTCAGTACGACGGCGATGAGGACCAGGGTGACCAGGCCGAAGGGGATGTTGAGGTAGAAGCACCAGCGCCAGGAGGCGTGGTCGGTGAAGAAGCCGCCGAGCAGCGGTCCGGCCACCGAGGCGAGTCCGAAGGCGGCACCGATCAGTCCCATGAACCGGCCGCGCTCCCGTGGCGGGACGATGTCCGCCATGATCGCCTGGACGCCGATCATCAGCCCGCCGCCGCCGACGCCCTGGACGGCCCGGAAGGCGATCAGCTGGTCCATGGTCCGGGACCAGCCGGCGAGCGCGGAGCCGATGACGAAGACGACGATCGCGAACTGGAAGACGCTCTTGCGACCGAAGAGGTCGCCCAGCTTTCCGTAGACGGGCAGGGCGACGGTCGAGGCGAGGAGGTACGAGGTGACCGCCCAGGACATCTTGTCCAGGCCGTGCAGCTCACCGACGATTTTCGGCAGTGCGGTGGCGATGATCATCTGGTCGAGCGCCGCTAGCAGCAGCGTGAGCATCAGCCCGAAGAAGACCATCCGCAGCCGGAACGGACTGAGCGTTCCGTCGGCGGACGCGGGGGCGGCCGACGGCGGGGCCCCTTCGGCTGCGGCGGGAGCGGGCGCACCGGCCCGCTCCTCCTTCACCAGAGTGATCCCGCCCACGTGCTGCTCCCCTCGTCGCGCCTGCGCCGCCGACCTTTGTCGCATTACGCGAGAAGCGGGAGCAAGCGAGACGTTTCGCCACAGCACGGCACGGGCAGGACGCCAACTGCCCTGCGGGGAGCGCCCGTCCGGCGCTCATCAGCGGGTTTCCCGCGGCGCGGAACGCACCCGTCGCGTCATGGCGCCGCGGAAAGGATCACCCGAACCGGTGAGCACCGGGGCGCCAGTCACGAGTCAACCGACAGGTCAACCGGGGGTCAACCGGGGTGTCGACCGAGGGTCGCGCGAGGGGTCAACGCTCCATCTCGGCGGCGAGCTTGGCGAGCACCGCGTCGTAGATGCGGCCAAGTCCCTTGGGCGCGAAGGTGCGCTCGAAGAAGCCGCCGATGCCGCCGGCGCCGTCCCACACGGTGGTGACGACGGCCTTCGACTTGCCCTCCCCCGCGGGGGTGACGGTCCAGGTGGTCACCATGGAGGAGTTCCGGTCCTTCTCGACCAGCTGCCCTTCGGTCGGCTCGGTGACCTCGAGCAGGCAGTCGCGGATCCGCTTGCTCGTCGCCTGGAGCTTCCAGTGGACGAGCGTGCCCGCACCGTCGCCGCCCTCGCGCACCTCGTACTCGCTGAAGTGCTCGGGGAGCAGCTTGGCGCGGGTCCCGGTGTAGTCGGCCAGTGCGTCGAACACCTTCTCCGCGTCCGCCGCGATGATCCGCTCCGTGGTGGCCTCGACCTGCGCCATGCCTGTCCTCCAGGACTCGTAGTAGCTAGTGGTGAGGGGGTCGCGGCAAGCCAACCACCTGGAGCACGGCCGCCCAAATCCGGGTCCTCGCACGATCAAGGGAACATGTGTTCTATTCTGTGGCCAGTGCTACCGCGGAGGCGCCATGCGCTGGGACAATCTGGCCGAAAACCAGCCTGCACCAATGCCGGGCTCGCCCGCCGCGCTCTTCGGGGCGGACGCGGTCGTCACCCGGACGTTCGACACGCCCGAGTTCCGCCGACCACGCGAACCCGTTCTCCATCCTCACCAAGGGCACGCTGATCCTGCGCGATCTCGACCTGCTCCAGCAGGCCGCCGAGGTCACCGACGTCGGCATCTCCGTCTCCGTCGGCTTCATCGACAGCGCCCTGTGGCGCACGGTCGAGCCGGGCACGCCCTCGCCCGAGCGCCGCCTCGACGTCGTCCGCGCGCTCACCGAGGCCGGCATCGGCTGCGGGGTGCTGATGGCCCCGGTGATCCCCTTCCTCGGCGACTCGCCCGACCAGCTGCGCGCGACGGTGCGCGCGATCGCCGCCTCCGGCGCCACCTCGGTGACACCGCTCGTACTCCATCTGCGGCCCGGTGCGCGCGAATGGTTCATGGCCTGGCTGGCCGAACACCATCCGTATCTCGTACGCCGGTACGAACGGCTGTACGCCGCGGGGGCCTACGCGCCCAAGTGGTACCAGCGCCGGATCACCCGCCAAGTGCATGAACTGGCAACCGAGTTCGGTATCGTCCCGTCCCGGCGGGGTGTCGCGCGGCGGATACCGGCCACGCCGGAGCCGGAGTTCACCGAGCCGACTCAGCTCACCCTCCTCTGACGTCACCAAATCGGGCCAATTCTCTGCAGAACGCCTCCTTCTGGGCACGGATTCCTGGACGATGCGGCCTGGGCTGTGGGCCCACAGCCCAGCACCCTGTCGGCCGGGAGGCCCTATGAAGAAGCGCGCAGCAGTTCTGTTCGGCGTCGCCGCGGTGATGGCGGGGACGGTCACAGCCGTTCCGTCCGCCGCGAGCACCGGCCCGGCAGCGCCGCGCACCGCCCTCAAGTGGACGAACTGCTCCACGAAGACCTATCCGACACTCCAGTGCTCCTCGGTCGCGGTCCCCCTGGACCACGCCCGCCCGAAGGGCAAGAAGATCACCCTCGCGCTGTCGCGGGTCCGGCACACCGCCGCGAAGTCGCAGGGCCCGCTGCTGGTCAACCCGGGCGGACCGGGTGGCAGCGGCCTCACGCTGGCCGGCTTCGTCGCCTCCTCGCTGCCCAAGGAGGTCGCGGCACAGTACGACGTGGTCGGCTTTGACCCGCGCGGCGTGGGGAAGAGCGAGCCGGCGCTGCACTGCGGGCCCGGCCACGCCGCGCCGGTCCGGCCGGGCTCCGTACCGCGCAGCATCGCCGAGGAGCGGGCCAACCTCGACCGGGTCCAGTCCTTCGCGCGGGCCTGCGCCGGCCGGCACGGCGGTCTGCTGAAGCACATCGACACGGTGAGCACGGCCAAGGACCTGGACTACATCCGGCACGCGCTGGGCGCACCGCGGATCAACTACTTCGGCTACTCGTACGGCACCTATCTCGGCGCCGTGTACGCCAAGCTCTTCCCGCAGCGGGTACGGCGGGTGGTGCTCGACTCGGTCGTCGACCCGGGCGGCGTCTGGTACGACGCCAACCTTGCGCAGAACTACGCCTTCGACGCCCGGCACAAGGCGTTCATGGCGTGGGTCGCCCGGCACGACAGTACGTACGGGCTCGGCTCCAACCCCGCGACGGTCGAGGCGAAGTGGTACCGCATGCGCTCGGCCGTGGGGAAGAACCCGGCCGGCGGGAAGGTCGGCCCGTCGGAGCTGGAGGACACCTTCATGCCCGGCGGCTACTTCAACGGCTACTGGCCGTATCTGGCCGAGGCGTTCGCCGCGTACACGAAGGCAGAGAAGGACGAGGCCCCGCTGGTCGAGGCGTACGAGAACTTCGCCGCCGTCGACGCGGCGGGAGAGAACGGCTACAGCGTCTACGCCGCGGTGCAGTGCCGGGACGCCGCCTGGCCGCGAAACTGGAACACCTGGCGCCGGGACATGTGGCATGCGCACGCTAAGGCGCCCTTCATGACCTGGAACAACGCCTGGTACAACGCCCCGTGCGCCTCCTGGAGCACCAGGTCACTCACCCCGCCGGACGTCTCGAACGCCTCACTGCCGCCGGTGCTGCTGTTCCAGGCGACCGACGACGCGGCGACGCCGTACGAAGGCGCCGCCCGCGTACACCGCAAACTGCGCGGCTCCAGCCTGGTGGTCGAGCAGGGCGGCGGCAACCACGGCATCTCACTGAGCGGAAACGCCTGCCTGGACCGCTACCTGGCGGACTACCTGGCCACCGGCACGGTGCCGCGCGCCAGCGCGGGCGGAGCGGACGCGGTCTGCGACGCCCTGCCCGAACCGAAGCCGCTCCCGGCAACAAAGGCGGCCACGGGCACCGGCCGCACGGGAGGTGCCACCCTGCACGGGCTGCTCGGCTTCAGGTCCTGACCCGCACGCCGACGGGTGCGTGAGCTTGGGCGTGACGGAGAACCGACTCACCCACATCTCCGCACCCGTCGACGTCGCCCCCGGCAATGGGTACAGCCTGCCTCGCGGCGGCCGGCGCCACTTTCGACGACGTGGTAAAGCGGACCTTTCTCGTCACCGATATCGCCCACCTCTCGGCCGTCCGTACCGCGCGCGACGAGGTCATCGACACGCAGCGCCCACCGGCCAGTTCGGCCGTCCAGGTCGCAGCAACCGTTCCGCCCCGAACTGCTGGTGGAGATCGAGGCGTTCGCGATCGCGGGCCAGCATCTCGACGCGGCAGGCCGGCGGCCCGTGTCGCGGAGACGGGGGCCGCCGGTGTCATGCGGGGAAAGCGTCAGGCGGCTGCGTCTTCGCGGCCCCTGCGGGTGCGGCGGTGGAAGATCTCGTCAAAGGTGGTGCGGGCGCCGGCCGGGTCGACGTAATGCATGGCCAGCAGGGCGGCGATGACGGCTCCTACGAGGTCGTTGTGGATCTCGTCCCAGCCGTGTTCGTCGCCGCAGGTGGTGAGGCCCTTCAGGCCGTGGAGGGCGTGCATGGCGTCGCCGGCCTCCTCCGCTACCTTGCCGATCTGGAGGCTTTTCAGCTCTTCGTCGGGGAGGTGTTCGCCAGCCTTGCGGCAGACGGCAGAGAGCTTCTCGATGTTGTCCCACAGGGCGTCCATGACGGTCTCCGATCGATGGGTCGGGCAGGGCTATTCCTGTGCGGGTCGTCCGAGCTGACGTACCGTCCATCCGGCCAAGCGCCAGGCATCGGCGTACAGGAGGTTGCGGAGGTCCACGAGGACCGGGTCCGCGACCAGGGAGGCGAGGGCCTTGGGGTCGGCGTCGCGGAACTGGGGCCACTCGGTGGCCAGGACGATCAGTTCCGCGTCCTTCGCCGAGTCCTCCAGGTCTTCGGCGTAGTCGAGCTCGGGGTGGCGGCGCAGGGCGGTGGCCACGGCGTGGGGGTCGTGGACGGTGACGGTGGCGCCGCGCCGGTGCATGAGGGCGGCAATCGCGAGCGCGGGGGATTCACGAACATCGTCGGTGCCGGCCTTGAAGGAGGCGCCCCAGACGGTGACGCGGGTGCCGCTCACGCTGCGGCCGAGGGTTTGCTCAATGAGGGTGAGCGCGGCGGTGGGGCGGGATTCGTTGACTGTTCGGCGGCGCGGAGGAGGACGGCTGCGTCGCGAGGCGGCTGAGCGCCTCCGCCGCCGCGGCGCCCAGCCGTGGGTGATCCCGCGCCTGGGTGAGGACGGGCTCCGCCCGCCGGTCGCCGAGGATGCCGAGGCCCTCCACGCAGGCGAGGGCCACGCGCCAGTACGGCTCCTGCGGGGCGAGCAGCCGGTGCAGGGTGGCGGTCAGCGCCGGCACGGACTCGGGCGCCCGTAGCTCGGTGAGCAGGCGCACGGGATGCAGCGCGTACGCCGTGCGCAGCGCGTTGGTGGCGAGGGCGGCGGCCGCCCTGGCGGTGCGCGGGTCGCCGAGCCGCGCGAGCGCGTACGCGGCGGAGGCGCAGCGCGCCGGTTCGCGGTGGTTGAGGAGCAGCACCAGGGTCTCGAAGGCCCGCCGGTCGCCGGCGCAGCCGAGCCGGAAGGCGGCGATCTCCCGGGCCCACAGCGGCCGGCCGGTCGCGGTGAGCACTCCGGCGAGCAGGCCGTGGTCGTCCGTCGCGATCAGCTTCTCGTAGGCGGCCAGTTCGGCCGGGTCGCTCACTTCGTGCCTGATCCGGACCGTCAGCTCCCGCAGCTCCCCACCCATGACGCCAGCGTACGGACCGCGGGCCGGGGTGCGGTGCAGATCACGGTTCCCGGGGGGTGGCGCGCTCGTTACCCGCCGGTTAAGCTCATACGAGCGAGTCAATGCGGCCCTACCTCGGCCGTACGACCGCCAGCTCAACTCAGGGCGGCCTGGTGACGCAGCCGCCACGAGTGTCAGTCGGTTCGGTACCTCTTTGCGACGCGACTCCGGGACAGAGTCCGTCGGCACTCGCCACGACACACGACATCCGCACGCCGCGCGCCTGTTCGCGCGCCTTGGCGTACCCGCGATGCGTGTGCCTCCCCTCAGTCGTCACTCATCACTGGAGTCCCGCGATGGACCGTCAGTCCACCCAGCCCAGTCCCGCAGCGCCCCTGAACACGATCGCCGTCGTCGGCCTCGGCACCATGGGCACCGGCATCGCCGAGGTCCTGGCCCGCGCCGGCCGCGAGGTCATCGGCATCGACATCAGCGAGGCGGCCGGCCGTCAGGCCGTCGCCGCCCTGGAGGCCTCGACCGCCCGCGCCGTGGAGCGCGAGCGGCTCACCGAGCAGGAGCGCCGCGACCTGCTGTCCCGGTTCCGCACCTTCTCCGATCTGCAGGCCGCGGCCGACGCCGATCTGGTGATCGAGGTCGTCCCGGAGTCGTACGAGATCAAGCACCAGGTCTTCGCGGGGCTCGACGCGGTCGTCAAGCCCACCGCGATCCTCGCCACCGGCACCAACGCCCTTTCGGTGACCCGGCTGGCCGCCGACTCCGCGCACCCCGAGCGCGTGCTGGGCCTGCACTTCTTCAACCCGGCACCGGCCATGAAGCTGGTCGAGGTCGTCTCGTCCGTGCTGACCGCGCCGACGGCCGTCGAGGCCGTCACCCAGCTCGCCCGCGACCTGGGCAAGGAGCCTGTCGCGGTCGGCGACCGGCCGGGCTTCGTCGCCGACGGGCTGCTGTTCGGCTACCTCAACCAGGCCGCCGCGATGTACGAGGCCAAGTACGCCTCCCGCGAGGACATCGACGCCGCGATGAAGCTGGGCTGCGGCCTGCCGATGGGCCCGCTGGCCCTGCTCGACCTGATCGGCGTCGACACCGCCCGTACCGTCCTGGAGGCGATGTACGCCGACTCCCGCGACCGGCTGCACGCGCCCGCGCCGATCCTGGGGCAGCTCAGCGAGGCGGGCCTGACCGGCCGCAAGTCCGGCCGCGGGTTCTACACGTACGAGGCGCCGGGCAGCGGGGCCGTGGTCCGGGACGCCCTCACGCCGCTGGAGAGCGCCGAGCTCGGGGCGGGCCGTACCGTCGCCTCGGTCGGCGTGGCCGGCTCCGGCACCATGGCCAGCGGTATCGCGGAGGTCTTCGCGAAGGCCGGGTACGGCGTCGTGCTCGCGGCCCGCAGCCCGGAGAAGGCGGAGACGGCGAAGGCCCGGATCGCCAAGTCGCTGGCCCGCTCGGTGGAGAAGGGCCGGCTGACCGCCGAGGCGCGGGACGAGACGCTCGCCCGGATCACCGCGGCCGGCTCGCTCGACGCCTTCTCGGACGTCGATCTGGCCGTCGAGGCGGTGGCCGAGGATCTGGACGTCAAGCAGCAGCTCTTCGCGACGCTCGACAAGGTCTGCAAGCCGGGCGCGGTGCTGGCCACCACCACCTCCTCGCTGCCCGTCGTCGCCATCGCGCGCGCCACCTCGCGCCCGCAGGACGTCATCGGTATGCACTTCTTCAACCCGGCGCCGGCCATGAAGCTGGTCGAGGTGGTGCGCACGGTCCTGACCCTGGACGACGTCCACGCCACCGTGCGCGAGGTCTGCGCGAGGATCCGCAAGCACCCGGTGGACTGCGGCGACCGGGCCGGCTTCATCGTCAACGCGCTGCTGTTCCCGTACCTCAACAACGCGATCAAGATGGTCGAGCAGCACTACGCGACGCTCGACGACATCGACGCCGCGATGAAGCTCGGCGGCGGCTACCCGATGGGGCCGTTCGAACTGCTCGACGTGGTGGGCCTGGACGTCTCCCTCGCGATCGAGAAGGTGCTGCACCGCGAGTTCCGCGACCCGGGTCTGGCCCCCGCGCCGCTCCTTGAGCACCTGGTCGCGGCGGGCTGCCTCGGCCGCAAGACGGGCCGCGGCTTCCGCGAGTATGCCCGACGCTGAACCGCGGCCGGAGTGGGGAGGGCTGCTCGAACCTCCCCCACAGCCTTCGGCGTGGGAGGGGCACACAGGCAGTCCGCCCCCGCATCCGGCCCCACAGACGCGCTCTCCTGCACGAATGCAGTACGTTCAGCTCATGTCCCAGTCCGCCAAGTCCACCCGTACCGCCTCCGCGTCCGACGTTCCGGAAAGTGCCGCGGGCAGTCGCGCTGCCGCGCAGCGGCTCAAAATGCGCCGCGAACTGGCGACGGCGGCCATGGAGCTCTTCGCGACCAAGGGGTACGAGGCGACGACGGTCGACGAGATCGCGGCTGCGGCCGGGGTCGCCCGCCGGACCTTCTTCCGGCACTTCCGCTCCAAGGAAGAGGCGATCTTCCCGGACCACGACGACACCCTGATCAGGGCCGAAGCGGTCCTGGACGCGGCTCCGCCGCACGAGCACCCGCTCGATACGGTGTGCCGGGGCATCAAGGAAGTCATGCGGATGTACGCGGCGTCGCCCGCGGTCTCCGTGGAGCGCTACCGGCTGACCCGCGAGGTGCCGACCCTGCGGGAGCGCGAGATCGCCTCGGTGGCCCGCTACGAGCGGCTGTTCACGCGCTATCTGCTGGGCCACTTCGACGAGCACGACCACCACGACGACAACGACGACCCGCTGCTCGCCGAGGTGGCCGCCTCCGCCGTCGTCACCGCTCACAACCATGTCCTGCGCCGCTGGCTGCGCGCGGGTGGCCAGGGCGACGTGGAGGCACAGCTCGACCATGCCTTCGCCATCGTCCGGGACACCTTCGGTACGGGGATAGGGGCCGGCCGGACCGCCGGCACCTCCGCGCCGTCCGCCTCGTCCGTCCCGGCCGCGGTGCGTACGGAGGGCGACGTCCTGGTCGCGGTGGCGCGTACGGACGCCCCGCTGGACGAGGTCATGCGCACGATCGAGCGGGCCCTGAAGAACAACAGCTGACCGCACACAACCGGACACCCAACGCAACGGCCGCCCCCTCGGGGCGGCCGTTGTTGCTCATGTGTGGCGGACGGGTGACATCTGCGCGAAAATATTGGCACGCAGTGCCTTGTCACCTGACACGCGGTGCCATACGTTGAAGGGGTCCGGGCGGCCGGCGTGCAGAGACCTCTCGTACGCCGGCTGTCCCCGCAAGCCGCACCGCCTGCGCGCCCGGACCGCCTGCGTCACCAGGCACCCTTCGCGCTACCGCGCTCATCTCACCACCCGCCGAACCGATGGCACCCCCGCCGTCCCCTCAAGCGTTCCCCGCAACGCGCTTCGCCGGAGGCAAACCGTGAAGGAAATCCTGGACGCCATTCAGGCGACCGACAGCACCGCCGCGGACTTCGCGGCCCTGTCCATCCCCGAGTCGTACCGCGCGGTGACCGTGCACAAGGACGAGGCCGACATGTTCGCCGGCGTCGACAGCCGCGACAAGGACCCACGCAAGTCCCTCCACATCGAGGACGTGGCCGTCCCCGAGCTCGGCCCGGGCGAGGCCCTGGTGGCCGTCATGGCCAGCTCGGTGAACTACAACTCCGTCTGGACCTCGATCTTCGAGCCGGTGTCCACCTTCGGCTTCCTGGAGCGGTACGGAAGGCTCTCGCCGCTCACCAAGCGCCACGACCTGCCGTACCACGTCATCGGCTCCGACCTGGCGGGCGTCGTGCTGCGCACCGGCCCCGGCGTCAACGCCTGGCGCCCGGGCGACGAGGTCGTCGCGCACTGCCTCTCGGTCGAGCTGGAGTCCTCGGACGGCCACAACGACACGATGCTCGACCCCGAGCAGCGCATCTGGGGCTTCGAGACCAACTTCGGCGGCCTCGCCGAGATAGCCCTCGTCAAGTCCAACCAGCTGATGCCCAAGCCCCAGCACCTCAGCTGGGAGGAGGCGGCCGCCCCCGGCCTGGTCAACTCGACCGCCTACCGCCAGCTCGTCTCCCGTAACGGCGCCGGCATGAAGCAGGGCGACAACGTGCTGATCTGGGGCGCGAGCGGCGGACTCGGTTCGTACGCCACCCAGTTCGCGCTGGCCGGCGGCGCCAACCCCATCTGTGTGGTGTCCAGCGAGCAGAAGGCGGACATCTGCCGGAAGATGGGCGCAGAGGCGATCATCGACCGCAGCGCCGAGGGCTACAAGTTCTGGAAGGACGAGCACAACCAGGACCCCCGCGAGTGGAAGCGCTTCGGTAAGCAGATCCGCGAACTGACCGGCGGCGAGGACGTGGACATCGTCTTCGAGCACCCGGGCCGCGAGACCTTCGGCGCCTCGGTGTACGTCACCCGCAAGGGCGGCACCATCGTGACCTGCGCCTCCACCTCGGGCTACAACCACGAGTACGACAACCGTTACCTGTGGATGTCGCTCAAGCGCATCATCGGCTCGCACTTCGCCAACTACCGCGAGGCGTGGGAGGCCAACCGCCTGATCGCCAAGGGCAAGATCCACCCCACCCTGTCGAAGGTCTACTCGCTCGACGACACCGGCCAGGCCGCGTACGACGTGCACCGCAACCTCCACCAGGGCAAGGTCGGCGTGCTGGCGCTCGCTCCCCGCGAGGGCATGGGCGTCCGTAACGAGGAGCTCCGCGAGAAGCACATCGACGCCATCAACCTGTTCCGTGACGCGCCGGCGGAGCG
Source organism: Streptomyces sp. A3M-1-3 (assembly GCF_024213665.1). Taxonomy (GTDB): domain Bacteria; phylum Actinomycetota; class Actinomycetes; order Streptomycetales; family Streptomycetaceae; genus Streptomyces. The sequence continues at coordinate 57,155 of NZ_JANAVP010000010.1, forward strand.
GACCATCCAGCCGAGCCGGAACGTCTGAGGTCCCGCAGATGACAGAGCGTCAGAAGGACCGGCCCTGGCTCATGCGGACGTACGCCGGTCACTCGACCGCCGAGGCGTCCAACGAGCTCTACCGGCGCAACCTCGCCAAGGGCCAGACCGGTCTGTCGGTCGCGTTCGACCTGCCGACGCAGACCGGCTACGACCCCGACCACATCCTCGCCCGCGGCGAGGTGGGCCGGGTCGGGGTCCCGGTCTCGCACCTGGGCGACATGCGGCGGCTGTTCCAGGACATCCCGCTGGAGCAGATGAACACGTCCATGACGATCAACGCCACCGCCATGTGGCTGCTGGCGCTCTACCAGGTGGTGGCGGAGGAGCAGGGCGCCGACGCCACCAAGCTCCAGGGGACGACGCAGAACGACATCGTCAAGGAGTACCTCTCGCGCGGGACGCACGTCTTCCCGCCCGGCCCTTCGCTGCGCCTGACCACCGACATGATCACGTACACGGTGGCGCACATCCCCAAGTGGAACCCGATCAACATCTGCAGCTACCACCTGCAGGAGGCGGGCGCCACGCCGGTCCAGGAGATCGCGTACGCGATGTCCACGGCCATCGCCGTGCTGGACGCGGTCCGCGACAGCGGCCAGGTGCCGGCCGAGAAGTTCGGCGATGTCGTCGCCCGTATCTCCTTCTTCGTGAACGCGGGCGTCCGCTTCATCGAGGAGATGTGCAAGATGCGCGCCTTCGGCCGTATCTGGGACAAGGTCACCCGCGAGCGGTACGGCATCGAGAACGAGAAGCAGCGCCGCTTCCGCTACGGCGTCCAGGTCAACTCCCTGGGCCTGACCGAGGCGCAGCCGGAGAACAACGTCCAGCGCATAGTCCTGGAAATGCTGGCCGTCACCCTCTCCAAGGACGCGCGCGCCCGCGCGGTGCAGCTGCCGGCCTGGAACGAGGCGCTGGGGCTGCCCCGGCCCTGGGACCAGCAGTGGTCGCTGCGCATCCAGCAGGTCCTCGCGCACGAGTCGGACCTGCTGGAGTACGAGGACATCTTCGCGGGGTCGCACGTCATCGAGGCCAAGGTGTCCTCGCTGGTCGACGAGTGCCTCGCCGAGATCGACCGGATCCAGGAGATGGGCGGCGCGATGGCGGCCGTCGAGTCCGGCTACCTCAAGTCGCAGCTGGTCTCCTCGCACGCCGAGCGGCGGGCCCGGATCGAGGCCGGCGACGAGAAGATCATCGGCGTCAACATCTTCGAGACGACCGAGCCCAACCCACTCACCGCGGACCTCGACACCGCGATCATGACGGTCGACCCGGCGAACGAGGCGCGGGTCGTCGCCAAGCTGCACGAGTGGCGGGACAACCGCGAGGAGGCCCGCGCCACCGAGGCGCTGGCCGCCCTGAAGAAGGCCGCCGCGGGCACCGCCAACATGATGGCCGCCACCGTCGAGTGCGCCCGCGCGGGCGTCACGACCGGCGAGTGGTCCTGGGCGCTGCGGGATGTCTTCGGCGAGTTCCGCGCTCCGACGGGCGTCAGCAGCGCCCCGGTCGCGGTCACCGCCGAGGCGGGGACCCCGCTGGCGGTCGTACGGGAGAAGGTGTCCCGTACCGCGGACGAGCTGGGCTCCGGCCGGCTGCGGCTGCTGGTCGGCAAGCCCGGCCTGGACGGGCACTCCAACGGTGCCGAGCAGATCGCCGTCCGGGCCCGCGACGCGGGCTTCGAGGTGGTCTACCAGGGCATCAGGCTGACGCCCGAGCAGATCGTCAACGCGGCGCTCGCGGAGGACGTGCACTGCGTCGGGCTGTCGATCCTGTCCGGCTCGCACGCCGAGCTGGTGCCGGACGTGCTCGGCCGGCTGCGCGAGGCCGGCGCCGCCGACATTCCGGTGATCGTGGGCGGGATCATCCCGAACGCCGACGCCGAGGATCTGCGTGCGGCCGGTGTGGCCGCCGTATTCACCCCGAAGGACTTCGGTATTACGGAGATCATCGGCCGTATCGTCGACGAGATCCGGAAAGCGAACAAGCTCGACCCTCTGGAGGTCCCCGCATGACAACGCCCGTGAACCGTCTGCGTCCGCGCCGCTCGTGCCTGGCCGTACCGGGTTCCAACCCGCGCTTCCTGGAGAAGGCCCAGGGCCTGCCGGCCGACCAGGTCTTCCTGGACCTGGAGGACGCGTGCGCGCCGCTCGCCAAGGAGGGCGCCAGGCACACCATCGTCGACGCGCTGAACAACGGCGACTGGACGGGCAAGACGCGGGTCGTGCGCGTCAACGACTGGACGACGCACTGGACGTACCGTGACGTCATCACGGTCGTCGAGGGCGCCGGCCAGAACCTCGACTGCATCATGCTGCCGAAGGTCCAGGACGCCCAGCAGGTCGTCGCGCTCGACCTCCTGCTCACCCAGATCGAGAAGACGATGGGCTTCGAGGTCGGGAAGATCGGCATCGAGGCGCAGATCGAGAACGCCAAGGGTCTGGTGAACGTCGACGAGATCGCCGCCGCCTCGCCGCGCCTGGAGACCATCATCTTCGGCCCGGCCGACTTCATGGCCTCCATCAACATGAAGTCCCTGGTCGTCGGCATGCAGCCGCCCGGCTACCCGGCGGACGCGTACCACTACATCCTGATGCGCATCCTGATGGCGGCCCGCACGCACGACCTGCAGGCCATCGACGGCCCGTTCCTGCAGATCCGCGACGTGGACGCGTACCGCGAGGTGGCCGGCCGCGCCGCCGCCCTCGGCTTCGACGGCAAGTGGGTGCTGCACCCCGGCCAGGTCGACGCGGCCAACGAGGTCTTCTCGCCCTCCCAGGAGGACTACGACCACGCGGAGCTGATTCTCGACGCGTACGAGTGGTGCACCTCGGAGGAGGGCGGCAAGAAGGGCTCCGCGATGCTCGGCGACGAGATGATCGACGAGGCCAGCCGCAAGATGGCCCTCGTGATCGCGGGCAAGGGACGCGCGGCCGGCATGCAGCGCACGTCCAAGTTCGAAGCGCCTTCCGCCTGACGGCGGCCGGCAGGTCGGGCGCTACCCCATCCCCACCCCGGGCCCCGCAGGGGCCTGGCAGCACCCCGGAGAGGCACTATGCAGTTTGGCCGCACCTATGAGGAATTCACGGTCGGCGACGTCTATCGGCACTGGCCCGGGAAGACGGTCACCGAGTACGACGACCACCTCTTCTGTCTGCTCACCATGAACCACCACCCGCTGCACATGGACAGCAACTACGCCGAGAAGACCACCGACTTCGGCCAGAACGTCGTCGTCGGCAACTACATCTACTCGCTGCTGCTGGGCATGTCGGTCCCGGACGTCTCCGGGAAGGCCATCGCCAACCTGGAGATCGAGTCGCTGAAGCACGTGGCGCCGACCTTCCACGGCGACACGATCTACGGCGAGACGACCGTCCTCGACAAGACCCCGTCGAAGTCGAAGAACGACCGCGGGATCGTCTACGTCGAGACCAAGGGCTACAAGCAGGACGGCACCCTCGTCTGCGTGTTCCGGCGCAAGGTGATGGTCCCGACCGAGACGTACATCAAGGAGCGCGGCTGGGGGCACCTCCCGGGCGGTAGCCCAGGGGGAGAGCAGCCCGGCCGCCCGGAGCTCAAGAGCCAGGAGAAGTAGCCATGAGCCGACTCGCCCAGACCCCCGGGCTGACCGACATCCAGCAGGAAATCCTGGCCACCGTCCGGGACTTCGTCGACAAGGAGATCATTCCGGTCGCGACCGAGCTGGAGCACCGCGACGAGTACCCGACGCAGATCGTCGAAGGCCTCAAGGAACTCGGCCTGTTCGGGCTGATGATCCCGGAGGAGTACGGGGGTCTGGGCGAGTCGCTGCTCACGTACGCGCTGTGCGTCGAGGAGATAGCGCGGGGCTGGATGTCCGTCTCGGGCATCATCAACACCCACTTCATCGTGGCGTACATGCTCAAGCAGCACGGCACCCAGGAGCAGAAGGACACCTTCCTGCCGCGGATGGCGCTGGGCGAGGTGCGCGGCGCGTTCTCGATGTCCGAGCCGGCCCTTGGCTCCGATGTGTCGGCCATCACGTCGAAGGGCGTGAAGGACGGCGAGGAGTACGTGCTGACCGGTCAGAAGATGTGGCTGACGAACGGCGGCACGTCGAATCTGGTGGCGGTGCTGTGCCGGAGTGACGAAGGACACCCTGAGGGCACGGCCCCGCACAAGTCGATGACGACCTTCCTCGTCGAGAAGGAGCCGGGCTTCGGTGAGGTCCGTCCGGGCCTGACCATCCCCGGGAAGATCGACAAGATGGGTTACAAGGGTGTCGACACCACGGAACTCATCATGGACGGACTGCGCATTCCGGCCAATCGTGTACTCGGCGGCGCGACGGGCCGAGGGTTTTACCAAATGATGGACGGCGTCGAAGTCGGCCGCGTGAATGTGGCGGCGCGTGGCTGCGGTGTCGCTCAGCGTGCGTTCGAGCTGGGCGTTTCGTACGCCCAGCAGCGTCAGACCTTCGGAAAGCCGATCGCTCAGCACCAGGCGATCCAGTTCAAACTGGCCGAGATGGCTACCAAGGTCGAGGCCGCCCATGCGATGATGGTGAACGCAGCACGCAAAAAGGACTCCGGACAACGAAACGACCTCGAAGCGGGGATGGCGAAGTACCTCGCCTCCGAATACTGCAAAGAGGTCGTCGAGGACGCGTTCCGCATTCACGGCGGATACGGGTTCTCGAAGGAGTACGAGATCGAGCGCCTCTACCGGGAGGCCCCGATGCTGCTGATCGGCGAAGGTACCGCCGAGATCCAGAAAATGATCATTGGGCGGCGGCTGCTCGAGGAGTACCGGTTCCAGGGCTGAAAGACCTCTTTGTGGGGATTTAACCGCGACGATGTCACGCCCTGTCATCGGCTTCAGGCCGCCGACTCGGCTTCTGGCTTGCCCAGTTGTTGCACTCAACCGATAGCATCGCCGGAAAGCCGCCGTCCCCCGTTGCCTGCGCGGCATCATCCGCTACGAAGGTCATCCATGCCCCACAGCCAAACCTCTGCACCACGCGGCCGCGTCCGCCTCGCGCGCGGAGCATCGCCGTGGCTTCTGCCGACCGTCGCCACCGCGGCGCTCAGCCTCGCCCGGGCTCGTAAGTCCGGGCGATGGGCTGCCGTCGCCGTGCCCACCACCGCTCTGGCGGCGGGCATGCTGTGGTTCTTCCGCGACCCCGAGCGCGAGATCACCCAGGGCCGGGTCATCTCGCCGGCCGACGGTGTGGTGCAGAGCATCATGCCGTGGAAGGACGGACGTACCCGCGTCGCGATCTTCATGAGCCCGCTCAACGTGCACGTCAACCGGGCGCCCCTCGCGGGCACCGTGACGTCCGTCGAGCACATCCCCGGCGGGTTCGTCCCCGCGTTCAACAAGGAGAGCGAGAACAACGAGCGCGTTGTCTGGCACTTCGACACCGAGCTCGGCGACATCGAGATGGTGCAGATCGCGGGTGCTGTCGCCCGGCGCATCGTCCCGTACCTCCCGCAGGGCACCAAGGTGGAGCAGGGCGAGCGCATCGGTCTGATCCGCTTCGGCTCGCGGGTCGACATCTACCTTCCGGAAGGTGTCGATGTCGCGGTCGAGGTCGGCCAGACCACCACCGCGGGGGTGACTCGAATTGACCGTGATTGATCCGGAGACTCAGGCCGGCTGGGTGCCGGAGGCGGTCGAGGACGAGGACGAAGCCGAGGACATGCCGCTGTCACTGCGGCTGTCGATAGCGGACACCCTCACGCTCGGTAACGCCACATGCGGATTCATGGCGGTGTACTTCACCACCACCGGGATCCTCATCCCGCACCTCACGGGCAGCGAGGAGACCGGCATGGCGCGGCACAGCGCCGCGACCGCCGTGATCCTGATGCTGCTCGCGGCGATCTTCGACCTGTGCGACGGGCTGGTCGCGCGCAAGCTGCGCAGCTCGCCGATGGGCGCGGAGCTGGACAACCTCTCCGACCTGATCAGCTTCGGCCTCGCCCCGGCGTACTTCGTGCTCGTGTACGGCATGGTCGCCGACGACGCGCACCAGCGGGTGTCGGCGCTGGCTGCGATCGTGGTGCTGCTGGCGGTGGTGCTGCGGCTTGCGAGATTCTCGTGCGTGACGATGAAGGACGGCATGTTCCAGGGCATGCCGAGCCCCTTCGGCGCGCTCACGGTCGTCTCGATCGTGCTGCTCGAGCTCCCCTTCGTGCCGACGCTGCTCGCGATCATCGGAGTGGCCTGGCTGATGGTGAGCCGGGTCGAGTACCCGAAGCCGCGGGGCATCCTCGCGGTCGCGATGCTCAGCTGGATAGTCGGCGCGATGGGGCTGCTGGCGGCGTGGGCGTTCGACGCGCCGGGCGGCCAGTTCCTGCTCCAGACCGGCTGCGCGCTGCAGGTGGTCATGGGCGCGGTGATCCCGCTCTTCGCGACCACGCGACGGGTGAACACGTTCCGCCACAACCGCCGCGAGGCGCGGGCAGCTGAGCTGCCTTGACCCGGTACGGAAACGGTGCGGGCCCCGAGTGCGATGCACTCGGGGCCCGCACCGTTTCCGGGGGCGGACGGGGTACCCCCGATCGGCGGCAGGTGCTCCGCGCAGCCGCAGACCGGGGCCGCCTCGTTGCGCGGAGCTGCCGCACCCCTGCCGCGGGCCGGCCCAAGCCGCGCGAAGCTGACGCAGCCCTGCCGGGGCCCGACGCAAGCGGCGCGGCGCAGCCGCACCCTTGCCCGGGGGCCGCTCGCGGTGCGGGTTTGCCGGGCGGCGTTTGCGTTAGCCGGCTGGGGTGAAGTTTTCGGCCGCGGGCGAGACCTTGGCGCTCTGGACCACCTTCAGGCCGCCCGGGACCTTGTTGTCCGGCTTCAGGATCAGGGACTTCCGGGTGGACGGGGCCTTCGGGTCGGAGAAGTCGTGCGTGATGCCGAAGCCGCTGTCGTACGCGTTGATCGTCAGCAGCGCCTTGTCGATGCCCTCCCGCGTGAGGTCCTTCGCCTCGCACGCCTTCTTCAGTACCTCCCCGTAGATGGACGCGGCGGTGTAACCGGCGACCACGCCGTTGTCGAGGCCGTCCTTCGGATAGGCCGCCTTGTAGTCGGCGGCCAGCTTCGCCGGGCCCGCCTCGCCGGCGCCGATGGGCAGCGTGGAAATGGCCACGTAGTAGTCCTTCATCAGCGCGGGTCCCGCCGGGGTGGCCAGCAGTTGCGGAGCGAAGGCCGAGTTGTTGCCGACAATCGGGACGCCCCAGCCGCCCGCCGCCGCGACGCCCACGAGCGAGGCCGCCTGCCGGGGGCCCGCGCTGATCAGGACCGCCTTGACGCCCGCCTGCTTGAGCGCAGCGACCTGCGCGGACATGTCGTTGTCGGTGGGCTTGATCTTCTGCTCGACAACCGTGAGCCCCGCCTCCTTCGCCGCGAACTTCGAGCCGACCAGCGCGTTCTCCCCGTAGTCGCCCTCGAAGTAGACATGGCCGATCTTGTCGCCCTTGGCGATGCGCTTGCCGCTGAGCAGGTAGTCGACCGCGTTGATGGTCTCGATGTCGTACGTGGCGCCGATGACCCGTACGTACGGGCTGCCCAGCAGCGACGCCGACCATGCCTGTGGCAGCACCAGGCCCTTGTCCTGGCCGTCGATGCGCTGCTTGACGGCGGCGACGAACGGCGAGCCGATGAACTGGGCGAAGCCCAGCACCTTCGGCTCCAGCTCGGTGTACGCGGCCAGCGCCTTCTGCGGGTCGTAGCCGTGGTCGCGGACGGTCAGCTCGATCTGCCGCCCGCAGATGCCGCCCGCGGCGTTGGTCTGCTTCACCCACAGCTGCTGTGCCTGGGTGACGCTCTTACCGAGGGAGGCGTAGACGCCGGTCATGTCGGTGAGGACGCCGAGCGGGATGGTCTTGTCGGTCACCCCGTTGCCGGTCTTGACGCCGCCGGCGCCCGCCTTGCCCTCGTCGTCCTTGGTGGCCTTGCCGCTGCACCCTGCGGCGGTGAGCGCCAGTGCGGCCGCCAGCGCCGCTGCACAGATCCTTGGCTTCATGCTGCTTCCTCCCCTGGGGACGTGCGTGAACGCCGGGCGGCCGCGATACGGACGAGACCGCCGGGCAGGAACAGGACCACCACCACGACGGCGGCCCCGTACAGATAGCGGGACGCCTCTCCCGGGGAGACCCCGCCCGTACCGGGCGCGGAGACCAGCGGGAGGGAGTCGCTGTAGCGGGTCAGCAGCTGGGGCAGCAGCGAGACGAACGCCGCGCCGACGACCGCTCCCGCGACCGTGCCGAGCCCGCCGATCACGATCATGGCGAGGTATTCGAGGGACAGGATCATGCCGAAGTAGTCCGGCACGGTGCGCTGGAAGACCAGCGCGAGGAGCACCCCGGCGAGGCCCGCGTACATCGAGGAGAGGACGAACACCGCGGCCCGGTAGCGGGCGACGGGTACGCCCATCACGCCGGCGGCGATGCGGTGGTCGCGGATGGCGTTCATGGCCCGCCCCGGGCGGCCGCGCAGGACCCCGCGCGCGAACAGGGCGCAGGCCAGCAGCGCGACCAGGCCCACGTACCAGAGCTTCTCGGCGGACTGGAAGGGCACGGCGGCGATGACCGTCTCGGTGTCGTCGAAGGTGATCCCGAAGAGCGAGAGGGGCTCCACCGCACGGCCGTTGAAGCCGCCGGTCAGATCGCGGGCGTTGAACAGGACATGCTGGCCGATGAAGATCAGCGCGAGGGTGGCGATGCCCAGGTACGCGCCGCTCAGGCGTCCGGCGATGGGGCTGAACAGCCCGCCCGCCAGGCCCGCGAGGAGCACGGCGAGGACCGCCGCGAGCCAGCTGGGCAGCCCGAGCCCGACGAGGTCGTGGCCGTTCTCGGTGGTGCTGTCGCCGGCCAGGACGCAGTAGCCGTACGCGCCGACGGCGAGGAAGAAGGCGTGCCCCATGGAGAGCTGCCCGGTGGCGCCGGTGAGCAGGTTGATGCCGATGGCGCCGATCGCCGCGGCCATCGCGAACAGCCCGGCCTGGAGCCAGAAGCGGTCGAGGTAGAAGGGCAGGGCGAGCAGGAGGAGCGTTCCGGCGGCCCAGGCGTACGGGGTGGGCCGCCGGAGCTGCGCAGACGGACTTGGGACGGGGGACGGGCGGGGGCGGCGTACGGACGGGCGCAGGGCGCCGGACAGGCGGGGTTCAGACACGTGCCAGCTCCTTCGTGCCGAACAGCCCGGCCGGCCGGACAAGCAGCACCACGACCATCACCAGATACGGCGCGAGGTCGCCGACGCCCCGGCCCAGGAACGACAGTTCGCCCTGGTAGCCGGTCGCGAGCGACTCGGTTACGCCGACGATCAGTCCGCCGGCCAGAGCGCCGGTGGTGGAGTCCAGGCCGCCGAGGATCGCGGCCGGGAAAGCCTTGAGGGCGGCCAGCGACGTACTGCGCTCAAGACCCGGTGTCGGGAATACCGTCAGGAACAGCGCGGCCACCGCGGCGAGCGCGCCGGCCACCGCCCATGCGGCGAGCGAGACGCGGCCCAGCCGTACGCCCATCAGCGCCGCGGTCTCCGGCTTCTCCGCGGCGGCGCGCATCGCCACGCCCCACGAGGTGAAGCGGAAGACCAGCAGGAACGCGGTGATCAGGAGCGCGGCGGAGAGGAACGCCGCGACCCGGGTCTGGGCGATCGTGACGGATCCGACGGTCAGGACGCGGTCGCCCCACGGGTCGCCGAGCGAGAGTACGTCGGTGCCGATCCGGCGGGTGAGGTCGGTGGTGAGGAGGATGTCGACGCCGATGGTGACGATGGCGAGGACGCTGTGGTCGGAGCCGCGGTAGCGGCGCATCACCAGGAACTCGACGCCCGCGCCGACGACGGCGGCAGCGCCGATGCCGACGGCGAGGGCGGCCCAGAAGCCGATCTCGTCGTGCAGGACGGCCGTCACATAGCCGCCGGCGAGCAGGAGGGACGCGTGGGCGAAGTTGACCACCTCGGTCGCCTTGAAGATGACAACGAATCCGAGGGCGATCAGGGCGTACACCGATCCCATGGACAGGCCGCCCAGGAGGAGTTCGACGAAGGTCGTCACGGCGTGGCCTCCTCACCGAGGTAGGCGCGGACGACCGCCGGGTCGCTCTGCACCCGGGCGGGTGTCCCGCCGCCGATCCTGCGTCCGAAGTCGAGTACGGTCACCGCGTCGGCGAGCCGCATCACCACCCCCATGTCGTGTTCGACCAGCACGATCGAGATACCGAGGCTGTCGCGCACCCCGGCGATGACGGCGGCGGTCTGCCGCCGTTCGTCGCCGGTCATCCCGGCCACCGGTTCGTCGAGGAGCAGCAGCTTCGGCTCCATGCACAGGGCGCGGCCCAGCTCGACGAGCTTCTGCTTTCCGTACGGGAGCGCGCCCGCGGGATGCGCGAGGTCCCGCTCCAGGCCGACGAAGGCCGCGATCTCCCGTACGCGCTCCCGGTGTTGGCGCCCCTCGCGGGCCGCGGAGGGCAGCCGCAGGCCGGCGGCGAGGAAGCCGGACCGGGTCAGCCGGTGGCGGCCGAGCATCAGGCTGTCGGCGACGGTGGCGTGCGGGGGCAGGGCGAGGTTCTGGAAGGTACGGGCGATCCCGAGTGCGGCGACGGCGTGCGGGGCGAGGCCGGTCAGTTCGGTGCCGCCGAAGCGGATGCTGCCGGAGGCGGCCCGGTACACCCCGGACAGGACGTTGAAGCAGGTGGACTTTCCGGCGCCGTTGGGACCGATGACGGCGTGCACGCTGCCGGGTTCGACGGTGAACGACACGGCGTCGAGGGCGGTGAGCCCGGCGAACCGGACGGTGACGTCGGTGACGTGGAGCACCGGCGCGTCTGCCTGGGCGGCGCGGTGCGGGGTGGCGTCCCCGGTGGCGGTCATCGGGCCCTCCCGCACAGGCGGGGCCGGTGCCCGACGCGTCGCCTGCGGCGGGCTCGTCCCCGCCCCTCCCCTTCCCGAAACCGGGGGCAGGCCCCCGGGCCCCCAGGACGCCCTTCGGGCGTGTCCTCAATCGCCGGACAGGCTTGATCAAGCCCGTCCGGCGATTGAGGACCGGGGTCTGGGTCAGAGCCCCAGGTTCGGGAAGGTGGGGGTCCCCCCGGACGAAGTCTGGGGGAGGGGTGGGGAACGGGCCCGCCGCAGGCGCACCGTACTGCCGGCCCGCGCGTCATGCCGGCCACCTGGACAGCGCCGGGGCCTCCGTACGCGCCCGCGGAACGTCCGCCGCGGCCGTCTCGTCGACCACACCGAGATACCGGCGACGAACCTCGTCGGACGCCGCCAGCACGTCCGCCGGCCCCGACAGGGCGACCTCGCCCACGTCCAGTACGTACGCCGAAGACGCCAGCCGCAGCGCGAGCGCCGCGTTCTGCTCCACCAACAGCACCGACGTACCACGGGAGTTGATCTCCGTGATCGTCGCGGCGATACGCGCGGCCATCATGGGGGCCAGGCCCAGCGACGGTTCGTCCAGCAGCAGCAGCTTGGGCCGGGCCATCAGGGCCCGGCCCAGGGCCAGCATCTGCTGCTCCCCGCCGGAGAGCAGGCCGGCGCGCTGCCGGGCGCGGTCGGCCAGTACGGGGAAGAGCTCGTGGACGCGGGCGAGTGCCGCCGCGCCCTCCTTGCGGCCGCCCCGCGCACCCAGCGCGCCGGCCCGCAGATTGTCGGCGACCGACATCCGGGCGAACACCTGACGCCCCTCCGGGACCTGCACGACCCCGGCGGCCACCACCTGCGCGGGGCTCATCCCGTCGAGCGGGCGCCCGTCGAACGCCACAGTGCCGGCCGAGACCGCGCCGCGGTGAAAGGGGAGAGTCCGCGAAATCGCCCTGAGCAGTGTGGACTTGCCGGCACCGTTCCCGCCGAGTACGGCGACCACCGCGCCGGCCGGGACCTCCACCGAGATCGCGCGCAGCGCCCGTACCGGCCCATAGCCGACGGACAGCGCGCGCACCTCCAGCGAAGCCGAAACGGCCGCCATGCCTTCTCCTTCCGCCCCGCTTCCCACCCTGCTGTGCTGGCGCACACATCAGCACCGGGTGGTCCGGCCGTCCACGGCGAACGGCCGAATCGCTGCGGATGACCAGCGAGGGGCGGACCACGTTGTGCACCCGCACAAGGCTGCGTGCGCGGGGCCTGTCGCACCCTGCCCGGGGGTGGCATCCTCACCAGCCATGAGTGGCCGGAGAACGCGCACTGATCGCGAGTGGTCGGTCCTGGTGAGTGCCTCCGAGGTGCTCACCGAACGCATCCCACGGCTGACCGACCAGCTGATCGAGGAACTTCACACCCATTCACCGCTGTTCGACCTCGCCGTGCCGCGGGACGAGCACTGGCAGCAGATCAGCGAGGCGATGCACTACGGCATCGAGGCGTTCGCCGCGCGCCGGTCGGACCCGCGCCGGGACCTGGTCTACGCGGAGGAGCTGGGCCGGCGCCGGGCCGAGCAGGGGCTCCCGCTGGACCTGCTGCTCTACGCGTACCGGCACGCGGGCCGGCTCACCTGGGACGCGCTGCTGGAGATCGTCAGCGAGAAGGACCCGGACGCGCTGCCGGTGCTGGCGCACACGGCCGCGCAGATGTGGGCGGGGGTCGATCAGCAGGCCTCCACGGTGGCGGAGGCCTACCGCACCACCGAGCAGGAGATGCGGCGGCGCAGCGACGAACGCGTGCAGGCGCTGCTCGACGCCCTGCTGGAGGGCCAGTCGGCGCCGGCCCTGGCCGCCAGGGCTGCGGCCGGGCTCGATCTGCCGGAGCAGGGCCGGTACGCGGTGGTGGTGCTGCGGGTGGAGCGGCGCGACGGGCGGGAGCCGTTCCATCGGATCGGGGAGGCGGAGGGCATGCGCTTCTTCTGGCGGATGCGTACGGACTGCGAGGTCGCGGTGGTCGCCCTGGGCGAGGCGGACCTCGCGGCCCTGGCCGCCGAGCTGGGCCGCCGCTGCCCGGGCCCGGGCGGGATCAGCCCGGTGGTGGACCGGCTGGCGGACCTGGGCCTGGCGCGCCGGCTGGCGGCGACGGCACTGCGTACGTGCGGTCCGGACGCGCGGGAGGTCGTACGCCTGGACGAGCGGCTGCCCACGGCGCTGGTGGTGAGCCAGCCCGAGCTGTCGGCGCGCCTGGTGGCCGACGTCTTCGGCCCACTGCTCGAACTGGATCCGGCGGACCGGGTGGTGCTGCTGGAGACGCTGGACGCGTGGCTGGAGGCGGAGGGCTCGGCGGGCCGGGCGGCGACGCGCCTGTACTGCCACCGCAACACGGTCTTCAACCGCCTGCGGAGGCTGGAACAGCTCACGTCGAGGTCACTGTCCCGGCCACGGGACCTGACGGAGATGACCCTGGCCCTGGACGCGTTCCGCCTCACGGAGCCGTAAGGGGGGCGGGGGCACGTCCCACCCACCCGCCCTGGATCTGGGGGCGAGCCCCCAACCCCTGGCGAGCCAGGCCGCTCCGCGTCCGGCTCGGACTCCCCGGGCGCCAGGCACCGAACGCCGGGCCACCACCGCCCATCACCCGGGCGGGATGCTAAGCGCTCCCCCGCCGCCCGCGGCAAACGCCGGGGGCGAGCCAGGCGCAGCCGGCCGCCGGGGGCGCGTACGGCACGCCGGGGTCACCGCCCGCCCACTGCCCGGGCGGGGCCCGGCACAGCCGACTGCCGGGGGTGCGGGGGTACCTCGTACCCCCGCTCTACAGGGCGGGATGGGTGGGAGGGCCCCCGGGGGCCGGGCGACGCGCCGCCCCGCCCCCTTGGCGGGAGCGGGGCGGCCGGGGGTGGGTCAGGACAGGAAGTCGCGGGCGATGTTCTCCGCTATTTGTTCCAGCAGGGGGCCCGCCTCCGCGATGCAGCGGGCCGTGTCCGGCTCGATCTCGGTGAGGGCGTACGCGCGGCGGATGCCCGCCCTGCCCAGCGCCTCCGGGGGCAGCGCGAGGCGGCCGCACACGGCGACCACCTCCTTGCCCTCGGCGCGCGCGGCCGCGGCGACGCCCGCCGGGGCCTTGCCGTGCAGCGTCTGCTCGTCGAGCGAGCCCTCGCCCGTGATGACGAGCGTGGCCCGGGCCAGCGCGGGGGCGAAGCCCAGTACGTCGAGCATCACCTCGATGCCGGGCCGGAAGCTCGCGCCCAGCGCGACCAGCGCGCCGTAGCCGATGCCGCCCGCGGCGCCCGCGCCCGGCGAGAGGGCGTACTCGGCGGCCTTGGGGCCGATCGACTTCTCCAGCACGAGCGCGAAGTGGGCCAGCGCAGCGTCGAGCGTGGCGACGTCCTCCGGGGAGGCGCCCTTCTGCGGTCCGTAGACGGCCGGCGCGCCCTTCGGGCCGGTGAGCGGGTTGTCCACGTCGCTCGCCAGGACGAGGTCCACGTCGGCGAAGCGCGGGTCGATGCCCGACAGATCGGCGGTGGCCAGCTCCCGCAGCGGCCCGCCGCCCGGCCCGACCGGCTCACCGTCGGCGTCCAGGAAGCGCGCGCCGAGCGCAGCCAGCATGCCCGCGCCGCCGTCGGTCGTGGCGCTGCCGCCGACGCCGAAGACGATCTGGCGGGCGCCCGCGTCGAGCGCGGCGCGGAGCAGTTCGCCCGAGCCGTACGTCGTGGAGGTCAGCGGCGCGAACACGCCCTCGGGGAGGTGCTGGAGGCCGGACGCCTCCGCCATCTCCACCACCGCGGTGCCGTCCCGGAGGGCGAACGCCGCGGTCCGCTCCTCGCCGAGCGGTCCGGTGACCCGTACCTCCCGGCGTTCGAACCCGGCCGCCACCGCGGCGGCGACCGTGCCGTCGCCGCCGTCCGCGACGGGCAGGGTCTCCACCTGCACGCCGGGGGCGGCCTTCCGCAGCCCGGCCGTCACCCGCTCAGCGACCTGTACGGCCGTGAGCGAGCCCTTGAATTTGTCCGCGGCGATGAGCACGCGCGCGGTCTCAGTTACTGCTCCGTCCGTCACCTTGCTAATCCCTTGCTATCGAACGTGCAGTCGCGCCGACCCGACCCTATCCGCAGGAGGGGCCACCTGCCACGGGCGCCCTGTCTCATATACGGCGCACCACTCCGCTTTATACGGATAAGACACGCCATTGTGGGGCGACACGCTGTGCTGCTCCCACGCGCCGGACGCCGGAAGCGGGTAGACCCGGGTCATGACGCCTCACGCTACGGCCGACCGGATCCACGGCGGCTGGCTCGGCCGGATCGCCGGCAACATGCTCGGGAAGCCGGTTGAACTGGGGGACTACTGGACACGCGACCGTATCGACCGCTACCTGCGGCGAGCGGACGCGCTCCCCCTCACCGACTATCTGCCGGAGCTCGAACCCCCGGCCGCGCCCGGCGAGTTCGACTTCCGGCCCGAGTGGCGGGAGTGTGTGCGCGGCCGGATCCACGGCAGCTGCCGGGACGACGACGTGGACTACGCGGTCCTCGGCTTGCACCTGCTGGAGACGCACGGGTTCGCGTTCACCACGGAACAGGTCGGCGAACTGTGGCTGCTGCGGCTGCCGTATCTGCAGACGTTCACGGCGGAGCGGGCCGCGTACCGCAACCTCGCCAACGGTCTGAAGCCGCCGCTGACGGCCACCTTCGACAATCCGTACCAGGAGTGGATCGGCGCCCTCATCCGCGCCGACATCTTCGGCTGGACCTCACCCGGCGACCCCCGCCGCGCGGCCGCTCTCGCCCGCCGCGACGCCGTGCTCTCCCACACGGGCAACGGCGTGTACGGGGCGATGTGGGCGGCGGCGATGATCGCCGCAGCCTTCACCGCGCCCGGCCCGCGGGCCGCAGTCGAGGCCGGGCTCGGCCGTATCCCGGCGAGCAGCCGGCTCGCCCGCGCGGTCCGGCGTACCGTCGCGCTGCACGCGGCGGGGCTGGGCTGGGACCGTACGCTCAGCGAGCTGGAGGCGGAGACGAGCGGCCTCGGCTGGATCCACGCGGTGCCGAACGCCGCGATCATCACCGCCGGACTCCTGTACGGCGAGGGGGACTTCACGCGCACCATCGCCCTCACGGTCCGGGGCGGGCTGGACACCGACTCCAACGGGGCGACGGCCGGCTCGGTCGCCGGGGTGCTGTGCGGGGCGGCGGCGATCCCGCCGCAGTGGACGGAGCCGCTGGAGGACCGGGTGCGCAGCGCGGTGTTCGGCTTCGACGGCTCGGGGATCGCCGAACTGGCCGACCGCACCGCCCGGTTGGCGGCCGACGGGGGCTCCGCGTCGCCCTCATGACCTGATGTCCTCGTGTCCTCGTGTCCTCGTGTCCTCGTGACTTGGTTCCCTCATGCCGACATCCCCTGTTCCGGTGATCCCTTGAGGGTGATCGCCTGCTCCGGTGTGTCCGACCGCCGGCCGCCCTAGGCTGTCGGGGTGACCTTGGACTACGCCACATACATCGCAGGCCTCCCCCGCGTCCTCGCCGGCGCCGCCGCCCTCTTCCGGGACGCCGCGGGCCGCGTTCTGCTCGTCGAGCCCAACTACCGCGAGGGCTGGGTGCTGCCCGGCGGCACGGTCGAGTCCGACCAGGGCGAGACCCCGCGCCAGGGCGCGCGCCGGGAGACGGTGGAGGAGATCGGGCTGGACGTGGAGCTGGGCCCGCTGCTGGCCGTCGACTGGGTGGTGGGTCCCGAGCGGCCGCCGATCGTCGCCTATGTGTACGACGGCGGGGTGCTGGCCGAGGAGCAGCTGGCGGCGATCCGGCTCCAGGAGGCGGAGCTGATCTCGTGGCGGCTGGTCGCCTTCGATGAGCTGGACGCGTACCTCAAGGGGACGCTGGGATGGCGGGTCCGGGCGGCGTATGCCGCGCAGGAGGCCGGTACCGGCGCGGTGGAGCTGGAGAACGGCCGCCCGGCGGGCTGACCCGGCTCAGCCCTGCGGCTCCTGCGGCCCCTGCGGCCCCTGCGGGCTGCCCACTCCCGCCGGCACCGGCACAATCCGCTCGCCGGGCCGGCGCTCCGCTGCGTACCCTCGCCGCATGAGCGAGAACGGGACCACGCCCCGCAAGCCTCTCGTCGCCCTGCTCAGCGGCGCCGGGATCTCCACGGACTCCGGCATCCCGGATTATCGCGGGCCGGACGGCCTGTGGCGGCGCGATCCCGCGGCGGAGAAGCTCGCCACGTACGACTTCTACATGGCCGATCCCGAGATCCGCCGCCGCTCCTGGCAGATGCGGGCGAACAGTCCCACGCTGCGGGCGCAGCCGAATGCCGCACACCACGCCGTCGTCGAGCTGGAGCGTTCCGGGACGCCGGTGCGGGTGATCACGCAGAACGTCGACGGGCTGCACCAGCTGGCCGGGCTGCCGGCGCGTAAGGTGCTCGAACTGCACGGCACGGCACGAGCCGTGACCTGCACGCGCTGCAAGGTCCCCTCCTCGATGGAGGACGCGCTGGCGCGGGTTGCGGCGGGTGAGGAAGACCCGCCGTGCCTGGAGTGCGGGGGCATCCTGAAGTCGGCGACCGTGATGTTCGGCGAGCGGCTCGACCCGGTGGTGCTGGGTGAGGCGATGGCGATCGCGAAGGCGTGCGAGGTGTTCATCGCGGTCGGCACCAGCCTCCAGGTGCAGCCGGCCGCCTCGCTGGCGGGCATCGCGGCCGAGCACGGGGCGCGTCTGGTGGTGGTGAACGCCGAGCCCACGCCGTACGACGACGCGGCGGACGAGGTCGTACGCGAACGCATCGGCAGGGCGCTGCCCGCCCTGCTGAAGCGGCTGGCCACCGGGGAGACCTGGAGCCAGGCCCAGGGCGCCTAGCTAGTCCGGTCCGGCCGATCATGCCGGCTCGCGTGCCCGCAGTGACATCAGCCGCTCCGCGGCGGGTCGCGCCTCGCCGCGTTGTCGTCGGTCACCGACGTCCCCCACAGCTACCTCCCCCAGCTACCGCTGGGGGTGCCCCCACCGCATCGCCCGTCGCGGCAGCGACTGATGTCAC
The DNA here is from genome assembly GCF_024213665.1 of Streptomyces sp. A3M-1-3. Taxonomy (GTDB): domain Bacteria; phylum Actinomycetota; class Actinomycetes; order Streptomycetales; family Streptomycetaceae; genus Streptomyces. Next base: position 75,055 of record NZ_JANAVP010000010.1, read on the forward strand.
GGCCTCCTCCGCCTTGCGATCCACGGCACCACACCCCGCTCCCTGATCCGGCCTGACCGACCGGACAGGACCTAGAACAGGGTGGTTCCGGGGGTGTCCTCGCCGCGTTCGAACGCCAGCAGCCGCTGCTTGCGGTCCAGGCCGCCGCCGTAGCCGGTGAGGCCGCCCGACGCACCGATGACCCGGTGGCAGGGGACGATGATCCCGATCGGGTTCTTGCCGTTGGCCAGGCCCACCGCCCGGGAGGCGCCCGCCTTGCCGAGGCGTACGGCCAGCTCGCCGTACGACCAGGTCTCGCCGTACGGGATCTGCCGCAGCTGGTCCCAGACACTGCGCTGGAAGGCGGTGCCGTCCAGTCGCATCGGCAGGTCGAACTCCTTCAGGTCGCCCGCGAAGTAGGCGTCCAGCTGGCGGATCACCTCGGTGAACGGGGTCTCGTCGGGCACGCCGAAGGACTCCTCCGGCGGCCGGTGGCGCTGCCCGGCCATGTAGAGGCCGCAGAGCGTGCCGTCGGCCGCGACGAGGGTGAGGGGGCCGTAGGGGCTGTCGGTGACGGTGTGCTGTCTGGTCTCGGTCTGCGTGGGGGACATGCGGGCTCCTTATGCCGGCAGGTGGTTGATGGGGTGGCCGTCCGTGGCCCAGAGGTACTGGACGGCATACGCCCGCCAGGGGCGCCACTGGGCCGCGCGGGCGCTCAGCGCGGCGGGGGTGGACGGCAGGCCCAGCTCCTGGGCGGCGCGCCGCATGCCGAGGTCGGTGGGCAGGAACGCGTCCGGGTCGCCGAGTGCGCGCATCGCGATCACCTCGACGGTCCAGGGCCCGAACCCGGGCAGCGCGGTGAGCCGGTCGCGGGCCTTGTCCCAGTCGCTGTCGAAGCCGAGCTTCAGCGACCCGTCGGCGAGGGCGCCGACCAGCGTGGTCAGGGTGGTGCGGCGGCTGCGCGGCAGCGCGAGCGCCTCCGGGTCCAGAGCGGCCAGGGCTTCCGGCGCCGGGAAGAGGTGGGTGAGGCCGCCGGCCGGGTCCTCGACCGTCTCGCCGTGGGCGGTGACCAGCCGGGCCGCGTGGGTGCGGGCGGCGGCCGTGGAGACCTGCTGGCCGAGAACGGCCCGTACCGCGAACTCCGCGGCGTCGACGGTGCGCGGCACCCGGCGGCCGGGCGCCTTGTCCACGAGCGGGGCGAGCAGCGGGTCGGTGCGCAGCTGGTCGTCGACGGCGACCGGATCGGCGTCGAGGTCGAGCATCCAGCGGCACCGGCTGATGGCAATGGTGAGATCGCGCAGATCGGTGAGCGCCAGCTGACAGGCGATGTGGTCGGGCCGGGGGGCGAGGGTGACGATTCCGGTTCCGTACGGCAGTCGCAGCGTGCGGCGGTACGCCCCGTCGCGCCACTCTTCCACGCCTGGCACGGCGGTGGCGGCCAGGTGCCCCAGGAGGTTGTCGGGGTTGAGGGGGGCGCGGAACGGCAGCCGCAGGGAGAGCTGGCCGGGGGTCTGCGGCAGCGGACGGCTACGCGTCGAGCGGAGGCGCAGTTCGCTCGGGGCGATGGCGAAGACCTCGCGGACCGTGTCGTTGAAGGTACGGATCGAGGAGAATCCGGCCGCGAAGGCGATGTCCGCCATGGGCAGGCTGGTGGTCTCGACGAGGAGGCGGGCGGTCTGCGCCCGCTGCGCCCGTGCCAGTGCCAGCGGCCCGGCGCCCAGCTCGGCGCGCAGCTGCCGCTCGATCTGCCGGGTGGAGTAGCCGAGGTGCGCGGCGAGCCCGGGGACGCCCTCGCGGTCCACGACACCGTCCCGGATGAGCCGCATCGCGCGGGCGACGGCGTCGGCGCGGGCGTTCCACTCCGGGGAGCCGGGGCTGGTGTCGGGGCGGCAGCGCTTGCAGGCGCGGAAGCCGGCCTGCTGGCATGCGGCCGCGCTCGGCAGGAAGGTCATGTTCTCGACCTTGGGCGGCACGGCCGGGCAGCTCGGACGGCAGTAGATCCGGGTGGTCAGTACGGCGGTGAAGAACCATCCGTCGAAGCGGGCGTCCTTCGACTGCACGGCGCGTACGCAGCGCTCGGTGTCGGTGTGCATGCTCCAAGGATCGGGCACGGCCGTGGCCCGGGCTGGCGGATTTCCGACATCAACCCTGCGCTGCCAGGGCTGCCTCGAGCGCGAGGCGCTTGAGCTCGTGGACGGTGAAGATGACCGGCGTCTCGGGAGCGGCCTCCTTGAACTCGTGGGCCAGCGAACTCGTGGGCCGGCGCGAGCGCCTTCTCCAGCTCGGGCCGGACCTTGATGCGCGTGCTGATCTGCTCGTGGAAGACCTTGTGGCACTCCGCCCGGCGGAGGGCTTCGAGCCGGCTCGCCAGCTCCTGCCGGGCGGTCGACGTGCGGGCGTACCCGATCCGCACCGGCCGCTCCGTACGCGGCGCCGGGACCACGGCGAGCGCCGGGCCCTGCTTCCACGCGCGGCCGGGGCCGCGGTCGGCGGGGACCGGGATCTCCAGTTCCTCGCGGAGCGCGGGCACGAGGACGAAGCGCGGGGTGTGGTACTTCGCGGCGGTCTTCCCGCCCCGGGTGCGGCAGGCGCTGCCAGCAGGCGCGTCTCAGTTCGGGCAGTCGTGACGTTCTACCGCCAACGCGGCCTGATCGGGCGTCAAATCCATGACGGCAGTCTCTCAGAAGTGCCTCGCACAACACGCAGGTTTCGACAGGACTTTTGCGAACGGCGACCTGCGGAAACGTGATCACTCCGGGGCCTGTCGCAGAACTCTCACAGATGACCATTTGTGAGAATGAGGCCGAGGGCATCACCCTTCGGGGCCCGGTGTTCAGCGCTGCACCTGACCCCCCAGGTGGCTGACCGCCACCGGGAATTCATCGCAGGGTGAGCGGGGTCTCGGATTCGACGCGGGACAGCTTCTCCGGGTTGCGGACGTAGTAGAGGCCGGTGATGCGGGCGTCCTCGACGCGGATCGCCATGATGCCGTCGATCTCCCCGTCCAGGTGTACGAGGAGTGCCGGGCTGCCGTTGACCACGGTGGGGCCGACGGTGATCGGGAGTTCGTTCTTGCCGAGCCCACCGATCATGAGACGGGCCACCTTCCAGGCGCCGGTGATCGGCCGCGGCGCGGCCTGCTTGATGCCACCGCCGTCGCTCACCAGGACGACCTCCGGGGCGAGCACGTCAAGGAGGCCCTGCAGGTCCCCGCTGTCGAGCGCGCGCTGGAACGACTCCAGAGCCGCCCGGGTCTCGCTCGCGGAGACCACCTCGCGAGGGCGGCGGGCATCGACGTGCCGGCGGGCGCGGTGCGCGATCTGGCGGACGGCCGCGGGGCTCTTGTCGACGGCGGCCGCGATCTCCTCGTAGCCGACGTCGAAGACCTCGCGCAGCACGAAAACGGCGCGCTCGGTGGGCGACAGCGTCTCCAGGACGAGCATGACCGCCATCGACACGCTCTCGGCGAGCTCGACGTCCTGGGCCACGTCCGGCGCGGTGAGCAGCGGCTCGGGCAGCCAGGGGCCGACGTAGGCCTCCTTGCGGCGCGTCATCATGCGCAGCCGGTTGAGCGACTGGCGGGTCGTGATCCGGACCAGGTAGGCGCGCTGGTCGCTCACCTGTCCCAGGTCGACCTTGACCCACCGCAGCCAGGTCTCCTGGAGGACGTCCTCGGCGTCGGCCGCCGATCCGAGTATCTCGTAGGCGACGGTGAAGAGCAGGTTGCGGTGGGCGACGAAAGTCTCGGTCGCCGGGTCAGTGGCGTGGTCGCTCATATCTCGAACCCTCTCCTTCGCGGCCGGCCCTGTTTGCCGAAGGCCTTCAAGCGTGCATCCACAGCAAGGTCCCTTTCGTTGGTAGCCGCGCATGCGCGAGGCGGTGCCCCGCAATCAGGGCGCCGCCGCACGACATGCAGTCCAGATCCGTTCATGATCGACGGATCGGCCACCGAGGCTCAGGCTGCCCGTTCAGCGGTGGCCGACGCCTCGCCGCGCTTGGCCTGCAACTGCTGCTGGCGCTTGGCACCTCCTGAGACGCGGTGCAAGCTGTACGCACCGGGCTTGTGTGCCTCCTCTGCCAGGTGCTTGACGATGCCCTTGCACACGAACTCCTTGAGCCTCGCGCCAGGGCGACCGTCGATGTGGAACCACAGCGCGACGTCGGACCTGTGGGCGAACTGGAAGATACCGGCGCGTCGGCCCAGGCTGATGCACTGGCCGGCGAACACCTGGTTGAGGGTCGAGGGCTGCTCACCCGCGATCCGGCTGAGCACCGTGTCGGCGGCCCGCGCGCCCAGAGGCATCGCGGCCTGGCAGCTCATCCGCAGCGGCAGGCCTGACGGCGCCGCCGAGTCCCCGGCCGCGACGATGCGCTCGTCGTCCACGCTCGTCAGCGTCTCGTCCGTGAGCAGGCGGCCCAGGGCGTCGGTGCTCAGCCCGCTGCGCATGGCCAGGTCCGGCACGCCGAAGCCGGCGGTCCAGATGGTCACCTGGCTCGGCAGCTCGCGGTCGTCACCGAGCCGCACAGCATCGCGGGTCACCGCCGTCACCTTCGCGTCGGAGCCTTCGAGCACGGTCACCCCGAGCGCCGCCAGCCGCCCGGCCACCGAGCGTCGACCCCGAGGGTGCAGGTACGGGCCGAGCACCCCGCCGCAGACCAGGGTCACGGCGCGGCCCGCCTCCGCCAGCTCGGCGGCGGTCTCGATGCCGGTCGGACCGGCTCCGACCACCGTCACCGCGGCCGTCGCGGGAGCGGCGTCGACGACCGGCCGCAGCCGCTGCGCCTCCTCCAGGCCGGCGATCGGGTAGGCGAACTCGGCCGCTCCGGGCACGCGCGGGTCCGCGCTGCCACTGCCCACCGCGTAGATCAGGTAGTCGTAGCCGACCCTGCCGCCCGACGCCAACGCCACGCTGCGGTCGGCCGCGTCGATCCGTGCCACGGTGTCGACCACCAGCCGGACGCCCTCGGCCAGGACCTCTCGGTAGTCGACGACCGCGTCGTCGGACCCGCCCACCAGTTGGTGCAGGCGGACGCGCTCGACGAAGGTCGGGCGCGGGTTGATCAGCGTCACGGTCACGTCGTCGCGCTGCGTCAGGCGATTGGCCGCCATGACGCCGGCGTATCCGCCGCCGATCACGACCACATCGGTGTTCCCAGTCATGGTGTCTCCTTCGTTTCAAGCGGTTCGGGCACAAGACACCGCCTGATCGATCCCTGTGACAGCATGTGAGGCAGATCACTCCACAGGCGTGGCAGCCTGGACGGATTCCGGGCCCGACCGCTGGGACGTCACCGGCGCCGTCATCTGCTTGGCCGGTCTCGCCGTCGCGAAGCTGGTGACGACCAGTGGCTGGCCGAGAACGGAGGCGAGGCCCTGGCGGCGCCGTACAGCCGGTACCTGGACCGCAGCGTCAGGATCACCCTGATCCCGTCCCAGCCGTAGCCCGTTCAGTCCTCGCGGCCGTCGTCATCGTCGTCCAGCTCGACCGCGTCCGGGTCGCGCAGGGGCCGCAGCCCCTCGCGCGGGACGGACGCGGTGAAGCTGTAGCGCGGCGCGCAGGTAGTACTGGTCGACGTGGACCAGGCGGGAGCGGGTGAGCGCCCCGTGGTTCGGGTTGATGACCGGGGTCATGCCGATGTTGCACGCCTCGGAGACGAGCAGGGCCACGACCGAGGTGGTCAGGTCCTTCATGCGGGTCCTGCCGTCGCCCAGGTGTACGAAGGCGTCCAGGAACCCGGTCCAGGAGTGCACCCTGAACAGCAGGTCCGGCAGGTCGATCTTCGGGAGCATCTTCTCGACCCGGCCGCGCAGCCACGAAAGCGACTTCGGCTCACCCAGCGCGTGGAGCTTCTCCACGTTCAGCTTCGCCCTGCCGTTGGGCTGGACCCCGATGCTGATCTTCGCGTCTGTGCCGGCCTCCTCCAGGCGCTCGGCCATCTGCTTCCACGTCGCGTCCAGTACCCCGGTCAGCTCCCGCCGGTGCTGCTCGGCGTCCTCGTCCTGGCTCAGGCCCGCCAGGACGTCCTCGCGCACCGCCTCCCGGCCCTTGCCCTCCAGCAGGCGGGCGCGCGGGTCGGACCAGCGGTGCGCGGGGGACGCGAAGATGTCGCGGCGCTTGAGCGCGCGGAACGGCTGCTCCAGCACGCACACCACGTACGCGTCGCGGTCCACCGCTCCCTGGGGCAGCTCGGCGTTGGCGTACACCGCCTTGCGCCAGTGCGCCGGCACCAGCTTGTCGTCGACCTCCCGCGGCAGCAGCGGCTTCTCGCCCACCTTCCGCCGCGACAGCGCGGGCAGCCGTTTCACCCCGGCCAGGATGCGCGTCCCGCCGGTCGCCGCGTCCAGCGCCTTTGACTCGCCCAGCAGCGACAGGAACGGCTTGACCGTGTTGTAGCGCAGCGCCAGCGCGCCGCGCATGGCGGTCTCCGCCGAGTCGTCGTCCTCCGGGACCAGGCTCACCACCGTGGCCGCCGCACTCGACAGCGCGGCACGGGGCGCGACCTCCTCCAGGGCCGCCCACAGGGCGGCCACATCCACATCCGAGCCGGTCTCCTCGATGAGCTCCAGCTCCTCGATGATCACCTTCGCCGCGCGGGCCACGATCCGCGACGCCTTCTCCAACTGCGGCAGGGTGGAGAGCCGTTGCTGCCTGTGGCCCGCTTCGCCGTGCTGATCAGCCGGGTGGCCATCAGCACCTCGAACAGATCCAGCGCGTCGTCGATCGCCTTAGCCTCCAGGTGGCGCATCACCGCGGTGAGCATCGCCGTGCGTTTGGGCTCCGGGGTCCGCTCCAGCTTCGGCGCCTTGGTGCCCAGCCCGTAGCGGGCCAGCGCGGACAGCCTGTTCGGCGGGACCTGCTCCAGCTTCAGGCAGCCCAGCTGGAACGCGGAGATCTCATCGACCCGCTGCAACGCGCCCTTCATCGCGGTACCGGTGGTCCGCGTCGGGGGCCGGCGCATCCGCTCCAGCTCCGAGTACCGCCTGCCCTCCGGTGTCTTCAGCGTGGCGACCAGGTCGCCGGGCAGCGCCGGGTCCGCCCGCCGGGCGGCCTTCGCGACCGTGGTGTGCAGCCTCTTCTCCGCGATGGTGCGGACCTCGGAGACCCCTTGCCGTAGTGCGAGGCGCGCAGCGCGCGGCACTCCGCGAGGATCTCCGGGCCGCCCAGGCGGTGGATGGCCCCGTCGACGCCCCCGCCGCCGAGCAGCGAGGAGTTGGCCGCGTTCACGACGGCGTCGACCTGCTGCTCGGTGATGTCTCCGCGGACCAGAGCGATGTGGGGCATCGGGCCTGTCATCGGGCCTGTCATCGGGCCTCCCTCAGTCGGCGCCAGACCGCCTTCGCGGCGTTGTGCCCGGACATGCCGTGCACGCCGGGCCCCGGCGGGGTGGCGGAGGAGCAGAGGAAGACCGCCGGGTGCGGGGTGCTGTACGGGAAGAGGGAGATCTTCGGCCGCAGCAGCAGCTGGATGCCCGTGGCGGCGCCGCAGGCGATGTCCCCGCCGATGTAGTTGGCGTTGCGGGCGGCGAGCTCGGGCGGGCCGGCAGTGGCGCGGGCCAGCACGCGGTCCCGGAAGCCGGGGGCGAAGCGCTCGATCTGCCGCTCGACAGCCTCGGTGAGGTCGCCCGTCCAGGCGTGCGGCACATGGCCGTACACCCAGAAGACGTGCTTGCCGGCGGGCGCCCGGGAGGGGTCCACCAGGCTGGGCTGGGCGGTGATCAGGAATGGTGTCCGTGGCGCCTGCCCGCCGGCCGCCTGCCGTAGGGCCGTGCCGATCTCCCGGCTGCTGGGCCCGATCTGGACGGTGCCGGCCGCCCGCGGTTCCTTCGCGGTCCACGGCACGGGCCCGTCCAGCGCGTAATCGATCTTGAACACCGATGCGCCGTACCGGTAGCTGTCGTACGTGCTGCCAAGGTCCGCGATGCGGGCCAGCGCGGTCGGCGAGGTGTCGAAGACGTAGGCGCGGGCGGGCGGGAGGTCGTCGAGCCGCTTCACCTCGAAGTCGGTGTGGACGACGCCGCCGAGGTCGCGCAGGTAGGCGGCGAGGGCGTCCGAGATCGACTGCGAGCCGCCGCGCGGCATCGGCCAGCCGTTCGCGTGCGCGGCGAGAGCGAACACCAGGCCCACCGCGCTGGTGGCGATGCCGCCCAGCGGTGCCATGACATGGGCGACGAGCCCGGCGAACAGGGCACGCGCCTTGTCGTCGCGGAAGCGGCGCATCAGCCATGTCGACGGCGGCAGCCCGTCGATACCGAAGCGGGCGAGGGTGAACGGGTCGCGCGGCAGCGCGGTGAGCGGCAGCGACATGAAGTCGCGGGCGAGGGTGTCCCACTTGCCGAGGTACGGGGCGACGAGCCGCCGGTACGTACCGGCGTCCCGGGGCCCGAAGGACAGCGCCGTCTCCGCGACCGAGCGGGAGAGCACGGCCGCCGTGCCGTCGTCGAACGGGTGGGCCATGGGCAGCTCGGGGTGCAGCCACTGAAGCCCGTACCGGTCGAGCGGCATGGCCCGGAACGCGGGCGAGCCGGCACCCAGCGGATGCACGGCGGAACAGGGGTCGTGACGGAAGCCGGGGAGGGTCAGTTCTTCGGTCCGCGCTCCCCCGCCGACCGTGTCACTGGCCTCGAAGACTTCCACCGAGAAGCCGCGGCGGGCGAGTTCGACGGCGGCGGTCAGTCCGTTGGGCCCCGCCCCCACGATCACGGCATCGACAATCGACGGCACCTTCGGACTCCTTTGTCAGCCGACGGCCAGGAGCACCAGGGTATTCCCGATGGGTGACAGTCCGTACGGCGGTGGCCTCGCGGCGGTCGAATCCCCGGCCGGTGGGCGGCCACCACCGGCGGGGCGGACACGGCAAGCCCCCGGCAACAACGGGCGCGCCGGGGCCGCAGCGGCGCGACCCGGTGCCCTGGGTGGGGCCGCGGCGCGACCCTGGGCGCGCCGGGGCCGGGGAGGCGGCGCGCGCCGACACCCTGGGCCGGCAACGCGTCCGTCTCCCCCCGGGGGTCCCTACGCGCCACACCCTGAGCAGCCCGCCCCAGCCCCTCGCTCACCCAGCACCCGCACCGCTGCCACCCCGGTCACGCGCGGCCGCCGCAGCAACGCCCCCGTCTCTACGGGGGTCCCTGCGCGGCACCCGCCGAGCAGCCCGCCCGCCGCACCCGCACCGCCGCCACCCCCTCACGCGCGGCCGCCGCGCGGCAACGCCCCCGTCTCTGGGGTCCCTGCGCGGCACAAGCCGAGCAGCCCGCCCCAACCTCGCGCTCAGCCAGCACCCGCACCGCCGTCGCGCGGCCATCGCCCGACAGCCCCCCGTCCCTGGGGTCCCTGCGCGGCGCCCCCTGAACGGCCCCGCCCGCCGCCGCGTCGTGCTCAGCCCCGCAGCAAGTCCCGCACCCGCACCGCCGTCGCCCGGTCTCGTGCGGCCGTGAATGGCAGGGCGTTTCCGCCCGTGATGCGGAACGGCTCGCCCGCGATCGTCGTCTGTGCGCCGCCCGCCTCCGCGACCAGCAGCATGCCCGCCGCGTGGTCCCAGGCGTTCTCCCACGAGAACGCCACCGCGTCCAGCTCGCCGCGCGCGACCGACAGGTACTCCAGGCCCGCCGAGCCGCAGGGCCGGGTGTGCACCCCGTCCACGTTCAGCCCGAGGAGGGCGCGCTTCTGCTCGCCGGTGGTGAAGTCCGGGTGCGACGTGGCGACTTCCAGGACCTGGCCGGGGGCCGGCGAGCCGGACCGTATGGGCTCACCGCCCAGCCGGGCGCCCCGGCCCCGTACCGCCACGGCCATCTCGTCGAGCGCCGGCGCGTACGTCCAGGACGCGAACACCTCGCCGGCCACGGCCAGTGCCACGAGCGTGCAGAACCCGGGGTCGCCGTGCACGAACTGGCGCGTGCCGTCGACCGGGTCGACGATCCATACCGGCGCCTCGCCGAGCAGCTCGTCGTACACAGCCGGGTCCGCGTGAACCGCCTCCTCACCGACCACCACCGAGCCGGGCAGCAGGCGCGTCAGGGCCTCGGTCAGATGCTCCTCGGCCTGCCGGTCGGCCACCGTGACGAGGTCGTGCGGCCCCTTCTTCTCGACGATCTCGTGCGCGGCGAGCTGCCGGAAGCGGGGCATGATCTCGGCCGCGGCCGCCTTGCGTACCGCCTCCTCGACCTCGGTCAGGTCACCTGCGAGAAAGTCATCGATCATGCATCCAGCAAAGCACGCCCCACCGACAATCCCCACCCTCCCCGTAACCGGCCGGTGGATTCCAGGTGAAGCCTGCGGTGGCGGTGACAGCCCGGCCGTTCGTCCGCGCATGCCGGCGCTGACCTGCACGAGTCCGGCGGTCCCCGGTTTGCTGGTCGAATCGGCCGACGGCGGGCGGCTACTGGTCCGCCAGGGCACGGAGTACGTCCCGTTCGCCGCGCAACGCGCGAGCCACCGCGGCGTGTACTTCGCCCGTACGGGCCGGTACGTCTCGCCCCTGCCGCCGCTGCGGGCCGGTCTCGCCCGGTCCCGCCGCGCCGCCGCTGCGGGCGAGGACGAGTGGCTCGCCGGGTGGGCCCACTACCTCGCGGCCGGCTTGCGGGCGAGCACCAACGGCCCTCTGCACCAGGGCGACTGGCATCTCTCCCGCGGCATGCCCCGGGGATGGGACGTGGCGGCGCACTGGTCACAGGTGCTCGCGTTCGATCCCGACCGTGGCCACCTCACCTGGTTCGGATACGGCGACCCGGTGGAGGCGGCCCGCGATCTTCTGCCCCTGCGGCCGCTGCCTCCCACCCACTCCGCCCGGGTCAGGGCTTACCGCCGCCAATACCGGGAGGGCATCCTGCCGCCCGTACTGCTGTGGTGGATCAGCGGGCTCAACTCACCGGTGGTGGTCGACGGCCATGCCCGTCTGACGGCCTCGCTCGCGGAAGCCGGGCGACCGGATGTGCTGCTGCTGTCGCGGACAGCGGACGCGACTGGCTTCCGGGCCGGGACCGGCCCGGTGCCAGGCTCGCGCTGCTGTCGGCGCTGGCTCCGTACCGCATCACGGACGACGACGTGGCGGCCTGGCGCACCCCGGAGCACGCGGACCACTGTCTGGTGCACCTGGTCGCGTTCGGCGCGTTCACGGCGGTCGAGCGCGTCGAGTCCTTGCTCGGCGGCGCGCCGGAGACCTCCGGTTCCGCTTCGGTTGAGCGACCGGCACAACCGTCCCACTGACCCCACTGTTCCTCTGGGGGGCTCGTGTGGCACATTCATCCCACTCCGCTTGCGAGTACCCGTCCCTCACCGCCCCGAGAGAAGTCCGCCATGCGTTCTCTACCGGTCACTCTCGCCGTGCGCCTGCTGCCGGTCGCCGTTCTCGCCACGGTCGGCTGGGCCTGGACGTCCGGCCCGTACGCGCCCGCGACGGGTAAGGACGCGCCGCGCGCCGCCGCCTCGCCGGGGCCGCAGGCCGCCGCCGCTGCAGGTGCCGCTACGGAGGTCGCCGTGGCCCCGGTGTACGGCAAGCCCCCGGCCGCGTGCGCGGTGATCACGGCGGCGACGGTCAAGGCTCTCGTTCCGGGCGGGAAGACGGCCGGTACCGAGCTGCCTCCGGCCGACCCCTCGCACCGCCGGACCTGCTCCTGGAGCGGGCTCGACGAGTACGAGTACCACTGGCTCGATGTGACCCTCGAGGTCAGGGACTCGGTGGACGCCGCCCGGACGGCGTACGCCAAGCGCCAGGGCAGGACGGCGGTTCCCGGCCTCGGGGACGAGGCGTCCGTCGCACGGGCGCTGACCACGGAGGACAAGCAGCAGACGCGGGAAGCGGTGGTGGTGGTCCGCGTGGAGAACGCGATGGTGACCGTCGCGTACAACGGCAGCGACTTCGAGTCGAAGGGCGCCCCGGCCGAGGCCGTGATACGTGAGGGCGCGGTACGGGCGGCGAAAGACGCCGTGGCGGCCCTGGAGAAGGCCGCGGGCGAGGACTGACCCCCGCCCGCGAGCCCCCTGGTCCTAGTGCCGGGAGCGCTCCGGGAGCATCAGGACGGCGTACAGCACCAGCGCCGAGGCGAGGCCGACCGCCCAGCCGTAGTCGGCGAGCGGCCTGAGGAAGGGGATCAGGCCGTCCTCGGGGAACGGGCCCTTCCCCGGGGCGGAGTGCGAGCCTCCGATCGCGAGGACGCCGCCCACCAGGAAGGCGGCGAGCGCCTTGAGGTTCCAGCCGGACGTGTACCAGTAGCGGCCGCCGGGGCGGTAGAGGTCCGCCAGCGACAGCCGGGTGCGGCGGATGATCCAGTAGTCGGCGATGAGGATGCCCGCGACCGTGCCGAGCATGCCGCCGACCAGGCCGAGCCAGGTGAAGATGTACAGCTCGGGGCTGGAGGTCAGCTCCCACGGCATGATCAGGACGCCGACGACACCGGTGATGAGCGCGCCCGTACGGAAGTTGATGAGCCCCGGCGCGAGGTTGGCCAGGTCGTACGCGGGCGAGACGACGTTCGCCGCGATGTTCACGGAGATCGTCGCGATCAGCACGGTCACCAGCGCGAAGAGCAGGCCGAAGACGTTGTCGGTCTTCGACACCAGCAGCACCGGGTCCCAGACCGGCGCCCCGTACACGGCCTGGGAGCCGGAGGTGACGAAGACCGACAGCAGGGCGAACAGCGTCATCGTCTTGGGCAGGCCGAGGGTCTGGCCCCAGATCTGGGCGCGCTGGCCCGCGCCGAAGCGGGTGAAGTCCGGGATGTTCAGCGACAGGGTGGACCAGAAGGCGATCATGCCCATGAGGGAGGGGAAGAAGACGGGCCAGAAGTCCGCTCCCCAGCCCAGCTTGGACGGCTGGTCGAGCAGCGGGCCCAGACCGCCCGCCTTGGCGGAGATCCACACCAGCAGCACCAGCGCGCCGACGATCACGAACGGCGCCGCCCAGTTCTCGAAGCGGCGCAGGGTCTCCATCCCCCGGTAGATGATGGCCAGTTCGAGCGCCCAGAAGAGGACGAAGCAGAGCCACAGGGTCCAGGGTTGGCCGGCGATCTGCGCCGCCTCCGCCCAGCCGCCGAAGATCTTGCCGAGCAGTACGAAGATCCCGGAGCCGCCGATCCAGGTCTGGATGCCGAACCAGGCGCAGGCCACGCCGGCCCGTACCAGCGCGGGCAGGTTGGCGCCGCGCAGCCCGAACGAGGCCCGGGCCAGCACCGGGAACGGGATGCCGTACTTGGGGCCCGCGTGCCCGGTGAGCAGCATCGGGAAGAGCACGATCACGTTGGCCAGGGCGATGGTGAAGACGGCCTGCTTCCAGTCCATGCCGAGGGTGACCAGACCGGAAGCGAGCAGCCAGGAGGGGATGTTGTGGGCCATGCCGACCCAGAGGGCGGCGAAGTTGTACGTGGTCCAGCGGCGCCGTTCGACGGGGACGGGGAGGAGGTCGTCGTTGACGAACCGGCCGTCGGCTGGGGCCGCGCCGGGTGCGAGCTCGACGCGGCCCTGCGCGTCCGTTATCTGGGCCGCGTCGTCAGGGGAGTGGGCCGGCGGGACGGTCGCGGTCATGGCGGCGGGACCCTTCCTCTGCGCTGGTCAGGAGTTCAGTGCGGGGATGATCTCGGCGCCGTACGCGTCGATCGTCGCTTCCTTCGCGTCGTGCATGTTGTAGACCGCGAACTGGTGGACACCCAGCTCGCGCAGCGCCTTCAGCTTCTCGATGTGCGCCCGGGCCGGCCCCAGCAGGCAGAACCGGTCGACGATCTCGTCGGGTACGAAGTCGGTCGACGGGTTCCCGGCGCGGCCGTGGTGGCTGTAGTCGTAGCCGTGCCGCTGCTTGATGTACGCGGTGAGGGCCTCCGGCACCATGTCCGAGTGCTCGCCGTACCGCGAGACCAGGTCGGCGACATGGTTGCCGACCATGCCGCCGAACCACCGGCACTGCTCACGGGCGTGCGCGAGGTCGTCCCCGACGTACGCGGGCGCGGCGACGCAGATGGTGATCGAGTCCGGGTCCCGGCCGGCCTCGGCCGCGGCCGTGCGGACCGCTTTGACCATCCACTCGGTCAGGTACAGGTCGGCGAGCTGGAGGATGAAGCCGTCGGCCTTCTCCCCCGCGAGGGCCAGCGCCTTGGGCCCGTACGCCGCCATCCAGACGGGCAGCTTCCCGTTCTTCACCCACGGCAGGCGGACCGGCTGCCCGTCGACGACCGCCTCCCGGCCCTCCGCGAGGTCGCGGATGACCCCGATCGCCTCACCGAGGCGGGCCAGCGTGTTGGGTTTGCGGCCGGCGACGCGCATCGCCGAGTCGCCGCGCCCGATGCCGCACACGGTGCGGTTGCCGTACATGTCGTTGAGCGTGGCGAAGGTGGAGGCGGTGACCTCCCAGGTCCTGGTACCCGGGTTGGTGACCATGGGGCCGACGGTGAGCTTCTGTGTATGTTCCAGAATGCGGCTGTAGATGACGAAGGGCTCCTGCCAGAGCACGGCCGAGTCGAAGGTCCAGCCGTAGCGGAAGCCGTTGCGTTCCGCGCGCCGCATCAGTCCGACAACGGCCGAGGCCGGCGGGTCGGTCTGCAGGACGAGTCCGAAGTCCATACGTGGAACTCCCAGTTCTTCGCTAGTGCAGGTACTGGCAGGTGGCGCGCGGCGTGTAGAGGCCGTGCCCGGCGCGGCCGGTGAACTCCCGCTCGTCGATGACGACTTCACCGCGGGAGAGCACGGTCTCCACTCGGCCGGTGATCCGCTTCCCCTCGTACGCGGAGTAGTCGACGTTCATGTGGTGTGTCTCGACCGAGAGCACCTGCTCGGCGTGCGGGTCGTAGATGACGACGTCGGCGTCCGTGCCCGGCGCGATGGTGCCCTTGCGCGGGTACAGCCCGAACATCCTGGCCGGGGTGGCGCAGGCGATCTCGATCCAGCGCCGTCGGCTGATGTGGCCGTCCACGACCGCCTGGTGGAGCAGGTCCATCCGGTTCTCCACGCCCGGCAGGCCGTTGGGGATCTTGGAGAAGTCGCCGCGGCCCATCTCCTTCTGCCCGGTGAAGCAGAAGGGGCAGTGGTCGGTGGAGACGACCTGGAGGTCGTTCGTCCGCAGGCCCCGCCACAGCGCCTCCTGGTGCTCGCGCGGCCGCAGCGGCGTCGAGCAGACGTACTTGGCGCCCTCGAAGTCCGGCTCGGCGAGGTTGTCGGTGGAGAGGAAGAGGTACTGCGGGCAGGTCTCCCCGAAGACGTTGAGCCCCTTGTCCCGGGCGGCGGCCAGCTCCTGGACTGCCTCGTCCGCCGAGACGTGCACGACGTACAGCGGTGCGCCGGCGACCCGCGCGAGCTGGATCGCCCGGTGGGTCGCCTCGGCCTCCAGCAGGACCTTGCGTACTTCCCCGTGGTAGCGGGGATCGGTGCGGCCGGCGGCCAGGGCCTGTTCGACGAGGACGTCGATCGCGATGCCGTTCTCGGCGTGCATCATGGTCAGGCTGCCGTTGTTCGCCGAGCGCTGCATGGCCCGCAGGATCTTTCCGTCGTCGCTGTAGAAGACGCCGGGGTACGCCATGAAGAGCTTGAAGGAGGTGATGCCCTCCTCGACGAGCAGGTCCATCTCCTTGAGCGAGGACTCGTTGACGTCGGAGAGGATCATGTGGAAGGCGTAGTCGATCGCGCACTTGCCGTCGGCCTTCGCGTACCAGGCGTCCAGCCCTTCGCGCAGCGAGTACCCCACCGTCTGCACGGCGAAGTCCACGATCGTGGTCGTGCCGCCCCAGGCGGCGGCGCGGGTCCCGCTCTCGAAGGAGTCGGAGGCGAAGGTGCCGCCGAAGGGCAGCTCCATGTGGGTGTGCGCGTCGACGCCGCCCGGGATGACGTACTTGTTGGCCGCGTCGATGACGCGGTCGGCGGTCCAGCCCTCGGCCACGGTGGACGCGTGCGCGGCCATGGCAACGATCCGGCCGTCCTCGATCAGTACGTCGGCGTGGGTCTCGTCGGCCGCGGTGATGACGAGGCCACCGCGGATCAGGGTGCGGGTGCTCATGGTGGTGCGCTCCCTTTCGAAGGTACGTCGACGGTCGGCTACAGGCCGCGCAGTGCCGCTTCGAGGATCTCCGCGCCCTCTTCCGCTTCCGCCACGGTCAGCGACAGCGGCGGTGCGACGCGCAGCACGCTGGTGCTGTGGCCGCCGCCCTTGCCGATGAGCAGTCCGCCCTCGCGGGCCGCTTCGAGCACGGCCGCGGCCGCGGCCGGGTCCGCCTCGTCGGTGCCCGGTTTCACCAGCTCGATACCGGCCATCAGACCCCGGCCGCGTACTTCCCGTACGGACGGCACGGCGGCGCCGATCGCGCGCAGGCGCTCCAGCAGCAGGCCGCCGACACGGCGGGCGTTGCCCTGGAGGTCGTGCTCCAGCAGATACGAGAGGTTGGCCAGGCCCGCCGCCATGGTGACCGGACTGCCGCCGAAGGTCGAGATGGAGTTGGCGTCCAGGCAGTTCATGATCTCGGCGCGGGCCACGACACCGCCGATGGACATGCCGTTTCCGATGCCCTTGGCGAAGGTGAGGATGTCCGGCGGCCCGTTCTGCCCGTGCGCCTGCCAGCCCCAGAAGTGCTCGCCGGTACGGCCCCAGCCGGTCTGCACCTCGTCGGAGATCCACAGGATGCCGTGCCGGTCGAGGACCTCGCGGAACGCCGCGTACATCCCGTCGGGCGGGGAGGTGAAGCCGCCGACGCCCTGGATCGGCTCGGCGATCAGCGCGGCGACACCCCCGCGGGTCTGGCCGAGGACGTCCTCCAGGTCCGCGACGCAGGCCTCGATGAACTGGGCGTCGGACAGCTGCGCGAACGGACCGCGGCTGCGGACACCGCCGTGGACGTACAGCGTCTGCAGCGGGGACAGACTGGTCGGCGACCAGCCGCGGTTGCCGGTGATGGCGACGGCCGAGAACGACCGCCCGTGGTAGCTGTTGCGCATCGCCAGGATCTGGTTCGAGCCGCGGTACGTCGTCGCCAGCAGCAGAGCCGTGTCGTTGGCCTCCGTGCCGGAGGTGGTGAAGAAGACCCGGGCCTCGGGGATGCCGGAGAGGGTGGCCACGCGCTCGGCGAGCTCGACCATCGGCCGGTCGAGGTAGAGCGTCGAGGAGTGGATGATCCGGCCGGCCTGCTCGCTGACCGCCTTGGTCACCTCGGGGAGGGCGTGGGCGGTCATGGTGGTGAGGATGCCGCCGAAGAAGTCGAGATAGCGCCTGCCGGCCGCGTCCCAGACGTACCGGCCCTCGCCGTGCGTGATCTCGATGGGGCGGTCGTAGTACAGCGCGAGCCAGTCGGGCAGCACGGCCCGGTGCCGGTTGTACAGATCGGTCACGGCTGCACCAGCCCCTCGTACGCGTCGGGGCGCCGGTCCCGGTAGAACGCCCACGTCTTGCGGACCTCGTCGATGAGGTCGAAGTCGAGGTCCCGGACGAGGAGTTCCTCCTCCTTGTCGCTGGCGAGGTCGCCGACGAACTGGCCGCGCGGGTCGACGAAATAGCTCGTCCCGTAGAAGTCGTTGTCCCCGTACTCCTCCTGGCCGACCCGGTTGATGGCGGCGATGTAGTACGCGTTGGCGACGGCGGAGGCGGGCTGCTCCAGCTGCCAGAGGTGGCCGGAGAGACCGCGGTGGGTGGCGGAGGGGTTGTAGACCAGCTGCGCGCCGTTCAGGCCCAACTGCCGCCAGCCCTCCGGGAAGTGGCGGTCGTAGCAGATGTAGACGCCGACCTTGCCGACGGCGGTGTCGAAGACGGGCCAGCCGAGGTTGCCCGGCTTGAAGTAGAACTTCTCCCAGAAGCCCTTGACCTGGGGGATGTGGTGCTTGCGGTACTTGCCGAGGTAGGAGCCGTCGGCGTCGATCACGGCGGCGGTGTTGTAGTAGAAGCCGGACTGCTCCACCTCGAAGACGGGGACGACGATCACCATCCCGGTCTCGCGGGCGAGATCCTGCATCCGGCGGGTGGTCGGGCCGTCCGGGACCGGCTCCGCCCAGCGGTAGTGCTCCGGCTCCTGCACCTGGCAGAAGTAGGGAGCGTTGAAGACCTCCTGGAACCCGATGATTCTCGCGCCCTGGCGGGCCGCCTCACGGGCATGCTCCTCATGCTTGGCGATCATGGATTCTGTGTCGCCTGTCCAGGTCGCCTGGACCAGTGCGGCGCGTACGACGTTGGCCATGAGCTGCTCCTTCGACGGGACGTCAGAGAGCCTCTACGCACGTAGACACGATGCGTAGGTGGAGAACGTAAGCCCCGTCACACCCCGGGGCAAGACCATCGCCGTTAACCGGCAGAGTCGATCATGTTTCGCACCCGAGCGGTCCACTCCGTACGCATCCGTAACTACGCGATAGCTACGCGATGCTCACCCCGGACTCACGCCGGACTCACCCCGGCCACGCGCAGGGCGTGCAGCAGGTCACGGCGGCAGGCGTCGGACACCGCGTCGGCTGCCGCGAGCAGTTGGGGAACCAGCTGCTGCGGATCGCTCTGGGCGATCTGCGCGGCCTCCTCCGGGGTACGTACGCGGATGAAGGCGTCCAGCAGCGCGCGTGCCTCCGGCTCCCGGCCGGCGCCGGCGAGCGCGAGCGCCGCGGCCGCGATCTCCGCGGCGGGGCGGGAGACGCCCTGGCGCAGCAGCCGGCCGCAGTCCGCGTCGCGGCCCGCGGCCGCGAGGGCGGCGGCGGTCGCGGCCAGCCGGTCGGGCGGTAGCGAGGCCGCTTCCCACAGCAGGGTCGCCCAGTCGGCGGCGAGGCCGGCCCGGTGCAGTTCTACCGCGAGTAGCGGGAGCCGTGCGGGTGGCCACACGGCGGCCTGGCACAGGACGACGTGCGCCTCGCCGCTGCGGCCCTCGGCCCGCAGCCCGATGAGCTCGGCGACGACCGCGGCGGCGGCCTTACGGGCCTCGGCGGCGTCTTCCGGCTCCGCTTGGTGCCCTGCGTGTGCCTCGGTGGGAGCCAGCCCGCGGTAACGGGCACCGCGCGGTGTGAACGCCGAGTCGTCGGGGGCGACGGGCTCGGGCAGCACGGGCGCGACCTGCACCTCCACCTCGTCATCGAGCCCGGCAAACCGAGCCCCCCGCGACCGCCGCCTACGCGTGGCCGCGTGCGGCGCGGGGTCGGGTGCGGGTGCCGTTCGCCGGGCCGCACCAGGGGCCCACCGGGCCCTGCGCGGCGCAGCGCCCGGCTCGGACGCGGCAACAGGCCCCGCGGGCGCGCCCCCGGCCGGCTGCGGTGAAGCGCCCGCCTCGGGTGCGGGTGCCGCTTGGCCAGGCGTGGTGCCGCCCGGGCCCTCTGGGTCCGGGGCCCAACGGGCCGTGTACGGCACAGCACCGGGCTGGGGTGCGGACGCCGCCGGCGCGGAGGCGCCCGAACCCTCCCTGCCTGCGGCCCAACCGGCCGCGTACGCAGCAGCTCCCCGCTCGGGGGCGGGTGCGGGCCCCACGGGCGCGCCGGGGCCGTCCCTGTCGGCCCACCCCGCCGGCTGCGGTGAAGCGCCCGCCTCGGGTGCGGGTGCCGCTTGACCAGGCGTGGTGCCGCCCGGGCCCTCTGGGTCCGAGGCCCAACGGGCCGTGTCCGGCTCGGCGCCCGGCCCGGCGGCGGGCGTGCCATCAGCCGCACCGTCCCTGTCGGCCCACCGGGCCGGGTGCGGCGCAGCGCCCTGGCCGGTGGGCCGGCCTGGCCCCCATGCGGACTGCCCGGCCCCTCGGGCCGGCTCGGCCTCGGTGGGTCCGTCCGGGTCGGTCCACGGCTCTCCCGCCGGGTCCGGGGCCCGGAACCAGCTTTCCGGGGCCACCGGGCGGCCCGGAGTGCCGGGGGGCGGGGTCAGGGCCGCCAGCCTGGTGCGGAACTCCGCGCAGCGGACCGTCGCGCGCTCCACGTCGTCCTGGGCCCACGCCAGTTCGTGCCCGAGCGATTCCGCCTCGGGCCCCGCCGCGGTGACCCGCAGCCGGGCGGCCAGCTCCCGCTGCCGTTCCTCCGCGTACGTCCGCTCGCGCAGCACCGCCTCCAGCCTGTCCCGTAACGACCCCGCCCCGCCGGACAGTTGATCGTGCACGGCCACGGCCGCCGCGTGCAGCCGGCCCGCCCGTGCGGCCTCGTGTTCCGCGAACTGCGCGCCGTGCCGGCCGGCCAGGTCCTGGAGCAGGGACTCCACCACGTCCCAGGGCGGCACCTCGTGCCCGTCGAGACAGGCCCGCATGCCACCGGGATCGCGCTGCCAGAACACTCCGCACCAGCCGCCGCCCTGATCGAGCAGCGCCGTCATGTCCCTCAGATACTGCGCGAACTCACCGGCGGCTGCCGATAGTTGGTCCACCCTCATTACCCGCCCCTGCCCACGCCCGCCGACTGGAAGCCTCCGGTCCGCAGGCATTCGACCCCAGTTGTGTTACGGGACGGCTACGCGCGGTTTTCATCGGCGGAGCGGACTGCTCAAAGCTTGACCGCAATCCCTGTGTGCGGCCGCTTGCCCCGACGCGCGATCATGGCCGGCCAGTCGACGATCCAGAACCGCCAACCGTACTTACGGGAGAGCAGCACCCGGATCGGACCGGTGTCGTCCAGCAGCCGCGCGGTGCCCTCCAGAACCGGGGCGCCCGCCGGGATCCGGCCGCGTACGTCGCACGGAGCCACGGTCACCCGGCTGTTGTTGCGGATGCGCTTGACCTTCCAGGAGTCCGTCTTGGTCCAGACGTACAGCTCGGTCCCGTCCGACACGGCCCAGACCGGCGTGGCGACGGGCGTCCCGTCGCGCCGGAAGGTGGTCAGGCTGACGTACGGGCTGCGGCCGAGCTCGTCGAGGTTCATGTTCGTGAGCCTATGCCGGCGCCGGTACGCCGCCCGGTGACCCCGGGGGGCGCCCCTCAGTACGCCCCTCAGTCGCGGGCGATGTCCGGTGCGATGTCCTCGTGGACGGGGTACTGGGACTGCTGCCGCGGTACGGCGATGCGGGCCGAGGGCGCCGGTGTCGCGGCCGGGCGGGCGCCGCAGAACGCCGCCTCCAGGGTGTCCGCCATGGTGACGAGCACCGCCGAGTTGTTGGACGTGTTCGCCAGCGCGCTGACGCTGCGCCTGCCGTCCTTGCTGGTGAACGCGTACGTGTAGTACCCCTGGACGGTACCGGTGTGGCCGTACACCGAGACTCCGCACGACAGGTCGCGGCGCCGCAGCCCCATCCCGTAGAACTGCTTGCCGTTGGGGTTGCTCGGCGCCCACTGCTGCATCTGCTCCAGCAGATCCGCGCGCACCAGACGGCCGCTCATCAGCGCCGAGAAGAACCGGTTCAGATCCTTGGGGTCGGAGATCAGCGCACCGGCGGCCTGCGCCCAGGAGGCCGTCTGCCGGGTCGAGTCGACGAGCGGCGCGCCGGCCTCGTCGGGCCTGAGATACCCGCGCGCGTACCTGCCGGGGATGACCGTGCTCGGGTGCACGTAGACCGTGTTCACCAGGCGGAGCGGCTTGATGATGCGGGATTCGTACGCCCTGCGCACCGACGCCCCGGTGATCTTCTCGATCAGCATGCCGGCCACCACGAAGTTCGTGTTGGAGTAGCCGAACGCCGTGCCCGGTGCGGGCGAGGGCGCGTGGGTCAGGGAGAGGTCGATGAGTTCCTGCGGGGTGAACACCTTGTTCCGTACGGCCTCGAAGCCGGGGACGGTCTGGTCGAACATGTCGTTCGTGTAGTCCCACAGGCCGCTCGTGTGGCTGAGGACGTGCCGCACGGTGATCCGGTCGTCGGGGAGCAGGCCCGGCAGGTGGCGGTTGACCGGCTCGTCCAGGCCCAGCTTGCCCTCGGCGACGAGCTGGAGGACGACCACGGTGGAGAAGGACTTCGTCGCGCTGCCGATCCGGAACCGGTCGGCGGTGCCGATCGGCCGGCCCGTCCCCCGGTCGGCGATCCCCTCGGCGACCCGGAATGTCCCGCCGACGCTGTCGATACGCGCCACGGCTCCGGGCGCACCCTGCGACACAGCCTGCGCGAGCACCGCTCGCAACGCCTCGACGCCGGGCTCCGGCCGCGGCGCCGGCTTCGCCACGGGCCGGGCCTCGGCGGCCTGTGCGGGCAGCACCGCGAGCATCAGCAGAGCCGCCCCCAGCGCGACAGCGCCGCCGGCTTTGCTTCGAAGCATCGTGGTCCTCGTTCTTCTCGTAACGTCTTCTGATCCGTCAGAAGCTGATTTCGGGACAGGGCCGGCCACGCGGCTCGAAGTGGTCCCCGACGGCAGGCCGATGGTAGGAGCGTGGGCGCGGTCCGGGGCCGCTCATCGAACGGCCCCGGCTGATCATCACCCGAAGGAGTGCGCGTGTGCGCGGGGCGCCTCAGCGTGTTGGGTGGACCACCATCGCCGAGCCGCCGCCCCGGCGGACCCTCTCCGCCGCCGCCAGCCAGCGGCCGTCCGGCAGGCGCTGGACGCCGGTCGCCGCGCCGATCTCCGGGTTGAGCCGGAAGCCGTGGCCGATGGCCTCCAGCTCGGTTCGCAACGGGCTGTTGAACAGAGCGGGTTCGAGTTCCGTCGTCGCCTGGTTGCGCTGGCTCGCACGCGGCGCCGCGATCGCGTCGACCAGCCGCATCCCCCGGTCCAGATGGCCCGTCAGCGTCTGCAGGACCGTCGTGATGATCGTCGCGCCGCCCGGCGAGCCGAGGGCGAGCAGCGGGCGGCCGTCCTGGAGGACGATCGTCGGGGACATCGAGGACCGCGGCCGCTTGCCCGGCCCGGGCAGGTTCGGGTCGTGGACGGCCGGGTCGGCCGGCGCGAAGGAGAAGTCGGTCAGTTCGTTGTTGAGCAGGAAGCCGCGCCCCGGCACGGTGATGCCGCTGCCGCCGGTCGACTCGATGGTCAGGGTGTACGCGACGACGTTGCCCCACTTGTCGGCCGCCGTGAGGTGGGTGGTGTTCTCCCCCTCGTACGTCGTGGGGGCGGCCTTTCCGCCGGACGCGCACGCGGCCGGGCGCCTCGGGTCACCCGGCGCGAGGGGGCTCTTGAGTACGGCGTCGTCCTTGATCAGGCACTCGCGCGCGTCCGCGAAGCGCTGGGAGAGCAGCCCTCGGGTGGGGACGTCCTCGAACGCCGGGTCGCCGACCCACCGTCCGCGGTCCGCGAAGGCGATCCGGCTCGCCTCGATGAACCGGTGCAGGTACCGCGCCGGTGTGGCCTTCGCCTTCGAAAGGTCGGTCCGCTCAAGGATGTTGAGCGCCTCACCGACGCTGGTGCCGCCGGACGACGAGGGCGCCATGCCGTAGACGTCGAGTCCGCGGTAGGAGACCTTCGTCGGGGCCTGCCGCTTCGTTCCGTACGCCCGCAGGTCCTTCGACGTCAGGTCGCCGGGCCGCACCACCCGGGTGGCCTTCGGGTCGACGGGGGGCTTGCGAACCGTACGGACGATGTCCTCGGCCAGTGCGCCCCGGTAGAGGGTGTCGACGCCCTTGCGGGACAGTTCGGCGTATGTACGGGCCAGGTCGGGGTTCTTGAAGGTGGAGCCGACGACGGGCAGTTGCCCGCCCGGCAGGAAGAGCCGGGCCGTGTCCGGGAAGTCGGCGAACCGGGCCTCGTTGGCCTCGGTCTGGGCGCGGAACGTGGCATCCACCGTGAATCCGTCCCGGGCCAGCCGCTCGGCCGGCTTCAGCAGCCGTTCGAGGGGCTTGCTCCCCCACGCGTCGAGCGCCGCGTCCCAGGTGGCGGGCGTGCCGGGGGTGCCCACGCCGAGGCCGCTCGTCTGGCCCTCGGCGAAGGCAATCGGCGCGCCGTTCTCCAGGAAGAGGGAGGAGTGTGCGGACTTGGGCGCGGTCTCGCGCCCGTCGATGGTGTGGACGCGGCGCTGCTTCGCGTCGTAGTAGACGAAGTAGCCGCCACCGCCGATCCCGGCGGAGTACGGCTCGGTGACGCCCAGCGCCGCGGCGGTCGCGACCGCCGCGTCCACCGCGTTGCCGCCCTTGCGCAGCACCTCGATGCCTGCTGCGGAGGCGTCCGCGTCGACGCTGGCGACCGCGCCGCCGTACCCGACGGCGACCGGTTCATTGACGGGCGGCGAAGTCGGCACCTGCGGTGGCGCGGTGGCCCCCACCGACACCAGGGCCGCGGCAACAGCGAGCAGGGACAGGCTCCGGGCGGGACGACGCATCCGTACCTCCAGTCGACGACCGTCCGCGCAGCGTAACTTCACCGCACCGCCCCGTCAGGACCGCCTCGAACACGGATACGCGGTCCCGCTAGCATGCCGCCCCATGACTGACGACGTGCGCAACATCGTGCTCGGAGTGGTGGCCGCCGGAATCAGCGCCTCCCTGGGCTGGTTGGCCCGGACCTATGTGTGGCGGCGGAAGTTGCACCGCAAGCAGTCCTTCCTGGGGCTGCCGAAGAACTCCGAGTCGCTGCTCGTGGTCAACCGGGAGGCGGGCAGCGACGGCGCCGTGCACCGCTTCGACGTCTTCGCGCTCCTCGAACTCGCCGCCCTGATCAAGGACTGCGGGGCGCACGCCCAGATCATCCAGCACGACACCGCGCAGCAGGGATTCGGCGAACGCACGGAGTTCTGCGTCGGCGGTCCTTACTCAAATCGGCGCATGGCCGCCCACCTTCAGTCCCTGCTGCCCGGGGTCGCGGTCAACACCGATACGGAGCCCGGCCCGGACCGCGGTTCTTTCCAGATCGGCAGCGAGCGCTACCGCATGGACGCCGGGACGGCGGAGTACGTCCTGCTGGCGCGGCTGACCGTCGGTCAGGGCGCCCGGCCCGTGTTCCTCTTCTGCGGGCAGCGCGCGATCACCAACCAGGCGGCCTCCCGCTATCTGGCACGCAACCACGAGAAGCTGGCCCGTAAGCACGGCGACAAGTCGTTCTGCCTGCTGCTGAAGGTGGTCAACTCGCGGGCGTACGGCCCCGATGTGGTCGAGCTGGTCGAGGACGTCACCCGCGCCGCGCAGACACCCGCCCCGCCCGTTCGTACCTCCCACCGAGCCGTGAGCTAGCGCGGTCCCGGCTTCCCCAGTTCCAGCGGCAGCGACTTGATGCCGTTGATGAAGTTGGACACCAGCCGCCGGGGCGGAGCCGCGAGCGACAGCTCGGGGAGCGTGCGCAGCGCCTCCTCGTGCAGGACCCGCAGCTGGAGCCGGGCGAAGTGGGCGCCGAGGCAGATGTGCGGGCCGTCCCCGAAGGACACGTGCGGGTTCGGCGTACGGGTCAGGTCGAGGCAGTGCGGCTCGTCGAAGACGCGCTCGTCGTGGTTGGCCGAGGCGTGGAAGACGACGACCTTGTCGCCCGCGCGCACCGGCTGTCCGGCGAGCTCGGTGTCGCGGGTCGCGGTCCGCCGGAAGCTGAGCACCGGCGGGTGCCGGCGCAGCAGTTCCTCGACGGCGGTGTCCACCGCCGCTCGGCCCGCGCGGAGTCTGCGCTGCTCGTCGGGTTGCTCTGCCAGCGCCAGAAAGCCGCCGGGCGCGGCGCTGCGTACGGTGTCGTTGCCCGCGACGGTCAGCAGGAAGAAGAACATCTCCAGTTCGGCGGCCGTGAGCCGGGTGTCGCCGTCCGTCGCGTGCGCGAGGGCCGTCATGACGTCGTCGCTCGGGTGGCGCCGTTTGTACGTCGCGAGTTGCTGCGCGTACGCGAACATCTCGCCCAGCACCGCCGGCGAGCGCGGATTGACCGGCCGCCCGTCCGGCCCGTGGGAGAGCGCGGCGGCCTCGTCGGGGTCCTGGTAGCCGATGACGCGCTCGGTCCACTTCAGCAGCATGCCGCGGTCGCTCTTCGGTACGCCGAGCAGGTCCGCGAGGTTGAGGAGGGCGTAGTCGTCGGTGACGGTGGCGACAAGATCGAGGACGCCGTCCTCGGCCACGTCCCGTGCCCCGGTCAGCAGCGCCCGCGCCCGCGCGCGGGCGGCCGCCTCGAAGCGGCCGGTACGGCCCGGGGTGAACGCCCGGCTGACCAGGCGGCGCAGCCGGCCGTGCGCGGGCGGGTCCTGATTGAGCATCATGCGGCGGATGAACGGCAGGTCGTCCGGCTCCGGATCGCGGATCTGGGTGGCGCCCAGCTCGGACGAGAAGGTCGCGGAGTCCTTGAGTACGCGGACTACGTCATGGTGCCGGGTGACCGCCCAGAAGCCGGGTCCGGCGGGCCAGCCCAGCACTTCGTACTCGTCCTGCCGGGCCACCGGACGGAAGTCGCGCAGCGCCCGGTAGCGGTCGTGGGGGATGCCGTCCGCGTAGATCCGCGGATCGAAGACGTCGGGGACTGTCACGGGCCCCACGGTGACCCCGCCGCCCGCGCCGGGCAAGACCGCCTCGGCCGAGTGGCCCGACGCAGCGCGGTCTGGGCTGAGTTCGGCCGCTGACACGATGGCCAATAATCGTTACCCTCGCGTAACTTACCGGAGAGTTACCTCCAGTAAGCCCCCGCGGTTACCGTCTGGTCACTTTGCATCGGCGTGAGCGAGGAGCGATCCACATGGCCCACCCCCACAGGCCCCTGCGCACCACCGCGATCGGCACCGTCTGCGCGGCACTGCTCGCCGGGACCGCCTTCGCGGCGGCTCCCGCGTCCCAGGCGGCCCCGGCCGCCGAGGCAGCCGCCGCGGCCGAATCCCCGACGGTCCGGTTGTATGACATCCCCGGCTCCGGCGGCATCACCCTCAAGGGCAATGTCTTCACCCCGGCGGGCGCCACCTCGAGCAGCAGGTACCCGCTGATCGTGCTGCCCACCAGCTGGGGCGTTCCGCAGTTCGAGTACGTGGCGCAGGCGAAGAAACTCGCCGACTCCGGCTATGTGGTGGTGAGTTACACCTCGCGCGGCTTCTGGCTCTCCGGCGGCAGTATCGAAGTCGCCGGCCCACCCGATATCGCCGACGCCTCGGCGGTGATCGACTGGGCACTCGCGCACACCGCCGCCGATCCGGAGCGCATCGGGATGGGCGGGGTCTCGTACGGTGCCGGCATCAGTCTGATGACCGCCGGCAGCGACAAGCGGGTCAGGGCCGTGGTGGCGATGAGCGGCTGGGGCGATCTCATCGAGTCGATCTACAGCGGCCGCACCCAGCACGTCCAGGCCGCCGCCATGCTCACCGGGGCCGGCTTCGTCACCGGCCGGCCGAGCGCCGAACTCCAGCAGATCATGGTGGACTTCCTCGGCTCCAACCTGGCCAGGGAGCAGCACATGATCGACTGGGCCAGGAAGCGTTCACCCGTCTACCGGGTCGATGAGATCAACAGCAACGGCGCCGCCGTCATGCTGGGCAACGCCTGGGGCGACAGCCTCTTCCCACCCAACCAGTACGCCTCGTTCTACGAGAAGCTCACCGGCCCCAAGCGCCTCGAATTCCGCCCCGGCGACCACGCGACCGCCGAGGGCACCGGCCTGCTCGGCCTGCCCAACGACACCTGGACCAACGCCCACCGCTGGTTCGACCGGTACCTCAGGGACGAGCGCAACGGCATCGACACCGAGCGGCCGGTTCAGCTGAAATCCCGCTCCACGGGCGGCTACGAGGGGTACGCGAGCTGGAAGGACGTACCGGACGGCGCCGAGCGGATCGCACTGGACAACACCCGGAACATCCACGCGAACATCGACTCGGGCGCCAACGGCGGCCTGATCTTCCTCTCCAGCATGCTCGACCAGTTCTTCAAGCTGCCGCCCATGGCCTCGATCCCGCTGCTGCCGCGTTCGTTCGCCGGCGTCTGGCAGTCCGAGCGGTACGGCTCCGCGCAGCACATCCGCGGCACGAGCGAGCTCCACACCACGGTCACCAGCACCAAGGAGAGCGGCACCCTCGTCGCCTACCTCTACGACGTGGGCCCGCTCGGCCTCGGCAAGCTGGTCAGCCATGCGCCGTACACCTTCCACGGCCAGACGCCGGGCAAGCCGTTCGCCGTAGACCTGGAGTTGTTCTCCACCGCCTACGACGTCCCGGCCGGCCACCGTCTCGCCCTGGTCGTCGACACCGTCGACCCGCTCTACATCGAGCACAACCCGTCCGGCGCGCAGCTGACCTTCTCCTCCCCCGCGGCCGACCCGTCCTACGTGTCGGTCCCGCTGCGCGAGAAGTGATCTCCGGCTGCTGCCGGGCGGGCCACTGCCCATGAGCTGCTGCACTTCCCCCTGCGCCCCTAAGGGCGTGGGGGGACCCCAGGCAGCAGCGTCCCTGGTTCGGCTCTCCCACGCCGCCTGCGGTAAACGTTCACGAGTGGCCCGCCCCCGGTCAGTGCTTGAGGATCTTGGACAGGAAGTCCTTGGCCCGGTCGGTCTCCGGGTGGGTGAAGAAGTCCGCCGGGGCGCGGTCCTCGAGGATCCGGCCCTCGTCCATGAAGACGACACGGTTGGCCGCGGAGCGCGCGAAGCCCATCTCGTGGGTGACGACGACCATCGTCATGCCCTCGCGGGCGAGCTGCTGCATCACCTCCAGCACCTCGTTGATCATCTCGGGGTCGAGCGCCGAGGTGGGCTCGTCGAAGAGGAGCGCCTTGGGATCCATGGCGAGAGCGCGGGCGATCGCGACGCGCTGCTGCTGGCCGCCGGACAGCTGGGCGGGGAACTTGTCGGCCTGGTCGGCGAGTCCGACCCGTTCGAGGAGCAGGCGCGAGCGCCGGTCCGCCTCGTCCCGCTTGCGGTCCCGCACCTTGATCTGCGCGAGCGAGACATTGGCCAGCACGGTCTTGTGGGCGAACAGATTGAAGGACTGGAAGACCATCCCCACCTCGGCGCGGAGCTTGGCCAGCGCCTTGCCCTCCTCGGGGAGGAGCTGACCGTCGATGGTGATGGTGCCCGACTCGATCGTCTCGAGCCGGTTGATCGCCCGGCAGAGCGTTGATTTCCCCGATCCGGAAGGGCCGATGACCACCACCACCTCCCCGCGGCCGACGGTGAGGTCGATGTCCTTCAGTACGTGCAACTTTCCGTAGTATTTATCGACGCCACGCAGCTCGATCAATGGATCGACGGCCATACGCTGCCCTACCCACTCTCAGCAGTGTCCGAGGTCAGCGCAAACTATCCAGCCCGAAATGGCACTTCACAACCGACACGCATAAATAGGGCATAAACCGTATTTTGGCCGAATTGCGCCCCGCATCGCATCCCGTCAGCCCTCCGAGGCCTCGGCGTACATCTGGGAAAGCTCCGGGGAGCCGGTGACCGCCCAGGAGAGGCCGGCCTCCACCACGTTGATCTCCCGGCCCGAGGCCAGCCGCACGACCGGCTGCCCGTTGGGCCAGACCTGCCAGCCCGCGCCCGGCACGGTACGGATGAGGACCGTGCCCAGGTAGAGGCCCGCGTCGTTGCCGAGCCAGGGCACATCCTCCGGATCCCGGCGCCAGCGCGGCATCAGCTGGTCCAGTGCCTCCAACGAGGCCGGGGTCTCGTCGAGTTCGAGCCCGGCCGCTCCCGCCTGAACACGCAGCAGCTCGCACTCGGAGAGCAACTCGGCCACGCTCGCCGGATCACTCTCGATCGCAGCGGTCAACGCCAGCCCCCGCACCGCTTCATGCCGCTTGCGCCAGTTGTCCAAGAAAGGGATGTTCATACCACCCAGCCTCGCATCCGTACCGGTCACGACACCACAGGCGCGCGGGAGTTGCCCGCACCGGACCCCAGGACCCCCGGACTCCCGGGCCCCCCTAGACCTCCAGGTCGAGGACGACCGGGGCGTGGTCGGAGGCGCCCTTTCCCTTGCGCTCCTCCCGGTCCACGTAGGAGTCCTTCACAGCCTTGGTGAAGGGGTCGTTGCCGTACACCAGGTCGATGCGCATGCCCCGGTTCTTGGGGAACGCGAGCTGGCGGTAGTCCCAGTACGTGTACGGGTGGTCGTACTTGAGGGGGCGCGGCACCACGTCCGAGAGCCCTGCCTCGCGCAGCGCGGCCAGCGCCGCCCGCTCGGCCGGCGTGACATGCGTCGCGCCCACGAAGAACGACGGATCCCACACGTCGTCGTCGGTGGGGGCCACGTTGAAGTCGCCCAGGACGGCGAACGGGCGCTCCCCCGCGGCGTCTTCGGCGACCGCCGCCTTCAGCGCCTCGATCCAGCTCAGCTTGTACGTGTAGTGATCGTGCGCGACCTCCCGGCCGTTCGGCACGTACACCGACCAGACCCGGACCGGGCCGCAGGTCGCGGAGACCGCCCGCGGCTCCTGAATGCCCTCGTAGTCCGGTCCGCCGGGCAGGCCGAGGTCCACGTCCTCCAGGCCCACCCGGGAGACCACCGCCACGCCGTTCCACCGGCCGGAGGCGTTGACCACGGCTTCGTAACCGAGCTCGCGCAGCTCGTCGTGCGGGAACTGCTCGAGGGTGCACTTGGTCTCCTGGATGCACAGCACGTCGGTGCCGGTGCTCTCCAGCCAGGCCAGCAGCCGGGGCAGCCGGGCGGTGATCGAGTTGACGTTCCAGGTGGCGATACGCATGTGCACCAGCCTATCGGCCGGGTCCGACAGCCGGGATTCGTCAGAGGTCGGTCGAGTCCCCGGCGGTCAGCCGGCCGTGGTCGGCGCCGCCGAGATTGCCCAGATGTGTGTCGTAGATGGGCCGCGCAAGATCGGTGAGCAGCGCGTCGTGGATGTCGATGGCCCGCTGCGGCTTGACCTCGCGCACGTACTCGATCACCTCGGAGATCTTGTTCCACGGGGCCATCACCGGGACCATCAGCGTCTGGACCGGCTGGTCGGGGACCGTGAACGCGTCGCCCGGGTGGAAGACGGAACCGTCCAGCAGGTACCCGACGTTGGTGATCCGCGGGATGTCCGGATGGATCACCGCGTGCAGTTCGCCGTGCACCTGCACGTCGAAGCCTGCGGCCGTGAAGGTGTCGCCGTGGCCGACCGTGTGCACACGGCCCGGGAACGCCGCCGAGATCCGGTCCGCGACGCTGCGCAGGGTCCAGACCGCGGCGCCCGGGTTGGCCTCCAGGGCGGCCCGCAGCCGTTCCTCGCTGAAGTGGTCGGCATGCTCGTGCGTGACGAGGACGGCGTCCGCGCCCACCGCGGCGTCCTCCTCGCTGAAGGCGCCGGGATCGATGACGAGCGTCTGCCCGTCCTTCTCCAGCCGGATACAGGAGTGGAGCTTCTTCGTCAGCCTCATACCGGCCATCCTGCTACGGCTGGGGCGTCGTCTCCTCCTGAATGACGGCACAGACCACCCTGAAGGCGGAGTCCGCGGCCGGCATTCCGCAGTAGACGGCCGTCTGCAGGATCACCTCACTGATCTCGGCCGGGGTGAGGCCGTTGCGCAGGGCGGCGCGGGTGTGGGCGGCCAGCTCCTCCAGGTGGCCGCCCGCGACCAGCGCGGTCAGCGTGACGCAGCTGCGCGTACGGCGGTCCAGGCCCTCCCGGGCCCACACCTCGCCCCACGCGTAGCGGGTGAGCAGTTCCTGGAAGTCGCCGGTGAGGTCGTCCGCCGCGGCCAGGGCCCGGTCCACATGGGCGTCGCCCAGCACCTCGCGGCGGATCTTGAGACCGGCCTCGTACGGGTCGGGACGCCCGGCGGCCTCGGGCGCGGGGCCGGGCTCCGCGGTGACCGGTGCCTGCGGCGGTACCGGCACGTGCAGGGTGTGCGGTGTCGCGGCCGGCGCGAAACCGGCGGCGTCGAGCGCGGGCTGCCAGGCGCTGCCGAAGTGCCGGACCAGCAGGTCCGTGACCGCCGCGGGCTGCTCGACCGGGGCCAGGTGCGAGGCGCCGGGCACCACGGCGAGCCGGGCGTCCGGGATCCCGGCAACCAGGGTGCGGGCGTCGGCGGGGCCGGTGTCGCGGTCCTCGGAGCCCGCCAGGACGAGGGTGGGGACGCCGATCCTGCCCAGTTCGGCGCGGATGTCGAAGGCCGCCAGCGCCTCGCAGGCGGCGATGTAGCACTCGGGGTCGGTGGTCCGCACCATCTGGACGGACCACTCCACGATCGCGGGCTGCGCGGCGGCGAAGGTGTGCGTGAACCACCGGTCGGGCGCGGTCCTCGCCATCGGGTCGAGGCCGTTGGTCCGTACGATCACGCCACGCCGGCGGAACTCGTCGGCCGTACCGAACCGGGGCGAGGAGGCGACGAGCACCAGCGACGCGAGCCGCTGCGGATGGCGCAGCGCCAGGTCGGCGCCGATCGCGCCGCCGATGGCACAGCCCGCGTAGCCGAAATACTGAACGCCGAGCTCGTCCAGGGTGGCGAGGAGCCGGTCGGCCAGTTCACCGACGGACGGCGCGGGCTCGGCGGGTGCGCCGCCGTGTCCCGGGAGGTCGAACCGCAGCACTCTCCACGCTTGCGTCAGCTCGGGTATCTGCCGGTCCCACATGTGCCATGTGGTGCCGAGGGACGGTCCCAAGATCAGGACAGGTGCGTCTTCTGGCCCGTCAAAGCGGTATTGCAGGACGTTCGTCGCACTCTCACTCACCCGCTCACGCTCCCACATCTCACAATTTCTCACTGACTGGGGTCGGGACGCTCGCCAAACCTCGACGCCGACTGGACCACCTGAGTGGCGAATCCGCCCTTGTCGAGCACGTCGGCCGCCTCGCCGATGATCTCGTCGCCGCGCCGACCGGGAGGCGGCTCGTAGAACAGCCACAGGACGCCTTCCGGCGCGAGGCGGTCTCTTGCCAGTGCGAGCTCGTCGCGAGCCGGGCCGGTCCAGAAGAGGTTGACGTTGATCGCGAAGATCTTGTCGAAGCGCTGGCTGCCGATGCCTGCGGCGGCGAGGCCGGCTGCCGAGAAGGCGGAGGTGACGACGTTGCTCCGGCCGGTCCGGATGCCATCGGCATTGCGCTCGAGGGCGCGTGCGGTCATCGTGGCGGAACGGTCGATGGCGGTGATGCTGCCCGTGGACAGCAGCGGGCAGATCAGCTCGACCGCGACACCGCCGCCGCATCCGATCTCCAACAGCCGTCGGCCGGTACCACGGCCAGTGTCTCGATCGCCCACCTGATGCGGTCCGGTACCGCCGCTGCCGCCGTCACAAAGAACGAGTCCAGGACCGGCCGGGCGGCCTCCGCCCGGCCGGTCCGAAGAGTTCAACGCCGCCGAGGAGCAGAGGCCGGCGAGGTGGCTGCCTCCCAGCACACCCGTCCGCGCCCGTCGTCGTGCTGCACGGTGTGCTACAAGACCTTTTCGCTCTCCGCCAGCTCGCGGGCGGCAGCCGTGATGTCCGTCAGCAGTCCGTCGATCTCCTCCTCGGTCGTCGTCGGGTTGAGGAAGACCAGTTTCAGGTGGACCTGCGGCCTGCCGTTCGGGCCGGTGATCTTCGTACGGGCGAGCAGGGCCCGGCCCTCCGCCATGAGCTTCCTGCGTATCGCCGCGTTCCAGGCGCTCTCGTCCTCCACGGGGGTCGCGTCCGCGGGCCGGCAGCGGAAGATCACCGTACTGAGCAGCGGTTCCGCCACCAGGTCCAGGCCGTCGATGGCGGCGATGCGGGTCGCGGCGTAGCGCGCCCGTTCGTGGCAGGCGTCCACCCAGGCGCCCATGCCCTCGCGGCCGACCGTCAGCAGCGAGGCAGCGATCTTGAAGGCGTCGGAGCGGCGGGTGGTCTGGAGGGACGTGCCGAGCAGGGCGGTGAAGCCGGCGGCCTCGTCGTCGGACGGGTTCAGGTAGACGGCCTGCTGGTCGAGGCAGTCCATGTGCCGTTGGTCGCGCACCAGCAGCACGCTCGAAGAGGCCGGGGTCCAGCCGAACTTGTGCAGGTCGAAGGCGACCGAGTCGGCCTGTGCCAGGCCGTCGAGGAGCGGGGCGAGCGTCGGCGAGAACAGCGCTCCGATGCCGTACGCCGCGTCGACGTGCAGCCAGATCCGGTACTCGGCTGCGAGCGCCGCGAGCTCGGGCAGTGGATCGAAGGACCCGTGATCGGTGGTGCCGGCCGTCGCGACCAGGGCCACCGGGACCTCGTCGGGGGCGAAGCCGCCGAGTATCCGCCTGGCCTCGTCGGCGAGCATCCGGCCCCGGTCGTCCACCGGCACGGTCACCACGGCGTCCCGGCCGAGGCCGAGGAATCCGGCGGCCCGTGCGATCGAGAAGTGGGCAGCCGCCGAGCAGAGGATGCGCGGGCGGATCCGCCGCCCCGCCAACCCCGCCCGGGACACCTCCCCCGAGCCGGGGCCCGTCGAGTCCACGTCCTTCAGTGCATGGTCCCTGCTGAGCAGCAGCCCCATCAGGTTGGAGATGCTGCCGCCGGGGGTCAGGGTGCCCGACGCCTCGTCGCCGAAGCCGACCCAGGAGGCCATCTCCTTGATCAGCTGTCGCTCCAGTTCGAGCGCGAAGGGGCCGCTCTCCCAGGAGTGCAGCGACTGGTTGAGTACGGCGGCCAGCAGTTCGGCGGCGGCGGACGCGGCCGTGGGCGCGCACTGCATGCGGGCCACGGCCGACGGGTGCGTGAGGTCGGCCGCCCACGTCGCGTACGCCTCGAAGAGGTCCGTCACCCGCTGCGCGCTGGGCTCATCGGCGAGGAACTTCCCCCCGCCCATCGCCTCGCGCACCGCGGCCACCGCCGCGTCCGGCCCGCCGGCCGGGAGCGGGCCGCCGCGCTTGAGCGCGGCGTCGCCGAGTGCGCCGAGGGCCGTGTCCAGGAGGGTCCTGAGCTGTTCCAGACCCTCCGGACGGCCTGCCAGCGCTGCGTTCCTGCCTGTGTCGATCATCTTTATTCGGTTCCTTGGGTGAGGGTGGGACTGGGGGCGGGGGTGGGGCTGGGGGCGGGGGTGGGGCTGGGGGCGGGGCTGGGGTTGGTACGGGGCGGACGCTGCCGGGACGGCCGTGTGCTGCGGATGACGCCGATCGACGCCACCACCACCGCGGCCAGCCCCAACGCCTGTGCCAGGGAAAGGGTTTCGTGCAGGACGAGCAGGGCGACCAGGGCGCCGATCGCCGGTTCCAGGCTCAGCAGCACCCCGAAGACCAGCGCCGACACCCGGCGCAGCGTCTCCATCTCGCAGGTGTACGGGACGAGTGACGACAGCATCGCGACGGCGAAGCCGAAGGCCAGCACCTCCGGCCGGGCCAGCGCCTCGCCGCCCTCCGCCAGTCCGGCCGGCAGCGAGCACAGGGTGCCGAACGCCATGGCGAGCGCGAGTCCACCGCCGCCGGGCAGCACCGCCCCGACCCTGGCCGACAACGGCACGTACGAACCCCAGAAGACGGCGCAGGCGAGGGCGATCAGCAGGCCGGTCAGGCCGGCCGCGCCGCCCTGCCAGCCCAGCAGCGCGATGCCGCACGCCGCGAGCACGATCCAGAGCCTGTCCCTGGCCCGGCGCGAGGACAGCGCCGCGACCGCGAGCGGGCCCGCCATGCCCACGGTCAGGGCCACCCCGACCGGCATCCGGGCCATGGCCAGGTAGAAGCAGATGTTCATGCCCGCGATGGCGACGCCGAGCGCTGCCACCGCGCCCGCCGTACGACGGTCCAGGCGCAGCGAGGGCCGCCACCACAGCAGCAGTACGACGGCCGCGAAGCCCAGTCGCATCACGGTCATCGCCGCCGGGCCCACCGTGCCGAACAGCTGCTTGGCGAACGCCGCGCCCAGCTGCGTGGTCACCATCCCGATGAGCATGAGCAGTGGCGCCGGGACCACGCCGATCCCCTTGCGCCCGGTGATCGTTGCCGGTGCTGTCGCCGATGCCTTCGTCGCCGTACTCGTACTCATGTCGACACTCATGGCGTCCTCCTGCCTCCCCTTGTCGTCTACGTCACGGCGTGAGCAGGACCTTGCCCGTGGTGACGCGGCCCTCCAGCAGTTCGTGCGCCCGCGCCGCGTCGGCCAGCGGCAGCTCCGCGTGCACGTTCGGGCGTACGACGCCCTGGGCGACGTAACCGAAGAGCTCGGCGGCCGCGGCCCGAAGGGACGGCGCGTCCGGTACGTGGTCGGCGAGGGTGGGGCGGGTGAGGTAGAGCGAGCCGGAGGTGCGCAGCAGCTCCGCGTCGAAGGGCGGTACGGGACCGCTGGACAGGCCGCAGACGACGAGGGTGCCGCGACGGCGCAGCGCCTTGACGCTGGTCTCGAACGTGGCCGCGCCGACCGAGTCGTAGACCACGTGCGCGCCCTCGCCGCCGGTGAGTTCGCGCACGGCGCCCGCGAAGTTCTCGTAGGGCACGGCGTGTTGGGCACCCGCCGCGAGGGCGATCTGCTGCTTCTCCTTGCTGGAGGCGACGGCGACGACGTTCGCGCCCCGGTGCGCGGCCAGTTGCACCAGCAGCTGGCCCAGGCCGCCGGCCGCCGCGAGGACGACGACGGTCTCGCCGGACGCCACGGGGTGGGTGGTGTGGCTCAGGTAGTGCGCGGCGAGTCCCTGGAGCAGGACCGCCGCCGCGTCCTGGAGGGACACGGGCTCGGGGACGGGTACCAACTTGGCCGCCGGTACGGCCGTGTACTCGGCGTAGGCGCCGAGCTGGGTCGCGTAGGCGACGCGGTCGCCGGGTGCGATGCCCTCGATGCCCTCGCCCACGGCAGTGACGATTCCCGCCGCCTCCTGGCCGGGGACGAGCGGGTACGGGGCCGGGTAGGTGCCGTTGCGGTAGTAGACGTCGATGAAGTTGAGGCCGATCACGGCGTTGCGGACGACGGCGTGGCCGGGGAGGGCGGACGGTTCGGGGAGGTCCGTGGGGGTGAGGGCGGCGGGGCCACCGGGCTCGGTGACGTGGAGGGCTCGCATCATGTCCGTTCCTCGGTTCGCTGTGTGCGGGGGTGGGAGTGGGGGCGGATGAGGGGGCGGGGCTTGGCGGCCGGCTCCTCCTCCTGGAACACGTGCCGGAAGTGGTTGATGTCGCCGGTCAGTCCCTGCATCAGCGTGTCGAATCCGGGTTCCGGGCCGTCCACCGCGTTCAGGAGTTCCTCGTTGCGGCGCAGGTGGGTCGCCGAGAACGGCAGCGCGCCGGTCGACAGGTAGCGGATGGCGCCCGCGGCGTCGCGCCGCGGGATCAGGTCGGAGCGGGCGTAACGGCTGGCGCTGAAGGGGATGTCGAGCCGGCCCTGCGCGAACGCCTGGCCGATCGCCTCTGGCAGGTCGGCGCGTTCCAGGAGTGGTTCGACGAGGTCGGCGACCTCCGCGAGTATCCACTCCATCTCCTCGGCGACCTGGTTCTGGTCGACCTTGATGAAGTCGAGGAGGGGCGAGTTGGCGCGGTCGGCCAGCCGGAGGCCCTCCACGTTCGCCGCCGTGTCCGGAATCCCGTACGCCTCCTGATGGGTCTTGGTGATCAGTTTGGAGGCCCCGCCGAGCCGGGCGACGAGCGCCCCGTAGAGGATCAGGTCCTCGGCATGGGCCCGCTCGCGCGGGAAGACGCCCATGAACTCGTGCAGCACCGCGTGGACCGTGACCCCGGCGGGGAGATAGCGCTCGGCCAGTACGGGGATGCTCCGCAAGGCCGCGACGTCCTGGGCGAGATGACCACCCTGCGGGTACGCGACGGAGATGCAGCGCACGCCGGCGCGGGCGGCGAGGACCGCCTCCAGGACGCTGATGGCAAGGCTGATGGAGGGCGGCACGAGGACGGCGGTGAGCGTGCCGAACAGCTCCCGGTCGATGACCACGCCGTGGTCGGCGAGCTCCCCGCAGCGCCGGTCCACGTCCTGCCAGGCCCCGAGCGAATCGGCCAGCGGCACGGCCTTCGAGTAGGGCAGGTTGTACGAGATCCCGCCGCCCTCGAAGGAGGTGATGCCGGAGGCCACGGACACGTCGAAGAGGATGCGGGCGTCCGGCGAACCGTGCCGGATCTCCAGGGGCGCCGCGAGGAGTTCGTTGATCTCCCTGCCGCGCCGCCAGCCGTGGGCCACCAGGGGGTAGCCGTTCAGGTCGGCGGGGCGGAGGTTGAGGGTGCGCAGCGCCTCCTCGAACCGCAGGAGCCGGGTGTGCGAGTCGATGGTGAGCGTGAGGATGTCGGGCGCGGCCTCGGCCTCCAGGGTGGCCAGGAGTGCCTTCATCTCCTCGTGCCCGCCGACGCCGCACCGGGGCTGGATCGCCACCCGGCCCTGCGCCCGGCACCGGTCGAGGACCTCGGCCGCAGTGAGCTTGCCGAGCGAGGTGATGTACGCGGCGGACTCGGCCGGCGTCGGCAGCGTCGCCGGGTTCCCGTCCCCTTCGGCGGGCCTGCGGGGGGTGCGCGCTCCCGCGCCGAGCGGGGGCAGCGAGGTCAAACTCATGACGCCGCCATCCCGGAGGTCACGGCCGACCGGTCGCGTGCCGCGCGCAGTTCGTCGAGGAGAGCCGGCAGCTCGGCCGGGTCGGACAGGATGTGGTCCACGCCGGTAGCGTAGAGACGGTCGAGCGAGGAGGCGTCCTTGTGGCTGCCGACCGACAGGTTGCCGCCGACGACCACGGGGCACGTGATCCGGCCGGACTGCTTGGCCCGGTCGAGACCGCGCAGGTCCTCGTGGACATGGCCGTTGAGGCTGCCGATGACGACGGCTTCGGCGTCCGGGTACTGCGCGCAGGCCTCGGCGAACTCCTCGACCGGGGTGCAGGTACCGAGGTTGACGACGTCGAAGCCGAGGCCGCGCAGCGAGTAGGCGATGAGGTGGTTGGCCACCGCGTGGCTGTCGCTGGCCGCGACCCCGAGGATGACTGTGCGAGGCGCTGATTCCTGGTGGGGCGTTGTCCGCATCGAAAATTCCTGAATCGGGATAGGGGCCGGGGCCGGGGTATGAGGTCGCGCGGTGGCGTCGGTGATCGGAGGCTCAGTCATCGAAGGCGGCGAAGAGTTCGCGCTTGCTGACAGACTTCAGGCGGTTCACGTCGAACTCCTCGGCGTCGGCCGCGGCCAGCGAGTCGAAGACGTAGCTGATGGCGGGCGCCAGGCCCCACACCTCGTGGTACGGCGGCCGGTTGCGGTCCCCCGCCGCTGCCGCCTCCTCGGCGTCCTGCCGGCGGACGAAGATGTAGTTCGACCAGTCCGTGCTGCGCGGGTGCCGGTGGTGGTAGTCGTGCACCACCGTGTCGCCGGTCAGCACGAGGTAGCGGCACGGGGCGTGCACGAACAGCAGCCGCAGCGTCCAGCGGCTCCAGGCGAGGGCGCGCCGCCCGGCGGGCAGCTCCGCCGACGGGACCCGGTCGCCGATGAAGATCGCGTTGGTCAGCGAGGCGAAGTACGCCCGGCTGCGCCGGTCCTCGAGACCCGGCTCGGGGAAGGTGTGCTTCACGCACAGCCGCAGGGTGTTGCTGATCTGGAACATCGGGACGAGCGGTACGAGCCAGACGACCAGCAGCGCCTGCCACGTGCCCGTGACGACGGTGGCAGCGAGTGCCGTGCCGTACAGCGCGAGCGCGGTGACCTTCTCGCTGCGCGCCGACTCCTTCGAGAAGGACCGCACGCGGGAGACGGCGAACGCGAGGTGGAAGCGCGGTGAGACCAGCCTTCCGAGGAGCCGGTGCCACATCTGACGGCGGGTCATTCCCGGGTGCATGCCGAGGCTGACCAGGAAGGCCTGGACGGTGGGGTCCTGCAACGTCATGTGGTGGGTCGCGTGGTGGTCACTGACGTGCTCACGGCTGTAGCGCTGGAAGTTCTGGATGACGAGCAGGCTCGATATCGCGTGGCCGATGGCCCGGTCCGGCTTGCGGCTCCGGTACATGTTCCGGTGCGAGCACTGGTGGTAGACCATCATCCGGAGGTTGCGCATCCCGTGCAGGGTCATCGCCCAGCCGGGCAGCAGGAGCAGCAGGAAAGCGCCGCCGAGCACGTAGCCAAGGGTGCTCACCAGGACGCCGACGACCATCGATGCCGTCGCGGTCGCCAGGTGGAGGGTGGGGGTCCAGCCGAGGGACTTCTGCTGGGGAAGGGCCTTGCCGGTGAAGATCGTCAGCGGGTACTGAAGGATTTCGGGGAGAGCGGTCATGCTCTGCCGGGGGTCCTGCGCCACGGCCACCTGCCGGTGGGCGGCGAGGGGTTCCGGGTTGATCACAGTCACGGGGGCTCCTAGAGGGCGGAAGCGAACGACGGGCCGGGCTGGAGGCGGACTCCGACCGAGCAGGGAACCGACGCGGCCTTGCCGGGCACGGGCGCCGAAAGCAGCTCTCGCGCGTCGCTGCCGGTGAGGACGATCTCGATGTAGTCGTTGCCCTGGGAGCGGCTTCCGACGTCCCTGATCACGATGTGGAGGGAGACGTTGCCCTCCGCGTCCACCGAGGGGGTGACGGTCCCGTCCACGACACCGGGAATCATGGCGTTCTGCGTCATCGGATTCCTCCACGAGGGCAGTACGTACGAGGGCATGAGTTCGAAGGTCTGTTCAGGCGTCGCGTGTGCCGGGGCATCATCGGGGCTCTCCGCCGTTGCCCGCGGTACGCGAGGCAAGGACCGGTACCGGGGCCGGTACCGGGGCCGGCGCTGCCGGACCCGCCGCGCGGAAGTCCCGCTGGTACCACAGGAGCGGCTTGGCCTCTCCGTGCGTGCGCAGTCCGGTGAGTTCGCCGATCAGCAACTGGTGGTCGCCCATCGGGATCCGGTCGGCGGTCGTGCACCGGAACACCGCAGTGGCGTCCGTGAGGTACGGCAGTCCGCTGTCCGGCCAGGCCCCGAAGTCACCCTCGGCGAACCGGTCCACGTCGCGGCGGGCGAACCGGTCGGCGATCTCTCTGTGGTGCTCGCCCAGCACATTGATCACGAACTCGGGTGACTCGGTCAGCGCCTCCCGGCAGCTGGAGTCGTTCGACAGGCCGACCAGGACGAACGGCGGGCTCATCGACACCGAGGTCACCGCGCTGGCGGTGAACCCCCACCGGCGGCCGGCCGCGTCCCGGGTGGTGACGACGGTCAGCGGGGCCGCGAGGTGCGCCATCGCCTCGCGGAACGTCTCACTGCCCACCGGACAGGGCGGCTCAACTCCAGCGCCGACACGGGATACCTCCTTCTCACGGAAGCTCCGGATGGTCAGCGGCATGAAGACCACGCCGTACACACCGAGCAGGACGGCGAGGGCGGCCACGAGCCGCTGCGGGCCGTACGTGGCGCCGACGGTGCTGATGAGGAGGCCGCCGATGGGGTAGGAGAGCAGGCCGACAAGGAAGAAGGGGCCCATCACCTTTCCCAGGTGCTCCCGGGGGATCGCCTTCACCCGCTGCGTGCGGTTGAAGATGTTGAAGTACGCGACACCGGACATCGCCACCACGAACGCCACGGCGTAGAGCCAGAAGGACGAGGCCGCCCCGAGGACCAGCAGACAGCCGCACAGGACCGCGTAGCCGAGCGAGCCGAGGAAGTTCACGTCGAGCTTCTTCAGCAGCAGCGGTGTCAGCAGCAGGTTGAGCAGCCCGACGACGCCCACGAACATGTTGAGCATCGCGTACTGCGACTCCGGTGCCTTGAGGACGTCGGTCACCACCGCCGCGTTCGCGGCCAGCACGGTCGAGAAGACCAGGTTGATCGCGAAGTTCAGACCGGCGAGCAGCATGACCGGCTTGTTGCGGACCAGGAGCGTCCAGCCGAGACCCAGATCGGCCACTGTCGCCCTGACCCCTCGGGCGTCGGCCGCGACCGGGGCCGCGGCCTCGCGCGGCAGCACCAGCCAGCAGCAGGCGGCGGTCGCGAACAGCGCGCACGCCAGCCCCAGCAGCCAGATCTTCCCCAGGGACAGCACGGCCACCATCGCGATGCCGGGCCCGAGCGCCATGGCCAGCAGCTCCATGTTCTGTACGAGGGACTGCGTCCTCGCCAGGTCCGCGCCCTTGGCCAGCTGCGGGACGACCTTCTCGATGGACATCCGGATCGGCGCGACGAGCGTCGCCAGCAGGGCGCCTGTCGCCATCAGGGTCGGCGTCGTCCACGACGGCTGCAGTACGCAGATCAGGACGGCGCAGCCGATGACGACGGCACGC
The DNA here is from genome assembly GCF_024213665.1 of Streptomyces sp. A3M-1-3. Lineage (GTDB taxonomy): Bacteria > Actinomycetota > Actinomycetes > Streptomycetales > Streptomycetaceae > Streptomyces. The sequence goes on from NZ_JANAVP010000010.1 coordinate 116,724, forward strand.
GCGATGTTGGCACGCGAGAAGAGCCGGGGGCCGCCGTCCCGGTCGGCCAGCAGCCCCGCGAACGGGTAGGCCAGCAGGCAGGGCAGCCATTCGACGGCGTAGGCGAGGCCGAGGGAGGACACCTGGCGGGTGTGCTGGAAGATGAGCAGCGGGACGCTGAACATCACGACCTGCTCGGCCATCAGCCCGATCAGGACTCCCGCCCCGAAGAGTCTGCGGCGTGCCCGTTCCTCGGTCATCGCGCACCGGCCCAGGCGGCGCCGGCCGTCAGGGGCAGCGTCTCCTTCTCGTACGCGCGCACGAGGGGGAGCACGCGGGTGAAGAAGGTCCGCATCTCGTCGCGGGCCGGCCAGCCGGAGAAGATGAACTGCCCGACTCCCGCCGCCTTGTACTCCATGAGGTACGCGGCGACCTCCTCATAGCTGCCGACCAGGCACAGCGCCGGGCCGCCCCGGTAGGCGACAGCGCCGGAATACAGGACCGGTGAGAGCCAGCCGTGCCCGGCCTGCTCCGCCAGCCTCATCGAGTTCTTCACCGCCTCCGAGTCACCGGCCTCGACGAACGCCTTCACCCAGTCCCGGTGGCTCTCGTCGGAGTCGCGCATGACCTCGGCGAGGTCGGCGAGCGCCTCCTCCCGGGTCTCGCGGGCCAGCACCTGCATGCGCAGGCCCACGTCGCGGCCCTGGGCGACCACCGGGCCCGCCGCCTTGGCGATCTCCTCGGGGGTGTCCCCGTAACGGAACCAGCAGTCGCCGTGCCGGACGGCGGTCCGCTGCGCCACGGCCGAGGAGCCGCTGATGTAGATCTCCGGCCGGCCGCCGCCCTTGTGGCCGAGGCCGAGCTGCGCGTCGACGAGCCGGTAGTGCTCACCGGTGTACGTCAGCGGCTGCTCACCGCGCCACAAGCCGTGCAGGATGTCGAGGAACTCGTCCTCGCGGGCGTAGCGGTCGTCGTGGGCGAGGAAGTCGCCGTAGTAGCCCTGCTCGACCGGGGAGGTGCCGGCGACCACGTTCAGCGCGATCCGGCCGTCGGACATCCACGACACCGTGTTGACGATCTGAGCGAAGAGGGTGGGCGAGAGCAGGCCGGGCCGGTAGGCCAGGATGAACTTGACCCGCTCGGTCTCCCGCACCAGCGCCCCGATGATCGGGAGCGGGTCCGGCAGGCTGTAGCTCTGCGCCATCAGCAGGGCTTCGACCCCGAGGGCGTCCGCCTCCTGGGCGAACTCGACCGCGCCGTCCAGATCGAGCAGATCCGACCGGTACTTCTCCGTCGACTTCTTCTGCCCGCTGTCCAACGACGAGCCCCAGTGGAACCTGAGTTCGGCCATGTCCTTCTTCTCTCTCTGCTCTCGGTCTCGGATGGTGGTCGCACGAGGTCGGGGCTCTACGCGACCAGATCGGGCGTGGCCGGCTCGGGCACGCGAGGCGTCGACGTGCGCAGCGTCAGCGACGCGAACAGCCGGGTCATCCAGCTGCGCGTCACCTCAGGGGAGCTCGTCGCGGCGATGCCGGCCAGCGCGGTCTCGTGCGCGCCGTAGGTGATGTGGTCGGGCAGCGGGGCGCCTAGCGGCAGTTCGTGCCAGGTGACGACCTCCGGGGCGGAGCGGAAGGGCTCGGCTCCGCCGAAGCCCTCGAACACGCGGTCGCCGAGGTGGTGCCCCGGGTAGACGAACCAGCCGTACCAGGCGCGCTCCGCGGGAGGCTCCGGCAGCGTGCCCGCGGTCGGCTCGCCGAGCAGGATGCGCAGTTCGAAGGACGGCAGGTGGATGCCGGTCGCCAGCTCGAAGGTATCGACGACGTCCGCGCCGCCGACCCTGTTGCCGACTTCGAGGAACACCAACTCGGTCCCGTCGACGATGGCCTCCAGGTGGAAGCTGCCGTCCTCGATGCGTACGGCGGCCAGCGCGTCGGTGACCCAGTCCCGCGCGTCGTCCGCGACCTCGAACTGGAAGGAGCCCATCGGTACGCCGTGCGCGTAGTCCAGGCAGGTGCCGACGTACTCGCTCGCACCCAGGGCGAGGACGACGCCCTTCTCGACCAGGCCGTCGAAGTGGAGGATCTTCCCCTCGACGAACTCCTCGACCTCGTGGTCCGGCAGCCCCCTGCCGTCTTCGTCGATCGACGGAACTCCGGTGCGCCGAGCGGCAATCGCCTCGTGGGCCTGCGCGGCGCTGTCGAATACGACGACGTCGACGCTCGACGCTCCGCGGTGCGGCTTGAGCACCGTCGCCCCCGTCCAGGGGGACCGCCCGCCCGAGCCGAGGAACTCCTCCACGGGCAGGAAGCGCGGCACCCGCAGCCCCACCCGCTCGACGGCCTCCTTCATCAGGACCTTGTCGCGGGCGAGCATGACCTGCTCCACCGACGTGCCCTCGATGCCGAGGTGTTCGCGCAGCCGTGCGGCGTCGATCAGCTCGTACTCCGACATCGAGATCACCCGGTCGAAGGTCTGCGGCCGGTCGTCGAGCCACGCCCGCGCCTCGTCGTACGGTGCCCGGAGACCGGTGCGTTCGACCTGCTCGCAGCGCAGGCCGGCCGGGAGGCTCGCGAGGGCCTCGCGCCTGCCGAAGTACGTGACGTCGTGCAGGTCGTGGTCGATGCCGCGGTGGTACGCGATCTTCGGATACGGCACGCGGTGCAGTACCAGGATCTTCATCGGGCTACCACCATCATCGTGATCGGGTCGAGGAGGACCGTGGGAAGGGCCTCGCGGACGGGTCCCGGGCCGGCGCTCGGGCAGCAGGCGTCCAGCGCGTCCAGCCAGGCGTCGCGCAGGGTGCGTACGATCTCGCTCATGTCGACGCCCGCCGCGCTCAGGACGACACAGCCCTGGGCGGCGAAGTCGGCGTTGTCCCGGGCGGTCGCGTGCAGTTCGCGCCGTACGGCGGGCAGCCAGGCGAACTCCTTGACGGACAGTTCGTGCGGGAGCAGGCGGTGCGCCGCGGCGGTCGCCGCGACGGCGTCCTCGAAGGGCGTCGCGCCGGGGGTGACGTCCTCCGGCGAGAACCGCCGGTCGGTCTTGACGCCGAGCATCACCGTGGCCGCCGAGCAGGTGGGCTCGGGGAGGGTGGCGCCCGCCGTGTTCCCGAAGGCCGCGTCGACCCAGCGGTGGTAGAAGTCGATGCCGTAGACCCAGTGCGCCAGCGACCAGATCTTCATGCCCGCCGGGCGCCGGTTGGGCTCCACGACCGCCGTGCGGCTCGCGTCGTCGCTCAGCTTGATCTCGTTGTGGAAGGGGCCGTCGCACTGCCCGACCAGCCAGTTGACCTGCCGTCCGGCCCGCTCCACGGCGGACCGCTCGGCATGGTTCAGCCGGGCCGGCAGGATCTGGGCGACCTCGACGGGGTAGCGCCCGGTGGCGCTGACCTTCTCAGTGACGAAGGACAACTGGCCCAGGCCGTCGAAGGAGTACTCCCGCTGGTAGGGCAGGATCTCCTCGCAGATGACACCGCGCTCGACGTACGGGCTGACCTCGGCGAAGGCGGCGTCGAGGTCGTCGCCCGGCCGGACCAGGACCACGCCCCGGTTGTTGCCCTCCTTGGCCGGCTTCACCACGAAGCCGTCGGGGTGGGCACTGGCGAACGCGTCCAGTCCCTCGCGCGAGTCGACCGTGGCGAAGTCAGGCACCAACAGTCGCTGAGCGGACAGCAGTTTACGGTGGGCCGCCTCGCTGAGTCGGTACTCGTGCTTGCAGAAGGCCCCGCCGGCGAGCTCTGCGGAGTCGATCCGCAGGCCGAGGCGTTCCAGGAGCACCGCGCCGCTCTTGACCGCGTTGTCGGAGAAGACGATGCCCGCCGCGAACTCGTCGCGCCGGTGGCCCAGCAGCTTCTCCGCCGCCTCGACGAAGTCGGCGCGCAGCGGATCGAGGTCGATCACCTCGTCGCAGATCCCGGCGTCGACGGACGTCGGGTCGGCGCGGACGAGCGTGACGGCGGCCCCGTAGTGGTCGCGGGCGTACGTACTCATGTGGCGCACGTCGTCGACACGGGAAAGGTTGTAATCGATGATCAAGAACCGGCTGGTTGATTCCGTCACCGCAGGACCCTCTCGTACTGGTCGTCGTACTGGATGTCGATGGCGTGCTCGGAGGCGCGCGTCAATTCGGGGAACAGCCGGTCGCTCTCGCTCCGCGGGTACTGCCACAGCAACTGGCCGAGGAATACCTCGCGCGAGGTCGATTCGACCGTGTCACCGGCCTTGAGCAAAACGTGGGCGACCACGGGTTCGAGCGGGAGGTCACCGTTCAACCGCACCGACTTGATACGCCCCTTCTCCGCGAAGAAGACCCGGAAGAAGGTGGCGTTCGCCGTCGGCGTCTCACCGTCAGCGGTGAAGGAGAGCGCGCTGACGTAGTCCAGGAATTCTTCCGGTGCGACCGTGCTGTCGGCCTTCGAAGCCGAGAGGAGCAAATCGATCCAGAGGTCCAGGAGGCTCACGCCGCCCGTCAGTTCCTTGGTGCTGTAGGATATCAGACTGCCGCCGACCCGCGGGTTTATCTCGATGAGGTCCCAGCGGGACTCGTGGTGGCGGGCCTCGATGTGGAAGCAGCCCCAACGGAGTTCGAGTTGCGACAGCATCCGCCGCACCCAGTCGATTCCTGCAGCGCACTCCTCGGCGGATATGCTCACCGGTGGACTGGTACAGGCGTTCTCCAGTACGGTGCCGGCCGTCTCCGTCACTTCGCACTTCTCGTGCACGGCGACCACCTGGGCCGCTCCGTCCGCAACGACGACCTCGAAGCTGAATTCCCGGCCGGGCAGATAGTCCTCGACGAGAAAGGCCAGCCCGTCGCCGAAAGCCGAGGCGTAGACCGTGTCGTCCTGCGCGTCGGCCGTGATCCGCTCGATGTCAGCCCAGGTGGTACGGGGAGAGAGCGGAAAAGCGCCGTACGAGGCAATGCCACTCACCGGCTTCACGAAATAGCGGCTGGCGCTGTTCCGGTAGGAGTCGAGTGTCTCGCCGGTGAGTTCGGCGGCCCGCACCCGGGAGAGTCCCGCGTCGGCCAGCCGGTTGCGCAGGGTGAGTTTGTTGCGCAGTTCGAGGATCTGCTTCTCGCCGAGATCGCTCACGCCTAGCAATTCGTTGGCGAAGGCCATCAGATGCCGGTAGCCCTCCCAGACCGTGATGCAGGCCAGGACGGTCTCACCCCGCCGGCGGAGGTCTTCGAGGGACGCCTCCACGTCCTCGTGGGTCAGGACGTGCTCCGAGGCGGCCGTGACGTGGGCGGTCTGCCGGTGCAGTTCGTCCAGGCGCCCCCGGTGCTCCGCCTCGGGGAGCGAGGTGAGGACGAAACTCTTGAGCTGTCTTGCGTCGAGCGCCTCGACGAGGTCCTCCATGAAGGAGAACCCGACGTGGCTGAGAAGGAGAATCCCCCCGCCCGTGTGCTGATTATGCACGATGCTCCTCTTCCAAAGGGCCGCGACGGACGCGGCGGGGACAGTCGAGGAGCACCGTCCCGGCCGCGTCGCACACCTCCCGCACTGGGCAGGATCAGACGGCTGTCTTCTCTTCCGCGGAGACGGTGTTGTCGGCGAGCTCCTTGAAGTACAGGGCCAGAATCGACTGGTGCTCCTGGAGGTACTTCTTGAACGCCTCGATGTCCTGCTCGTCACGGATCAGGAAACGCACCGCCGCCCAGACCTCGCCGGGGTGGTCGTCGTTGATGTCCGTGTGCGAGTGGCTGATCTGACCGCCGATGTTCTTCTCGCCGATCGATTCCTTCAGCGCGACGAGCTTCTTCGGCTCAAGCTTCACATTCACGTACTCGACCAGGTACGAGTAGGCGACCACACCGAGCGGCCCCTCGTGGTCCAGCAGGTAGGAGAAGTAACCCGTGAGCAGCTTCGTAGAGAGGTACGGCTCGGTCGCGAGGAATTCCTCGCGCGAGACGCCCACCTTGGCGAGGTCCTGAATGAAGAGCTCGTCGTGGAGCATCTCCTCCTGCTCGTAGTTCGCCCAGATCTGAGCCGCTTCCGGGCTCTGCTTGGCGATCTCAGTCAGGGCCTTCGCCTCGGCGACACGCAGCAGCCGGATACGCCAGGCGGTCTCTATGAGATTGCGCTTGTAGTACTCGGAGTCGACGTTCTTGCTCTCCAGGTGGGCCGCGGCCGGCACATTCGCGTACCACTCGACGACCTGCTCGTCGATCTGCTTGTCCATCACGCTCCGCAGCTCCACCGAAGCGGCGGCGCTAAGGAACGGCCTGCGGTTTCCATAACCTGCGTTGGTCACTCGGTTCTTCATGACACTCCTCATTCGGTTCGGTTGGATGTACTAGCTCTCCACGATGCGCACGGTCGCGGAATCCAAGAGGCGGCACTGGCATGCGAGACGGTAATTACTGTCCGTCCGGCCCAGGTCCTCAAGGAAGTCTGTTTCCTCGGGGTCGGCCTCCCCGAGCGAATCGAAACCGTCCAGGACTTCGATGACACATGCCCCGCAGGCTCCCGAGCGGCACCCGAAGGGAATCAACGGCTCAGGTGTCTCGTATTCGATGTCCGTCAGCGGCGAGCCCTGCGGCAGATGTATCTCCACGCCTTCCGGCATGAGTGTCAGTTTGTTGAGGAGCATCGCTTCCCAAGCCCCCTCTGGGCATGTCGAAATGGGCATGGCGGACAACCCGGCGTGTGCGGGATGCGGTTCGGCTGCTCCGGGGCAGGTCCCTTACGCGGGCAGCGCTGCCGGAGCGGACGGGACGGGGTGAACGGCGGTGGACGCGGCAGGCGCGTCGCCGCCGGGAGGCGTGTCGGACGAGTGCTCGGGGGCAAGCCGTTCGCCGGGCCGCAGGGCCACCGCGGCATGGTTGACCGCGGTGCCCGCCTCGCCGAAGCCGACCGAGATCAGCGGCACCCGGCCCGGGTAGGTACAGACGTCCCCGACGGCGTACACCTGGGGCAGGTTGGTACGCATGGACTGGTCGACCCGGATTCTGCGGTGTTCGAGGTCCACCCCCCAGTCCGCGACGGGGCCGAGCCCGGACGAGAAGCCGAGCGCCGCCACCAGCGACTGCGCCGGCAGGACCAGGGTGTCCTCCCCGGCGCGGACCTCGACCCGTTCGAGCCGGTCCGCGCCGTGACAGGCGACCACCTGGGCGTCGGTGAGGACGCGGACGGGGGAGGCGTACACCTGCCGGACGCTGTAGTCGTGGGCGCGGAAGGTGCCCCGGCGGTGGACCAGGGTCACGCTCCTGGCTACCGGGGCCAGGGCCAGCGCCCAGTCCACGGCGCTGTCCCCGCCGCCGACGACCACCACGTCGCGCCCGGCGTGCGCGTCGAGACGCGGCACGTGATAGGCGACGCCCCGGCCCTCGTACGGTACGGAGCAGGGCAGTTTGCGCGGGACGAACCGGCCGAGTCCGGCCGCGATCACGACGGCGCCGGCGTGCACACGGGTGCCGTCGTCGGCGCCCAGCGTCCAGCCGGCCCCCCGGGGGGTGAGACTGACGGCCGTGCGGCCGAGGAGATGGCTGGTGTCGAAGGGCGCGGCCTGCCGCAGCAGGTTGTCGATCAGGTGCCGGCCCTTGATGCCGGGGTGCCCGGCGACGTCGTACAGCAGTTTCTCCGGATACATCGCCGACACCTGGCCGCCCGGCTCGTCCAGCCCGTCGACGACCGCCGCCGACAGACCACGGAAACCGGCGTAGTACGCGCCGTACAGCCCGGCGGGTCCGGCGCCGACGATCGCGATGTCCACGGTCGCCTCGGTGGCTCCGGTCGGGAGCATCACGCCGCACCCCCTTCGCCGCGCTGCTCCCGGGCACGTGCTTCACGCAGGCTCAGTACCTCGTACAGGAAGCCGTTGACCGGGGTCGGGGTGCCGCTGCGGGCGCCGAGCCGGACCACCGAACCCGTCCATGCCTCCAGCTCGGAGGCCTTGCCCGCGCCGATGTCGCGTTGCAACGACGAGGTGCCCTCGGCCGGTTGCTGATCGACGAAGTCCAGCGTCCTGGCGACGATGTCGTCCGGCAGGGCGATGCCGGACGCCTGGGCGACCTGCTGGATTTCGGCCATCGCGTCCGCGAGCAGCCGCCGGGTGCCCGGCCGGGACCGGAGCGCGCCGATCGGTGCGTCGGTGGCCGCGCCGACCCCGCCGAGCGGGGCCACGAACAGGAACTTGGCCCAGAGTTCGGCCCAGATGTCCTGCGGCACCACCGCCGCCACACCGGCTTCGTCGAGCGCCTGCCGCAGCCCTTCCACCCGCTCCGACGGGCGGTTGTCCCACTCGCCGAAGGTGAGGGAGCCCAGCCCGCCGATGTGGCGGACCCGGCCTGGCCCCTCCAGATACGTGATGATCTTCGCGCTGCCCGGCACAACCGCTTCTCTGCCGACCGCCTCCGCCACCTCGACCGGTGTTTCGACACCGTTCTGCGTGGTGACGACCGCCGTCCCGGCCCCGGTCAGCGGCTTCAGCAGGCCGATGGCGGAGGGAAGTTGCCAGGTCTTGACACCGAGAAGGACGAAGTCCACCGCCCCGATGTCCCCGGGGTCCTCGGTCGCCCGCAGGTCCTCCGGGGGCACGGAGAAGCTGCCCGACGGACCGTCGACGGTGAGTCCATCGCGCCGGAGGGCCGCCAGGTGGCGTCCCCGCGCGACGAACCGGACCTCGTGTCCGCCGGCCACGGCGAGACGGCCACCGAAGTAACCGCCGATTCCGCCGGCACCAACCACCGCTACTTTCACGGACTCCCCCGCTCCTCTTCGATACGCCCTGCAGGCACGCAGCTCGATGCCTTTCTGACCCCCGGTGACTCCAGAACCATACAGAACAATCGCTATGTTTTTCTAGTCCTTTTGGCTCGAAAGAACTGACGCGGGCAGGAGACCGTGAGGGTCAGGGGCCCTCGGCCGCGACCCCGCACAGGACCAGCCGCCAGATCTGTTCCAGCTGGTCAGAGGCGCTTCGCGACGCACCGGCAGGGGCGGCCACCCCGTACCGGATCTGCGATTCGGCGCCGGCCAGCAGGTACACGATCATGTCCGCCACGGCCTGAAAGGACCCCTCGGCCTGTCGCAACTGCCCCCCTTCGTACGCCCGGTGCAGGAGCTCGAGCACCGCCGGGAGCCAGACATCCACCCAGCGGCCCGCTCCCCCGGGCCGCTCCCTGGCAAGGCGCACCGAGGACCGTACGACCAGGTCCTCCTCCAGCAGTCCCGCGAGCCCGATGGTCAGGCCGATCACGGCGTCGAGCTCGGGGCCGCGTTTCTTCCGCAGCCGCTCCACCAGGGCCCTGGTGATCGCCCCGCCCTCTTTCTCGACGGCGTCGGCCAGGGCCGCCTTGATGGGGAAATGAAAGGTCAGCGCCCCCATCGAGACGGCCGCCGACTCGCAGATGCGCGACAGCCTGGCACCCCCGTAACCGGCCTCGCCGAACTCCACCGCCGCCGCCCGGACAAGCACTCCGCGGGTGCGCACGGCCCTCTCCTGGACCACCACGCCTACTCCTCTCCCTCGCCGATACGCCCCCCGTAGCCGGGAGCATCGGCAGCCTGCGCGCTCGCCGAGTGGCAGACAACGCCGACTAGAGACGATGCTCTCTCGTTCCATAAAACAATAGCAATCGCTCTGTATTATTTTGTCTGCGGGGGGCTCAGCATCGCCGAAACAGGAGCGCGTCATCATCTCTGGCTACGGAACGACACGTGCCGGGCTCGTCGGGACCCCGGTCGGCACGACCACACGGCTCTGGCGTCGGCCGCGTACGGGTACGCGTACCACCAACTGCTTCAGGGGCGGCCCGGGGATCCGGACCGCCCCTGAACGGGCTACGACTATCGCTACAACTCGCCTCGGCTAAAAGGCTGTTGCCCGGCCGTCGACGGCCATCGCGGTCCCCGTGACGAAGGAGGACCGGTCGCTGCACAGCCAGGCCGCGGCCTGGGCGACCTCGTTCGGCGCGGACATCCGCCGCTGCATCGAGTGGGACAGGAAGGTCTCCTCCAGCGCGGGGTGGGCTCCGAGTACCTCCTCCATCATCTCGGTCCTGGTGCTGCCCACGACGAGCGCGTTGACGCGAATCCCCTGCTCGCCGTAGTCCAGGGCCGCCGCCCGGGTCAGTCCGATCACCGCGTGCTTCGCGGCGACGTACGCGGCCGACGCGCCGGTGGCCTTCAGCCCGGCGACGCTGGATGTGTTGACCACCGAGCCGCCGGAGCCCGACCTGAGCATCCGTGGCCGACAACTTCTCCCCGCACCTGACCACGAAGAGGTGTCAGCGGGTCGGCACCTGGGCGGCGGCGAACAACGTCGAGATCGCCTACACGCCGACCAACAGCTCCTGGCTGAACCGGATCGAGGCCCAGTTCACGGCCCTGCGCTACTTCACCCTCGACGGCACCGATCACGCCGACCACAAGGAACAGGGCAGCATGATCCGCCGCTACATCATCTGGCGAAACCGCCATGCCGATTCCCGCGAGGCCGTGGGCGCCGGCGGGGCCAAGCGCACAAAAGGGGTAACGTAGGGAGCGTTCTGTTTGCTCTAGGAGGTACCGTGACCCAGCAGCCGAAGCAGGAAAGGGCCATCCAGACCCGCAAGGAGATCCTCCAGGCTGCGGCCGTAGTCTTCGACGGATCGGGCTTCGCGGGCGCGAGCATCAAGCGCATCCTGGGAGAAGCCGGAGTCACGGCCGGTGCCTTGTACTTCCACTTCAAGTCGAAGGAAGATCTCGCCCGCGCGATCATGAACGCTCAGCCCGACTCGATCATTCCCTGGCTCAGGTCCGAGGGCCTCCAGCGGCTGGTCGACACCACGCTGGTCTGGGCGCATCAGCTGCAGACGGACGTCGTCCTCAGGGCAGGGGTGCGACTCACGAGCGAGCAGGGCTCGTTCGGCGTCCGGGACGTCACTCCGTACCAGGACTGGAGCCGGATCTTGACCGATTGCCTGCGGGTCGCCGTCGAGAAGGGCGAACTGCAGGCGGGCGTCGAGCCGGCCGAGCTCGCCGAGTTCGTGGTCGAGGCCTGTACGGGCATGCAGACCTACTCGGCCGTCGCGAGCGATGCGCGGGCGGACCTGGCCGACCGGGTGGTGCGGATGTGGCGACTGCTCATGCCGGGCATCGCGGTCCCGACCGTCATCGCCCGCACCGAAGTGAACCCGTCCCGCGCGAAGGCCGCCATCCTGGACGCCGCCGCGTCGGTGTCGTCCACCGACGCCGTCGCCTGACCGAAGCGGACCCCGGTCTCACCTTCACGAAGAGCCCACGGCAAGAGGCTCACGCCCCATTGAGGTGATCCCCGTGGTGTGGACACACCTGACAATGGATCTTGATGGTCCAGGAAGGTGTAGATCCACATGGCACGGCCCTCGAAGTACAGGACGCCCTGGTCGAGGAGATCCGCGAGGTCCACGCCGAACACCGAGGGAATTACGGCGCGTTGTGGAACCATGCCGAACTGCGTGGCTTCGGCCATACCGTCAACCGCAAGCGGGGCGCCCGGATGATGCGCAAACACCACATCGTCGGCCGCCACCTACGGCGGAAGAGACGCACCACAATCCCAGACCGGCTCTCGCCACCGGCGCCGGACCTGGTCCAGCGGGACTTCACCGCCGGCGCCCTGGACGAGAAGTGGTGCGGAGACATCACATACGTCCAGGTAGGAGCCACCTGGCTCTACCTCGCCTGCGTCCTGGACATCCGGTCCCGCCGTGTACTCGGCTGGTCCATGGCCCCGCACATGCGCGCCGAACTCGTCATCGACGCGCTCCAGGCCGCGGTCGCGACTCGCGGCGGTGACGTCACCGGAGTGGCTTCCATGCGGACCGCGGATCGCAGTACACCTCGGCCGCGTTCGCCCAGGTCTGCGACCGGTACGGCGTCCGCAGGAGCATGGGCAAGGTCGGCTCGAGCTATGACAACGCCCTGGCCGAGAGTTTCTGGCAGGGCCTGAAGAGGGAGACGATGCACACGAAGCTGTTCGTGACGATGAGCCAGGCAAGGCTGGAGATTTTCGAGTGGCTCACCTACTACAACGCCCGACGCCGGCACAGTGCGCTGTCCTACCTCTCCCCGATGGAGTTCGAACAGCAGCACCACAAGACAGCTAAACTCTCACTCGCCGCATGAACCCCTGTGTCCACACTCCGGGGGTCACCTCAGGGGGTCGCGGTCGAGACGAGGTACACGCGCGGTGCGAAGAGATCGCTGAAGTCCACGGTGATGTGCTGGGTGGGCTTCGGGTCCTTCTGCGTGTGCGTCGTGCTCCACCACAGATGGCTGGGGAGGAACTTCCAGCCGACGACGGCGGTGTCGCGCTCGCCGATGGCCACCCCCTCCTTGAGGGCGGCGCGGCTGGTGCCCACGTTCTTCAGAAAGGCGTCCAGGTCGTTGTTGGTCGTCCTGAACTGCACGTACAGCCTGCTGGTCTTCCAGTTGTTCGTCTCGTAGAAGGCGACGCCCCTGGCCAGGTCGGGGATCGGCACGTCGTAGACGCTGCGCTGCACCTTGGACGGCCAGCCCGGGGTCAGACCGGTGGCCGACGCCTTCCTCGCCTTGTCGCGGCCGCTGTCGCGGCTCTGCTCGGCGGAGATCAGCAGATAGCCGGCCGGGATACCGATCAGCAGCACGATGATGACCGCGGTCAGCCAGCGGCGCACGATCATGTGCCGGCGGTCCTCCGGCGGCTTGCCGCCGCCCTCGTCCGGGTGCGGCGACTGCCTGGGTACGGTCATTACTGGAATCCCTGGGTGGTGCGGGTCGTTCTGTTGGCCTGCGCGTAGCGCTCGTAACGCTCCACGCGGCGGCGGTTGGCCCGCCGGAAGCGGCGCGCCACCAGCCGGGCCAGGTCGGCCGCGCCGACCATACCCGCATCCGGGCCGAGCTGGGCCTTGGTGATCCGCGCCTCGGGACGGTAGCCGCGGCCGGTGAGGTGCCGGCGGAAGGCGTCGCGGGCGGGGCCGATCAACAGGTCGTCGGCGGAGCTGACGCCTCCGCCGATGACGAAGCAGGACGGGTCCAGGGCGGCGGCGAGGTTGGCGATGCCGACGCCGAGCCACTGGCCGATGTCCTGGAGCAGCTCGACGCACATGGCGTCGCCCTCGCGGGCCAGCTCGGTGATGAGCGGCCCGGTGATCTCGGCGACGTTGCCGCCGACCCGCTCGATGATGTTGTACGCGACCGGGGAGTCGGCGGCGGCGAGCTCGCGGGCCTCGCGGACGAGGGCGTTGCCGGAGCTGTACTGCTCCCAGCAGCCGCGGTTGCCGCAGGGGCAGCGGTGGCCGCCGGGGACGACCTGCATATGGCCGAATTCGCCGGCCACCCCGTACTTGCCGCGCTTGACCTGGCCGTCCTCGAGGATCGCGCCGCCGATGCCGGTACCCAGGGTGATCATGACCAGGTGGTCCTCGCCGCGGCCGGCGCCGAAGCGCCATTCCGCCCAGGCGGCGGTGTTGGCGTCATTGTCGACCATGACGGGGACGGCGAGCCGCGCCGCCAGCGCGTCCCTGAGCGGCTCGTCGCGCCAGGCGAGGTGCGGGGCGAACAGGACCCGGGACCGGTCGGCGTCGACCCAGCCGGCCGCGCCGATGCCGACGGCGTGCACGTCGTGGCGGTCGGAGAGGTCCAGGACCAGCTCGACGATGGTGTCCTCGACGACCTTGGGGCTCTTGGACTTGTCCGGCGTCTCGGCGCGGATCTTCTCCAGGATGACCCCGTCGGCGTCGACGACGCCGGCCATCACCTTCGTACCGCCGATGTCGATCCCGACGGTCGGGACGCGGGGAGCGGTCAGCAGCGAGCGCCGCTCACGCGTTCCGACGGTCCGCAGGACGGTGGCCCGCGCGGCCTCGCGCTGGGCGAGCGCGAAATCCCGGTACGTGCTCATGTCGCGTGCGGCCCTTCTGCGCGGGTGCCCCGGCGGGAGCGGAGGAGGCGGCTGGCTGCTCGCACGAGTCGTGTCGTCCTTGGGGGTGTGTAGGGGTATCCGTTTCAGGCGGCGGACATCGTTCGCCGTGGCCGATTCTGCCACCTGCCTCCGGCGGGCGTCCGTCGCGCCGCTGCGGGCCGGTGGGCGGTGCGCCCGCCTGCGGCGGGCCCGCCCGTTCGGCAACGGCGAGCAGGTCACCGTTTCCGGTGGGCGGCCTGCCGCCGTCGGCGACCGCGGGCCGGTGGGCGGTACGCCCGCCTGCGGCGGGCCCGGCCGTTCGGGCACGGCGAGCACGTCACCGTATCCGCCGGCCGGCCACCGTCGGCGACCGCGGGCTCGCGCCTCGCCGCGAGCTTCACCGCCTACGGGCACGGGCGGGGTCTATCCCGCGTCCTTCGGGGCCGGGTGGCCGCCCAGGTGGGTGGGGGTTGGGGCTCGTTCCAGTTCGTGGCTGAGTTCCTCCAGCTCGGAGCCGCCCGCCATCTGGCGGGTCAGCTCGTCCAGCGTGATGCCGTCCTTCGGGTGGCTGCCGAACATCGTGCCGCGCTTGAGCAGCACGAAGCGGTCGCCCACCAGATACGCGTGGTGCGGGTTGTGGGTGATCAGTACGACCCCCAGCCCGGCGTCCCGCGCGGCGGCGACGTACTTCAGTACGACGCCCGACTGCTTCACGCCCAGCGCCGCGGTCGGCTCGTCCAGCACCAGGACCTTCGCGCCGAAGTACACGGCGCGGGCGATCGCGACGCACTGGCGTTCGCCACCGGACAGCGTGCCGATCGGCTGGTCGACGTCGCGCAGGTCGATGCCCATGCGGAGCAGTTCGGTACGGGTGGTCTCGCGCATGAGGCCGACGTCGAGGCGACGGAACGGGCCGGCGCCGCGGGTCGGCTCCGAGCCGAGGAAGAAGTTCCGCCAGACCGGCATCAGCGGGACCACCGCGAGGTCCTGGTAGACCGTGGCGATACCGCGGTCCAGTGCCTCGCGCGGCGAGGACAGGGTGGTCTTCGACCCCTCGATGAGGAAGGAGCCCGCGTCGTGCTGGTGCAGCCCCGCGATGATCTTGATGAGGGTGGACTTGCCGGCGCCGTTGTCCCCGAGCACACACGTGATCTCGCCCGCGTGGACTTCGAGTGAGACGCCCTCCAGCGCCCTGATGTTGCCGTAGAACTTGCTGACGTCGTCGAGTTCGACGAGCGCGGTGCCGGTACCGGTGCCGGTCATGTGGTCGCCTCCGCACGCTTGCGGACCCATGCGTTGAGCAGGGTGGCCAGAAGGAGCATCGCTCCGAGGAAGAACTTGAACCAGTCCGGGTTCCACTCGGCGTAGACGATGCCGTTGCTCGTCATGCCGAAGATGAACGCGCCCACGGCGGAGCCGATCGCCGACCCGTAGCCGCCGGTCATCAGGCAGCCGCCGATGACGGCCGCGATGATGTAGAGGAACTCGTTGCCGACACCTTCTCCCGACTGGACGACGTCGAAGGAGAAGAGGATGTGCTGGCCCGAGATCCAGGCGCACAGGGCCACGCCCATGTACAGCCCGATCTTGGTCCTGGTGACCGGGACGCCCACCGCACGGGCCGCGTCCGCGCCGCCGCCGGCCGCGAAGATCCAGTTGCCGGCGCGGGTGCGGAGCAGGATCCAGGTGGCGAGGACCACCAGACCGATCCACCACAGGATGGTCACCTTGAGCGTGACGTCGCCGATCGTCAGCCGGGAGGCGAACAACGCCTTCGCGGACTCGAAGCCCTCCATGTCGCCGATGGACTTCGTGGAGACGGTGCCGCTGATCAGCTTGGTGAAGCCGAGGTTGAGACCGGTCAGCATCAGGAACGTACCGAGCGTGATGATGAAGCTCGGCAGCTTGGTACGGGTCAGCATGAAGCCGTTGAAGAAGCCGATGGCGAGGGTGACCACGAGCGAGACGAGCACGCCGACCCAGACGTTCGCCGTCATCTGGTAGCTGAACATCGACGAGATCAGCGCCGAGCTGGTGACCATCACACCGGCCGACAGGTCGAACTCGCCGCCGATCATCAGCAGCGCGACGGGGACCGCCATGATGCCGATGGTCGAGGCCGAGTAGAGAACCGTGGACAGGCTGTTCGCCTGCAGAAACGTGTCCGCGACGACCGAGAAGAAGACGAAGACGGCTGCCGCGCCGACGACCGCGCCGAGTTCGGGGCGGCCGAGGAGCCTGCGGAGAAGTGACGTCCGTACCAGGCGTTCGTCGGTTCTGCCGGCGGGCGCCGGGGCGGGCGCTGGTGCCGTTGCGGTCATCGGGTCCCCCGAATCGTGTAGTCCGCCAGCTCGGCGGCGTCCTTCCCGGTGATGATCTGGGGCCCGGTGAGGACCGGCCGGCCGCCGCCGAGCACATCGGCGTTGTACTTGTAGAGCCAGAGCAGGTCGACCGCCTCGTATCCCTGGAGGTACGGCTGCTGGTCGACGGCGAAGCCGAGCGTGCCGGACTGGAGGTCCTCGGCGACCTGCTCGTTGAGGTCGAAGGTGTCGACCTCGGCCTCGCTGCCCGCCGCCTCCGCGGCCTTGACCGCGGTGGGCGCGAAGGGCGCTCCGAGGGTGACCACCGCGTCGATGGACGGGTCGGACTGCAGCCTGGCTTCGAGCGCCGCCTGTACGGACGGCATGTTGGTGCCCTCGACGTACAGGTTCTGCAGCTCACCGCCGAAGGTGTTCTTCGCGCCGGCGCAGCGCTGCTCGTGGCCGACGTTGCCCTGCTCGTGCAGGACGCAGACGGCCCTCTTCCTGCCGCGCCTGGTCAGTTCCGTACCGACGGCCTCGCCCGCGACGGTCTCGTCCTGTCCGATGTGAGTGAGCGCGCCGAATTCCTTCGACTGCTCGGAGCCGGAGTTGACGGTGATCACCGGGATACCGGCCCTGACCGCCTTGGTCACGACGTCCTTCATGGCGTCGGGCTTGGCGAGGCTGACGATCAGGCCGTCGACCTCCTGGTCGATCGCGGTCTGTACGAACTGGGCCTGCTGCTGCGCCTGGTCGTCGTGCGAGTAGAGGAACTTGATGTTGTCCTTGTCCGCGGCCTGCTCGGCGCCCTTCTGGACGATGTCCCAGAAGCTGTCGCCGTCGCCCGAATGCGTGACCATCGCAAAGGTCCAGCGGGGCGTGTCCACCGCGCGGCCCTGGGCGGCCTCGGCCGCCCGCTCCTCGGCGCGCTTGCCTCCCGTACTGCTGCATCCCGCCAGGGACGCTCCGAGCACCGCTGCCAGCACGGCGCCGATGGCGCGCACCCCTGTCCGAACCCTTGCCACGAAGCCGCGCCCTTCTTGCTGTACCACTCGCTGTACCACTCGTTGCGGCCGGGAAGTGATCTCGCCCGTCCCGGCCGCCCAAGTATCGGACACAGCTGATCGCGGAGCGCTCATCGGGTGCCGTTGGCGGTGTATTTCTCCAGCGCGGGGACGTCCTTCTCAGTGATGATCGCCGGTCCGGTGAGGACCGGCTTGCCGCCGCCGACTACGTTCGCGTTGGTCTTGTGGAGCCAGAGCCCGTCGACCGCGAGATAGCCCTGGAGGTAGGGCTGCTGGTCGACGGCGAATCCGATCTGCTGCGCCTTCAGCTGCTTGACCACCTCTTCGTTGAGATCGAAGGTGTTGATCTCGGCCTTGCTGCCTGCGCCCTCCTTGGCCTCGATGGAGGCGGCCGCGAAGGGCGCGCCCAGCGTGACGACCGCGTCGATGTCCTTGCCCGACTGCAGCTTCGCCTCGATGGAGGACTGGGACGAGGGCATGTTGGTGCCCTCGACGTTGAGGTTCTCGACGGAGCCCCGGAAGGTCTTCTTCACCCCGGCGCAGCGTTCTTCGAGGGAGACGTTGCCCTGCTCGTGGATGACGCAGACCGCCTTCTTCAGTCCGCGCTTGTTCAGTTCCTCGCCGACGGCCTCGCCCGCGATGGTCTCCTCCTGGCCGATGTGGCTGAGTGCCCCGAGGGCCTTGGAGAACTGGGCTCCGGAGTTGATGGTGATCACGGGTATGCCGGCCGCGACCGCCTTCCTGACGGCGTCCCGCATCGCCTCCGGCTTGGCGAGGGTGACGATGATCCCGTCGACGTCGGCGTCGATGTACTGCTGGACCCGCTGGGCCTGTTCCTTGCCGTCCTTGTTGGCGGCGTAGAGGAATTCGACGTTGTCCTTGGCGGCCGCCTTCTTGGCGCCGCTCTGGACGATGTCCCAGAAGGTGTCGCCCTCGCCGGAGTGGGTGACCATCGCGATCTTCATCCGTGCGGTCCCGGGACCTTCGCCACCGCCGCCGCTCTGCTCGGGCTTGTCCTCGGATTCCTTGCCGCCGGAGCCGCTGCATCCGGCCGCGGCCAGTGCGATCGCTGCCGCGAGGACAGCTGCAGTACGGGCCCTGCGGGCCGTGCGCCTGCGCGCCATGGTGGTTCCGCCTTTCCTGCCGAGCCGCACCGGTGCGGCTGCCAGGAGTTGTAACGGCGGGTGAAGCACCCCGTCAAGACTTTGTCCGAACATTCTTACGCGGACGGGTGCCGGGAGACACGCTCAGGGGCGCACCAGCAGCTGGAATTCGAAGGCGTAACGGGAGGCGCGGTAGACATGCGAGCCGAATTCGACGGCGCGTCCGGTGTCGTCGTACGTGGTGCGCTGCATGGTCAGCAGCGGCGCGCCCTCCGGCTCGCCGAGCTGCTCGCCCTCCTCCGCGCTGGCCGCGCGGGCGCCGACCGACTGCCGGGCGCTGTGCAGCGTGATCCCGGCGGCGCGCATCATCCGGTACAGGCCGGTGGCTTCGAGCTGCTCGGTGTCGAGGGGCAGCAGACCGGCGGGGAGATGGTTGCGCAGCTGCGCCATCGGCTCGTTGTGGGCCAGCCGCAGCCGCTCGACGAGGTGTACCTCGCTGCCTTCCGGTACGGCGAGGGCCGCCGCGACCTCGGCGCTCGCAGGCTCCAGGGCGTTGCGCAGGACCCTGGTGGCCGGCCGCTGGCCCGCCGCCTCCAGGTCGTCGTACAGGCTGCTCAGCTCCAGCGGCCGCTTGACCTGGCTGTGCACCACCTGGGTGCCGACGCCGCGGCGGCGCACCAGCAGGCCCTTGTCGACCAGCAGCTGGATGGCCTGGCGGACGGTGGGCCGGGACAGGCCGAGCCTGCCCGCAAGCTCGATCTCGTTGCCGAGGAGACTGCCGGGGGCGAGCCGGCCCTTCTCTATGGCCGACTCGAGCTGCTGGGACAGCTGGAAATAGAGCGGGACCGGGCTCGTGCGGTCCACGCTCAGCTGAAGGGACACGGCGGAGTCCGTCAGTTGTTTGGACACACGGTGAGCGTAGTCGCACGTAAGGACCACAGGAAGTCTGGAGGTTCGGTTGTCAGGACAAACGGATTGACAGGCGGACCAGCGGGGTTCACCTTGTGACCATGCGCATCGGACTGATCGGGACGGGCCGCATCGGCTCCTTCCACGCCGGAGTTCTCAGCCGTCATCGAGAGGCAGGGGCCCTGCTCGTCGCGGACGCCGATGCCGCACGGGCGGTCGCCGTCGCGGACCGGCTCGGCGCCACCGCCGCGCCCTCGGTGGACGAGATCTTCTCCTGGGGCGTGGACGCCGTGGTGATCACCTCCGCCACCTCCGCGCACGGCGAGCTGATCGGCCGCGCCGCACGGGCCGGCCTGCCGACCTTCTGCGAGAAGCCGATCGCGGTCGACCTGGCGGGCACACTGACCGCACTGCGCGAGGTGGAGGCGGCCGACGGCATCCTCCAGCTGGGCTTTATGCGCCGCTTCGACGCCGGGTACCGGGCGGCGCGCGAGCTCGTCGCGTCGGGGCGGCTCGGCCGGCTGCACACCGTACGCGCCATGACGTCCGATCCGGAGCCGCCGCCGGCCGCGTATCTGCCGCTGTCCGGCGGGCTCTACCGGGACTGCCTGGTCCACGACTTCGACATCCTGCGCTGGGTGACCGGCCGGGAGGTGACCGAGGTGTACGCGACCGGCTCGGACGGCGGGCCGGCGATGTTCCGCGAGGCGGGCGACGTCGACACCGCCGCGGCCCTCCTCACCCTGGACGACGGGACGCTGGCCACCGCGACGGCCACCCGGTGCAACGGCGCCGGCTACGACGTACGGATGGAGCTGGCCGGCGAGCTCGACCAGGTGTCGGTGGGCCTCGACGACCGTACGCCGATCACGTCGACCGAACCGCAGGGACCGCCCGCCGCGACCAAGCCGTGGCCGGGGTTCCTGGAGCGCTTCGCGCCCGCGTACGAGGCGGAGCTGGACGCGTTCGTCCGGCTCGTACGGGGCGAGGGCCCGAACCCCTGCGACGGCCGCGAGGCGCTGCACGCGCTGCGGATCGCGGAGGCGTGCGAGCTGTCCCGGCGCGAGCACCGCCCGGTACGGCTGGCGGAGATCCCGGACGCGTAGGCCCTGGCCGCCGTGGCTACTGCGCGGTGAGCACCGTGCCCTGGGCCACCGCGCACAGGGTCTCCACGCCTGCCTCGTCCGCGACGTACAGATCGCAGCGGCACACGGCCTGGCGGCGGCCACCGTGCACGACCGAGGCGCGGGCCACCAGGGTGCGGCCGACGGCCGGGCGTACGTACTGGATGGAGAACCCGCTGGTGAGGACGGCTATGCCGAGCACGGTGGCCGCTGCGTAGGTGAGCGTGTTGTCGGCGGCGTAGGCCAGCACTCCGCCGTGCAGAAAGCCGTTCTGCTGCCGCAGCTCGTCCCGGATGTCCACCTCCAGCACGGCTTCCCCGCCGCCGCAGGCGGTGATGCGGGACTGTACGAGCCGGCTGAAGGGCTGCTCGTCGAGCACCTTCTGGGCGAGTGCGAGGTCGAGTTCCGGCAAGACGACTCCTTCTGCTTACCAGCGGACGGGAAGGCGGCGGACGCCGCGGATCAGCATGCCCGGCAGCCAGTCGAGCGGACCACCGTCCGGATCGAGGGCCAGCTCCGGGCAGCGTTCGAGGAGGGTGCGTACGGCGATGCGGCCCTCCAGCCGGGCAAGCGGGGCGCCGAGGCAGTAGTGGAGGCCGTGGCCGAAGGCCAGGTGGCCCTGCGGCGGGCGGCGGATGTCGAACCGGTCGGGGGCCGGGTGGCGGGCGGGGTCGCGGTTGCCCGCGGCGATGCCGACCAGGACCGCCTCGCCCGCCGGGATGACGGTGCCGCCGACCGGGACGGGCTCGCGGCTGAAGCGGGCGGTGCCGGTCTCGACCGGCCCGTCGTACCGCAGCATCTCCTCGACCGCTCCGTCGAGGAGGCCGAAGTCGGCGCGGAGGGCGGCCAGTTGGGCGGCGTGCGTGAGCAGGGCGCGTACTCCGTTGGCGATGAGATTGACCGTGGTCTCGTGCCCGGCGACGAGCAGGAGGTAGGCCAGCGCGCGCAGTTCGGCGGCGGACAGCCGGTCGCCGTCCTCGGCCCGTGTCCTGATCAGGGCGCTCAGCAGGTCGTCGGCCGGCCCGGAGCAGCGCTTGTCCTCGATGAGGTCGTCGAGATACGCGGCCAGCTCGGTGACAGCGGTCCGCTCGGCCTCCGCGCTCGTCGGCGCCACCACGTCGTTGGACCACCGCCGGAACGCCGCGCGGTCCAGGGCCGGCACCCCGAGCAGCTCGCAGATGACCGTGAGGGGGAGCGGGAAGGCCAGCGCCTCCACCAGGTCGGCCCGCCCGTGCGCCGGCAGTGCGTCGAGCAGGCCGTCGGTGATCCGCTGGATGCGGGGCCGCAGCTCCTCGACCCGGCGCGCGGTGAACTCGCGGGCGACCAGCTTGCGCAGCCGCGTGTGGTCGGGAGGGTCAAGGACCAGCAGATACGGTCCGACGACCCGTTCGTCCAGCATGGTGGCGCCGACGGTGGCGGGCGATTTGGACAGCCGGGGGTCGGCGAGGGCGGCCCGCGCCTCCTCATGACCGACGATCAGCCACAGCCGTCCGCCTTCGGCGGTGTGCACCAAGTGTACGGGTCCGGCCTCGCGCAGCTTCGCGTAGTACGGGTACGGGTCCGCGGTGAAGTCCGCACCGAACTCGCCCAGATCGACGACCGCCAACTGCCCTACCCCTCATGCCTGTCCGCCCGGATCGGATCAGCCTACGTGGTCGTCGTCGCTGTCCTCGTCCAGGAGCCCGCCGTCGTGGACGAGCAGCGCGATCTGCACCCGGTTGTTGAGGCCGAGTTCTCTGGGCCTGTTCGGCACGCAGGTCCGCCTCGGTCTGGGCTTCGCGGTGATGGCGGCCGCCGGCAGCCGCCGCTTCTGACACCGTACGGATCAGGCCCGGTCCGCCGGCGTGCTGAGGCGCTCGATCTCGGCGGCATGCTCGCTCATCCGGTTGCTGACGCTGCCGCCGGTGTAGAGGACGGCGCCGACGACCGAGACCGGTACGGACAGGGCGAGGACGCCGAGGAGTTCGGGCCAGTCACGCTCGGCCGCGCAGCTGGTGCCGTTCACCGCGCCCTCGTTGGCCGTCCCGTACTCCGTGAAGAACCTCGACTCGCAGTCCCTGGAGCTGTACCGCTCCCCTCCCACCTCGTACGGCGTGAGCAGCAGGATCCCGACCCACAGCCACAGCAGCGCGGCCGCGCTGAGCAGTCCGAAGCCCCAGGCCTGGGCTCGCTTGGCGCGCCTGCGGAACTCGATGTCGTACGCCAGTGAGCGCATGGGACTCCCCCCTGTTGTCGAACCCGCTGTCGAACTGCCGAAGATCCGAAGTTAGCAAGCGGCCCGGTCGGCGGCGCGGCGGCCCCAGGTTGTCCCGGTCAGCACCAGTACGGCGCCCAGCAGCCCCAGCAGGCCCAGGCGTTCACCGCCGAGTGCGATGCCCACGGCCGCCGCCCACAGGGGCTCGGTGCCGAGCAGCAGGCTGACGCGGGAGGGCGAGGTACGGCGTACCGCCCACAACTGCACGAAGAACGCGAAGAGCGTGCAGAAGACGGAGAGGAAGAGCAGTCCGGCCCATTCCCGGACACCGAAACCGGCCGCCACCGACCAGGGCGTCTCGCCACCGCCCGGCGCCGCTGCGAGGACGGCGAACACCGCGACGGCGGCGCCCAGCTGGATGGTCGTCAGGGACAGCGAGTCCGCCTCGGCGGCGGTCCGCACGGCCTTGATGCGCGCCATGAACAGCACGTGGACGGTACGGGCGAGGGCGGCCAGCAGCATCAGCAGGTCGCCGGTGGACGGGGTGGTGAAACCGCCGCCCTGGGTCAGCAGCACCACGCCGGCGACGGAGAGGCCGGCGGCGGCCAGGAAGGCCCGCGGTGGCCGCGCCCGGGTCACGGCGGCCTCCGCGAGCGGGGTGAAGATCATGGTGAGGCTGATGATGAGTCCCGCGTTGGTCGCCGAGGTGTGGACGACTCCGTACGTCTCCAGCAGGAAGATCCCGCTCAGTACGAGCCCCAGCAGGCCGGCGCCGCGCCACTGCGCCGCGGTCAGCGCGCGCAGCTTCCGCCACCCGGCGACGGCAAGCACCGGCAGTACGATGCCGAAGCGCAGCACGAGCACCGCGACAACGGTGTGGCTGGTGGTGATTCCCTTGGCCGCCAGATAGCTGGCGCCCCACACCACGGCCACCAGCAGCACCGGCAGATCGGTCAGCCAGGCCCGGCGCGGGGCGAGGGTGGTTGCGCGGGTGGCGAGGGAGGTCACGGGCGGGCTCCACGGGTGGGGTGGGGTGGAGACGTCGGCGGCTCGCACGCGGAACGATCAACCTAGCCGGGGGCCGCCGGGCACGGAAGCGGCATTCCGGGGCGTGGACCGGAAGGGCTCGACCAGGGGCGGATGGATCGGGGCAAGGTGCGATACGTAGGGTTAATACCTAGGGAGAACTACCGACCTCCGGGTCGGCGTGATTTGGGGGGGTTGACAATGTCCACCGAGGCTGCACACAGAGCAGGCGGGCGGCGGAACACGGGGGCGGCCCATGGGTAAGCACGGGCGCGGGCAGGGGAAGCAGGCGAAGCAGCGGAAGCCCGCCGACCGACCGGGAGTACCGGACGTACCGAACATGCCGCACGTTTCGGACTCTTCCGGCGCACCGGACGCAACGGCCTCGCGGACCACGCGCCAGAAGAGGGGGAGCAGCCGAACCCGCGGGAACGGCGGCACGCGCGGAAACGGCAGCGCCCGTGGGGCCGTCGGCGCCCGTGGGGCCTTCGACGCGCGCGGAAACGGCGGTAGCCGTGGGGCCGGCAGCGCCCGCGGCACGGGCGGGCTGCGCGGGATCGGGGACCTGCGCGGCATCCGTATCCGCGACCTCCGCGACCTCCGCGAACTCCGGCCACTCGCCGCGCTGGCGGCCGCGTTGGGGCGGGTGGACTACCCCCGCGCCGGCCGGCAGGGGGCCCGCCGCTGGGTGCCGTCCCTGCGCCAGCTCCTCGGCTCCTTCCTGATCGCTGTCGGAAGCCTGACGACCGTGGTGGGGGTCGCCTACGCGGCGACCGACATCCCCGACGACCTGAACGCGTTCGCCACCCAGCAGGACAACGTCTACTACTGGGCCGACGGCTCGAAGATGGCCAGGACCGGCTGGGTCAGCCGCCAGGAGATGCCGCTCGACCAGGTGCCGGAAGACGTCCAGTGGGCCGTACTCGCCGCCGAGAACGCGAGCTTCTACTCCGACCCCGGCATCTCCCCCTCGGGAATCGCGCGCGCGGTCGGCAAGATGGTCGGCGGCGGCGACACGCAGGGCGGGTCGACCATCACGCAGCAGTACATCAAGAACGCCTACCTGAACCAGGACCGGACGTTCTCCCGGAAGTTCACCGAGGCACTGCTCGCGGTGAAGCTCGACAGCCGGCTGAGCAAGCAGGAGATCCTCGAGGGGTACCTCAACACCAGCTGGTTCGGCCGCGGTACGTACGGAATCCAGCGCGCGTCGCAGGCGTACTACGGCAAGGAGGTTTCGCAGCTGAACGCCAGCGAGGGCGCCTTCCTCGCCTCCCTGCTCAAGGGCGCCGGCCTGTTCGACCCGGCCCTCGACGCGGAGAACCGCGCGCGGGCCGTGGAGCGGTGGGAGTGGACGCTGGACCGCATGGTCCAGATCGGCAAGCTCTCCGCCGCCGAGCGCGCCACGTACACGAAGTTCCCGGACCCCAAGCCGCTCGGGCGGCCGACGAACCTGAGCGGCCAGCAGGGCTATCTCGTCGAACTGGCCAAGGACTACATCGCGAAGAACGGAAAGCTCTCCGACGCCGACTTCGATCTCGGCGGCTACCAGATCCACACCACGTTCGAGAAGCCGAAGGTCGAGTCGCTCTCCAAGGCCGTCGAGAAGGTGCGTGCCGGGTTCGACCCGAAGAAGCGGGCCACCGACAGGTTTGTGAAGACCGGCGCCGCCTCCGTCGCGCCCGACGGCCGGATCCTCGCGGTCTACGGCGGGCCCGACTACCTCAAGCAGGGGTTCAACGAGGCGAACGCGGTGACCGTCCCGGCCGGGTCGGCGTTCACTCCCTTCGTCTACGCCGCGGCTCTGGCTGACGGGGTACAGAAGGAGCGGGGGGCGCCGCGCGTGCCCGTGTCCCCCAACTCGCTGTACAACGGCAACCACGATGTGGCGCTCCGGACGCCCGAGGGTCCGTACTGGGACCGCAGCGGCAAGGTGGTCAAGGGCAGTAACGACGGCGAGAAGTCCTGGGGCAGCGCGATCAGCCTGCACAAGGCCATGGCCAACTCGGTGAACACGCCCTTCCTCCAGCTCGGCATGGACGTCGGCCTGGAGCGGGTGCGGCGCACGGCGAACACCAGCGGCCTGCTGCCGTCGAGCTTCGGACCGTCGGTGCCGGGCTTCTCGCTCGGCAACTCCAAGCCCAGCGCCATCCGGATGGCCACGGCGTACGGCACCTTCGCCGCTGACGGTATGCACACCGAGCCCTACTCGGTGCTGAAGGTCACCCGCAATGGCGGGCTGGTCCCGCTGCCGCGCCCGCGCCCGGAGCGCGCGATGCGCGCGGACGTGGCCGAGCAGGTCACCGACGCGCTCCAGGAGTCGATCCAGGACGGCAGCGGGAAGGCCGCGCGGTCGGCGGGGGCCGAGGCGGCAGGCAAGGCGGGTACCACCCCGGACAACACGGCGGCCTGGTTCGTGGGTTACACCCCGAAGGAGTCCACGGCCGTCGTGCTCTACCGGACGGACCTCAGAAAGCTGGAACTGCTGTCCCTCAAGGGACTGGGCGGACCGGGAGCGCCGGCCCCCGCGTCACTGCCCGTACAGATCTGGAAGGAACACATGGTCAGTCGATGACGGTCTTCCAGTCCGGGGACTGGGCCGGGTCGAGTCCGCGCAGACGGGAGAGCACTTCCGGGTCCTGCGCGTCCAGCCAGTCGGCCAGTTCCCGGAAGGAGACGCACTTGACGTCGGAACGGGGGCAGACATCGCGGATGACGTCCTCGACGGCGTCCATGTAGATCCCGCCGTTCCAGTTCTCGAAGTGGTTGCCGATGAACAGCGGTGCGCGGCTGCCGTTGTAGACCCGCTCGAAGCCGTTCATGTAGGCGTCCCGGGTCTCCTTCTTCCAGGCAGGGTGCATCGCCGGATCACCGTCGGTGCTGCCCTTGGACTGGTTGTAGAGGAAGTTGAAGTCCATGGCGAGGACCTGGAGTTCCTTGCCCGGGTAGGGCAGGAGCTGAAGCGGGAAGTTCCAGATGCCGTCGATCTTGGACGGCCAGATCTGGAAGTCGCCGGACGAGCTGGCGTCGTACCGCCAGCCGAACTCCTTGCTCGCCGGAATGAGGGTCTTCTGGCCCTCCAGGCACGGGGCGCGGCCGCCGACGGTCTCCCGGTCCACGTCGAAGGGCAGCGGCGCGAGATCGGTCATACCCGTGTTCGTCTTCCAGTTCTTGACGAACGAATACGTCTGCTCGATCTCGCTCTTCCACTCCGCGGCGCTCCAGTCGCCGCCGCCCTTGGGCCCGCAGAAGTGACCGTTGAAGTGCGAGCCGATCTCGTTGCCCTCCTTCCACGCACCACCGAGCTGCTCCAGGGTCGTCCTGATGTGCTCGTCGGTCGGGTAGGAGATCGCGGCGGCGCCCCGGTCGTGCTGGGGCGGGTCGTAGAGGCTCGTCTTCGTCTTCGGCACCAGGTAGATGCCGGTGAGGAAGAACGTCATCCGCGCCTTGCTCTCCTTCGCCACCTGCCGGAAGCGGGAGAACGTCCTGTCGTCGCCCTCCAGCGCACCGTCCCAGGAGAAGACGACGAACTGCGGCGGCTTCTGTCCCGGTTTCAGCCGCTCGGGCTTGAGCTGGCTGGGCTGCGGTCCGGTATACGAAGTCGAGCCGTCACCCAGGACCTTGACCTCGCCGTCCCAGGGTTCCTCCTTACCCTTGCCCGACTTGCCCTTCCCGGCGCCGTGCAGCTGCGCCTCCGCCCCCCCGCCCTTGCCGGCCGGGGCCCCCGCCTTGGCGTCCTCCTCACTGCCGCCCGTCAGCCGCGTGAGCAGGACACCGGCCACGATCAGCACCACCGCGGCGACGCCCATGCGGATGCGGGCGCGTTTACGAGCGCGCGCACGCGCTCGTGCGCGATCACTCCGTGCCATTGAACTCGCTCCCCCCAAGACGACCAACGCGTGTCCCCACAACACGCTTGTCCGAATATACGCCGTTCGTCAGAACCGGAATCGACGCGGTCAGTGGTCACCGGGGGTCCGGGGCCGCACCCCCGGCGGCCGTATGTCCTCGTCGTCCGTTTCCCGCCAGCACGGCCTGCCCCGCGCCGCTTTCCTGGAGTCGTACCCACACACCTCCACGAAACGGAAGAGGCTTCGGATGTCTGCACTTACGGGACTGACGGGCAGGAAAGCACTGGTAACCGGTGGCAGCCGCGGCATAGGCGCCGCGACGGCGCTGCGGCTCGCCCAGGACGGGGCGGACGTCGCCATCACCTACGTACAGGGCGAGGACGCCGCCCGGGACGTCGTCCGGAAGATCGAGGCGACGGGCAGGCGCGGGATCGCGATCCGGGCCGACTCGGCTGACGCGGACGCTGCGGCCGGCGCCGTGGAGCGGGCCGCCGACGGGCTGGGACGGCTCGACATCCTCGTCAACAACGTGGGTGTCGGCGTCCTCGGCCCACTGGACGGACTCGAGCGGGCCGATGTCGACCGCGTACTGGCGGTCAACGTACGGGGTGTGTTCCTCGCCACCCAGGCGGCGGCCGCACAGCTGGGGCGCGGCGGCCGGATCGTCACCATCGGCACCTGTATGACCCAGCGGGTGCCGGGACCCGGCGGGACGCTGTACGCGATGAGCAAGTCCGCGCTGATCGGTCTGACGAAGGCGCTGGCGCGGGAGCTGGGCGATCGGGGCATCACGGCGAACATCGTCCACCCGGGCCCGATCGACACGGACATGAACCCGGCGGACGGCCCGTCCGCGCAGGCACAGACGGCGCTGACCGCGCTGGGCCGCTTCGGCGGCACGGACGAGGTGGCCGCGCTGGTCGCGTTCCTGGCGGGCGACGAGGCGGCGTACATCACGGGAGCGGAGTTCACGGTGGACGGCGGCCACGCGGCGTAGCCCCCGACCGCGGCCATGGTCCGTGACGGCCCGTCAGGGCCGCATTCCTGTAAGCGGGGTGTGACCCTGACGGGTTGATGCGTACGGATCAGAGGGTGCCGTCCTTGACGGCGGTGACGAAGGACACCCAGCCCGCGGCCCGGAAAACGAGCGCCGGGCCCTCGGGGTCCTTGCTGTCCCGGACGGGCATGACGCCGGGGAAGCTGTCGGCAACCTCGACGCAGTTGCCGCCCGTACCGTCGCTGTAGGACGACTTGCGCCAGACTGCAGGGCTCAGATCGTGTGGGGTGCTCATGGGTGCGTGTAGTCCTTCGCCAACGATTGGAGCAGGGCCAGGGACGCCGACGGTGACAGTGCGACGGCCCTGGCCAGATCGTATGACCTCAGGCTGTGCTCGACCAGGGCTGGATCTTCGATGAGCTGTCCGCTGCCGGCACCCTCGGTGTACACGACGGTCGGTGCGTCGTCGAAGCACATGATCGAGGCCATGCTGTCCATGAACGCCTCGGCCATGGCGGTGAAGGTCAGTACCTGGACCACGACCCGTGGCCTCTGCGCCACCTCGGCGATGTGCAGCAGCTGTTCGCACATGGACTCGCGTCCGCCCATCGGTACCCGGAGCGCCGCCTCATGGAGAATCTCCCACAACACGGGGTGGGTTGGGTCGTCGAGAATCCGCTGCCGGTCCAGGCGGGCACGAACGCGCTCCTCCACGGACTCGTGCGGTGCGAACGGGGTCGCGGTCCGGGTGATGGCCCGCGCATACGCCTCCGTCTGCAACAGCCCCGGTACCAACACCGGCGCGTACTCGCTGATCGTCTTCGCCTGCTGCTCCAACTCCGCCGCGTCCGCGAAGTAGTCCGCAACTTTCGATTTGCGGGCGAGGCGGCACAGCCGCTGAAGGTGCTCACCGGTCCCCAGCACCTCGTCGAACAGTCTCGACAGGTCCAGCTGAGGTCGGCGAGTCGCCGCCTCCAACTGCCCGATGTACGTGCCGGAGCAGAAGACCCGCTCACCGAGCTGATCCTGGGAGAGGCCACCGGCCTCGCGCAGGCGGCGCAGTTCCGAGCCGTAGAACGTCCTCGGGTCGGTGTACGGATCGGTGTTCCTGGGCTGGATCATGGCCAACGCCCCCTCCACGCAGAGCACTTGCTGGGACTGTCCCCCTACTGAGCGTAGCCGGACACGGTCACGCTGTGAGCATGAACGATGACATCAGGAACGCAGATCCGCTCGACGCCGCCGACGACGCCGTACGGCAGTTGCGCGAGGCCCTCGCCGCCCGCGGCATCACGCTGCCGTCCCTCGGCACCGACCTCGCGTCGTGCACGTCCACCCTCACGCCCCGTCCGCTGGTCGAGCTGGGCCGGTGCAACCTCGACACGGCACGCCGGCTCGCGGCGGCGCTGAAGGGGGAGGCGGCGCAGTGAACGCCGTACCACCGCCCGGAACTGTAGTCGTCGACGAGCACCGAGCCCGCGTCGGCGAAGTCATGGGCGCCGAGGGTCCGTACCTCCAACTGAGACCGCTCGGCGGCGGCCGCGAGTGGGACGCCCAACCGAACCAGGTGCGGGTGGCGACCCCGGCCGAGCGGTTGAGCGCGGGGCTGGCCGCGGCCAACGCCGCCAGTTCGGCTCCGTGCGGCCGGGCACCCGGGTCATGTTGAGGCGAGCGGGCCGGCCTTGGGTGGACCGAGAACCGGAGTAAGGAGGATGGGGTCTTCTGCCCACTTCAGCGGAAGCGCGCCGCAGGACGCTCGCGACAGCCCGGTTTCCGACTTACGTCGGTCGCGCGAGCGTCGTGCGAGCAGCGCCCAGCACACGGTGAAGATCGTGGTCGTCGGCACCATCGGCCGCCTCCTGCGGAGCGCCGTACCGCTCACGTCAGGGGGCGGCGGGTGGGCACGCCCTACGCCGCCTCCTGGTGGAAAGTGCGTGGGGCGCACCGGTGATGTTGTGCCGGTGCGCCCCACGGGGTTCCGGGGACGCACCGGCGCTGTCTTCCGGTACGTCCCTGGGGCACGGGCGGGTGTCGCTCCGCCCGGGTCTCTCCTTCAGGAGGGCCGGCGTCAGCCGCCCAGTTCCTGGTGGCGGGCCGCCAGGCGGGCCGTGCCCTGCTCGGTCAGGGAGCCGTACAGGCGCAGGCGCGAGAAGCCGCCGTCCGGGAAGATGTCGATCCGGACGTGGGTGCCGACCGCCGGGGCGTCCAGGACGAAGCGGTGGTTGGTGTCGGGCTGCAGGCGGGTGCGCGGCAGGAACTCGGCCCATTCGCCGTCCTCGCCGGTCTTGACGGAGAGGGACGCCCAGCCGGCCGAGTTGCCCTTGAGGTACGCGGTGTCGATCTCGGCGGCGCGGATCTCGGACTCGGCGACGAGCTGGTAGCGGATCCAGTCGTTGCCCTGGTCGCGGCGGCGGGCGGTCTCCCAGCCGTCGTCCATCTTGCGGGAGCGGCCCGGGTTGATGGTGTTGGTGGGCGGCGAGTAGAAGCGGTTGGACGCGTCCTGCACCGAGCCGCCGTTCTCCAGCGCGACGACGTCGAACGAGCCGAGTGCGGCGAGCCACGCCGGGTCCGGTACGACCTCGCCGTAGACGCGCAGGCGGGCGATGCCGCCGTCGGGGTGCTGGTTGACACGCAGGTGCGTGAAGCGCTGCTCGGCGGTGACCTCGAAGCCGTTGGCCGCGTGGCCGCCGACCGGGGTGCGCTGGACGAGGGTCGTCCACTTGACGTCGTCGCCGAGGAGCTCCTCGGGCGTCGGGGCGCCCTGGCCCCCGTCCCAATTCGTGCCCTCGATGGAGACGGCCTGCGGCATGTTGCCGCGGAAGTGGGCGGTGTCGACGACGATGCCCCGGATCACACCGGGCGCGCCCAGGCGTACCAGCGCCCAGTCGTGGTCCTCGGCGGTGGGCCAGGGGTGCTCGGAGGAGACGCCACGGCGGCGGCGGGTCTCCCAGCCGTCCATGATCTTGCCCTTGTGGCCGAAGTGCTCGGGGTCGAACTCGGCGGCCTCGGGGACCAGCAGGTTCTCGCGCTGGGCGAAGAACTCGTCGTTGGCGGCGATGACACCGGCACCGAGCTGACGGTCGGCGAGGTTCGCGTACTGGGTGAACGGGAAGTCCGCGGTGCGGTAGTCGGCGTACGGGTCGCCGCCCCCGTACGGGTTCGCGTTGCCGGTGAAGGAGGTCGAAGAGGATTGACGCTGCGCCGTCACAGTCAGTTCTGCCTTTCGAGAAGGAGGCCGGTGGGCTCGGTGAGGGTGCCGTGGTCGGCGATGCGTACACCGCGCAGCCAGGTGGACTTCACGACGCCGTGCAGGGTCTTGCCGGCGTACGCCGTGACCTGGTTGCGGTGGAACAGTTCCGCGGGGTCCACGGTGAAGGTCTCGTCGGGCGCGAGGACCGCGAAGTCGGCGTCGCGGCCGGCCTCGATGGCGCCCTTCTGCGACAGCCCGGCCAGTGCGGCGGGGGCGGCCGACATCCAGCGGGCGACGTCCTCGAGGAGAAGGCCGCGCTTGCGGGCCTCGGTCCAGATCGCCGGGAGGCCCAGCTGGAGGGAGGAGATGCCGCCCCAGGCGGCGGCGAAGTCGCCGGTGTCGAAGCGCTTGAGTTCAGGCGTGCAGGGCGAGTGGTCGGAGACGATGCAGTCGATCGTGCCGTTGGTGAGCCCCTCCCACAGCGCGTCCTGGTTCTCGGCCTCGCGGATCGGCGGGCAGCACTTGAACTCGGTGGCGCCGTCCGGGACTTCCTCGGCGGTGAGGGTGAGGAAGTGCGGGCAGGACTCGACGGAGATCTTCACGCCCTCGCCCTTGGCGGCGGCGATCAGCGGCAGCGCGTCGCTGGAGGACAGGTGCAGCACGTGGACGCGGGCGCCGAGCCGCTTGGCGTGCGCGATGAGGCCCTCGATCGCGGTGTTCTCGGCGTCGCGCGGCCGGGAGGCGAGGAAGTCGGCGTACTTGGGACCGTCCTGCTGCGGGGCGGACTGAAGGTGGTGCGGGTCCTCGGCGTGCACGATCAGCAGGCCGCCGAAGCCGGTGATCTCGGCCATGGACTGGGCGAGCTGCTCCTGGTCGAGCTCGGGGAACTCCTCCACGCCGGACGGCGACAGGAAGCACTTGAAGCCGAAGACCCCGGCGTCGTGCAGCGGCCGCAGGTCCTTGACGTTGGACGGGATTGCGCCGCCCCAGAAACCGACGTCGATATGCGCCTTGGAGCGCGCGACGTCCTGCTTGGTGGCGAGGTGGTCCGCCGTGGTGGTCGGCGGAAGGGAGTTCAGCGGCATGTCCAGCAGAGTGGTGATACCGCCGGCCGCCGCGGCGCGGGTGGCGGTCCAGAAGCCCTCCCACTCGGTGCGGCCCGGGTCGTTCACATGGACGTGGGTGTCGACGAGGCCGGGGAGCAGTACGTCGTCCCCGAAGTCCTCCAGCCGGGCCCCGGGCGGCAGCTCGGTCTCGTACGGCAGCACGGCCGCGATCTTCCCGTCGGTGACGGCGACCGATGCGGCGCGCGTTCCCTCGGGGGTGATGACACGCGTCGAGCGCAGTACCAGGTCCCAGTCGGACACCCCGGCCCCTCCTCTTCTTTCTCTTACTCTTCCGCTGCCACTTCCGCACAGCGAAATTCAACGTTCTGTTGAACGAGTCTTCACCTCGATGCCGGACGCGTCAAGAGCGACCCGGACAGCACCCCGCACCCAGGCTGCAGCATTGGATGTTTCCACAGAATGGAATTAGAATTTCACTCTACAGAACGTAGCTATCACCACCAGGAGCATCACCGGCACCTGCCCAAGCCTTCCACCACCCGGACAAACCCTCTCTGACCGGCCAAGACGGCTTTCCCGGGCGCTATGGAGGCCCACAACCGCCCGGTAGGCTGCTTGCTTGCCTGCCAGCACCGAAAGGACCGCGCCGTGCCGACGTCCAGCGCCAGCGACGCCTCCACCGATGTCGCCGCCTCCAAGCCCGCCGCCGCCAGCGGCGGTGTCCAGTCCCTCGAGCGCGCCTTCGACCTCCTCGAGCGGATGGCCGACGCCGGCGGTGAGGTCGGGCTCAGCGAGCTCTCCGCCGCCAGCGGACTGCCACTGCCCACGATCCACCGCTTGATGCGCACGCTGGTGGCCTGCGGTTACGTACGGCAGCAGCCCAACCGCCGCTACTCGCTCGGCCCGCGCCTGATCCGGCTCGGCGAGTCCGCCTCACGGCTGCTCGGCACCTGGGCCCGGCCGTACCTCGCGCGCCTGGTCGAGGAGACCGGCGAGACCGCGAACATGGCACTGCTCGACGGCGACGAGATCGTCTACGTCGCGCAGGTGCCCTCCAAACACTCCATGCGGATGTTCACCGAGGTGGGCCGCCGGGTACTGCCCCACTCCACCGGCGTCGGCAAGGCGCTGCTCGCGCACACGCCCGCCGACGAGGTACGGGCGCTGCTGTCCCGGACCGGGATGCCGGCCGCCACCGAGAAGACCATCACGACGCCCGAGGGCTTCCTCGACGCGCTCGACCAGGTACGCAAGGTCGGCTACGCAGTGGACGACAACGAGCAGGAGATCGGCGTCCGCTGCCTTGCCGTCCCGGTACCCAACTCCCCCACCGCGGCCGCGGTTTCGATCTCGGGTCCGGCCGGCCGGGTCACCGAGGCCGCGACCGAGCGGATCGTGCCGATCCTGCAGGGCATCGCCGCGGAGCTGTCGGTGGCCCTCGCCACCCAGAGCCCGGCCTGAGACCTGAGACCTGACACCTGACACCTGACACCTGACACCTGACACCTGAAGCAGTACGTTCTCGGCGCCCACCCTCCGGTGGGCGCCGAGAACGTTTCCGTCGCGCGCGCGTCAGGCGGCCACCCCGGCCGTGAGCCGCCCGTCCGCCATCGAGACCGTACGGTCCATCCGGTCCAGGTGGGCCCGGTCGTGGGTGACCAGCACGGTGGCCGTCGACCGCTCGCGGGTCAGCGCGACCAGCAGGTCGAGCACCGCCGCGCCCCGCTCGTGGTCCAGTGCGCTGGTCGGCTCGTCGACCAGCAGGACGGCGGGGTCGTTCATGAGCGCCCGGGCGATGTTCACCCGCTGCCGCTGGCCGCCGGACAGCTGGTGCGGGCGGCGGTCCGCCTTGTCGGTGAGGCCCACCGCGGCCAGCAGCTCCAGCGCCCGGGCCTTGACCTGCCGGGACGGCCGGCCCGAGACGTGCGCCATCACCTGGAGCTGCTCCGCGCACGTCAGCGACGGCAGCAGGTTCGGCTGCTGGAAGACGATGCCGATCCGCTCGCGGCGCAGGGCGGACTTCTCGGCCGGGCTCAGCGTGCCGGTGTCCGTACCGCCCACCAGGACCCGGCCCCGGTCCGGACCGACCAGGGTGGCCGCGACCGCGAGCAGGCTGGACTTGCCGGAGCCGGAGGGACCGACCACGGCTGTGAGTGAGCCGGCCGGGACGTCGAGGCCGACGCCGTCGAGCGCGGTCAGCCTGCCCTCGCCGTCGGGGTAGGTGAGGGTGACCTCGTCCAGTACAAGGCTCATCGGACGCTCCCGAGTGCGGTGAGGGGGTCGACGGAGGTGATCCGCCGGATGGACAGCGCCGCGCCGAGCGCCCCGAGGACGATCATCACGGCGGAGGGCACGAGCACGGTCGGCAGGTCGAGGACGAACGGCACGTCCCCGCCGCTCACCAGCGCGCCGATCGCGACGGCGAGCGCGGTGCCCAGCCCGGCCCCCAGGGCGAGCATCACCACCGCCTGCCCCAGCGCGTCCCGCAGCAGGTACGGCGTGGACGCGCCCAGGGCCTTCAGTACGGCGATGTCACCGCTGCGCTGGATCGTCCAGACGGTGAAGAAGGCCCCTATGACCAGCGCGGAGATGACAAAGAGGAAGCCGCGCATCAGCTGCAGCGAGCCGTTCTCCGCCTGGTAGGACCCGATGGCCGTCAGGGCGTCGTCCAAGGACAGCGTGCGGGTGCCCGCCGCCCGGTCGGCGGCGGCGAGATCCGCGTCCGCCCCGGTGCTCAGGGCGATGACGGTCGCCTGCTCCTGCGGGGTGGCGCCGGAGCTGCCGAGCCGCTGCCAGTCGTCGAGCGCTGTCCACACCACGGGCGTGTGGCTGTACGAGGCGTCCCCGGCGACGGCCGCCACGGTCGCCTCCAGGCTGCCGATACGGATCCGGTCCCCGGCTCCGGCCCCCAGTTCGGCGGCAGCCTGCCCGGACAGCACCACCCTGCCCGGCGCGAGCGCGTCACCGGGCGCGAGCCCCGCGTCCGGCTCGACTCCGAACGCCGACACCGCGGCCGTCCGGTCCCCGGCGGCGGCGTTGAGCGTACGGATGCCGATCGGCCGGGCGTCCGTGACGCCGGGCTGCGCCGCCCATGTCCGCCAGGCGCTCTCCGGTACGGAGGACTGGGTGAAGGACACCGACTGGCCGCCGGGCGGGACGGCGAACGCGAGGTGGCCGGCCGGCAGGCCGGTGATGGCCGAGGTGTTCTCCCGGGCGAGGCCGGACGTGAGCCCGGACAACAGCCCGACGAGCAGCGTGATCAGGACAATGACGGAGCCCATGAGCGCGAACCGGCCCCGGGCGAACCGCAGGTCTCTCCATGCGACGAACATGTGGTCAACCCTGGCCGCGGCGGGCCGGGAAGACATCGCGCCACGGGGTGCGTCCCCCGTATCGAAGGACGCAAGCGGAGATCAAACTTTCGGTTGACCGGCCGGCCCGCTGTCCCGCCCGCCCGTCCGGCATACGCTGGTCGGGCCATGGACTCCCGCCCCCTCACCCCCGTACTTCGTGTGCTGCGGCTGTGCCTGCACGCCCTGCTGGCCGGTCTGCTCGCGCTCGCGGTGGTACGGGCCGTGGCCGACGACGCTCCCCGGGCGACCGCCGTGGTGGTGGCCTCGGCCGTACTGGCCGGTGTGTACACCGCCGGTGTGCTCACCCCGGCCGTGCACCGGTCGCCGGGCGGGGTGTGGCTGGCGGCGCTGGGCGCCGCCTGGCTCGTACTCCTCGCGCTGTCGCCCGACGGGCTGTGGGTGGCCTTCCCGCTCTACTTCCTCGAACTGCACCTGCTGCCCGTGCGCTGGGGACTGCCCGCGGTCGTGGTCACGGCGGGCGCCGCCATCGGCAGCTTCCTGCTGCACGGCCAGGACATCTCCCCGGGCACCTTCATCGGCCCGCTGCTCGGCGCGGCCGTCGCCGTCGCCACGGTCCTCGGCTACCAGGCGCTCTACCGGGAGAGCGAACGCCGGCGCGAGCTCATCGAGGAACTCATCGCGACCCGCGCGGAACTGGCCGCCGCCGAGCGCGGCGCCGGCACGCTCGCCGAACGTGAGCGGCTCGCCCGCGAGATCCACGACACCCTGGCCCAGGGCCTGTCCAGCATCCAGTTGCTGCTGCGTGCGGCCGAGCGGGCGCTGCCCGCGGACTCCCTGGCGGCGGCCCATGTGCGGCAGGCGCGCGAGGCCGCGCAGGACAATCTCGCCGAGGCCCGCCGGTTCGTCAAGGCGCTGACCCCGCCCGATCTGGAGCGCGGCTCGCTGGCGGCGGCGCTGGAGCGGCTGTGCACGGCGACGCCCGGCGGACCGGCCGTGCAGTTCGGCGTCAGCGGGACCCCGGTCGAGCTGCCCACCCCGTACGAGGTGGCGCTGCTCCGCGTCGCCCAGTCGGCGCTGGCCAACACCGTGCGGCACGCGTACGCGCGCCGCGCCGAGATCACGCTGAGCTTCATGGACACCTCGGTGGCGCTCGACATCGTCGACGACGGGACCGGCTTCGACGCGGGCTTCGACGCGGGCTTCGACGCGGGCTTCGACGCGGCGGTGCGGCGAACGGAGGGGGCTGCGGACGCGGGCGGTTTCGGGCTCCCGGCGATGCGGGCCCGCGCGCGTTCGCTGGGCGGCACGCTGAGCGTCGAGTCGGCGCCGGGACAGGGCACGGCGGTGGCGATCACGCTGCCGCTGCCGACGGGGGACGCGGGAGGTTCCGTATGAGCGCGCCGGTCCGGCTGCTGCTGGCCGACGACCATCCGGTGGTACGGGCGGGACTGCGCGCGGTGCTGGACACCGAGCCGGACTTCCAGGTGGTGGCGGAGGCGTCGACGGCCGAGCAGGCCGTCGAACTGGCGGCGGCCGGCAACGTCGACGTGGTGCTGATGGATCTGCAGTTCGGGCCCGGGCAGCTGCACGGCTCGCAGGCCACCGCCGCGATCGCGGCCCGGCCCGGAGCGCCCCGGGTGCTGGTCCTCACCACGTACGACACCGACGCCGACATCCTGGCCGCGGTGGAGGCGGGGGCGAGCGGCTATCTGCTCAAGGACGCCCCGCCGGAGGAGCTGGCGGCCGCGGTGCGTACGGCGGCGGCCGGCCGGTCGGCGCTGGCCCCGGCGGTGGCGCACCGGCTGATGGACCGGATGCGTACGCCGGCGCAGGCGCTCACGAAGCGGGAGCTGGAGGTGCTCCAGCTGGTCGGGGACGGGCTGTCGAACCAGCAGATCAGCAAGCGGCTGTTCCTGAGCCAGGCGACGGTGAAGTCCCATCTGGTGCACATCTACGCCAAGCTGGGCGTCGACTCGCGCACCGCGGCGCTAGCGGCGGCAGCCACCCGCCGCCTGATCCGCCGCCCGTCCTGACCGGCGGCCGTACCGGCGGCCCCGGCTCAGGCCACCCCCGGCGGGGAGGGCGGGGTCTCGCGGAACAGCTCGACGGCGCTGCGTACCTCCGTCAGCGCGGTTGACAGGGCGCTGACGGAGCCGATGGCGCCCGCGACGAGGAGCAGGGAGCGGCGCAGCCGTGGGATCTCCGGCGCCCCGCCGGCCGCCATCGCGTCCAGGGCCGCCAGCTCGTCCTCGGCGATTGCCCGGTCCGGGAACTCGGCGGGGTGTCCGGCGAGTGCGCGGCGCAGCCGGGACACGGCGGTGCGCAGCTCCGCCACCCTCGGGTCCTCGCCGCTCCTGGTCACGCAACCCTGCCCCACACGTTGCAACAAAGCTGTCCTCTCGCACGCCTTTGTGCCGCTTGTCCGCAAGTGCCTTTGCCCCGCCCCGTGTTGACCCGGGGCGCGGGGGTTGCGGGTCAGTAAACGCCACAGGGTGTGCGATGCGCCACTCTCTGGCACGAACGGGTGCGGTATGCAGTCCTCATGAGGACAACCGATGACGGAACACCGGTGATCGCGGGGCTGCT
This sequence comes from Streptomyces sp. A3M-1-3, assembly GCF_024213665.1. Classification (GTDB taxonomy): domain Bacteria; phylum Actinomycetota; class Actinomycetes; order Streptomycetales; family Streptomycetaceae; genus Streptomyces. The sequence continues at coordinate 155,236 of NZ_JANAVP010000010.1, forward strand.
GCTCGCCGCCGGTGGCGGACGGCGGCTCGGCGGGCGGCCGAAGGCACTGCTCCAGCACCGGGGCCGGCCGCTGGTCGAGCACGCGGTGCGGGTGCTGCGGGAGGGCGGCTGCGACCCGGTGCATGTGGTGCTGGGCGCGGCGGCCGGTGAGGTGCGGGCGCGGGCCGATCTCGGGGGCTGTGTCGTGGTGGACAACCCGGACTGGGCGGAGGGCATGGGCTCCTCGCTGCGGGCCGGTCTTGAGTCGCTGGCGGACAGCGGGGCGCACGCCGTGCTCGTGTCGCTGGTCGACCAGCCTGGGATCGGGCCGGCCGCGGTGGCCCGGGTCCGGGCGGCGTACCGCTCTCCCGCGAGCCTGGTGGCGGCGGCGTACGACGGGCGGCGCGGGCATCCGGTGCTGTTCGGCGCGCAGCGGTGGGCGGACATCGCGGCGACCGCGGTGGGCGACCGCGGGGCGCGCGACCACCTGCGGACCCATGCGGCCGACATCACACTGGTGGAGTGCGGGGACGTGGCCGCGGCCTACGACATCGACACCGCGGAAGACCTGATTCACCTGGAGTGACAGGCGACGTGACCGAGCATGTGAACGGGTTGTGACGGGAATGGCACTGAGAGCCGCCCGGAGGGCAGTTCGAGGCCAGTTCTGTCGAGCAGAAGAATCTCGATATCAACAAACCATTGAACTTCCACCATGAGGAAACTACTATCCACAGGTCAGAAGCGCCCTGAACCCCAGTCGGCGCCCGCGACCGTATCTCGGAACACTCGCGACTCCCCGGCACTCCGTGCCGTTTCGAGCGCTCCCGGCGGCCGCCAGGCACCGCCGCTGAAGGAGTGACAGCCAATGTCCGCACCAGCGCCGTCCACGCTGGCCATCGTCGACGCCGAGCCCCTGCCCCGGCAGGACGAAGTCCTCACCGAGGCGGCCCTGGCCTTTGTGGCCGAGCTGCACCGGCTGTTCACGCCCCGGCGTGACGAGCTACTCGCCCGCCGTACCGAGCGCCGCGCCGAGATCGCCCGCACATCCAGCCTCGACTTCCTCCCGGATACCGCACAGATCCGTGAGGGCGACTGGAAGGTCGCGCCGGCCCCGGCCGCGCTCAACGACCGCCGCGTGGAGATCACCGGTCCGACCGACCGCAAGATGACCATCAACGCCCTCAACTCGGGCGCCAGGGTCTGGCTCGCCGACTTCGAGGACGCGTCCGCTCCCACCTGGGAGAACGTCGTCCTCGGCCAGCTCAACCTCATCGACGCCTACGAGCGCCGGATCGACTTCACCTCCCCGCAGGGCAAGACGTACGCCCTGAAGCCCGCCGAGGAGCTCGCCACCGTCGTGATGCGGCCTCGCGGGTGGCACCTCGAGGAGCGCCATCTCCGGGCGGACAGGCGCGCCGTCCCGGGCGCGCTGGTCGACTTCGGTCTGTACTTCTTCCACAACGCCCAGCGCCTCATCGACCTCGGCAAGGGCCCGTACTTCTACCTGCCGAAGACCGAGTCGCACCTCGAGGCCCGCCTCTGGAACGACATCTTCGTCTTCGCCCAGGACTACGTCGGCATCCCGCAGGGCACGGTCCGCGCGACCGTCCTCATCGAGACGATCACCGCCGCGTACGAGATGGAGGAGATCCTCTACGAACTGCGCGACCACGCGGCCGGGCTCAACGCGGGCCGCTGGGACTACCTCTTCTCCATCGTCAAGAACTTCCGTGACGGCGGCGAGAAGTTCGTCCTGCCGGACCGCAACGCGGTGACGATGACCGCGCCGTTCATGCGCGCGTACACCGAACTCCTGGTGCGTACGTGCCACAAGCGCGGCGCGCACGCCATCGGCGGCATGGCGGCCTTCATCCCCTCGCGCCGTGACGCCGAGGTCAACAAGGTGGCGTTCGAGAAGGTCAAGGCCGACAAGGACCGCGAGGCCGGCGACGGCTTCGACGGCTCCTGGGTCGCCCACCCGGACCTGGTGCCGATCGCGATGGCCTCCTTCGACGCGGTGCTGGGCGACCGGCCCAACCAGAAGGACCGCCTGCGCGAAGACGTCTCGGTCGCGCCCGGTGACCTGATCGCCATCGACTCGCTGGACGCGAAGCCGACGTACGAGGGCCTGCGCAACGCCGTCCAGGTCGGCATCCGGTACATCGAGGCGTGGCTGCGCGGCCTCGGCGCGGTGGCCATCTTCAACCTGATGGAGGACGCCGCCACCGCGGAGATCTCCCGCTCGCAGATCTGGCAGTGGATCAACGCGGGCGTCGTCTTCGAGCACGGCGGGAAGCCGGTGCGGGCGACGGCCGAGCTGGCCCGCGAGGTCGCGGCCGAGGAACTGGCCGCGATCCGCGCCGAGGTCGGCGAGGAGGCCTTCGCGGCCGGCAAGTGGCAGCAGGCACACGACCTGCTGCTCCAGGTGTCGCTGGACGCGGACTACGCGGACTTCCTCACCCTGCCGGCCTACGAGCAACTGGCCGGCTGACCAGCCGCAACACCCCCAACGCCTCCGCCCCCGGTACCGCACAGCACCGGGGGCGGAGGCGTTTCGGCGCTCGGACGCGTTTCGGCGAGCAGATCACGCCATCCGAGCACTCCCGTGACCGAAAAGAGACATGCAGCTACCTGGCGGTAACAAAAGGCGGCGTGCCAGATTTCGCATGCCACCGGCCGACGGCCCCCTCACCGACACGCCACATCGCCAGGAGTCAGGACGACCTCCGCGGCGAGGCCTTCCGCAGGAGCGCCGTCATGACCGGATTCCGTACCAGAGCCATGTTCAGACCGGCCGCCAGACCGACCCGGCGGCTCACCGCCGCAGCAGTGGCCCTGCCCCTGGCATTCACCGCCCTGCTGACGACCGGAGCAGGATCCTCGGCCGCGAGCCCTTCCACGGGGCCGAGCGCGATCGTCTCCATGGGCGACAGCTACATCTCCGGGGAGGCCGGCGTCGGCAAGTCCATCGACGAGATCCGCGCGGTGATGTCCGGTGCCGGCTACGCCGCCTCCGATCGTGCTCCAGTCCTACCCCTCCCCCATCCCGCGGAGCGCCGAGAACCGCTACCCGGAGAGCGGCTGGAGCCGTACCAACACCGGCGGCTGCCCCTTCTGGAACAAGGACGCGGACTGGGCGCGCGACACGCTGGTCCCGCAGGTCGCGGGCCGCCTGAAGGCGGTGGCCGCCGCCAAGGGCGTGCAGTTCCTGGACCTGCGCGACATGCTGCAGGGCCGTGAGGTGTGCGCCAAGGCGGCGAAGCTCGTGAGCGCCACGCAGCCCGCGTCGGCGGCGGCCAGCGAGTGGGCGCGCTGGATCGACAGCGACTCCACCCAGGGTCCCGTCCAGGAGTCGATGCACCCCGACCACTACGGACAGCTCGGCCAGGGGCGCTGCCTGTCCCTGATCCACGCCAGGCCGGCCGGCAACTACACCTGCCGGAACACGGCGGGTTCGGGTGCGTCCGGGATGTATCTGACCGCAGTGTCCTGACGTCGGCGGCGGACCGCCGACGGGCTGGTTCCGAACCAGCGCGCCACCGCGCGGCGCAGGGCCCGGACGTCGGCGTAGCCGACCTGGGCCGCGACCCGGCTCAGCGGCAGGTCCGTGCCCACCAGCAGTTCCTCGGTGCGGGCCAGCCGTACCGAGTCCACCAGGGCCTGGTAGCTCGTGCCGCATTCGCCGAGCCGCCTGCGCAACGTCCGCTCGCTGACCGCGCGTTGATGGGCCTGCTGGGCGAGGGTCGGAGGCCGCGGCAGGCTCCGCGCGACGGCCGCCTCCAGGCTCTCCACCAGGTCCCGCCGCTCCCGCCCGAGGCCTGCGGCCTCGTCCAGCAGGCCCACCACCGTGGCCAGGGTGTACGGGTCGGCGGTGGGGAGCGTACGGTCCAGCCAGTCGTCGTCCAGGACGAGCCGGTCCCGCGGTGTCCGGAAGCGTACGGGACAGCGGAAGTGCCGCCGGTACTGCACGGCGTACGCCGGCCGGGCGTGCCGCACCGACACCGCCAGCGGGGCGAACGCCTCGCTGTTCGCGTACCGGATCACCGACACGATGCTCGCGAACGCCTCCTCCACCAGGAGCGCCTGCAGATCACCGTCCGCGTAGCGGGCGGTGGCGACCACAGCCGTGGCCCGGTCGCCCTTGGCCTCCAGGTGGAAGTCGAGCATGGAACCGGCCAGTTGCTGATGGCGCATGCCCAGCTCCAGGCTCTCGCGCACGGTGGCCGCCGAGAGCAGGCCGAGGCCCAGCAGCCCCCACGCGGTGACCGTCTGGCGCCGTCCGACCGCCAAGCCGAGCGCCGGGTCGTCCAGTGCAGTCATCGCCTCCCGGATGAACCGGCCTCCCTGCCGGTACGACACCCGCAGCCCGACCGCCGCGAGGTCGTCCTCGCCCAGACCGGCGCGCCGCAGCAACGGCCCCACCGGGCAGCCCCGTTCGGCGGCGACGACCGCCACGTACCGCAGGATGTGCGGTGTGACGGTGGCGGATCCGTACCTCGGGTCCGGACGGGACACCTCGACTCCCTACGGTGGCGCAACAGCTCGGCGTACCCCTGGAGCACATCCTCCTGCAGGGCTACGCCAACGCGTACAGCCAGTACGCGACCACACCCGAGGAGTACGACGCCCAGCAGTACGAGGGCGGCTCGACGCTCTACGGCCGCTACACCCTGCCCGCCTACCAGCAGGAGTACGCCCGCGTTGCCGCCTCGCTGCGGCAGGGCACTGCGCTCGACCGGGGCACCGCGCCGCCGGACGAGACGGCCCGTCAGTTCAGCCTCCAGACGGGCGTGGTGTACGACAACCCGCCGGCGTTCAAGTCGTTCGGGCAGGTGCTGACCGAGCCCGCGGCGGCCCACCGGCGCGGCGAGAGGGCCACCGTCGACTTCGTCACCGGGCACCCGAAGAACAATCTGCGCCGGGGCGGCACGTTCCTGGAGGTGCAGCGGCTCGTCGCCGGTGGGTGCGGATGCTCGACGACGGCGACTGGCAGACGAAGTACCGCTGGACCCGTACCAACGGCATCACCGGAACCTCGAAGGCCACGATCACCTGGGACATCGGCGCGGACACCCCGCCGGGCACCTACCGGGTCGTCCACTTCGGCGACGCGAAGAGCCTCCTGGGTAAGATCACGCCCTTCACGGGCACGTCCCGGGCCTTCACCGTGTCCTGAGCGAGTACCGATGAGTTTCGGGCACGGGTGCGGTCTGATGGTTATGGACACGACCTCGGAGGCACCCATGCTCGACCTCGCACCGGCCACCCGGCAGGTGGCCCAGCTCCTGGACTCCCTCGGCGCGGACCAGCTCGCGAACCCGACCCCCTGCCCCGACTACACGGTACGCGACCTCCTGGCCCACTTCGTCGGCCTGACCGCGGCGTTCCGCGACGCGGCGACGAAGGAGCTGGGGCCGACGACGAACACCGACCCGAGCGCGTCCCGCCCGGTCCTCGGCGACGACTGGCGAACCGTCCTGCCGCGACAGCTGGAGGAGCTGGCGGCGGCCTGGCGCGCACTGGAGGCATGGCAGGGCATGACGCAAGCGGGCGGTGTCACTCTGCCGGCAGAGGTGGCCGGCCAGGTCGCGCTCAACGAACTGGTCATCCACGGCTGGGACCTGGCCCGCGCGACCGGACAGCCGTACACGCAGGACCGGGCGAGCCTCGACGCGTCGTACGCAGTACTGGCACCGGCGGCGGACGACCCGGACTCACGCGGAACGCTCTTCGGCCCGGTCGTGGAGGTCCCGCAGGACGCTCCGCTGCTGGACCGGGTAATCGCCCTGAGCGGCCGGCACCCGGACTGGAAGCCCTTGTAGCCTGTCCGCCCTCTCGCCTCGGAGCTCTTCTGCACACCCAGGTGCTGGGCGGGCCCACGGTCTCGCGATGTGGAGCATCATGAGCCTTCACGTATGGGATGAGGAGACCAGCAGATGTCACTGTCGAGAAAGGGGTCCCGGTTGATCACGGTTGACGAGGTCACCTACCGATGGACTCTGCGTCGACGCCCAACATACGACCACGCCATGAACTGGGGGCCTCTGACCTACGCGGTGGAGCACAACGAGCTGCGCGGTTGCGTCCTCGTCGTGGGCACGGGCCGCGCGCACCCCGGTAACTGGGTGGGTGCCGAGTCGCTGCCCGTTCTCCCCGGCGAGGTCGCAGAGGGCATCCGTCGAGCGATTGCCCTGGGCTGGCAGCCGATGCGAGACGGGAAGTCCTTTTCGCTCAGCGAGGTCAGCTGACGAGGCTCCATCGCGTGGATGGCCGCAGTCGAGGATCAATCGGTGTCTGTCGCGGCCAGCACTGTCATGCGCGTGCGTTCCGGTGTCAACGCCACCAGCCCGATGTCCCAGGCAACTTGCCAGTACCAGTCGGTGGAGGCCCCGAAGCTGAACCACGAGTGGCTGGTTACCCGTTCCTCGACGCGCCGTGCAGACCATGGTTGTATGCGCCGCCCGTTGAGGCAGCGGCGAAGAGGACGCGCCACACCGCCCCGACCGCACAGGGGGTTACCGAGTAGCTCGTCCGCCTGGTGGCGCCTGAAAGACACTCGATGGGGAGGCTCATCAACACCCTGGGCACGTTCTCGTCCGCGTCCGGATGGGCAAGGTCGAAGGCCCGCGCCTCGATGCGTCCGTTGGACTCCTCAGCCCAGTTGTCGACAGCCGCGGAGGCTTCTCGCAGACCGTCTGGTCGGACTTCCTCTGCCGAGATGCCGCCCGGCCGGTCTTGGCCTGGGCCTGGAGACTAAACCCGCTGTCCTTCAGCAGCCGCCCCACCGTCATCGCGGAGACCGGATGTCCCTGCCGGGTCAGCCCGTCCGCCAGACTACGCAAGGACTTCGTCGTCCACCGCAGCGGAGACATCGGATCGCCCCGCTCATCCGGCTCCACCAGTGCCATCAGCGCGGGCACCAGTCCCGGATCCAGCATCTCAGCTCGTTTGCGGCCGCCGCCCGGCCGCCGAACCCGTCCCGCGGCTACAACATCTTCGCCGCCCTCCAGCTCGAAGACACCCCGGCGGACCGTGGTCTCGCTGGCCCCCGCGACCCGTGCGACAGCCCGAACGCCCCCATGCCCCCGCAGCCTCGCCTCGGACCCCATCAGCAAACGCCGCTGCCGTTCGTCCAGGTGCGGCAGCAGTACCTCGAACCGGACAGCGAGCTGCCCGAGTTCCCCCTCCGAAATCGCCATACCAGACCAACGAGACACATCCCTGGAGGCGACACCTTGGTTCCTTACGGCTTCGGTGGACCACGCAGGTCTGGACGGTGGTGCGGGGCCAGACGGTATCGACGGCGTCGGGCAGGCCCTTGAGGCCGTCGCAGACGAGCATGAGGACGTCGTTGACGCCGCCTTTCTTGATCTCGGTGAGGATGTGCATCCAGTGCTTGGCGCCGTCGCCGGCCCACAGGCCCAGGATGTCCCGCCGGCCCTCGGCCGTGACGGCCAGGGCCACGTAGATGGGCCGGTTCGCGACCGCGCCGTCGCGGATCTTCACGTGGATGGCGTCGATGAAGACCACCGGATAGACGGCGTCGAGCGGGCGGTTCTGCCATTCGGCCATGCCGTCCATCACCTTGTCCGTGATGGTCGAAATGGTCTGGCGGGAGACTTCGGCGCCATAGACCTCGGCGAGGTGGGCCTGGACCTCACCGGTCGTCAGGCCCTTCCCGGACAGTGAGATGACCATCTCGTCCACGCCGGACAGGCGCTTCTGCCGCTTGCGGACGATCTCCGGCTCGAACGAACCCCCACGGTCGCGGGGCACGGCTATCTCGACCGGACCGACGTCCGTGAGCACGGTCTTGGCCCGGGTGCCGTTACGGCTGTTGCCGCCGTTCTTCCCGGCCGGATCGTGCTTGTCATAGCCGAGGTGGTCGGTGATCTCGCCCTCGAGCGCGGACTCCAGCAGCCGCTTGGTCAGCTGCTGGAGCAGCCCGCCCTCGCCGGTCAGCTGGAGGCGGCCTCGGTCACGTTGTCACTGGTCATCGATGTATCTTCCTTGATCAGGAGTTACACCGAACGATTGGCTCTGTCGCAGATTCGGTGGTGACGGGTCGTCTCCTCAGCCGAGCAGGATCCGGTGGCGGAGGAGGGGGAAGCCTGCGCGTCCGTACATCTGGCGTTTGATCAACTTCGTCTTGGTGTTGATGCCTTCGGTGCCGCCGTTGTGATGGGGCAGGGCGAGCGCGGCGTTCACGGCTTCGCGGTCGAGGTCGAGGCCGCGGGTGAAGGCGTGCAGGTGAGGCAGGTCCTCGGCGGGGGCTTCGGTGATCCAGGTGGTCAGGCGGTCGGTGTTGCCGTCGGCGGGGGTGAGCAGGGCGGCGAAGGAGCGGACGAGGCCAGCGAGGGCGGTCGTCTCCGGGCAGGGCGGCGATGAGGGTGTCGAGCATCTCCCGCTGATGCTCTTTAAGCCGGTCAGGGCGGGTGAGGAGGTAGCGGGTGAGGCGTCTGGGCGAGATCGCGGGACGGTCGGCCTCGACGCGGCCCTGGGTGATGTAGCGGTAGGGCAGGTTGACGCTGCCGGTGTAGCCGAGCTCCTTGATCTCTCGCAGTAGCTGCAGAACGGGGACGGCCGGGTCTTCTTCGCGCCGCAGCGCAGGTGGTCGCGGTAGGGGTCGACCAGCGTGGGGCGGTACTGCGGGGCGCGGATCAGGCGATCGGGCTCGGGGATGCGCGCGTACCGTTTGACGGTGTTCAGCGCGAGCCCGAGCCGGCGGGAGCATTCCAACAGACCGACGCCCTTGTCGAGCAGGCCGTGGACCTGCTGCCAGCGCTCGCGGGTGGTGGCGGCCCGCTTGCCTTCGCGCGGCGGCGGCCCGGCCTTGGCCCAGCATCTGCTGTGCGCGGCGACCTCCTTGAGTAGGGCCTCGGCGAGGTTGTGCCAGATGTGCCAGCGGTCGCCGACCCTGCACCGCGTCGGGCAGCGCGCGCGGCGGATCGCCTCGGCGTAGGCGCCGGAGCCGTCGCGGCACACGATCTGAACCCCAGGGTGATCACGCAGCCAGGTTTCCAGGGTGTCGGCCCTGCGGTCGGGCAGGACGTCGACGCGCTCACGGGTCCCGGCATCGACCAGGATGGTGGCGTAGCGGTGGCGGCGGCGCAGGGCGAAGTCGTCCACGCCCAGCACGCGAGGCGTCCGCTGGACGGGTAACGGCAGTCGCAGCAGCGCCCGCACGGCGGTATGCCGGGAGACGGCCATGGCCAGGACGCGCAGCAGGCGGGCGCCGGCGCGGCCGGCCAACTCCCTCACCACAGCGCCGATCTGCGCACTCAAGCGCGCGGTGCGGCGCTGGTAGCGCTCCAGGACCCCAGGTAGCTGCTCGCGGAAGGTCTGGCGGCATCCACGAGTGGGGCACGCCAGGCGTCGTATCCGCACCCGCACGACAACCCGGCGGCCGTCGACCGGCACGTCGGCGACCGTCCGCTCGTGATAGCTGTGCACGCGCGCAGACTCCGTGCCGCAATCCGGGCAGGCGCCCCAGCCCCCGGGAGTCCGCGCCAGCACGCGGATCTCGTCCCCGTCGTCCCGCACGTGCTCGATGACGAGCGGAGACAACCCCGAAAACACCACGCCTACAAGGCTGTTGACATCACTCATGACTCATCGTGACATGTTCGCACGATCCGTCACCACCGAATCTGCGACAGAGCCGAACGATTTACAGTCCCCTCGTCAGCGCCACGATGCCAAGTGCCCTGCGGACTCGAGGATTCCGAAAATGGTCGCGACCATGTGAAGGCGTGTGTGGGTGCCTGGAGCCGATAGATTTGATCACTGAGCCGAAGCTCGGCACCTGGGAATTGGTTGCCAGTCAGGGGAGATGGGCTCTCTTTTGCGACAACGAATGCAGCTTATGAGTGCGTCAGGGAAGGTGGTGCGCGCGATACGCGTGCTGTGCCTGAGCCTGTTGCCTCTCGTGTTTGTGGCGGGTCTTCTTGGTCCTGTCCCTGCCAGCGCCGTCGCTGCGGCAACCGACGTCGAGAATGCCGCTTCGACACAGCCGACAGACCGGGGGCGCGTTCTCGGCCTCTGGAAGGTCGGGGGGCCTGGTGTCAAGGCTGCCGCGGAAGTAGCCCTGTCGGGAAGCGATGCAGACGTACAGCGTTTCCTGGCTGAGGTGGGTGACAACGCTCACCAGGACGACCGTGTGGCCGCCGCGCAGATCGCCAGTGTCGGCGGGCAGTCCACGATCGAAGCCGCCCGCGAGGCCTTGGCCGGTTCACCAGACGAGCTGAGGGTGTTCCTGGACTTTGGCTGGCAGGCTCCTCTCGAGCAGGACGAGCGGGTCCGCATCGCCCAGGTCATCGACGGGGGTGGTCCCGGTGTCGAGGAGGCTGGCCGGGCCGCACTCAAGGGTACGCCGCAGGATGTCAGGAAATTCCTGACCGAGGGTCAGTATGCGCAGCGTGAGCAGGACGAACGCGTTCAGCTGGCTCAGATCTTGAGTACAGGTGGGCCGGCCGTCCGGGCGGCCGGCAGGCTCGCGTTGAGGGGTTCCGCGGCCGACGTCCGGGAGTTCCTGGAGGTGGGTCAACATGTGGCCCGGGCGCGCGACCAGGAGTACTTGACCGTCGCCCAGTTGGCTGAGCTGGCCCGTGAGGCGGGACGTCAAGCAGCCGCGGAGACGGTGGCGGCCAAGGATGCGTCGGCGCGTGCGGTCGAGGCGTCGAAGCTGGCGAAGGCCGCTGCTTTGAAGGCCGCCGAAGAGGCGTCGAAGGCCAAGGACGACGCGAACAAGGCAGGGAGTGCAGCCGGTCGCGCGGCGTCGGCAGCCGGTCAGGCCGCGGCAGCCGCCCAGCAGGCGATCTCCTCTGCCCGGGCGGCGAACAACTCCGCCCGGATCGCGGCGAACGCCGCTGCCCAGGCCGCTGCCGCGGCAGCCGGAGCCGCCCAGGCCGCGTCCCGCGCCCGGGGTGCTGCGGCCGCCGCCGCCACCGACGCAGGCAATGCCGCCGCCGCGCGTAGGGCCGCCGTGGACGCCCGCGCTGCGGCCAAGAGCGCCGACGCGGGAGCGGACGCGGCCCACCAGGCCAGCATCGCCGCGACCGCTGCCGGTGACGCCGCCGAGGCCGCCGTCGGCGCCGGCGCCAATGCGCTGGCCGCGGCCGACGCGGCCATGCAGGCCAGCGGCTACGCGAATCAGAGCGACGCGCGGGCCGCCGAGGCCCGGGCCGCCGCCGCAGCCGCACGGCGCCATGCCCAAGAAGCGACCCGCGCGGCCAACGCCGCTGTGACGCTGGCCCGCAAGGCTGCTGTGGCCGCCGGGCAGGCAAGAGACGCGGCCAGGTCGGCCGCCGTCCACGCGAACGCCGCCGCGAAGGCGGCCGACGAGGCCGCCGACCATGCTGGAGAGGCCGCCACCGCCGCGGCCCAGTCCACGGCTCATGCCAGGGCAGCCCAGGAAGCCGCCAACACGGCCAGCGAGGCCGTCGAGAAGGCGAAGGCCATCTTCGCCCTAGCACGCGAGATCGAGACAGCGGAACTCCTTGCCCGCACCAACGCCGGTATCGAGCGGGCCAGGGACCTCAAGGAAGAGGACCAGGCCCGTAAGACCGCTCAGACCAAGGCTGTTCAGCACGCCAAGGACCGTGCGGCCGAGGCGCAGCGCCTGGCCGTGGAGGCCGCTCAGCCCGGCGCCGACCCGCAGGTGGTGGCGGACAAGGGCCGCAAGCTGGCCGTGCTGGTGATGAAGGACGGCGGCCCGTGGAGCCGCGCGGCCGCCGAGGCGGCGGTCGCCGGTGCGGACGCGGATGTCGTCGAGTACGTCCGCACCGGCTGGAAGGGGGCCGCCCAGCAGGACGACCGTGTCCAGGTCGGGCGCCTGTCCACGGACAGTCCGTTGAGGTCGGTCAGCGACGCTGCAGAGGAGGCCCTCAAGGGCAACGCCGCGACGGTCACCGCCTTTCTGACCACTGGTCAGTACCAGGTCGCCGCCGAGGAGTACCGGGTCCATATCGCGCAGGCTATTTCCACGGGTGGACCTGGGGTCCAGGAGGTCGGCCGGGCCACCCTCAACTCCGGTTCTGTCACTAAGTACCGCGAGTTCCTGGGCACTGGCCAGTACACGGCGCGCACCGAGGACGAGCGGGTCCGCGCGGCGCAGCGGTTCGACGAGGGCGGCCCGGAGGAGAAGGCGGCGGCCCGTATCGCGCTGGAGGGCCCGCCCGAGCAGCTGCACGCCTTCATCCAGTCGGGGCAGTACACGGCCCAGCGCAAGGATCTCCTGGGCGCCACCCATATCGCACAGGTTCAGCGGCTGATTTCGGAGGCGGCGGGCATCGCGGCAACCGCACAGCAGAACGCCGCTGAGGCGAACAGGGTCGCGGCCGTCGCCCGCAAGGCCGCAGAGGAGGCGAAGGCTTACGCCAACGCGGCCGCGGCCTCGGCTACCGAGGCCAAGAACTACGCGGCTCAGGCCGCCCAGTCGGCCAAGAACGCGGAAGCCTCGGCCGCACAAGCCGCCGTGTCTGCCAAAACAGCGCGCCAGGCCGCGGCAGACGCCAACCAGGCAGCTACCAACGCGGCTGTCTCGGCAGCGGATGCAACCGTCTCATCGGAACTGGCACACGCCTCGGCGGCCACTGCCTGGGCCGAGGCCAACAAGGCGCGGGCCTCCGCCACCGCGGCGGGCAAGGACGCCGATGCCGCCCGAAAGGCGGGCCTGGAGGCGTTCGCCATCGCCGCCGCGAAGCTCAAGGCTGAGGCGGAGGAGGAGCGCAGGAAGCTCAGGCAGGACACGCCGGCTGAGCGCATGCGCAAGTGCGGAATTCTGGACTGTCCGCAGGAGAACGACCCGTTCTACTGCGACAAGAAGCCCCCGAACGACCCCTTCTGCACGTCTCTCGCTCTGTCGAAGAAACTCGCTCCTTATGCGATGGCGATGTTCGATCTGGGCAAGTCCATCGCCGGACTCGACCAGCTCGAAGAGTGCGCGGACTACGATCTGTGGGCCTGCGCCGAGCTCATGCGAGATGTCACCATCAGCTCGAAGCTGCGGCTACTGAAGGGCGCGTACGAAACCCTTCGGGCCCTGGAGCGGACCTGCGTAACGTGCTTCCCGGCCGGCACCAAGGTGCTCATGGGAGACGGATCGACCCGGAACATCGAGGACATCAGGCAGGGCGACCAGGTCCTCGCGACCGATCCGCTCGCAGGCGACTCAGGCCCGCGCAAGGTCACGCATCTGATCGTCACCGAGCACGACAAGTACTTCAACGCGCTGACCATCGCGACCCGCCAGGGACCGGAAGAGCTGACCGCCACCTACGAGCACCCGTTCTGGAGCCCGTCGGAGAAGCGGTGGCTCAAGGCAAGCGACCTCAAGACCGGGGTCAGCCTCCTGAGCAGCGACGGCACCACCGTCAGCGTGGAGGCGAACCGCGCGTACACCCAGCACGCGCGCACCTACAACCTCACCGTCGAAGATCTCCACACCTATTACGTCCTCGCGGGCTCCACTCCCGTCCTGGTGCACAATGCCGGAACCTGTGGACCGATGGTCCTCGGAATCGGCGAGCACTCGAACGGACTCGCCCTCGAGTTGAACGGCTATAACTTCAACGACCCGAAGTACGCGGAGGTCATCGGTAAGGTAGGCGGTGTGCCGTTCGCCAAGTGGCAGGCTGAAGTACTGAATGTGCTTCGCAGTAACGGAAAGATCGCCGTCACCCTGCGCGGCTTTGACGGTGATACCCCCTTGGAGCAGTTTATGAACGCCTACAGAGCCGGAGGGAAGCCCGGGTGGGCAGCAACCCAGTGGGAAATGCGCCAGGTCGGCATTCAGGTGCAGTCGGGTAATCTGGACTGGAAGAACATTACGTTCTACGATAAGGACGGAAAGAAGATCGACAACTTCGACGAACCGGACTGGTAGAGATCAGGCGGGATAGAATCGCATGAGTGAACTGTATCGCTCCGATCGTTATTTCAAAGTATGGCAGTACACGGTGAGTCACTGCCGTCTGCTGCTGAGGAGCACACGGGACAACCCCCCGTCGACCCGGATCGACGTGCATTTCGGCGGAGTCAGCCACATGATGCTTCGCCCGCACTACGACGGTCTGGTCATCCGCGAAGGAACGGCCGACGAATGCGCACGCCTGGAACAGGAGTACGGCGTCCAGATCACGTCCGGGAATCTCTTCGTCCTCGGAGAGAACCTGTCGAGCTTCGTGGTCGCCGGCAGGCCCCAGTGGCATGAAGACCAGGGGGGATTCGGCGATCCGTCATGGTTCGGCCACATGATCGGTACTCCATAGCCGAAACCACGCTACGAGAGAGCGTAGGCGTACTGAGGTTCTAGCCTCGAACTTTCGCGGGAGCCCGTCAGTCTGCTGACGGGCTCTCTTGCGTTGTTGTGTCGAGGTATTGGAGTGCGGGGCAGGCTGGTGGCCCGGCTGTCGCGCCGGGGAGCGCCGGTTTCCACGGTTCCGGCAGGGCTGCTGTTTTCGTAGGGGCGGGCTGTTGTGGCTGGTCAGCCAGGGTTCGGGAGGGCGGCGAGTCGTTGGATCGCGCCGGTGATCACCCCGGTCCAGGGCCAGTGGCCGGCGAATGCCGCGGCTGCGGGCCGCGCACCACACGATCCGCCTGATCTGGGCGGACGGCGATATGCCAGCATGCTCGTCGACTGGGCCCGGGACAAGCTCCGGCTCACCCTCGAGATCGTGAAAGGCAGTGACGAGCTGCGCTTCGTGGTGCTGCCGAGACGGTGGGTCATCGAGCGCAACCCTGAGCTGGCTGATGTGCTCACGCCGGCTGGTCCGCGACTACGAAACACTGCCCGCCACCAGCGAGGTCATGGTCCTGTGGTCCATGACCAGGCCCAGCCGGGGCGGCGCGGCCACCGGCTCTCCGGTCCCGTCGCTTCCGCAGTCGACGAATTCCTTCAGCGGGTGGTGTCCGTAGGTAGTTCGCCTGAAGTCCAACTCGCCTCATCGTCTGGCGTTCAAGCCGCCGGGTAGGCAATGCCGGCGCCGGAGGCGGTCAAATCTTTCGATCTGACAGAGCCCGATCGCCTGGAAAGGGGAATAGCCAATTCCGCAGTGCCCGCCCACCCAGGACGGAAGCTCTCCCTGCTGGATCTGGCACAGTCTGCGATAGGGTTTCAACAGAGCACCGCGCTATGACACTTGGCCTGGCAAATGTTCGGATCGCGAGGTGACGCACGTCACGCCTCAGATTGACAGCGTCAGTGATCAAGGAGATTTTGACTCCTGCATCTTTACCAACTCCCAGTGAGGCGGGTTGGCGTCGAGGTGCTCAAGCTTGTTTTCCGGCTCTGTGTAGCCTCCATCGGAAGGACCCCGCCCGTGCTCTCTCGCGCCCGCCATCTGACCATCAGCGCAGCGATCCTCGCCGTGCTAAGCGCCTCGGTCGGCGCGTACGCAATAGCCGCCGACAACCCCGGAGCGCAGGTCTCCGCCGAGGCTGATATGCCGTTCGTGGTGGAGGACTTCGCCTACCCCGGCGCGGCTCAGGTGCTCAAGGACAAGGGCATCAAGCTGGTCAGCGGGGACGGGCACATCACGCTCGTCGACTGCGATGACACAGCGCCGCAGATTCGCGTCATGAGCGTGAAGGATCCTGCCGTGAATAGGGACGGCGTCTACTGCTTCAAGGCCCACGCGAATACCGGCCAGCTCTCCCTCGAGCTCCCGCGCGTCTTCGCCATCGAAGCAGCCGATCACCCCATCAGCGCCGATCTCACCGCCGAAGGCACGACCAAGACGGTGACGCTCCCCAAGGACGGCTACGAAAGCGTAGGCGAAGGCACCGTTGGCGGACACCGCAGTGTCCTCGTCGAGATCCGCGTCACCGGCTGACGCTGCCAACCCGACATCAAAGCCCCCAGTGCCCTCTGTTGCCCTAAGAGCCTGCTGTCTCGCAAGACTCTGAGGAAGAGTCATGTCCCCGGCAACGGTTTACGCGGTGCTGAACACCAACTGCGCGGCGCTCCCGCAGTGGCAGCAGGTCTACTGAGCACCGCCCCTGACCAGGCTGTGACCGGCAGCGCGCGACACCTGGCA
This sequence comes from Streptomyces sp. A3M-1-3, assembly GCF_024213665.1. GTDB lineage: Bacteria > Actinomycetota > Actinomycetes > Streptomycetales > Streptomycetaceae > Streptomyces. The sequence goes on from NZ_JANAVP010000010.1 coordinate 171,255, forward strand.
CCGTCCACGTTCACCGCCAAGTCGAGATGCGACGGCAACACCAAGCGTCCCTGCTCAGGTGCTCTCGTCGAGACGCAGTGGGTAGTGACGGGCGGCCTGCGGTTTCGCCGTCACTACCCAGCAGGGCTTCGAGATGTGGGCCGGGAGGCCGAAGTTGAAGACGGTCACGACCATCGGCCGCAGTGCTCTGTCCGGTGCTGGCGGCCATGTCAGCGAGATCGTGGATCTGTCGCCGCGTGCTGGCCGTCAGCCGCTCCGGCGGCTGTAAACCATTCATTGAAGCAAGGAGAAGTACGTGGCTGTTCGACGTTCCCGCAGTGTGCGGGGAGTAACACTGCTGGTTGCTGCGGCCGCGGCCGGTGGCCTCACTTTCACCGGCTCGGCGCAGGCCGTCGTCGGTGATGCGGTCGCGGGCGGCGCCTACGCGTTCACCGCGAAAATCGATGTCGGCGGCCAGCGTGCCTGCACCGGCGCCCTGGTCGACGCGCAATGGGTCCTGACGGCCGCCAGCTGTTTCGTTTCGGACCCGAATGAGGCGTCCCCCGTTCCTTCGGGTGCGCCGCAGCAGAAGACCACGGCGGTCATCGGTCGCACTGATCTGTCGGGTACGGGCGGCAGCGTGACCGAGGTCGTCGAGGTCGTTCCCCGTGCGGATCGGGACCTGGTGATGGCCAGGCTCGCCGAGCCGGTGACGGGCATCGCCCCAGTCCGTCTCGCGTCCGCCGCACCCGTGCCGGGCGAGACTCTACGCGCGGTGGGTTACGGCCGTACCAAGGGCGAGTGGGTTCCGGACCGCCTGCATGCCGGCGCGTTCATCGTGGAGAAGACCGTTGCCACTACCGTCGCCATGACCAGCAACGGTGGCAGCATCTGCAAGGGTGACGCCGGAGGTCCCGCGCTGCGCGAGAAGGACGGACAGGTCGAGCTGGTCGCCATTCACAGCGCGTCCTGGCAGGCAGGCTGCCTCGGCTCCGACGAGACTCGCAAGAGCGCCGTGGAATCACGCCTGGACGACATCGGCCAATGGGTCAAGGAGATCCGGGCCCTTCCCCAGGAGTCCCAGGTCACCGCTGGCGACTTCAACGGCGACGGCAAGGAGGATGTCACCGCCTTCTACGACAACGGGACGTCGGTCGACGGCAAGAACATGTCGTCGCTCCACACATTCTTCAGCAACGGCACCGGTTTCAAGGCGCCCCAGAAGATGTGGACCAGCACCGGTTCCTTCAACTGGAAGGCTGGCAAGCTGACGTCCGGCGACTACAACGGCGACGGCAACGACGACGTCGCAGTCTTCTACGACAGCGGGACGTCCGCCGACGGCAAGAACATGTCGTCGCTGTTCACGTTCTACAGCACTGGCACAGGCTTCAAGGCGCCGCAGAAGACGTGGAGCACGCCGGGCGGTTTCACCTGGGAGGCAGGCAAGCTGACTTCGGGTGACTACAACGGTGACGGCAAGGACGACATCGGCGTCTTCTACAACCGCGGTGTGTCCGCTGACGGCAAGCGCGCGTCGTCGCTGTTCACTTTCACCAGCGACGGTACGGACTTCAACGCGCCGCGTGAGATGTGGACCAGCACCGGTTCCTTCAACTGGGACGCCAGCAAGCTGACGTCCGGCGACTACAACGGCGACGGCAAGAACGACATCGCCGTGTTCTACGACAGCGGGACGTCCGCCGACGGCAAGAACATGTCGTCGCTGTTCACGTTCTACAGCACTGGCACAGGCTTCAAGGCGCCGCAGAAGACGTGGAGCACGCCGGGCGGTTTCACCTGGGAGGCAGGCAAGCTGACTTCGGGTGACTACAACGGTGACGGCAAGGACGGGCGTTACCCCTTGATCGTGGACACCCTGATCATTGGATCGTGAAGATCCGAAGGACAGGAGTTCCCGTTGGGGACGTCGAAGTACTCGCCTGAGTTCCGAGCCGATGCCGTCGCGTTGTACCGCTCCAGCCCGGGGCGGACGTACGCGTCGGTGGCCAAGGATCTCGGGGTGAACCACGAGACGCTCCGCACCTGGGTGCGGGATGCCGAGCAGGCCGCCGTGCCCGGCGCGGTTGAGGCCAGCGCGTTGGAGAAGGAGAACAAGCGGCTGCGGGCCCAGGTGAAGGAGCTCGAGCTGGAACGCGAGATCCTGCGGAGGGCCGCGAAGTATTTTGCGGGCGAGACCAGCTGGTGAGCCGTTTCCAGTTCGTTGCCGACCACCACGACGCCTTCGGCGTGAAGCGGCTGTGCCGGATCCTGGGGCTCTCCCGTTCCGGGTTTTACCGGCACCTGGCCGGCTCGGATGCACGGGCCGGGCGGGAACGTGCGGACGCCGAGCTTGCCAGGCGGATCACGTCAATCCACACCGAGTCCGACGGCACCTACGGGGCTCCGCGCGTCACCGCCGAGCTCCAGGGCGCCGGGCTGCGGGTCAATCACAAGCGGGTGGAACGCGTCATGCGGAAGTTCGACATCGTCGGGCTGCACCTCCGCAAGAAGGTCCGCACCACGGTCCCCGCGGCCGACGCCGTCCCGGTGCCGGACCTGATCCAGCGGGATTTCACGGCCTCCGCGCCGAACAAGAAGTACGTCGGCGACATAACCTATCTCCCGGTCGGTGACGGCCAATTCCTCTATCTCGCAACGGTGTTGGACCTCCACTCCAAGCGTCTGGTGGGCTGGTCGATCGCCGACCACATGCGGACCGAACTGGTCACCGACGCCCTCAAGGCCGCCGCCGGCGCGCGGGGCGGGAACCTGCGCGGAGCGATCTTCCACAGCGACAACGGAGCCCAATACGCCTCCAAGGAGTTCGCCCAGGTCTGCAAGGACCTCGGCGTGATCCGATCACGCGGGGCCGTCGGCACCAGCGCGGACAACGCCGCCGCGGAGTCGTTCAACGCCAGCATGAAAAGGGAGACTCTCAAGGGCGCGAAACGCTGGCCCGGAGCCCGCGCCGCCCGCCTCGCGGTCTTCCGCTGGGTCACCCGCTACAACACCTGGCGACGGCACTCAGCCCTCGGCCAGCAGAGCCCGATCAACTACGAACAGCGATCAACTACGCTGGCCACCGCCGCATAACAACCGGTGTCCACGATCAAGGGTGAAGGCCCGACGACATCGGCGTCTTCTACAACCGCGGTGTGTCCGCTGACGGCAAGCGCGCGTCGTCGCTGTTCACTTTCACCAGCGACGGTACGGACTTCAACGCGCCGCGTGAGATGTGGACCAGCACCGGTTCCTTCAACTGGGACGCCAGCAAGCTGACGTCCGGCGACTACAACGGCGACGGCAAGAACGACATCGCCGTGTTCTACGACAGCGGCAAGACGGCAGACGGACGCCAGCGCGACACCCTGCTCTCCTTCCTCAGCACTGGAGCCGGGTTCCAGGCACCCGTCAGCCGATGGGCCGGAAGCGTCATCTGACACGGATCCCTAACCTCGATCTTTCGTGACGGTCCGTCGGATCTCCGGCGGGCCGTTTCGGCTTGTCGAGCTCGTGATGTGCATGATGCCGATGACCCGGCTGTCGCGTCGGGTGGGCGCCGGGTTCCACGTACCGGTGGGATGGTTCAGGCTCGTCGGGATAGACCGTTATTGCTGGTCAGCCGGGTTCGGGAGGGCATCGAGCCGCTGGACCGCGCCTGTGATCACTTCGGTCCGGGGCCAGTGGCAGGTGGATCTCAGGGGCCGGCGTCGGAGCGGTGGTGACGAGCTGGGCGGCGGCGGAGAGCAGCCGTAGGCGCAGGCGGCCGGGCTCCCAGAGCCGGGGTTTGCCGGTCAGGGCGAGCATCGGCGGCCAGGCCAGCAGATCGAGCGCGAGCTGGACGATCTCCAGCCAGATCTGCTTCTGCGCGGCGTCGTGCAGGGGCAGGTTGCGCAGGCCGGTGGCGCGCGCGTGACGGATACAGTCCTCGGCCCTCGCGCGCTGGCGGTTCCGCAGTTGGAGTGGGCGATCGGGACGTCGGTGGTGTTGGTGACGAAGCAGGTCAGCCGCAGCCCGTCGGCGTCGGTGAAGCGCAACTGGACCCCGGGATGGGGCCGTTCCTCGCGGACGACCAGCCGCATCCCCGTCGGCCAGTCTTTTAGGACGTCGCCGACGAGCTCGGCGGTCCAGGCGCCGTCGCGGATCTCGCCCGTCCGGTTAGACGGCAGGCGTCCAGGCGGAGGCCGTACGGCCTGATGAATGACGTCGCTGATGGTCATCTCGACCGAGTACGACAGCCACCGGCCCCGCTTGGTGAGGCAGGCCACGCTGGCAGCGTCCCGCACGCTGAATGAGCAGAGCGAGGGGAGCCAAGTCAGTGATCAGCAGGTCATAGTCGAGGTCCAGCGACTGCTCTACGATCTGCGTGGCGATCAGGATCGCCGCACGGGGACGCGGCCCCTCCGTCCCGAAGGATGTCTCGCACACCTCGGTGATCTCGCACCGGTCCCCAGGCCGGTAGCGGGAATGCAGCAGATGCAGCTCCGGCACCTCGGCTCCGGATTTCTTCGGAGCCGTGAGCCATGCCTGGACAGCCATGGCGGTCTTCTGCGCCTCGGCCACGGTGGTGCAGCAGACCAGCGCCGTGCCGTGGCAGTCCTCGACGACAGGCCGCAGCAGTTCCTTGACCGTCGATACGCGATGCAGCGGGTCCATGGCCTCCACATCCCTGCGGACCGGCCGCAGCTGGAACCACAGCGCACGCTCCCGTTCGCTCGGGACCGCGCGGGGCTCGCTCACTTCACCGTCGCGCGCCCCGTCGACGTAGATCCAGCCCGGGTAGCGTGGAGCGTCTCGCCGAGCAGAGTTCCCCGCGCCAGCGGGGGTGAGTCGGCGGGTTCGTCGTAGTCGGCCGCGCAGGTGGAGAGTTCGGTGGCCGGGCAGCAGCATTCCGAGGGACACCGGGCGGCAGATCCCGAGCAGACAAGCCTCTACCGCGAACTGCACCCCATCAGCGAGGAGTACGCCGGCGCGCGGTTCCCGCTGCGCGCCGTCGCCAGGGGCGCAATGCCGCGCCAGCTGCTGTCCACCCGGCGGCACGCCGATCACGCGCTCGACGACACGATCGAGCAGCGGAGCTGTTCAGCAAGGCGTGGTCAGCTGCTGAAGAACTCGCTGACCTCCTGCGCGAACTGACGCGGCTCCACCTCGTGGACCCGGTGGCCGGCCGGGATCGTGATCAGGCGGCAGTCGGGGATCAGGTCGGCCATGTCCTGGATCCGGCCCTGGGACATGGAGCTGTCGGGGCCGCCGGACACGATCAGGGTCGGCACGGTGATCTCGCCCAGCCGCTCCCGCCACTGCGGATCGGGGCTGGAGAGCTGGCTCTGGATGGCCGTCGCGACCGGCCAGTCGTAGTCCAGGGGCTCGTCGGGCGCCACCAGGACCACCGGTTCCCGCGGGAACGGCGGCGGCGTCTCCTCCAGTACGAGCCGCTCCACCCGGTCCGGGTGCTCCTGGGCCAGCAGATAGCCGACCACGCCGCCCATGGCGTGCCCGACGACGCCAACCCGGTCGAGTTCGCACTCGTCGAGGAATCCGACCACGTCGTCCCGCATCAGCTCGAACGAGTACTCGTCCGGCCAGTCACTCTCGCCGTGCCCGCGCAGGTCGAGCGCGTACACCCGCCACTCCTCGCCGAGCACACGCCCGGCCTGCTCCCAGTCCGCCGAGGACCCGCCGAGCGCATGCAGCAGCACGACAGGGGCGCCGTCCGGGTCGCCCCAGGTCCGGTAGGCCAGCCGCACATCGCCCACGTCGACTACAGAGTGATCGTCCATGCACCCGACGCTACAGCCCGACGCGTCTGATCACGGACAATGGGCCCGTGGGTGAGATCACCTCCGGCCGTTTCCATGGCGCTCGACGACCAGCTGCGCTTCGCGCCTCGACCCGAACTTCACCCGGGACTGGAAGAAGGCCGCCCAGGACCCGGCGTTCAAGACGGCGCAGAACGACGAGCGCGACCGGGTCTACTTCAACCCCGCGGTGAAGCAGGGCAAGAAGGACGGCATCGGCACCCTCGGCCAGTTCGCGTACTACGACGCGATCGTCATGCACGGTGACGGCAGCGACAGCACCAGCTTCAGCAACATCCGCAAGCGGGCCCTGTCCAAGGCGAAGCCGCCGGCCCAGGGTGGCGACGAGGTGACGTACCTGCACGCCTTCCTCGACGCGCGCGTCTGGGCGATGAAGCAGGAGGCGGCGCACGAGGACACCAGCCGGGTGGACACCGCCCAGCGGGTCTTCCTCAACAAGCGCAACCTCAGCCTGAACCCGCCGCTCGACTGGAAGGTGTACGGCGACAGCTTCCACATCGACTGAGCAGGGCCACCGCAGTACGTGGCGGAGCCGCCCGGGTCTCCCTGGGCGGCTCCGCTCCCTTGCTACGTAACTACGTCTTCCGCTTCGCGGCTCAGTGCACCGCGACCGGTTCCGCGCCCGTGGTGACCAGGGGCTCTTCCGCGTTCTCCTTCTTTCCCAGGTGGTTGAAGGCCAGGTTGAGGATGATGGCCACCACGCACCCGGTGCTGATGCCCGAGTCGAGCACCACCAGCAGGTCCTTCGGGAACGCGTGGTAGAACTCCGGCGCGGCGATCGGGATCAGGCCGATGCCCACGGACGCGGCGACGATCAGCGCGTTCTCGCCCTTCTCCAGGGCGGCGCCCGCCAGGGTCTGGATACCGCTCGCGGCCACCGAGCCGAAGAGCACGATGCCCGCGCCGCCGAGGACCGGCAGCGGTACGAGTGCGATCACCGAGGCCAGCATCGGGCACAGGCCGAGCAGGATCAGGATGCCGCCGCCGGCCGCGACGACGAACCGGCTGCGCACCTTGGTCATCGCGACCAGCCCGATGTTCTGCGCGAAGGCGCTGCACATGAAGCCGTTGAAGAGCGGGCTGATGGCGCTGCCCAGGGTGTCGGCCCGCAGGCCGCCCTCGATGGTCTTCTGGTCCGCCGGCCGGCCGACGATCTTCCCGAGCGCCAGCATGTCGGCGGTGGACTCGGTCATGCAGACCAGCATCACGATGCACATCGAGATGATCGCGGCGACCTCGAACTGCGGCGCCCCGAAGTGGAAGGGGGTCGGGAAGCCCACCAGGTCGGCGTTCTTGATGGCGTCAAAGTTGGTGATGCCCACCGGGATGGCGATGAGGGTGCCCGCGACGAGCCCGAGCAGGATCGCGATCTGCTGGAGGAAGCCGCGCAGCAGCTTCCGCAGGGCGAGCACGATCACGAAGGTGAGGGCCGCCATCCCGATGTTGGTCATCGAACCGTAGTCGGTGGCCTGGGAGTTGCCGCCCTGGGACCAGTTGAAGGCGACCGGCAGCAGGGAGACACCGATCAGGGTGATCACGGTGCCGGTGACGACGGGCGGGAAGAAGCGGACCAGTTTGCCGAAGTACGGGGCCGCGAGGAAGCCCAGCACGCCGGCGACGATGATCGCGCCGAAGATGATCGGTATCGCGTTGTCGCCCTCGCCCTTGCCGATGGCGATCATCGGGGTGACGCCGGCGAACGAGACGCCGTTGACGAAGGGGAGCTTGGCGCCGATCTTCCAGAAGCCGAGGGTCTGGAGGAGCGTGGCGATACCGGCCGTGAAGAGGCTTGCCCCCATCAGGAAGGCCGTTTCCGTGGCGGAGAGGCCCACGGCGGGGCCGACGATCATGGGCGGGGCGACCACGCCCGCGTACATGGCGGCTACGTGCTGCAGCCCGCTGGTGAACATTTTGAGAGGGGGGAGGGTCTCGTCAACCGGGTGCTTCCCGGTGTCGGTTCCCTTGTCTGCAGTACGAAACCTGGGCATTGCGGCCACGGCGGTTCCTCCGGTCGGTTACACGTCGGCAGTGACGTGGGTGTCAGGGAGGTGAAGCAGGTGTTCGGTGATGCCGGTTGTGCAGGTGGTGCGTGCCCAGATGAAACGAGTCACCGTCCCGGGGGGCGCGGACATTCGTGCCCGAACCCCCCGGATACGGCTGCCATGAACCCCGCTCGGGTCCAAGGCCGCCGGCCGGGGGCCGTCCCCCCCGGCCGGACTACTGTGTCGCGGCCGGAGGGGATCAGCCCTCGGCGGCGATACGGGCGAGGCGCTGGGCCTCGTCCCGGGCGGAGCGCGCGATGGCGTCCTCGTCGACGGTGAGCAAGCGGTTGTTCTCCACGATCTGCTTACCGTTGACCAGCGAGAGAGTGACCGGGGCCGCCGCGCCGAAGACGATGGCGGTCACCGGGTCGGCGATGCTGGAGTGGCCGAGGCCGTCGATCTTCCACATCACCAGGTCGGCGAGCTTGCCGACCTCGAGCGAACCGATCTGGTCGGCCCGCCCGAGCACCTGGGCGCCACCGTACGTACCGAGGCGCAGCGCCTGGCGGGCGTTGAGCGCCGCCTCGCGGTGCGCGCCGAGGCGGTTGATCAGCAGCGCGTTGCGCAGTTCGGTGTGCAGTTCACCGGACTCGTTGGAGGCGGTGCCGTCGACACCGAGGCCGACCGGGACGCCGACCTTCAGCATGTCCGGGACCCGGGCGATGCCGGCGGCCAGGCGGGCGTTGGAGGACGGGCAGTGGGCGACACCGGTCTTCGTACGGGCGAAGGCGGCGATGTCGGAGTCGTTCATGTGGACGCAGTGCGCCATCCACACGTCCTCGCCGAGCCAGCCGGTCGACTCGAAGTAGTCGGTGGGGCCCATGCCGAACAGCTCGTGGCACCACTTCTCCTCCTCCACGGTCTCCGAGCCGTGGGTGTGCAGGCGTACGCCGAGGCGACGGGCCAGCTCGGCACCCTGCTTCAGCAGCTCGGTGGAGATGGAGAAGGGGGAGCAGGGGGCGACGGCGACCTGCGTCATCGCGTCGAAGGAGGCGTCGTGGTGCTTCCTGACAGTCTCCTCGGTGGCGGCGAGCGCGCCTTCGAGGGTCTCGACGGCGAAGTCCGGCGGCAGGCCGCCGTCCTTGACGCTGCGGTCCATGGAGCCGCGGGCGAGGGTGAAGCGCACGCCCATCTCGGTGGCGGCGCCGATGATGGCGCCGGACAGGTCGCCGGAGCCCTTCGGGTAGACGTAGTGGTGGTCCATCGCGGTGGTGACACCACCGCGGGCCATCATGGCGAGGGAACCCTGGGCCGCCGCGCGGGCCATCGGCTCGTCGATGCGCGCCCACGTGGGGTAGAGCGCCACGAGCCAGTTGAAGAGGTTGTGGTCGGTGGCCAGACCGCGCGTGATCCACTGGTAGAAGTGGTGATGCGTGTTGATCAGGCCGGGCGTGACCAGGTGACCGGTGCCGTCGATGCGGCGGACCACGTTCTCCAGGTTCGCGGGGGCTTTGCCCGCGCCGACCGACTCGATCCGGTTGTCCGCGACGACGATGTAGCCGGAGGCGTACTCGGTGTCGTTCGCGTCCACGGTCGCGATGGCACAGTTCTCGATGACGATGCGCGAAGCCGCCATGGCGGTCCCTCGTTTCTTCCCTCGGGCTGCTTGCCCGGTTCGTACGGACCCGGGGGCCGAGCGGGGTGACGACCGAGTCCGTGCTGCACGTACCACCGCATCATGGCGGCCGTACGGGCAGGTAGTGCGCAGATGCCCCCGCTCACCTCCGGGCCTCCGGGACGGGATGGAACCGTCCCGGAGGTCGACGCCGGCGCGCGCGTCAGAGGTTTCGAGGCGTGTCGCCCGGGGCGGACGACGTCAGAGGTTGGTCATGTCGACCGGGATCTGCGGCTCGACGCCGTCCCGCAGGACGGTGGCCTCGATGAGGCCGTAGGGGCGGTCGGCCGCGAAGTAGACCTCGTTGTCGTTCTTGAGTCCGAACGGCTCGAGGTCGACCAGGAAGTGGTGCTTGTTGGGGAGCGAGAAGCGGATCTCGTCGATCTCGCTGCGGCTGTTGATGATCCGCGAACCCATTTGGTACAGCGTCTGCTGGAGGGAGAGCGAGTACGTCTCGGCGAAGGCCTGGAGCATGTGCTTGCGCGCCTGCTCGTAGGACTTCTCCCAGTTCGGCATCCGCTCCTCGTCGCTGGACCAGTTGTAGCGCCACTTGGCGGACACCTGGGTCGCGAGGATGCGGTCGTACGCCTCCGTCAGGGTCGTGTACTTGTCCTTCACGTAGCCCCAGAACTCCGAGTTGGTGGAGTTCATGACCACGAGGTCCTTGAGGCCGGAGATGACCTCCCACTTCTCACCGTCGAAGGTGATCTGCGAGACGCGGGTCTCCTGGCCCTTGCGGACGAAGGAGTGCTTGACCTCGTCGGCTCCGATGAACTTGGAGTTGTTGTCCGAGGTCTCGATGCGCTCCCAGGCGTACTCCTCGATGCGGATGCGCGCCTTCTGGATCGGCTCCTGGCTGTTCACGAAGTGACGGGCCAGGTGGATGCCGAACTGCTCGGCCGACTCGATGCCGTACTCCTTGGCGAACGCGTACACCGTGTTCTTGGTGGTGTCGGTCGGCAGCACGTTGGCGTTGGAGCCGGAGTAGTGGACGTCGTCCATGTCGCCGGAGAGGGCGACGGAGACGTTCAGGTCCTTGATGTGGTGGGTGTCGCCGTCCCGCGTGATCTTGACGACGCGGTTCTCTGCTTTGCCGTACTGGTTCTGGCCGAGAATCGTGGGCATGTCTGCTAGCTCCCTCGGTAAACGGAGTAGCCGAACGGGTTGAGCAGCAGCGGTACGTGGTAGTGCTCGCCCGGGGTGACGGCGAAAGTGATCGTCACCTCGGGGAAAAACGCACCGCTGTCCCTTACGCGGGGGGCGTCCTGCTGCGCCTCGGCTTGCTTCACTGTCTTGATTGAACCCGTGAAATACGCCTCGGTCTCGAAGTCGAGACGTACGTGGGTGGTGCCTTCCGGCAGGGCCGGCAGGTCCTTGCAGCGCCCGTCCGCGTCGGTCGCGGAGCCGCCGAGTGCCACCCACTCCACGCCCGACCCGCTACGGGCCGACAGGGAGATGGCGACGCCCTCGGCGGGGCGGCCGATGCTGGTGTCCAGGATGTGCGTGGACACCGAAGCCGTGGTGTCGGTACTCATGCGGTCTCTTCCTCCATGAAGCGGGCCAGGCGGATGCGGTTGATCTTGCCGAGTTCGGTGCGGACGATTTCCCGCTCCTGCTCCGGCGAGTTGCCGATCCGGGCCTTCATCGCGTCGCGCATCTGCTCACCGGTCGCACCGGTGGCGCAGATCAGAAAGACATGGCCGAACCTCTCCTGGTACGCCAGGTTCAGTTCGAGCATCTCCGCCTTGAGCTCCTCGGAGGCGCCGGCGATCCCCCGCTGCTCGCGGGAGGAGGTCGGGTCGCCGGGCTTCGGCCTGCCGATCGGCGGGTGGCCCGCCATCGCTTCCTCCAGGTCCGCGGTGGTGAGCTCCGCCATGGCGGCGTCGCTCGCGGCGAACAGGGCGTCTGCGTCGGCATAGGGGCGCTGGGCGAGCAGTTTGCTCCCCCATGCCGAACTGGCACACACCTCGTGGAGCTCGGCCCGGGCCGCGCTTTCCTCAAGGGTGTTGAACCGGGCCGGACCCGGTGTCGGACTCGAAGTCACGGGAAGCCTCCGTGGCTCATTTCTTGCGTTGGACGGGCTTCGCATAGCTAACGCCCTCGACAACACCGCGTCAACACTTTGTTGAAATCTCGCGTACACAAAAGCCGCCGCCCGGGCATCCGGACGGCGGCTCGGTACGTAACGTAACCGCCTAGTCGCTCTTGGCAGCATTCTCCCGGTTCAGGTAGTTGTAAACGGTGAAGCGGCTGACCCCGAGCGCGCCTGCCACGGTCTCCACGCCGTGGCGTACGGAGAAGGCGCCGCGCGCCTCCAGTGTCCGTACCACCGACTGCTTGGTCTTGCGGTCCAGCTCCGCGAGCGGCCTGCCGTGCTGCCGCTCCAGCGCCGCCAGGATGTGGTCGAGGGAGTCCGCGAGCTGTGGAAGGCGTACGGCGAGGACGTCCTCGCCCTCCCAGCTGAGTATGACGTCGTCCTCGGATGCCTCACCGGGCGTGAGCAGCACCGCGCCCATGGCGTCGACGAGCGGCTTGACCGCCCGTACGAGGGCGTGGTCGGCGGGCTCGGTCATGCCTGCTCCTCCAGCACATTGACCTGGAGGGAGACCCGGGTGGCCCCCGCCTCCAGGGCCTTGCGCAGCAGCGCGTCGACGGCGGTCAGCACCTCGTCCGCGCCGCCCTCGGCGGTATTGCCGAACGGGCCGACGTCCACCGTGTCCAGATCCGCGCCCTGAACGACGTCACGGGCGGCCAGCGCGTGCGGCGGCGGCTCGTCCAGGTCGAACGGCTCGGTCGTGAACTCCACTCTCAGTCGCACCATGCCCCCACGTTAGCCGTGCCCGCTTGCGGCGACGGACCCGCGCCCCTGCCGCGTAGAGCAGGTGACGGGAAGCCGCGCACAAGGGAGGGGCCTGCATCATGCCAGGACGCAAGCGGACAGTGGTACGGGGAACGGCGATCGCGGCGGCGGCCATGGCGGCGCTGACCGCCTCGCAGGGGCCGGGGCGGGTGGCGCCGGCCGCCGCCGCCGAGGAGGCGGCCCCGCCCGGGCCGAGCATCTCCGGAGACACGCCGTTCCGGACCGAGCTGCCACCGCTGCGGACGCGGGACGGGGTGGGCCGGGTGGCGGGGCAGGCCGGTGGCTCCGCCGTGACCGCGCACGGAGGGCTGCCGGCCACGGTCCTGGCCGCGTACAGGCGGGCCGAGTCGGCGCTCGCGGGCAGCCACCCCGGCTGCGGGCTGCGCTGGCAGCTGCTGGCCGCGATCGGTCAGGTGGAATCAGGGCAGGCGCGTGGCGGCCGGGTGAGCGCGGACGGTACGACCCTTGCGCCGATCCTGGGACCGCGGCTGGACGGCCACGGGTTCGCCCTCATCGGCGACACGGACGGCGGGGCGTACGACGGGGACACCACGTACGACCGCGCGGTCGGCCCGATGCAGTTCATCCCGTCCACCTGGGCGGGCTGGGGCGCGGACGGCAACAGTGACGGACGGGCCGATCCGGACAACATCTACGACGCGGCGCTCGCCGCCGGCCGCTACCTGTGCGCGGGCGGGAGGAACCTCGCCGACCCGGCCGGCCTGGACCGGGCGATCCTCGGCTACAACCGCTCCGGGGCCTATCTGCGTACGGTCAGGGCCTGGTACGCGTACTACCTCGGCGGGCACTTCGTGGTGCCCGACCGGAGCGGCGGGTCCGCTGCCCGGCCGAAGCCGGAGTCCCCCGCCCCGAAGCCCAGGCCCTCCCGCCCGGCGCGGCCGCCGAAGCCCTCTCCCTCGGCCACTGAGGCGCCCGGGACGCCGACCCCCTCCTCCTCGCCCTCACGGACCGCGCCGGGCGGCGGCCAGAAGCCCCCGGAGCCCGAGCTTCCAATTCCCGGCACCGGCACGGGACTGCCCGGCGACGGCGTGCTGCCCAGTGCACTTCCGCAGGCCGGCGGCGGTGGCAACGGTAAGGACTCGATGAGGGCCTCCCCCTCCACAACCCCGGCTACCCGGCGGTAATGTCGCTTCCCGCCGGGCGGGACAGGCCCGGCGGGTGAGCGCAAAGGGGCCCTCATGGCGACGGACATGCATCCCGCGCATCCGGGCGGGGCGGGTGGGATGGGCGCGAAAGCGGCCCACGACCGCTGGCAGCGCGCGTGGAGCCACCGCGAGCAGCTGCTCAAGGTGGCCCGCCGCAGATCCATGAGCGTGGAGGACGCAGAGGACGCCGTGCACGAGGCGATGCTGCGCGCGGCGGAGAACCCGCACCTCGACGACGAGCGGCTGGGCGCCTGGCTGACGACGGTCACCATGCGGCTGTGCGTCGACCGGTACCGGCAGGTCAACCGCGAGGCCGAGGTGCGCAGCAGCCCCCGGCTGGTCGCGCCCGGCCCGGCGCCCGTCGAGGAGGTGGTGTGCGACCGGGCCGAGGCGAGGTGGCTGGCCGTACGGAGTGGGGAGCTGCCCGCCCGTCAGGCGGAGGCGCTCCGGCTGAAGTCGGAGGACCTGGACGTCGGGCAGGTCGCCGACGAGATGGGGCTGACCTACCAGGCCGTGGAATCGCTGCTGGCCAGAGCCCGGCGGACGCTGCGCACGTCGCTGGCCGGCACGCTGGGGCTGGCCCTGTGGCTGTGCGGCCGAGGCCGGCCACGGGTGGGGAGCAACGCGCAGGCGATGGCCGTGGCTTCGACGGCGGCGACGCTGGTCGTCGCGGGGCTCGTCCTGCCGTACGCCCACGACGGGGACCAGCCCGCCTCTTCGCGGCCCGCCTCGCCCGCGACCTCGCAGGCGGCGGACGTCACGACCCCGGAGCCCGACCGGGCGCCGCGGCCGGCCGAACGGCCTGGCACCGGCCCCACGGCAGGCGGGCGTGGTGGCGACCAGCCCCTCGTCGTACCGCCGTCGCTGCCGCCGCTGCCTCCGCTGCCTCCGCTGCCTGCGGTCCCCCTGCTGACGCTGGCGGCCCCGGACGTCCCCGATGTGCCGGAGGTGCCGGCCGTGCCGGAGGTGTCCGTGCCCGCCATGCCGTCGCTGCCGGCCGTCACCGACGTACCCAAGGTGCCCAACGTGCCCAAGGCACCCGCCGTGCCACCCGCGCCCGACGCCCCGGAGGCGCCCTCCGCGCCCGACGCGCCATCCCCGCTCAACGCGCCCGACACGCCTTAGCCGGCGGCGCCTTCCGCGCCCGACGTGCCGTCACTGCCCACCGTGGCCGACGTGTGCCGTAAGGCACCAGCCCTACGCGGTGGGCCCCGTCGTCAGTCGCCGGCGTCCCCCCGCTACCTCCCCCAGCTACCGCTGGGGGTCCGGGGACCAAGGCCGGGCCGGGAGCCCGTACCGAGGCCGGGGCCGGCCCGGCCCGGTGGCCGAGCCGGCTGCCGTGACGCCCTCGCCCCCGCCCCGCCCTCCGCCGGACGGCGCACCGCCCGCGAAAAAATCTCGCGATCCCCGCGACGGACGGGCCGCCCCTCCCCGTAGAGCAGATGTCGGAGCTGCTCCACGGCTGAAGGGTGAACCGGATGGGTGTCGAGATCTGCGTGGAAGGACTGACCAAGTCCTTCGGCCGCCAGGTCATCTGGCAGGACGTCTCGCTGACGCTGCCCGCCGGGGAGGTCTCGGTCATGCTCGGCCCTTCGGGCACGGGCAAGTCGGTGTTCCTCAAGACGCTCGTCGGGCTGCTCAAGCCGGAACGCGGCTCGATCCGGATCGCGGGCACGGACATCACCGAGCTCCGCGAACACGACCTGTACGAGGTACGCAAGCTGTTCGGCGTGCTGTTCCAGGACGGGGCGCTGTTCGGGTCGATGAACCTGTACGACAACATCGCGTTCCCGTTGCGCGAGCACACCCGTAAACCGGAGAGCGCGATCCGGCAGATCGTCCTCGAGAAGATGGACATGGTCGGACTGATCGGCGCCGAGGACAAGCTGCCCGGCGAGATATCCGGCGGTATGCGCAAACGGGCCGGGCTGGCGCGGGCCCTGGTGCTCGATCCGGAGATCATCCTCTTCGACGAACCTGACTCGGGTCTCGACCCGGTGCGCGTGGCGTACCTCAACCAGCTGATCGTCGATCTCAACGCGCAGATCGACGCGACCTTCCTGATCGTCACGCACGACATCGCCTCCGCCCGGCAGGTCCCGGACAACATCGGGCTGCTGTTCCGGCGCGAGCTGGTGATGTTCGGCCCCCGCGAGCAGCTTCTGACCAGCGACGAGCCGGTCGTACGGCAGTTCCTGAACGGCCGGATGCAGGGGCCGATCGGCATGGCGGAGGAGAAGGACGCCGCCCAGGTCGAACAGGAGCTGGCACAGCTCGGCGCCGGTGACAAGGGAGCCGACCAGGACGCGGGAGCCATGACGCCGCGGCTGCTGCCGAGCCCCGGGATCACTCGCCCGCCCCGCTGGGAAGCGATCGCGCGACGCGAGGCGGAACTCCACCGAGGGGTGGTGGCGGACGCATGAGCCTGTCTCCGGTCGGCGCGCTGCGCCATTCGGGCAGCCTGTTCGCGATGGCCCTGGACGTCGTACGGACGCTGCCCCGACGCCCCTTCCAGGTACGGGAGTTCATCCAGCAGGCCTGGTTCATCGCCAGCGTGACGATCCTGCCCACCGCGCTGGTCTCCATCCCCTTCGGGGCGGTCATCGCCCTCCAGATCGGCAGCCTGACCCGGCAGCTCGGCGCGCAGTCGTTCTCGGGTGCCGCCTCGGTGCTCGCCGTGCTCCGGGAAGCCTCGCCGATCGTCACCGCACTGCTCATCGCGGGAGCGGGCGGCACCGCGATCTGCGCGGACCTCGGGGCGCGCAAGATCCGGGAGGAGATCGACGCGATGCAGGTGCTGGGCATCGATCCGATCCACCGGCTGGTCGTGCCGCGGGTGCTGGCCACCATGCTCGTGGCCGTCCTGCTCAACGGACTGGTGTCGGTGGTCGGGGTGGCCGGCGGCTACTTCTTCAACGTGATCCTGCAGAACGGCACGCCCGGCGCCTATCTGGCCTCCTTCACCACCCTCGCCCAGCTGTCCGATCTGTGGGCGGCCGAGCTGAAGGCCCTGGTGTTCGGTGCGATCGCCGCGATCGTCGCCTCGTACAAGGGGCTGACCGCGAAGGGCGGGCCCAAGGGCGTGGGCGATGCGGTGAACCAGTCGGTGGTGATCACTTTCATGTTGCTGTTCGTGACGAACTTCGTGATGACCGCGGTGTACTTCCAGGTCGTTCCGCAGAGGGGTTGACCGATGCCGCTGATGAATCGTCTGCTGCTGGACCGCCTTGAGGGGCTCGGCACTCAACTGTCCTTCTACGGGCGCTCGCTGGCCTGGACCGGCCGCACCCTGCGCCGTTACAAGAAGGAGATCCTGCGTCTGCTGGCCGAGGTGAGCTTCGGCCGCGGCGCGCTCGCGGTGGTCGGAGGCACGGTCGGAGTCATCGCCTTCCTGTCCTTCTTCACCGGTACCGAGGTCGGCCTCCAGGGGTACGCGGCGCTCAACCAGCTCGGCACCTCAAACTTCGTGGCGTTCCTCTCGGCGTACTTCAACACCCGGGAGATTGCCCCGCTGGTGGCCGGACTCGCCTTGTCCGCGACGGTCGGGGCCGGGTTCACCGCCCAGCTCGGCGCGATGCGGATCAGTGAGGAGACCGACGCGCTCGAAGTGATGGGCGTTCCCTCGCTGCCCTTCCTGGTGACAACCCGGATGATCGCCGGCTTCGTGGCCGTGATCCCGCTGTACGTGGTCGGGCTGCTGTCCTCGTACTTCGCCGCGCGGACCATCACCACCGGCTACTACGGCCAGTCCGCGGGCACGTACGACCACTACTTCCAGCAGTATCTGCCGCCGGTCGACGTGTTCTGGTCATTCGGCAAGGTGATCGTCTTCGCGGTCGTGATCATCCTGGTGCACTGCTTCTACGGCTATTACGCGAGCGGCGGCCCGGCCGGGGTCGGCGTCGCGGTCGGCCGTGCGGTGCGTACCTCCATCGTCGCCATCAACGTCCTGGACTTCTTCCTGAGCCTCGCGATCTGGGGCGCCAACACGACCGTCCGGATTGCGGGGTAGGGCCGATGCGCATACCAGTAGGAGTTCTGACGCGCAGCGCGCGACTGCGGCTGTACGGCATCGTCTTCATCGCCGTGATCGCGGTCCTGCTGTCGCTGTCCGTCGCCGTCTACCAGCAGGCGTTCACCTCCGTCGTACGGATCACGCTGGAGGCGACCAGCCTGGGCAACCAGCTGGACCCGCGGGCCGATGTCAAGCTGCGCGGACTGCTGGTCGGCGAGGTGCGCGACGTACGCGCCGACGGCGAGAAGGCGACGCTCGACATCGCGCTCAAGCCGGAGCACGTCTCCCTCATTCCGGCCGATGTGCAGGCCCGGCTGCTGCCCAAGACCCTGTTCGGTGAGAAGTACGTCGACCTGGCGATCCCCCGCGACCCGTCCGCCCGGCACATCCGCGCGGGGGACGTCATCACCCAGGACCGCACGAAGGTCGGCATCGAACTCCAGCAGCTGATGAACGACCTGCTGCCGCTGCTGCGCACGGTCCAGCCCGCGGAACTGAACGCCACCCTCTCCGCGTTCGCCACCGCGCTCGAAGGCCGCGGCGACCGGATCGGCGGCAATCTCGTCCGCGTCGAGCAGTATCTGAGCCGGCTCAACCCGCATATGCCGTCGATCAAGGAGAACATCTCGCGGTTCGCCGATGTGGCCGAGGTGTACGGGGACGCGGCGCCCGACCTGCTGCGGATTCTGCGCAACACCGTCACCACCAGCCGCACCCTCGTCGAGAAGCGGGACCAGCTGGCCGCCGCACTCACCTCGACCGCCACCGTCGCCGGCACGGCGGAGGCGTTCTTCGACGATAACGGCGACCGGCTGATCACACTCGGCCGCGTCTCACGCCCCACGCTGGCGATGTTCGCCCGCTACGCGCCGGAGTACCCCTGTCTCCTCGACGGCCTGGTGAAACAGCACGAGCGGTCCCAGGAGGCCTTCAGGGGCGGCGAGATGCGTATCACCCTCGAATTCGTCCGCCCGCGACCCGCGTACCGACCCGGCGAGGAACCGCGCTATGCAGAACGCTCAGGACCCGATTGCAGGGGTCTCCCCCGCCCCCACGTGCCCGCACCGGACCACAAGCTCAACGACGGTACGTCCTCGGTCTCGGCCACCAGGGCCGAGCAGCGGGCCGTCGGTTCGCTCGTGGCCCCGGTCATGGGGGTGCCCGCCGACGAGGTGCCGGCGGTCGCGACGCTGCTGTTCGGGCCGATGGCACGCGGAACGGCGGTGAGCGTCGCATGAGGACGTCACGAGCCATCGAAACCGCGGGGCCGCTGGTCAGGTTCTTGGTCTTCGCGGTGGTCACGGCGCTGGCGACCGCGCTGCTCGCGGCCACCATCGTCAATGTCTCCTTCACGCCCGAGCACACCTACCGCGCGGTGTTCAGCGATGTCACCAGCCTGGAGGAGGGCGACGACATCAGGGTGGCGGGGGTTCGGGTGGGCGAGGTCGAGGACATCGCGATCAAGGACCGCACGCTGGCCGAGGTCACCTTCACCGTCACCCGGGACCGCCCGCTGTTCATCACCACCGGCGCCGTCATCCGCTACCGGAGCCTGGTCGGCCAGCGGTACATCGCACTGACGGACGGTGCGGGCGGCGGCAGCGAGCAGCTGCGTCCCGGCGGCCGGATCCCGCTGTCCAGGACTCAGCCGGCGCTCGATCTCAACGCGCTGCTGGGCGGATTCAAGCCGCTGTTCGCCGCGCTGAGCCCGAAGGACGTGAACCAGCTCGCCACCGAGATCATCAAGACCCTGCAGGGCGAGGGCGGCACGGTCAACAGCCTGCTCGCCCACACGGCCTCGCTGACCACGACGCTCGCCGACCGCGACAAGCTGATCGGGTCCGTGGTCGACAACCTCAACGAGGTGCTGACGACGCTGGACAAGCGCGGCACCCGCTTCTCCGCCCTGCTCAAGCAGTTGCAGCGGGTGATCTCCGGGCTGTCCGCCGACCGCAAGCCCATCGGCGACTCGCTGGTGAACATCGGCGCCCTGACCGATGCCACGTCGGGCCTGCTGAAGGACGCCCGGCCGCCGCTGCGCGACGACATCGCCGAACTGAGCGACCTCACCGGAACGCTGAACAAGAACGAGAAGACCGTGGAGGGCGTCCTGAAGCGGCTGCCGGGCAAACTCAACAAGCTGACCGGGACGGCGTCCTACGGCTCCTGGTTCAACTTCTACCTCTGTGACTTCGACGGCCGGATCGTGCTGCCGAAGACCAGAGAGGTCATCACTCCCGAACTCCACGTGGCACGGGCGAGGTGCGGCGGATGAGCCCCCGGACGAATCCACGGACGAGCCTCCGGATGATCCCGTTCCGCGACCGGAATCCCGTGCTGATCGGGGCCGTCGGCATCTGCACCCTCGCGCTGACGGCCGCCGCCGCGTTCAACGCCGACAGCCTTCCGCTGATCGGCGACGGTGAGACGTACAGCGCCGCCTTCTCCGAGGCGGGCGGCCTCAAGCCGGGCGACGAGGTACGGATCGCCGGGGTCAAGGTCGGCAAGGTCGACGAGGTCGACCTCGACGGCGGCCACGTCAAGGTGACCTTCCGGGTCAAGGGCGACCCGCGGTTCGGCACCAGGAGCGGCGCGTCCATCCGGATCAAGACGATCCTGGGCGCGAAGTACCTCGCGCTGGAGCCGAAGGGACAGGGGCAGCTGCGGCCCGGCAGCGAGATCCCGCTGAACCGGACGGTTCCGGCGTACGACGTCGTGGCGGCGTTCAGCGATCTGACCACCACCACGGAGAAGGTCGACACGGACCAGCTGGCACGGGCCATGGACACCCTGTCCACCACCTTCAAGGACTCGCCGGACGAGGTCCGGGCGTCCATCAAGGGTCTGTCGAAGATCTCCCGGACCGTCGCGTCCCGCGACAAGGCGCTGCAGGAACTCCTGGACCACGCCAACGGAGTCACCGGTGTGCTCTCCGACCGTACGGACGAGTTCTCCGGACTGATCAAGGACGGCGACAAGCTGTTCAAGGAGATCTCCAAGCGGCGCGCGGCGATCCACGCGCTACTCAAGAGCTCGGCCGCGCTCGGCATCGAGCTCTCCGGCCTGGTGAAGGACAACGAGAAGCAGATCGGCCCGGCGCTGGGGGGCCTGAACACGGTGGTCAGGATGCTCGAACGCAATCAGGCGAGCCTCGACCGAAGCGTCGCGCTGCTCGCGCCCTATGTGCGGGTCTTCACCAACACCCTCGGCAACGGCCGTTGGTTCGACAGCTACATCCAGAACCTGGTCGCCACTCCGGTGGTCCCCCGGACGGGAGGCTCGCGATGAACACGCGCTTCGTACCGAAGGGGCGTCTCGCTCGGCGCGTGGCGCTGATCACCGTACTGGCGCTCGTCGCCACGACGGCGGTCGTGCTCTGGCCGCGCTCGTCCCCGGTCAAGGTGACGGCGTACTTCCCGCGCACCGTCGGCATCTACCCAGGCTCGGACGTACGCGTCCTCGGTGTCCGTATCGGCGAGGTCAGGAAGATCACGCCGGAGGGCCGGCGGGTGCGGGTGGAGCTGGAGTTCGAGTCCGGGCGCAAGGTCCCCGCGGATGCGAAGGCGGCCATCATCAACTCCTCGGTGGTCAGCGACCGTTATGTACAGATGCTGCCCGTCTACCGGAGCGGACCGAGGATGCGCGACGGCGCCGTCATCCCCGAAGAGCGCACCGCCGTACCGGTCGAGCTGGACCGTATCTTCGAAAGCCTGCACACCACGTCCGAGGCGCTCGGCCCGCGCGGCGCCAACGCGGACGGCTCGCTCTCCCGGCTGCTCGGGGTGAGCGCGGACAACCTCCAGGGCCAGGGCAAGCAGTTGCACCAGACGGTCGAAGACCTGTCGCTCGCGGTCACCACACTGTCCGACGGCCGGCAGGACCTGTTCGGCACCGTCCGGAATCTGCAGGTGTTCACGGCCGCGCTGGCGGCCGACGACAGCAACGTCCGGTCGTTCAACGACAGTCTCGCCAAGGTGGCCGACCAGCTCGCCGGGGAACGGAAGGACCTCGCTGCGGCGCTGAAGCACCTGGGCACGGCGCTCGCCGATGTGAGCGACTTCGTGAAGAAGAACAAGAAGTCGCTGACGGCCGATGTGAAGGGCCTCAGCAAGGTGACCAAGGTACTCGTCACCCAGCGCGCCGCGCTGGAGGAGCTGCTGGAGGTCGCCCCCGCCGGGCTGTCCAACCTGCAGACCGCCTACAACCCCTCCTCCGGCACCCTCGACACCCGTAACAACCCTGATCATCCGCAGGACCCGGCCGCGCTGCTGTGCTCCCTGCTCAGGACGACCGGGGACGCCGGGGGAAAGAACCCCGACTGCCAGGACCTGCAGAAGCTCTTCGACTCGCTGCCGGAACTGACCGAGGCGGCGCCGGTGTCGGGTGCAGGCACGGTCGACAAGACGCTCGGCGGAATCCTGGAGGCCGGCGCATGAGCGTACTGCGCAAGGGCGGGGCAGCCGGGGCAGCCGGGGCAGCCGCGTGGGCGGCCGTCGGTTCCCTGCTGCTGACCGGCTGCGAGTTCAACGGCCTGTACGACGTCCAGCTGCCCGGCGGCGCCGCCGCGGACGGCGACTCCTACCGGGTCACCGTGGAGTTCAGGGACGTCCTCGACCTGGTGCCGCAGTCGGCCGTGAAGGTCAACAACGTCACCGTCGGAGCCGTGGAGAAGGTCGAGCTGGCCGGCTGGCACGCCAGGGTACGGCTGCGGGTCGCCGACTCGGTGAAGCTGCCCGCCAACGCGGTCGCCGATCTGCGGCAGACCAGCATGCTCGGCGAGAAGTACGTGGCACTGTCCGCCCCGCCGGATTCCGCGGCGGTCGGCAGGCTCGCCGACGGCGACCGGATCCCGCTGTCCCGCAGCGGACGCAACCCGGAGATCGAAGAGGTGCTGTCCGCGCTGTCGGCGCTGCTCAACGGTGGCGGAGTGGCCCAGCTCAAGACGATCACCGTGGAACTGAACAAGGCCCTGGAGGGCCGGGAGAACCGGGTCAAGTCCCTCCTCACTGAGCTGGACACGTTCATCGGTGGCCTCGACACCCAGCGCAAGGAGATCGTCCGGGCGCTCGAAGGCATCGACCGGCTGGCCGCGAGACTCGCCAAGGAGAAGAAGACGATCGCCCTGGCCGTCGACACCATGCCGCCCGCCCTGAAGGTGCTGGCCGATCAGCGCCGGAACCTGACCAGGATGCTCACCTCCCTGGCGCAGCTCGGAAAGACCGGCACCGGCGTGGTCAATGCCTCGCGGGACGACGTGGTGGCGAATCTGAAGCATCTGCGGCCGATCCTGGAGCAGTTGAACAAGGCGGGCGACGATCTGCCGAACGCCCTGGAACTCATGACGACGTATCCGTTCCCGCGCAATGCGACGGACGCCATCAAGGGCGACTACGTCAACCTCAAGGTCACCGCCGATCTCGACCTGGCCGCCATCTACGGCAACCTCACCGACCCGCCCGAGAAGCCGGGCAAGCCCGGCAAGCCCGAGCTGCCGGACGTGCCGGAGGTTCCCGGGGTTCCTGATGTGCCCGGCGCGCCCCTGCCCACTGCGCCTGAGGTGCCGAAGCCGCCGGCCAAACCCGGCGTCCCCTCCGCTCCGCCGGACGGCGGCGAACTGCTGTGCCCGCCGATGTGCAGCAGCAGTTACGCCGCGTACGAGGGCCGGGACGGCGCCGACGGCCTCCCGCCTGGGATCGATCTCGCACTGGCGGAGCTCATGCTGAAGGGGATGCAACCGTGATCACACGTACGGTCAAGGCCCAGTTGCTCGCCTTCGCCACCGTCACCGCCGTCGGCGTGTCGTACGTCGGCTTTCAGTACACGGGGCTGGCGGACGCCCTGCTCGACCGCGGTTACACCGTGCGCGCCGACTTCGCCGATTCCGGAGGCGTCTT
Organism: Streptomyces sp. A3M-1-3; assembly: GCF_024213665.1. GTDB lineage: Bacteria > Actinomycetota > Actinomycetes > Streptomycetales > Streptomycetaceae > Streptomyces. The sequence goes on from NZ_JANAVP010000010.1 coordinate 194,648, forward strand.
CTCCGGGGCCGAAGTCACCTATCGCGGCGTGCCGGTGGGCCGCGTCGGCGAACTGAAGCTCACCCGCTCCGGCGGAGTCTCCGTGTCGCTGGACATCGAGGACGCGTCGCGTATCCCGGCGGACACCCTCGCCGTCGTCGCGAACCGTTCGGCGGTCGGCGAGCAGTACGTCGATCTCCAGCCGCGCGCCTCCGGCGGCCCCTACCTGCGGGACGGCAGCACGATCGCCCGCGACGACACGCGGGTACCGCTGCCCACCACGGATCTCGTCCTCAGCCTGGACCGGCTGGTCAACTCCGTCGGCAAGAAGGATCTGCAGATCACGGTCGACGAGCTGGGCAAGGCCTTCGCCGGGACCGGCCCGCATCTGAGCCGCTTGGTGGACTCGGGCAACGAGCTGGTCGAATCGGCTTCCGCCTCACTCCCGCAGACCATCGCGCTGATCGAGGACTCGAGGAAGGTGCTGAAGACCCAGGCCGACCAGGGTTCGGCCATCAAGTCGTTCTCCCGCGATCTGGCGCTCCTCACCGGCGAGCTCAAGTCCAGTGACGGTGACATCCGCCGGCTGATCGGCGCCGGTGCGCCCGCCGCGCAGGAGGTGAACTCCCTGCTCCGGGACACCAAGCCCCATCTGCCGGTCCTGCTGGGAAACCTGATCAGCGGCGGACAAATCACGGTGGCGCGGCTGCCCGGCGTGGAGCAGGCCCTGGTCACCTTTCCGGTGGTGGTCGCGGGCAGCCACACCGTCATCCCGGGCGACGGCACCACCCACTTCGGCATGGTCGTGAACGCCGACGATCCGCCGCCGTGCCGGCAGGGGTACACCACGCAGCGCCGCGACCCCTCGGACACCAGCGAGCGCCCCGCGAACACCGGTGTGCGCTGCACGGCCCCCCGCGGCGGCGACACCTCGGTCCGGGGCGCCCAGAACGCTCCAGGTCCCTCCGGACGCGGCGGTTCCGGCGGGGCGGACCGGGCCGCGTTCATCACCCCGTACGACCCGGAGACCGGCACCGCCGTCGGCCCGGACGGAACGCCCGTCGAGATCGGCTCGACGGGTGGCGAACAGAGCGTGTTCGGAAAGGACTCGTGGCAATGGCTGCTCGTCGGACCGATGGCATGAACCGGGGAACCGTCGCGCGCGTGATACGGCCGCTGCGCGCGCTCGGCAGGAGGCTGAAGGAGGCCGCCCGTCGTGGCAGGGCACTGCCGGCGGCGCTCGCCGTGGCGACCGTCGTGGTGACGGCCCTGTCTGTGTGGCTGAGCCTGCAGGTGTACGAGCAGCGCGCGGAGCAGCGGCGGCACCAGGACATCCTGGCCGCGGCCCGCCAGTCCGCGCTGAACTTCACCTCGCTCGACTACCGGCACTACGGGCGGGACAGCAAGAGCGTGCTGGAGGGGGCCACCGGCGAGTTCAAGGAGCAGTTCGCGGCGCAGACCGCGGAACTGACGAAGCTGGTCGCCACGAACAAGTCGGTCTCCGAGGGCCAGGTGCTCGAAGCGGGCATCACCCGGGCCGACGAGCGCACGGCCCGCGTCCTGTTGGTCGCCGACAGCAAGGTGATCAACACCGCCGCCCCCGAGGGGCAGGCCCGCACCTACCGGCTGCAGCTCGACCTCGTACGCGAGGACGGCCGCTGGCTGACGTCCAACGTCGAGTTCGTCGGCTGACGCGCATACCCGTACCACCAGTGAGGAGAGACACCGTGGCGAACACGACCACCCGAGGCCGCGGCGCCGGCTCGCCCGGCCGCCGCTCCGTGACCGCGGCCGCCCGCGCGGCGGCCAGGCGCACCGAGCGCGCCGGCCTCGCCGCGGCCGAAGGCCGTGAGGACGACGCCGATGACGAGTCCGGGCAGCGGCCACCGGAACAGCACGCCGGACCCGTACTGCGCGTGGAGGACCCGAGCCCCGCGCCGGAGGCACCGGAGCCGTCGGAGGCACCGGAGGAGGCCGGACACGCCTCGTCCGGGGAGGCCCGCTCGGGGCCGTCGCGAGGGCGGCGGCGCGGGCTGGTCAGCGCCGTGCTCGCCGTCGTGGTCGTGGCCGGGCTGGTCGCGGCGGCGGTGCTCGGGTGGACGTACTGGGACGGCAGGCGGACGGACGCGGCACGGGTGCAGGCGCTCGCCGCCGCGCGGAAGGCGGCGCCCGTCGTCCTCTCGTACGACCACCGGCGCCTCGACCAGAACTTCGCGGCGGCGCTCGGTCATCTGACCGGTTCCTTCCGGGACGAGTACCGCAGGACGACCAAGGCGGTGGTGGCGCCCACGGCGAAGAAGTACCAGGGGGTGGTCAAGGCCACGGTGGTGAAACCGCCGGGCGGCGGCGCCCCGGCGGCCTCGGTGGTGTCGGCTTCGCCGGACAGGGCTGTCGTCCTGCTCTTCGTCAACCAGGTCACCCGGAGCACTCAGGTCACGGGGGACCGTGTCGACCTGAACCGGGTGCGGATGACGCTGACTCTCACCTCGGGCGGCTGGAAGGTGAGCGCCGTCGACGCGCTGTAGTTTCGTACGAAAGTCGGTACGGCTCTCCGTACAGACCGCCTCCCGAGCTGGGACGACAGAAGCCAGGACGTGGCTTCCGCCTCCCCGCTCGGGGGGGCATTTTTTTGTGGGTCGCTCTTGACAGTCCTCCGCCCTTCGGGGCACTCTTCCATCAAGCAGAAATGAACTTCCGCAATACGGAAGGAGCGCATAACCCCTCATGGCCCCTCTTCTTTCGGACAAGCGCGGCTCGGACCAGCGCTTCGATGTGAACCTGTCGATCCTCTTCACGGAACTCCCGCTCCTGGAGCGCCCCGCTGCCGCCGCCGCGGCGGGCTTCACGGCGGTCGAGCTGTGGTGGCCCTGGATCGAGACCCCCACCCCGCCGCAGGCCGAACTCGACGCCCTCAAGAAGGCGCTGGAGGATGCCGGCACCCAGCTGGTGGGCCTGAACTTCTACGCCGGACAGCTCCCGGGCCCGGACCGCGGCGCGGTCTCGGTACCCGGTGAGGAGTCGGACCGCTTCCGCGCCAACATCGACGTGGCGGCCGACTTCGCCGCCTCGGTCGGCTGCAAGGCGCTCAACGCGCTCTACGGCAACCGCGTCGACGGCGTCGACCCCGCCGTCCAGGACGAGCTCGCCCTGGAGAACCTGGTGCGCGCGGCCCGCGCCGCCGACCGGGTCGGGGCGATCCTCCTGATCGAGACGCTCAACAAGCCCGAGTCACCGCTCTACCCGCTGGTGAGCGCCCCGGCCGCGATCGAGGTCGTGGACAAGGTCAACGCGGCCACGGGACTGGGCAACGCCAAGTTCCTGCTGGACCTGTACCACCTGTCGATGAACGGCGAGGACCTGCCCCAGGCCATCGCAACGTACGCCGACAAGACCGGACACGTCCAGATCGCCGACAACCCGGGCCGCGGCGCCCCCGGCACGGGTTCGCTGCCGCTGGAGGACCTGCTGGACAGCCTCCGGAAGGCGGGCTACGACGGCTGGGTCGGCCTGGAGTACAAGGCCGGCGACGCCCCGAGCGCCGAGTCCTTCGGCTGGCTGCCGGCCGAGGCCCGCGCGGGCCACTGACTCTTCGTACCAAAGTTTTTAGAGAGGCACCCCTAATGAGCAATCTCCCCAAGATCGCGTGGATCGGCCTCGGCATCATGGGCTCGCCCATGTCCGAGAACCTGCTGAAGGCGGGCTACGACGTCACCGGCTTCACGCTGGAGCAGGACAAGATCGACCGCTTCGTCGCGGCCGGCGGCAAGGGCGCGTCCTCGATCGCCGAGGCCGTCAAGGACGCCGACGTCGTCATCACGATGGTCCCCGCCTCCCCGCAGGTCGAGGCCATCTCGTACGGCGAGAACGGCATCCTGGAGAACGCCAGGTCCGGCGCCCTCGTCATCGACATGTCGTCGATCACCCCGCAGACCTCCGTGGACCTCGCGAAGAACGCGGCCGAGAAGGGCATCCGTGTCCTGGACGCCCCGGTCTCCGGCGGCGAGGCCGGTGCGATCGAGGCCGTACTGTCGATCATGGTCGGTGGCGACCAGGCCGACTTCGACAGCGCCCTGCCGATCCTCGAGGCGCTGGGCAAGACCATCGTCCTGTGCGGCCCGCACGGCTCCGGCCAGACGGTCAAGGCCGCCAACCAGCTCATCGTCGCGGTCAACATCCAGGCGTGCGCCGAGGCCGTCGTCTTCCTCGAGAAGTCCGGCGTGAACCTCCAGGCCGCCCTGGACGTGCTGGGCGGCGGTCTGGCCGGCTCGACGGTCCTGACCCGCAAGAAGGACAACTTCCTGAACCGGGACTTCAAGCCCGGCTTCCGGATCGACCTGCACCACAAGGACATGGGCATCGTCACCGACGCCGCCCGCAACGTCGGCGCCGCTCTCCCGGTCGGCGCCGTCGTCGCCCAGCTGGTCGCCTCGCTGCGCGCCCAGGGCGACGGCGGCCTGGACCACTCGGCCCTGCTGCGCGCCGTCGAGCGCCTCTCCGGCCAGCAGGTCTGACCCGCGGTCTGACCCGCGGGTCTGACCCTCCCCGGGCCTGATGGCCCGCCCTGGAATTCCGGACGGTGCCGGTGCTGACACCTGTCCTGTCGCGCCCAAGCGCCGGCGCCGTCCGGAACACCCCTTCATCTTTCTTCAACAAACTGTTGACGCTGCGTTCAGCCCGAACTTAGGCTCCACATTGACGGAAGCCGTTTTCCGTCAGCAGCTCCCCGCACGCGGAAGGTCACCATGTCGAAGCGAACGCTGACGACCGAGTCCGGCGCCCCGGTCGCCGATAATCAGAATTCCTCCACCGCCGGCGTCGGTGGCCCGCTCCTCCTGCAGGACCAGCACCTGCTGGAGAAGCTCGCCCGCTTCAACCGCGAGCGCATCCCGGAGCGTGTCGTGCACGCCCGCGGCTCCGGTGCCTACGGCTACTTCGAGGTGACCGACGACGTCACCGGCTTCACCAGCGCCAACTTCCTGGGCGAGGTCGGCAAGCGGACCGAGACTTTCATCCGCTTCTCGACCGTCGCCGACTCCCTCGGTGGCGCGGACGCGGTCCGTGACCCGCGCGGCTTCGCCCTGAAGTTCTACACCGAAGAGGGCAACTACGACCTCGTCGGCAACAACACCCCGGTGTTCTTCATCAAGGACCCGATCAAGTTCCCCGACTTCATCCACTCCCAGAAGCGCGACCCCTTCACGGGCAAGCAGGAGCCGGACAACGTCTGGGACTTCTGGGCGCACGCCCCCGAGGCGACGCACCAGGTCACCTGGCTGATGGGCGACCGCGGTATCCCCGCCTCGTACCGTCACATGAACGGCTACGGCTCGCACACCTACCAGTGGACGAACGCCCAGGGCGAGGCCTTCTTCGTCAAGTACCACTTCAAGACGAACCAGGGCGTCCGCTCCCTGAGCGCCGAGCAGGCCGCCGAGCTGGTCGGCCAGGACGCCAACTCGCACCAGACGGACCTCCTGCAGGCGATCGAGCGCGGTGTGAACCCCTCGTGGACCCTGTACGTCCAGGTCATGCCGGGCGCCGAGGCAGCGGACTACCGCTTCAACCCGTTCGACCTCACCAAGGTGTGGCCGCACGCGGACTACCCGCTCCAGCGTGTCGGCCGCCTGGTGCTCGACCGCAACCCGGAGAACGTCTTCGCCGAGGTCGAGCAGGCAGCCTTCTCCCCGAACAACTTCGTTCCGGGTATCGGACCGTCGCCCGACAAGATGCTCCAGGGCCGTCTCTTCGCCTACGCGGACGCCCACCGCTACCGCCTGGGCGTCAACCACACCCTGCTGCCGGTGAACGCGCCGAAGGCGACGGAGGCCGTCAACTACGGCCGTGACGGTGCCATGGCCCTGCGCAACGGCTCGCGCCACGACAAGAACTACGAGCCCAACTCGTACCAGGGCCCGGCCGAGACCGGTCAGCCGCTGTCCGCCCCGCTGGCGATCCACGGCTACACCGGCACGCACGAGGCCCCGCTGCACACCAAGGACGACGACTTCTTCCAGGCGGGCGAGCTCTACCGTCTGATGTCCGAGGACGAGAAGGGCCGTCTCGTGGCCAACATCGCCGGCGGCCTCTCGCAGGTCACCCGCGACGACGTCATCGAGAAGAACCTCGCTCACTTCCACGCCGCAGACGCCGAGTACGGCAAGCGCGTCGAGGAGGCCGTCCGCGCCCTGCGCGAGGACTAGGAGCAACCAGGCTGCGCCCGGACCCTGATGGGAGGTCAGGCCCCGGGTGCCGAGCCCGCACCGCGGACCCGGATGAGGGGTGGTCACGCGGTACGGGAGGACGAGGACCGCGGCGGCGAGCGAGCCAGTGCGGTGGTAAAGGCTCCGGGCCCGCCTCTTGACCTGAGGGAAGCGGACAACCAGGAGACCATTCGCCCCCGCCGCGGTCCCAGCCACATCTGCGTCACCCGCCAGTCTCCGCCCGGCGGTGCGAACGTCCTGTCGCGCCAGCCTCGTTCCGTCGGGCGGTACCAACCGCACAGCCAGAGCGCCGAGTCACGGACGGTCCCGTGACACGGCGCTCTGTTGCGTACGGTGACCAGAGCGGTTGTCAGACCGCTCCGCTACGTTGGCGCCATGACGGAATTCGTACTGGTCGCAGGCGCGTGGCTCGGATCGTGGGCGTGGGACGAGGTGGTGCCGCAGCTGCGTGCGGCCGGCCACGGCGCCCACCCAGTGACGCTGTCCGGCCTCGCCGACAAGCAGAGCTTGCCGGCCGGGCAGCAGACTCACGTTCAGGACATCGTCGACGAAGTCGAACGAAATGATCTGCGCGACGTCGTCCTCGTCGGGCACAGCTACTCGGGCATCCCGGTCGGTCAGGCCGCCGAGCGGATCGGCGACCGGCTGGCCCGCGTGGTCTTCGTCGACTCCACTGTTCCGACCGAGCGCGAGTCGTTCGCCTCCGGCTGGTGGGAGGGCCCGGCGAAGCTGGAGGCTTCGATCGCCGGGAACGGCGGCTTCTGGGCACCGCTGACCGCGGCCGACTACGACGGACAGGGCCTCACCCATGAGCAGGTAGCACGGATTGTAGGCGGCTCGACGCCGCACCCGGGGGGCACGCTGACCGAGCCGGCCGTGCTGGCACGGCCACTCGGCGAGCTTCCGGCGACGTACATCAAGTGCCTGCTCGACGGCGCCGAGCCAAGCGACGACGTGTCCAAGCTGCTGACCAGCGAGCACTGGCGGCTGGTCGAAATGGACACCGGGCACTGGCCGATGTTCTCCCAACCGAGCGAACTGGCGGGGATCCTCCTCGAAGCGGCCGGGGAGTAACCGCAGCTCCAAGGTGTGCTCAGCGGAGAGCTACGTACTCCGGTGCAGGTGCCATCGGCGCGCGGCTTCGAGCATGCGGGCCGTCCAGGCATCGGGGTGATCTCCTGCGATTTCGGTCCACATTCTTTCACTCAAGAACGCGGGGTCCAGCCACGGGGCTCCGCGGTGGAGTAGTCGGCGTGGTGCCCGTCGATCACCTCGAAGGTGATCGCTACGTAGCCCCTTGAGGAACATGGTTCCGGCGGTGGTGTGGACACGCGCGCAGCGGGCGCTGTTCAGGCCCGCGGAGACTGTCTCGGCCTTGAAGATCCCGCCCGTCTCGGCCTCGATGGCGGTTCGGACTCGGGCGGGCAAGTCGTCGAGGTCGATCGGGGGCACGGCCATGGTGGACAGGCTCCCAGATGGGTTGGCCCTCAGCCTCGATCCACCGAGGTGGATCGAGGCTATGCAGACAGGGCGATGCCGAGGGAGTCCGCGCCCATGGGCTTCGGTGCGCCCTTCTCGTAGAAGACGTCGAGTTCCGTGATCGTGAACCCTGCGCTCGTCAGCATGTCGACGATCGGCCGGGTGAGGTGACACCCGCCGAAGAGCCGCTTGTTCAACGGCTCCAAGCGTCGTTGCCAGCGGCGGACGTTCTCGTCCTCTTCCGGGGCCAGCCCGTGCTCGATGAAATGCAAAGTCCCACCGGGCTTGAGCACGCGCCGCACTTCGCGCAGAGCGGCATCGGCATCGGCATCGGCATCGGGAATGGTGCAGAGCGTCCAGGTGGACAGCGCGGCGTCAAAACCGTCGTCTTCGAAGGGCAACGACTGGCCGTCCAGCCCGGCGCGCCGTACGGGGATGCCTGACGCCCTGACGCGTTCGCCGGCAAGCCTCCACCCGACATCGGAAGGCTCGACCGCGGCCACGCCGGTGACAGCCGCCGGGTAGAAGGGAACGTTGTGCCCCGTCCCGAACCCGATCTCGACGATGTCGCCCTTCAGGCCGTCGCAGACTCGGCGCCGTAGCGGTTCGGCTGCCTTGACCCCGCAGGCGACGTTGACAATCCGCGGCACGACTCGCTCGGCATAGAACCCCATGGCGCCATCCGCGTCTCATGTCCAGCAATGCACCGGAGGGGTTGTGGTGCACCGCGGTTGGTGATTTGGCTTCAGGCAGCCTGCAGGCCACCACAAGTCAGGGATAACGGGGTTCGCTGGTTCGGGCTGGCCGGGGTGCCCTTCCCGGTTTCGTGAGCGGAAATGGATCAGGACCGGCCTCGAAGATTCCCGATGTCAACAAGCAGATGGTCCTCTTCAAGTCCGCCAAGCTTGGCAAGATCCAGGACGCAGCCCATGCGTTCGATGTGATCGGGAACTGGATGCCGGTCATCACCGTGCTCCTCGGCGCGGCCGGGGTGCTGCTCGCCCGTCACCGCAGACGCGCCCTCGCCAAGACCGCCATCGGTGCCGCCCTGGCCTGCCTGATCGTTTCCATCGTCCTGGTCATCGCCCGCCGCTACTACCTCGACCACCTGCCCGCCCAGGTGCAGTCCGAGGCCGCCGCCGCAGCGGTCTTCGACACGCTCGTGCACTTCCTGCGCATGACTCTCCGCACCGTGATCGTGCTCGGCGTGATCGTCGCTCTCGGCGCCTATCTGATCGGACCCGGCCGACTGCCGCGCGCCGTGCGGGGTACGGCCGAGCGCACCGCCGATTCCGTGGCGCGCTGGGGCGACAAGATCTCTCTGCCGGCTGCGACGGGCCGGGTCGGGGCCACGCGCGGTGGGTCACCGGGGAACCAGTTGCCCGATCACTGACGCGCCATGGCGATGCGGATGCGCTCCTCGGGCTTGATGTAGTGGTCGGAGTCGTTCGCGCCGGTGTCGACCTGGACCCAGTGGATGTCGCCGGTGAAAGCGCCGTTCGTGGTGTCGTAGTCGAGGGCGACCGGGGTGCCGCTGTCCTGTCCGACGTCCGCGGTCTCGTCCGCGGAGAACACGAAGGGCATTGTGTGCTCGACATGGCCTTCGCCGACCTTGTCGCCGTCGTAGAACAGCGAGACGGTGCCGCCCTTGCCGAGGCCGCCGCCGTCGTAGGCGAACTCCATGCGCACCTGGTGTTCACCGGACGGAACGGGACGGTCCGCCTCGATCTCGGAGGTCTCCAGGGCGCAGAGGTTGTAGGCGAACTTCGCCCGGCCCTGCTTGGCGTACAGGCTCCAGCCGCCGAAGCTTCCGCCCTGGGCGAGGATGACGCCCGAGACGGGGCCGTTGGTGGACGCGATCTCGGCGGTGACGGAGAACGACTTGTTCTTGACGTTGACCATGCTGCTCTCGCTCAGCCGGCCCATGCCGCCGTACAACAGCTGGGATTCACCCTTGATGAGTTCGGGCCGTCCGGCGATCTCGGCGTTGAACCGCTCGGCCGTACGGTCGTCCAACGGCAGGACGTTGTACCTGGTTGCCTCGATCAGCCAGAGCCGCTGCAGCTCGTGCAGCTTGTCCGGCATCTCGGCGGCCAGGTCGTGTGCCTGGCTGGGGTCCTTGGAGCCGTCGTACAGCTCCCACACGTCGTCGTCGAAGGCGACGGCGTATCCCGCGCCGAGCACCCATGGGGTGCGGTGCTTGGTGACGGCGGACCAGCCCTTGTGGTAAATGCCGCGGTTGCCGAACATCTCGAAGTACTGCTGGTCGTGGCGCTCGGGGGCGCCGGCGTCGTCGAACGTGTAGAGCATCGAGATGCCCTCCATCGGCGACTGCTGGACTCCGTTGACCGTCGTCGGCTCGGGGAGCCCTGCGGCCTCCAGGATCGTCGGGGCGACGTCGATGACGTGGCAGAACTGGCTGCGGACCTCTCCTGCGGCCCGGATGCCGCGCGGCCAGTGGACGAGGGTGCCGTTGCGGGTTCCGCCCCAGTGCGAGGCGACCTGCTTGGTCCACTGGTAGGGCGTGTCCATGGCGTGCGCCCAGCCGACCGCGTAGTGGTTGTAGGCCTCCGGCGTACCGAACTTGTCGATCCGGGCGGCCATGAACTCCGGCGTCTCGACGTCGGCCATGCCGTTGAAGGCGAGGAGCTCGTTGAATGAGCCACGCAATCCGCCCTCGGCGGAGGCGCCGTTGTCGCCGGTGATCACGTACAGCAGTGTGTCGTCGAAGATGCCGAGGTCTTCGAGAGCCTTGAGGAGCCGGCCGACGTGGTGGTCGGTGTGCTCGAGGAAGCCAGCGTAGACCTCCATCTGCCGGGCGAGCACGGGCCGGAGTCCGGGCTCGATCTCGTCCCAGGCGGGGATCTCCGCGTGACGCGTGGTCAGGTCGGCGTTCTGCGGCACCACTCCGAGTTCCTTCTGCCGGGCGAGGGTCTCCTCCCGGATCGCGTCCCAGCCCTGGTCGAACCGGCCCCGGTAACGGTCGGCCCACTCCTTGGGTACATGGTGCGGCGCGTGCGTGGCACCGGGCACGAAGTAGCAGAAGAACGGCTTGTCAGGCATCAGGGTGTTCTGCTGGCGCACCCATGCGATGGCCTGGTCGGTGAGGTCCTCGGTGAGGTGGTAGCCCTCCTCGGCAGTCCGGGGCGGATCGATCGGCCTCGTCCCGTCGTACAGCGCGGGGTCGTACTGGTTGGTCTCACCACCGACGAAGCCGTAGAAGTGCTCGAAGCCGCCCCCGCCCGTGGGCCAGGCGTCGAACGGCCCGGCCGGGCTCGTCTGCCACACCGGCACCTCGTGGCACTTGCCGAACTGCGCCGTCGAGTAGCCGTTCAGCTTCAGGATCTCGGCGAGCGGCGCCTTGGTGTTGGGGCGCAGCGAGTTGTAGCCGGGGGCCGAGGTGGCGATCTCGGTGATGCCGCCCATCCCCACCGAGTGATGGTTTCGTCCGGTCAGCAGCGCCTGACGGGTCGGCGAACACAGCGCAGTCGTGTGGAACCGGGTGAAACGGAGACCTCCCGTGGCCAGGCGCTCGAAGACCGGGGTCGCGCAGGGCCCGCCGAAGGCACTGGGCGCACCGAAGCCGACGTCATCGAGCATGATCACCATGACGTTCGGCGCGCCCTCCGGTGGACGCAACGGCTGGATGGGGGCGAAGGACGTGTCGGGGTCCTTCGCGTCATATGTGATCGGCCCGAACCGCGGCACGTCCGGGATCGGCAGGATATGCCGCTGGATGTCAGCCATGAGTGCTGCCCTCTCTCGAATTCCGCCTGGGCCTGCGATCCGGGACAACCGCGGACACCCGTGATCGTGAACGTGAAGGCCCGCGCCAGTCCTGTCGCCAGCATGCGGTGATCACTCGCCCTGCAGCCTCACCCTGCGCGGGTGAGAACCGGCCCATCCGGAAGCGGTCGGGTCCTCAACTTCCCCGCGCGAGCTTCCCCAGCCGCCGCCAGTCCATCGGCGGCCTCGTCCGGGGCACGCCGGGGCGGCTCCGCGGAACCCGTACGCGCAGGGCTCGCGGCCGGATCACGCAGCGCACGGGCGTCGGCAGGGTGAGCGCCTCGCCGTCCACGCCGACCTGGATCTCGGGCTCGTCGGCGTCGACGACCACCTCGCGGACGGTCAGCGAAGTGAGTCCGCGCGCTTGTCTGCCGCGGAGCATGCCGGCCGCCTGCGCCGCGCTGTCGACCTTGATGCCCAGGACCCCGAGTACACCGGAATCCAGCCGGTCCCGGCGACCCAGTCCGGCATGGTCGCCCACCCGGTACCGATTGTTGCTCACCAGCACGGCCTGGGGCTCATCGATGGCCGCGCCCGCGGCGAGCACGGCCAGCCGGGGGCCGCGCTGGTGGGTCAGCAGGTCCGGAAGCATCCGCAGGATGGTGCGGACCTTGTCATGGCGGTACGCGGGGCTCTGCACCACGGCCGCGTATGTGCCGAAGGAGGCGTTGTTGACGAAGGCGCGCTCACCGATGAAGCCAAGGTCGACACGGAGTTCTACGCCGTCGGTGAGCGCGTTCAGGGACGTCGAAGGGTCGTCCCGGTCGAGGCCCAGATCCAGGGCGAAGTGGTTGCGTGTACCGGCCGGGAGGACCAGGAAGGGAATGCCGTGTTCCGCGGCCACCGCCGCGACCAGAGCCTGCGTACCGTCACCGCCCGCGACACCGAGCAGGTCGGCACCATCGGTGACGGCCCTGCGCGCGAGCTCGACGACATCATGTGGATGGCCGGGATCCAGCACCAGGACGTCGGCGCCGAGGGTCTCGGCCTGTTCCTTGAGGCGGAATTCTCCCACCTTTCCGCCGCCCGATCGTGGATTCATGATCAGGAACGGATGCTCGGGGGGATGAGCCGGGTATTCCGGAGCGCGCACCGTCCTGATGCCTCTGAGCGCAACCCGCCCTGCGGAGACCGCTCCAGCCCACAGCCCGAGGGAGACGATGACGACCCAGAGCAGATCGGCCAGCGCATAGAGCACGAGCACGGCCGCGGGTGCGGCTGCCCCTACCGCGAACGCGACAATCCTGCCGGGTCCACGGCGCGTCAGCGTCCACCACGCGGATGCTGCGCTGAGGGCCAGTCCGCCCAGCCCCAGGCCCACCAGGGCGACACTCTTGATCCCCGCGAACACCAGCAGCACAAGTACGGACGCGGCCCCGGCGCAAATCGCCGCACGCGCGAACCACCGCCTCGCCCCGGCGCCCCGCGCGCCGGAAACGATGTCCATGGGACCCTCCCGCCGCTGCCTGTGACTCATTGCACGGCTGCGGGCCGAGCCGGCGCATCCCCTTCCAGGGGTGGGGCTTTTCACCCGTTCCGAGTGATTTCCGCGTACGCGCCGACCCGGCCGCGGCCGCTCTGCCTGGCGATCATGAACAGGCGCTGTGAAAATTGGCGTGTCGGCACGAATGCCATCAGCACGAATGGCACCAGCGCCGACCGGCACGTTGCCTTTGGTCGGCAGGACAAGGCAGCCGACAACCAGATGGTGGTTGCCCATGCCCCCCAGCAGCAGAGGGTCACAGCTGGCACCGACGGGTGACCCCTTGCTCACCGCGAAGTTCTCCGTACCGGCCGTGGCAGGCACGTTCGTACGCCGCAAGCGCCTGCTGGACAGCTTCACCGAGGGAACGGCGGGACGGCTGACCCTGATCACGGGCCCGGCCGGCGCCGGGAAGACCGTGCTCGCCGCCGCGTGGGCGGCTGGTGCGACCGCACGGCAGCCGGTCGTCTGGCTGACCCTGGAGGACGACGACAGCGCCCCCGGCGTGTTCTGGGCCTACGTCCTCGAAGCCTTCCGTCACCACCGGGTGGCACTGCCCGAGGATGTCGGCTCCCCTGCACGCGCCGACAACGTCGACCACTCCCTGCTCGTCCGGCTCGCTTCCGCGCTGGCCCGCCGGCCTGAGCCGGTGGTTCTCGTACTCGACGGCCTCGACCGGGTGCCCGACCGCGAGGTGGCCTCGGGCCTGGACTTCATCCTCAATCATGCGGAACCGCGGCTGCGGCTGGTGCTGATCAGCCGCGTCGACCCGCTGCTCCCCCTGCACCGCTACCGCGCCGAAGACAGCATCCGCGAGATCCGCGGCGCAGACCTGGCATTCACCCGGCACGAGACCGCGGCACTGCTGCGGCGACACGGCCTGGCGTCGCCGGCGGAGACCGTAGACGCTCTCACCCGGCGCAGCGAGGGCTGGGCCGCCGGATTGCGCCTGTGTGTCCTGGCCATGCAGCGGGCCGACGACCCGACCGGCTTCGCCCGGTCGTTCGCCCTGTCCCAGAGCGCCGTTGCCGACTACTTGCTGGCCGAAGTCGTCGAGGCCCAGCCCGCTGCCACCCAGGACCTGCTGGTGCGCACGAGCATCCTGGACCGGGTGCATCCGCAACTTGCGAACCGGCTGACCGGACGCGATGACGCGGAAGAGATCCTGGCCGGGCTCACCCACGCCAACGCCTTCGTCGAACCGATCGGTGGCACGTCGTGGTTCCGCTTCCACCCGCTGTTCACCGAGGTTCTCCGCGCGTATCTGCGCAGCCACCGGCTCCGCCTCGAACCGGAGCTGCATCGCCTCGCCGCACGCTGGTTCGCGGACGCAGGGCTGATCGGGGAAGCCATGGAGCACGCGGCCGCAGCAGGGGACTGGGAGTACGCCACCTCCCTGATCGTCGATCATCTTGCCCTCGGCGGCGTGCTCACCGGCCCCGACACCCACCGGCTGGAGCGGCTCGTCGCCGGCATGCCGGCCGACCTGAAGGGAGCCGCGCCCTGGCTTCGCCACCTGCTCGACCACCGGCCCGAACTCGCCAGTGCCCAGCCTTGGCTCACCGAGCGCACGACAGCCGTCGACAACCTTCCATCCGCGGATGGCGCCCCTGCGCGCCACTCAGACCTCGTCGAGTCGGTCAGCGACCGCGAAGTCGACGTGCTGCGGCTTGCCGCACAGATGATGTCGACGGAAGAGATCGCGGCAGAGCTGTATGTGTCCGTCAATACGGTGAAGACACATCTGCGGAGTATCTACCGCAAGCTTTCCGTTTCCCGGCGCAGCGATGCGGTCCGGCGCGCCCGGGAGTTCCACCTGCTGTGACGGCGGCATGCGGGCTCGACATGCGGGCTCGACATGCGGGCTCGACATGCGAGCTCACCTCATCCGGGTGATGCCGCACCGGTCGTACGTCGGACAGCATGCAAGGAGGACGATTCCACGAGACCATCCAGGACATTGGGAAGTGCGGGCATGCGTTACGAGTTCCGCATCACCGGCCGCCTGTCCAGGCCCATTGCAGAGGCATTCCCCGAGCTTGAGGAACTGCCCACCCCGCCGCAGACACTGCTCTTCGGCCCTGTCACCGACGAGGCGCATCTGTACGGATTGCTCTTGCGCTTCCAGGACTTGGGCCTGCACGTCGTCGAGATGCGCCGGCTGCCGGACTGACCGGGTCTGAGCCTCAAGGAGACTTCGCGCTGACAGCGACGACACCGCGCGCACACCTGGCCCGCACGAGCGGGCTGCCCTCGGCAAGGCAGCCCGCGAGCGAGTGCCACGCTCCGTCCATGCCGGGTTCGAACCGCCGGCGAACCGGCCCACCCTGTCGGAACCATCGAGCGCCAGTCCGCCCTTCGCGTGCCGCGCAGCTCTGCGGGGATGCCCACCTGCTGAATTTCCGGCTGCTCGCCTCCGCCGAACGGCGTCTGGTCTTCGACATCAACGACTTCGACGAGACCCGCCGGGCCCGCGGGAGTGGGACGTCAAGCGGCTCGCGGCGAGCTTTGTGATCGCCGGTCGGGCCAACGACTTCTCGGTGAAGCAGCGCGATTCCGTCGTCCGGGGGACCGTCCGGGCGTACCGGGACGCGATGCGACCGGATCGCCATTGCCGCCTACCTCGGCAGCAAGGACAGTTTCGACCGGGCGCTGGCGGAGTTCGCCGAGCTCTACTCCGACCAGAACGAGCGCGAATTCCAGGCACTCACGGACGCCGCACGCACGGGACTGGTCACCGCTGAGAGCGCCTGACGTAGTAGCCCGGCGACGCGCCGGCTCACTGTTCGGGCTCGTCGAGAGGCCCCGGCCTTCGGCGCCCGGCGGGTGCCGGCGTATCTTCCCGCAGCTTCACCGGGCCGGCCGCCGCTGCCGTGTGCCACGCTCCGTAGCGATGAGAGAGGGCGACCGCCGACATGCCGTGCAGGAGGATGCTGAGGCCGACGGTGATGGCGACCACCCTGCCCAGCAGCTCGACCCCTGCGACATGTTCTTCCACCACCAGGAGCCCGAAGACGATGGACGCGAGACCGCGCGGACCGAACCAGCCGATGTACGCCACTGTGGGCGGTCGCAGTCTGCTCCCCATCAGTGAGAGGGCGACCGGCAACATCCTCACCACCGTGAGGCTGAGCAGCGCGTAGGCGACGATCCGCCAGTTCAGATGCTCCAGTGCCGGTCCGAGGAGTACCGCGCCGAAGACCAGGAAACACAGCGCGGTCAGCAGCTCGGCGAGGTTCTCGACGAAGTCGGCAGGCCGGTCCGCGCTTTTCGCTTCGCGTGAGTCTTCGTGCGACTCTTCCTGCGCCGCGCTACTGCGCAGAGCGGCCGAGAACGCGAAGCCTGCGACCCACGCGGCGATGAAGCCGCTGCCCTCCGTGACGACCGCCAGCGCGTACGAACCCGCGGCAACGGCAAGCACGAAGACCTGCCCCCACACGGGGGTCAGCCAGCCCCTGGCGCGCGCCGACTGCAGCAGCCGCCCGCCGAACCACCCGACAGCCAGGCCCAGCGCGGTGCTGAGGACCAGCGCGCGCCAGAAGATCCCTGCCACACCCTCTTCCGAGGCCGTCGTCCCGGGCAGCGCCGCGAGGAAGAGAACGAAGAACGGCAGCACCATGCCGTCGTTGAGGCCGCTCTCGGCGTTCAGGCCATGCCGTACGAGTGCCGGGACGCGAGGGCTGGTGATGGCCGTCCTGCCCAGAGCGGCGTCCGTGGGGGCGAGGACCGCACCGACCAGGGCGAGCTCCCACGCCGTCAGCCCCGGCAACAGCGGCCAGGCCAGCAGCCAGCCCGCACCGATGGTCAGGGGCAGCCCGATCCCCAGCAGCCGAGCCGGGAGGAACCCGCCGCTGCGCAGGTCCCGCCGTCGCACGGTCATCGCATCGGTGAAGAGCACCAGGGCCAGGGCGGTCTCGACCAGCGTCAGCACCGGACCGGCGTCGTGTTCCAGGTCGAGCAGATCGAGCCCCAACGGCCCGATGAGCACCCCGAAGCCGGTGAACACCATCGCAGAGGTGACGGGCGATGAGGAGAGCCGCCGTGAGCACACGGCATAGCCGGCGGTGACAGCGGCCATCGCCACGTCCGTCCACGCACCGCCGCTCACCGCGCCACCGGTGCATCGTCACGCGCGCAGCGGAAACCCTGATTGCCGGTGCTGCTGTCCGGGGTGCTGCCGCTGCGGGCGGCAACCCGGTAGCGGCGGCAGTAGGAGGCGTGGCAGAGGTAGGACCCACCGCGGATCACCCGCTCGAGCCCCACCGGGGGGCCTGTCGGATTCTCCTGGGGGCTGCGACGGTAATACGCGGGCGAATACCGGTCGGCGCACCACTCCCACACATTGCCGCAGACGTTGTACAACCCGTGGCCATTGGGCCCGCAGCACGTCACCGGCGCCGTGCCGTACCACCCGTCGTCGCGGGTGTTGTGGTCGGGGAAGCTGCCCTGCCACACGTTCATCCTGTGCTCCCCACCCGGTTCGAGCTCATCGCCCCACGGAAAGGGCCGCTGCTCCAGACCTCCGCGGGCGGCGTACTCCCACTCGGCCTCGCTCGGCAGCCGCCTGCCCGCCCATGCGGCGTACGCATGGGCGTCCTTCCACGAAACGTGGACGACCGGGTGGTCAGCGCGGTCCTCGACATGCGAGTCGGGGCCTTCCGGGTGCCGCCAGCATGCCCCGTACACCTGCCGCCACCAGGGAGCTTGTTCGACGGCCCGGGTGTCCGGGAAGTCATCGCGCAGCAGGCCGGCGAAGACGAACGACCAGCCGTGGCGTTCCGCGTCCGTGACGTGCGCGGTCGCCTCGATGAAGGCGCCGAACTGCACATTTGAGACGGCGCAGGAGTCGATCCAGTACGGCGACAGACGCACCGCGTGCACCGGTCCCTCGCCGTCACCAGGCACGGACCAGTGGTCCTCGGACCCCATCAGGAAACGGTCCGTGGCCAGGCGCACCATGCCCTCCGTCTGCGACGCACCCGAGGCGGCACCGGGCGGCAGGGCTTCGACGCCCGGCGGTCCGGCGGGGCGGGAAGGGCTGCAGCACCCCCTGCTGGTTCGATCGTCCGACATGGAGCACCCCATCAGCGCCAGAGGTTCACGGCCGTAATTCTGGTGCCCTCCTGCCGGCCGCCGGGCACCGACACACGGCGTACGCGATGGCACACCCGATTCACCCGTGACGGGTGAGGGCTCCTGCCGGGAAACGAGGACGCTGGAAGGGAGCGGACCCCTGGGGTCCGAGAGCGAGTATCAGGAGGAGAGCTATGGATGCCTATCTGGTCCTGGCGTACGACTATCCCGTGCTGGGCGCCTTCTGGACCGTGATGTGGATCTTCCTCTGGATCATGTGGCTGATGCTGCTCTTCCGGATCATCGTCGACATCTTCCGAGACCACCAGATGAATGGATGGGTGAAGGCGGGATGGCTGCTCTTCGTGCTCATCATTCCCTTCCTCGGCGCGCTGGTTTATGTGTGCGTCCGGGGCAAGGAGATGGGCAAGCGCGAAATCCGCCAGGCACAGGAACAGCAGGCTGCCATGGACGCCTACATCCGGGAGACAGCCGGCAGTGGCGGGGGCGGGGCGGACGAGCTGACCAAACTGTCCGAACTCAAGGCCAGAGGCGATCTGTCCGAGTCGGAATTCCAGCGGGCCAAGGAAAAGCTCCTGCACTGAACCCCCGCAGTCGAGCGTGACGGACGTGCCGTGAGCAGCGTTGAGATCCTCCCACTGGCCATCACCATGATGGTCGGGCCGCAGATCATGTCGGCGGTCATCTTCGTCACGACGCCGAGAGCGGTGCGAGCGTCGCTGGGATTCCTGGCAGGCGTGGCGGTCGGGACGACAGTCGGTGTGGCCATCATGTGGGGCGTGGCCGCACTGCTGGGAAGCGCTGTCGATCTGGGCGATTCATCCGACAAGGGTTCAGCCGGGCGCATCATTCAGTACGTGCTCGTCGGCCTGCTGGCAGCGGGAATGGTGAAGAACTGGGTCGGACGTGCAACGGCCGAACCGCCGAAATGGCTCGGGACGCTGATGACGGCCGGTCCGATGAGGGCATTCAAGGTGGGCGTGCTCGTCATCCTGCTGATGCCCTCGGACATCGTGGTCATGCTGACGGTCGGAGTCGCTCTGGTGCAGAGCGACTCGGGCTTCGCCGAAGCCCTTCCGTTCATCGCCCTGACCGTCCTGGTAGCCGGACTGCCGTTGATCGCCAGGCTCCTGTTCCACAGACGGGCGGAAACCGCCGCTCCGAAGGTGCGGGAGTGGATGAACACCCACAGCTGGCTGGTCAACATCATTGCCTGCGCGATCTTCATCCTCCTGATCCTCGTCTGAGCGAACTGCAGGACACCCCGCGGGTACGGTCCCTGACGCTGGACCGCGCCCGCCGGCTGCTGCGGGGCGCCGTCGACGCCGAACTCGGCCCGCGCTGATGCCGAAGGCCCCCGTACCTCCGGAGGGAGGAGGCGGGGGCCTTCAGGGGTACGGGTCGGACCAGGGGTCAGACCAGCGGGCGGATCGCCGTGGGGGCGTGACCCGGCTCGGTGGCGAGCTCTTCCCACTCGTTGATCGCGTCGATACCGGCGCCACCCATCGAGATGTTGGTGACGCGCTCGAGGATCGCCTCGACGACCACCGGGACGCGGAACTCGGCGGCGAGCTTCTTGGCCTCCTCGAAGGCCGGCAGCAGCTGGTCCGGCTCGGTGACGCGGATCGCCTTGCAGCCCAGGCCTTCGACGACCTTGACGTGGTCGACGCCGTAGACGCCCAGCTCCGGGGAGTTGATGTTCTCGAACTCCAGGTTGACCTGGAAGTTGATGTCCAGGTTGCGCTGCGCCTGACGGATCAGGCCCAGGTACGCGTTGTTCACGAGGACGTGGACGTACGGGATCTTGTGCTGCGCGCCGACGGCCAGCTCTTCGAGCATGAACTGGAAGTCGTAGTCACCGGAGAGGGCGACGACCGGGGTCTCCGGGTCGGCGGTGGCGACACCCAGCGCGGCCGGGATGGTCCAGCCGAGGGGGCCGGCCTGGCCGCAGTTGATCCAGTGGCGCGGCTTGTAGACGTGCAGCATCTGCGCGCCGGCGATCTGGGAGAGACCGATGGTGGTGACGTACCGGGTCTCCGGGCCGAAGGCCTTGTTCATCTCCTCGTACACGCGCTGCGGCTTCATCGGCACGTTGTCGAAGTGCGTACGGCGCTGCAGCGTGGCCTTGCGCTCCTGGGTGGAGGCGGCCCACTCGCTGCGGTCGGGCAGCTTGCCCGCGGCCTTGAGCTCCTTGGCCACCTCGACGAAGAGCTCCAGCGCGGCCTTGGCGTCGGAAGCGATGCCGTAGTCCGGGGCGAAGATCTTGCCGATCTGGGTGGGCTCGATGTCGACGTGGACGAACTTGCGGTCCTTGGTGTAGACCGCCAGGTCGCCGGTGTGGCGGTTGGCCCAGCGGTTGCCGATGCCGAGGACGAAGTCCGACTCCAGGAAGTTCGCGTTGCCGTAGCGGTGCGAGGTCTGCAGGCCGACCATGCCGGCGTTCAGCTCGTGGTCGTCGGCGATGATGCCCCAGCCCATCAGGGTGGGGATGACCGGCGTGCCGGTCAGTTCGGCGAACTCGACCAGCAGCGCGGAGGCGTCGGCGTTGATGATGCCGCCACCGGCGACGATCAGCGGGCGCTCGGACTCCAGGAGGAACCCGATCGCCTTCTCGACCTGGGCGCGGGTCGCGGCCGGCTTGTAGACCGGCAGCGGCTCGTAGGTCTCCGGGTCGAACTCGATCTCCGTCAGCTGGACGTCGATCGGCAGGTCGATGAGGACCGGGCCGGGACGGCCGGAGCGCATGAGGTGGAACGCCTGCTGGAAGACACCCGGCACCTGCGCGGCCTCGAGGACCGTGGTCGCGGCCTTGGTGACCGGCTTGGCGATCGAGGCGATGTCGACGGCCTGGAAGTCCTCCTTGTGGAGCTTGGCGACCGGCGCCTGGCCCGTGATGCAGAGGATCGGGATCGAGTCGGCGATCGCGGAGTACAGGCCGGTGATCATGTCGGTGCCGGCCGGGCCGGACGTACCGATGCAGACACCGATGTTGCCCGGGTTGGTCCGGGTGTAGCCCTCGGCCATGTGCGACGCGCCCTCGACGTGACGGGCGAGCGTGTGGCGGATCCCGCCGCCGGCCTTGAGGGCCGCGTAGAAGGGGTTGATCGCCGCGCCGGGCACGCCGAACGCGACGTCAACGCCTTCGCGCTTGAGGATCTCCACTGCCGCGCGAGCGGCTGTCATTCGAGGCATCGTGTACTCCTGCGTGCCGGTTTCCATAATGCGGAAGTCTTGTTCTGCTATACGGAACAATGTAGGAGGCGGCGGCGGAGCGCGTCAAGGCAATGGGGACAGCGGATGCCACCAAAAGCCGTGCATCGGTAGGTCAGTCGCAAGAAAGACGGCAGACTCTTCCCTGACGACCCGACCCGAACTGGTGCTGGAGGCAAGTCCAATGGCGGAGACCGTGCCGGTGCGCTGCCCGGCCTGCCATCGCGAGCACGCCTACGCTCCGCCGGTCTTCCCGTGCGCCTGCGGGGCCCCGATCGCACCGCCGCTGGTGCGCGGCGCGACTCTGTCCCCGATCACGCACCGGACCTGGACCGACGCCTGGGTGGCCGTCCGCTGCCCCGCCTGCGGGCGCGAGGACGAATGGCCGCAGCCTGAGTTCGGCTGCGGCGGTTGCGGCACGGTGGTCCGTATCCCCGTACGCCCCGTCTCGGAGGTGTACGCGGACGGCGCCGGGGGCCAGGCCGCGAACCCGGCCGCGAGCCAGGCCGGCGCGGCCGCGCGCCCGGCCACTACGCTCCCGGCCCACATCCCGCTGCCGCCCACCGCGGCGATCCCCCGGCCGGCCTTCCAGCCGGTGACCATCAGGACCGCCCGGGACGCGGTGACCGCCGCCGCGCTCTACCTGCGCTGGCTGGGCTTCCGCGACGTACGGCAGCCGGAGAACCGGCCCATGTCCGGCATCGACCTGCGCGCGCCGGGGCTGGTCGCCCAGGTCGACCCGAGCACCCGGCCCGCGGTCCTGCGGGACATCGAATGCCTCTGGCTCAACGGCCTCACCACCTCGGCCGTAAGTGTCTTCTTCTCCCTCGCGGGATATACGGACGAGGCCAGGACGCGCGCGGACGATCTCGGCATCCCGCTGTTCGTCATGGACCTCACAGGCATGCCGCAGCCCGTCAACGACCCCGCGGACGAACTGCTCAGCACCGGGGCCTGAGACCGGCCCTCGGGAGGGACGGGCGGGGCGCGATACTCGTCGTATGCCAGCCCCCATCCGCCTTGCGACCGCCGCGGAACTGCCCGCGCTCCAGGGCATCGAACGCGCCGCCGGTGAGCCCTTCCGCGCCCTCGGCATGGCCGCGATCGCCGACGACGAGCCACCGGCGCTCGACCTGCTGGCCCGCTTCCAGGACGCGGGACGCGCCTGGGTCGCCACCGACGAGCGGGACCGGCCCGTCGGCTATCTGATCGCCGAGCTCGTCGACAGCGCCGCCCACATCGAGCAGGTCTCGGTCCGTCCGGAAGCCGCGCGCCGTGGCGTCGGCCGGGCCCTGATCGACCATCTCGCCGCCCACGCCCGCGCCGAAGGCCTGACAGCCCTCACCCTGACGACCTTCGCCGAGGTCCCCTGGAACGCGCCCTACTACGCGCGGCTCGGCTTCCACGTGGTCGACGGCCCCGCCCTCACCCCGGGCCTGCGCGAGATCCTGCGCGCCGAGGCCGCGCACGGCCTGGACCGCTGGCCCCGGGTGTGCATGCGACGCGGGCTGTGAGCTGCGCCCGGCGCCCGGGCCCCGGCCTCCGGCGAGCCGCGAACTGTGAGCCGCGCCCGTCACAGGGCATCATCGGGCGTGCACGCCCTTTTTCTGCCGAGGAGCCCTCATGAGTCTGACCGACATCCCCCTCCACACCCTGACCGGCGAGCCCACCACCCTGGGCGCCTACCGGGGCAAGGCCGTCCTGCTGGTGAACGTGGCCTCCAAGTGCGGGCTCACCCCGCAGTACGAGGGCCTCGAGCGCCTTCAGCAGAAGTACGCCGAGCGCGGCTTCACCGTCCTCGGCGTGCCCTGCAACCAGTTCGGCGGCCAGGAGCCGGGCAGCTCCGAGGAGATCCAGACCTTCTGCTCGGTCAGCTACGGGGTGACCTTCCCCATGCTGGAGAAGACCGAGGTCAACGGCGCCGGCCGGCACCCGCTGTATGCGGAGCTGACGAAGGCCGCCGACGCCGCCGGTGAGGCGGGCGACATCACGTGGAACTTCGAGAAGTTCCTGCTCTCCCCGCAGGGTGAGGTCGTCGCCCGCTTCCGCCCGGCCGTCGAGCCGGAAGCCGCGGAGGTCACCGCGGCCATCGAGGCTCAGCTGTCCGCCTGATCCGCCGCCCGCCGGGAGCGGCCCCCTGTGTGTACCGCTCCCGGAGTGGCCGGCGCGGCCGTTCCAGCTTCTGTCCCTCGACGTACTCGTCCTTCGAGCCGGCCGCGGTCCGTTCACACAGCTCGATCCGGCGGATCTTGCCTGAGATCGCCTTGGGCAGCTCGGCGAACTCGATCCGGCGGATCCGCTTGTACGGCGCGAGGACCGCACGCGAGTGCTCGAACAGCACCTTTGCGGTATCGGGTCCCGGCTCCCAGCCCTCGGTGAGTACGACGTACGCCTTCGGCACAGCCAGCCGCAGCGGGTCCGGCGCCGGGACGACCGCGGCCTCCGCCACCGCCTCGTGCTCCAGCAGCGCGCTCTCCAGCTCGAACGGCGAGATCTTGTAGTCGGACGCCTTGAACGGGTCATCATGATCAAGTGACCCATCTTCATCAATGAAGAGTCGGGGATCAACACGGCCCTCGATCCTGAGGGGAGGCAGGGTCACACCAGGAGCCGGAGCAGTGAGCCCTGTGCAACATGAAGTTTGCAGGTCACGGGTGCTGGTGTGCGGGCCGGGCGGGATGCTCGCGCTGGTCGGCGGCGGGTGTCCATGGTGAAGATCGTCCGCCTTGTCCGGCGGGACCGTTCTCGGGTTCTGCTGCGCCGGGCGCCGTGTCGCTCTTACGATCCGTGGCCGGGCCGGTGCGCCGGGAGAGTACGGGGAGGACGCGGGGATGCGGGAGCTGGAGCGGATCACGGCTCG
>NZ_JANAVP010000092.1 GCF_024213665.1 Streptomyces sp. A3M-1-3
CGCATCCGGCGCCAGAACGCGAAACCGCCGGTGCCGACCTCGGGTCGGTGGTTTCCCAGAAGCCACAGTTTGTGGGTGGGTTCGAAGCTGAAGAAGTCCTGCCGCATGCGACGGGCCTTGATGCGGTCACCACCGGTCAGGAGTTTGACGCGGGCCTCGTCGAAACGGTCACCCGGTCTGACCTCGGAGCACACGATCACGCGGCGGCCGTGCAGCTCGGCCAGGTCGGTGGGGTGTCCCTCATAGGGGCGGGCCATAAGGAAGCCGGGCGGTGCGGCGTCCGCGTAGTCGCCCAGGAGTTTCATCAGGACGTCGAGCAGGACACTCTTGCCGTTCTTGCCGGAGCCGAACAGGAAGGGCATGACCTGGCCGCCGACGTCGCCGGTGAGGGAGTAGCCCAGCAGTTCATGCAGAAAGCCGATCACCTCGTGACCGTCGGCGTCATCGCCGAACGTGTCGGTGAGGAATCGATGCCA
>NZ_JANAVP010000093.1 GCF_024213665.1 Streptomyces sp. A3M-1-3
GCGAAGAGTCGGGCCCGGAAGGCGTTGGAGGCTGCCGAGCGTGGCTGACTCCGAACTCCGTCCGATCGCCGCGTCGTTCGTCGCTATGGGCCCATCCGGGGCGGCGATACGCGACCGGCTGGGGAACCTCACGTCGGTGGATGAGAAGGTGTTGAGGCTGGTCGGCGCGCACCTTGGCATGCTGGCGTCGCGGGATCTCAAGGAGCGGTGTGCGGACGGTCTGGAGTACTCCGCGGATACGTGGGCGGCCCGGAAACGGGCGCTGACTCCTATGTCCTCGTCGCGCTGGGCGGGTGCTCTGACGAAGGCCAGCCATGATCAGTGGGCGCTCTCCCGCCGCTGTCAGGCCGCGCACATTCGCAACCTTGAAGCCGGTATCAAGACGATCCGGCACCGGCTGTCCCTCCCTGTCGGGGAGAAGGGCACCAAGCGTGCTCCGGGCGGATACCGCAGC
>NZ_JANAVP010000011.1 GCF_024213665.1 Streptomyces sp. A3M-1-3
CCAATCAGCCGGTCAAGCGATCACTCACCGCCTACGATCACTGACCGCAACGACACCCCTTGGACTCATTCATCTAGGGGAGTTCGCGTGCACCCCATCGGGCGCCGCGCGTCAGCCGGCTCTACAGCCCCGCGAGTCCGGCGGGATCGAGCAGTCCGCCGGCGCCGTCGTCCTCCTCCACCGTGAGGACTGCAGCACGCCCGAGTCGGCAGGTCGACCCCGTCATGGCCGGGACCGTCGCATGATCGACATGGGCGTCGTGCGACCTCTCCGGCGGCGCCCTGACTCGATATGGCCGAGTTCGATGCGGGCCATCAGGCCGACGCCGAACTCCGCCGCTCGATACCTGCTCAGTTTCGGCCAGATTTCGGAACATCTCACCACGGCGGATGTCTGACATTTATCGTGGCTGCGGCAAGCTCGAGCCTCGGTACGCGGAACTGAGGTCGGCCGACACGTTCAGGGGGAGCGATATAAGGTATGCATAAACGGGGTCATCACCACACCTTGCTCGCCATGTCGGTCTGAAAACACCTCGCGCCCAGCAGGCGCGAGATACGGGGGCTTCCGGACCGATAGCTTGGCCACAAGAGCGAACTTCGCAGCCCGAAGATTCGACGATGAGCTGCAGCGACGGAGAAGTCTCAGCCATCACGTCGCCCTCATTGCACGTCCGCGATCGAATTCGCGAGCCGGGCTTCGAACGTGTCCGCCTTGAGCAGGCAGCAATCCACATGCACCGTTCACCCGGAACCAATGCTCACGTTGCAGACACATACGACACATAGGGGTTTCCAGCACGTCGACAACCTAGTGAAACAACGCTCGCGTGCCCATACGACGCCGCGAGCAGCCGTGTACAGAAGGGGGAATGCACAATGCCCAGGGTAGGCCGCTCACAAACCCGGCGCCAGGAACCGGAAAGAGGGATCGACGGTCGGCGGCAGCATATCGGGACGGGATTCACGGAATGAATCGGATCCCCCGTCGCAACAATCCCGAATCCGGAGTCCTCCCGGAATTCTACCGCAATCTACGCGCCGACCGACTGCACTTTCAGGCCGAACGGGAAAGTGAGCGCCTGATCGCCTCCATGCCCCTCCCGGACCCCTTCGACTTCGACCAGCTGGTCGGGAACATCGCGGAGGCCAGCGGCCGACGGATCGTCATCAAGCCGATCCCGGACCACCTGACCGGAATTGACGGCATGTGCGGCCTCCTCATCAAGCACGACACACATCCGGTCGACCTGATCCTCCACCCTAAGGGCTGCTCGCCGTCCCACGAACTCGAGTTGAAGGTGCACCAGCTGGTGCACCTCTGGGCCGGGGACAACACCGGCATCGTCAGATCGCCCGACATCCTGCGGGCAGGCGCGGTGACGCCGGACGGCGGGCCCTCGACGACCGGGCCCCAGGATCACGACGCGCTCATCGAACTGCGCGCCGACAACGTGGTGCGGCTCATCGGCCAGAGGAGCACGCACCGGGCCGTCGGCGGGGGCCGGCCGCCGCGCACCGTCCCGCACCGTGGCGGAGCCACGGTGCGGCCGTGAATCCCGGCAGCTGCCGCCGAATCGATTACGCCGAGCGCCCGTTCTCGTCATCGGCCAAGATCTCCCCCATCGTCTCGCCGATGAAGTCGCGGAGCTGGTCCCAGGATTCCTTGGGCATGTCCTGGCCCGCACCGCGCGCGACCATCACGGTGAACCTGTTGCGCACGGCCCGGGTCGACAGGATCAGGGCGTCGACCTCCGGATCGTCCTGCCGGAAGTAGACCGGCGGCACGTCGAAGGCGAGCGCCAGGGCATCGAGGGCCTCCTCCTCCGGTTCGGCGACCTCGCCGGCCCGCAGTGCCCGGATCGTGGCCTCGGTGAGCACCGTGGAGCCGCTCTTCCGGTTCCCCTCGGACGCGAGGTGCGCGTCCGAGGGCGCCACCCCTCCGTAGACCTCGGTGCGCAGCGACTCCAACTTGCGGGCCACGCGAGCGCCGTCGGCCGACGGCTCCTCCTCCGGCTCTTCGGGCCGCCCGAAGGAACGCCGCTGCGCGGCGAGCAGTTCGGCGCGGGTCACGTTGTAGGCGGCGGCCAGCGCCGTCACCGCCTGGTCGGACAGCGGCCGCTTGCCCTGTTCGGCGGCCCTTACCGGCATGGGGGACGAGGTGTTGGTGTAGCGCGCCGTGTCCGCCTGGGTCATCCCCGCGTCGCACCGCAGGTCAGCGAGATTCGGTGATTCGGTGCGCGGAAAGAGTTCATTCAGATCGGCATCCAGGAATGCGGCGATCGCCGGCAATCGCTCCGGAGGGGGAGCTGCCAAGCCGTTCTCCCAGCGATAGACGGCGTTCGCCTTCACGTGAAGTCCCTCGGCCAGAGTGGACTGCGACAGGCGTTTGATTACACGGCGGTCACGCAACTTACCGCCGTCGAAGACGCGGTCGGGCATAGGCATGCTCCACAAGGTAAGGGCTGAAGGGATTCTAGTGCCCGCCAGGGGAAGATCTTGACATGCGAGATATCGGCATACGCTCGTGACCAACGCCGGAGTCACACCCGCCCTCGAGAATGTTGCCCGCACCGCGCCTAATTTGTCATGATTTTTCCATGTTTACTGATCTTTCTTTGGGGTCGTCGCACATCTCCTGAGAGGGGCGGCGAGGCGCCGGACCATCCTCGAGTGACCCAGGAACGCTTGACGGGATCATCGGAAGTAGATAAATTCAGCTTCAGGTGATCGGGGGTGGTTGCCACATCGGACGACAGCCGCCACCTCGGGGATCGGGGAGGAGGCGCGAGCTCGGGGACGCCTCCTCCCGGGTCTCCGACACATCATGTCCGCGGCACAACCGCACTGCGCTCCGCCCCGAAGGCCGGTGCAACAACGCCGGAACGGCTGACGGCCATCCGGTCCCCGCACTATCCGTCCGACCTCCTCCCGGCGTAGTCGGACGGCGTTGTCGAAATTCCCGTGCATCTGCATCCGGCGGAACACGGCGGCCCGCCTCCACTCGAATCCGGTGGGGCCGACGGAATTCGCCGTGCACTCTCCCATCCCACTTTCCGATTTCGCGCACCCGCGCATTCTTTTTCACGTCGTCACAGGAGGCGATCCGTCATGCCCATGATCTCCGTCGGTAACTCGCGTATCCACTACACCGTGACCGGCGAGGGTCCGGCCCTGTTGCTGGTGCACGGCGTGGGCAAGGGCGGCCAGGTCACCTTCGGCCACCTCGTCGAGGAGTTCGCCCGCCGCAACACCGTCATCCTTCCCGAGCTGTCCGGCAGCGAGACCGCTGCGGACGACGGCACGCCGCTGACCGTCGAGCAGCTCGCCGACGAGGTCGCCGCCGTGATCGAGCATGCCGGCCTCGGCCCCGTGGACCTGGTGGGCTTCTCGCTCGGCGGGGCCATCGTCGCCGCCACCGCCGCCCTTCACCCCGAGCGCGTTCGCCGCCTGATCCCCGTCGGCGGCCTGGTCAAGTCGGACCTCTACATCCAGAACCTGATCGGTCTGACCCTGAGCCAGAAGCACGACCCGAAGGCCTTCGGCCGCGTGCTCAGCACCACCGCCTTCAGCCCGCGCTTCATCCGCAGCCAGCCCAGCCTGAGCGACGTCGAGAACCTCGGCTCCGAGCTGAGCCCCTCCAGCGGCCGCATCCGCCAGCTCGAGCTGCTCGTCCAGGTGGACATCCGCGACCTGGTCGGGAAGGTTCAGGCCGAGACCCTCGTCCTGGCCCCGTACCCGGACGCCGCGGTGCCCGCCGAGCACTCCCGTGAGCTGGCCGCCGCCATCCCGAACTCCTCTTACACCGAGATCGACAGCGGTCACATGGTGATCTTCGAGAAGCCGGTCGAGTTCGTGAAGCTGGTCCAGGACTTCATCCACAAGGCCTGACGCCCGCCGAGCACGACCCGACCCGGCCGTTCACCACAATCCCGGGCGCGGCCCCGCCGGACTCGGCGGTCGCGTGGCGGCGCCCCGACCACCCGCGGAGCACTCCGCAGCGATTCCAGGAGGAAGCATGGCCAAGATCCTGCTTGCCGTCAGCAGCCACGAGACCTTGGGGGACACCGGCAACCGGACGGGCTACAGCGTCTCCGAGGCGGCCCACCCCTACAACGTCTTCATCGGCGCCGGCCACGAGGTCGACTTCGTCTCCGTGCGCGGCGGTGAGCCGCCGGCCGTCGTCTTCGACGGCGAGGAGAACGACCCGGAGATGATCGGCTTCCTGGCCGACGAGACCGTCAAGGGCAAGCTCGTGGCGACCCGCCGGGCGGCCGACGTGGACCCCTCCGAGTACTCCGCGATCTTCTACGTCGGCGGCCACGGCGCCATGTGGGACTTTCCCGACTCCCCGGACCTGGCCCGCATCGCCATGGACATCCACGGCCGCGGCGGGGTCGTCTCCGCCGTCTGCCACGGCCCGGCCGCCCTCGTCAACCTGCGCCTGCCGGACGGTACCCACCTCGTGCGCGGCAAGCGCGTCGCCTCCTTCAGCAACGAGGAGGAGAACTCGCTGGGCCTCGTTGAGGTCATGCCCTTCCTCCTCGAAGACCGGCTGAAGGAGACCGGGGCGCTGCACGCCAAGGCGCCCATGTACGAGGCCCACACCGAGAGCGACGGCCGGGTCATCACGGGGCAGAACCCCGCCTCCGCCGCCCCCGTGGCGCGGCTCGTCGTCGCCGAGCTCGACCGGGCCGCCGGCGACCGCTGAGGCGATCCCCGGTTCCACCGCCGTCGTCACCGGACGAATCCCATTGCAGATCGGCCCCGGCTCGGACCGCCGCGGCCCAAGGAGGCAGACATGTACGGCTTGATCCAGGTCGCGGGCATCATCGACCAGTCCGAGGCCGACCTCATCATCGAGGAGGGCGCGGACTGGCTCGGCTTCGCCCTGCGCCTTCCCGCCAAGAACGAGGACCTGTCGGAGGCCGAGGCCGCCGCCATCGTCAAGGCGATCCAGCCCGACAACAAGGGCGTCATCATCACCTACCTGACCGATGCCGACGAAATCGCCGCCTTCTGCGCCGAGATGGGCGTCGGCGCGATCCAGCTCCACGGCGACGTGACCTCCGCCGAGCTGCGTCGGCTGCGCACCCTGGCCCCGGACCTCTACGTCCTCAAGAGCCTCGTGGTGAAGACGGACAACATCGACGAGCTCCGCGAGGTCGTCGAGACCTCCGCCGAGTGGATCGACATGTTCATCACCGACAGCTTCAACCCGGCCACCGGCGCCAAGGGGGCGACCGGGCTGACCCACGACTGGGCCGTCAGCGCCGAACTCGTCCGGATCTCCCCCAAGCCCCTGATGCTGGCCGGGGGGCTCACCCCGGAGAACGTCGCGGCGGCCATCGAGGCCGTCCGCCCCGCCGCCGTGGACTCGCACACCGGCCTGGAGGACCCCACCACCCGGCGCAAGGACCGCCAGAAGGTGCGCACCTTCGTGCAGGAGGCCCGCGCCGCCTTCGCCCGGGTCGCCGCGGAGGACGGGCGGAGCCGATCCTGATGACCATGCGAACCGAGCCGCTCCGAGGCGTGACCCACCTCCTGCCCCAGACCAACCGGCTGCGCGCCCTGCACTCGATCGTCCGTGACCACCAGGCCAAGCGGGAGGACTTCGTCCCCGCCGCCAACCGGATCATCCGCGGGCTCCTCGACGCCGCGCTGGACCTGCTCCCCTACGAGCCCCGCGATGTCCGCACCCCGGTCGGCCGGACCTACCACGGCCTCTCCCTGGCCTCCCGGGTCTACGGCGTCTCCATCGCCCGGGCCGGCGACAGCATGGAGTCCGAGCTGCGCGTGATGGCGCCGGAGACCCGCCTGGGCAAGATCCTGATCCAGCGGGACAAGGTCACCAAACTCCCGCACCTGCACTACGCGGCGCTGCCCGCCGGCATCGACCGGGGCCACGTGCTGCTCCTCGACCCCATGCTCGCCACCGGCGGCACCGCGCTGGCCGCGATCGGCGTGCTGCTCGACCACGGCGTGCCCGAGGAGCACATCGTCTTCGTGAACCTGCTCTCCGCCCCCGAAGGGATCAAGGTCGTCCACCACCGTCACCCCAAGGTGCGGATCGTGACCTCCTCCATCGAGGAGCGCCTCAACGAGCACGCGTTCATGCTTCCCGGCATCGGCGATTTCGGCGACCGCTACTTCGGGACCGACACCCCGGCGTGAGCGCCCTCCCCGTCGGAGCGGGCGGGGCTCCGCACCCCTGGGATCCCGCCCCTCCGGCCCTTCGACCATCGCACTAAGGAGCACTCCCCGTGTCCACCGCCGACACATCCTCGTCGACGACGAAGATCTCGATCGTTTACTACTCGGGCACCGGCAACATCCACAAGCTCGCCGTGGCCGCCGAGGAGGCCGCCGCGAAGACCGGCGCCGATGTCCGGTTGCGCCGGGTCCCCGAGTACGTCGAGGCGTCCCTGGCCCCCGAGTTCACCGAGTGGACCGAGGCGTGGCGCGAGAACGCCGAAGCCATCGCGGACATTCCCACCGCCGCCGCCGATGACCTCGACTGGGCCGACGCGATCCTGCTCGGCGGCCCCGGCCGGTTCGGCATGATCGCTGCGCCGCTCAAGCACTTCATCGACCTCGCCTGGCCCCTCAACGCGCGCGGGGGCCTGTCGGGCAAGGTCATGTCGTCGTTCACCTCGACGGGCGCCCCGCACGGCGGCCAGGAAGCGACGATCCTGTCGCTGAACACAGTCTTCTACCACTGGGGCGGGATCATCGTGCCGCCCGGCATCACCGACGACATCATGACGGCGCCCAGCAACGGCAACCCCTACGGCGTCAGCTCCGTCTCCGGTCGGCAGGCGATTCCGGGCCGGCTGGCGGAGAACGTCACCGAGGACAACCTCGCCGCCATTGCCTACCAGACCCGCCGCATGGTCGAGGTCGCCGACGCTCTGCGAAGGGGCCGGACAGCCGACGCGGACCGGTGACCACCCGTCAGCGCCTCGGCACGGCCACGGAACACTCGGCTGGTCCCCACATCGGCCGAGTGTTCGTCACGGGCGGGTTACCACCGGAACCCGCCCACCACACGGCACGCACGCACACCCAGGGGGACTCACATGACCACCGACGCGTCTGACCGGACCCCGGCCACCCGCCTGTCGTTGCCCGAACTGCTCCTGCGCACCGCCGCCGAACGCCCGGACGACACGGCGGTGATCAGCGGCGACGAACACGTGACCTTCGCCGGACTGGTGGGGCGAAGCCGAGGATTGGCCGGACATTTACGGGACCTCGGCGTGACCGCCGACCAGTGCGTGGGGCTGTTCATCGAGCCCTCGTCCGACCTGATGATCGGGGTGTGGGGCATCCTGTTCGCGGGCGGTGCCTACCTGCCGCTCGCCCCGGAGTACCCCGAAGAGCGCCTGCGCTACATGATCGAGCACTCAGGCGCGAAGGTGATCGTCGCCCAAGGCCACCTCGTCGAGCGCCTGGCCGCGCTGGCCCCCGCAGACACCGTGATCGTCCGGGTCGAGGACGCCCTCAAGGGCGCCCCCGGCGCGGACGTCGACATCGCCCCCGACTCGCTGGCCTACGTCATCTACACCTCGGGCAGCACCGGCCGGCCCAAGGGCGTCATGATCGAGCACCGGAGCATCGCCAACCAGATGTCCTGGCTACGGGCTGCCCACGGCATCGACCGCACCCGGGTCATCCTGCAGAAAACGCCGATCAGCTTCGACGCCGCCCAGTGGGAGATCCTCGCCCCGGCCGTCGGTTCCGTCGTCGTGATGGGCGGCGCCGGCATCCACCGGGACGCCGAACGGCTGGTGCACGCGGTCAAGACCCACGCCGTGACCACGCTCCAGTGCGTCCCGACCCTGCTCCAAGCGCTTCTGGACACGCAGGAGTTCGACTCCTGCCTCTCGCTGGAGCAGGTCTTCACCGGCGGCGAGGCCCTCTCCAAGCCCTTGGCCCGCGCCTGCCTGGAGACCCTCCCCGGGTGCGATCTGATCAACCTCTACGGGCCGACCGAGTGCACGATCAACTCGTCGTCCTTCACCGTGGCCAAGTCCACCGTCGGCGACGGCCCCAACTCGATCTCCATCGGCGCCCCGGTCGACGCCACCGAGTACCACATCCTCGGCCCCGACCTCACCGAACTGGCAGTGGGCGAGATCGGCGAGCTGTACATCGGCGGCGTCCAGGTCGCGCGCGGCTACCTGCACCGGCCTGACCTGACCGAGCAGCGTTTCACGGACAACCCGTTCGGTCCCGGGCGGCTCTTCCGGACCGGCGACCTGGCCTACTGGAACGCCGACGGCACCGTCCAGTTCATCGGCCGCGCCGACAACCAGGTCAAGCTGCGCGGGTTCCGTGTGGAGCTCGACGAGATCAGACTCGCCATCGAGACCCACGACTGGGTCCGGCACGCGGCCGTGCTGGTCAAGGACGACCCGAGGACAGGCTTCCAGAACCTGATCGCCTGCGTCGAACTCGACCCGAAGGAAGCCGCCCTGATGGACCAGGGGAGCCACGGCGCGCACCACCAGTCCAAGGAGAGCAAGCTCCAGGTCAAGGCCCAGCTGTCGAACCCGGGCGTACGGTCCGCAGCCGAGCTCGCCGGCCTCCCCGTCCTCGACCTGCCCGGTCGGACACCTACGCCGGCCCAGCGCAGCCTCGCCTTCGCCCGCAAGACCTACCGCTTCTACGAGGGCGGTGCCCCGGTGGCGGAGGCCGACCTGCTGAAGCTGCTGGCCCGCCGCCCCGCCGCCATGCGCGGGCGGGAGCTCGCGGAGCTGGACACCGACGAACTCGGCGCGATCCTGCGGAACCTCGGGCAGCACCTGAGCCCGGAGCGGCTGCTCCCCAAGTACGCCTACGCCTCACCCGGTTCCCTCTATGCCACCCAGCTGTACCTGGAGATCACCGGCTTCCCGGGAATCCCCTCTGGCATCCACTACCACCACCCGATCAACCACCAGTTGGTGCTGATCTCCGAGACCCCTGAGACGGAAGACGCGGCCGCGGGCCCCCGGATCCGGGCCCACTTCCTGGGCCGGCGCGGTGCCATCGAGCCCGTCTACAAGAAGAACATCCGGGAGGTCCTGGAGATCGAGGCCGGCCACATGGTCGGACTCTTCGAGGAGGTCCTGCCGCAGTACGGCCTCGACATCGAAGCCGCCCCGTTCGTCCCGGAGGTCAAGGCCGGGCTGCGGGTCGCCGACGAGGACCACTACCTCGGCGCCTTCGACTGGGTGCCCTACCGGCGCCCCCGCACGGACGAGGACATCGACCTGTACGTCCAGATCCATCCCGGCAAGGGGCTGGACCGGCCGGCCGGACAGTACATCTACGAGGGCGACCGGATGCGCCTCGTCTCCCGCGACCTGATCCTGCGCAAGCACGTCATCGCGATCAACCAGGCGGTCTACGACCGGGCGGGCTTCGGCGTCTCGGTGGTCAGCCGCAGTCCGCAGGAGTGGCGGCGCTACATCGACCTCGGCCGCACGCTCCAGCGCCTGTCGATGAACGACCTCGACATCGGCTTCATGTCCTCGGGCTACAGCTCGCAGGGCGGCGACGACCTGCCCTCCGCCCGGCGGATCGACGGCATCCTGCGCGAGCTCGGCCGGCCCGGCGGCGCCTCGTACTTCTTCGTCGGCGGCCGGGTGAGCCAGGAGCAGCGGCGGCACGAAGGCATGCGGGAGGACGTGGTCCACATGCGGGGGCCCGCGGAGCTGATCCGCGACGACCTCGTCAACTACCTGCCGGACTACATGATCCCGAACAAGGTCGTCGTCCTCAATGCTCTGCCGACCACCGCTAACGGCAAGATCGACCTCAAGGCTCTCGCCGTCTCCGACAAGGTGGACGTGGGGGCGGCCGACCGTCCCTTCATGGCCCCCCGGAACGAGACCGAACGCCGGGTGGCCGCGCTGTGGAAGCAGGCGATGAAGCAGGAGAGCGTCTCCGTGCAGGACGACTTCTTCGCCTGCGGCGGCAACTCACTGCTCGCCGTCGGCCTGATCAACCGGATCAACCGGACGTTCGGGGCCGACCTGCCGCTCGAGGCCATATTCACCTCGTCGACCGTGGAGGGGCTGGCCCGCCGGATCGCCGGCGAGTCGACGAGCGACACCTCGCGCCTGGTCCCCTTGCAGCAGGAGGGCTCCGGACGCCCCATCCACTGCTGGCCCGGTCTGGGCGGCTACCCCATGAACCTGCGGCTCCTGGGCGAGCGGCTGGGCACGGACAGGCCGTTCCTCGGGGTGCAGGCTCACGGGATCAACCCGGGCGAGGCGCCGTACAAGACGATCAGGGAGATGGCGGCCGAGGACGTCAAGGCCATCAGGGAGGTCCAGCCCGAAGGCCCGTACACGTTGTGGGGCTACTCCTTCGGAGCCCGGGTCGCCTTCGAGACCGCGTACCAGCTGGAGGAGGCCGGCCACACCGTCGACCATGTCTTCCTGATCGCCCCCGGCTCGCCCAAGGTCCGCACGGACGGCGCGGCCGGCGAGGAGCGTGTCGCCACCTACGCCAACAGGGCCTACGTGACGATCCTCTTCTCGGTCTTCACGGGCACGATCAGCAGTCCCCTGCTGGAGAAGTGCCTCGCCGTGGTCAAGGACGACGAGAGTTTCGCCGGCTTCATCAGCGAGAACCTCCCGAACCTCGACATCGACCTGGTGCGCCGGATCATCCAGGTCGTCGGGACGACCTTCGAGTTCAGCTACACCTTCCGCGAACTGCGGGAGCGACGGATCTCGGCGCCCATCACCATCTTCAAGGCACAGGGGGACGAGTACTCGTTCCTCGACGGCAGCAGCGGCTACTCCTCCGCCCCGCCGACCGTCGTCGAGTTGGAGGCCGACCACTACTCCCTGCTCAGGGCACCGGACATCGACGAGCTCGCGACGGCCATCCGCCGGCGCCTGAACATCCGGAAGGACACCGTCATGCCGCACGTCAACATCAAGCACTTTCCGATGGCACTCAGCGACGAGCAGCAGTCCGAGCTGGTGTCGGCGGTGACCAAGGCGGTCACCGACGCCTTCGGCTGCGACGAGGGGGTGGTGTCGATCGCGGTCGAGTCGATCGACAAGGAGCTCTGGAACGAGGAGGTCTACATCCCGGAGATCGTTAACCGCAGACACATCCTCGGCAAGGTACCGAACTACGGCCCCGACACCCACTGAAAAGATGGCTGTGACCACTACGACCTCTCTTCCCCACAAGGACATCCCGCTCGTCTTCAGTGCCGAGGTGGCCGACGCGCTCCACGAAGGCCGCCCGGTGGTGGCGCTGGAGTCCAACGTCATCACCCACGGCCTGCCGTACCCGGACAACGCCGCGACCGCCCGGAAGGTCGAGGAGGCCGTCCGGGCGGGCGGCTCGGTCCCGGCCACGATCGCCGTGGAAAGCGGCAAGATCGTGGTCGGCATGACCGACGCCGACATCGACCGGTTCGCCTCGACGCTGGGCATCCCCAAGGTCAGCAGCCGGGACATGCCCGTCGTCTTGGCACAGGGCCGGATGGGCGCGCTGACGGTCGCCTCCTCCGTGGTGGCGGCCGAACTCGCGGGTATTCCGTTCTTCTCCTCGGCCGGCATCGGCGGGGTGCACCGGGGCGCGGACAAGACCATGGACGTGTCCTCCGACCTGATCCAGTTCACGCGCTCCAAGGTCGCGGTGGTGTGCGCCGGCGGGAAGAAGATCCTGGACCTCGGCCTGACGCTGGAGTACCTGGAGACCCAGTGCGTACCGGTGGTCTCGTACCGGTCGGACGACTTCCCCGCCTTCTACTGCGTGTCCAGCGGTTTCCGCAGCCCGATGCGGCTGGACGACGACGAGGTGATCGCCCGGTCGATTGAGAACCACTGGGCGCTGGGCAACAACAGCTCGTTCCTGATCACCACGCCGGTCCGGCCGGAGGAGGCGATCGACAGCGACGAGGTCGACGCCGCGATCACCGAGGCCATGGCCGCCGCCGACCGGGATGGCATCCGGGGCCAGGCGATCACGAAGTACCTGATGCGTGCGGTGGACGCGGCTACAGAAGGCCGCTCGTCCAAGGCCAACATGGCCGTGCTCATCAGCACGGCCGAGGTCGGCGGCCGACTGGCCGCGGCGCACGCCCAGCTCCGGGCCGGGTCCCGGTCCGTCTGACAG
The DNA here is from genome assembly GCF_024213665.1 of Streptomyces sp. A3M-1-3. Classification (GTDB taxonomy): domain Bacteria; phylum Actinomycetota; class Actinomycetes; order Streptomycetales; family Streptomycetaceae; genus Streptomyces. The sequence continues at coordinate 12,132 of NZ_JANAVP010000011.1, forward strand.
ACGCCCCTACCCCCCACCAACCGAGCGCGTTCCCTCGCGCACGACACACAAATGGATACGACACCATGACGAAGCTCGACCACCAGTCCACGTCCGAAGCCGAGTCCTACCGCCCGCTCGTCTCCCAGGAGCGGGTGAAGGAGATCAAGGAACTGCGCCAGGCCATGGCCTCGCAGGGCGGCGGCGAGGAAGGCGAGCAGACCCACCCGTTCCTGGGCCTGACCCTGCGGGTCCCCTCGCAGGTCATGACCCCCTGCCCCGTGTCCCCGATGCTCGGCGGCGCGGTCTTCGCCGAGGTCGAACCGGGTGACCGGGTCCTCGACATGGGCACCGGCAGCGGTTCGCTGGCCCTGATCGCTGCCAAGAAGGGCGCCGATGTCCTGGCGGTGGACCTCAACCCGCACGCCGTGGCCGCCGTCCGTGTCAACGCGGAGCTGAACGGGGTCGCCGACCTCGTCGAGTCGCGCGAGAGTGACGTCTTCAATTCGGTCGAGGGCCGCTTCGACCTGATCGTCTTCAACCCGCCGTTCCAGTGGTTCGCCGCCACCGACTACGCGGACGTCGCGGGCACCGACGCCGGCTACCAGGCACTGACCCGCTTCTTCCGCGAGGCCCGCGCCCACCTGACGGAGAAGGGCCGCATGATCCTCTTCTTCAGCACCATGGGTGACGTGGAGTACTTCGAGAAGCTGGTGGCCGACGAGGGCTTCGACCACGAGGTGGTCTTCTCCACCACCCGGCCCGTCTTCGACGTGCCGGTCGAGTTCACCGTGCACCGCGTGTCCTGATCCCGGACACCCACCGGGGCCTCCCCCCCATCGGGGAGGCCCCGGCCCGCCGCAGGCCGTGCCGGTCCCCATCCACGCACGTCCGTACGACAGGAGCGCTACGCCGTGTCCCAACGTCTGTTCACCTCCGAATCGGTGACCGAGGGCCATCCCGACAAGATCGCCGACCGGATCAGCGACACTGTCCTCGACGCCCTGCTGGCCCAGGACCCGCGGTCCCGGGTGGCGGTGGAAACCCTGATCACCACCGGCCAGGTGCATGTGGCCGGCGAGGTGACCACTTCCGCCTGGGCCGACATCCCCGCGCTGGTGCGTGAGGCTGTCCTGGAGATCGGCTACGACTCGTCCGCGAAGGGCTTCGACGGCGCCTCCTGCGGCGTCTCGGTCTCCATCGGCGCGCAGTCCCCGGACATCGCGCAGGGTGTCGACACCGCGTACGAGAGGCGCGTCGAGGGCGACGAGGACGAGCTGGACCGGCAGGGCGCCGGTGACCAGGGCCTGATGTTCGGCTACGCCTGCGACGAGGCCCCGAACCTGATGCCGCTGCCGATCGAGGTGGCGCACCGGCTGTCGCGCCGGCTCACCGAGATCCGCAAGGACGGGACGATCCCGTACCTGCGTCCCGACGGCAAGACCCAGGTGACCATCGAGTACGACGGTGAGACCCCGGTCCGTCTGGACACGGTGGTGGTCTCCTCGCAGCACGCGGGCGGCATCGACCTCGACGCCCTGCTGATCCCCGACATCCGCGAGCACGTGGTGGAGTACGCGCTGGCCGGCCTGGTGGAGGACGGCATCAAGCTGGACACCGAGGGCTTCCGGCTGCTGGTGAACCCGACCGGCCGTTTCGAGATCGGCGGCCCGATGGGCGACGCCGGCCTCACCGGCCGCAAGATCATCATCGACACCTACGGCGGCATGGCCCGCCACGGCGGCGGTGCCTTCTCGGGCAAGGACCCGTCGAAGGTCGACCGTTCCGCCGCGTACGCGATGCGCTGGGTCGCGAAGAACGTGGTCGCGGCCGGTCTGGCCTCGCGCTGCGAGGTCCAGGTCGCGTACGCGATCGGCAAGGCCGAGCCCGTCGGCCTGTTCGTCGAGACCTTCGGCACCGCCAAGACCGACGTGTCCAGGATCCAGAACGCCATCACGGAGGTCTTCGACCTGCGCCCGGCCGCGATCGTCCGCGACCTCGACCTGCTCCGTCCGATCTACGCCCAGACGGCCGCCTACGGCCACTTCGGCCGCGAACTGCCCGCGTTCACCTGGGAGCGGACCGACCGCGCCGAGGCCCTCCGCGCGGCCGCTGGGATGTGATCATGGATATCGCCGTCACCGGATCCATCGCCACCGACCACCTGGCGACCTTCCCGGGGCGCTTCGCCGAGCAGATCATCCCCGAGCGCCTGGCGACGATCTCCCTGTCGTTCCTCGTGGATGACCTTCAGGTGCGCCGGGGCGGCGTTGCCGCGAACATCTGTTTCGGGCTGGGCCAGCTCGGGCTGGCCCCGGTGCTGGTTGGCGCCGCCGGCACGGACTTCGCCGAGTACGACGCCCGGCTGCGTGCCTCCGGTGTGGACACCGGATCGGTCCGGCTCAGCACCACGCGCCACACCGCCCGCTTCATGTGCACGACCGACGTCGACCACAACCAGATCGCCTCCTTCTACCCGGGCGCCATGGTGGAGGCCCAGGAGATCGACCTGGCCGAGGTCGTGGACCGCGTCGGCGTCCTCGACCTCGTCCTGGTCGCCCCCGACGTGCCGGAGGCGATGGTCCGCCACACCAGGGCGGCGCACGCCGCCGGCATCCCGGTCGCGGCCGACCCCTCGCAGCAACTGGCGCGGCTCGACGACGAGTCGACCCGGCTGCTCGTGGACGGGGCTCGGTTCCTCTTCACCAACGCGTACGAGAGCGCGCTGCTGCGGCAGCGGACCGGGTGGAGCGAGGCCGAGGTGCTGGCGCGCGTCGGCGTGTGGATCGTCACCCGGGGCGCTGACGGGGTCTCGATCCTGACCGCCGACGGGCCGGCCGAGCACGTGCCCGCCGTCGCGACGGACCAGCCCACCGACCCCACCGGTGTGGGCGACGCCTTCCGGGCCGGCTTCCTCGCGGGCCTGTCTCGGGGAATGCCCCACCGCCGCGCGGCCCAACTGGGCTGCGCCGTAGCCACGATCGTCCTCGAGTCCTTCGGCACCCAGGAGTACAAGCTGCTTCCCTGGGACCTGTCGGAGCGACTGCTGCGGGCCTACGGGGCCGAGGCGGCGGCGGACATCGGCGCGTGGCCCGGGGAGCCCGCGTGACGGAGCTGCGCGAGCTCCTCGCCACCGGGACCCGCTCGTTCTCCTTCGAGTTCTTCCCGCCCCGGACGGAGGCGGGCGCAGCCGCCCTGTGGGAGGCGATCCGCCGGATCGAGGCGTTCGCCCCGAGCTTCGTCTCGGTCACCTACGGGGCCGGGGGATCGTCCCGGGACCGCACGGTCGAGCTGACGAAGCGGATCGCGGCGGAGACCACGCTGCGCCCGGTGGCCCACCTGACGGCGGTGGCGCACTCGGTCGCCGAACTGCGGCACGTGATCGGCCAGTACGCGGACGCCGGCGTCCGGGACGTCCTGGCCCTGCGTGGGGACCCGCCGGGCGACCCGAACGCGCCCTGGATCCCGCACCCGAGCGGCTTCTCCCACGCCTGGGAGCTGGTCCGCCTGGTGCGGGAATCGGGAGCGTTCAGCGTCGGCGTGGCCGCGTTCCCCGAGCGCCATCCGCGCTCCCCCGACTGGGAGTCCGACGTCCGGCGCTTCGTGGCCAAGTGCCGCGCGGGCGCGGACTACGCGGTCACCCAGATGTTCTTCCGGGCCGAGGACTACCTACGGCTGCGGGACCGGGTCGTGGCGGCGGGATGCGACATCCCGATCATCCCCGCGATCATGCCGGCCACGGACGCCCGGCAGATCGCCCGGTTCGCCGAGCTGAGCGGGGCCACGTTCCCTGAGGACCTGGCCCGGCGACTGGAGGCGGTGGGCGGCGGGTCGGCGGGTCGGCGGATCGGAGTCGACTTCGCGGTGGCCATGGCCGAGCGGCTGCTCGCCGAGGGCGTTCCCGGCCTGCACTACATCACGCTCAACCGGTCCACGGCGACCTCGGAGATCCACCGCGCGCTGCTCGGCTCCGGCCTGACCGAACACGCCCTGGCGGCCCGGGCCTGAGCCACTACCGCAACGGTCAGGGACGAGCCGGGGGCGGCCCCCACCCGCATCGGGTGGGGGCCGCCCCCGGCTCGTCCGCGCGCGCCTGCGTTCACTCCTCCTCGATGCCCAACAGCTCCAGGAAGGCGGCGGCCGCCGGGGTGCGGCTCTCCCGGCCCCAGATCACGTACTCGGCGCGGGCCGGTGCGTCCGTGACCTCGATCGTGGCCATCCCGGCCAGGCCCGCGACGTACGCGGGCGGGAGCAGGGCCACGCCCAGGCCCGCGCCGACCAGACGGGCCAGGTAGTCCGCGTTGGTCACCTCGAAGGCGACCTCGCGGGTGAGGCCGGCGGCGGTGAAGGCCAGATCGGACTGGGCCCGGCCGGCGGTCTTCGCCGGGAGGTCCACGAACACCTCTGAGGACAACCGACGGAGGTCGACCGAGGTCTCGCCGGCGAGCGGGTGGTCCGGGGAGACCACGGCGACCAGCCGCTCCCGGGCCAACTCCCGGGCCATGACGCCCCGGGGGCGGGCCGTGACCGGGATGCCGAGAAAGGCCACCTCGATCTCGCCCTGCCTGACCCGCTCGGCGAGCTCGTCGCTCGCTCCCACACTGAGGCTGATCCGAGCCTTCGGATGGCGCTGGTGGAAGTTCCTGAGGACGGTGGGAATGTCCACGGCGGCGACGGTGGGGATCAGCCCCACCGCGAGGCGTCCGCGCACCTCCCCGACGGCCGCCGCGACTTCGGCGGCGGCCCGCTCCGCCGCGTCCAGGCACTGGCGGGCGGCGGGCAGGAAGGCCGCGCCCGCCGGGGTCAGCCGGACCCGGCGGCTGGTGCGTTCGAAGAGCCTCGCACCCAGTTCCTTCTCCAGGCGCGCGATCTGGTGGCTGAGCGCGGACTGGACCACCAGGCAGCGTTGGGCAGCCCTCGTGAAGCTGTTCGTCTCGGCCACGGCGATCACGTACCGCATCTGCTGGAGCTCCATGGATCCATCGTGATACGAGATCCATCACGTGACAAGCATGTGTTGGACTCATTGATACCCCCGGCCCGACACTGGTGACGACCGCACACGGCAGGAACGTCCTCGGGCCGACTCCGCCGGGCGGGCCCTCGATCGAGGCCCCTCCGGCGTGCCCGGAAGCCGCGCCTCCGCTGCCCTCTCCCCTACCTCCCGCACCTGGGCGCACACCGCCGAGGCATGCCTGCGCGCGCCCTCGCGCCCGTGACACCGAAAGGACGAGCGACCGCCATGAGCACCACGCCACCGCGTTCCGAGACGACCATCGCCGACATCTGGGTGGACCCCCGCTGCCCTTGGGCGTGGATCACCTCACGCTGGATGCTGGAGGTGGAGCAGGTCCGGCCGCTGGAAACCCGTTTCCACATCATGAGCCTGTCGGTCCTCAACCAGGGCCGTGAGGTCCCGGAGAAGTACCGCCAGGGCATGATTGACGGCTGGGCCTGCGTGCGCGTGTGCGTCGCGGCACAGCAGCGGCACGGCAACGAGGTGCTGCGCCCCCTCTACAACGCCATGGGCCGTCTGATCCACCACGAGAAGGCCGGGCTCGGCCACGACATGATCCGCGCCGCCCTGGAGGAGGCAGGTCTGCCCGCCGACCTGATCGAGGCCGCGGAGGACACCTCTTGGGACGAGCCGCTGCGGGCCGAGCACCACGAGGGGATGGACCCGGTCGGTTCCGAGGTCGGCACCCCCGTGATCCACGTGCCCGGCCCGGATGGGAAGCCGCTGGCGTTCTTCGGCCCCGTGCTCACCCCCGCCCCCCGTGGCGAGGCCGCCGGAACACTCTGGGACGGCGTGCTGGCCGTGGCGAGCATCGACGGCTTCTTCGAGCTGAAGCGCGGCCGCGACCGCGACCCGATCTTCGACTGAGCTGGCTGGACGGACGTCGGGAGCCACGGTGATTCCCGCGGGATTGAGGCAGATGAAGAGCAGACAGAATGTACTCACGTCGGCCCTGACCGGCCTGGCTCCGGCGGTCTGGGGCAGCACCTACCTGGTGACAACCGAGCTGCTGCCACCGGACCGGCCGCTCCTGGCGACCACCATGCGGGCCCTGCCCGGCGGCCTGATCCTGCTGGCCCTCGGCCGGAAGCTTCCTGTCGGCATCTGGTGGTGGCGCGCGCTGGTGCTGGGCGTTCTGAACATCGGCGCCTTCAACTTCCTGCTCTTCGTCGCGGCCTACCGGCTGCCGGGCGGCATCGCCGCCATGATCATGTCGGCACAGCCCATGTTCGTCGTGATCCTCGCCGCCCTCTTCCTCGGTGAGAGGATCAGAGCCATCCACGCCCTGGCCTGCGCAATGGGCACCGGGGGCGTGGTGTTGCTCGTCTTCAGGGGCACGGCGTCGCTCGACACCATCGGAGTCCTCGCCGCAGTCGGCGGAGCTCTGTGCATGGCCTCGGGCATCACACTGACCAAGCGGTGGGGCCGGCCGGAGGGCGTCGGCCTGCTCACGTTCACCGGGTGGCAACTCACGGCGGGCGGTCTGGTCCTGCTGCCGTTCTGGCTGTCGCTGGAAGACCTTCCCGACGGTCTCACCGGCTCCAACGTCATCGGGTTCGCCTACCTCATCACCCTGGGCGCGGTCCTGAGCTACATCGTCTGGTTCCGAGGAATCGAACGCCTGCCGGCCGTGGCGGTCTCCTTCCTCGCGCTGGGCAGCCCGGTCGTGGCGACCCTGCTGGGCTACCTCTTCAAGGACGAGACGCTGTCTGCCCTCCAGATCGTCGGCATCGTCGTCATCTTCCTGGCGGTCGTGCTCGGCCAGCCGCGCCCACCCAAACCGAAGTCCGAGGAGACCCGCTCGGCTCCACCCCGCACCACCGTCTCGCACCTCCCCGACCAACCCGCTCTGGAACAGGAACGCAGCGGATAACGGCGGGCGCACCCCCCCACGCCATGACCTCCTCGTTGGACCCCAGCGCCATGAGGCATTCGCGTACCACGCCTGACCACATCCGGAGAGATGACATGACCATTCAAGAAGAGACAAACACTCCTGTAACGCCACAGAAGCAGGTGTCCCCGACCCGGGGATGGCTGGGTGTGGCTGCCATCACCGCCAGTCTGTTCGTCTTCCTCACCACCGAACTGATGCCGATCGGCCTGCTCACCCCGCTCAGCGAGAGCCTCGGGGTCTCCGTGGGCTCGGCCGGGCTCATGGTCACGGCGCAGGGTGTCGCGGCCGGTCTCGGCGTGCCGTTCATCGTGGCATGGACCCGGCGCGTCAACCGGCGCCGACTGCTCACCACACTGCTGGCCGTCCTGGCCGTCGGTAACCTGATCACCTCGATCGCCCCGAACTACCCGCTGATCCTGGGCACCCGCCTGATCATGGGCTTCGCCAGCGGCGTCTTCTGGGCCATCGGCGTCAGCATGGCCATGCGCATCGTCCCGGAGAAGCACGCCAACCGGGCCGCCGCCGTCGTGATGTCCGGCATCTCGATCGCCACCGTCGTCGGCATCCCGCTCGGCACCCTGCTGGAGAGCGCCAGCGACTGGCGCACCACCTTCCTGATCTGGGCCGGCCTCAGCGCTCTGGTGTTCCTCGCGGTCGCCTTCACGATCCCGTCGCTGCCGTCGGCCAACGCGGTCTCGGTCCGGGAGGTCTTCGGACTGCCCGTCAAGAACGTGCCGCTGCGCGTGGTCCTGGTCATGGTCGTGTTCTTCGTCCTCGGCCACTTCGGTGCCTACACCTTCGTCCGGCCCTACCTCGAGGAAAGTACGTCCGCCACCGTCGGCTTCATCACCGTCGTCCTCATCGTCTTCGGTATCGGCGGCGCGATCGGCAACTTCATCGGCGGCCAGACCGTCAACAAGAGCCTGCGGGGCAGCTTCATCGTGGGCGGCCTGGTCATGATCGCCGCACTCGTCATGCTGCTGACCATCGGCACGAACGACATCGGCGTGATCGCCGCCATGGTCCTGTGGGGCCTTGCCTTCGGCGTCGTCCAGCTCAGCCAGATCAACATGACGCTCTCGGCGGCCCCCGAGACCTTCGAGGCCGCGATGTCGCTCAACACCATGGCCTACAACACCTGCATCGCCCTGGGCGCCCTCATCGGCGGCCTGTTCGCCGACCACGTGGGCGTCACGAGCGTCGTCTGGTTCGGCATCGTCCTGGTCGCCCTCGCCGTGATCCTCCGCGCCGCCACCGGCCGCCGGACCACCCCGGCGAGCTGACCCTCCTGACCACCGAAGTGCGGTCCCGTTCCCGCCCTCACGCTGAGGGCGGGACCCGGGAACGGAGGTCGCGTAAACCCCCGCCGCGACGATCCGCACCGCCTCCGGTGCCGTGGGCGCGTGTTCCGGCCAGCGACGGCGGAGCACGCGCCCACTTCGTATTCCCGGCGGGGACTCCCGCCCCGCATCGTCCGCCGTGCCGCCGCCGCGGCCCGGCGCTCACGGAAGGCCACGGCACCGTCCCATGACGACCCCCACCGACCGCACCACCAACACCGACCGCACCGAGCCCGCCGCCTCCGTCGGTGAGCTGGCCCTGGACCTGTCCGACGACCTGACCGCGGGCCGTTGGACACCGAGCCACCTGGACCGGCGCCTCGCCCGGTTCCTCGTCCTCACGTCGGCGGGCGACGGGCAGCTCACGGCGGACCGGCTCCGTACGGCGTTGTGGGAGGGCGGCGAGCCCTTGCTCCGACAGCCGGACAGCCGCTTCGCATCGCTGCTGGCCCAGTTGATCCCCGGCACGGCATCCGTCCTGGACGACGCGACGGTCCATGCCCTGCTGCGCCGCCTGACCCCGCGCAGGTGACTCGTCCCCAACCCGGGTTTCCCCGCTGCCCGCCGACCACCCGTCGCGGGCGACGAGCTTCCGTTGTACGGGTCACGTCGTGGCTGTGGCCGGGAGGTCGGGGCGGGCACGCGGGTGGCCGGCCGCGGGCCTGAGGGTGAGGACCATGGTGAAGCCGCCGCCCGGAGTGTCTTCGGCGGTGAGTGTGCCGCCCATGGCTTCCGCGAAGCCGCGGGCGACCGCGAGACCGAGGCCGACTCCGGCGCCGCGTGGAGCGTCTCCGTAGCGCTGGAAGGGCGCGAAGATACGGTCCTTCGCCTCGTCCGGGACGCCGGGGCCGCGGTCCACCACGCGGACCTCGACGCGGTCGGCGATCGCGCTGGCCGACACCAGCACCGGTTCACCGTCGGGGCTGTACTTGACGGCGTTCTCGACGATGTTGGCGACGGCACGTTCCAGCAGCCCGCGATCCACGGCGACCATGGGCAGGTCCTCCGGGATGTCGAGGACGACGCTGTCCTCGGGCACGCCGCCAAGTGCCATCGGGACGACTTCGTCGAGGTCTGTCTCGCGGATGAGCGGGGTGACGGTGCCGGTCTGCAGCCGGGACATGTCCAGCAGGTTGCCCACCAGGTTGTCGAGGCGGTCGGCGCCGTCCTCGATGCCGGCCAGCAGTTCGGCCTGGTCCTCCTCGGACCATTGGACGTCGTCGGAGCGCAGGGAGGTCACCGATGCCTTGATGCTCGCCAGGGGGGTGCGCAGGTCGTGGCTGACGGCGGCGAGCAGGGCAGTGCGTATGCGGTTGCCCTCGGCGAGTTCGCGGGCCTGCTCGGCCTCGCCGACCAGGCGCCGGCGGTCGAGTACGACGGCGGCCTGGGTGGCGAAGGCGGACAGTACGCGGCGGTCCTCGGCGGGCAGCACGCGGCCGGTGAGGGCCAGCGCCATGTGGTCGCCGACGGGCATGTCCACGTCCGCGTCCTCGGGTCGCCCGAGCGGACGGGCGTTTCCGACGCTGCCCGTGCAGGTCCATGGCGCGACGTCGCTCTCCCGCTCCAGCAGCGCGACGGATTCCATGTTGAAGGTCTCGCGCACCCGGTCGAGAAGCGCCTCCAGGCTCGTTTCGCCGCGCAGCACGCTGCCGGCGAGGAAGGAGAGGATCTCGGACTCGGCGCGCAGCCGCGCGGCCTGGTGGGTGCGCCGGGCGGCCAGGTCGACCACGGAAGCGACCGAGACCGCCACCCCCACGAAGATCACGATGGCGACGATGTTCTTCGGGTCGGCGATGGTCAGCTTGTGCAGCGGCGGAGTGAAGTAGTAGTTCAGGAGCAGCGAACCGAAGGCCGCGGAGGCCAGGGCCGGCATCAGCCCGCCGACGAGCGCGGCAGCCACGGTCAGCGTCAGGAACAGCAGCATGTCGTTGGCGAGGCCGACATCGGGGGCGACGCCATTGAGCAGGAGGGTCAGCAGCACCGGACCGGCGATGCCCACGAGCCAGCCCCAGATGATCCGGGAGCGGCCGAGCCGGGCGCCGCGTGCCACCGGCAGTCCGCGACCCTTGGCCGCCTCTTCGTGGGTGACGATGTGGACGTCGAGGTCGGGTCCGGATTCGCGGGCGACGGTGGCACTGACGCCGGGGCCGAAGATGTACTGCCAGGTCCTGCGGCGGCTGACGCCGAGGACGATCTGGGTGGCGTTGACGCCGCGCGCGAATTCCAGCAGGGCGTTCGGTACGTCGTCGCCGATGACGTGGTGGAAGGTGCCGCCGAGGTCCTCGACCAGGGTCCGCTGAACGGTGAGCTCCTTGGGCGAGGCGGAGGTCAGGCCGTCGCTGCGGGCGATGTAGACCGCGAGGACCTCGCCGCCTGCTCCCTTCTCGGCCAGGCGGGCGGCGCGGCGGATGAGCGTACGGCCTTCCGGGCCGCCGGTGAGGCCGACGACGATGCGTTCACGGGCCTGCCAGGTCGTACGGATGTTGTGCTCGCCGCGGTACTCCCGGAGATATTCGTCGACGCGGTCGGCGACCCAGAGGAGTGCGAGCTCGCGCAGGGCGGTGAGGTTGCCGGGGCGGAAGTAGTTGGAGAGTGCGGCGTCGACCCGGTCCGGCTTGTAGACGTTGCCGTGGGCCATCCGGCGGCGCAGGGCCTGGGGCGACATGTCGACCAGTTCGATCTGGTCGGCCCTGCGGACCACCTCGTCGGGTACGGTCTCCCGCTGCCGTACGCCCGTTATCGACTCGACCACGTCACCGAGCGACTCCAGGTGCTGGATGTTCACTGTGGATACGACGTCGATGCCCGCGTCGAGGAGCTCCTCCACGTCCTGCCAGCGCTTGGCGTTGCGCGAGCCGGGGACGTTGGTGTGCGCGAGCTCGTCGACGAGGGCGACGGCCGGGCGGCGGTCCAGGACGGCGTCCACGTCCATCTCGGTGAAGACGCTGTCCCGGTACTCGATCTCACGCCGCTGGATCTGTTCCAGGCCGTGCAGCATCACTTCGGTGCGCGGCCGGTTGTGGTGCTCCACGAAGGCGACCACGCAGTCGGTGCCGCGTTCGGTACGGCGGTGTGCCTCGGCGAGCATCGAGTACGTCTTGCCGACGCCCGGGGCTGCACCGAGGTAGATCCGAAGCTTGCCGCGTCCCATGGTTCCGATCTTTGTAGTCGAGGGCTGGTACTGGTACCAGAGTGGGCCCCACACTTCTTGCAGCAGCTGCCTCTGGCCGACGAGCCGGCCGCGATTGTGGATCAGCACTTCCAGCAGGTGCCACTCGGTCGGCGTGAGGCGGACGTCGCGCCCGCCACGCTTGACCTTCTTCGCCAGCAGGTCGACGGTGAAGTCGTCGGTCGTGACCGTCACAGAGTCTTCAGTGGGCGCCGAAGCCGCCGTCCGGCGGGATGCGGCCCGCAGCCGGGCCAGCAGTTCGTCCATGCTGAAGGGCTTGGTGATGTAGTCGTCGGCGCCCGCGTCGAGTGCCTCGACCTTCTCGTCCGAGGTCCGGCGGGCGGAGACCACCAGGATCGGCACACGGGTCCAGCCGCGAAGCCCCTTGATCACGTCGATGCCGTCCATGTCGGGCAGGCCGAGGTCCAGCAGCACGACGTCGGGGAGGCGCGCGACGGCCAGCCGAAGTGCCGTTCCTCCGTCAGGTGCGGAGTCCACCTCGTACTTGCGTGCCTTGAGGTTGATCTCGAGAGCCCGTACGAGCTGTGGCTCGTCCTCCACCACCAGCACCCGAGTCATCGGTGTGCCGCCTTTCTGTCGTGCGCGAGGAGCGTTTCGTCATGAAATGGGGCGGGAGTCCGGGGCGCGAGGAGACGCCTCGGGCCCCGGACTCCCGCCGGCTCGGGTAAGACGATCACTTCTCGGTGAGTTCCTTGAGCGCGATGTTGAGCTTCAGGACGTTCACCGTGGGCTCGCCCATGAAGCCGAGCGTGCGGCCCTCGGTGTGCTCTTCGACCAGCTTCTCCACCTGGGCGACGTCGAGGTTGTTCTTCTCGGCGACGCGGTGGACCTGGAGCTGGGCGTACTCAGGGGAGATGTGCGGGTCCAGGCCCGAGCCGGAGGAGGTCACGGCGTCGGCCGGCACGTCCGAGGGCTTGGGCTGGTAGCCCCTGGCCTTGTTGTCCGCGATGACGGCCTGCTTGGTGTCCGTCACCCACTGGATCAGGTCCGCGTTGTCCCCGGACCGGTTGGTGGCGCCGGAGAGGATGAGCGTGTACTGGGTGTTGACGCTGTTGCTGCCCAGGCCGTTGGACGGGCGCGGCTGGAACCACTTCAGGTCCGGGCGCGCGGCTTCCTCGGCGTCGTCGGGGTTCTTCTTCGGCAGGTTGTAGGTCTGGCCGATGAGTTCGGAGCCGACGACCTTGCCGTCCACCTTGATCTCGGAGCCGTTGGCCTTGTCGCTGAAGAGGGCCTGTGCGACGCCGGTGACGGCGAGCGGGTAGAGGATGCCCGTGATGACGGTGAGGACGAGGAGGGCGCGGAGTCCGGCGCCGATCAGCCGTGCGGTGCTGCCTACAGAGTTGCTCATGGCGATCAGCCGATTCCGGGGATGAGGGAGATGATCAGGTCGATGATCTTGATGCCGATGAACGGCGCGATCAGGCCGCCGAGGCCGTAGATCCCGAGGTTGCGGCGGAGCATCTTGTCGGCGCTGGTCGGTCGGTACTGCACGCCCTTGAGGGCGAGCGGCACCAGCGCGATGATGACCAGCGCGTTGAAGATGACCGCGGACAGGATCGCGGAATGCGGGCTGGCCAGGTTCATGATGTTGAGCTTGTCCAGGCCCGGGTAGACCACCGCGAACATCGCCGGGATGATCGCGAAGTACTTCGCGACGTCATTGGCGATCGAGAAGGTCGTCAGCGCGCCCCGGGTGATGAGCAGTTGCTTGCCGATTTCGACGATCTCGATGAGCTTGGTCGGGTTGGAGTCCAGGTCCACCATGTTCCCGGCCTCCTTGGCGGCCGAGGTGCCGGTGTTCATGGCCACGCCGACGTCCGCCTGCGCCAGCGCCGGGGCGTCGTTGGTGCCGTCGCCGGTCATCGCGACGAGCTTGCCACCGGCCTGCTCGCGCTTGATCAGCGCCATCTTGTCCTCGGGGGTGGCCTCCGCGAGGAAGTCGTCGACGCCGGCCTCCTCGGCGATCGCCTTGGCCGTCAGCGGGTTGTCACCCGTGATCATGACCGTCTTGATGCCCATGCGGCGCAGCTCCTCGAACCGCTCCCGCATGCCCTCCTTGACGACGTCCTTGAGGTGGATGACACCCAGGACGCGGGCGCCCCGGTCGTCTTCGATCGCGACCAGGAGCGGCGTGCCGCCCGCTTCGGAGATCTTGTTGGCGGCCGTGTCGGCGTCCTCGGAGACCTGTCCGCCGCGCTCCTTGACCCAGGTGATGACCGAACCGGTCGCGCCCTTGCGGACCTTGCGGCCGGCCCCGTTCTCGACGAGGTCGACACCCGACATACGGGTCTGGGCGGTGAAGGCGACCCACTCGGCTCCGGACAGCTCGCCCTGGTGCCGCTCGCGCAGCCCGTACTTCTCCTTCGCCAGTACGACGATGGAGCGGCCCTCGGGCGTCTCGTCGGCCAGCGAGGAGAGCTGGGCGGCGTCGGCCAGCTCGGCCTCGGTCGTGCCCTGGACCGGGACGAACTCGGCGGCCTGGCGGTTGCCGAGGGTGATGGTGCCGGTCTTGTCGAGCAGCAGCGTCGACACGTCACCGGCGGCCTCGACCGCACGGCCCGACATCGCCAGCACATTGCGCTGCACGAGGCGGTCCATGCCGGCGATGCCGATGGCGGAGAGCAGTGCGCCGATGGTGGTCGGGATCAGGCAGACCAGCAGGGCGGTCAGCACGATCATCGACTGCTTGGCGCCGGCGTAGATCGCGAACGGCTGGAGGGTGACGACCGCAAGCAGGAAGATGATCGTCAACGAGGCGAGCAGGATGTTCAGCGCGATCTCGTTGGGCGTCTTCTGCCGGGCGGCGCCCTCGACCAGGGCGATCATCCGGTCGATGAAGGTCTCGCCGGGCTTCGTCGTGATCTTGATGACGATGCGGTCCGAGAGGACCTTCGTACCGCCGGTGACGGCGCTCCGGTCACCGCCCGACTCGCGGATGACCGGGGCCGACTCGCCGGTGATGGCCGACTCGTCGACCGACGCGACACCCTCGACGACGTCGCCGTCGCCCGGGATGATGTCGCCGGCCTCGCAGACCACCAGGTCGCCTATGCGCAGCTCGGTGCCGGGCACCCGCTCTTCCGTCCTGCCGCTGAGGCGGCGTGCGACGGTGTCGGTCTTCGCCTTACGAAGAGTGTCGGCCTGTGCCTTGCCACGCCCCTCGGCCACCGCCTCCGCCAGGTTCGCGAAGATCGTGGTCAGCCACAGCCAGCCGGCGATCGCCCAGCCGAACCAGTCGGTCGGGTCCTTGAGGGCCAGCACGGTGGTGAGGACGGAGCCGACCAGCACCACGAACATCACGGGCGACTTGATCATCACCCGCGGGTCGAGCTTGCGGACCGCGTCCGGGAAGGACTTGACCAGCTGCTTGGGGTCGAACAGGCCCCCGCCGACGCGGCCGCTGTCGGGCTTGTGACCGGTGGGCACGTCCTGGTGCGGCGCACGGGTCGGAGTAACGGTGGACATGGAGCCGGGCTCCTCATGCTTCTTTACATTGGTGGTCATGACGCGAGCCCTTCGGCAAGCGGACCCAGCGCCAGCGCCGGGAAGTAGGTCAGACCAGTGATGATCATGATCGAACCGACCAGCAGCCCGGTGAAGAGCGGCTTCTCGGTACGCAGGGTGCCCGCGGTCGCGGGGACCGGCTTCTGCTCGGCGAGCGAGCCGGCCAGCGCCAGCACGAACACCATCGGGACGAACCGGCCGAGCAGCATCGCGAGACCGATCGTGGTGTTGAACCACTGGGTGTCCGCGTTCAGACCGGCGAAGGCCGAGCCGTTGTTGTTGGCGCCCGAGGAGTACGCGTAGAGGATCTCGGAGAATCCGTGCGCACCGGAGTTGGTCATGGAGTTGGACGGGGTGTCCAGGGCCATCGCCGCGGCGGTGAAGCAGAGCACCAGCGCCGGGGTGACGAGGATGTAGCACGCGGCGAACTTGATCTCGCGGGTGCCGATCTTCTTGCCCAGGTACTCGGGCGTACGGCCGACCATCAGGCCGGCGATGAACACCGCGATGATCGCCATGATCAGCATGCCGTAGAGGCCGGAACCGACACCTCCGGGGGCGATCTCGCCGAGCTGCATGCCCAGCATGGTGATGCCGCCGCCGAAGCCGGTGAACGAGGAGTGGAACGAGTCCACCGCACCCGTCGAGGTCAGTGTCGTGGACACCGCGAAGATCGACGAAGCACCGATACCGAAGCGGGTCTCCTTGCCTTCCAGAGCCCCGCCCGCGGCCTCGAACGCCGGGCCGTTACCCGCGAACTCCGTCCACCACATGAGCAGGACGAAGCCGAGCCAGATGGTCGCCATCGTGGCGAGGATCGCGTAGCCCTGCTTGACGCTGCCGACCATCCGGCCGAAGGTGCGGGTGAGCGCGAACGGGATCAGCAGGATCAGGAAGATCTCGAACAGGTTGGTGAAGGCGTTCGGGTTCTCGAAGGGGTGGGCCGAGTTGGCGTTGAAGTAACCGCCACCGTTGGTGCCCAGCTCCTTGATGACCTCCTGGGAGGCCACCGCGCCGCCGTTCCACTCCTGCGTGCCGCCCATGAACTGGCCGACGGAGTGGATGCCGGAGAAGTTCTGGATCGCGCCCGCGGCGACCAGCACGATCGCGCCGATCACCGAGATCGGGAGCAGGATCCGGACAACTCCGCGGACCAGGTCGGACCAGAAGTTGCCCAGTTCACCGGTGCGGGTGGGGGTCCCCCCTGCTCGAGCGGAGCCGAGAGCTCGGGGGAGGGCGAAGCCCCGAACCAGCGCGACGGCGACAGCCATGCCGACGGCGGCGGAGACGAAGTTCTGCACCGCCAGGCCGCCGGTCTGTACGACGTGGCCCATGGCCTGCTCGCCGTAGTACGACTGCCAGTTGGTGTTCGACACGAACGAGGCGGCGGTGTTGAACGCCTGGTCCGGGTCGATGGAGGAGAAGCCGAGCGAGCCGGGCAGGCTGCCCTGGATGCGCTGCAGCAGGTAGAGGAAGAGGACGCTCACGGCGGAGAAGGCCAGCACACCGCGCAGATAGGCGGGCCAGCGCATCTCGGCGTTGGGGTTGGCGCCGACGGCCTTGTAGATCCACTTCTCGACGCGCAGATGCTCCGTCGAGGAGTAGACCCGGGCCATGTAGTCGCCCAGTGGACGGTACGCCAGAGCGAGCGCAGCGATCAGCGCGAGCAGCTGGAGCACACCAGCGAGGAAGGGGCTCATTTCGCCCGGAGCGGAAGCGACTGAAGTCACCGTCAGAACCTCTCCGGGTACACAAGGGCGAGGACGAGGTAACCCAGCAGGGCGACGGCCACGACGAGGCCGACAATGTTCTCGGCGGTCACAGCTTTGCCACCCCCTTGGCGATGAGAGCCACCAGCGCGAAAACCGCGATCGTGGTGACGACGAAGGCCACGTCGGCCATCGTGAGCTCCTGGAGAGGTTCGGAAGTATTCGGGCTCTTAGAGGAAAGCCGCTTTCCGAGCAGACACGCTTGCCGTTGACGGGTCCCTTACGGCCATTCGCGCCGCTTTGACGGTTCCCTTACGCCGATCCCTCCGACCTGTGAATACACCGCCACGCCTCACTCCGTACGAGGGGGCAGGACCCGGTGGCCACGCCGGTTTCCGGTCACCGGGAGGCGCCGTCATCGCGGCGGCGAAGGTACGGAGTGCTCGGCAGCCGTCCAGGACCGGGCCCGCATTGTCGAGTGCCGCGCCTGCGTGGTCGGCGAGGGTTACCGCGACCAGGCGCGCCCGCAGGGGCGGGACGACTCCTGGAGTGGGCTGGAGCATGAACCGGCCGCAATGCGGTCACGAAGCGGGTATCTCATGGGGCCACCTCGCCGTACTCCGTACGTCAGAACCTCTCGGGGAAGATGAGCGCCTACACAGCTTCTTCGCTCCGGCTTCCCGCCTGACAAGGCCAGGGTCCGTCTGCCGACCCCGTCCGGGTACGAGAACCAAGGGCCTTGACGCATCCCTGGCGCGGATGGGGCAGACATTGACGCCGCCTTGACGGGGCGTGCTCGCCGGGCGTCGCGGGATCTGGACGGCGCGGCTCCGGCCCGCCAAGCTGCATGGGCGATCAAGCGCAGCGGCGGCTGCACAGTGCCGTGGGGTGGGGAATGGTGAAGCAATCGCAGGCCGACGCGTTGGCGCGGGAGCGCATCCGTTACCGGTTGACGGTTCTCCAGCGCACGCTGCCCCTGTTGCCCGGCGCAGCCATCATCGTGGCCGGCCAGATCCTGTTCTGGGCGGAAGGGGGGCCGGCCGGCCCGGTACTCGTCACCGGCCTGGTCCTGTGGCTTGTCGCGCCCCTGGTGGCGGTGGTCTCCTCGTCGGCCTTCGGTATCACCCTCACGACGTCGGCGGCCGTCGTGCACAACTTCCGCCGCAGGGTCATCCCGTGGTCCGACGTCCAGGCCATCCGGATCGAGCCGCTCATGGGGAGCCGGACGGTCGTCCTCCATGAGGCGAACGGCCGCCGCACCCGACTGCGGGCACCCATGACCGGGTTCCTCAGCTGGGACCGGAGGTTCGAGGAGAAGTTCCACACCATCGGAAGGTGGTGGCTGGATCACCGCGGACCGGAGTGGACTCCTGTCCCGCCACCGCGGACATGGTGGGACGGCCCGACGACCGCCGGGGATCCCTACGCGCCTCCCGCGTAGTCGGCGGCAGTTGGCCGCCAGGGGTGAGGGCGTCCCGGTCGCGGCCCCCCTCGTGGCCGCGGACCGGGGCGCCCCGACGGACGACCGTCCGTGTCCCCACGGCGATCGGTGTCGGCCCGTTCCGGTAGCCCGAAGGCGTTCCTTGATGCCCTCCTGACGCCGTTTCAGCACTTCTTGACAGGTGCTTGACGCACCCCGCGGTGGGACTGTCAGAGGGCCGTAAATACCGCCGTAAACAGGCGAATTGACAGCTGCGCGGGGCCTAGATTCCCTGTGGCCGCTCAAGGTCGCGGACGTCAGTGGCATGACAGCAGCCCGGGATCCCTCCCGGTCGCGTCCCTCGGCGGTGGGCATGCGGTGGCGTCTCCCCGCTCCGCGTCCGTACGAAGCCTTGCCGGTGCCGGCGTGCCGATGCCCGGCGCCGGCAAGGCCCAGTACCGCTGCTACTCCTTGTCGGCTCCCGGTCTCCCGCCCCGCGGGTGGCCCGGGCTCATCAGAAGGTCTTCCGCGATGCTTCCCGCCGCCCCTCAGCAGGCTCCGACTGATCGGAGAGGCCGGACACCGGTGGGTGGGCCGGCTCCCCGGCCGCACCACCGGCGTACCCGGCCGGGCGGCCTCTTCGATCCCGTACAGCTGCTGAAGTCCTTTCCGGAGGCGGTGCGCAAGCTGCACCCGCGGGCCCTGGTCCGTAATCCGGTGCTGTTCGTCGTCGCCGCGGGATCGGTGCTGACCACGCTGTCCGCACTGTTCCACCCCTCCGTCTTCACCTGGGTGATCAGCTGCTGGCTGTGGCTGACGGTGGTGTTCGCGAATCTGGCGGAGGCGGTCGCCGAGGGCCGGGGCAAGGCGCAGGCGGAGTCGCTGCGCCGCGCGCGTACGGACACGGTCGCGCTGCGGCTGCGCACCTGGCGCGTCGGGACAGACCTGAGGCGTGCCGAGACCGAGGCCGTGGCCGCCACCGACCTTCGCCTCTTCGACTTCGTCCTGGTCGAGGCGGGCGAAATGATCCCGGCGGACGGTGATGTCGTCGACGGTGTCGCGGCGGTCGACGAGTCCGCCGTCACCGGCGAGTCCGCGCCCGTCATCCGCGAGTCGGGCGGTGACCGCTCAGGGGTGACGGGCGGTACGACGGTGCTCTCGGACCGCATCGTCGTACGGGTCACCTCGCGTCCCGGACATTCCTTCCTGGACCGGATGATCGCCCTGGTCGAGGGCGCGTCCCGGCAGAAGACCCCGAACGAGATCGCCCTCAACATCCTGCTCGCCGCGCTCACCATCGTCTTCGTCCTGGTGGTCGTGGCGCTCCAGCCGATGGCCGCGTACGCCAACGCCGCGCAGTCCACCACCGTCCTGGTCGCCCTCCTCGTCACCCTGATCCCGACCACCATCGGCGCACTGCTCTCCGCCATCGGCATCGCCGGCATGGACCGCCTCGTGCAGCGCAATGTGCTGGCGATGTCAGGGCGGGCGGTCGAGGCCGCGGGCGACGTCAACACCCTGCTGCTCGACAAGACCGGGACCATCACCCTGGGCAACCGTGAAGCCGCCGACTTCGTACCGCTGCCCGGCGTCGACGAGCTGATCCTCGCGGACGCCGCCCAGCTCTCCTCGCTGGCCGACGAGACACCCGAGGGCCGCTCCATCGTCGTACTCGCGAAGCGGAGGTACGGACTGCGGGAGCCTGCCCAGGGCGAGCTGAGCCATGCCCGGTTCGTGTCCTTCTCCGCGCAGACCAGGATGTCGGGCGTCGACCTCTCCTGGGACAACGGCGCCTCCTGCCACATCCGCAAGGGCGCTGCGGCCCAGGTGATCGACTGGGTGCAGCTGCGGGGAGGCCAGGTCCCCTCCGAAGCACGGTTGTTCACCGACTCCATCGCCGCCTCCGGCGGCACGCCGCTGCTGGTCGCGGTGCACGACTGGGACGGGGCCCGCGTGCTGGGTGTCGTCCACCTCAAGGACGTGGTCAAGGACGGGATCCGGGAACGGTTCGCCGAGCTGCGCCGCATGGGCATCCGTACAGTCATGATCACCGGTGACAACCCGCTGACCGCGCGGGCCATCGCGCAGGAGGCGGGGGTCGACGACTTCCTCGCCGAGGCCACTCCCGAGGACAAACTCGCCCTCATCAAGCGCGAGCAGGAGGGCGGCAAGCTCGTCGCGATGACCGGCGACGGTACGAACGACGCGCCCGCGCTCGCGCAGGCGGACGTCGGCGTGGCCATGAACACCGGCACGTCGGCCGCCAAGGAGGCCGGGAACATGGTCGACCTCGACTCCAACCCCACCAAGCTCATCGAGATCGTCCAGATCGGCAAGCAACTCCTGATCACGCGGGGTGCGTTGACGACCTTCTCCATCACCAACGACGTCGCCAAATACTTCGCGATCATCCCCGCGATGTTCGCCGGCGCCTATCCGGGACTCGAAGCGCTGAACATCATGGGCCTGCACAGCCCGACGTCCGCGATCACCTCGGCGATCATCTTCAACGCGCTGATCATCGTGGCGCTCATCCCGCTCGCGCTGCGCGGCGTCCGCTACACCCCGGCCTCCGCCCACGACCTCCTCAAGCGCAACCTCGCCGTCTACGGCCTGGGCGGTCTCGTCCTGCCGTTCCTCGGCATCAAGCTGATCGACCTGCTCGTCTCGACGATTCCAGGCCTGGGCTGAGAGGGCTGAGACCCATCAGATCCCCGTCAAGGATGGCCCTGGCCGCTTGAGTCCATGCGCGCGGGCCAGTTGGATGGACGGTGTGAACAGCAGCCTGCGCCATGACGACCGGCCACCGTCATGGCGGAGCCGTGCCGGGACTACGCCGGTGCCGCCGGGCTCGCGCGCTGCTCACCCGCCGGTGCGGTGACGCACTCGCCCGCGCCCGCCTGACGGCGGCACCGCTTCACCGCGTACTCCTGACTCCCTGACGAGCGTACGCACGCACCCACACCCTTCGCACGCCCGATGCCCCTTGCGCCCGCTCCTGCCCGGAGCAGGCCAGGGGCTTCCCGGCCGTGCCCGTTTCCAGGAATTGATCATGACTTCTGCATCCCTGTCCGGACGGACCGTGCTGGTGACCGGAGCTACTTCCGGTATCGGCTGGGAGACCGCGCGGCAGCTCGCCGAGCGCGGCGCCACCGTCCTCGTGCACGGCCGCACCGCCGAGGAAGCGCAGGCCGCGACCGACCGGCTGATCGCCACCGCCGGAATCGACGCGGCCCGCCTGTGCGCGTTCGCCGCCGACTTCGCCCGCCTCGAGGAGGTCGAGCACCTCGCCCACCGGATCGTCCAGGAGCACCCGCATCTGGACGTGCTGGTCAACAACGCCGGCATGGCCGCCCCCGAGCGGCACACCGTCACCGCGGACGGCAACGAGATCGCCTTCCAGGTCAACTTCCTCGCCCACTACCTGCTCACCAACCTGCTGGAGCCCGCTCTCACCATGGGGCATCTCCAGCGCGAAGCGCGAGGGGAGGAGCCCGGCGGCCGCGTGGTGAGCGTGTCGTCGTCGCTGCACCGAACCGCATCGATCCAGTGGAGCGACCCGAACCGGGCCCGCAGCTACTCGCGGCTCGCCGCCTACGCGCAGTCGCAGCTGGCGCTCACCGTCTTCGCCTCCGACCCGCGCGTGACGGCCGTCTCCGTCCACCCCGGCATCTGCGAGACCGCCCTGCTGCCGGTGTACGCCCACCAGGGCGCCACCGCAGCCGAAGGTGCCGCGCACGTGGTGCGGCTGTGCGACCCGGCCACCGAGATCGTCAACGGCGCCTACTACGACCGCGACAAGCGCGTCGACCCGGCCCCGATCGCCACCGAGGCACGCACCGTCAAGCGCCTCAACAAGCTCGCCTCCCTGCTCGTCGGCCAGAACGCCTGAAGGAGACAGACATGTCCAAGCGCGCCCGCAAGAAGAAGGCACGCCGAAAGAAGAAGGCGAACCACGGCCGCAGGGCCGGTCAGCGCTGACCACCCCCGCGGGGCGGTCTGTCCATTGGGGACAGGCCGCCCCGCGACCGATAGAAATAGAAGGGGACTCTCCGTGATCGAGCTCTCGACCCGTCAACTCCCGGCTCTCGCCCGGTGGTTCCCCGCCGGGGCGCCCGGCCCCGGCGCCCTGGCCGAACATGCTCTGACCACCGGCACCGGCCGCTGGTGGGCGGACCGCCCTGTCCAGCCACGGGCTGTCGCCGTGGCCTGCGCCGACCATGTTCTGCTGCGCGGTGACCCGAGCGCCCTCACTCCGGGCGGCCTGGCGCCGTTCGCGGGCGGCTATGTCGAGGCGCCCGCCCGGTTCGTACCGGTGCTCGGCGCGGCCTTTGACCGGGTCATGCCGTGGGAGCGCATGGTCTACGTGCACCGCGTGCCCGTAGCGGCGCCCCGACTGCAGCGGGGCGTGACGGTACGCCGGCTGCAGCCCGGCGACACGCCGGCGCTCACCGCCTTCACCGGGCTCGACACCCATACGGCCTGGATTCACCGCAGTTGGGGCGGTCCCGCGGGCCTCGCCGCCTCCGGGCTCGGCTGGGCCGCCTTCCACCAGGGCAGTGTCCTCGCCGTGGCCTGTACGTACTTCCTTGGCAGCACGTACGAGGACATCGCCTGCGTCACCGTCCCCGACCGCAGGCGCCAGCACCTGGCCCTCGCCTGCGTCACCGCTCTGTGCGCGGACATCGCCGCCCGCGGCCGCACGGCGAGCTGGTCGTGCTCGCGCGACAACCGTCCCAGTCGCCTGTTGGCCTGGACCGCGGGCTTCCGGCTGGAGCGCGAGTACGTCCACCACCTCACCGGAAGCCCCGCGGCTCGGAGCCTGCCGGGCGACAGAATCCCGGCGTGAGCCACCACCCGCCGTGACGATCAGGGCAGGTCGGACAGTCGGAAGCGCAGCCGGCAGATCACCGCGTCGGTGTCGCGGCGGACCGCGTGAGCGACGACCGCGCCGCGCTGGTTCTGCAGTACCCGCTGCCACAGGCGGGCCGGTTCGACCTCGGGGATGAGCACGGTGATGCGGGTGCCCGGATCGGCGGCTGCCAGCTCGCGTACGTACGCGGCGATCGGGCGGCCGACGGTGCGGCGGGCCGAGGGAACGCGGACCAGGGGGACGCCCGGGTTCCACAGTGCCCAGTCCCGTTCCAGGGCTTCGGTCTGCGCACGGTCCTCGGGGTCGGGGTGGCAGACGGTCACCGCCCGTACCTCGTCGCCGAGGGACACCGCGGCGGTCAGGGCCTCGCTGGTGAGCCTGGTCAGGGAGGAGACCGGGACCAGGACCAACGAGCTGTCCCGGTGCGGGGGTTCGGGTATGCGGCCGACGCCGAGGCGTTCGCCGATCCTGCCGTAGGCGCGGTGGATGCACTGGAATCCGGCGACCAGCAGGGGCAGGGCGACCACGATCAGCCAGGCGCCGTCGTGGAACTTGGTGGCGGTGACGACGACCGCGCTGACGCCCGTGAGCAGCGCGCCGAGTCCGTTGAGTACCGCCTTGCCGGCCCACCCGGGGCCGCGGACGCCGAGCCAGTGGATGACCATTCCGGTCTGGGCGATGGTGAAGCCGACGAAGACGCCGATCGCGAAGAGCGGGACGAGGGTGTTGGTGTCGCCGCCGGAGAAGAGCAGCAGCGCGGCGGAGACGGCCGCGAGGGTGAGGACGCCGTGCCGGTGGACCTGGCGGTCGGCCTTGAGGCCGAAGACGTGCGGCAGGTAGTTGTCGCGTGCCAGCAGCTTGAGCAGGACCGGGAGGCCGCCGAAGGAGGTGTTGGCGGACAGCGCCAGCAGCACCATGGTGGCGAACTGGATGACGTAGAAGGCGAGATTGTGGCCGAAGGACGCGTCGGCGAGCTGGGCGAGCACGGTGACGCCCTCGACCGGCTGCAGGCCGAAGCGGGAGATCAGGACGGAAAGCCCGATCAGCATCACGCCGAGCATCACGCCGAGCGCGACCTCCGCGTGCTGCGCGCGGCGGGCAGCCGGGGCACGGAAGGACGGGACGGCGTTGGCGATGGCCTCGACCCCGGTCAGCGCCGAGCAGCCGGAGGCGAACGCCTTCAGCAGAAGCAGCGCGCCGACCGTGGTTGCGTTGTCGGCCAGTACGGACGCATGGCCGGCGGCCGCCTCGGTACTCACCGGGGCGTCGCGGAACAGGCCCACCGTGATGAGCACGAGGATCGAGCCGATGAAGACAGCCGTCGGGACGATGAAGGCGCGCGCCGAGTCCACGATGCCGCGCAGGTTCACCGCGGTGATCAGCACCAGCACGCCGAGGCACAGCCACAGCCGGTCGCCGTACAGCTGCGGGAACGCGGAGGTCAGCGCGGCGACGCCCGCGGTGACCGCGACGGCGACATTGAGTACGTAGTCCAGGGCGAGGGACGCCGCCGCGACGAGGCTGGTGCGGCGGCCCAGATGCGCCTTGGCGACCGCGTAACTGCCGCCGCCGTCCGGGAAGGCGGCGATCACCTGCCGGTACGAGGCGACGAGCACGGCCAGCAGCGCGGCGATCCCCAGGGTGACGGGGAGCGTGAAGCCCAGACCGTAGCCGCCCGCCGCCGCGAGGACCAGCACGATGGCCTCGGGGCCGTATGCGACCGAGGCCATCGCGTCGAGCGACAGCGCGGCCAGGCCGGTGACAGCGGTGAGCTTGTGACGGGCGCCGGTATCCGGGGGTTCCTCTGCGCTGGGCGCAGTGCCGGTCTCGGTGGTCAGGACTGACATGCGGGTTGGCTCCTTCGTCTTTCAGGTCCGCCCAGGGTGTGCCCGGATCCGGCCGGCCACGCCCGGCGCTGGCGCGCTCTTGGCGCGAAACGGCAATCTCCTCACGCGTTCTTGACGAGGGCCGTCAGGGAGATGTCAAAGCTGCCCGGCGCGGCGTCAGCGGTTCATCAATGAACCGGGCGTGGGCTCTCCGCGTCCCTAGCGTCAGCTGCATGGGACGGCGCATCACACGATCCGTTCCGGGGCGCGACGCCGATCGTGCGGAGCCCCCCGGAAAGCCTGCTTCCGATGACGGCTGGGCCGCAGACCTGAAGGCCGCGGCCGGCTGCGCAACGCTGCTGCTCGCGTTGCTGCTCCTGATCGACGGAGCGTCCGGCGGCCTCACCGCCCCGCGTGCCGTCCTGTGGGCGGCGCTCGCCGTCCTGCTCTTCGTGCTGCTGCTGCCGGCCCGGGTGACGGCCGGCGAGGGCTGGCTGGCCTCCCGGGGACTCCTGCGTGAGCGGCGCGTATGTACCGACCGCCTGGTTGCGGTGCGCTGGTCCGACGGCGTCGCTCAGCGGCTGGTCCTGCGCGACGTGGACGGCGCGCGCGTCGAGGTGGACCCGCGGGTGCTCGTCGCCAACCCTCACCTGTGGCGTCTGCTGGACGCGGGCGCCCGTTCGTCCCTGGGCCGAGGCACGCTGCTGTGCGGCGCGACCGCGCTGAAGCAGCTGTCGCGGAGGATCGACGGCGAGACGGCCCAGTCGGTGTTCAAGATCTCGGGCCTTCACTAGCGATCTCAGGCATGCACTAGCGCCGGTGAGTGTGCGGAGTACGGGGTGTGACGGGTTCGCCGCGGCGGACCGATCCGGGGGCGCGGGCGGCCGGGTGGTCGGCGCGGGCGGAGGAGGTCAGCTGCCACGGGACGCTGGTGACCATCACACCCGGGGTGAACAGCAGACGGCTCTTCAGCCACAGCGCGGACTGGTTGTGCAGCAGGTTCTCCCACCAGTGGCCGACGACGTACTCGGGGATGAAGACGGCGACCACGTCGCGTGGGCTTTCGCGCCTGATGTTGCGTACGTAGTCCACGACCGGGCGGGTGATCTCGCGGTACGGCGAGTCGATGACTTTCAGGGGCACGTCGGTGTCGAGGTTCTGCCACTGCTCCTCGAGGTGGGTCGACGCCTCGCGGTCCACCGAGACGGTCAGCGCCTCCAGCTGGTGCGGCCGGAAGGCGCGGGCGTAGGACAGCGCCCGGAGGGTCGGCTTGTGCAGGGTGGAGACCAGCACGATCGCCAGTACCCGTGAGGGAGGAGCCAGTTCGGCCCGTGGGTCGGTGACCGCCAGTTCGGCCGCGGTGGCGTCGTAGTGGCGGCGGATACCCCGCATCATCAGCCACAGCAAGATGGCGGCGAGCACCGCCAGCCACGCGCCCTGAGTGAACTTCGTCGCCAGCACGATCACCAGGACCAGGCCGGTGATGAGTGCCCCGGTGGCGTTGACGACCCGGGTCACGTGGTGACGGCGGCGCGCCGCGGGGTCGGACTCGGTGACCAGTTCGCGGTTCCAGTGCCGGACCATGCCTGCCTGGGAGAGCGTGAAGGAGGTGAACACACCCAGGATGTAGAGGTGGATGAGGCTGGTGACATTGGCCTCGTACGCCCACAGCAGCAGGCCGGCCACGATCGCCAGGGCCAGGATGCCGTTGGAGAAGGCCAGCCGGTCACCGCGGCTGTGCATCTGGCGCGGCAGGTAGCGGTGCTGCGCGAGGATCGAGGCGAGCAGCGGGAAGCCGTTGAAGGCGGTGTTCGCCGCGAGGATCAGCACCAGGGCGGTGGCGGCCTGGATGAAGTAGAAGCCGACGCTGTTCGAGCCGCCGAACACGGATGCCGCCAGCTGGGCGATGACGGTGCGCTGGGTGTGCGAGGAGCAGTCTCCGGCCAGTCCGGTGAGCCGGCAGGCGTCCTCGACGATGTGCACCTTGGCGACAATCGCGAGGGTCGTGACGCCGACGAACATCGTGATGGCGATGATGCCCATCGCGGCCATGGTGGAGGCGGCGTTCTTGGACTTGGGCTTACGGAAGGCCGGTACGCCGTTGGAGATCGCCTCCACGCCCGTCAGGGCCGTACAGCCGCTGGAGAAGGCGCGCAGCACGAGCATCACCATGGCCAGACCCACCAGGTTCGCGTCCCCATGCTCGGGCTCGATGCCGTACGCGGCGCTCTCGGCCACCGGCGCGTCACCGAGCAGATAGCGGAACAGACCCGTACCGACCATGATCAGTACGCCGCCGATGAACAGGTACGTCGGCGTGGCGAACAGCCGGCCGGACTCGCGCACACCGCGCAGGTTCATCGCGGTCAGCAGGGCGACGAAGCAGAGCGCCATCAGCACCCGGTGTTCGGCCAGCGAGGGCATCGCCGAGATGATGTTGTCCACTCCGGAGGCGACCGAGACCGCCACGGTCATGACGTAGTCGACCAGCAGCGACGCGGCGACCACCAGACCGGCCGAGGCACCCAGGTTCGTCGAGGCGACCTCGTAGGAGCCGCCGCCGCTCGGGTAGGCGTGGACCACTTGGCGGTACGAGAGCACCACCACGGTCATCAGCGCCACGACCGCGGCCGCGATCCACGGCGTGAAGTGCAGGTACGCCAGGCCGCCCAGAGTGAGCACCAGCAGGATCTCCTGAGTGGCGTACGCGACCGAGGACAGCGGGTCGGAAGCGAAGATCGGCAGGGCGAGCCG
This sequence comes from Streptomyces sp. A3M-1-3, assembly GCF_024213665.1. Classification (GTDB taxonomy): domain Bacteria; phylum Actinomycetota; class Actinomycetes; order Streptomycetales; family Streptomycetaceae; genus Streptomyces. The sequence continues at coordinate 39,641 of NZ_JANAVP010000011.1, forward strand.
CTTGGGCAGCAGGGTCCCGCCCAGCTCCTCGCTGCGCTTGGCCCGGCCGAGCACCAGACGCTTGAGCACACCGGTCACGTTGAGCACAGGGTGAGCGTAAGCAAGGGCCTGTCAGACGGCTCTCGGGGCAGGTGCAGGTGGAGTAGCGGCAGGTGCAGACCGAGTAGCGCGCACGTGTGTCCGGGGGGTGGGGGATACTCGCTCCTCGTTGCCCACGGCCCGACGATCCTCTTCAATGCCGATGTCGACGCGCAGGGCGGGGGCTACGCCAGCGGTGTGCTGGTGCTCATGCTCTCGGCGTCCTTCGCCGCGACCATCGCCGCCCGCCTGATCGACGAGGCATCCGCTGCCCGCCCCTGTGGATCCTGGACCGGCTCGACACCGACGGCCTGATCCGGCACGACCTGCAGTACCTCGATCCGCTGCCGGCCTTCACCACCGGCACGATCGCGCTGCTGGGTGACGCCGCCCACGCGATGACGCCCGACCTCGGCCAAGGCGCTTGCCAGGCGTTCATCGACGGGGTCGCACTCGCCGAGTCCCTGGCCACAGCCACTGACGTGGCCACCGCGCTGCGCCGGTACGACCGCAGCCGCCGGCGGCCCACCCAGCGCCTCGCCGCCATGTCGCTGCGCGCCGGCCGGCTTGCGCGGATGCGCCGTTGCATCACGGGCACGGCTGAGGTTGTACTGCGGGTCGCCGGGGCTGAGCATGTGCCAGTCGACGATCGCGTACATGCCGCGGGTGGTGGCCTGCTCGATGATCGAGTGGACCTGGTCGGTGAACTTGCGCGGGTCGGTCTCGTACCCGCCTTCCTGGATGTACATCGAGATGCGCAGGACGTCGGCGTTCCAGTCGGTGGCCAGGGCATTGAGGGATCCGGTGGTGACGCACTGGCCGTACCACTGCAGTCCGTGGGCGCTCATGCCGCGCAGCTGGACCGGCTTGCCGTACTGGTTGCAGAGCTTGGTGCCGCAGACCTTGAGCTGTCCGTTGATCTCGGCGGGGGTTCTGCCACCGGGGGCGGGGGCGGTGTCGACGGTGAGGTGGTCGACGTTGGGGCCGCCGTTCGCGGTGGTGGCCTGGGCGGCGTCGACCGTCCATTCGACGTAACTGCCGGTGGCATTGGCGTAGTTGACGAAACCGGTGCCGGTGTAGCCGGTGTGGTTGGACTCCGCGACGCCCTGGGAGAGCGTCGCGGATTCGGCTTCGTACCGGGTGGGGGGGCCGATGCGGTGTCCGGGGCGGCGGTCCCGGTGAGCAGGAGGGCCGTGACGAAGGTGGCGACGCCTGCGCCTCGTAACCGGAGCTGTGCTGATCTCATGGGGGCTCCTGAGATAGGAAACTTTCCTAACAGAAATCCAATAGCAGGCGGCGGGATCCCTTGCAAGGGTCATGACACGTGGGCCACGCATGTGGTGGTGGCAGCCGCTCAAAGTTATCCACAGGGGGAGACGGTGGTCGGCAGGCGGCGGTACGGTCTTCGGCAGCTGATGTTGATGTTGGTGCTGGTGTTGATGTTGTACGGAGACGGGGGCATCCGATGGGTGAGGTCGACGGGGCGGCGGCGGACCTGCGGACACCGGCCGGCGGTGGGCAGGGCGAGCGCATACCGCGGGTGCCCGGCTTCGCGCCGCGGACGGCGAACGGTTCGCCGCGGGACGAGGGCAAGGCGCTGCGGGCCCGGGTCCCCCGCTCCTCGCACAGCTCGCTGGTGCTTCCCGAGGACCGGCCGGACGCGGTGCGGGCCGTCGAGGAGTCCAACCAGGGCCGGGTGCCCGAGCTGACTCCGATACGGGTGGGCCGGATGGCTGCCACCCCCTTCGCGTTCCTGCGCGGCGCGGCCGGGCTGATGGCCCACGACCTGCAGGGCACGCCGGTCACCGGCGTCGGCGCGCAGATCTGCGGCGACGCGCACGCGGCGAACTTCGGGCTGTACGGCGACGCCCGGAACCGGCTGGTCATCGACCTGAACGACTTCGACGAGACCGTGTTCGGCCCGTGGGAATGGGACGTCAAGCGGCTCGCGACCTCCCTCGTACTGGCCGGCCGGGTGGCGGGCGCGAGCGAGGACGTCTGCCGGGCCGCCGCCGTCGACGCGGCGGGGGCGTACCGGCGGACCATGCGGCTGCTGGCCAAGCTTTCCGTGCTGGACGCTTGGAACGCCATCGCCGACGAGGAGCTCGTCTCGCACACCGACTCGCGGGATCTGCTGGGCACGCTGGAGCGGGTGGCCGAGAAGGCCCGTAACAACACCAGTGCGCGCTTCGCCGCCAGGTCGACCGAGTCGGCGGCCGACGGCGGGCGCTGCTTCGTGGACGCGCTGCCCGTGCTGCGGCGGGTGGGCGACGTGGAGGCGGAGGCGGTGGCGGTCTCGCTCGGGGAGTACCTGGAGACCGTCCAGAAGGACCGGCTGCCCCTGCTCGCGCGGTACGCGATCCACGACGTCGCGTTCCGGGTGGTCGGCACGGGCAGCGTCGGGACGCGGTCATACGTGGTGCTGCTGCTCGACCACCGGGGCGAGCCGCTGGTGCTTCAGGTCAAGGAAGCCCGGCCTTCGGCGCTGCTGCCCTACCTGCCGGCCCTTGGCTTCGAGAACCCGGCGCCCGGGCACGAGGGGCACCGGGTGGTGTTCGGGCAGAAGCGGATGCAGGTGGTCAGCGACATCCTGCTGGGCTGGACCACGGTGCAGGGGCGGCCGTTCCAGGTGCGGCAGTTCAGGAACCGCAAGGGCAGCGTGGACCCGACAGCACTGTCCACCGACCAGGTCGACGACTACGGGCGGATGACCGGGGCGCTGCTGGCGCGGGCCCACGCGCACAGCGCCGACCCGCGGCTGATCGCCGGGTACTGCGGCAAGAACGACGAGTTCGACGAGGCGGTGGCCGCGTTCGCGGTGGCGTACGCGGACCGTACCGAAGCGGATCACGCCGACCTGGTCGCGGCTGTCAGGGCGGGGCGCATCGCGGCGGAGGAGGGGGTGTGAGACGCGGGTGGAAGCGGGACTGTGACGAGGGCCGGCCGGGCGCCCGTAGGCTGGGCGGGTGAGCCAGGAACCTGCCGGGGCGCCGACCGCCCGGAACGACGACGAGCAGCGCCATGAGCAGCGGCACGACGAGCGGCCGGAGGCGCGGCTGGAGAAGGCCGTGCGGGCGGCCGAGCAGGCGCTGATCGAGTTCGAGATCGCGGTGGAGACCTTCCGGGTCGAGGTGGAGAACTTCTCCCGGATCCACCACCAGAAGCTCGGCCCGATGTACTCGCGGCTCGACGAGCTGGACGCGCTTATCGCGGAGGCCCGGGCCGCCCGCAGCGGTGATCCGGAGGATCTGCGCAGGGCGCAGGACCTGCGGGCGCTGGTGATGCCGATGCCCGGTGTCGAGGAGCTGTTCCACGACTGGATCGACTCCGACGGCCTCTCCCCCGAGGCCGCGGCGATGCTTACCGACCAGCAGGTGCAGCCGCCCAGGCGGGTCCGGCCGAGCGAGGAGGTCCGCAAGCTCTACCGCGAGCTGGTCCGGGAGGCGCATCCGGACCTGGCCCAGGACGAGGCGGAGCGGACGTGCCGGGACGAGTTCATCGTGCGCGTCAACGCCGCGTACGGCCGTGGTGACATCGCGCAGCTCAGGTCGCTGGCCGAGGAGTGGGCCGCGGGGCCGGTGCCCGAGGGCCATGGCCCCAGCGAGAGCGAAGAGCTCTACGCGAGGCTGGAGTGGCTGGCGCAGCGCAAGGAGCTGCTGGCGGTGGTGGCCCAGGAGCTGGAGGCCAGCGCGATCGGCGCGATGCTGAAGATGGCCCCCGACGACCCGGACCGGCTGCTGGAGGAGATCGCCGAGCAACTGCTCGCGCAGGTCTCCGAGCGTGAGGCGCAGCTGGCGAAGCTGGTGGGTTAGGTTTTTTGGTGTTGCTCGCACACGTACGAGAGAAGGCTGACCCCATGAATTTCGGCTCGCTCCCCACCGTGGACGCCGCCGCGGTGCCCGCCGACGGCTTGGTGCTGGACGTCCGGGAAGACGACGAATGGGCGGCCGGACACGTCGAGGGCGCCCTGCACATCCCGATGAGCGACTTCGTCGCGCGCTTCGGTGAGGTGACGGAGGCAGCCGAGGACGGCCATCGCCTGCACGTGATGTGCCGGGTCGGCGGCCGGTCCGCGCAGGTCACGCAGTACCTGCTCCAGCAGGGCCTCGACGCCGTGAACGTCGACGGAGGCATGCTCGCCTGGGACGGCGCCCGCCGTCCGATGGTCACCGACAACGGCGCCCCGGCCTTCGTCCTCTAGGACCGGACAGACCTGAGCCCCGTGCGGGCTGGACGCGCTGTTCGGCCTAGCCGAGGGGGTGGGCGGCCAGCAGGTCGCCCAGTGCCTCCTCGTGTGCCGCGGCCGGGCCGAGGGACAGCTCCAGCTGCTTGGCCCAGGCGTGGTAGCGGTGCAGGGGGTAGTCGGTGTCCGCGCCGAAGCCGCCGTGCAGGTGCTGGGCGGTCTGCACGACCCGCCGTACGCCGTCGGACGCCCAGATCTTCGCCACCGCCACATCACCCGCCGCGGGCAGCGGTCCGCCGGCCCCGCTGTCGAGCCGCCAGGCCGCCTGCCAGAGGGTGACCTCCATGGCGCGCAGGTCGATGTACCGGTCGGCGGCCTGCACCGCGACCGCCTGGAAGGTGGCGACCGGGAAGCCGAACTGTTCGCGCTTGCTGGTGTAGTCGCCGGTCATGCGCAGCACCGCCTCACCGAGACCGAGCGCCAGCGCGCAGGTGCCGGTGGCCAGCAGGTTGCGCAGCCGCTCCCAGGCGCCCTCGGTGTCGATGAGGTGGCGGCCCTCGATCCGTACGGAGTCCAGGCCGAGTTCGGCGAAGCGCTCGCCGCTGGTGGACACCTGGTCGGCGAGGGAGAGGCCCTCCCCGTCGCGGGGGACCAGGGCCAGTACCGCGCGCCCCTCACCCGTATGGGCAGGAACGGCGATCAGATCGGCGCTCTGGGCCCACGGCACACCCGTCTGCACCCCGTCGAGCACCCAGCCGGCGCCGTCCCGCCGTGCGGTGACCGCGAGTTCGGCCGGGTCGTGTCCGGTACGGCCGTTGGCCGCGGCCGTCAGCACCAGCTCGCCCCGTCCGGCACGGGGCAGGAGCTCCGCGGCCAGTTCGGCGCCGCCGGAGGCTTGTACGGCCATGGCGACGGCGCAGTGCTCCAGCAGCGGCACCCGGGCGAGCACCTTGGCAGACTCGCGCAGCACCAGGCAGAGGGCGGTGGTGTCGAGCCCGGCCCCGCCGTGCTCGGGGCCGAGCACGAGGCTCAGCAGGTCGGAGCCCGCCAGCCTGGCCCAGAGCGCGCGGTCGAAGTCGTCGGCCACCGCGCCGGGAGTGAGCGCGGGGCTGGGCACGCTGTCCGGCCGGACGCCCGAGAAGACCGCCTTCGCCGCCTCGACGGCCGCCTGCTGCTCCTCGGTGAAGGTGAAGTCCACTGCCTGTCCTCCCACGCAAACGGTTCTGCCTCGATCTGACGGGACGTCAAGATAGAACAGGTTCCTGGAAAAGGACACCGCCTACGAGGTGGGAACGGGACGCGCCTCAGCGGTCGAAGTCCAACTCCACCTCGTCCGTGGTCGGATGGGACTGGCAGGCCAGCACGAAGCCCGCCTCGGTCTCCTCCGCCTCCAGGGCGAAGTTGCGGTCCATCCGGACCTCTCCCGAGACCAGGAACGCGCGGCAGGTACCGCACACTCCGCCCTTGCAGGCGTACGGAGCGTCCCCCCGGTTGCGCAGCACCGTCTCCAGCAGCGACTCGCCGTCCTGGACCGGCCAGGTGCCCGAGCGGCCGTCCAGCTTCGCCGTCACCCGGCTGTGCACGGCCGTCGCGACCACCGGTGCGGGGGCCGCGCTGTCGTCCACGTGGAAGATCTCCTCGTGGATGCGGCTCCGCTCCACACCCAGCCCGCGCAGCGCCCGCTCGGCCCCCTGCACCAGGCCGAACGGGCCGCACAGGAACCAGCCCGTGACGGACCCCACCGGCAGCAGTGCGGACAGCAGGCCGGTCAGCCGCTCCTCGTCCAGCCGTCCGGAGCCGAGGCCCGCCTGCTGCTCCTCCCGGGACAGCACGGTCACGAGCTGGAACCGGTCCGGGTAGCGGTCCTTGAGGTCGGCGACCTCCTCCAGGAACATCGTCGAGGCCGCAGTGCGGTCGCTGCGGATCAGGCAGAACCGGGCGTCCGGGGTCTGCGCCAGGAGCGTGCCGGCGATCGACAGCACCGGAGTGATGCCGCTGCCGCCGACGACCGCGGCGTAGTACCCGGGGGCCGGTTCGAGGACGAACCGCCCCGCCGGAGTCATCACGTGCAGGGTGTCGCCCGCGGCCAGTTCCTTGTGGGCGAAGGTGGAGAACTCCCCGCCCTCCACCAGCCGTACGCCGACCCGCAGTTCGGCGGGGGCGTCCGGGCCGAGGACCGGCGAGCAGATCGAGTACGTACGGCGGACGTCGGCGTCGTCGACGTCCAGCCGGACGGCGAGGTGCTGGCCCGGCGTGTAGCGGTACTCCTCGCGAAGCGCGGGAGGGACCTCGAGGGTTACGGCCACCGAGTCGTCGGTGAGCCGGTCGACCGCCGCCACGCGGAGCGGGTGGAACCGGGCCATCTACAACTCCTTGAAGTGGTCGAACGGTTCGCGGCAGGAGGCGCAGCGCCGCAGCGCCTTGCACGCGGTGGAGGAGAACCGGCTCAGCAGCTCGGTGTCCGTCGACCCGCAGTGCGGGCAGCGGACCGAGAGTGCCACCGAGACCGGTCCGCCGGCGGCATGCGCGCGCGGCGGGGCGATGCCGAAGTCCGCGAGCTTGCGACGGCCCTCGGCGCTGATGTCGTCCGTCGACCAGGCCGGCGAGAGGACGGTACGGACCGAGACGTCCGGTATCCCGTGCGCGTGCAGCACCTGCTCGATGTCCGCGGACATGGCCTCGATCGCCGGGCAGCCGGTGTACGTCGGGGTCAGCTCGACCTCGACCCTGCCCGGGCCCAGCACCTGCACCCCGCGCAGTACACCCAGCTCCGCGAGGGTCAGTACGGGCAGCTCGGGGTCGGGGACCGATCCGGCCAGCCGGGCCAGTTCCTCTTCGAGGGCGGTGGTGGTCACCATGTCGCCCCCGGGTGGCTGCGGTGCAGGTGCTGCATCTCGGCGACCATCCGCCCGAACGGCTCGGTGTGCAGGCCCTGCCGTCCCGCGCCGGCCGCCCATGCTCCCGTGCGCGGTCCGTCGGACACGGCCAGTGCCGCCCGCTCCAGGACCGAGGTCACCGACTCCAGCCAGCCGTCCTCGAGCGCCCGCGTGTCCACGTCCACGCCCTCGACCGGCTGGAACATCTCTCCGGTGAACCGCCACAGCGCGTCCAGCCCGCGCTGCATGCGCTCCCGGCTCTCCGCCGTGCCGTCGCCGAGCCGCAGCGTCCACTGCTCGGCGTGGTCCCGGTGGTACTCGACCTCCTTGACCGCCTTCGCGGCCAGCGGGGCGAAGGCACCGCCCCCGGCCGCAAGCTGCCCGTACAGCAGGTGCTGGTAGGTGGAGAAGTACAGCTGGCGGGCGACGGTGTGCGCGAAGTCGCCGTTCGGCTGCTCGACGAGCTGGAGATTGCGGAAGGCACGCTCCTCGCGGAGATACGCCAGCTCGTCCTCGTCGCCCACGAGCGAGAGCAGCACCCGCGCCTGCCCCAGCAGGTCCAGCGCGATGTTCGCCAGCGCCACTTCCTCTTCGAGCACGGGGGCGTGCCCCGCCCACTCCCCCAGTCGGTGCGAAAGCACCAGCGCGTCGTCGCCCAGGGCGAGAGCCGCGGCGTTCGTTGTGATGGTCACGGGTGTCACAGGTGCTTCACTCCCTCGGGGATCTCGTAGAACGTCGGGTGGCGGTAGGGCTTGTCGCCCGCCGGCTCGAAGAAGGAGTCCTTCTCGTCGGGCGACGAGGCGGTAATCGCGGTGGAGGGCACCACCCAGATCGAGACGCCCTCGTTCCGGCGGGTGTAGAGGTCGCGCGCGTTACGCAGGGCCATCTCCGCGTCCGGGGCGTGCAGGCTCCCCGCGTGCGTGTGCGACAGTCCGCGGCGCGAGCGCACGAACACCTCCCACAGCGGCCAGTCGGTCGAGCTGCTCATGCCGTCGCCTCTCCGTGCTTCAGTCCGTGCTTCTGTGCGTGCTTCGCGGCATACGCGGCCGCCGCTTCCCGTACCCAGGCGCCCTCTTCGTGCGCCCGGCGCCGCTGGCTGATCCGCTGCTCGTTGCAGGGGCCGTTCCCCTTGAGGACGTCCCAGAACTCGGTCCAGTCGATCGCGCCGAAATCGTGCTGCCCGCGCTCCTCGTTCCACTTGAGGTCCGGGTCCGGGAGGGTCAGCCCGAGCGCCTCGGCCTGCGGAACGCAGATGTCCACGAAGCGCTGGCGCAGCTCGTCGTTCGAATGGCGCTTGATCTTCCAGGCCATCGACTGCTCGGAGTGCGCGGACTCGTCGTCCGGCGGGCCGAACATCATCAGCGACGGCCACCACCAGCGGTCCACCGCGTCCTGCGCCATCGCGTGCTGGGCCGGAGTCCCCTTGCTGAGGGCGAGCAGCAGCTCGTACCCCTGGCGCTGGTGGAAGGACTCCTCCTTGCAGATACGGACCATGGCCCGGGCGTACGGCCCGTACGAGCAGCGGCACAGCGGCACCTGGTTGGTGATCGCCGCGCCGTCCACGAGCCAGCCGATGGCGCCCACGTCCGCCCAGGTCAACGTCGGGTAGTTGAAGATCGACGAATACTTCTGGCGGCCGGAGTGCAGCTTGTCGAGCAGCTCCTCACGGCCGGTGCCCAGCGTCTCCGCGGCGCTGTACAGGTACAGCCCGTGCCCCGCCTCGTCCTGCACCTTCGCCATCAGGATGGCCTTGCGCCGCAGGGAGGGCGCGCGGGTGATCCAGTTCGCCTCGGGCTGCATGCCGATGATCTCGGAGTGGGCGTGCTGTGCCATCTGGCGCACCAGCGATGCGCGATAGGCGTCCGGCATCCAGTCGCGCGGTTCGATGCGCTCGTCGGCCGCCACGGCCGCGTCGAAGGCGGCCTCGTACGTCGTGTGGTCCGCAGCCACTGTTGCCATCCCTGGCTCCCTACCGACCGATCGTTCGGTTCATTGACTTCAATGGTGAGTCGGCGGCCCGTAGGGTGTCAACCTCTGTGGATAACTTTGAGCTCGAGGGCCGTTGGGGATCGGGGCGGGGATGGATTCGTACGACGACAGGGGCGGGAGCACGCCACCCGTCTCCGGGGCGCCGCCCCGAGGCATCGCGGGGCTCTCCCTGCCGTACCAGATCGTGGCCGCGTTCGCCCTCGCGGTCATCGGCGTGTTCGCCTGCGTGCATCTGTCGATGGTGTTTCTGCACGTCGCGCCCTCGAACACGATGACCAAGCAGCACGGTGAGGCGATCGACGGGTGGATCTATCCCGAGTTCGAACAGAACTGGAAGCTCTTCGCCCCCAACCCGCTGCAGCAGAACATCGCCGTCCAGGTGCGGGCCGACATCCGTACCCCCGGCGGTGAGCGCAGGACCACCGGCTGGCAGGACCTGACCGCGCGGGACGGGGCACGGGTCCGCCACAACTTCTTCCCCAGCCACGTCGACCAGAACGAGCTGCGCCGCGCCTGGGACTTCTACACCGGTTCCCACGACAACGAGAACAAGCCCGGCGGTCTGCGCGGTGAGCTTTCCGAGGCGTACATGCGGCGGATCGTGATGCTCCGCCTCGGCGCCGAGGACCTGGGCGGCAAGGTCGAGCGCATCCAGCTCAGGTCGTCGACGACCTCGGTCGAGGCCCCGCCGTGGAGCGACGAACGGATCAACACCAAGGCGTTCTACCGGGTGCTCCCCTGGTGGCGGGTGACCTCCGCCGATCTTCCGGCCGAGCGCAAGGAGTCCGCCCAGTGACCACGCCCGGCACGCCCGGCACGCCCGGCACCCCGGCCACCCACGGCACTCCGGGCACCCCGCCCATCCCGGTCGACCGGAAGCTCGCCGACGCCATCCAGCGCGTCACCGCAGGCGCCCTCGGCCCGTACCAGAGCGCGGTCATACGCATAGGCTTCGCCGCCACCTGGCTGCTCTTCCTGCTCCGCGAACTGCCCAACCGCCACGAGCTGTACGGTCCCGACGGTCCCTGGAGCTGGGATCTGGCCCAGCAGCTCATCGCCGGAAACCACGCCTTCACCGCGCTGATGTGGTCGGACGGCGCGGTCTGGTTCGAGATCGTGTACGGCCTCGCGATCGCGTCCAGCGCCCTGCTGATGCTCGGCTGGCACACCCGCGCCATGTCCGTCCTCTTCATGGCCGGTGTGCTCTCGCTGCAGAACCGCAGCGTCTTCATGGGCGACGGCGGCGACAACGTCATCCACCTGATGGCGATCTACCTCGTACTGACCCGCTGCGCCCAGGTCTGGTCGCTGGACGCCCGCCGCGCGGCCCGGGCGCAGGCGGCGGTCCTGCCCGTGCGGGACCGGGCCGGCCCGGTCCTGTGGTCGGTGCTGGGGCTGGTCCTCGCCGCCGTCACCCTGATGGGCGAACTCAGCGGCGGCTGGCTCGCGGTCTTCTGGGGCCTGTGGTCGGTGCACGGGGTGTGGTGGGCGGCGTGCCGCAACGCGCCGCACAGCCAGGGGCGCCAGCTGCTGGACGTGCTGGCCAACCTCGTCCACAACGCCACGATGGTGGTGATCATGGCCGAGGTCTGCCTGATCTACGCGACCGCGGGCTGGTACAAGATCCAGGGGTCCCGCTGGCAGGACGGCAGCGCGCTCTACTACCCACTCCACCTGGACTACTTCACGCCCTGGCCCGCTCTTTCCGGGCTGCTCGCGGGCAGCGGTGTGATCGTGATGCTGCTCAGCTACGGCACGGTCGCCGTACAGGTCGCGTTCCCCTTCACGCTCTTCAACCGGCGGGTCAAGAACGTGCTGCTCGCCGCGATGATGCTGGAGCACGCGGGCATCGCGATCCTGCTGGGGCTGCCGTTCTTCTCACTGGCCATGATCACGGCCGATGCGGTCTTCCTCCCCACGGCCTTCCTGCTATGGGTCGGCGGCCGGGCGGCGCGGGGCCGGACGCGGCTGTTCTCGCGGGTGCGGCCGGTGCCCGCGCAGCGGTGTACGAGCGAGGAGCAGGCCCCCCGTAGTCTCGTGGGGTGAGCGAGAGCGAAGGCGTGGCCGACACGGTGGTGCGGCAGTGGCGTGAGGCTGCCCCCGAGGCCGTACTGCTCGACGGATTCCACGCCCTGAAGCACGCGCTGCGTTTCGGCGCCGAGGTACGGCTGACGCTCACCAGCGACCGGACGTCGGTACTGGAGCTTGCCGCGGCGCTGGCCGACGACCTGACCGACGTACTGGCGAAGACCCTCGTGCAGGTTCCCTCGCAGGTGCTGCGGGAGCTCGTGCCCCGGGGCCACACCACCGAGGTGGCCGCGCTCGCCGTCCGGCGCAGCGCGCGGGCGAACCGGGACGCGCTGGCCCGGCTGCCCCGGCCCGCGCCGGTGGTCGTCCTGGACAATCCCCGCAACCTCGGCAATGTCGGGGCCGTGGTCCGGCTCGCCGCCGGATTCGGCGCGACCGGCGTGGTGACCACCGGCGACATCGACCCCTGGCACCAGAACGCCGTACGGGCCGGTGCCGGGCTCCACTACGCCACTGCCGTGGAACGGACGAGCCTCGACGGGCTGCCGCCGGGACCGCTGTACGTCCTGGACCCGGAGGGGGAGGACATCAGGTCGGTCACCGTCCCCGACGACGCGCTGCTCGCGTTCGGCTCCGAGCGCCACGGCGTCTCGCCGGAGCTGCGCAGCCGCGCGACGAAGCTGGTCTCGCTGCCGATGAAACCCCAGGTGTCCAGCTACAACCTCGCCACCAGCGTGGCGATGACGCTGTTCCACTGGGCCGCCACCGGCCCCGCTCACACGGGGGACGGCAGCGGCCCGGACAGTCCTACGCCTGACGCCTGACCTCCACCACCCGGAAGCGGTTGGCCACGAACGCTCCGTCGCACAGCGCCGCGTTCGCCGCCGGGTTGCCGCCGGAGCCGTGGAAGTCGGAGAAGGCCGCGGTCTGGTTGACGTACACCCCGCCGGTCAGGTTCAGCGAGAGCTGCGCGGACTCCTCCAGGCAGACGTCCTCGACGGCCCGCTCGGTCTCGGCCGAGGTCGTGTACGCGCCGACCGTCATCGCGCCCTTGTCGCGGACCGTGCGACGCAGCAGCTCGACCGCGTCGCCCGTCGAGTCGACGGCGACGGCGAACGACACCGGCCCGAAGCACTCCGACAGGTAGGCGGCCTCGTCATCAGCCCGCTCCCAGTATTTCCGTGCGCCGTCCAGCTTGACCATCACCGGCGTACGAACCACCGCGCCCGGGAAGTCCGGGTTGGCAACCTCGCGGGACTCCAGGGCGACCTCGCCCAGTCCCGTGGCGGCCTCCAGCCGGGCCTTGACGTCCGGGTTGACCAGGGCGCCCAGCAGCGCGTTCGCCCGCGCGTCGTCCCCCAGCAGGCCGTTCACCGAGGCGGCGAGGTCGGCGACCACCTCGTCGTACGACTTGGGGCCGGCGTCGGTGGTGATGCCGTCGCGGGGGATGAGCAGGTTCTGCGGGGTGGTGCACATCTGGCCGCTGTAGAGGGACAGCGAGAAGGCCAGGTTGGAGAGCATGCCCTTGTAGTCGTCGGTGGAGTCGATGACGACGGTGTTGACGCCGGCCTTCTCGGTGTAGACCTGCGCCTGGCGGGCGTTGGCCTCCAGCCAGTCGCCGAAGGCGGTGGAGCCGGTGTAGTCGATGATGCGGATCTCGGGGCGGACGGCCAGGGTCTTGGCGATGCCCTCGCCGGGCCGCTCGGCGGCCAGGGCGACCAGGTTGGCGTCGAAGCCGGCCTCGGCCAGCACCTCGCGGGCGACCTGCACGGTGAGCGCGAGCGGCAGTACGGCCCGCGGGTGCGGCTTGACCAGGACCGGGTTTCCGGTGGCCAGGGAGGCGAAGAGGCCCGAGTAGCCGTTCCACGTGGGGAAGGTGTTGCAGCCGATGAGCAGCGCGATCCCGCGCGGCACGGCGGTGAAGGTCTTGCCGAGGTTGAGCGGGTCGCGCTTGCCCTGCGGCTTGGACCAGTCGGCTGCGGCGGGCGTGCGGGTCTGCTCGTGGTACGCGTACGCCACGGCTTCGAGGCCGCGGTCCTGGGCGTGCGGACCGCCGGCCTGGAACGCCATCATGAAGGCCTGGCCGCTGGTGTGCATGACCGCGTGCGCGAACTCGTGCGTACGGGCGCTGATGCGCGCCAGGATCTCGATGCAGACCAGGGCGCGGGTCTCGGGACCGGCCTCGCGCCAGGCGGTCATCCCCGCCCGCATGGCGGGCAGCAGAACGTCCAGGTCGGCGTGCGGGTACTCGACACCGAGCTCCGGGCCGTAGGGCGAGACCTCGCCGCCCGTCCAGCCGTCCGTGCCGGGCTGGCCCAGGTCGAGGCGGGTACCGTGCAGGGCCTGGAAGGCCGCGAGACCCTCGGCGGGGGCGGTTTCGCCGTACGCCTTGGGGTGCTCGGGGTGCGGTGACCAGTACGCACGCGTGCGGATCGCATCGAGGGCCTGGTCGAGCGTGGGCCGGTGCTTCTCGGACAGCTGAGGTGCGGTGAGTTCGGCGGCCATCAAGGACCAACTCCTCGTCGAGCTCAATCGAATCGGCGCGCGAAGCGCTCTTCAATGGGCGGTGGTGGGAGACGGGCGGGCAGGGAAAGGCGGACAAGAGATACAGTAACCGAACGATCGGTCGGGACAAGAGGGCCCGCCAAGCCCTGTGGAAAACTCATGCGGGAGGATCGGGGTCATGACAGCAATCGAGCGGTCCCGCACTGTCGCCGTCGTCGGCACCGGCACCATGGGCCAGGGCATCGCCCAGGTCGCCCTGGCCGCCGGCCACCCCGTGCGCCTCTACGACGCCGTGCCCGGACGCGCGCAGGAGGCGGCCGAGACGGTCGCCGCCCGCCTGGCCCGCCTCGTCGAGAAGGGCCGGCTCGACCGCGCGGAGGCCGACGGCGCCCTGGCCCGGCTGCACCCGGCGGCCGACGTGGCCGAGCTGTCCGACGCCGCGCTCGTCGTCGAGGCGATCGTCGAGCGGCTCCCGGTCAAGCAGGAGCTGTTCCGCGCGCTCGAGGAGACCGTCGCCGACGACTGCCTGCTCGCCACCAACACCTCCTCCCTCTCCGTCACCGCGATCGCGGGCGCCCTGAAGAACCCCGGCCGCTTCGTCGGCCTGCATTTCTTCAACCCGGCGCCGCTCCTGCCCCTCGTCGAGGTGGTCAGCGGCTTCGCGACCGACGAGACGGCCGCCACCCGCGCGTACGAGACGGCCGCCGCCTGGGGCAAGACGCCGGTCCGCTGCGCCGACACCCCCGGTTTCATCGTCAACCGCATCGCCCGCCCCTTCTACGCCGAGGCGTTCGCGGTGTACGAGGAGCGGGGCGCCGACCCGGCCACGATCGACGCCGTCCTGCGCGAGTGCGGGGGCTTCAGGATGGGCCCGTTCGAGCTGACCGACCTGATCGGCCAGGACGTCAACGAGGCGGTCACCCGCTCGGTCTGGGACGCCTTCTTCCAGTCCCCGAAGTTCGTCCCGTCCCTCGCGCAGCGGCGGCTGGTCGAGTCGGGCCGGCTCGGCCGCAAGTCCGGCCACGGCTGGTTCCCGTACGCGGAAGGGGCCCCGAAGCCCGTACCGCACACGGCTCCGCCCGAGGACGCCCCCGAGGCCGTGACCGTCGTGGGCGACCTCGGGCCCGCCGCCGAGCTGGGCGCCATGATGGAAGAGGCCGGGATCGCCGTGAAGTCGGTCGAGTCGGGCGGCCCTTACATCGCGCTGCCCGGTGAAGGACAGCTCGTCCCGGCCGACGGCGCGACCTCGGTCGAGTACGACGACGTCGTCTACTTCGACCTCGCCCTCGACTACCGGGGCGCCACCCGCATCGCGCTCTCGGTCTCCGCGGACACCTCCGAGCAGGCGCTGCGGGAAGCCACCGGCCTCTTCCAGAAGCTCGGCAAGGACGTCAGCGTGATCGGGGACGTACCCGGCATGATCGTCGCCCGGACCGTCGCCATGCTGGTCGACCTCGCCGCCGACGCGGTCGCCAAGGGCGTCGCGACGCCCGAGGACATCGACACCGCCATGCGGCTCGGCGTGAATTACCCGCTGGGCCCGGTCGAATGGGGCCGCAGGCTCGGCCAGGACTGGGCGTTCGAGCTGCTGCGCGTGCTGCACGAGCGCTGTCCGACCGGGCGCTACGCCCCGTCCCTGGCGCTGTACCGGCAGTCCTACGCCTCGTCAGCCAGTGAGGAGGCCGCGTCATGACCGCCGTCAAGCGGGACACGTACACCCCGGAGACGCTCCTGACGGTCGCCGTCCGGGTCTTCAACGAGCGCGGGTACGACGGCACGTCCATGGAGCACCTCTCCAAGGCCGCCGGCATCTCCAAGTCCTCGATCTACCACCATGTCGCCGGCAAGGAGGAGCTGCTGAGGCGCGCCGTAAGCCGCGCGCTCGACGGGCTCTTCGGCATCCTCGACGAGCCGGGGGCGGCGCGGGGACGGGCGATCGAGCGGGTGGAGTACGTGACCCGGCGCACCGTCGAGGTGCTGATGGCCGAGGTGCCGTACGTCACCCTGCTGCTGCGGGTACGCGGCAACACGAAGACCGAGCGGTGGGCGCTGGAGCGGCGCCGCGAGTTCGACCAGCGGGTGTCCGATCTGCTGAAGGCGGCCGCCGCGGACGGCGATCTGCGGGCCGATGTCGACATCCGGCTCGCCACTCGGCTGCTCTTCGGCATGGTGAACTCGCTGGTGGAGTGGTACCGGCCGCATCCGGACGACGGCGCGGACCGCGACCAGGTGGCGGAGACGGTCGTACGGCTGGCCTTCGACGGGCTGCGCACCAGCCCCTGACCAGCCCCTGACCTGCTAGTACGGCAGGTCAGGTATCGGGTCGAGGTCCGTTTCCTCGAAGACAAGCAGCGTGCGGGTGGAGAGCACCTCGGGAATCGCCTGCAGCTTGGTGAGCACCAGCTCGCGCAGCGTCCTGTTGTCCGGGGTGTGAACCAGGAGCAGTACGTCGAAATCGCCGCTGACCAGCGCGATATGGGCGGCTCCGGGGAGGGCCTGGAGCTGCTCGCGCACGGTGCGCCAGGAGTTCTGGACGATCTTGAGCGTGATGTACGCGGAGGCGCCGTGGCCCGCCCGCTCATGGTTGACCCGGGCGGTGAAGCCGCGGATCACCCCGTCGTCGATGAGCCGGTTGATCCGCGCGTACGCGTTGGCGCGCGAGACGTGCACCCGCTCGGCGACGGACCGTATCGAGGCACGGCCGTCGGTGCGCAACATGTGCAGGATGTCGCGGTCGATGGCGTCCAGGGGACGTGCGGGAGAGTCCTGGCCCGCCGTGTCCTCGGCGGCCATTTGTTCATCCGTCATTGCCCCCGGCCTCTCTGTCATGGACGTCCTGCCTATATCTCAGGCTGTGGAGAACCGTTTGTCCACAGCCTGGCGGTGCCTGTAGCCAAAATGCCTCCACGACCGAACAATCGGTAGGTGAGGCGCCTCACTCTCGTGCGCCCCCCGCCCGCTCCCACGAGGAGGAGGTCGTCATGACGGTCCAAGAGCTGCCCGGTGCGTCTTACCGCCCCACGCCGCCGCCGGCCTGGAGGCCCCGTACCGACCCCGCACCGCTGCTCCCGGACCCCGAGCCGTACCGCGTGCTCGGCACCGATGCCGCCGACCGGCTCGACCCCGACCTGATGCTGAGGCTGTACGCCGAGCTGGTGCGCGGCAGGCGGTACAACGCGCAGGCCACCGCCCTGACCAAGCAGGGCAGGCTCGCCGTCTACCCGTCGACCGTCGGCCAGGAGGCGAGCGAGGTCGCAGCGGCGCTCGTCCTCCAGGAGCAGGACTGGCTCTTCCCCAGCTACCGCGACACCCTCGCGGCCGTCGCGCGCGGCCTCGATCCCGTACAGGCTCTTACCCTGCTGCGCGGTGACTGGCACACCGGATACGACCCGCACGAGCACCGGATCGCGCCGCTGTGCACGCCGCTCGCCACCCAGCTGCCGCACGCGGTCGGCCTCGCCCACGCGGCCCGGCTCAAGGGCGACGACGTCGTGGCGCTCGCCATGGTCGGCGACGGCGGGACCAGTGAGGGCGACTTCCACGAGGCGCTCAACTTCGCGGCCGTGTGGCAGGCGCCGGTCGTCTTCTTCGTACAGAACAACGGCTTCGCCATCTCGGTGCCCCTCGCCAAGCAGACCGCTGCCCCGTCGCTGGCCCACAAGGCCGTGGGGTACGGCATGCCCGGCCGACTGGTCGACGGCAATGACGCGGCCGCGGTGCACGAGGTGCTGAGCGACGCGATACGGCGGGCCCGCTCGGGCGGCGGACCGACGCTGGTCGAGGCGATCACGTACCGCATGGAGGCCCACACCAACGCGGACGACGCCACCCGCTACCGCGGTGACGGCGAGGTCGAGGCGTGGCGTGAGCACGACCCGATCCTGCTGCTGGAGCGCGAACTGACCGGGCGTGGGCTGCTCGACGAGGACGGCATCCGGGCGGCGAAGGAGGCGGCCGAGACGATGGCCGCGCGGCTGCGCGAGCGGATGAACGCCGATCCGGTACTGGACCCGATGGATCTCTTCGCGCATGTCTACGCGGAGCAGACCACGCAACTGAGGGAGCAGGCCGAGATGCTGCGCGCCGAGCTCGACGCCGACGCCGCTTCGGACGCCGTTTCTGACGCGGAGGGGGAGCGATGACCACCGTTGCCGTCAAGCCGGCCACCATGGCGCAGGCGCTCGGGCGCGCGCTGCGCGACGCGATGGCCGAGGACCCGAGCGTGCACGTCCTCGGCGAGGACGTCGGCACGCTCGGCGGGGTGTTCCGGATCACCGACGGGCTCGCGAAGGAGTTCGGCGAGGACCGCTGTACGGACACGCCGCTCGCGGAGGCCGGGATTCTGGGGACCGCGGTCGGCATGGCGATGTACGGGCTGCGGCCGGTCGTCGAGATGCAGTTCGACGCGTTCGCGTATCCGGCGTTCGAGCAGCTCATCAGCCACGTGGGCCGGATGCGGAACCGCACCCGGGGCGCGATGCCGCTGCCGATCGTGGTCCGCGTGCCGTACGGCGGCGGGATCGGCGGCGTCGAGCACCACAGCGATTCCTCCGAGGCGTACTACATGGCGACTCCGGGGCTCCATGTCGTCGCCCCCGCGACGGTGGCCGACGCGTACGGGCTGCTGCGGGCCGCGATCGCGTCCGACGACCCGGTCGTCTTCCTGGAGCCCAAGCGGCTCTACTGGTCCAAGGCGCAGTGGTCACCGGACGCGCCTGCCGCTGTCGAGCCGATAGGGCGGGCCGTTGTGCGGCGCCCGGGCCGCAGCGCCACGCTCATTACGTACGGTCCCTCCGTGCCGGTCTGCATGGAGGCCGCGGAAGCGGCCCGGGCCGAGGGATGGGACCTCGAAGTCGTCGACCTGCGCTCGCTGGTGCCGTTCGACGACGAGACGGTGGCCGAGTCCGTGCGGCGCACCGGGCGCGCGGTCGTCGTGCACGAGTCCACCGGCTTCGGCGGGCCCGGCGGGGAGATCGCCGCCCGGGTCACCGAGCGCTGCTTCCACCACCTGGAGGCGCCGGTGCTGAGGGTCGCCGGGTTTGACATCCCGTATCCGCCGCCGATGCTGGAGAGGCACCATCTTCCCGGTGTGGACCGGATTCTGGACGCGGTCGCGCGGTTGCAGTGGGAGGCGGGGAGCTGAATGGCACAGGTCCTGGAATTCAAGCTGCCGGACCTCGGTGAGGGACTGACCGAGGCCGAGATCGTCCGCTGGCTGGTGGCGGTCGGCGATGTAGTCGCCATCGACCAGCCGGTGGTCGAGGTCGAGACGGCCAAGGCGATGGTCGAGGTGCCCTGCCCGTACGGGGGCGTGGTCACCGCGCGCTTCGGCGAGGAGGGCACGGAACTGCCAGTCGGCGCACCGCTGCTGACGGTCGCGGTGGGTGCGGTGTCGGCCGAGGCCGATGCGGAGCCCGGTCCGGGGGCGGGGAGTTCCGGGTCCGGGGGCGGGTCCGGGAATGTGCTGGTCGGCTATGGCACCGATACGGGTCCGACCGTGCGGCGCCGGCGGATCCGCCCGGCGGAGGTCGTTCCTGTCGTCCCGGCTGTCGTTCAGGCCGCGCCCGAGCAGTTCGAGCCGCCCACGGCGATCGGCCCTGTTCCGGTCATTTCGCCGCTCGTGCGGCGGCTGGCCCGCGAGAACGGCCTGGACCTGCGGGAGTTGACCGGCTCCGGCCCGGACGGGCTGATCCTGCGCTCCGATGTGGAGGCCGCGCTCCGACCGGCGCTCGAGCCGGTGCCCGAGCGCGCGGGCGAGCGGGTCCCGCTGCGCGGAATACGCGGTGCGGTGGCCGACAAGCTGTCCCGCAGCCGGCGCGAGATTCCGGACGCGACGTGCTGGGTCGACGCCGACGCCACCGAGCTGATGGCCGCCCGCGCTGCCATGAACGCGGCCGGCGGCCCGAAGATCTCGGTCATCGCGCTGCTCGCCCGTATCTGCACGGCCGCGCTCGCGCGGTTCCCCGAGCTCAACTCCACCGTGGACATGGGGGCGCGGGAGATTGTGCGCCTGCCGGAGGTCCACCTCGGGTTCGCCGCACAGACCGACCGAGGGCTGGTGGTGCCCGTCGTTCGGGACGCGCAGGACCTGAGCGCCGATTCGCTCAGCGCCGAGTTCGCCCGTCTCACGGAGAAGGCCCGGGCCGGGACCCTGACCCCGGGGGACCTCACGGGCGGCACCTTCACCCTGAACAACTACGGCGTCTTCGGGGTCGACGGCTCCACGCCGATCATCAACCACCCCGAAGCGGCCATGCTCGGCGTCGGCCGGATCGTCGCCAAGCCGTGGGTCCACGACGGTGAGCTGGCCGTCCGCCAGGTCGTCCAGCTCTCGCTGACGTTCGACCACCGGGTCTGCGACGGTGGCACGGCCGGCGGATTCCTGCGCTATGTGGCCGACTGCGTCGAGCACCCGGCGGTGCTGCTGCGCTCGCTGTAAGGCGAAGTGCCCCCGTCGCCGTCGGCGGCGGCAGCGGGGGCTTTTTCGTCACGGTGCCAGCAGCAGGATCTTGCCGACGTGCGTGCCCTCGTCCAGGGCGCGGTGTGCCTCGGCCGCCTCCGGAAGGGGGACCGTTCGCTCCACGACCGGGCGGACCCGGCCCGCGCCGATCAGGGGCCAGACGTGTTCCCGTACGGCGGCGACGATCGACGCCTTCTCGGCCACCGGGCGGGCCCGCAGTGATGTGGCCGTGATGGCCGCCCGCTTGGCCAGCAGGGAGGCGAGGTTCAGTTCGCCCTTGACGCCGCCCTGGAGCCCGATGACCGCGAGGCGGCCGTTGACGGCCAGTGCCCGCACATTCCGGTCCAGATACTTCGCGCCGACGATGTCGAGGATGACGTCCGCGCCCGCCCCGTCCGTGGCCTTGCGCAGCTCCTCGACGAAGTCCTGCTCGCGGTAGTCGATCAGGATGTCGGCGCCGAGTTCGGCGCAGCGCGCCAGCTTTTCGGGTCCGCCCGCGGTGACCGCGACCCGGGCGCCGACGGCCTTGGCCAGCTGAATGGCCATCGTGCCGATGCCGCTCGCGCCGCCGTGCACCAACAGGGTCTCGCCCGGGCGGAGATGAGCGATCATAAAGACGTTCGACCAGACGGTGCAGGTCACTTCGGGCAGCACCGCTGCCGTGACCAGGTCGATGCCGTCCGGGACAGGCAGCAACTGCCCGGCGGGGACGGTGACCTTCTCGGCGTAGCCGCCGCCGGAGAGCAGTGCGCAGACCTCGTCGCCGACGGCCCAGCCCGAGACGCCGGGGCCGAGCGCCGCGACCTGCCCGGAGCATTCGAGCCCGGGGTACGGGGAGGAGCCGGGCGGCGGGTTGTAAAAACCCTGTCGTTGCAGCAGGTCTGCGCGGTTGACCGCACTGGCCGCGACCTCGACGAGGACCTCGCCCTCGCCGGGCACGGGATCGGGTACCTCAGCCCAGACGAGAGCTTCGGGGCCGCCGGGTTCGGGGATCGTGATCGCATGCATGGCGGCGAGGCTACTCCGGGCTCTGCGCCGGTGTGACCGGTGACGCCCGCACGATGGAGATCACCCGGTCGGTGAGCTGCAGCGGGCTGGCGGTCGGGTCGTCGTACGCCAGCAGCCGGTGGCCGCGCAGCACACTCACCACCAGGTCGCCGGTCTCGCGGACGTTCTTGCCGACTTCTGCCTTTATCACCGGGCGTTCGATGAGGTCGAGGCCGCTGCCCTGCTGGATCAGGTCCTCCATCACGGTGCCCGCGCTGGGGCTGAGCACCGACAGACCGAGCAGCCGGCCGGCCGCGCTGGCGCTGGTGATCACGGCGTCGGCGCCGGACTGGCGCAGCAGCGGCGCGTTCTCCTCCTCCCGCACCGCGGCGACGATCTTCGCGCCGCGGTTGAGCTGGCGGGCGGTGAGCGTGACGAGGACCGCGGTGTCGTCCCGCTGGGTGGCGATGATGATCTGACGGGCCTTCTGCACTTCCCCGCGGAGCAGTACCTCGCTGCGGGTCGCGTCGCCGATCACCCCGACGAACCCCTCGGCGTTGGCCGTGTCGATGACCCTTGCGCTGGGGTCGACGATGACGACCTGTTCCTTCTTCAGCCCGGTGGCGCAGAGCGTCTCGAGCGCGGAGCGCCCCTTCGTGCCGAAGCCGATGACGACGGTGTGATCACGCAACTGGGCCCTCCAGCGGTTCAGCCGCCACTCCTCCCGGGTGCGCTCCGTGAGGACCTCGAGAGTGGTGCCGACCAGGATGATCAGAAAGAGCACGCGCAGGGGTGTCACCAGCAGCACATTGGAGACCCGGGCGCTCGCACTGTAGGGGACGATGTCGCCGTAACCCGTGGTGGAAAGAGTGACGGTCGCGTAGTAGACGGAGTCGAGGAAGTCGACGCTGTTGTCGGAGTTGTCGTTGTAGCCGCCGCGGTCGAGGTAGACGATGAGGACCGTCAGCACGAGCACGCCCAGGGCCATCAGCAGTCGCTTGCCGACCTGGCGCAGCGGTCGCTCGACGATCCGCTTGGGCATCTTCACAGGCCGGGTGACCAGGCGCTCGTCCGCCTGTCGGGCCATCGCGTCGTAGCCGTGAAGTTTCACGTGAAACCTCCCGCGGGCCACGGCAGGCCGAGCCAGGGCAGATCGAGGATGTCCAGTTCCTGCCCGCTCACCGCGCCGCCGGGCGGCACGACGGCCAGCCCGTCCGCGGTCGCGATACCGCGCAGCATGGCGGGCCCGTTGTAGTGCAGCGGCACGGCCGCGTCGGCGCGGTGGGCGACCGGGACCAGCCGGGTGTCGTACGGATGGCCGTGTACGTCGCCGCGTACGGGCGCGGTGTACGGGGGCCGGGGGGCCAGACCCGCCAGCCCCCGCAGCAGCGGCTCGGCCAAGGTCAGCAGCGCGGAAACCGCGGCGAGGGGATTGCCGGGCAGGCCCACCAGGAACCTCTCCTGGGTGAGCCGGGCCAGCAGCATCGGGTGGCCGGGCCGGACGGCGACCCCGTCGATGAGCAGCTCCGCGCCGGCCCGGCGCAGGACCGGATGGACATGGTCGCGGGGACCCGACGCGGTGCCGCCGGTGGTGACGACAAGGTCGGCATCGGAGGTGGTCACCGCCTTGTGCAGCGCCTCGGCGTCGTCGCCGAGGCGGCGGGTGGCGATCACGTCGGCGCCGAGGGCATGCAGCCAGGGCCCGGCCATGGGGCCGAGTGCGTCGCGGATCAGCCCGTCGCGCGGCCGTCCGGCGGTCAGCAACTCGTCGCCCAGCACGAGGATTTCGACCCGTGGGCGGGAGACGGTGAGCAGTTCGTCGTATCCGGCGGCCGCGGCCAGTCCCAGTACGGCGGGTGTCACCAGCGTGCCGGCGGGCAGCAGCCGGTCGCCGCTGTGGCACTCCTGGCCGCGCGGGCGGATGTCCTGTCCCTGGATGACCTCACGGTCCGCGTACAACTGGCCGTTGGTGTCCGCACGGGCGTGTTCGCTGCGGATCACGGCGGTGGCGTCGGCGGGAACGCGGGCGCCCGTGGCGATCCGGACCGCTTCACCGTCCGCGAGGGGCGCGGGCCGGTCACCGCCCGCGAGGATCCCGCCCTCCTGGACGATCCACGGGCCGGGCCCTGCCACCGCCCAGCCGTCCATGGCCGAGGTGTCGAACGACGGCAGGTCGGTGAGGGCTTCCAGCGGGCCGGCGAGCACTTCACCGAGCGCCCCGTCGAGGGGTGCCCGCCGGGTACGGACAGGCAGCGCGCGGGCCGAGCGCGCCGCCAGGGCGCGGGCCTCGGGCCAGCCGGTGGCGCGGTGACGCTGGCCCGGTGCCGAGGCGGCGGCCGGGGTGGGTTCGGGAGTGGAGGCGGCGGCGGGCTCCGGGACCCGACAGACCAGGGCCAGAGCCTCGTCGAGCTCGCGGTCGTGGTCCCCGTTCGCGGTGCTCATCCTTCGTCGGCCCAGCGCGCCGCGAGGGCCGCGGCCTTGCGCGCGGCCTCGGCCACCGCCTCGGGACCGCCTCCGGCCTTCTCCGCCTTCGCCGCCGCGTATCCCACGAGGAACGTGGTCAGCGGTGCGGCGGGCCGGGCGACGCCGTGCGCGGCGTCGCGGGCGAGGTCGAGGAGTACGGCGGTGTCGACGTCGAGCTCGATGCCGAGCTCGTCCTTGACTGCGGTGATCCATTCATCCAGCACGTTCCCATGCTCCCTGATCTGCGCTCGGGCGGCGGCGATGTCGTCCCAGGTGTCGCAGTCGAAGGAGTCCAAAGGACCCGCGGCGACCCGGGTGAGGTCCAGCTCGGCGGTGAGGAGTCTCAGCGGCAGCCCGGTGAGTCCGCCGTGCTCGGTGGCGAGCAGCGCGAGCTCGCGGCGGAGCGGCTCGGCACGGTACGCGGCGACCAGGGGCTGGTCGCGCCCGTCGGGGTCGGCGAGCAGCGCGGCCTCCCGGCCGCTGTGTCCGAGGGCTGCCAGCAGCTGCCGTACGGTCTGCTCCCCCAGGAACGGCAGATCGGCCGAGAGAACGAGCAGGCTCTCGGCCGATGTGCGCCGTACTCCGGCGTCGAGGGCGGTCAGCGGGCCGCCGCCGGCCGGCTCCTCGCGGGTCCAGACGACCGGTCGGGCGGTGGGCCGCCTGCCGCCGACGACGACGGTGACGCCGGCGTCGGGGCAGGCACTCAGCACCCGGTCGAGCAGCGCACGACCGCCGACGCTCAGGCCGGGCTTGTCGGCGCCGCCGAGCCGCTTGGCCGCGCCTCCGGCGAGCACGATCGCGTCATACGCTGTCATGCCCCCGAGTATGGCCCTTGCAGATCTTCGGGGGAACGCGGAGCCACGGAGCGGAACCAGGGGGTGTTTCTCGGATCTCCGTTGGAGGAGGAGCGGGGTCTGGTGCGTGCGATCGCAAGGCGCCGGAGTGTCCTAGTAGCGGAGCCACTCGGGCATTTCGGCAACGCGAGCGGGCGTGCCAGGGCTCGCGACGCCGCGGAGATCCGAGAAGCACCCCCTACAGGTAGGGGCCGGAGCGGATGGCTCCGTGGCCGTGCTCGTCATCGTCGTCGGGGTGCCCGCCCGCGCCCGGCGGCAGTGCGCGGCGCATCTGCTCCAACTGGGCCCGCGCCGCCATCTGCTGGGCGAACAGAGCCGTCTGGATCCCGTGGAAGAGACCTTCGAGCCAGCCGACCAACTGAGCCTGGGCGATACGCAGTTCGGCTTCCGAGGGGATCGCTTCGTCGGTGAAGGGGAGCGACAGCCGCTCCAGCTCCTCGACCAGCTCGGGCGCGAGGCCGTCCTCGAGCTCCTTGACCGAACTCGCGTGGATGTCCTTGAGCCGTACCCGGCTCGCCTCGTCCAGAGGAGCCGCACGGACTTCTTCCAGGAGCTGCTTGATCATGCTGCCGATCCGCATGACCTTTGCGGGCTGTTCGACCATCTCCGTCACCGGGACCTCGCGCGACTCGTCATCGGCGCCGCCGATTGCCATCCCGTCCTGTCCCACCACAAGGACCTGGGGGCTCTCCTGCGACCGTTCACTCCTCGGCATATCCATGCCGCCATTCTCTCGCACAGATGCGTCTCCACTCGGTGTGCCCCCGTACAGAGGTGATCCACCCTGTACGGGGGCACATGGACAGCATCCGGTGCCGTGGATTGCGCCGCTGTCAGCCTGCCGCGCGCCGCGCGACCGCGGTACGGGACCTGGTGACCAGTGCCGCGAGGAGCGCCGCGCCCACCGGTACCGCGATCAGCAGGGCCGCCAGGGTCTCCCAGGGGACGACGATCGGGACGTACGGCTCCGGGCCGACGGACCCCCAGCCGTTGTCCAGGGCTTCCTGGTGCCACTTCAGCTGCTCACGCCGGTCGGTGAGCCGCAGCCCGATCGCGGGCAGCACGCCGGCCGCCGAGCCGAGGACGACCCCCATCGCGGCCACCACCCCGCACTGGAACCCGCTCAGGGTCCTGCGCACCCGCGGGGGCGCGCCAACCGCGGCGAGGGTCTTCAGGTCGGGCTCGGCGTCGGTCTGGGCCAGGCCGGTGGCGATACCGGCGGCGCCGATGGTGACCAGGCCCGCGAACACCGTCAGGGCCAGCAGGACGATGCTGTTGTCGCTGGTGAAGCCCTCTTCGATGTGCAGGCCGGCCTCGGTGCCGATCTGGTCGAGTGCGCCTTCGAGCTTCTGCTTCTGCTCGCTGCTCGGTTGCTGCTCGGTCGAGAAGTACGCGCCCAGCGCGACGGTGGAGAGCCCCGCCGACTTGGCCGCGGCCGGCGGCACGATCAGTTTCACGCCGTACGACAGGACCGTTTCGGGGGCCTGGTGGACGGCGAACGACTTGATCTCGCCCGGCGCGTCCTTGCCCTCCTCGGCGGCGCGGTCGGCCTTCTCCTGGTCGGTGATCAGCCGGATGCCGACCTTGCCCTGCTCGACCGTGCGCCGGTCGAAGGAGACGGCCCGGCCGTCCTTCAGCGCCCGCGCCGACGCGGGGTCGGCGATGGCGAGGGCCTGGAGCAGCTCGGGACCGGCGACGACCACCTCATGCTCGGCGTAGTGGGTGGGCTCCTTGCAGCGCCAGTCCGCGGCCAGCTTGCGGCGCTCGGCCACGCTGAACTGCTGCTCCACGTTCTCGACTCCCCACAGCGGGCACTGCTTTGCCTTGGGGACGACGATCTCGTGGCGGCCGCAGCCCTTCTCGGTGCTGTACGGGGAGCAGGTCGCCTTCCCGACCAGGACCCGGTCCACATCGGCGCGCACATCGACGGAGAGGTTCTTCTGCACCGCGGCCCGGACGGCCTGCACATCACGGCCGCCTGCCTCGCCGACGATCACGGAGACCGCCCCGTGCGGCAGCTGTGCCCGGTACTCGGCCCGCTGCTGGGCGTCCTGGCTGGCGGCGTACGTGGCGACGGCGACCGTACCGGCGACGGCGGCCAGCACGGCGGCCACGGCGGGGGCCGTGCGACCGCGGTTGCGTACCGCGTCGCGCAGGGCCAGCCGCGGGGAGAGCGGCAGCCAGCGGCCGGTGCGGCCGAACAGGCCGACCAGGGCCGGGGTGAGCGCGACCACGCCCAGCTCGGCGAGGGCGCTGCCACCGGCGACGACAAGGACGCTCTCGGTGCCCACGGCGCCGTACAGGGTGATGGCCACACCCAGGCCCGCCGCGATCAGGCCGATGACGGGCAGCACCCGGCTGGAGCGGCGCACGCCGCGGCGGCCGGTGAGCGAGGCCAGGACGGTCTGCCGGGAGGCGGTGATGGCCGGGACGATTGCGGCCAGCACACCGGTGAGCACGGCGAGGAGTGCGATGCCGAGCAGTTCCAGCGGGCGGATGTCGAAGCTGCCGAACCGCTTGCCCATGTAGCCCTCGAGCACCGGTTGCAGCGCGAAGGTGAGCAGCAGGCCGAGCACCGTTCCGACGACCGCGGCGGCGACTCCGATGACCAGGCCGCCGGAGAGGACGATGGCGCGGATGTGGCGGCGGTCGCCGCCGTTGGCGCCGACCAGGCCGAGCTGCCGGCGGGAGCGGCGCGCGCCCACCGCGAAGGCGGGTCCGGCGAGCAGGCAGATCTCCAGCATGGCGAGGCCGACGACGGTGCCGACCGCTGCGAGCGCCGCGGCCTTGGCCGCCGTGCTCTCCTCGAAGTTGCTCCAGCCGTCCTCCTGGTAGAGCGGCACGTCGGAGTCGGCGGGCGGGTCGAGGGAGACGGCCCGGGACACCACCTGGACGCCCTTGGTGTTGGCCTCCTTGACCATGTTCCACGTGAAACCATCGCCGCCGACGCTGACCAGATACGAACTGCTGGACCCGGTGTCGGGCAGGCCGTCGGCCGCCAGGCCCTTGTCGAGCGGCGACAGGAAGGTTCCGGGGGGCGCGTTGATCTCGTCGGTGCCGAGTGCGTCGGGGAGTTCGTACGCACCGACGATCCGGAACTCGGTGTCCAGGCCGCGGGCGGTGACCTTGGAGCCCACATGCAGTCCGCTGGACTCCAGGAAGCGGGTGGTCGCGGCGACCTCGCCGGCCTTCTTGGGGAACCGGCCACGGTCGAGGACCATGATGCCCTTGGCCATCGGGTCGTTGCCGTCCAGCTCACGGATGTCGGTGGTGAGCAGTCCGTGCTTGGTACGGATCTTGCCGGTGCCGTTGGAGTCCCTGAGGGACTTGGCCCCGGGCGGGATCGCCGCCCTGATGTCCGTGGCGCCCTCGGGCCAGGGCTCGTCGTCGAAGTTCCCGACCGGCATGGAGCTGAGGCCCGGCGGGTCCTGATAGATGGGCACACCGCCCATGCCCGTCCCGGACATCCGGGCGTCTGCCGCGCCGAGGGAGCGCTCCAGCTTCTGCTCGGTGGACAGTTCGGCACTGCGCAGCGTCAGATCGGCGGCGCTCACCCCGAGGATCGGCAGGGCGATCATGGCGAGGACGAGCGAGCTGCGTCCCTTGGAGCGCCAGGCGTCGCGGCGGGCGATCCGCACCGCGGCCACCCATGAGTGCAGTGTCATTCTGGGGGACGACCCCCAGGCCCCCGATGTGGATTTCACTGACCGGCCGCCTGCCCCGAGAGCAGCGAGTCGGCCTGGCTGCGCAGTGTCTCGTCGACGACGGCGCCGTCACGAAGGAAGACCACCCGGTCCGCCCAGGCCGCGAAGCGCGGCTCGTGGGTGACGAGGATGCCGGCGGCGCCCGCGTCGCAGCGGGACCGCAGCAGGGCGAGCACGGACTCGCCGGTCTCGGAGTCCAGTGCGCCGGTCGGCTCGTCGGCGAGGACCAGCCGGCGGTCGCCGACCAGGGCGCGGGCGATGGCGACGCGCTGCTGCTGGCCGCCCGACATCTCGTCGGGGAAGCGGTCGGCGAGGTCGCCGAGGCCCATCTCCTCCAGCGCCGCCACGGCGCTGACACGGGCCTTGCGGGCGGAGATCCCGTCGAGTTCGCGCGGCAGGGCGACGTTCTCGGCGGCGGTCAGCGCCGGTATGAGGTTGTAGTCCTGGAAGACGTAGCCGATGCTGCGCCGGCGCAGCGCGGCGAGTTGCTTGCGGCTCGCGGTGGTGATGTCCGTGCCTTCGACCACGACCCGCCCCGAGGTGGGGGTGTCGAGACCGCCCGCGATGGTGAGCAGGGTGGACTTGCCGGAGCCGGACGGGCCCATGACGGCGACGAGTTCACCGGGGAAGACGGAGAGGTCGACGCCGCGCAGGGCGTGCACCTCGGTGGCGCCACTGCCGTGGACCCGGGTCAGCTGCTGGAGTTGCAGCACGGGCTGATGGGACTGGTCGGGCATGGAAGGGTTCCCCCCTGGAGGCGCGCAGGCACATACGCGTGTGCCTGTACGTGGTGGATGGTTCGGCCGCGCCGCGCGTCAGCGCCGTGCGGCCCGGGTCGTGGTCTGGGGTGCGGTGGTCGGAGCGGCAGCCGGAGTGGCCGGACGGCCGGGAGCCGGAGGGGCCACCGCACCGGCCCCTCCGGCTCCCCGCTCGGCCAGGACGGAGAGCCGGACAAGTCGGGACTCGGAGTGATCGAGCCAGCGGGCCTCGGCCTCGGTCTGGAAGATCAGCTGCTCCAGTACGAGCAGCCACGCCACGTCGTCACGCTCCCGCGCCCCGCCGGTCTCGATGGCGGCGAGCGCCTGGGCCTTGAGCCGGGTGTAGTCCTGCATGGCCTTGACCGTCGCGTGGCGCTGGGCCTGGATGACGGCGCGGATGTCGACGCCCGGTGCCCCGACCGCCATCGCGAGCTTGATGGACAGTTCGTCACGGGGCGGGCTCGTGCGGTCGACCGGCCGCTCGTACCAGCTGTGCAGTTCCTCGCGCCCCGCGTCGGTGATCGCGTAGAGCGCGTGCCCCGCGTCGTCCTCGCCGCTGGGGACCACCATGCCGTCGCGTTCGAACCGGCCGAGGGTCGTGTAGACCTGCCCGACGTTCAGCGGCCAGGTCGCACCGGTGCGCGATTCGAACTCGGTGCGGAGCTGTGAGCCGTAGCGGGGGCCGCGCTCGAGGAGGGCGAGTAGCCCGTGGCGAATCGACATACTCAGTATGTGTACCGGGTATGCCGGGGCTGACAACCGTCTTGGGGTGTACATCTCAAGGGGGAGGACGCGCGGTCAGCCGCGGCGCAGCCGCACTCCCAGGAACGCGAGGCCCAGTCCGACCAGCGCAAGCCCGACGCCGAGCGCCATCACATGGATCCCGGTCCCGGGAGGCTCGGTCACCGAGCGCCCCGGACCGATCGCCGACACGCCCGGCGAGCTGCGGGCAGGGGCGGGGGTCGGGGGCAGCGCGGGGGCCGTCGAAGAGGTCGAAGGCGCGGGTGTCGGCGCGGCGGGTGACGGCTGGGAATGCTCAGGTACCGATTCCTCGGCGGGTTCCAGCAGGCTGAGCGGCGGCGGCGGCGCAGGCGCCCGCCCGGGCCGGACCCGCCCTTCCCCCGCCATGCGTCCCGCGAGTTCGCCCGACCAGGTGTCGGCGAGTCGCCCGGTGCCGGGCTCGGGATCGACGGCGTACGTGAGAGGCGTCGGCATGAGCACCCCCACCAACAGCGCTGAGGCCACGCACCGCGAGCGGAACTGTGGAGTCACGGGGTGCCCCCTCCCGTACCGAGCCGCCGAGGTTTCGGACTCAGCGTCACACGGAAGGACAATTCCGGCATCCCGGGCGCGTCGGGCGGCGAAAGGACCAAACGGCGGAAGGGCCAAACGGGGGAAGGCGGAGGAGGGACTACTCCGGGTTGCCCGTGGAGACGTCGAAGGTGAACTCTGCGTCCTTGGGGTCGATGTCGGTGCCCGGTGCGGGGAACTGCTCCATCACCGCGCCCTCACCGTAGACCGCCTCGTCCTTGGGCCTTTCCAGCTCGATCTGCCAGCCCGCGGCCTGGATGCACTCCTTCACCGAGGCGATGTGCTTGAGCCGGAAGTCGGGCGCCCGCACCTTGTCCGGGTCGTCGTACGCCTCCTGGGCGTCGGTGCACTTTTCCTTCTCGATCGTCTTCGTGTGATCCGGACCCTTGTGCCCCGGCTTCTGCGTCTCGGTCTCCGTCGCGCTGGGGCCCGGCCTGCCCGCCTCGTCCGCCGGGTCCTTGTTCAGGGCGATCGCCGTGATCAGGCCGCCGACCGCCAGCAGCGCGACCGCGATCGCGCCCACGATGACCGGCATGTTCCGCTTGCCGCCATTGCCACCGCCGCCACTATTACCGCCCGAACCGCCCTGCACCGCCGGGGAGATCGTGTACGGCGGCGGGGTCGAGGCACCGTGCGGCGCGTACTGCGCCGGCGCCGGCGTCTGATAGCCCTGCTGGGGCTGGTGCTGCTGCGGGTAGCCGTAGCCCGCCGACGGCATCGACGGCATCGACGGAGCCGGCGTGTACGGACCCGGCTGGTACGGGGTCTGGACGCCGCTCGGCGGCGCCTGCGCGCTCGTGTCGACCGGCGGGAAGACCGCCGACCCCACGCCCGCACCGCTCTGGGCCGGACCGCCGGCCACGATCACCGGAGCGCCGGTCCGGCCC
This sequence comes from Streptomyces sp. A3M-1-3, assembly GCF_024213665.1. Lineage (GTDB taxonomy): Bacteria > Actinomycetota > Actinomycetes > Streptomycetales > Streptomycetaceae > Streptomyces. Next base: position 70,724 of record NZ_JANAVP010000011.1, read on the forward strand.
GCGCTCGCGATCCGCGCGCACTCGTCCCGCATCGCGGCGGCGGTCGGGAAACGCTCGTTCGGATTCTTCCTGAGCGCCCGCGCGACCAGCGCGTCCATCGCCGGAGTGACCGACCGGTTCACCGTGGAGGGCGCGACCGGCTCCTCCTGCACATGCGCGTACGCGATGGCGAGCGGCGAGTCCGCGTCGAACGGCAGCCGACCGGTGAGCAGCTGGAAGAGCATGATGCCGACCGAGTACAGGTCGGAGCGGGCGTCCACACCGCGCCCCAGCGCCTGTTCGGGGGAGAGGTACTGCGGGGTGCCGACGACCATGCCGGTCTGCGTCATCGAGGTGACACCGGACTGCATGGCGCGCGCGATACCGAAGTCCATGACCTTGACCACACCACGCTTGGTCATCATCACGTTGCCCGGCTTGATGTCCCGGTGGACCAGGCCCATTTCATGACTGGTCTCCAGCGCGGCCAGCACATCGCCCGTCACCTTCAGGGCCTTGTCGGCGGGCATCGCGCCGTACTGCCGGATGTCCGCCTGCAGGACCGAGCCGAGCGGCTGCCCCTCCACGTACTCCATGACGATGTACGGCATCAGCGAGCCGGACCCCGCGGCGGAGCCGCTCTCTGTCAGCGTGTCCTCGCCGGTGTCGAACACCGAGACGATGTTGGTGTGCGAGAGCTTGGCCACCGCCTGCGCCTCACGCCGGAAACGCTCGCGGAACGACTGCTCGCGGCCGAGTTCGGTGTGAAGCGTCTTGATGGCCACCTGGCGGTCGAGCGCCGAGTCGTAGGCGAGGTACACCGAGGCCATGCCGCCCTCGCCGAGCAGGTCGCGGAGCTGGTACCGGCCGCCCGCGACCGAACCGCCCGCGTAGCGGCCCTGTGCGCCGTCCTGGCTCATGACTGTGGTCCCCCTCGGCGCGAGCCCCGTGCACACGAGCGCCCCGCGATGATCCGTATGTACGGGCCAAGTCTGCCCGGTGGCACCGACACGTCAAGCCGGGTGCCCGTTCCGTGACCGTACGCGCATCAAGCGTCTCGGAAGCGTTACAGGGACTGCGCGGGATGTGCGCGGGTACCCGTGAGCGGGTCGGACGGCCCGTCCGTCACGGACCGGGCCGCCGCCCGAAGCCTGTAGCGTGCACTCCTGGAGCACTGTACCGACCACCGCGTACGCGCAGACGCGGACAGAAATGACGGCGAGGACTGATGGCACCCGAACCCGAGGCAAACGGCGCCGGGATGGCTGATGCTCCTGAGCAGTGGGGCGCGGGCGGACTGGTCGGCGACGGCCGTTACCGGCTGACCCACCGGCTCGGCCGCGGCGGTATGGCGGAGGTGTTCGCCGCCGAGGACGTCCGTCTGGGCCGTACCGTGGCCGTGAAGCTGCTGCGCGCCGATCTCGCCGAGGACCCGGTCTCCAAGGCCCGCTTCACGCGTGAGGCGCAGTCGGTCGCCGGCCTCAACCACCATGCGGTGGTGGCTGTGTACGACTCCGGCGAGGACAAGGTCGGTATCAACACCGTTCCTTACATCGTCATGGAACTCGTCGAGGGCCGTACGATCCGGGACCTGCTGATGAGCGCCGAGGCGCCGGGCCCGGAGCAGGCGCTGATCATCGTCTCCGGGGTGCTCGAAGCCCTCGCGTACAGCCATCAGCACGGCATCGTGCACCGCGACATCAAGCCCGCGAACGTCATCATCACGCACGGCGGCGCGGTCAAGGTGATGGACTTCGGCATCGCGCGCGCCCTGCACGGCGCGCAGTCGACGATGACCCAGACCGGCATGGTCATGGGCACCCCGCAGTACCTCTCGCCCGAACAGGCGCTGGGCAAGGCCGTCGACCACCGCAGTGACCTGTACGCGACCGGCTGCCTGCTGTACGAACTCCTCGCCCTGCGGCCCCCGTTCATCGGCGAGACCCCGCTCTCGGTCGTCTACCAGCACGTCCAGGACGCGCCCGTCCCGCCGTCCGAGATGTCCGACGGGGTACCGCCGGAGCTCGACGGGCTTGTGATGCGCGCCCTCGCCAAGGACCCGGACGACCGGTTCCAGAGCGCCGAGGAGATGCGCGGGCTGGTCCAGTACGGCCTGCAGATGCTCCAGGAACAGGGCAGCCACACCGGCACATGGAACACCGGGCCCGTCGAGATGCACGCCGGCGGCGGCACCGCCGCGATGGGCCTGGCCGGCGCCGGCGCCCTTTCGCACCCCGACCAGGGCATGACCTCGCAGTTCGGGCAGCCGATGCTGCGGCCGCCGAACGGCGACGACGGCGGCTTCGACGGCGGATACCGCGACGGCAACGGCCGTGGCGGCCGCTGGAAGATGTGGCTGTTCGCCGCACTCGCGGTGTTCGCGATCGCGGGCGGCATCGTGTACGCGCTGGACCAGGGGAAGCGGGCGGGCGAGGGCAACAAGTCCGAAACGCAGGTCTCCGAGAGCCCGTCCACCCCGGAGAAGAACACCCCGAGCGAGTCGCAGTCCTCGGAAGACGACGAGAAAGAGGAGCCGGACACCTCGACCGGCGGTCACCAGGACTTCACCCCCGACCCGACCCCGACGAAGAGCGAGCCGAGCACGGACCCGACGCCCAGCGAGTCCGACTCGGAGTCGCCCGATCCAGGTACGGACACTGGCGGTTCGACGGACGGTGGTACCGACGGCGGACCTACCACGGACCCCACGGACACGTCGACGACGACGGACGGCGGCAACGACTCGGCCGGCACGAGCGAGGGCACCGTCGAAGGGGTTACCGAGGGCAGCACCACCGGGGGAGGCACCACCCCCGGGGGCTGACCTCACCCCGCGAACGCCTCGCGCACCGCCTCGTACTCTCTCGTCCACCACACCGCCAGGGCCGACGCCGCAGGGAACTGCGGGTCGGCCCTCCGGTCGTGCAGCTGGTAGCGCCAGCGCAGTATCCAGAAGTCGTTGAGCCGTTCCCACCACACCCGGTGCACCGCCGCGGCGAGTTCGGCCGCACAGGCCCCGGCCGCGCGCCGGTAGGCGCGCGCGTACGCCCGTACCTTCGGCAACTCCAGCTCCCCCACCGGCCGTACGAAGAAGATGACCGCGGCCCGGACTGCCTCCTCGGCCCGCGGCTGCACCCCCAGCCGATCCCAGTCGACGATCGCGGCCGGTTCGGCTCCCCGGTACAGCAGGTTCAGCGGATGGAAGTCCCCGTGCACCCATCCGGTAGCGGGCTCGGCGCCGGCCTCGGGCCTTCGGTGGGCGTGGAGTTCGAGGAGCGTACGCCGCTCCCGCAGCCGGTGCTCGGCCAGTTCGTCGAAGGAGTCGCGCGGCCTGCGCCCGCGTGCCCGCACCAGCAGTTCGTCGATGAGCGCGAAGGTCTGCCGGGGGTCGGCGCGGCCCGGATCGCAGCCCGGATCGCCGCCCGGCTGCTGCCGCACCGTGTGTCTGCGGTCCTCCTGCGCGCCCATCACCTGCTCCAGACAGGTGTGTACGACCCCCAGCAGGGCACCGAGCCGGCGCGACTCCACTGCGGTGAGCTGGGCCCCGCCGCGGTGCCGCCCCTCCACCCAGGGGTGCAGGGCGTAGTGGTTCCCGTCGAGGACGGCGACGGTGTCGCCGTCCGCCGCGGGGACGGGCGGGGCGACCGGCAGCCCCAGTGCGCCGAGGCGGGCGGTGGCCCGGTGCTGGCGCCGGATGGCGGTGCGGTCGCCGTCGAGATGGTGCTTGAGGAAGAAGTGGCCCCGGGTGGTGACGAGGCGGAAGCCGCGGTTCAGCAGGCCCTCGGCGACGGGCTCGCAGCGGACGGGCTCGCCCGCGTTCGCATAGCGGCGCAGCAGGCCGCCGACGGGCGGATCAGGGAGGGGCACCCCGCAGATGTTAGGTCACGGCGGTCGCGGTGCGTATCGTAATCGTCGCGCTCGGTGCCTCCGCCACGGATGCGGTCAAACACGTTCACCCCTTCCCAGGCGGAGTCGACCGGGATAACGTGCCGTTGTTCCGGCCGCCTGCAAGGCTGTGACCAGTAGTTGTTCCCGACTTTCTCGATTTACTTGGAAATCCAAGCAAAATCGCAGGTCAAATGGGGTTTCGCAGTTATGCGACGCACTGGGTAACGTGCATTGCGCAGGGCTCGCCGGGGCACCTGTCACGCCTGTTCCCGGCCGAGTCGCACCCACCCCGTGCGCAAAGCGGAAGAGGCGAGCCTCCCCCAGTCTTCGACCGGGGGGACCCCAGGTTTCCCCGGACAGACCCCGGGGGCCGGACCGACGGAGGAGCACACGTGACCGTGGAGAGCACTGCCGCGCGCAAGCCGCGACGCAGCGCCGGCACCAAGCGCGCCGCGAGCGCGAGCGCCAAGAAGGCGCCGCTGCCGCAGAGTGCCGAGCCCCAGCTCGTACAGCTGCTGACGCCCGAGGGCGTCCGGGTCGAGCACCCGGAGTACGACATCGACCTCACCGCAGACGAGCTGCGCGGGCTCTACCGGGACATGGTCCTGACCCGCCGCTTCGACGCCGAGGCCACCGCGCTGCAGCGGCAGGGCGAGCTGGGCCTGTGGGCTTCGCTGCTCGGCCAGGAGGCCGCGCAGATCGGCTCCGGCCGCGCGCTGCGCGACGACGACTACGTCTTCCCGACGTACCGCGAGCACGGCGTCGCCTGGTGCCGGGGGGTCGACCCGACGAACCTGCTGGGCATGTTCCGCGGTGTGAACCACGGCGGCTGGGACCCGACCACCAACAATTTCCACCTCTACACGATCGTGATCGGCTCGCAGACGCTGCACGCGACCGGTTACGCGATGGGTGTCGCGAAGGACGGCGCGGACTCCGCCGTCATCGCGTACTTCGGTGACGGCGCCTCCAGCCAGGGTGACGTCGCCGAATCGTTCACCTTCTCCGCGGTCTACAACGCCCCGGTCGTCTTCTTCTGCCAGAACAACCAGTGGGCGATCTCCGAGCCCACCGAGCGCCAGAGCCGCGTGCCGCTCTACCAGCGCGCGCAGGGCTACGGCTTCCCGGGCGTGCGGGTCGACGGCAACGACGTCCTCGCCTGCCTGGCCGTGACCCGCTCCGCGCTGGAGCGGGCCCGCGCCGGCGAGGGCCCGACCCTGGTCGAGGCCTTCACGTACCGCATGGGCGCGCACACCACCTCCGACGACCCGACGAAGTACCGGGCCGACGAGGAGCGCGAGGCGTGGGAGGCGAAGGACCCGATCCTGCGCATGAAGGCGTACCTGTCCGCCGAGGGGATCGCCGACGAGGCGTACTTCGCGGAGCTGGAGGCCGAGAGCGAGGCACTCGGCAAGCGGGTGCGCGAGGCCGTTCGCGCCATGCCCGACCCGGACATCATGGCGATCTTCGAGAACGTGTACGCGGACGGGCACGCGCTCGTCGATGAGGAGCGCGCGCAGTTCGCCGCCTACCAGGCGTCGTTCGCCGAGGAGGGCAAGTAAGCCATGGCCATCGAAAAGATGTCTCTCGCGAAGGCGCTCAACGAGTCGCTGCGCAAGGCCCTCGAAGACGACCCCAAGGTCCTCATCATGGGAGAGGACGTCGGCAAGCTCGGCGGCGTCTTCCGGATCACCGACGGTCTGCAGAAGGACTTCGGCGAGGAGCGGGTCATCGACACGCCGCTCGCCGAGTCCGGCATCGTCGGTACGGCGATCGGTCTGGCCCTGCGCGGCTACCGGCCCGTCGTCGAGATCCAGTTCGACGGTTTCGTCTTCCCCGCGTACGACCAGATCGTCACGCAGCTCGCGAAGATGCACGCCCGTGCGCTCGGCAAGATCAAGCTGCCGGTCGTCATCCGTATCCCGTACGCGGGCGGCATCGGCGCGGTCGAGCACCATTCTGAGTCGCCCGAGGCGCTGTTCGCGCACGTGGCCGGTCTCAAGGTCGTCTCGCCGTCCAATGCGGCGGACGGCTACTGGATGATGCAGCAGGCCGTCCAGAGTGACGACCCGATCATCTTCTTCGAGCCGAAGCGGCGCTACTGGGACAAGGCCGAGGTGGACGTCGAGGCGATCCCCGGCCCGCTCCACAAGGCCCGTGTCGCGCAGGCCGGCTCCGACCTCACCCTCGCCGCGTACGGCCCGATGGTGAAGGTCTGCCTCGAGGCGGCCGCGGCCGCCGCCGAGGAGGGCAAGTCGATCGAGGTCGTCGACCTCCGCTCGATGTCGCCCGTCGACTTCGACACCCTCCAGTCCTCGGTCGAGAAGACCCGCAGGCTGGTCGTGGTGCACGAGGCTCCGGTATTCCTGGGTGTGGGCGCGGAGATCGCCGCCCGCATCACCGAGCGGTGCTTCTACCACCTCGAGGCCCCGGTGCTCCGGGTCGGCGGCTACCACGCCCCGTACCCGCCGGCCCGCCTGGAGGACGAGTACCTGCCCGGCCTGGACCGGGTGCTCGACGCCGTCGACCGCTCGCTGGCGTACTGAGGAGAGGGTCGTGACGACAATGACTGAGAGCGCTGCCCGCTTCCGCGAGTTCAAGATGCCCGACGTGGGCGAGGGACTCACCGAGGCCGAGATCCTCAAGTGGTACGTCCAGCCGGGCGACACCGTCACCGACGGCCAGGTCGTCTGCGAGGTCGAGACGGCGAAGGCGGCGGTCGAGCTGCCGATTCCGTACGACGGTGTGGTGCACGAGCTGCGCTTCGGCGAGGGCACGACGGTCGACGTCGGCCAGGTGATCATCTCGGTGGACACCGACCCCTCGGCCGGGGAGGCGGGGCCGGAGCAGGCAGCCGCTGCTGCCGCCCCGGCCGCGGAGCCTGCGGCCGCGCCCGCCGCTGCCGCGCCGGCGCCCGCCGCTGCCGAGCCGGAGGGCCGTCAGCCGGTGCTCGTCGGCTACGGAGTCTCCACCGCGTCGACGAAGCGCCGCCCGCGCAAGCCGACCGCCCCGGCCGACCAGGCCGTCCCCGGCACCGGTGAGGCCGGCGGTACGTACTACCCGCAGGCCGCAGCCGCTGCCGCGCTGCAGACCGAGCTGAACGGCCACGGCGGCAGGCCGGCGCCGGCCGGCACCGCTCCCGCGGGGGCGCGCCCGCTGGCGAAGCCGCCGGTGCGCAAGCTCGCGAAGGACCTGGGCATCGACCTGGCGGCCGTCGTGCCGACCGGGGCCGACGGGGTCGTGACCCGCGAGGACGTGCACGCCGCGGCGGCGGCCGCGACGCAGCAGGCCGCCCCGGTGGCGGAGCCGGTCGCCCAGGCGCCGGTGGCGGTGCCGGTGGCCGTGGACGGGCGGGAGACCCGTATCCCGGTCAAGGGCGTACGGAAGGCCACCGCGCAGGCGATGGTCACCAGCGCGTTCACCGCGCCGCACGTGACCGAGTTCATCACCGTCGACGTGACGCGGACGATGAAGCTGGTCCAGGAACTCAAGCAGGATCCGGACATGGCGGGGCTGCGGGTCAATCCGCTGCTGCTGGTCGCCAAGGCACTGCTGGTCGCGATCAAGCGGAACCCGGACGTCAACGCGGCCTGGGACGAGGCGGCCCAGGAGATCGTGGTCAAGCACTACGTGAACCTCGGGATCGCGGCCGCCACGCCGCGCGGTCTGCTCGTACCGAACATCAAGGACGCGCAGGCCAAGACGCTGCCGCAGCTGGCCGAGTCCCTCGGCGGGCTGGTGTCCACGGCGCGGGACGGCAAGACGTCCCCGGCGGCGATGCAGGGCGGCACGGTGACCATCACCAACGTCGGCGTCTTCGGCGTCGACACCGGCACGCCGATCCTCAACCCGGGCGAGTCCGCGATCCTCGCGGTCGGTGCGATCAAGCTCCAGCCGTGGGTGCACAAGGGCAAGGTCAAGCCGCGTCAGGTGACCACCCTCGCGCTGTCCTTCGACCACCGCCTGGTCGACGGCGAACTCGGCTCCAAGGTCCTCGCGGATATCGCGGCGGTCCTGGAGAACCCCAAGCGCCTCATCACCTGGGCCTGACGGGCCTGACGGTCTGACCACACACGGAGGGGGCCGGCGGCAAGCGCCGCCGGGCCCCCTCCGTACGTATTCGGCCAATGTCGGTCCGTGCGCTTCCTGGCGGGAATCGGATGGTCCACTTCCAGGTACGTGCACCTGTCATCGAACGGGCAGGCGACGCTTCTGCCGATGTGCAAGTGGAACAGCGGCGGATTCGACTGTTGCGCATTGGATGATCAAAGCCGGTGGTATTCGGCCGGAGGTCCTTTGACGCCCGGTCAACTCGACCCGCAGCATTGCGAATCGCGTCTTCCTGACGGACGTACGGAAGACGACCGGCGCCGTGATGCGCAACTCCACCCGATTGGTGGCCCGTGGACAGTGAGGAAGGCCCGCCGGAGTCGGCCGAGGAGCTCCAGGAGAGCCGCGGCCACGGCCTGTCCTCCCGTCGGCGGGTGCTGCTGGCGGTTGTGGCCGGTGCGATTCTGCTGTCCGCGGGCGGCATCGGCGCGACCGCGTTCATCAAGTCTCCGGCGGACCAGGCCTCGTCGGTCGGCCCGCCGCCCGCGGATGTCCTGACGGCGCCGGTCGAGTACCGGGTGCTCAATGACTCCGTGGTGATCCGGGGCCAGGTGACGGCGGCACAGACCGTGGACGTCTCACCGGGCTCGGGGGCCGGCCAGGAAGCCGCCAGGGCTGTGGTGACGAAGACGCCGTTCCGGGCGGGCGACACCTTCGGAGCGGGGAAGGTGCTCGTCGAGATATCCGGGCGTCCGGTTTTCGCGCTCGCCGGCAGGCTGCCCGTGTACCGGGACCTCAAGCCGGGGACCGAGGGCAAGGACGTGACCCAGCTGCAGCGCGCGCTGGAGGCGCTCGGAAACCGGGTGGCCGGGGACCGGGACGGCTTCTTCGGACCCGGTACCAAGCGGGCCCTCTCCCGCCATTACGCGTCCATCGGCTACGACCCGCTCGCCGCGGACCCCGAGGGCGACGCCCAGGTGTCCTCGGCGGAGGATGCGGTGACGGACGCCCGCCGGGCGTGGGAGGACGCGGCGGAAGGCAAGGAGAAGAAGCGTGCCGCCGAGGATCTGGACCGGGCGCGTTCCGCGCTGTCAGCGGTCGAGGCGGCGAACGGTCCGATGCTTCCCGCCTCGGAGGTTGTCTATCTGCTGGGCTTTCCGGCCCGGGTCGAGACGCTGAAGGCATCCGTCGGGTCCGAGGCCAAGGAGAAGCTCCTCACCGTCTCCGCCGGTGAACTCGTCGTCAACGGACGCCTGGACGCCTCCAGGAAGGACCTCGTCCGGCCGGGACAGAAGGTGCAGATCCTCTCGGAGACGACCGGAGCCGAGCAGCAGGGCACCATCGCAGGCGTGACGGACGCACCCGTACAGGAAGGCGACGGCGACGCCGACGGTGGCGGTGGCGGCCCGGAGCCCGGGGGCTACCTGGCCCGGGTCAGACCGGACAAGGCCCTGCCGGCCGCACTGGCCGGCCACGACGTACGGCTGACCGTCGAGGCAGCCTCTTCCAAGGGAAGGGTCCTGGTGGTCCCGGCCTCTGCCGTGTCCGCGGGCGCCGACGGGAAGACCGTGGTGTACGTGTACCGGCCGGACAACAAGGACCGGCGCCGTGTCGAGGTCGCGACGGGCACCACGGGCAACGGTTTCGTCGCCGTCCGCCCGCTGAGCGGTGGCCCGTTGCGTACCGGAGACCAGGTCATCGTCGGGATCCGGGAAGGCGGCGGGGCGTGAGCACGCCGGTCATCGAGTTCCGCGGGGTGGCGCTCACCTATCCGGGTCCGCCGCCCGTCTCCGCGCTCAAGCCGTCGGATCTGCGCATCGAGCCGGGTGAGTACATCACCGTGGTCGGCCCTTCAGGTTCGGGCAAGTCGACGTTTCTCAACGTCGTCGGGCTGCTGGACGCGCCGACGGCGGGTACGTACCTGCTGGACGGGATCGACACGGGTGAGCTGCCCGACGCCGACCGTACCGCCCTGCGCGGCCGGCGGATCGGCTTCGTCTTCCAGAGTTTCCATCTGCTGCCGCACCGCAGCGCCATGGAGAACGTGCGACTGGCGATGCTCTACAGCCATGCGGTGCCGCGCGCCGACCGGCCCTCCCGCGCTCGCGCCGCGCTCCGGCGCGTCGGCCTGGGGCACCGCGTCGACGCACAGCCCACGCGGCTGTCCGGCGGTGAGCGCCAACGCGTCGCCATTGCCCGCGCCTTGGTGGCCCGCCCCTCCCTGCTCCTGTGTGACGAGCCGACCGGCAACCTCGACTCCGGGACCGCGGAGTCGATCCTGGCACTCCTCGACGAACTGCACGGTGACGGCATGACCGTGGTCGTGATCACACATGACCCCGGTGTGGCCGCCCGTGCCCGGCGCACCCTGACCATCCGCGACGGCGAACTCAGCGAGACCCGGCGGGTGGACGCGTGAGGCGCCCGCGCTTCCCGCGACGGGACTCACGCCCCCGGCAGCCGGTGGAGCCGTCCCGCCTGGCCTGGCGGGACCTGCTCTCCGAGGCGCTCGCCGGGGTGCTGCAGCGGCCGGCGCGTTCGGCGCTGACCGCTCTTGGCACGGTGCTCGGTGTCGGGACCTTCGTGGCGATCCTCGGGCTGACCGCCACCACGTCCGCACAGATCGATTCGCGCTTCAACGTGCTCACCGCCACCGAGGTGACGGTCGAGGACACCGGCGGGGACGGGCCCGAGGACGCCAAGGATACGCTGTCGTTCCCCGAGGACGCGGATGCCAGGATCGAGCGGCTGAACGGTGTCGAAGCCGCCGGGGTCTACTGGGGCGTCGATGCCAAGCGCGCCGGCTCGGTCCGGGCCGCGCCCATCGGGGAGCCGGCGCGGGGAGACGAGACGCCGGTGGTGGCGACGTCGTCGGGAGTGCTGCGGGCCGCCCGGCCGGATCTGGTCCAGGGGCGCATCTACGACCCCTGGCACGACCGGAACCGCCAGCACGTGGCGGTACTCGGTTCGGGCGTCGCCGCCCGGCTGGGCATCACCACGCTGGAGACGGCACCGGCCGTCTTCGTCGGTGATGTGCCCTTCGCCGTGATCGGGATCCTCCGCGACGTCGATCGCAAGCCCGACCTGCTGACGGCCGTCATGGTGCCGCGCTCGGCCGCCGAGCACCTGTGGGGGAAACCGGAAGGCGAACGGGCCCGCATGCTGGTGTCGACGCGCGTCGGTGCGGCGGTCCAGATCGCGCGCGAGGCTCCCATGGCGCTGCGCGCGGACCACCCGGACTTCTTCAGATCGGTCGCGCCCCCCGATCCCAGGACGCTGCGCTCGAACGTCACCTCCGACCTGAACCAGCTCTTCCTGATCCTCGCGGCGATCTGCCTGGTCATCGGCGCGGTCGGCATCGCCAATACGACCCTGGTCGCCGTGCTGGAGAGAACGGGGGAGATCGGCCTGCGCCGCTCGCTCGGGGCGCGGGGCCGCCACATCACCGGGCAGTTCCTGGCCGAGTCGGGCGCCCTGGGGACCGTAGGAGGCCTGGTGGGTACCTCGCTCGGCACGCTGACCGTGCTCGCCGTGGCGATCGTCCGGGACTGGACTCCGGTGGTGCATCCGGCGACCGTTGCCGTGGCTCCGGTCGTCGGTCTGCTCACGGGTGTACTGGCAGGGCTGTATCCGGCGTGGCGGGCAGCCCGCATCCAGCCGGCGGAGGCGCTGCGCCGCTGATCCGGACGAGCCGGAGGAGTACGAAGAGCCCGCAGGCCCGGACGCACCCGAGGGGCGTCCGGGCCGGGGAACTCAGTCGCGCTGCGCGCCCTCGGGCAGCTGACGCAGCTTCATGGTCGTCGCGGTGCTGGAGCCGAAGCCGAAGTCCAGCAGCTTGCCCGCGTCCTTGTAACGCTCGGTGACGTTGGTGCTGGCCAGGACGACCCCGACGTACGTCTTGTCGCCGCGGGTGGCGGAGAAGATCAGGCAGGGACCGGCCGTGCTGCCGGTGCCGGTCTTGATGCCGTTGGCGCCGCTGTAGGAGCCGAGCAGCTTGTTCGTGTTGTACCAGGTGTACGTGCGCGTGCCGCCGGTGCTGGTCGTCGCGGGAGCGACGTACTTGGTGGCGGCCACCACGCTGCGCAGCGTCGAGCCCCGCAGCGCGTAGCTGCCGAGGGTCGCCAGGTCGCGCGGGGTGGAGTAGTTGTTGCCGGTCGACGAAATGCCGTCGAACGAGTCGAACTTGGTGTTGGTCATCCCGAGCGCGGCGGCCTTGGCGTTCATCTGGCCGATGAACTGCTTGGTCCGCGCGGCCTGGGTGGAGCCCACACCGAAGGTGTCGGCGAGCGCGTACGCCGCGTCACAGCCGGACGGGAGCATCAGCCCGTGCAGCAGCTGCCTGACGGTGACCTTGTCGCCGGTCTTCAGGTCCGCGGTGCTGGCGCCCGTCCTGGTGACGTAGTCGCGGTAGGTCTGCGAGATCGTCACCTTGCGGTTGAGGTCGACGCCGGGGGTGTTGACGACCACCGCAGCCGTCATGACCTTGGTGGTGCTGGCCATCTCCCGCTTGATGTCGGCGGCCTTGCCGTACTTCTTGGCTCCGGTGGTCCGTTCCAGCAGGTACGCGCCCTTGGCGCTGATCGTCGGCAGGGGCACAGCTGCCTGGGCGGACGAGAACAGCGGCGAGACCGCCAGCGCCACGCCGCCGGCGACGACTGCCGTGGCGGCTCTGCGCAGGCCCTTGCGGGCTTTGTGGCTGGGCTTGCGGCCGGCCTTGAGGCTGGGGGATATCAATGAACGCTCCGAGTTCGCGAATGCGTCGAAAGGGGACCGGGGGTGTAGGGGTCCCGATAGGAGACTCATGAGCGGCTCGAAGGGATGTACGTGTAGCGGGCAGAAGTTCCAGTCGATCGCGTCCTGCATGCTGGACGCGGCTTTCTGATGCACCCCTGTTGTATCTAAGCTGTGCGCATGCCAGCCGCCGCTCCCGCCGCCGACCGCGTCTACACGCACATCAAGCAGGCCGTCCTGGACCGCCGTTACGGGGGCGGCACCCTCCTCACCGAGGGCGAACTCGCCGAAGCGGTCGGGGTGTCCCGCACGCCCGTGCGCGAGGCGCTGCTCAAGCTCGAGGTCGAGGGGCTGATCAAGCTCTATCCGAAGAAGGGCGCGCTCGTCCTGCCCGTCTCCGCGCAGGAGATCGCCGATGTCGTAGAGACCCGGCTGCTGGTCGAGGAGCACGCCGCGCGCAAGGCCGTACCCGCACCGCCGCACCTGCTCGCACGGCTCGAAGAGCTGCTGGAGCAGCAGAAGCGGCAGGCGGACGCCGGCGACCTGGCCGCGGTCGCGGTCACCGACCGCTGCTTCCACGCGGAGATCGTCCGCAGCGGCGGGAACGAGATCCTCTCCCGCCTCTACGACCAGTTGCGCGACCGGCAGTTGAGGATGGGCGTCGCCGTGATGCACTCCCACCCCGACCGGATCGCCAAGAACATCGTCGAGCACGGCGAGATCCTCGAAGCGCTGCGCGCGGGCGATCCCGACGCCGCGGCCGCCCTGGTGCACCGCCACGTCGGCTGGTTCAGCAACCTGGCCCGGGGCGAGGTCCGATGAGCGCCGCCGCGGTCGCACTGCCCGGAGACCCACCCGGCGGCCGGCGCGCTGCTGCGGTCTGGGGCATCGGCGTCGCCGTCTACTTCGTCGCCGTCACCTTCCGTACCAGCCTGGGCGTCGCGGGCCTCGACGCGGCCGACCGCTTCGACGTGGGCGCCTCCGCGCTGTCCACGTTCTCGATCCTGCAGCTCCTCGTCTACGCGGGCATGCAGATACCCGTCGGCCTCATGGTCGACCGGCTCGGCGCCAAGAAGGTCCTCACCCTCGGAGTCGTCCTTTTCACCGTCGGCCAGCTCGGCTTCGCGCTCTCCCCCTCGTACGGCACGGCGCTCGCCTCGCGGGCCCTGCTGGGCTGCGGCGACGCGATGACGTTCATCAGCGTGCTGCGGCTCGGCTCCCGCTGGTTCCCCGCCCGGCGCGGACCACTCATCGGGCAGGTCGCCGCGTTCTTCGGGATGGCGGGCAACCTCGTCTCCACGATCTTCATCTCCCGTACGCTGCACGACCTCGGCTGGACCACGACCTTCGCCGGCAGCGCGGTGGCGGGTCTCGTCGTCCTCGTCCCGCTGGTGCTCTTCCTCAAGGACCACCCGGAAGGGCATGAACCGGCGCCCGTGCAGCGCGCCGGCCGGAGCTTCGTCCGCCGGCAGATCGCCGAGTCCTGGCGCGAGCCCGGCACCCGGCTGGGCCTGTGGGTGCACTTCACGACCCAGTTCCCGGCGATGGTCTTCCTGCTGCTGTGGGGCATGCCGTTCCTGGTCGAGGCACAGGGCCTGTCCCGGACGACCGCGGGCGAACTGCTCACCCTGGTCGTGCTCTCCAACATGGCGCTGGGCCTGGTGTACGGGCAGATCATCGCCCGCCACCACGCCGCCCGCACCCCGCTCGCCCTCGGTACGGTCGCGGCGACCGCGCTGCTGTGGGTGGCCACTCTCGCGTACCCGCTCGCGAACCGCGGCCACGCTGCGCCGATGTGGCTGCTGATCACCCTGTGCACGGTGCTCGGCGCGTGCGGCCCCGCCTCGATGATCGGCTTCGACTTCGCCCGCCCCGCGAATCCGCCGGAGCGTCAGGGCACGGCCTCCGGAATCGTCAACATGGGTGGTTTCATCGCCTCGATGACGACGCTGTTCGCGGTGGGCGTCCTGCTGGACGCCACCGGCGACGACTACCGCATCGCTTTCGCCTCGGTGTTCGTCCTTCAGGCGCTGGGCGTCGCCCAGATCCTGCGGCTGCGCAACCGCACTGCCCGCCGCGAACGCGACCACCTGGTCGCCAGCCGCGTCGAGACGGTGCACGTCCCGGCCTGAACCGCCCGAGGGGTCAGGGTGTGACGGCGAACTCACGCAGGATCGCGTCGGCGATAGCCTGGTCGCCCTCCACCTTGATACGGTCCGCCACCGCCTGCGGCCTGACCCGGCCGCAGGCCAGCCGTACGTACGTCTCCCAGTCCATCGCCAGCGTCGCCGCCGGGCCGAGTGAGGGCGCCCCGTCGATCGAGCCGCGCCCGTCGGCGTCCACCCGGACCGTGCGCATGAACTCCAGCGGGCCGTGCACGTCGAGCACCACGGCCGAGTTCACCGGTGCGCCGGCCCGCTTGGCGACCACCTTCGGCAGCCCCTCCAGCAGCAGGTCGCGCGTGACGTGCGCGCCGGGGGAGTCCAGGTTCCCGGGCTTGCCGAGGGCGGTACGCAGGTCCTGCTCGTGCACCCAGACATCGAACGCCCGCTGCCGCAGCGCGTGTTCCAGCGTCACTTCCAAGCCCAGCGGCCCGCGCACGAGCGCCGACGGATCGCGCTTCTCGTTCCGCAGCTGCCGCGAGCGCCGGATGATCGTGTACTCCAGCTCCGCGGTCATCTCGGGCGCGGTGTGGTGGCGCCGTACGTCGACCTGCACCTCCATGTACCGGGTGAACTCGTCGACGACGTGGTACAGGTCGCGAGGGAGGGTGTGAATGGGCCGCGGGTCGCCGAGCTGTTCGCAGTCGATGCCGATGACGTGCGAGACGATGTCGCGCACGGACCAGCCGGGGCACGGAGTGGCCCTGTTCCACTCTCCTTCGACGAGTGGCTGAACCAGCTCGGATATCGCTTCGACGGAGTGCGTCCAGGCATCGGCGTAGGGCTGGAGGCTGGAATGGACGGTCACGTGACCCCTCGTGCGGTTCAGTTGCGTTTGCGCGGGCTGGACTGGGCGGCGTGGGAGGCTCGGCAGTTAAGTTACGCTGCCGGGCGGCACCCCGGCAGTGCTTTCGTGTGACGATCGTAGGCCCGTGTTGAAGGCTCGAATGCCAGGACGGTGGTAGTGTGCGCGCCTCCCTCATCCAGATCGCCGTAAACCCAGATGAATCGGTCAATTCTCGTCGGCAGCGGATGGCTGCCCTGGTACGGGAACAGCGCGGCGCGGACCTGGTGGTCCTGCCCGAGCTCTGGCCCGTCGGCGCCTTCGCGTACGAGATGTTCGCCGAAGAGGCCGAACCCCTCGAAGGCCCCACCTACGAGGCGATGTCCAAGGCGGTCGCCGACGCCGGCGTCTGGCTGCACGCGGGCTCGATCGTCGAACGGGACCCTGGTGGCGCGCTCTACAACACCTCGCTGGTGTTCTCCCCCGACGGCGAACTCGTCCGCAGCTACCGCAAGATCCACCGCTTCGGCTTCGACAAGGGCGAGGCCGTCATGATGGGCGCCGGCGCCGAACTCGTCACCGTACGGCTCCCGGACACCACGCTCGGCCTCGCCACCTGCTACGACCTCCGCTTCCCCGAGCTGTTCCGCGGCCTCGTCGACGCCGGCGCGCAGACCCTCGTCATCCCGGCCGGCTGGCCCGCCAGGCGCCGCGACCACTGGACGCTGCTGGCCCGGGCCCGGGCCGTCGAGAACCAGGCGTACGTCCTGGCCTGCGGCACTGCGGGCACGCACGCGGGCGTCGAACAGGCCGGACACAGCATCGTCATCGACCCCTGGGGCACGGTGCTCGCGGAGGCGGGCGCGGCCGAGGAGGTCCTCACGGTGGACCTCGACCCCGCGAAGGTCACCACGACACGCGAACAGTTCCCGGCCCTGAAGGACCGCCGACTGGGCCTGCCGGTGCCGCCCCGCTAGGTGTCGCGGCGGAACAGGGCGGTCCAGAGGAACGGCTCGCCGAAGCGCGGGGACTCGGGCGGTTCGTCGTGCATGCGACGCAGCTCGACCTCCGTCAGGTCGGAGAAGATCCAGCGCAGGGACTCCGGCGTGTAGGCGAGGCCGCCGTGGAGGCGGGACTGGCGGTAGAAGTCGGCGTCGGGGAGTTCGGACCCCATCGCGCCGGCCGCGAAACAGGTGAGGGCGAACAGCCCGCCGGGTGCGAGGTGTTGGTCGAGCAGTGCGAGGTAGCTGATCCGGCGGTGCGGCGGCAGATGGTGGAAGCAGCCGGAGTCGTAGATCAGGTCGTACGGGCCGCCGAGTTCGGCGCCGGCCATGGCGAAGGCGTCCCCGCAGCGGAATCGGACCTTGGCCCCCGACTCGCGGGCGCGGTCCTCGCCCCAGGCAATGGCCATGGGGGAGAGGTCGACGGCGTCCACCTCGAAGCCCAGCGAGGCGAGGTGCAGGGCATTGCGGCCCGGACCGCATCCCAGGTCGAGAGCGCGGCCCTTGGTGATCAGGCCGCTGTCGAGGTACGAGATGAGACTCTCGTCCGGCTTCGCCACGAAGAACGGAACCGGCTTGGAGCGGTCCGCGTAGAAGCTGTCCCACCAGGAGGCGCCTTCGGTTGTCCAGCGGTCGGCCTCCGGCGCGAACAGGCCGTCCAGGAGCCTGAGTACGTCCTCCACCGCGCGTATGTTCCGGTCCATCGGATCCCCTTTCCTGATCCGGCGATCGTAGGTCCGACCGACACAAAAGCCCAGATCAGGCGGTGTTGCCGGATGCTTTCACCGGCCGCGTGAGGGGATCGGCCGAGGGCGCGAGAGTCCATCCATCTGCGGGTGGGGGCAAACGCCGCCCCCGCCCCCGCCGAAGGCTGTCACGGAGGCAATCCGAGCTACGCCGATCCGAGTTTCTCGGGGATCCGCCGGCCGCGCCTAATCGTCATCCTTCTCGCTGTCCTTCT
The DNA here is from genome assembly GCF_024213665.1 of Streptomyces sp. A3M-1-3. Lineage (GTDB taxonomy): Bacteria > Actinomycetota > Actinomycetes > Streptomycetales > Streptomycetaceae > Streptomyces. Next base: position 88,280 of record NZ_JANAVP010000011.1, read on the forward strand.
CGCCGTCCTTCTCGGCCATCCGGATGACGCACACGGCGACCGCGAGCAGCAGCGCCGCGTCCGCGTCCTCCCGCACGACGTTCACGGCGTACGTGTCCCGCACCTGGAACCACTTGCGGGAGATGTGCGCCAGCAGTTCGCCGTCGTACTCGACGGCGAACTCACGATCGAGGATCCGTCCGCTCACATCCAGCTCGGTGCCCTCGACGAGCGCCACGCGGAAGTGGTTCCGCAACAGGGACAGCCGCTTCCTCCGAATGGTGGCCAGCGGCCGCTCGTCGCGCTCGATGGTCATCGCGTCGCGCAGGCTGAACATCTTCTTCCGCAGGGTGACCAGCACCTGCCCGGTGGGGTCCTTCAGCTCCAGGGTGTCGCGCAGCCGGAGCGCCTTGCCGTCGACGAGGAAGGCGTGCCGGCCGTGCTCGTCCTCGATCCAGTAGTCGTCGCCGATGGCGAAGATCTTGTCGCGCACGAGGTATCTCATGAGTGATCGCTTCCCGGGATGGCCTGCCGGGATGTCTGTGCATGCGGGTGATGCCTGGAGCCGGATGGCACCGGATCACAGAGAGTCGGCCGCGCAGAGCGTCGCATGTATGCGCGGGAAGTCGTCGCCGTGCGCCCCCCTGCGGATCGATGCGCTCTTGACGGCTTCCAATGGGACGGCGATGTTCGTGGAACGATGTAGAACCTGCAGCGGGCTGGAGGCAGTCATGGCGCTACGGTTCATCGCGAGAGACCCGAACATCGACGGGGCGAACTGTCCGACGGTATGGGTGGACGAGGACAAGCAAGAGCTTGTGTTCCAGGGGTGGAAGGCCGACGAGGCGACGCGGTGCGACTGCCTGGCAGCGGGTCCCATCCCTGACAGCGAAGACGTGGTGCGGCTCCCCATGCGCATGGTGGCCGCCATCCGGGAGGCATGTGATGTGGCAGACCGCCCCGCCGTTCGGTGAGTTGATCGCGGGTTGCCGACGGTCGGCCGTCCACCTTGAGATGCGCGACCACTACGACGACCCGGACGAGGCTCCGCGCGTCGCCGCGTGGAAGGCCGGACACAGGCCCGATCCCGCCAACCGCGAATCATGGTGGCGGCCCTGGCTGGACCTCGTGGCGGAGACGGTGGCCCGGGGTGTCGAGATTCGCCGTGCACGCATCGTGTCGGAGCCTGTCAGCGACTACACGCCCTACCTCTACGACGGGACGTTCACCAACGTCGTAGCGGGTGAACAGATCCGCTGGTTGCCCCGACGGCAGGCAGCGGACATCGCGCTGCCCGGCAACGACTTCTGGCTCTTCGACGACCGCTTGGTCAGGTTCGGCTACTTCTCCGGGGAAGGGCTGTACCTGGGCGACGATGTGACCGACGAACCGGCCGTGGCCAAGCTCTGTGCCGACGCCTTCGAGGCCGTCTGGATGAGGGTCGTTCCGCACGAGGACTACCGGATCTGACGGATACGACCGACCCATGCCCACCTCTCCGTCGTCCAGCGCTCAGGCCGCTCGTAGGGCCGTTGCCGATCGACTCCGCGAGATCCGCCAGGACGCCGGGCTGAGTGCCAAGGAAGTCGCCGACCATACCGGTTGGTACAAGTCCAAAGTCTCTCGGCTTGAGAACGCTGTGACACCGCCCTCGGACGACGACATCAGGGCGTGGTGCCGGGCGTGCGGGGCGGACGGGTTGGCCGCTGATCTTGTGGCGGCCTCCCGTACCGCAGACGGCATGTACATCGAATGGCGACGCCTCCAGCGCACTGGTCTGCGCCGACTCCAGGAGTCGTACGTCCCGCTGTTCCAACGCACCCGCGTGTTCCGCATCTACTGTTCCAACGTCGTCCCCGGACTCCTTCAGACCGACGGCTACGCCCGGGCGCTTCTCGGCTCCATTGCCGCCTTCCGTGAGGCGCCCGACGATGTGAGCGATGCCGTGGCCGCCCGGCTGGAACGGTCACGTGTGATCCACGAGGGGAATCACCGCTTCGCGCTCTTGGTCGAGGAAGCCGCGCTGCGCCACCGGGTTGGCGACGCTGCCACGATGGCCGGACAGCTGGGCCATCTGCTGTCGGTCATGTCGCTGCCGGCGGTGTCCCTGGGCGTGATCCCGTTCACCGCCGAACGTCGCATGTGGATGATCGAGACGTTCAGCGTGTACGACGAGGAACAAGCCCAGGTCGAGTTGCTGACGGCACAGGTGAACGTGACCGCGCCCTCCGAAGTACACCAGTACCTCAAGGCGTTCCGGGAGTTCTCCAAGCTGGCTGTCTACGGCGCCGAAGCGCGCGCCCTGATCACGGCTGCGATCGACGCGCTGGACTGACCGGCCTGGAACTCCATAGAACTCCCTCGCCTCCAACTGTCCTCTGTTTCTAACGTCGGTGGCATGGACGCAAACGGATCAGAGGCACGTCTGTTGCCGTGGGCCACGCCGGACGGAAAGCCGTGTTACCTCAGCAGCGAGGGTGGGTTCCTGTCCCGAATGGCGGACGACATGGAGGCCGAACAGCTCGACAGAGCGGCGGATCTCCTCGATGACACCCGGAAGGCTCTCAACGATCCGCTTTCGCCCCATGCGGAGCTGAGGCACGCGGGGCTGATGCTTGCTGAGAGCCTGGCGGACGTGCTCCGGGTAGCCGAGTCTCGGGGCCGACGAATTCCCGAACCCGACAACGAAGGCGGCACTGGCGAAGGGCCGAAGCTCCCGGCCGGAGCGTTCGGATGATCACCCGGGCGGACATCGGTCACCGCGTGGAAGACGCAGCGGGGCGCGTCGGCATCCTGCGGGATGTGATGGGGGACTACGAGGATCCCGCTACGGCCCCTGGTGAGCGTCGTAAGCGGGCCGTGGCATTCCTCTGGCCTGAGGGCGGAGGCAGGGAGTGGCTCGTCCCGCCGGAGGACGTCACTCGCGTCGTACGGCGGTGATCGCGCGTTCATCCTCGGATGGCACCCTTGAATCATGAACGATGCCGCCTCAGCGCCCACCCCCGCCCCCCGCCGTGCCCGTGTCCGTGCCCCCGAGCTGATCGGCAAGGGTGGCTGGCTGAACACGGGTGGGAAAGATCTGAGCCTCGCTGAGCTGCGAGGACGTGTCGTCATTCTCGATTTTTGGACGTTTTGCTGTGTGAACTGCCTGCATGTCCTCGATGAGCTGCGGGAGCTGGAGGAGAAGCACCGCGACACCGTGGTGATCATCGGCGTCCACTCGCCCAAGTTCGTGCACGAGGCCGAGCATCAGGCCGTTGTCGACGCCGCCGAGCGGTACGGCGTCCACCATCCGGTGCTCGACGACCCCGAGCTCGCGACCTGGAAGCAGTACGCCGTCCGGGCCTGGCCCACGCTCGTCGTCATCGACCCCGAGGGGTACATCGTCGCGCAGCACGCCGGTGAGGGGCATGCTCACGCCATCGCCAAGCTGGTGGAGGAGCTGGAGGCCGAGCACGAGGCCAAGGGGACGCTGCGGCGCGGGGACGGGCCGTATGTCGCGCCCGAGCCGGTGGCCACCGATCTGCGCTTCCCCGGCAAGGCGGTGCTGCTCCCTGGCGGGAACCTGCTCGTCTCCGACTCGACCCGGCACCAGCTCGTCGAGCTGGAGCCGGACGGCGAGACCGTCGTACGGCGCATCGGCGGCAGCGGGACCTTCAACGAGCCGCAGGGCCTGGCGCTGCTGCCGAGTGGCAAGGTCGTGGTCGCCGATACTGTCAACCACTCCATCCGTACCTACGACCCGACGACCGGGGAGATCGAGACCGTCGCCGGTACGGGCAAGCAGTGGTGGCAGGGATCGCCGACGAGTGGTCCGGCGCGCGAGGTGGATCTGTCCTCGCCGTGGGACGTGGCCTGGTTCGCGGGCAAGGTGTGGATCGCGATGGCGGGTGTCCACCAGCTGTGGACGTACGACCCGGCCACCGACACCGTCGAGGTCGCCGCCGGGACCACCAACGAGGGACTGGTCGACGGGCCCGCGGCCGAGGCGTGGTTCGCGCAGCCGTCGGGGCTCGCCGCCACCGAGGACCGGCTGTGGATCGCCGACTCCGAGACGTCCGCCCTGCGCTGGATCGACCGCGAAGGTGTGGTGCACACCGCCGTGGGCACCGGGCTCTTCGACTTCGGCCACCGCGACGGCGAGGCCGCGCAGGCGCTGCTCCAGCACCCGCTGGGCGTGACCGCGTTGCCCGACGGCTCGGTCGCCGTCTGCGATACGTACAACCATGCGCTCAGGCGCTTCGATCCGGCGACAGGACAAGTCACCACGCTCGCCACCGATCTGCGCGAGCCGAGCGACGCCGTGCTCGTCGGGGACGACATCGTCGTCGTGGAGTCGGCGCGGCACCGGCTGACCCGGCTGCGGCTGCCCGAGGAGGCCGTGCGGGTGGACTCCGTCGCCCACCGCACGCAGCGCGCCGCGACCGAAGTCTCGGCGGGGAAGCTGCGGTTGGACGTGGTCTTCCAGGCGCCCAGCGGGCAGAAGCTCGACACCCGGTACGGGCCTTCGACCCGGCTGCTGGTGAGCTCGACCCCACCGGAGCTGCTCGCCGATGGGGCGGGCGCGGGCACGGATCTGAGCCGGGAGCTGGTCCTCGCGGACGGGGTCACCGAGGGCGTGCTGCACGTCTCGGCGATGGCCGCGTCCTGCGACGACGACCCTACGAACGAGTACCCCGCCTGCCATGTGCACCAGCAGGACTGGGGCGTCCCGGTTGTCGTGACGGCGGACGGGACGCCCCGGCTGCCGCTGGTGCTGGCGGGGATGGATCATTGACATCCTCGCCCCCATAAACGGGGCGATTCCCTCCCTGGCGTCCGCGTGTAGGGGCGCCTTGAGTAGGGTTCCTGGTTCCTCCCCACCACCGGTAGGGGTTGCGCACTGTGCCGGGACGATTCCTGGTCTTACCTGTGCTCCGCAGGCGTTTACTCACGCCGTTACCGGCGTGAGGCCCCATGCCCTGGGGTGGGTGTTACGTGCCAGGCTGTGTCTGTCCTGGCGATTCGGGGCTTCCGGCGCCTGCGCTGTCCCTTCGCCCCGCACGACAGCTGACGTTACTGCAAATGCGCAGTGTGCTCCGGCGGTGCCGGTCACTCGTAGTACCCCCGACCGGAACAGCCATGCTTCGCGGCGCAGTTCGCGGCGGAGTTCAGCCTTCCAGGAAGGCCACCAGCGCGTTCGCCAGCAGGTACGGGTCGTCGGCGCCGCACAGTTCGCGCGCACTGTGCATGGAGAGGATCGCGACGCCGATGTCCACCGTCGCGATTCCGTGCCGGGCTGCGGTGATCGGGCCGATCGTCGTGCCGCACGGCATGGCGTTGTTCGAGACGAAGTTCTGCCAGGGCACGCCGGCCTTCTCGCAGGCCGCAGCGAACACGGCCCGGCCGCTGCCGTCCGTCGCGTACCGCTGGTTCACGTTGACCTTGAGGATCGGACCGTCGTTGGCGCGCGGCTGGTGCGTCGGGTCGTGCCGCTCGGCGTAGTTGGGGTGGACGGCGTGTCCGGTGTCGGACGACAGACAGATGGTGCCGGCGAAGGCGCGGGCCCGGTCCTCGTACGTCCCGCCGCGGGCGAACACCGAGCGCTCCAGGACATTGCCCAGGAGCGGGCCGTCGGCGCCCGTGTCGGACTGCGAGCCGTTCTCCTCGTGGTCGAAGGCGGCGAGGACCGGGATGTACGGCAGGCTCTCGGACGCCGACACCGCTGTCAGCGCGGCCGTACCGGCGTGCACCGAGATGAGGTTGTCCATGCGCGGGCCGGCCACCAGCTCGTGGTCCCGGCCGAGGTACGACGGTGGCTCGATGCTGTGCACCATCAGGTCCCAGCCCGTGACCTCCCCCGCCGCGAGCCCTTCCTCCTCCTCCAGGAAGCGGATGAGGTCGCCTTCCTGGACGTCGCCGAGGCCCCAGATCGGCTGCATGTGCCGCTGCTTGTCGAGCTTGAGGCCGTCCGTGTTGACCGCGCGGTCGAGGTGGACGGCGAGCTGCGGCACCCGCAGCAGCGCCCGGTCGACGTTCACCAGCCGGTGGCTGCCGTCGCGCAGGGTCAGCCGCCCGGCGAGTCCGAGATCGCGGTCGAGCCAGGTGTTGAGGAGCGTCCCGCCGTAGATCTCGACGGCGATCTGCCGCCAGCCCTGCGAGCCGGTGTCGGGCAGCGGCTTCACCCGCAGGTTCGGGGAGTCTGTGTGCGCGCCGACGATCCGGAACGGGGTGTGCGCCTCGGCACCCTCCGGTACGTACCACGCGATGATCGCCCCGCCGCGCAGTACGAACTTGCCGCCTGCCGTGCCCTCCCACGTGTCCGTCTCCGCCAGCTGCCGGAACCCGGCCTTCTCCAGGCGCTCGGCCGCGTTGGCCACCGCGTGGTACGGCGATGGGCTCGCCGTCAGGAAGGTCATCAGGTCGTCGGTGTGGCCGCGGTCGAAGCGGGCGGGAGAGCTCATGTGGTTCACCTTAACGACGGTCGTGTTCGTCTTGCCGGGTACTAATGGCCACCCGGTCGGTCGAAGCGGCGGTGCAGGTTTCGCCGCTCCCCGCGGCGGATGCGTGGCAGCATCTCCGGGGTCTGCGGAGACCGCTGCTCGCGCCGTTTCCGCCCGGCGCAGAACATACAGCCCTCGCCGGGTGGGGCGTCCGGGTCGATGGGTGCACCGGGGTGCTCCGCACAGCCCGAGGCGTTGCGCGGCCGGGACAGCTCGCGGGCCACGATGAAGGCGCGGTGCAGGGAATCTGCCAGCTCCACGAACTCCTCGGCGGGGGAGGAGATCCCCACCCCGAAGGCCCGGTCGTTGACGTGCTGAACATGCCGCTTGAGCACGTCCAGCGTGTACGGGGGATCGGGCACCGGATAGCCGAGGCGCCGCTGCGCCCCGGTGGCCGGCACGCTCCGGTCGCCGCGCCGCCGGCGGTCGTTGCACAGCAGGCAGCGGCCCCAGCCCTGCGGGGCCTCCGGGTCGAGCGCGCCGTTGGGATGGATCTCACAGCCGGTGTAGCTCTTCACCGGTGCCAGCCCGGCCGCCGACTGGAACGCGCTGTGCAGGGCGTCGGCGACCGCGTCGTACTCCATCGGGTGCGCGCCGTCGTACAGCTCGCGGATCTGGTCGCTGACCGAGCCGAGCTTCCCGCGCAGCTCGCTGAGCTGGTACGGGCGGCCGGCCGGGACGGAGTAGCCCCTGCTGTGGTCCTGGGAACTCATGCCTACGAGCCTCGCAGATCGCACTGACAAACAGGCAAACAGGCAAACAGGCAAACAGGCGAACAGGCAACGGGCCGGGTCCCCCCGGTGAAGGGGAGTCCCGGCCCGTTGGCAGGCAGCTGAGTTAGAAAGCGGCCTCGTCCAGCTCCATCACGGAGTTGTCGATGCTCTCGGCGAGAGCGCGCTGCACCGAGACGCCGGGCACGACGTTGGCGGCGAAGAACTTCGCGGCCGCGATCTTGCCGGTGTAGAACGGCACGTCCTTGGCGGACGCCGTGGCCAGCTTCTCGGCCGCGACAGCCGCGCCCTTGAGCAGCAGGTAGGCGACCACGACATCGCCGGAGACCATCAGCAGGCGGGTGGTGTTCAGGCCCACCTTGTAGATGTTCTTGACGTCCTCACCGGTGGCGGTCAGGTCGGTGATCATCGTGCCGACGATCGCCTCCAGGTCCACGGCCGCCTTGGCGAGCTGCTCGCGGGCCGCCGCCAGCTCCTCGCCGCCCTTCTCCTCGGCCAGGAACTTCTTGATCGTCTCGGCGAGCGTGTTCAGCGACGCCCCCTGGTCCCGGACGATCTTCCGGAAGAAGTAGTCCTGGCCCTGGATGGCCGTCGTGCCCTCGTAGAGCGTGTCGATCTTGGCGTCCCGGATGTACTGCTCGATCGGGTACTCCTGCAGGTAGCCGGAGCCGCCGAAGGTCTGCAGGGACTGGGCGAGCTGCTCGTACGACTTCTCCGAGCCATAGCCCTTCACGATCGGCAGCAGCAGGTCGTTCAGGCCGTGCAGCGCCTTGGTGTCCTCGCCGGCGGCCGCCTTCAGCGCGATCTCGTCCTGCACGGACGCGGTGTACAGCACCAGGGCGCGCATGCCCTCCGCGTACGCCTTCTGCGTCATGAGCGAGCGGCGCACGTCCGGGTGGTGCGTGATGGTGACCTTGGGCGCGGTCTTGTCCATAAAGTTCGCGAGGTCCGGGCCCTGGACGCGCTCCTTGGCGTACTCCAGCGCGTTCAGGTAGCCCGTCGAGAGGGTCGCGATGGCCTTCGTGCCGACCATCATCCGGGCGAACTCGATGATCTTGAACATCTGGCGGATGCCGTCGTGCTTCTCGCCGAGCAGCCAGCCCTTGGCCGGGTGCTGGTCGCCGAAGGTCATCTCGCACGTGTTGGAGGCCTTGAGGCCCATCTTGTGCTCGACGTTCGTGGCGTAGGCGCCGTTGCGCTCGCCCAGCTCGCCGGTCTCCCAGTCGAAGTCGTACTTGGGGACGACGAAGAGGGAGAGCCCCTTGGTGCCGGGGCCGGCGCCCTCGGGGCGGGCCAGCACCATGTGGATGATGTTCTCGGACATGTCGTGCTCACCCGAGGTGATGAACCGCTTCACGCCCTCGATGTGCCAGGAGCCGTCCTCCTGCTGGACCGCCTTGGTGCGGCCGGCGCCCACGTCGGAGCCCGCGTCGGGCTCGGTGAGGACCATCGTCGAGCCCCACTGCTTCTCGGTCATCAGCCGGGCGATCTTGTGCTGCTCCTCGGTGCCCTCGTCGAAGACAACGCCGGCGAAGGCCGGGCCGGAGGAGTACATCCAGACGGCCGGGTTCGAGCCCAGGATCATCTCGGCGTACGCCCAGATCAGGGTGGCCGGGGTGTTCTGGCCGCCGATCTCCTCCGGGATGCCCAGACGCCACCACTCGGCGTCCATGTACGCCTGGTAGCTCTTCTTGAAGGAGGCCGGGACCGGCGCGGTGTTGGTCGCGGGGTCGAAGACCGGCGGGTTGCGGTCGGCGTCCTCGAAGGACTCCGCCAGGTCGTTCTCGGCGAGGCGGGCTATCTCGGACAGCACGCTCTTGGCGGTCTCGGTGTCCATCTCCGCGAACGGTCCGGTGCCGTACAGCCGGTCGCGGCCGAGGACCTCGAAGAGGTTGAACTCGATGTCTCGGAGGTTCGACTTGTAGTGGCCCATGACTTCGGCTCCGTTAAGGCTCGGGAGGCAGGTTCCTCGTACCGCATACCAGCAAGTAGCTTAGATGATGCTACCCGTCGGTAATAAGACGCAACCCCAATGCTTCAAGTGTGACTCGATACGCTGTCGGCCATGTACGGCTACGACCAGAACGCGAGTGCCGGGCAGCAGTACTCCGCCCCGCAGCCCCCGCCGCAGCAGATGTCGGGCGGGTACGGCGAGCAGCCGCTCTATCCGGAGCCGTCGCCGCCGTCGCTCGCCGACGCCGTGCGTGCCTTCACCACCGGGTCGCTGTCCGCGGAGGACTTCCAGCAGATCTTCGCGACGTCGAAGGTGTACTGCCCGCGGGGCGACGATCCCGGCTTCCTGGCGCTGCACAACACCCAGCAGCCGGTGATCCCGATGTTCTCCACCCTCAAGGAGCTGCGCCGGTACGCGGGCAAGGAGTCCAAGTTCTTCGTGATCACCGGGGCCGAGGTGATCGACCTGCTGCCGACCGGGTACGGGTTCGTCCTCGACATGGAGGGTGATCACCGGATGGTCTTCGACGCCAAGGCGGTCGAGCAGATGGTCGATTTCGCGATGCGCCGCATGTACGGCTAGGTCGGGCAGGGCCTAGATCCGGCCGGTTCCGGCCACTGGCACGGCGAAGGGCGCCCGGGAGGAATTCCTCTCGGGCGTCCTTCGTTGTGACGAGTGGCAAGAAGTTCGAGTTTCAACTAAACTCGCAACGAGGAGGTCCCGACCATGCCTGCTGTGACCGTAGAGAACCCGCTGACCCTGCCCCGCGTGGCCGCGCGCGGTGACGCCGTGCCGCGTCCCGTGCTCGCCGTCACGACCGCGCCCAGCGGCTTCGAGGGGGAGGGATTCCCGGTGCGCCGCGCGTTCGCCGGCATCAACTACCAGTACCTCGACCCGTTCATCATGATGGACCAGATGGGCGAGGTGGAGTACGGAGCCGGGGAGCCGAAGGGGACCCCGTGGCACCCCCACCGCGGCTTCGAGACCGTCACGTACCTGCTCGACGGCACCTTCGTCCACCAGGACAGCAACGGCGGCGGCGGAGTCATCAACGACGGTGACACCCAGTGGATGACCGCCGGCTCCGGCCTGCTCCACATCGAGGCCCCGCCGGAGGCGCTCATAGTCAGCGGCGGGCTCTTCCACGGGCTCCAGCTCTGGGTGAACCTTCCTGCCTCGGACAAGATGATGCCCCCGCGCTACCAGGACATCGGCGGCGCCAAAGTCCAGCTGCTGACCTCGGCGGACGGTGGCGCGCTGATGCGCGTCATCGCGGGCGAGCTCGACGGCCACAAGGGACCGGGCGTCACCCACACCCCCATCACGATGATCCATGCCACGCTGCGCCCCGGCGCGGAGATCACCCTGCCCTGGCGCGAGGACTTCAACGCCCTGGCGTACGTCCTGGCCGGCCGCGGCGCGGTCGGCGCCGATCGGCGGCCCGTCCACAGCGGGCAGACCGCGGTGTTCGGCGAGGGCGGCTCGATGACCGTACGAGCGGACGTCTCGCAGGACTCCAACGCACCGGATCTGGAGGTCGTCCTGCTCGGTGGCCGGCCGATCCGGGAACCCATGGCGCACTACGGTCCGTTCGTCATGAACAGCCGCGCCGAACTCCAGCAGGCGTTCGACGACTTCCAGGCCGGCAGGCTCGGCACGGTCCCGGTCCCGCACGTCTGAGCCCGCAGCAGAGCTGCACGGCGAGTCACATCGCCCACCGGTGCACATCGGGCCCCTGGTGCAGGGAATCGGCGCGAGATGTGGCACGCGGAGGGCACGGCAGGTTGAGGCAACGAACAAGCCCCAGGTCGCTGACCTGGGGCTTTGCTGTGCAGCGGATGATGGCAATCGAGCCCGCGCTACAAGACCAGCACCAGGTGTGCGCGGTAGCGGCCTGCGGCACGGGGGAGGCAGTTGGAAACGACCACCGCAAAGCTGTCCGGCTGGCCCGACTCACCACTGAGTAGCCCGCGATCTTCACCGTCTGTCTTGGTCACCTGCGCCAGGCCAGGTAGTTCCGCCAGTTGCGGGACCAGGGTTTCGAATGTCTCCCGGGACATTTCCACTGTGCGGCAGGGTGACGGTCCGGCCGCCGCCACCTCGTTCTCGGGCAGGTTCGGGACCGAAACACCCGCGGCCTCTGTGAATGCCTTCACCACAGTGGTGGAAGACTCCTGGACCATGTCGTCGTCGGTGCAGAGCAGCACCGCCATCCAGGGAACCCGCCCCATGTTCGGTCCGATCGTCCGCTCCCAGGGCAACTTCCCACGCCGTAGCGTCACTCGCGGGGCGAGTTGGCGGAAATCTCCACGGTCCCCGTCCTTCGGTACGACCGCATGAACCTCGATGCCGTCCAGCCTGAACTGGGGCGCGACGACCTTGGACCCTGCAGGGTCAGACACCACGATCACACACCTAGCCCTCGATGGGATACGGACCGCCAGGCAGTCCTCGCGTCGACGCCGGCGGCCGGTGCCTCCGCTGACGTCCTGTCGGGGGCCACCCTAGAAGGGGCGCAAAGGGGCGAATCGGTTCTGCCCGAGAACTTCGCGTGTCGGCTCCTTGGGGCCGGGAGTCGCCGAGGTGACGAATGCGGCGTTCCCAGGCAAGTTGTGGTGGCCGAACCCGGAGTCGTTGGCGGAGGTCGCGGATTTGCGCGTGTCTGCTGCATGGCCGACACGAGTGACGGCTATGCGCTGGCTCTCGGGGAGATCGTGGCGTTCGCCGGGCGGCCGGTGGCCAGCGGCGCGAGCTGAGTGTGCTGACCGACCGGCGCCGTTACCTGACCAGGGATGGCCTGGGTCACTGCTGTGTCTGGGGTCCGGGCGCTACACGCTGCTCATCGGCAGACGAGGATTCCGCCAAGGCAGGTGACCCAGAACGAGCCTTCTGCCTTGATGGTTACTTCAACCCGTTCGCGGGCTCGCTGGATCGTCTCCTTGAACGGCACGCCCATCTGGTCGGCCCATGCCTCGTACGACGCGAGGTGTGCGACCACGGGCCCAGGTTCGGTCACTTCGATCACTCCCGGGAGGGGGATCGTCCGTACGTCCCCGAAGACGGCGCCCAGGATGGCGGGGGCGTCCTCCAGGGTGAAGCGGGCGGAGAGTTGTACGCGTGCGGGGCCCTCCGGGATGCCGAGGACGTCGCCGGCGGCTCCTCGCCAGAGGTCTTCCAGTTCGCGCTTGTCGGTACGGCTGTTGGTGGACGCGATGGCGATGCCGCCCTTGGCCAGGACTCGGCCCAGCTCTTGGACGGCGCGTGCCTGGTCTTCCACGTGGTACAGCATGTGCATGGCTAGAACAGCGCCCAGGGACCCGTCCGCGATGGGGAGCTGCTCGACATCCGCGGCCACGGCGCCGGTGATGCCGGTCAGGATGCCGGGGGAGACGTCCATGGGGAGGACGGTCAGGTCCGGCCGCTGGGTGCGTATCCGCTGCACGAACGTCCCGTTGCCGCAGCCGACGTCCGCGACCGCGCCGCGTACGCCGGCCAGCTCTTCCACGACGAGGCCGGGCAGGTCGTGTCGCGGGGTCTGCCACTGGTAGAGGGACTGGCGGGCTGCGAGGTGTCGGCTGGTGCCGTACGCCTGGGTGGAGAGCAGGTGTCGGTCGGTGACCGAGGAGTCGTTCGTGGGCTGGGTGGTCATCGCGGCTCCGTGGGTGTGCTGACGATCGCGGGCCGGGAGGTGACCTCGAGGATGTGCTCCCGGAGATCGACTACCGGCCGTGAGTCACGGTACGGCCCGCTCGCGATGAGTGTGTCCAGTTTGCGGAGCCTGATGGTGATGCTCGCGGTGTACTGCTCCGCCACGAGGACGGTGTCGAGTTCTGAACCGGCTCCTTCCACCTCGCCGTTCACGAGGTAGGCGGTGGCCAAGTCGAGGTGCGCGGCGTGCAGGTCTCCAGGGGAGCGTTCGCCGTCAGGTCCTGCCTGGTAGAGCTCCACTGCGCGGTTGGAGGCTGTGATCGCCCGCTGGACCTGTTCGTCGCCGCCGACGGCCAGCAGAGTGGTGCCGGTGTAGGCCCATTGCTTGGCTTCGGGGAAGGCGAAGACCCCTGGCAGTTCGTCTGGTTCAGCGGTGCTGCGGGCCTCATGGGCCAGCACGAGGGAGCGCAGGGCGCTGCGCCCGTCGCCGCCGGCCGCGAGGGCTCGCGCCTCCAGGCTCAGCAGCCGTGCCGTGATCGTCCCCGAGCCAGGCCCAAGACCATCCGCACATCCAGCCCGCGCCAGATCCGCGGCCCGCCGGTAGTCGCCCTCCCAGTACGCGGCCAGCGACTGGAACGAGCGCGCCCAGGCCCGCAGCCTCGGGTGTTCCGCGATCTCCGCGCATTGCACCACGGTCCGGGCATGGGTGGAGGCGGAGGGCTGGTGGCCGAGGTCGAGAGAGACGTGCGCGGCGAGGCCGGACAGCCATCCTGCGACGACGTACAGGTGCCGCGTCTGACCGGGGTGCTGGCGGCCTTCGAGTAATCGGAACACCTCGGTGCGCAGGGTGCGGATCTCAGGGATGAGGAGGGGAAGCGGCCGGCTGACGAAGTCCCTGGCGAGGCGTTCCACGTCGGCGTCGAGCTGCTCCAGCACAAGGGCATTGACGTTGGTGGCGGCAGCGTGGCGGGCCAGCCGGGCCGACAGTTCGGAGTCCGCAGCGATGCTGCCCAGTTCGTCGGCGGGTTCCGCAGAGGTGTCCGGCGAGGGAGGTGCTCCTGTGTGCTGATTCGACCTCTTCGGGTGCAAGCCCAGCTCTGCCTCGCTGCCGACCTGGAACACCGCGCACAGTGCCGCCCGGTAGTCGCCGGAGGGCCAGGTGATCGCTCCGCGCTCCAGCCGGGAGATCCAGTTCGCATCGAGCTCGGGGTCGCGGCCCGTGGCCGCCTGGACCTGGGCACAGACCCGTTGGGCGGCCTGTGCCTGCGTCCACCGCTGCTCGCGTCTGAGTCTGCGCAGGCTCTCGTTCGCCATCATCCCGCCGTCCGCTGGTCGAGTTGGGCGCCCGGAAGCCTAGCGGGATTCTGCCTAGTCCGTGCCTACAACGTGCCTAGCGGAATGCCCTGTTCGGGCCTTTGGCAGCGGAGTTGACTGAGCTCCAGCCCCCGCTCAGACAGCCCCGGGAGAGCCCTCGTGATCACCCACGCAACTCCGGTCCGGCGCGACATCACGTACAACCACGACGACCAGCAGGCCACCCTGCCGATCGCGCTGCACCGCCTTGACGGCACCACCGAGACCACGACCCTGGTCCTCGACCCCGCCCAGCTGGAGGTCCTGTACGCGCAGATGGACCGGGCGATCGGGATGCGGGAGGCGGCGGCGGGACACCCGGCATGACGACCACGCCCGCCACCCCGGCACCGGTACAACCGGACACCATTCGAGCCCTGTGTGTTCGTGTCCTCACGCCCAACACGTACCCGATACCGGGCGGTGAAGTACGGGCGACCACGGCCCTGCTGTACGGGTACGTCCGGCTCCTGCTCTGCGAGGCGGGCGATGCCTCCCCAAGCCCGTTCCAATGCCGAGCGGCTCCTGTCGCAGGGGCCCGGCGAGGGCCGGCTCGGGGCCTGGATCCACATGCGGGCTCTCGCCCGTGTCTGCCGAGTCCTGGTGGCCGAGCGCCAGGTGCGGCGGAGGCACAACAGCGCCGCCGCCGGCCGGGCACCGCAGGACCCGGACCCGGTGGTGACGCAGTGAGGCAGCGGATCGCCGTGATCGTCTACGTGATCCTCTGCAGCGCCATCGTCGGCAGTCTCCTGTCCGCCACCGAACACTGACCACCCGCCGCTTGCGGCGGCGGGGAACGGCTGCTGCATCCGCACCGCCGAAAACCGAAGTGATGGAGGCACGTCATGAACCGACCCAAGCCCCAGACGAAGCCGAGTGCGCCCGTGACCGCGGAGGCGGTCCGCCGGCTCCAGCAGCGCGTGACGGCGTTCGCCGCCACCGGCACCACCCACAACTCCCCGACCACCTACCACCGGTAGGCCCTGCCGGTCCGCAGTCAGGCGCGGAGGGGGACGTCCGCTGTCCCCCTTCGCGCCACCCCCGTACCACTTCCCGACCGCGCAAAGGAGTTCGTCATGGCAGCAGCCCCCGTCGGCCTGGAACTGACCTTCCTTGGCCACCAGACCTGGCACATCACCGACGGTCTCTCCTCCGTCCTCCTCGACCCGATCCTCGCGCCGGCCTTCGGAGCCGGAAGCCTGGAGTTCGAGATCTGGCCGCCACGCACCGTGGACACCGAGGGCATGCGCGGCCCGGACGCCGTGATCCTCAGCCACGAGCACCTGGACCACTTCCACCTCCCCTCGCTCGACCTCCTCGCCCGCACGGTGCCGGTGTACACCGGCACCACTACCCCGGGCGCCGTCACCGACGCCATCGAGGCCCTGGGCTTCACGGTTCACCGTGTGGACCACACCCGGCCGCTGAACGTCGGCGACATCGAGATCACCCTCTACCCCGCCGGCGCCCGCACCCTCTTCTGGGAGAAGCGCGTCGCCCAGCCCCTGGTCCGCCTGTCCGGCACCACCGGGAACGATGTCTTCATCGGCGTCGACGCCGACGTCTCCGACCTCTACATCGAGCAGCTGGCCCAGGGCGTCCTCGCCCCGCCCCGGCTCGCCGTGGTTTCCAACAACGCCCAGACCGTCCCGTACGGCGCGCTCGGCGCGGACAACAACCTGCTGCCCGGCATGGACGGCCCCAGCAACCGCACCACGGGCATCCAGATCCTCAACGGCCTGCTCATCGACTACCTCAAGCCGCTGGACGGCGTACGGGAAGTCGCCCTGTGCGGCAACGGCTTCACCGCGCCCCGCAGCCCCCACGGCCCCTTCCTCTACGCCGACCACAAGGCCCTGGCCGCCACCGCGAACGAGCTTCAGCACCTCTTCCGCGTCCATGGACCCCGGCCCGGCGACCGCCTGACCGTCCCGGTCGGCGACGGCCCGGTCACCACCTCCCGCGTCCCCTGGGTCACACCCGACCCCGTTGCGGAGAAGTCCGCGCTCGCCGCACTCGCCGACTTCCTCGACTCCCCGCAGCACGTCGAGCCCACCCCGATCACCCCGCGCCTGGCCGAGGAGGAGTGGGGGAAGGCTGAGGCTCTGGTGGTCGAGGAGCTTCCCCGGCTCGGCCGTGAGCTGATCGCCACGCGCACCGGCGCCCTGGCCACCAGCATCCACGACTACCTGGCCGGCCCCCTCGGAGCGCACCGCGCCGTACTGCGCCTCCTCGACCCGCCTGGCCGGCCCGGCGAGATCGACTCGTACGCCTGGAACATCACCGGCCCCACCTGGGACAAGGTCGCCACGACCAGCCGGGAGGAGGCCATGGCCGCCTACCCGTTCGGTATCGAGATCTACTTCCAGGACTTCGCCGCCGTCTTCCTCGGACGCGCACAGATCTGGGACGTCGTCGGTGGCTCGTACCAGGGATGGCACATCGGCGAGAACCTCGACTCCCCGGTCTATGCCCTCTTCGCGATCTACGGCGAGCACCAGCGGCCCGACCTCGCCGCCCGCTGCTACGCCCACAGCCTGGCCGTGCTCGGCGTCCACCAGGAGACCGCGGCATGACCACCGCTCCCGTCGGGCCGCTGGACGGCGCCGCCCACACGCGACCCGATGGGTGGCTCCCGAATCCGCTCACCACCGACCCCGCTGCCGCAGAGCGTCAGGCGTACGTGATCCTCGCCCGCCACCACGACAACGAGCCGGGACCGGTGCGCTGCCTGACCGCCCGCTACCGCGCAGCCGTCTTCGCCCTCGGCAGCCCTCCCCGCCGGGTCCTGAAGCGGCACGCGGACGAGGCCGGCTACCTCGGCGAAGTCCTCGCCTACGAACTCCTGGCCGACGACAACGTCCTGCCGGTACTCCACCGCGCCTGCGACACGTCCCGAACCCTGCTGGTCGACCACCTCGACGAGGCCGTCATGCTCGCGGGCACCGACACCTTCGACGAGCTGGTCCGGTCGGTTGCTCTCATTAACACCGCCTCCGCCCGCTGGCACCCCACGGTCGCCGAAACCATGGCCCGCTGGCACACCAGAACCGCCCTCGATGCCCCATCCCCGGACTGGATCACCCGCCCCGACGACTGGCGCCGACTCCTCCAGCTCGTCACCGACGCCCACGGAACCGGCCACGTACCCCTCGGACACCTGGACCTCAAGCCGGAACACGTCCGCCGCCGAGCCGACGGGCACCTCGCCCTCATCGACGCAGAAACCCTCCGCCCAGACATCACCGGGCTGCCCGATCTGATCACCCTCGCCCACATGGCTGACCAGCAAGGACACCCGTCCCCGCGCTGGGTACGCCACGCCTACCTGCACCACGTACGCGAACTCGGCGCCCAGTGGAACGACCGCGACCTCATACGCGCCCTGGCAGCGTTCGCCGCTGCCACCGGTCTGCGTTCCCTGCACGGCGCCCACGAGTGACCACCCCAGCGGTACCGTGCCACTTCCCGACGCAAGGAGAATCCCAAGTGCGCGGTATCCGCACCGTCATGGTCTTCGTCGACGATCCCGATGCCGCCGCCCGCTGGTGGGGCGAGATCTTCGAAGCCGAGGTCAAGCTCGACATCAACGGCACCTCGGTCTACGCCTGGCTCGACCTCGACGGACTCGAGTTCGGCTTCCACCCCGCATCCCCCAAGGCCAACGCCCACGGGCGAAGCACCGTCCCGTACTGGTCCGTCGAGGACCTCGACACCGAACGCAAGCGCCTCCTGGAAGCGGGCTGCACCCACCACCGCGGCCCCCTCGATGTGGAGCCCGGCCGGCGCATCTGCCAGCTCATCGATCCGTTCGGCACGGTCATCGGACTCGACGGGCCCTGACCCCTCGGAGCCCCCAATGCGCCACTGGCCCCTCACCGCCCTCCAGCTCACCACCCCTGATCTCGTCCTGCGCCTCCCCACGGACAGTGAGCTCGACGCCCTCGCCCAGGTGGCCGCCGACGGAGTCGTCCCCGACGGAGCCGTGTACTTCCCGCAGCCCTGGGCGTCCGCGCCGCCGGCCGAGCGGGCCAGGAGCGTCGTGCAGAACCACTGGTGGGCGCGAGGCGACTGGACCCGCTACAACTGGCGTCTCCTCCTGGCCGTCTTCCACGGCGGCCAGGTCATCGGCCAGCAGAACCTCTCCGCCCGCGACTTCGCCACCACCGGCGAGGCCCGCACCGGCTTCTGGCTCGGCAGCCGCTTCCAGGGCCAGGGCTACGGCACCCAGATGCGCGCCGCCGCCCTGGCCCTCGCCTTCGACGGCCTCGGCGCCACTCGCGTCACCTCCACCGCCTTCGCCGACAACGCCGCCTCCCGAGCCGTCTCCCGCAGGTTCGGCTACCGGCCCAACGGTGTCCACCGCATCTCCGTCGACGGCCGCCCTTACGACGCCCACGAGGAGGTCATGGCGGCGGCCGACTGGCAGGGCTACGCCGACGTGGTGCCTGTCGGAATAGCCGGGCTGTCTGATTGCCTCCCGTTCTTCCGCTGATGGCGCACGACCTGGCCGGGCGGTGCGAGTGCCGTTTCGGGGCCAGCGCACTTCGGCGCTGGCCCCGAAAGGTATAGGTGTGCGGCGGCGGGGGGAGCGCGGACTGAGGGTTGCGGTGGGGCTGCTGGTGTCATCGGGTCCTGCTAGGGCGGTCGGCGTGGGTGGCGGGGCCGGTGGCCCGGGGCGGGGTCGTCGTCGGTGCGGTGCGTGTGGCGGGTTTCAGGTCGAGGCCGGCGAGGCGGTGCAGGCGCCAGGTGAAGACGTCGCAGGTCGGCGCCGATCGGCGGCCCGTCCACAGCGGGCAGACCGCGGTGTTCGGCGAGGGCGGCTCGATGACCGTACGAGCGGACGTCTCGCAGGACTCCAACGCACCGGATCTGGAGGTCGTCCTGCTCGGTGGCCGGCCGATCCGGGAACCCATGGCGCACTACGGTCCGTTCGTCATGAACAGCCGCGCCGAACTCCAGCAGGCGTTCGACGACTTCCAGGCGGGCAGGCTCGGCACGGTCCCGGTCCCGCACGTCTGACCGCCATGCGCCTGACGACCCGTCACCCCGTCGGACCCCGTCGGCGGGACGAACCCGGGCGGCCGTGATCGGGTGGGAGGGTGCAGACCCCGAAGCCCCTTCTTCCTGACGGCGTCCGGCGCGTGGCCGCCTGGTGCGTGGTGGCGCTGCTGCTCGCCGGGGTGGCCGCCGTCGGGGTCTGGCTGGTCATCATCTTCCAGACCGCCGTCACCCCGGTGCTGCTCGCCCTGCTGGGCACCGCGCTGCTCGGGCCGCTGTACCGGCGGCTCATCCGGATGAAGGTGAACCGGTCGCTCGCCGCCGGGCTGACCTGCGTTGCCGTCCTCGCCGTCGTCGGCGGGGCGATGTACATCGTGGTCGGTGCGCTGATCGACACCGGTGACCAGATCCTGGCCTCGCTCAAGCAGGCCGCCTCGGACCTCGCGAAGCACTTCGGGGCCGCCGGGACCTCGCTGGACGATCTGGCGTCCAATGCCAAGGAGCTGCTCGGCAAGTTCGGCGGAACCGCCGCGTCCGGAGTGATCTCCGGGCTGAGTGTGGTCGGCGAGATGATCGCCACCGCCGTGCTGGCGCTGCTCTTGATCTTCTTCTTCCTCAGGGACTCCCACCGGGCCGCCGGAACGCTGCGCTCCGTCGTGCCCCACGCCATCGGCGACACCGCCGAGGCCATGGCCCGCCGGGCCTTCGAGGCCGTCGAGGGCTTTATGCGCGGGACGACGTTCATCGCCCTCATCGACGCGATGTGTATCACCGTCGGGCTGTTGGTCCTGCGGGTGCCGGGGGCGGTCGGGCTCGGGGCGCTGGTGTTCGTCGGCGCGTACATCCCGTATCTCGGAGCGTTCATCTCGGGCACCGTCGCGGTGCTGGTCGCGCTCGCCGACCGCGGTTTCGTGATCGCGCTGTGGGCGCTGGGCGTGGTGATGGCCGTACAGGTACTGGAAGGCCATGTGCTCCAGCCGATGATCCAGAGCCGTACGGTCCAGATGCATCCCGCGGTGGTGATGCTGGCGATCACGGCGGGGGCGAGCGTCGCGGGGATCCTCGGGATGCTGCTCGCGGTACCGCTGACCGCCGCCGCGTTCGGAGTGGTCTCCGAGATCAGGGCGCGCTATGCGGCCCCTTCCGCCTCCTCGGTACCGCCGGCCTCCTCGTAGAGCTCGAACCAGATCGACTTGCCCTCGCCGCGCGGGTCCACTCCCCAGCTGTCGGCGAGCATCTCCATCAGCAGCAGGCCACGCCCGCTGGACGCCATCTCGCCCGGCCGCCGCTTGTGCGGCAGCTCGTCGCTGGCGTCGGCGACCTCCACGCGCAGCCGCCGGCTCCCGATCTCCCCGGTGGCCTCGGCTACCAGCAGCGCGTCGCCGTCCGTGTGGACCAGGACGTTGGTGACCGTCTCGGAGACCATCAGGACCGCCGCGTCGACCTGCTCGTCGTCGCTCCAGTCGTGCAGCAGCTCGCGCACCTGCTGCCGGGCGCCGGCGAGCCGCTCAGGCTCGGCCTGGGCGACCGTCAGCGCGGTGCGCCGGGCGGGACGCACCGCGTACCCGGTGGCGCCGGGCCCGCAGCCGCAGCCCTCCCCCTCGCGGCACAGCAGCAGCAGGGCTATGTCGTCCTCGCGGCGGTCCGCGAGCGGGCCGGTGGAGTGGTGTGAGGAGGGGCCGTGGACGGCGTTGACGAGCTCGTCGGCGAGTTTCTCCAGGCCGGCTTCGCCGTCGCCGGGATACGACTCGAGGATCGAGCGGAGCCGGGCCCAGCCGGTGTCGAGGTCGTGGCCGCCGGTCTCGATGAGTCCGTCGGTGCAGAGCATCATCGTTTCGCCGGGTTCGAGGACGAGCCGGGTCGTCGGATAGTCGGTGTCCGGGACGATGCCGAGTGGCAGCCCGCCCGCCGTCGGCCGCACCAGGACCGTCCCGTCGGCCATCCGTACGGCCGGGTCGGGGTGGCCCGCGCGGGCGATGTCCAGGACGCCGGTGGCGGGGTCCGCCTCCACGTACAGGCAGGTCGCGAACCGGGGGCCTGGATCCCAGTCCCCGCGCCCCGTCCCGCTCCCGCTCCCGTGCCCGGTCCCGTTCTCGTTCTCGTACGAGTCCATCAGCCCGGCGAGAAAGCGGGAGGCGCGCGAGAGCACGGCGTCGGGGCGGTGCCCCTCGGAGGCGTACGCGCGTACGGCGATCCGCAGCTGTCCCATCAGCCCGGCGGCGCGCACATCGTGGCCCTGGACGTCGCCGATGACCAGGGCTATGCGGCCCGACGGCAGCGGGATCATGTCGTACCAGTCGCCGCCCACCTGGAGCCCGCCGCCGGTCGGCACATAGCGCGCGGCCACCGCCATCCCGGGGATCTCCGGGCCGAGCGTGGGCATCATCGAGCGCTGCAGCCCGACCGTCAGCTCCCGCTCGGACTCGGCGACACCCGCCCGCTGGAGCGCCTGGGCCAGCATCCGGGCGACCGTCGTCAGCACGGACCGCTCGTCGGGCGTGAAGCGGACGGGATACGTGAAGGCGGCCATCCAGGCGCCCATGGTGCGCCCCGCGACGATCAGCGGCAGGAACGCCCACGACTGCCGGCCGAAGCGCTGGGCGAGCGGCCAGGTGGCGGGGAAGCGGCGGCGGTAGTCCTCCGGGGTCGGCAGGTAGATGGCCCGCCCGGTCCGTACCACCTCGGCCGCCGGATAGTCGGTGACCAGCAGCATGTCGGTGAAGGGGTCCTCGTCGCCCGCGCCGTGCCCGTGGTGCCCGATGATCGACAGGCGGTCGCCGGCGACGCCGAAGACGGCCAGGCCGTCCGGCGAGAAGCCGGGCATCGACAGGGACGCGGCGACCCGCAGCACCTCGGAGGTGGACCGGGCCTCGGCGAGCGCGCGGCCCGCGTCGAGCAGGAACGCCTCGCGGGAGCGGCGCCAGTCGCCGGTGATGGGGGTGGGCACGGCGGTGGTGCCGGGCTGCGGGTCGGCGACCTCCTGGAGGGTGCCGAACAGCTGGTGGTCGTTGCCGTCGACGACCGCTTTGGAGCGGCTGCGTACGGTACGCAGCACCCGCCCGGCCCCGTCCATGATCCGCAGCCGGGCCTCGGCCAGGGTGCCCTCGGCGACCGCGAGGCCCACGATCCCGTTGATCTCGTTCCAGTCCACCGGGTGGAAGCGCGAGCGGACGGCGACCTCGGGCAGGATCGCGGGTTCCGCGGGCAGCCCGAGCAGCCGGGCGGCCTCGCCGTCGAGGGTGACCAGCCCGGACGCGTTGTCCCAGCGCCACAGGCCGGTCGCGATC
Source organism: Streptomyces sp. A3M-1-3 (assembly GCF_024213665.1). Lineage (GTDB taxonomy): Bacteria > Actinomycetota > Actinomycetes > Streptomycetales > Streptomycetaceae > Streptomyces. The sequence continues at coordinate 110,715 of NZ_JANAVP010000011.1, forward strand.
GCGGCCAGGACGTCCTCGGTGCGCATTGCCTCATCCTTACAGGTCACCGACAGCCCGGCCGCCCGAGGTGGCCCGTACACAAGCCGTACACGGGGCGGCAGGGACGTTCCGGGCGGACGGTAACCTTGGCAGGGTTGAATCCCACCTGTCATCGCGAAGAACTGGATGAACGATGCATCGGTACAGGTCCCACACCTGCGGCGAGCTGCGCGCCTCTGACGTCGGCACCGACGTCCGGCTCAGTGGCTGGCTGCACAATCGGCGCGACCTGGGCGGCATCCTCTTCATCGATCTGCGCGACCACCACGGTCTGGTGCAGCTCGTCGCCCGCCCCGGCACCCCCGCCAACGAGGCGCTGAGCCACATCACCAAGGAGACCGTCGTCCGGATCGACGGCAAGGTCTCCGCGCGCGGCGCCGAGAACATCAACCCGGACCTGCCGACCGGCGAGATCGAGGTCGAGGTCACCGAGGTCGAGGTGCTGGGCGCCTCCGCCCCGCTGCCCTTCACGATCAACACGGACGACGGGGTGAACGAGGAGCGGCGCCTGGAGTACCGCTTCCTCGACCTGCGGCGCGAGCGCATGCACCGCAACATCATGCTGCGCACCGCCGTCATCTCCGCCATCCGGCACAAGATGACCGCCCTCGGTTTCAACGAGATGGCCACCCCGATCCTCACCGCGACCTCCCCCGAGGGCGCGCGTGACTTCCTGGTGCCGTCCCGCCTGAACCCCGGCAAGTTCTACGCGCTGCCGCAGGCCCCCCAGCAGTTCAAGCAGCTGCTGATGATCGCGGGATTCGACCGGTACTTCCAGATCGCGCCCTGCTTCCGCGACGAGGACGCGCGCGCCGACCGCTCGCCGGGCGAGTTCTACCAGCTCGACGTCGAGCTGAGCTTCGTCGAGCAGGAGGACGTCTTCCAGCCGATCGAGAAGCTCATGACCGAGCTGTTCGAGGAGTTCGGCAACGGCCGGCACGTCACCTCCCCCTTCCCGCGGATTCCGTTCCGCGAGTCGATGCTCAAGTACGGCAACGACAAGCCGGACCTGCGCGCCAAGCTGGAGCTCGTCGACGTCTCGGACATCTTCGCGGGCAGCGGCTTCAAGGCCTTCGCCGGCAAGCACGTGCGTGCGCTGCCGGTGCCGGACACGGCGGGCCAGAGCCGGAAGTTCTTCGACGGCCTCGGCGAGTACGCGGCCGAGCACGGCGCGAAGGGCCTGGCCTGGATCCGCGTCGGCGAGAACAACGAGCTGGCCGGCCCGATCGCCAAGTTCCTCACCGAGGAGGACACCAAGGCGCTCACCGACCGCCTGGACCTCAAGCCGGGGCACGCCGTCTTCTTCGGCGCGGGCGAGTTCGACGAGGTCTCCAAGATCATGTCGGCGGTCCGCGTCGAGGCGGCCAAGCGCGCCGGCCACTTCGAGGAGAACGTCTTCCGCTTCTGCTGGATCGTCGACTTCCCGATGTTCGAGAAGGACGAGGAGACCGGCAAGATCGACTTCTCGCACAACCCCTTCTCGATGCCGCAGGGCGGACTCGAGGCCCTGCAGACCCAGGACCCGCTCGACATCCTGGGCTGGCAGTACGACATCGTCTGCAACGGTACGGAGCTGTCCTCCGGCGCCATCCGGAACCACGAGCCCGACGTCATGTTCAAGGCGTTCGAGATCGCGGGCTACGACCGGGAGACCGTCGAGAAGGAGTTCGCGGGCATGCTCCGCGCCTTCCAGTACGGCGCCCCGCCGCACGGCGGCATCGCCCCGGGCGTGGACCGCATCGTGATGCTCCTGGCCGACGAGCCGAACATCCGCGAGACCATCGCCTTCCCGCTCAACGGCAACGCGCAGGACCTGCTGATGGGCGCGCCGGCGGAGGTCGAGGAGGCCCGGCTGCGGGAGCTGAACATCGCGCTGCGCAAGCCGGTGGCGGACAAGTAGGCAGCGAATCCGTGGAGGCCCGGGCCCACCTTCGGGTGGGCCCGGGCCTCTGCTCGTTCCGAGTGAATGACACGAGACGTGGATGCATGTACTCTTGCATGCATGGTGGCTCTGCAGATTCGTGACGTGCCTGAAGACCTCCGAGACCGGCTCGCCGCCATAGCGAGCGAGCGCGGCCAGTCGCTTCAGGCGTACCTCTTCGACCTCGTCAATGACGAGGTGCGGCGGCGCGACAACCTTGCCGTCATGGAGCGGTTCTCCCAGAAGCGCTATGGCACGCGCCTGTCCGTGGACGACGTCGTCGGAGCACTTCACAGAGAGCGCGCCGAGCGTGAGGCCGCGCTCGGCATGTTCGGAGGCGACGAGTGATCGTTGTCGACGCTTCCGTCTACGCCTTCTCCCTGCTGGACGAGGGCACCATCGGCGACCATTGCCGTGCCGTCATGACGGCGGACGACCGTTGGATCTCGCCAGGTCACTGGACGATCGAGGTAGCCTCGGTGATCCGCGGCAATCTGCTCGGCGGGAAGATCTCCGAAGCGCAGGCCGCGGACGCGATGCTCGCCCTGGCAGGGCTCGATCCGGTGGTACCACTCACCAGGGTGCTGCTGCCTCGCATCTGGGAGCTGCGCTCCAACCTCACCGCATATGACGCCGCCTACGTGGCAGCAGCAGAGGCGTACAACTGCTCCCTCGTCACCGCGGACGCCCGCCTGGCCCGCGCCTCGGGCATCCGCTGCACCGTCGAGGTCGTCAACTGATGACAGCGTGAACGGGCCCGGGATCAGACGTGATCCCGGGGCTCCCTCGCTTGCGTATGACCGCTTAGGCCGGCTTCTCCTCGAGGCGCGGGAACAGCACCGCGCCCTTCGTCACCGTCGCGCCGGGCGGCAGCAGGCCCCACGTGCCGGCGTCCTGGACGCGCTGGGTGGCCAGGGCCCCCAGCTGCGCCTCGGCGCCCAGCGAGTCCCACAGGGCCTGCGAGGTTTCCGGCATGACCGGGTTGAGCAGCACCGCGACCGCGCGCAGCGACTCGGCGGCCGTGTACAGGATCGTCGCGAGACGGGCCTGGCCCTCCGGCGACTCGTCCTTGGCGACCTTCCACGGCTCCTGCTCCGTGATGTAGCCGTTGACCTGCTTGACGAACTCGAAGACCGCGAGGATGCCGCCCTGGAAGTCCAACTCGTCGCCGATCTTCCGGTCGGCTTCGGCGACCGCCTTGGCCAGGCCCTCCTGGACCGCCTTCTCGGCCTCGCCGGACGCCGTCGCCTCCGGCAGTGCGCCGCCGAAGTACTTGCCGACCATGGCGGCGACGCGCGAGGCGAGGTTGCCGTAGTCGTTGGCCAGCTCGGAGGTGTAGCGGGCGGTGAAGTCCTCCCAGGAGAACGAGCCGTCCTGGCCGAACGAAATGGCGCGCAGGAAGTACCAGCGGTAGGCGTCCACGCCGAAGTGCGAGGTCAGGTCCTGCGGCTTGATGCCGGTCAGGTTGGACTTGGACATCTTCTCGCCGCCGACCATCAGCCAGCCGTTGCACGCGACCTTGCCGGGCACCGGCAGGCCGTTAGCCATCAGCATCGCGGGCCAGATGATCGCGTGGAAGCGCAGGATGTCCTTGCCGATCAGGTGCACATCGGCCGGGAAGGTCTCCGCGAACTTCGCCGGGTTCTCGTTGTAGCCGACGGCCGTGGCGTAGTTGAGGAGCGCGTCGATCCACACGTAGATGACGTGCTTGGGGTCCCAGGGGACCGGGACGCCCCAGTCGAAGGTGGAGCGCGAGATGGAGAGGTCCTGGAGGCCCTGCTTGACGAAGTTCAGCACCTCGTTGCGGGCCGACTCGGGCTGGATGAAGCCGGGGTTGGACTCGTAGAACTCGAGCAGCTTCGGGCCGTACTCGCTGAGCTTGAAGAAGTAGTTCTCCTCCTTGAGGATCTCCACCGGCTTCTTGTGGATCGGGCACAGCTTCTGCCCCGCGAAGTGTCCCCCAGAGGCTTCGCCCTGGGAGGGACCGCCATCGCCGTCGATCAGGTCGGCGGGGAGCTTGTACTCCTCGCAGCCCACGCAGTACGGGCCTTCGTACCCGCCCTTGTAGATCTCGCCCTTGTCGTACAGGTCCTGCACGAACTCCTGCACACGGTCCGTGTGCCGCTTCTCCGTCGTACGGATGAAGTCGTCGTGTCCGATGTTCAGGTGCTCCCAGAGGGGCTTCCATGCCTCCTCGACGAGCTTGTCGCACCACTCCTGGGGCGTGACCCCGTTCGCCTCGGCAGTGCGCATGATCTTCTGACCGTGCTCGTCCGTGCCGGTGAGGTACCACACCTTCTCGCCGCGCTGACGGTGCCAGCGCGTGAGCACGTCGCCTGCGACGGTCGTGTAGGCGTGGCCCAGGTGAGGAGCGTCGTTGACGTAGTAAATGGGGGTCGAGACGTAGTACGCCTTCGCCCCCTGCTTCTCGGATCCAGTGGCCGCCATGGTCGAAATCCTATCGGCCCCCGGAAGATCCACTCACACCGATAACGGGTCGCGAGACGGTGGCCCTGCCCGCCGCGGGGTGACGGGCAGGGCGTTGCCGTCCCTACCGGCCGCCCTGCCAGGAGGCGAGGAGCCCTTCGTAGACCTCGGTGTCCGTGAGTTCGCGCGGGTCGGGGCCGGCGTGGAAGAAGCCGGCGTTCTCCGCGTCCAGCTTCCGCAGGAAGTCGAAGCCCTTGGCGTCGTGCTCGCCGAACGCGACGAACTGCCAGAACAGCGGCAGCCGCGCGGCGTCCGCGAGCGCCTTCTCGGCGGCCTGCTTGGCGGTGGGGGCACCGTCCGTCTGGAAGATCACGAACGCGGGGCCGGTGGAGCCGGACTTCTCGTGCTGGGCGATCACTTCGTCGACGGCGCGGTGGTAGTTCGTACGCCCCATGTGGCCGAGCCCGGCGTGCAGCTCGTCGACGCGGTCCGCGTACTCGGTGAGGGTGAGCTCCCCGGTGCCGTCGATGTCGGTCGAGAAGAACACGACGTGGACGGTCGCGGCGTCGTCCAGGTGCGCGGACAGGCCGAGGGCCTGCTCGGCGAGGTTCTGGACGCTGCCGTCCTTGTAGTACGGCCGCATCGACCCGGACCGGTCCAGTACGAGGTACACGTCGGCCCGCGCCCCGACGAGCCCCCGCGCCTTGAGCACGGCGCCGGCGGCCTTGTAGGCCCCGACCAGCTCGGGAGCGCGCGACTTGACCCGGGCAGGGGAGTACGCGGACTTCCCGCCCCCGACGCCCTCGGGGGCGGCGGCGGTTCCGCCGCCACCGGCTGCCAGCCCTTCCGGCTCGGCCGGCGCGGCCGCCTTCGGCTCCGCCGGGGGCTCCGGGACCGCCAAGGGTGCGGTCTCCGTGGCGGTCCCCGCCTCGGCGGCAGCCGTTGCGGGTGCCTCCGGCTCCGCCTGGGCCGCGGCGGCCTCGGGCTCCGGGTCGGCGGGGGATGCGGTCTCCGCGCCGGCGGCCTGGGCTGCCTCCGGCTCCGCCGGGGCGGAGGGCTCAGCCTGCGGCTCGGCGGCCAGTGCCTCGGGCTCCGGCTCCGCAGGGGTTGCGGTCTCCGCCTCGGCAGCCTGGGCTGCCTCCGGCTCCGCCGGGCTCGCCGCGGTCTCGGTCTCCGGCGCCGCCTCGGGCTCAGGGTCGGCCGGGGATGTGGTCTCAGCCTCGGCGGCGAGCGCCTCCGCCGCCGGAGCCGCCTCGGAGGCTTCCGGCTCGGCCGGCGCGGCCGCCTTCGGCTCCGCCGAGGGTGCGGTCTCCGTGGCGGTCTCCGCCTCGGCGGCAGCCGGGCCCTGGCCCGGGGTCGCTGCCGGGGCGGTCTCAGGTTCGGCGGCAGCCGCGGCCTCGGCCTCCGGGGCGGCCGGCGTGGCCTCCCGCTCTGCCGGGGCGGAGGGCTCGGCCTGCGGTTCGGCGGCCAGTGCCTCGGGCTCCGCAGGGGTTGCGGTCTCCGCCTCGGCGGCAGCCTTCGTGGCCTCCGGCTCCTGCGCCGGGGCGGCCTCCGCGGTAGCCGTGGTGCTCTCCGGCTCCGGCTTTGTCTCGGCTGCGGCCGGGGGCTCCTCCCGCTCCGCCGGGGCGGACTCGCGGGGCGGGGCCAGGTCGCGCTTCGATTGCGGGGGGACCGAGGGGTTGTCGAACGCCGCCGCCACCAGTTCCGCCGCCGTCTGCGCGGGCACCGCGGCCGGCACCGCGGCCGGCACCGCAGCCGGCACCGCAGCCGGCACCGGCGCCGAGGTCGTCGGCTCCGCCGACTGGGCGCGTTCGGACTGGGCCGGCACGCCCACCGCCTGCTCGTCACGGACGGCGGTGGTTTCTCGGTCGCGTCCGAACACCTTGCGCAGCAAGCTCCGAATACCCATGGGCGAGGCCTTTCACATGAGTTGGGTGCGATGTTTGTCCGTACTGCGGGAAAAATCCCTGGCCAGGGTGGACACGTAAGGTTAGCGGCCGCTCCGGGCGATCTCCGGGAGGGTCGGCCGAACTCGGCGTATGCGAAACCCACGCGGGTGAACTCCCGCCCGGACGTGCCGGATTCACTTCACGTTCATCCGTCGGCCGCCGCATTGCAGACAGACGCCCCTAACGTCGCGGCGGACACATTCCGACACGATGTCGGCGCAGGGCGCGCCGCTGTGAAGTCATACGGAGGACAACGTGCGCAAACTGCTGCCGCTCATCGGTACCCCGCACGCGGGGGGCCGCTCCGCGCTCACCTGCCGTTACCGCTGTGGCGACGCCTGCTTCCACGAGGTACCGAACACCAGCGACAACGAGTACGCCGGTGACGTGATAGCCGGCGCCCTGTCGAGAAGGTCCATGATGCGCGCCGCCGCCGTCGTGACCGTCGCGGCCGCCGCCGGGACCGGCGCTGTCATCGGGCAGGGCGGAACCGCCCAGGCCGTCGCCCAGGCCGCCGCCGCGGCCGGAGCCGCCAACAGCCCCCGGCACGGCAGCAGCGCCGGCGCCCGCGGCCTCCGCTTCACCCCCGTCGCGCCCAACACCGCCGACCAGGTCACCGTCCCGGAGGGCTACGCCCAGAACGTCGTCATCCGCTGGGGCGACCCGATCCTGCGCGGCGCACCCGCCTTCGACCCGGACCAGCAGACCGCCGAGGCGCAGGCCGGCCAGTTCGGCTACAACAACGACTTCCTCAGCCTGCTCCCCCTCCGCGGCGAGCGGGACCGCCAGGTGCTCGTGGCGAACCACGAGTACACGGACGAGATCCTGATGTTCAAGGGGTACGACCCGGCCAACCCCACCCGCGAGCAGGTCGAGATCGCCTGGGCCGCGCACGGCCTCTCCGTCGTCGTCGTCCAGGAGGAGCACCGCAGCGGCAAGCTCACCCCGGTCAGCCGCCACCACCTCAACCGCCGCCTGACGGCCACGAGCGAGTTCAGGCTCACCGGCCCCGCCGCCGGCAGTGCACTGCTGAAGACCTCCGCCGACCCGGCCGGCACCAAGGTGCTGGGCACCCTCAACAACTGCGCCGGCGGCACCACCCCGTGGGGCACGATCCTGTCCGGCGAGGAGAACTTCAACCAGTACTTCGCGGGCGGCAGCAGCGCCACCGACAAGCGGTACGGCATCGGGACCGGCGCGACCGAGCGCAAGTGGGAGCGTTTCGACAAGCGCTTCGACGCCGCGCAGGAGCCCAACGAGTCGCACCGCCACGGCTGGGTCGTCGAGCTCGACCCGTACGACCCGGACTCGACCCCGCGCAAGCGCACCGCGCTGGGCCGCTTCAAGCACGAGGCCGCGCAGCCCCGGCTGACGGACGAGGGCCGCCCGGTGGTCTACATGGGCGACGACGAGCGCTTCGACTACTTCTACAAGTTCGTCTCGTCGAAGCGGATGAAGAAGGGCAACTCCCGCGCCGTCCGCGAGCACAACCTCACCCTCCTCGACGACGGCACGCTGTACGTCGCCAAGCTCACCGGCGACTCCCCGGCCACCGAGATCGACGGCAAGGGCAAGCTCCCGAACGACGGCGAGTTCGACGGCAGCGGCGTGTGGATCCCGCTCGCGACCGGCAACACCTCGCACGTCCCCGGCATGACCGCCGAGGAGGTGTACGTCTTCACGCGCCTCGCGGGCGACAAGGTCGGCGCCACCAAGATGGACCGCCCCGAGGACGTCGAGCCGTCGCCGCGCACCGGCCGCGTGTACATCGCGCTGACCAACAACAAGGACCGCGGCGCGGCGGGCAAGGCCGGCGCGGACGAGGCCAACCCGCGCAACAGCAACAAGCACGGCCACGTCCTGGAGCTCGCCGAGCACTGGGACGACCCGACGTCCGACGGCTTCGCCTGGCGGCTCTTCCTCGTCGCGGGCGACCCGAACGACCCGGCGACGTACTTCGCGGGCTACCCCAAGGACAAGGTCAGCCCGATCTCCTGCCCGGACAACGTGGCCTTCGACCCGCACGGCAACCTGTGGATCTCCACCGACGGCAACCAGCTCGGCACCCACGACGGCCTGTTCGGTGTCGCCACGCACGGCGAGCGGCGCGGTGAGCTCAAGCAGTTCCTGACCGTGCCCAAGGGCGCCGAGACCTGCGGCCCGATCATCCAGGACCGCCGCGTCGTGGTGGCCGTGCAGCACCCGGGCGAGATCGACGGCGCAAGCGTCGAGAAGCCGGCCTCGGTGTGGCCCGACGGACCGGGCAAGATCGTCCGCCCGGCCGTGGTCAGCGTCTGGCGCAAGGACCACCGCGACATCGGCGTGTGAGTCCTGAGTCCGGGGTCCTGAGTCCAGGGTTCACGTGGTGGCGCCGACCTGCTCGCGCCACCGGGTGAACTGCTGAGCCGCGTCACCCGTGTACGACCACGGCACCCGAGCCGCCCGCCCGTCCAGCACCCGGAACAGGTGGGCGGCCTCGCCGTGCAGGCCCGCGTAACAGGCGGCATGCGTCAGGTAGTTCAGCTCGGTCACCTCCTCCGGCGGGACCGGGCCGTCCTGCCCGGCCGGCGTCCCCTCGCGCGCGGCGATCCACCGGTCCCAGGTGCGCCGCACCTCCTGGACCGCCAGCTCGTGGTTCCAGTGCTGTCCCTGTCCGTGGCCTCCGTGGCCCTGCCCCTGGCCCTGGCCCTGTCCCGGGTTCGAACCGCCCCCGATGACCGGCCGGCCCTTCGCGCCCTCCGCGATGTACCGGTACTCCTCGACCCGGGCGATCTGCACCAGCACCGGCAGCGGCGACCCGGGCGGCGCCGCGCCCGCCGCGTCGCGCGCGAAGTCGTACATCGTGCCGTGCGTGCCGTGCCAGCGCGCCGAGTAGTAGCGCAGCATCTGCACATGGCCCTCGATGTTGTACGGGTCGCGGCCGCGCAGCTCGCTCCACCAGCTCGCCAGTTCCCGCCGCTGCACCCCGCCCTCGTACAGCCGGGCGACAGTGAGCAGCGACGCCCACGGCATCGGGTCGTCCGGGCAGGCGTCGGCGGCCCGCAGGCAGGCCATCACCGCCAGGTCGATCCGGTCGCGGTCGACCTCGCCGCCGCGTCCCGTGGCGATGGCCACGTTGAAGATCCGCACGACCTCGGTGGCGGCGCGGAGCACCACCGCGTCCGGGTTCTCCGGCTCCGCCGCGAGCCACGACTCCACCGCGGAACTGCCCGCCGCGGCGTGCGCGAGGAGTCGCAGCCGGTGGGTCCGGCGCGGCCAGACGGGGCCGGTGGCCAGGAGGAGATCGCGTACGCCCTGCCACCTGCCGATAACGATGTCGTGACGGGCGGCGGTGAGCGGGCGGTCCCCGAAGTCCGGGTCGAAGTCGGGTACGAAGCGGCGGCGTGCGGCGGCCATCTGCGGGCCTCCTCTCAGGGGCAGGGGTCCGGGATGTCTCAGAAGTCGGTGGCCATGGCGTCGTCCGCGTAATCGGGGCGTCCTGAGCTGGAGTTGACGTACGACTCGTCGATCTCGATGGCGCGGCTGGCGTCCAGCTTCGCCGGACGGTAGTACGAACTCCCCTGCTTCCAGTACCAGATCATCGGGATCAGGCCGACGGCGAGCCCGCCGACGCCGATCGCGATCGACGCGCCGTTCAGCTCGGTCAGCGACTCGAAGAAGATCCAGAACATAAACAGCGCGCCGAACAGCGGCCAGGCGCCGCCGAGGAGGAAGTCCGCCGGGGACCTCAGGAGCATCTTGCGGTACGCGACGACGGCCGCGATGCCGGCGAGGCCGTAGTAGACGGCGATCTGGAGGCCGATGGCGGCGACCGCGTCGGACAGGATCTCGCCGACCGAGCCGAGCGCGTTGGAGGCGACGAACATGGCCAGGGCCACCGCGCCGACCGCGGCGATCGCGACCCACGGCGTGTTCCAGCGGCGGTGCACCCGGCCGAGCGCGGACGGCAGCGTCCGGTCGCGGCCCATCGCGAACAGCGAGCGGGTGACCTGGATGAGCGTGGTCTCCAGGGTGGCGATGGTGGACAGCATCACGGCCACGACGAGCAGTTTGCCGCCCAGGCCGGGCCAGATGGCCTCGCCCAGCACGGCCAGCACGTTGGCGCTGTTCTCCTCGATGTCCCCGGCGCTGACGATGACGTTCACGGCGATCGTGAACACCTCGAAGAGGAGGAAGACGATGCCGATCCCGACCAGGCCCGCGAGCCCGGCGGTGCGGCGGCTGTTACGGGTCTCCTCGCTGAGGTTGCTGGTGACGTCCCAGCCCCAGTAGTAGAACGCGGCGATCAGCGCGCCGGAGGCGAAGCCGGAGACACCGTCGAAGTGGCCGAAGCCGAGCCAGGACCAGTCGAAGGCGGCGGCGGAGCCGCGGTGCAGGAGCGCGCCGAACGCGAAGAGGACCAGGATCAGCAGCTCCACGCCGGACATGAGCAGTTGCGCGCGCACGGTCAGCCGGGCGCCGCCCAGCACCACCAGCAGCATCACCAGGAACCAGCCGGCGCCGACCAGTGTGGCGAGGGCGGTGTTCGAGGCGAGGCCGGCGTCGAAGAGGGAGAGGGTCAGCGCACCGGCCGGCACCGAGCCCGCCACCATGAAGATCGTCGCGGAGATGACCAGCGCCCAGCCGCTGAGGAAGCCGAGGAACGGATGCAGGGTCCGGCCCACCCACGAGTAGCTGGCGCCCGCGTTGACGTCGATCCGGCCGAGCCGGCCGAAGGCGAGGGCGATGCCCAGCATCGGTATCGCGCAGTAGAGCAGGGCGGCCGGGGCGGCGAAGCCGACGGCCCCGACGAGGACGGCCGTGGTGGCGGCGAGCGAGTAGGCCGGGGCGCTGCCCGCGACCGCCATCACGATCGTGTCGAACGTGCTGAGTACGTTGGGCGTCAGGCCCCGGCCGGCGTTGCTGCTCATGGCTCTCACTGCTTCCGGAAGTGCGCCCTGCCCGGCTGGGAGAACCTTCACTGGCACGGCATATGGCGGAATGTCAGGTGCGATTCGCGGTGCGGATGGGATTCGGGGGGTGGGATGCGGGTGGGTCGGATGGGACCCCTCCGCACGGGAGGACCGAGCGCATCGTAGTCGCCGTACCGGAGTTCGGCCCACGCAGGCGGAACAGCCGCCGGTCAGTGCTGGTCAAACCCGGTCAAGGTCCGGTCAGGGGCGCAGGGTCGTGGATGGGCCGTGGCCGGATCGGCGTCGCGGCCCTGTTCTCCCGAAGCTACGGCGAAGTGACAAGTAACTCAGCGTGATGTCAGGGCCGCGGCCGCGGAGCGGGGTTCGGGGACCTCGCCGTTGGTAAGGGCAGCGAAGTCGACGTGGGCCGCTTCGACGGCCTCGGGGTACGCCTCCCGTTCGGCGTGGTCGGCGAGTGCCCGAGGTAGCTTCCTTCGTACTGGCCGTACTGCCAGCAGGCCGCCTTGACCTGGCTGCCGACCTCTACGGACTCGAACTTGTCGTTCAGATCCGCCCCGAGGCCGACGTTCGCCTCGCAGTGACCAGCAGCCCCTGCCGGTCCGGTTCAAGGACCAGACCGGCGGGCGTCACCGCCTGACGCTCGACGTCAGCGACACCCGCTCAGCCATCCCGGCGACTTCGCCGCGGTTCGGGGTATCTCCGTACGTCCCCGGTATATGGCTGGTATGTGGACGCGCCGCTTGCGGCCGACGTGTGCCAGAGGGGAACGATGTTCGACTACGTGATTGCTGGTGCCGGATCTGCGGGTTGTGTGCTGGCCAACCGGCTGACGGCGGATCCCGGCAGACGGGTGCTGCTCATCGAGGCCGGAGTGGTGGATCGCAGCCCGTACATCAGGGTTCCCAAAGGGGTCGGCAAGCTGTTCATGAACCCCAAGGTGTCCTGGGTCTACCGGACTCGGCAGCTCAAGGCGGGGGGACAGTCCGAGCAGTGGACACGCGGCAGGGTCCTGGGCGGGTCCAGCTCGGTGAACGGGCTGATCTACAACCGGGGACAGCAGGCCGACTACGACGAACTCGTACGGCTGGGGAACCCCGGCTGGGGCTGGGACACGATGCTGCCGGTTTTCCGGGCGATCGAGGACAACGCCTTCGGCGCGTCCGCGACCCGCGGCCGCGGAGGCCCCCTGCATGTCTGCGCGGCGGCCGATCTCGATCCGCTCTGCGGCGAACTGATCGCCACCGGCGCCGCGGTCGGTTTGACCCCGGTGACCGATGTCAACGAGTCCGACGAGGAGCGCATCGGCCCCGCCATGTGCACCATGGTGGCGGGCCGGCGATGGAGTGCCGCCGACGCCTTCCTGCATCCCGTGCGCAAGCGGCCCAACCTGGCGGTCCTGACCGGGACCCGCATCACGGAGATCCTCTTCGAGGGCGACAAGGCCGTCGGCGTCCGCACGCGCACGCCGGGCGGTGCCGTCACCGACTACTACGCCGCGCGTGAGGTCGTGCTCAGCCTGGGCAGCCTGGAGACCCCGAGGCTGCTGCAGCTGTCCGGCATCGGGCCTGCCGAGGTGCTGCGCGCGGCAGGCGTCGGCGTCCGGCTGGACCGGACCAACGTCGGCGCCCGGTTGCGCGAACACCGCGGCCTGGCCATACGAGTCCGGTTGAACAAGGACGCGGGGCTCAACAGGAAACTGGCCACCCCGGCTGCCCAGGCCCTGGCGGCGATGAAGTACGCGGCGACGCGCGGAGGACCACTCGCCACCCCTGCCTATGAGGTCATCGCGTTCCTCAGGACCCGGCCGGAGCTGGACCGGCCCGACGGGATGCTCCTGTTCGCCCCGTGGTCTGCCGGCGCCTACGTGCCGGGCAAGGCGGTGCGGATCGAACGGGAGCCCGGTTTCTCCATCGCCGGCCAGGTCCTGCGGCCGACCTCGGAAGGGACGGTGGCGATCACCTCGGCCGACCCGGACGGCGAACTGGACATCGACCCCCGTTTCTTCAGCACTGTTCACGACCGCCGGGTGGGCGCTGACCTGATGCGCCGCATGCGTGAATTCGTCACCGGCGAGCCGATTGCCTCATGGGTTGCCCACGAGACCTTTCCCGGCCGCGGCGTACGGTCCGAGGAGGACATCGTCGACGCGGCTCTCACCGGCGGTTACTGCGGATTCCACGCCATCGGCACCTGCGCGATGGGCCCGGCGGACGAGGACGTTGTCGACCCGGAACTGCGGGTGCGCGGAGTCAGCAGTCTCCGCGTCGTCGACTGCTCGGTCCTGCCCGTCATGGTCGCCGGCAATCTCAACGGCCCGATCATGGCCATGGCCTGGCGTGCCGCCGACCTCATCACTCGAGCGGTGTGAAGCAGCGACAGCCTGCGGTAACACACTGTTATCAGGCATTACAGTGAGCAATCGATGGGTGGGTGTCCGGGACCCGGTCCTTCCGACCGGGCCGCCTGCCTGCGGTGCCGGGAGATGCCCATGCAGGACAGGAACCTCACACTGCCCTCCTTGACCGGACTGCGATGGGCGCTGGCCTTCGTCGCCCTGCTGGCCCACGCGGTCGTGGCGCCGGACCTCTTCACCGGCACGTTGAGGACATTGGCGTACGCCACGCTGCCCCCCGGAACGGCGGCGATGAGCGGTTTCTTCGTCCTGTCGGGGTTCCTCCTGGCCTGGACGTACCGCCCCGGCCACGGTGCCCGTGCCTTCTGGCGCCGCCGCTTCTGGAAGATCTTCCCGAACCATGCCCTGTGTCTGGGGATCGTCGTGGCGATCTACTTGTTCGTCACCCCGCAACCCCTGCCCGACCTTGTCGGGGAGAACTCCCTGCGCGCAGCTGTCCTGCAACTGTTCCTCGTGCAGAACTGGGTCCCGGACTGGGGAGTGATCGGAAGCTTCAACATCCCCACGTGGTCGCTGTCGTGCGAGGCGTTCTTCTACGTGGTGTTCCCACTGCTGGCCCTCGCTGTCCGGAAGTGCCCGGACAGCAGGCTCTCGCACGCGTGGTGGGCGCTGGCCATCGCCACGGTCGTCCTGCCCTGGATTCCCGTCGCCGTTCACGGCCTTGCACACGGCGACCCCCTGAGGCTCGACGACAACAGCCTGTGGTTCAGCTACTTCCTGCCCCCGGTGCGGCTCCCGGAGTTCGCCCTGGGCGTCGTGACCGCCAGGCTCGTCCAGACCGGCCGCTGGCCCCGGCTGTCCCGGACGGTGATCGCCGTTCCGCTGGCCGTCTCGGCCGCACTGATGCCCGTACTGCCTCTCCAGTGCCTGTTCGGAGGCACCTTCACCGTGCCGGTCACCCTGGTGGTCGCGGCAGTGGCGCTGGCTGACATCGACGGCCGTACGGGCCGGCTGGCCCGCCCTGTTCCGATGGCGCTGGGGGAGTCGTCCTACGCGCTGTATCTCGTCCAGGCGCCGGTTCTGATGATCGGCCTGTATCTGCTCGACCTGGACCGGCCTGTGCCCGTGGGGGAGTCGGTGCTGCTGATCGTTGCCTACATGGTGATCTGCGTACTGCTCGGCCTGGTGGTCTTCCGGTTCTTCGAGGCACCGCTCGTAAGCCGCTTCTCGGTGCCGCGGCGGCGTCGGACACACGTGGGCGTGCCGTCGACGCTCGTGCCGGATCCCATCGCCGCCGAAGAGGCGCGGTGAGTTACGGATCCCGTCAGCTGCGCGGCCGGAGCAGCAGCCGGACCCGTTCGCACGGGTTCATGGTCCACGTGAAGCGCGGTGTGACGGCGTTCAGCACGGTCACGTCGTAGCGGTTCATCATGGTCGCCAGGACGAGCGTGGCCTCCTGGGTGAAGAACGACTGCCCGACGCAGCTGTGTGCACCGTCACCGAACGGGAGGTAGGCCAGCGGGTGACGGGCCCGGATCGCCTGCCGGGTGAAGCGCTCGGGGGCGAACTCAAGCGGCCGCTCCCAGAACTGGGGCAGGCGGTGGGTCAGGAACGGGGACAGCGCCAGCGTGGTACCGGCCCGGACGGGCGTCCCGTCGATGACGTCGTCGCCGATCGCGGTGCGTCCCAGCATCCACGCCATTGGGTACAGCCGCATCACCTCGGAGATGACCATCTGGGTGTAGGTGAGCTGCCGGACGTGCTCGCGCCGCGGCGGGCCCCCGGCCAGCACCCGTTCCGTCTCCCGCCGCACCTCCGCGGCGGCCTCGGGATGGCGGCCGAGCAGGAGCCACACCCAGTTCAGGGTGGCTGCGCTGGTCTCCGAGCCGGCGAAGAACAGTGCGATGACGTCGTGCGTGATGTGATCGGCCGACAGCGGACGGCCGTCCGCGTGGGTGCCGTTGAGCATCCTGGTCATCAGGTCGGCACCGTTACGCGGCTGGGTGCGCGCGTGCTCGATCACCGGGCGCAGGATCTCGAACACGGTGTTTCTGCCCCGGTGGAAGGAGCGGTCGCCCGGCATCGGCACCGCCAGGGGCACGAACGGTACGGCCATCCGCCGCATCGCCCCTCTGAGCGCCGTGGAGACCGCCGCGCCGAGCCGGTCGCACTGCGACTGCGGGATGCGTGAGCCGAAGAACACCGGGTTGATGACCCTGTGGACGATGCGCTGCATCTCCACCAACGAGTCCACCGGACCCTCGTGCAGCGCGCGCCGGCCCAGGTCCTCCACCGCGTCCGTCATCGCGGTGAGCATCTGGTCGCCCATCTCCTGCAGGCAGCGCGCCGACAGTCCCGACTGGATGATGTCGCGGCTGACCCGCCACGGGTCGCCCTCGCCCGTGATGCCGTTGCCGGTCAGCCGACGCAGCGCCTTCCACAGCGCCGTTCCCCGCGTGTAGTTGCCGCTGTTGCGGCGCAGGATGTGGTCGAGATGGTCGGGATGCGACACCACCAGGGGCCGGAACGGGCCCAGGCGCAGTTGCCCGATGCCTCCCTGCGACTCCGCCTGGACCTGGTTCAGAGCGCCGAGCAGTCCACCCGTGCACAGCCCGCGCACCGTCCTCCCCACGGGAATGGTGTGACAATCGGCGGGCGCGGAGAACGACGACATCGGGCGTCCTTCCTTGGTCGACTGCGGTGGGTCATGCGTCTGTCGGACTCTGTGCGCTCAACGGCTTCTGGCTGCGGGCAGGTTCGGCAGCTGCCGGGGACGTCGCGCGCGCCGGCGCGGAACGGCTGTAGCGGAGCAGCAGTGGCTTCTCGAAATACCAGTAGACCGGCAGCGTCAGCAGCGGCATCACGGCCATGCAGGTCATCGTGAGGGCGAACGCCCACGTCCCGCCGACCGGCCCGATCCAGTGCGCTGCGATCAACAGGAGGGGGAGGTGGATGATGTACAGCGCGTAGGAGGCCTCGCCCAGGAGAACGGCCTTCGGCCCGGCCAGCATCCCGGCGGTGCCCTTGATGTCGCTGCGGGCGACGGCGGCGATCAGGGCAGCAGAGTGCATGGCGAACACCGGCCCCAGCGCGTAATGGGGAGGGAGGAATGGCAACAGCGCGCACATCAGGAGCGGCAGCCCCAAAGTCACGCTTCTCGGAATCGCACGCGGCCATTGGCCGGTCTGGAGCAGGCGAGCCGTGGCCATGCCGAGGACGAACTCCAGCGACCGGGTGAGCGGGAACACGAAACAGGCCCACAGAGTGACGTAGTTGACACCCAGCGATTCCGTCAGCGGCGGTCCCGGGATCAGCGACACCGGCAGCGGAAGAACGACAATGATCCCTGCGACGATCAGCCAGGTGCGCTTCAGGCCGCGGCCGGACAGCCGGTGGAGCGCGGCGAACAGCACAGGGAACAGGACGTAGAAGAAGACCTCGCAGGTGACCGTCCAGATCGCCGGGTTGGGGCCGCCGTCGTGCCGGGCCGGCCACCATCCCGACACCAGCAGCAGGCACCAGATATCGGTCGGTGTGATCTCCTGGCCGCCCGCGCTGAACGGCGGCCGGACTCCCGTCAGCAGGATGAACACCATGCCGATCGTCCAGGCCAGGACATGGTTCGGCATGATCTTCCAGGCGCGCCGCCGCCAGAAGGAGGTGGCACTGTGCCCGATACGGGCCGACCAGGTGAGCACGAAGCCGGACAGCACGAAGAAACACGTCACGCCGATCCGGCCCACCAGCAGCACGACCTGGATGGCCGTGGAATTGAGGGCCGGTCCCGCGTAGAAGACGTACAGTGCGTGGCAAAGCAGCGTGGTGAGGCCCAGCACGCAGCGCAGTCCGGTCAGGGACGGGAGGCGGGCCGGGCGTTCGTTGCTCATCGTGCTCCCGGTCTGCGTCAGCGGTAACGGTCGGCGGCGATGGTGGTGTGCCAGTGCGCGATGTGTCCCATGAGCCCGCAGACCAGCTCCCCGTAGTCCGCCATCTCTCGGTCCCCGTCGGCGTGCGACCGGGCTGTCAGCCGTTGTGCGTCCGCCGTCTGCGCGTCGCACATCTCGGCCACGATCGCCAGACTCACCCCCGCGGTGCAGTTCCGGTCCCGCATGACGATCGACGGCAGCGTGAGTTCCGCGTCCCCGGCCCTGCTCTCCCGCTCGTAGGACCTGAGGTCGTTCAGCCACGCCAGCAGGTTGCAGGCCGCCTCGTTCAGCTCTGCCGCCTGCGGATCCCGGTACTGCCGGGCGGAGAACCGGAAATCCTCCAGCGGACCGAGCAAGGCGATCAGCGCCCAGCCGCCCACCAGGTGGCGCCGCGCGACGACATACTCCGCCAGGGCGGGGCGGAGCCCGTTCGCCAACGTGTTGACGTGCCAGTTCTGCGTCATGACGAACGAGTTGAGCGCCTGCCTCACCCGATGGCCGTGCTCGGGTGGCAGCAGGTCGTCGGAGCGGTGCAGGATGTCGACCAGCGCGGCGGCGAATCCGGTGCCGGACTCGGCGCCGGAGGTGCCGTGGAGCAGTTCGGAGAGCTGCAGCATGAGTGCGGTGAAGTCCCGGTCCCGCACCTCGCGGCCGTCCACCAGGACGTCCCCGAAGGCCGTGATCCAGGTGAAGACGTCGCTCGCCAGCTCCTGGATCTCCGGCTTCGCCCGGGGGAACAGCATGACGAACGCGGCTCCCACGTGGATGCCTTCGATCTGCTCGCGGATCCTCGCATCCGGTGCAAGCTCGTGGCGGTGCAGCCAGTCGAGGGCCTGCCGTTGTGCCGCGACGGCTCGGTCGGAGGGGGTCCACTGCTGTGGCGCGGTGTCCGCCAGGACGGAAGGCAGCGGGCTCGGCTCGCCGGACGAGCGGATGCCTCGGCTCGGATTCTTCATGGTCGCCTTCTCACCTGGTAGGGGGCAGTGCGGAGGTGCGGTCTCACCGGTGCGCGGCTGCCACTTCCGGGTCGGCCAAGGTCCGGCGGTAGGCGTCCAGGGCGAGGAGGGGGAAGACGCGCGGGTAGGAGCCGTAGCGGATCGGCGCGTCCCAGGGGAACCCCGTGCCGGTGTACGGCGTTTCCCGCCACAGGCCTGACGGTTCCTGGTGGTTCAGCAGCCAGTCGACTCCGGCGGCGAGACGCCGGCCGCGCTCACCGGTGGCGATCAGCGCATGCAGCACCCACGCCGTCTGGGACGCGGTGGTCTCCCCGCGGCCGCTCCACTCGCCGTAGCGGTAGGAGCGCTGGTCCTCGCCCCAGCCGCCGTCGTCGTTCTGCCGTGAGTAGAGCCAGTTCACGGCGTTGCGAACGGCGGCATGGCCACGGTCCGTGCCCGCCGTGGCCAGCGCGCACAGGGCCGCCGTCGTGCCGTACAGGTAGTTGCATCCCCACTGGCCGAACCAGGAGCCGTCCGGTTCCTGGCGGCGCAGGAGCCAGCGCACTCCGCGGCGAACCGCTGGCGCGTGTTCCGGGCCCGCCTGCGCCAAGGCCTCCACGACATGGGCCGTGACGTCCGCGGTGGGTGGATCGGTCACCGCCCGCCCGTCGTGCAGGGGCAGCCGCAGGACCCGGCGTACCCGGGCGTCGGCGTCGAACGCGGCCCAGCCGCCGTCGCGCCACTCCATACCCGCCAGCCACCGACGCCCGCGCTCCACGGCGGCGCGCAGAAGGGGATCGTTCCCCGCCGGGCCGTCCTGGAACGCGCACAGCACGATGGCCGTGTCGTCGGTGTCGGGGCTGATCCGGTTGGCACTCTGGAAGGACCAGCCGCCGGGCGGCAGGCCGGGGCGGTGCGCACCCCAGTCCCCGCGATCGCGGGTCTGCAGTCCGAGGAGCCAGCCGCGGGCCTTCCGCAGGGCGGGATGGTCGTGTTCGACGCCCGCCGCGCGCAGGGCCATCAGGCTCAGCGCGGTGTCCCACACCGGTCCGCGCGAGAACTGCACCCTGCTGAGCCCCTCTCCACGGGGCCGGACGAACCCGGTGACTCCCTCGGCGGCGCGCCGCACCGCCTCCTCGCCGGGCCCGCCCAGCAGGTGGAGGGCGATCATGGCGTAGACGGTCGCCGAGTGAGTGCCGTTCCAGCCGCCGTCGCTCTGCTGCCGCTCCCGCAGCCATGCGCCGGCGCGCGCGAGGGCGCGGGCGCGCAGCGGGGAGGGCGGGGCGCTTGCGCGAAGACGCGCCGCCGTGGCCCGCGGGCCGTGCTGCACCGGGGGATGCGGGCCGCAGATCTCGCTGAAGTCGATGTCCGTTGGCCGGACCGGGCGCAACGTCGTGATGACCGAGAGCGGCACGACGAGATAGCGGGCCCAGTCGGCGAAGTCGTCCAGACAGAGGGGCCCCCGCGAGGGCAGCAGCACGATTTCAGGGGGTAGCGCCTTCACCTCGCTCCACGGCCCGAGCCCGAACAGAGCCAGCCACAGCCGGGTGGAGGTGCGGCAGGCGGCCGGGCCTCCGAGCTGATGGATGCGCTCGGCCGCCGCCCGCATGCGCGGCAGCCCGGGCGGTTCGCCCTCCATCCGCAGCGCCAGGTAGGCCATCACCGTCGTCGACACGTCGTCCGGTCCGCCCGCGAAATTGGGCCAGCCGCCCGTGGCGGTCTGCTCCCCGCGAATCCAGGCCAGGACGGCCTCGCCCTGCGCGGCCTGCCCGAGGCCGAGGAACCGGTGTGCCAGCAGGTGGTGGGCGTCCACACTGACCTTGTTGTCGAGATCGCCCTCCCAACACCCTTCCGGTGACTGTTCGGACAGCAGGGCCGCCACCGCCACGTCCAAGGACGCGGAGATCCGCGCTGCGCGTTCCGTGTCGGACACGGCATCCATCTCTCTCGTAGTGGTGCGTCCACACCGCCGGTCAGGTGCGTCGGCCCATGGTCCTGATCAGGCCGCCGAGGGCGACGAGGCGCGCAGCGGTGTCCGGGTCGTATCCGGTGTCCTGCAGCAGCGACTGTGCCTGACGGATGTGGCGTTCGGCCTCCGCGAGGGCCCAAGCCCGGCCGCCGGCCGCCTCCACCAGGTCGGCGACACGGAGCAGTTGCTCGAGGCACAGCGTGCGGTCGCTCGCGTACAGCGCGGCCAGTTCGGCGCTGGGCCGGCCCTCACCGGCCAGGGCGAACGCGACGGGCAGCGACTTCTTGCCGGCGGCCAGGTCGGAGGTCGGCTTGCCGGTCACGGCGGGATTGCCCCAGATGCCCTGCAGGTCGTCCATCAGCTGGAAGGCCTCGCCCAGGTGCCGGCCGAAGCCGCGCAACCCTTCGACCTGGTCGTCCGTGGCGCCTCCGGCGATGGCCCCCAGAGCGCAGGAGGCCGCGATCAGGGCCGCGGTCTTGGCGGCGGCCATCTCCTGGGCGTCGGCGAGGGCGGTGCCGTCCTGGCCCGCCATCAGCACGTCGGCGTGCTCGCCCTCGATCAGCCGCTGTACGGCGGCGGTGAGGACCGTCACGCCCCGGCCGGCCAGCGCCGGCGATTCGGCCAGCACCTGGATGGCCAGGAAGAACAGCGCGTCGCCGGCCAGGATGGCGGTGGGGACCCCGAACATGCGCCACACCGCGGGCCGCCCACGGCGCGTACGGTCGCCGTCGATGATGTCGTCGTGGATCAGGGAGGCGTTGTGCGCCAACTCCACCGCGATCGCGGCGGGCAACGCCTGTGCCGGATCGCCGCGCACCGCCTGGCACGCCAGCAGCACCAGTGCCGGGCGGAAGGCCTTGCCGCCGTCGTCGTTCGCCGGGGCGCCGTGACGGTCGTGCGTACCCAGGTGATAGCCCACGACGCGTCCCATGTCCGGCTGTAGCCCTGCCACCGCCTCGCGCAGGGCAGGTGTGATGAGAGCGCGTGTACGGGCGAGTATCGCCCTGCCGTCCGCCGGATCCTCGTTGCCGAGGCTTTGGGATGTCACCTGAGTCTTCACCACGTCCTCCTCCGGCCTGGCGTGCGGCCACATCCTCCGCTACGCAGCGCAATCAGTCATTACTCTACGTACTGAAGGTGGTTATGGACGCTGCCACGCCGTTCGCTCTGGCGAGTCTGCGGGGGCGGCGCTACGAGGTGCGGCGGGTCGCGCGCATCCGCAGGTTCCCGGGGCCCGGCACGATGGTCAGGGTGGGGCGGATCGGCGGGCCGGGGACGTGCTCCAGTCGCCAGTGCGCGAGAACGGTGGCCAGGACGAGCGTCGCCTGGATGGTGCCGAACTCGTCTCCGATGCACTTGCGTGCACCGCCGCCGAAGGGGATGTAGGAGTGCCGCGGAGGCTGCGGACGCGCTGGGTCCCAGCGGTCGGGGTCGAAGCGGTCCGGATGGTCGTAGACACCGCTCTGGTGGTGGATCACGTACGGCGCGTAGACCACGGTGGTGCCCGCGGGCAGGAGATGGCGGCCGAGGGCGGTGTCGCTGGTGACGCTCCGCGCGCACAGCCAGGGCAGGGGGTAGAGCCGGAGCGTCTCGGCGATGACCCGGCCGGTCAGCTCCAGCCTGTCGAGGGCGTCGATGCCGAGCGGAGCGGTGGCGAGCGCGGCGTCGATCTCGGCGTGCACCCGGGCCTGCACGGCGGGGTGGCGGGCCAGCAGGTGCAGGGCCCAGGACACCGTGACGGCGCTCGTCTCGGTGCCGGCGACGAAGAAGGTGACGACCTGGTCGCCGATTTCGGTGTCGGTCAGGCCACGGCCGGCGCCGCTGCCCTCCGGGTCCCGGGCGGCCAGCAGTGCGGACAGCAGGTCGCCGCGGTCGATGCCCTCCCGCCGGCGCTCGACGATCAGCGCGTGCAGGGTCCGGTGAATGCGCGCGCTGACCCGGCGGAAGCGGCGGTTGCGGGGGGTGGGAAGCCGTGCGAGCCACGGCGGGGTCACCGTGGCCCGGTAGATCCCGGCCATGATCGTGTCGAGGTCCGCCAGGGACAGGGCCCGGGACGCGGTCAGCGTGCCGGCGAACAGCGTGGCCGACAGCGACCTCATGGTGATGTCCTTCATCTCCCCGGGGATGTCCACCACTTGGCCCTCCCGCCACCCGCGACACACGGCGTCGGCCTGTTCGGCCATCGTCGCCGCGTATCCGGGCATACGGGAGCGGTGAAAGGCGGGCTGGATCAGCCGCCGCTGCCGACGGTGCCGGCTGTGCGGACACGTAGCCAGTCCGTCCCCTAGCGCCGCCCGGCCGTCGCGCTCGAACAGCCCGCCCGCCTTGTCGAAGGTGCGGTCGTCCGTCAGTACCCGGGCGACGAGTTCCGGATCGCACACCATGACCGCGCGCAGCGGCCCGAGCCGGATCTGGACCAGGTCTCCATGGTCGGGCACGGAGGCCAGAAAACCCATGGGGTTGCGCAGCAGGGCCCAAGTGTGCCCCAGGACCGGGAAGCTCCCAGGCGCTTCGGGGAGATTGCACGTGCTGATCACGTTCGTTCGTGTCTCTCAATCTGGGAAGCGTGGCGAGCGTCAGGGGCGACGCGCGGTGATGAGTGCGTAGTGCACTCCCGGATGAAGGCCGATGATCCCGTTCAGCTCCACATACCGATGGAGCTGCCCGCGCGTCTCCTCATCGAGGTCGAACTCGTCGGCGATGTTCTGCATCGCGTCCGCGATCAGCCGGTGGCTGCGGCGGACGTTGCCGGTGATGTCGTCCAGCCCGGTCACCTCCAGACCGGCCGCGGCCAAGTGCTGCTGGTACTCGCCCGCCCCGGGCAGCGGCGGGAGCCGGAAGGCCCGGAAGACGGGATTCATGACGTCGGTCTCCGGCGGAGAGAAGCCGCGGTCCTGGTAGAAGTCGAGCACCACCAGACGCGCTCCCGGGGACAGTGTCCGGGCGATCTCCGCCACGGCTCCGGCACGGTCGGCCATGTGCAGCAGCGACTCGATGGCGTAGGCGCCGTCGAACCGGCCGTCCGGAAAGGGCAGCTCCATGGCGTCGGCGAGCTGGAACGAGGCCCGGCCCGCGCCCGGTCCCGCCCCGGGGCGTGCCTGCGCCAGCCGGACCTGATGCGCGCTGACGGTGATGCCGGTGACGTGGACCCGGTGCCGGCCGGCGATCCGGACGGCGGACCGGCCGCTGCCGCAGCCCACGTCCAGCACCTCGGTGCCCGGCGCGGGGGCGAGTAGGTCGGCGACCGTGTCGGTGATCCGGTCGGTGGCCTGCGTGGCGGTGGCGTCGTCCTGGTCATCGGTCCAGAAGCCGAGATGCAGGTTGTCGCCCAGGTGACGGGTGAACAGATCGTTGAACCGGTCGTACATCGCGCCGACATCGGTCGGACCGGGAACCTGGGGCGCCGTCATGGCAGCGGTCACCGCCTTCGCGGAACGGGTCCCCGCGGGGACGAGGTCGGTTGGAACGGTGCACGGCCCGGCCGGGCCGTCACGCGCAGGCGCAGCCCGCGGGGCCGCAGTTCGATGCCCGGGTACGCCGTCACGGGCTGGCCGGCGACGGGATGCAGGTGCCACCGAGCGGTGAGGGTGGCCAGCGCCAGGACCGCTTCCCTGAGGGCGAATTGGTCGCCGATGCATTTGCGGGTCCCGCCGCCGAAGGGGAGATACGTGTGGCGCGGGGGCTGCGGTCGGCGGGAGTCGTCCCACCGATCTGGATCGAATCGCTGGGGGTTCTCGTACAGGTCGCCGCGGTGATGGATGGCGTAGGGACTGTAGAAGACGGTGGTTCCGGCAGGCAGCCGGTGGCAGCCCAGGACGGTGTCGACGGCGACGACGCGGGGGACCAGCCATGCCGGGGGGAAAAGCCGCAGCGTCTCGGTCACGATCCGGCCCGTCAGCGGCAGTTCGGGCAGGTGGTTCAGGAGCGCCGGACCGCCTGACAGGACATCGTCGACCTCGGTGTGCAGGCGGCGCTGAATGTCGGGATGCTGCGCCAGCAGGTGCAGCGCCCAGGCCAGCGTGGCGGCGGTGGTGTCGGTTCCCGCGCCGAGCAGCGCCATGGCCTGATCACCGATCTCGGCCTCGGTGAAGCCGCTGTGGGGTGGGCGGCGCGTGGTCTCCCGGTCGGTGCCGCCGCCGGACGCCAGCAGCGCCGACAGCAGGTCGCCGTGATCGGTGCCGTCGGCACGGCGTCCGGAGATGATGACGGCAAGGTCGCCGCGCAGCCGGTCGGCCGCCCGGACGATCATGCGCTTGCGTAGGCCGGGCAGCCACGCCAGCCAGTTCGGCACGATGCCGTGCAGGAACGAGCCGCCGAAGATGGTGCTCAGGTCGGCGATCGCCCGACGCTGGACCGGCAGTGGCATTTCGTCGGCGAACATCGTCTCCATGAGCGTGCTCATGGTGATCCGCTGTATTTCGGCGAGCACGTCCACCACCTGGCCACCGTGCCAGTCGCCGGCGACGGCAGAAGCGCGTCGCGACATGACACGGCCGTAGGCCGGGAACCGGTCGCGGGCGAAGGCCGGCTGCACCAGATGGCGCTGGCGCCGGTGCTGTCCGTGCACGCAGGTGGCGAGATTGGGTCCGGCCAGCTCGCGCGCCAGCCCGAAGAACGGACCGCCCTTGTCGAAGATGTGATCGCTGCGCAGCATCTCCCTGGTCAGCTCCGGATCACAGACCACGACCCCACGCAGCGGACCGAGCCGGACGCCGACCAGGTCGCCGTGGGCGGGCAGCGTGCGGAGGAATTCCAGTACGCCCCGCAGCAGCTGGGGAGCGTGCCCGACCAAGGGCAGACCGCCGGGGGCCTGCGGCACCGTGTTCGCCTTCGTCATGATCACTCTCCGGACATGTGCGGACGGGCCGGCCCTCGCACACCGCAAGGCTCCCGCCGTGCGTTACCTTACATAGGACGTCGCAATGAGTGACGAAGAGTCACCGAACGTGTCGAAGGTTGATGAGGAAAGTCCGGACGTCTTGGGTACCGCCCGTACGGTCTCCGCGTGGACGTGTCGGCCGAGGCGCCGGAGCGCGTCCGCGCCGTGGCGTCGGGTGCCGTGTTCTGGGGAGCAGTGGCGGCCTGTGGCTCGGGGCGCGATCTGTCCGGGGTGGGCCCGACCGCCCGAGCAGCTGATGTGCCTGGCCCCGCTCCCCGGGGCCGCCCGACGTACATCCGCAGTCGCGGGACGCGGCTCGCTGTCAAGGGTGCAGCGAAGCGGAATCGCGCAGCGACGCGACGCAGAAGCGCCCTTTACAGGGAGTCGGGGCACGCCAGACTCTCAAGCCGGGCGGCCCCGGGTTACGCCGAACCACGCGCACCCGCTCCCGTCACCCCCCTCAGCGGCGCGGGGATGCGATGGCTCGGGCTGCTGTTACTTCCTGGGCCAGCGGGGTCAGTACGCTGTGCTGGTTTGTCGCCGGGGCGGTGCGGACCTCCACCAGCGTGTCGCTGCTGCGCAGGTTCGCCGCCAACTCCCTTAGCTGGCCCGTGATTCCGTCGACCTCCGCCGGGGCCGGGCCGTCCGCACCGTGGT
Source organism: Streptomyces sp. A3M-1-3 (assembly GCF_024213665.1). Classification (GTDB taxonomy): domain Bacteria; phylum Actinomycetota; class Actinomycetes; order Streptomycetales; family Streptomycetaceae; genus Streptomyces. Next base: position 136,683 of record NZ_JANAVP010000011.1, read on the forward strand.
CCACCCGGACTCGCGCCGCCGTCGTCGCGTCGACGATCCGCTCGACCGCGACGACCAGTGGCCACCACGCGGCGGCCCGCGCCCCCATGGGCGGGGGTTCGGTCAGTGCCCGCTGGAACTCGGACCGTACGACCGACAGATCGCGATAGATCCGGCGGCGCGCCCGCACCCGCGCCGCCTGGTCCTCCGCGACCTCCGTCGCGAACGCCTGCTCGACATAGCGCGCCGCATCGTCGACCGCGTCCGCCAGCCGGTCCCCGATCCGCGTGTGCCAGCTCTCGGGCCACAGCAGATAGCCCGCGACCAGCGCGATCGCGCAGCCGATGAGGCTGTCCACCAGGCGCGGCAGCAGTAGACCCGTGCCCTCCCGGTTCAGGAGGTCGGAGAGCAGCAGGATCACCGGCGTGATGGCCGCGGTCTGGAACGCGTACCCCTTCGTCGAGAACGCCGGGATCAGCGCCGCCAGCACCACCATCACCGGCACGTCCCACCAGCCGCGCGGCACCTCCGCGAGCACCGCCGTTGCGACGACCAGACCCGCCGCCGTGCCGAGGGCGCGCAGTACGGCCCGCGAGAAGACCGACCCGAAGTCCGGCTTGAGGACGAACGTGACCGTGAGCGCCACCCAGTACGAGCGCGGCACGGCCACCAGCGAGACCAGGGACTGCGCCAGGCCGATGCACAGCGCGAGCCGCAGCCCGTAGCGCCAGGACGCCCCGGACAACAAGACGCCCCGCGCCCCTCGCCGCAGCCGTACGCCAAGCGCCGCCGGCCGGCCGAGTCGGTCGTCCGCGTAGAGAGAGTCCGGTTCGCTCTCGTGTACGACCGCCGCCGCGTGCCGCAGCGCGGCGTCGACCGCCCGTTCCGAAGGGGTCCGGGGCGTGGGCAGCTCCCACTCCACCGTCCCTGTGCGGCCCTCCTCGACGGCATCGGCCAGGTCCCGTACGGCGGACGGGATCGGGTCGGGCAGCGGCCGGCCGCGCAGCCGGGCGGCCAGATGGGCGGCGGGCGCCGCCTCGACGAGCGGGATGACCACGTTGAGCTGGGCCAGCAGCCGTACCAGCGCCGCACTGCGGCCGTGGTTGCGCATGCGCCGGGCGAGGATCAGGTCGTACGCCTGGTTGAGCGACTGGGTGACGTCCTGGCGGCGGTCGTCGTACTCCTCCGTACCCGCGGCCTCCAGCAACGCGGCGAGCGACCGGTATGTGGCCGCGACCGCGGCCCGCTCCGGCACCCCGCCGCGCACCGGCCACCCCAGCAGGGTCAGCAGCAGCACGAACATCCCGCCGAGAAACAGCAGGACCGGGGCCTTCCACCACGGCTCCGGCATCGGCAGGCCCGCTCCGACGACGGCGTTGAGCAGGAGCACCAGCCCGGATACGGACGCGACCGCGCCGATCGACGAGATCATGCCGGAGACGAGCGCGACCAGGGTGAGCACGGCGACCGCGAGCCAGCCCTCGCCATACACGAGGGTGCCGAGCGTGACGCCGATCGCGCCGAAGGTCTGCGGCACGGCGATGTTGAGGATCCGCATCCGGTACGCGTCGGCGGTGTCGCCGATGACCCCGGACAGCGCCCCCATCGAGACAAGCGCCCCGTACACCGGCCGGCCGGTGGCCAGGCCGACTGCCAGGGGCGCGGACAGGGCGACACCGGCGCGGGCCATGGCCGCCCACCGGAGGGAGGCGGGCTGCGGACGCAGGCCCTTCAGCAGCCACTCCGGCGGAGCCAGCGGAACCAGGGGCCCCTTGTCCGGCCCTTTGCCCGGCCCCTTGTCCGGCCCCTTGTCCCTGCTCACGGGCGGCCGTTCCTGCCCATGTCGTACAGGTCCACTTCCACCAGCAGAGTCCGGTGGTCGGTGTTCGCGAGGTCCAGGAAGCGTGCCGACCGGGCCCGGAAGTCGCCGCTGACCAGCACATGGTCGATCTGCGTCCCCGGCATCAGGGCGCTGTCCGCCGGCCAGGACGGCGTACGGGACCGGCCGGCGAGGCGGGCACTGTCGTGCAGGCCGCCCGCGTCGAGGAGGGCGCGGAAGGCGGCGTGGTCCTGGGAGGCGTTGAAGTCGCCCGCGAGGAGGGCGGGCCGGCCCTTCACTCCGGCGGCGTAGCTGCGCAGCGCGCCGAGTTCGCTTCGCCACATGGCCACTCCGCCGGGGATCGGCGGCAGCGGATGGGCGAGCTGGAGGTGTACGGACCGGCCGCCGATCTCCGCCACCGCACCCGGCATCGCGAGGACACCGGGCACGCCGGCCGCGGCGCGCAGCGGGTGGACGCTGAGGATCGCGGAGCCCTCCGCGCCGCCCGCCTCGACCACCTCTCGGTACGGGTAGTCCTTGCGCGGGATGCGGGATTCGAGCGCGCCCGAGCACGTGTAGTCGCACTCCTGGACGAAGACGAGGTCGGGCTTCTCGCGCCGGACGGTGTCCACCAACCCCTCGGCCGCGCCGCCGAATTCGACGTTCGCGGTCAGGACGCGCAGGTGGGCGACGACCCGACCGTGCGCCTCGGTCGCGTCCGCGCCGTACGGGCGTACGAACCAGCCGATGGCGGCGAGCGCGACGAGCGCCCAGACCAGGCCGGTGCGCCGGCGGGCCGCGGCGGCGAGCAGCAGCCCGAGCCCGGCCGGGGCGAACAGCCAGGGGAGGAAGGCGAGGAGCTGCGGCACGGGCGTGACGCCGTCCGCGTCCGCCGCGCGGAAACCGATGAGCACGCTGACTCCGGCCAGGAGCACCGCGGCGGACCGGGCGGCGATCCGCTGCCACGCGGGCGGGGGAGGCGAGGGCGCCGCCACCTCGGGGGCATCGGTCACGCCGCTCACGCCGGTCGCATCGGTCAGATCGGTCGGATCGGTCACGTCCCGCGCGTCGCCGTCCGCGTTCACCACACTGTCCGCGCTGTCCACTGGAGCAGGCCTCTCGTTCGCCGATGCCCGACTTCCGATTCTCCCGCAGCCACGAGCTCAGGCCTGCCGGGGCGCGTACTCCTGTAGCGCGCTGATCAGCATCTCCACGCCGAACGTGAACTCCGCCTCGAAGTCGACCGCCGCCAGGACCGGCGCGACCCGCTCCACCGCCGGGAAACCGCAGCCGGCCAGGCGGGCCGTGCGCTTGCCCACCGCGGCCTCCTCCGTCCCGCTGAAGGTGGGCGAGGCGTTCGCCTCGCGCAGCAGCGAGCCGATCTGGTACGCGATGAACGTCCGCAGCGCGTGCACGGCCGTCGCCTCGTCGAACCCGCGGTCCAGCAGGATCGACAGGACCGTGTCGATCGGCGCCAGCACGGTGGGGGAGGACAGCTGGCGGGAGAGGACCAGCTCGCAGGCGCGCGGATGGCGCAGCGAGGACCGCCGCATGTTGTGCGCGACCGTCCGTACGCCGTCCTCCCAGCTGCCCTCGAAGCGCAGCGGGAAGTTCAGCTCCATGGTGATGTACTCCGTGACGCCGTCCAGGATGTCCGCCTTGCCGCGCACATGGTTGTAGAGCGACATGGCCTGAACATCGAGGTCAGCGCCGATGCGGCGCATGCTGACCGCGTCCACGCCCTCGTCGTCGATGATCCGCAGCGCGGCGGCGACGATCCGCTCCCGGTTCAACGGCGGTCGCGCCGCGGCCACTTGGGTGTGCGAGCCGGTGGACATGACTGCTCCTCAGGTCGGGCGGACCCATTGACGTACTTACAGCGTAAGTGCTTCGCTCAGATCGCCAACTTACGGTGTAAGCAGGGAAGAGGACACGGTAGATGCGCGCGAGCCCCGCCCACCTCCGCAGGACTGGAGAAGCCCGTGAGGCGCTGGTGTACGAACACATGGGGACCGAGAACCGGCACCAGTTCGACACCACGCTGAGCACCTTCGGGCATCCCCGGTACGAAATCATCGCCACCGGGCAGGTCTTCGACGGCGCGGAGGAAGTCGCCGCGTACTACAGAAGCTCGCGCACGGCCTTCCCCGACCAGCGCAACAAGGTCGTCTCGCTGCGGCACGCCGAGGACGCCGTCTTCGTGGAGTTCGATCTGATGGGCACGCATCTCGGCGAGTTGTACGGGTTACCGCCCACCGGCCGCGAGTTCACCTGCCGGATGGTCGCCCTGTTCCTCTTCGAGGGCGAACAACTGGTCTGCGAGCGCATCTACTTCGACTCCGCGACCATCCTCTCCCAGCTCGGGCTCGTACCTGGGCCACCGCTCTCCACGTGACGACGGAGGCACAGATGTCTGTGCATGCCACTCCCCCTTTCCCTCCCTCTCCCCCTCCACGCTGGGCCGAGGCGTTCCCGTCGGTCGACCCCCGGCGGACCGCCCGCACCGTCCACCACCTCGACTGCGCGTCCCTCTGCCCGCCGGGCAGCGCACCGCTCGTCGGCCACTGTCTGCTCGTCGAGGCCGGCAGCGGACTCGTCCTCGTCGACACGGGCCTCGGGGCGGCGGACGTCTCCGACCCGAGCCGTCTCGGCCGGCTCTTCCGGGCCACCATGCGGCCCCGGCTGGATCTGTCCCGTACAGCAGTGCACCAGATCCGGAACCTGGGGTACAACCCGCGCGACGTACGAGACATCGTTGTCACGCATCTCGACCTCGACCACGCCGGCGGCCTGGCCGACTTCCCCGAGGCGCGAGTGCACGTCATGGCGGACGAGTACCGTGCGGCGATGCGCCGCGAGAGCCGCCTCGAGGCCGGGCGCTACGTCCCGGTGCACTGGGAGCACGGCCCGCAGTGGGTCATCCACGACACCGCGGACTCCGACTGGCTGGGCTTCCGCGCGTCCCGCGTCCTGAAGGCCCCGGACATCCTGCTCGTCCCGCTCCCCGGCCACACCCGGGGTCACTGCGGGGTCGCCGTACAGCAGCCGGACCGCTGGCTGCTGCACGCGGGCGACGCGTACTTCTTCCACGGCGAGGTGGACCTGCGCCGCCCCCGCTGCCCGCGCCCCACGGCGCTGCACCAGCGCCTGGTCGCGGTGGACCACGAGTCGCGGCTGACGCAGCTGGAACGCCTGCGCGAACTGCGGCGCGCGCAGCCGCGCCTGGTGCGGATGTTCTCCTCGCACGACGCGTACGAGTTCAGCCGCCTGACGGGCACCGGATGAACCCCCGGTCGCGCGGCCCGCTGGCCCGCAGGACCGTGTCGAGTTCGTACGGCAGCCCGGTCAGCCAGGCGTCCGCCGGCTCCAGCAGGGCGAGGCCGAGCCGGTCCGCGAGCCGGTCCGCCGCCGGCGGCCCGCCGTACCAGTGCAGGGAACGGGCCGGGTCCGCGGCCGGTGGTGGGGCGGGGAGTACGTCGATCCCCCGCCACGTGGCCGCCTCGCCGAGCAGGACGGCGGTGCTGGTCCGGGGCAGGGGAAGGAGAAGTGCCGGGCGGGTCATGCCACTGACGCCGGCCGGGCCGCCCGGGGCAGCTGACGCCGGCGGGGCGTCCGGGCGGGGGCGACGGGGTTATCTGGTGCGGGTGGCGCGGTTGAAGTCCGCCGTGTCCGTGGCCAGGGCCCAGATGACGAAGGCGCTGATGCCCATCGAGAACACCGCCCACACAGGCTGGTACGGCAGGAACATGAACTGGAGCACGATGTTCAGGGCCGCCAGGGCGATGCCCGTGAGCCGGGCCCACTCGGCGCCCTTGAGGATGCCCCAGCCGGTGAAGGCCGCCACGATGCCGACGATCAGGTGGATCCAGCCCCAGGCGGTCAGGTCGAAGGAGAAGACGTAGTCGCCGATGCGTGTGTAGACGTCGTCCTCGGCGATGCCTGCGATGCCCTCGATGATGCTCATCAGTCCGGTCACCAGCAGCAGGACGCCGGCGAACAGCGTGCCGCCCGCCGCCCAGCCGCCACCGGTCTTCGGCTTCGGCGTAGTGGGCGCTGTGTTCTGGGTCATGGGTGGCCTCCTGGTTATGGGTCTGACTACCTCCCCATAGTGGGCATAACGGGGCAATGTGGATGGTCTGGTTAGGCCGTTCGAGCGACCCCGAGGTGCTCCAGGTAGGCGCGCAGGGCCGCGTTGAAGTCCGCCGGGCGCTCCAGATTCGGCATGTGGGCCGCGGACTCGATGACCCGGAGCGTCGAGTCCGGGAGCGTCGCGTGCATCGCCTCGGCGTCCGCGACCGGGGTGTACGCGTCGTCGTGGCCCACCACGACCAGCGCCGGGACCGTGACCCGGGTGAGGAGGTCCCGGTAGTCGGGGCGTTCGGCGCGGCCGCGGAGCGCGGCCGCCGCGCCCTCCGGGTCGGTGCCGCACATCATGCGGTGCACATGGGCGGCGGTGTCCGGGTCGGCGTCCGGCGCGACCATCTTGTACAGCACCTCATCGGCGTACCCCCGCATCCCCTCGCGCAGCAGCCGGTCGGCCATCGCCTTGCGCTCGGCCTTGCCGTCCTCGCTCTCGGCGGCCGGGAAGGTGTCGGCCAGGATCAGTCCGCTGATGCGCTCGGGGAACAGCCGGTAGCACTCCATGACGATCTGGCCGCCCATGGAAAGCCCGCCGAGTACGAACCGCTCGACCCCGAGATGGTCCAGCAGTGCCGCGATGTCCGAGGCGAAGGCGGACAGCGGCGTCACGCCGGGTTCGACGGCCGATGTGCCGTAGCCGCGCAGGTCGGGGGCGATGACGCGGTGGGTGTCCCCGAAGGCGGCGAGCTGCGGGGTCCACATCGTGCGGTCGAAGGGGTGGCCGTGGACGAGGACCAGCGGGTCGCCGTTACGGGCGTCCCCGCGGCCGGTGTCGTCATAGCCGAGGGCGCGGGATCCGATGAGTGCGGAGGGCATGCCAGGAGGCTAGGCGCGGTCAACTTCTCGGTGCAATAGGATCTTTGCTCTCGGTGCAATGAGGAGGAACGGCGTGGAGGAGTACCGGAGGGTCGCCGACGAGGTCGCCGCGGACATCGCCTCCGGCCGGCTGCGGCCCGGCGACCGGCTGCCCACGCAGCGCGCGTTCGCGCGCAGCCGACGCATCGCCAACTCCACCGCGATCCGGGTGTACGGAGAGCTGGTGCGCCGGGGCCTGGTGGTCGGCGAGGTGGGGCGCGGCACGTTCGTCCGCGCGGCTCCCCCGCTGCCCGGCCCCGCCCTCGCGGAGGCGACCGGCGCGGCGCAGGTCAACCTGGAGCTCAACTACCCGGTGGCGGAGGGCCAGTCGGAACTGATGGCCCGTGGCCTGGAACCGGTCCTGCGCGCGGACGTGTTCACCGGGGCGACCCGGCCCGCCGCCGCGGCCGGCACCCCCGAAGCGCGGAGTGCGGCGGCCTGGCTGCTGGCCAGGGGCGGCTGGCAGCCGGACGCGGACCGCGTACTGTTCGCGGGCAACGGCCGCCAGGCCATCGCCGCAGCGGTCGCCTCGCTGGTACCTCCGGGCGGCCGGCTGGGCGTGGAAGCGTTGACGTATCCGCTGGTCAAGGCGATCGCCGAGCGGCTGGGCGTGAGCCTGGTGCCGATCGCCGCCGACAGCGAGGGGCTGCGCCCGGACGCGCTCGCCGCCGCCCACCGCCGTGCGCCGCTCGGCGCCGTGTACGTCCAGCCGACGCTGCACAATCCGCTCTCCGTGACGGCCGGGGAGGGGCGGCGGGCGGAGCTGGCCGCGGTGCTGGACGACGAGGCTCTGTACGCGGTCGAGGACACCACCTGGGCCTTTCTGGCCCCGGACGCGCCGCCTCCGCTCGCCGCGTACGCGCCCGGCCGCACGGTCCTGGTGGACAGCCTGTCCAAGCGGCTCGCCCCCGGGCTGACCGTCGGCTTTCTCGTCACCCCCGACGGGCACGCGGGCGAGCACGCCGACGGGCACGCCGACGGGCACGCCGACGGGCAAGCCGATGCGCTCGCGCGGGCGCTGCGTTCCGGGGCCTGGACCGCCGGGCGGTTCAACCTGGAGGCCGCCACCCGCTGGATCGCCGACGGCACCGTCGCCGCCGTGGTCGAGGCCAAGCGGAAGGACGCGGCCGCCCGGCACGCGCTGGTGCGGGAACACCTCGCCGGCTTCCGGGTGCGTACCGACGAGCGGGCGTACTACTGCTGGTGGGAGCTGCCCGCGCCGTGGCGCGCCGAGACCTTCGTCGCCGCGGCGGCCGGGCGGGGGATCGCCGTCACCCCCGGCTCCGCCTTCGCGGTCGGCGCGCACACCGCCCCGGACGCCGTCAGGATCGGGCTCGCCTCACCGCTCGTGCAGACCCTCGCGTACGCGCTCAGGACGCTCGCCGGGATCGCCCGGCGGTAGCGCGCCTTCGCGATGCGCTGCGGGATGCGCTCCCGTACGCGTTTCGGTACGTTCCGGCACCGGGCCCCCGGGTCGCCCCGTTCGCAGCCGCCCGCCGAGCCACGCGCCGAGCGCCACCGCCAGGCCCAGGACGAGGATCACCCAGGCCGTCGTACGCAGGAAGCCGGTCAGCGCGTCGTACACCGCGCCGGCCGCCGGGCGGTCCACGTCCGGCGGCAGGTCGTCGAGCGAGAGCCGGCGGCCGACGACGACGCCGGCCCACAGCAGGGCCGCGCCCAGCGCGAGGCCCAGCCCGGTGGCGGCCGGCGCACGGCGCCGGCGGGCCGCGACGGCGAGGGCGCCGACCGCGAACAGCAGGGTGAGGACGGGCAGCCAGACTCCGGCGATCTGCAGCACGTGGAAGCCTTTCCGGAATTCGTCGAACTGGTCGGACTCCAGGACGGTGATCTCGGCGTGCTCCACGGGAATCCGGTCCGCGAACGGCACGGCGTTCGCGGCCAGTTCCCGCTTGACCTGCTCGATGACGGGAGCCAGGTCGATGGTCACCGTATTGCCGGCGCCGCCGCTCAGCACCTGCTCGACGGCGGGGTGGGCGGCGCGGTTGGCCGCGTTCCACGCGGTCCTGAAGGCGTCGGTGCCGACGAAGGACCGTACGGCCTCGCCCAGATACCTCTCGACGCCGGACCGGAGCGGGTGTGCGCCGATCTCCTTCGCGATCCTCTCCTTCACGATCGGCTCGTTCAGGATCGTGACGGTGACGCGCTCGGCGACGGCGTGCTGTACGGCGGGGTCGGAGGCCAGAGGAGCCATGGTCTGGACATAGCGGCCGGTGTCGCCGACCTCCCGATCGGCCCAGACGGCGAGAGCGCTCAGCGGCACCAGGACGGCCACGAGAACGCTCAGTACCGCTGACAGGAGGCTGCGCACATCTCCAGGGAATGCCGGGGCCGGGCCGGGCGCGAGTGTTGGTGGTGCACGCGGGTGGCGGGCGGCTTGCCCCGAGCGCACCATGAGACCGGGGGTGGAGCCGGATGACATGGGTCCGGACGAGAGGAGTTCCGTCATGGCACATGCCGCACCCACACCGGGGACTTACCAGCTGGGCGGGTTGAAGACGAGTGCCTGGGTCGGTCCGCTGCTCTTCGGGGCCCTTTACGGCATCTGGGCGGCCTTCATCGGACGCCAGGCCGGGCCCATCACGGGCTACAACGTCCTGCTCGGCTTCGTGTCCGGCGTGCTCTTCGCCGGGATCCTGTTCCTGCTCAACCGGATGGGGCCCGGCGTGCTGCCGGAGCTGCGCGGGGTCGCGTACGGAACGTTCGCGGCGATCGCGATGGGCTTCATGTTCAGCCTCACCGGGGAGACGGTCCTGATGTCCAGCGGGGTCGGGGTGGCGGTGGGCGCGGCGGTGGGGGTCATCGCGTTCTACCGCTTCCACCAGCACGAACCCTGAGCCGCCTACTCGCCCAGTCGACCGGACTTACTGGGCGGCCGGATCCAGGGGGCGTCCGGACCCTTTTCCGCGCCGGTCGCGTACGCCTCGGTGAAGGCCGCCCCGCCCAGGGCGGCCTTCACCGCTGCCCCGATCCGGTCGACGTCACCCCGCTCGGCCGGGGGCAGCGGTGCGCCCGCCGTCTGCCGGGCCGTGGCCGCAGCGCCCAGCACATCTCCGTACCGCAGGACTGACCCGACCTGACCTGACCTGCACAGATGCACCATGTCGCGCGGCCGCTAGACGGGATCTAGCGGCCGCGCCGCCGTTTCTCGCGCCCAGAGGGTGACCGCACACCGCGAACCCCGAGGAGGCGCCCGATGACCGACACCCGTGCTGCGGCCGCGGCTCCGCTGCGCGTCGCGGTGATCATCGGCAGCACCCGCGAGGGCCGCGTCGGCGACAGCGTCGGACGGTGGTTCACCGAGCAGGCCCGCAAGCGGGACGACCTCGACCTCGCCGTCATCGACCTCGCGGAGTTCGACTTCCCGGAGCGCTATCCGCAAGAGGCGACCGCGCCGATGGCGCGCTTCGCGGCGGAGGTCGAGGAGGCGGAGGCCTTTGTCGTGGTCACCCCCGAGTACAACCGGAGCTTCCCCGCCTCCCTGAAGCAGGCCATCGACTACGCCTACGACGAATGGCAGGCCAAGCCGGTCGGCTTCGTCAGTTACGGCTACGGCTCGCAGGGCCTGTACGCCGTCGAACAACTCCGATGTGTCTTCACCGAATTGCACACCGTGACGATGCGCAACGGTGTCAGTCTCAATCTGCTGGAAGAGACCGTCGAGGACCGCGGCCGGGCGGTCACCTCGCTGCTCGACCAGCTGGGCTGGTGGGGCCTCGCGCTGCGCGAGGCCCGCGCCGTACGCCCGTACATCTCGTAGCAGGCATCTCGTAGAAGCCCTCAGGAGGGGCCCAGAAGGAGCGGAAGAAATGACCACTGACCTCGCAATCGAGACGGCCGGCCTGGTGAAGGTCTTCGGTGAGAACCGGGCCGTGGACGGCGTCGACCTCGCCGTCCCCACCGGCACGGTCTACGGAGTCCTCGGTCCCAACGGGGCCGGCAAGACCACCACCGTCAAGATGCTCGCCACCCTGCTGCGGCCGGACGGCGGTGAGGCGCGTGTGTTCGGCAAGGACGTGATCAAGGATCCCGACGCGGTACGCAGCAGGGTGAGCCTCACCGGGCAGTACGCCTCGGTCGACGAGGACCTGACCGGTTCGGAGAACCTGATCCTGCTGGCGCGGCTGCTCGGACACTCCAAGCCGGCGGCCCGCGACCGGTCCGCCCAGCTCCTGGAGGCGTTCGGACTCACGGAGGCCGCCGGACGCCAGGTGAAGAACTACTCGGGCGGTATGCGGCGCCGGATCGACATCGCCGCGTCCATCCTCAACACCCCTGACCTGCTCTTCCTGGACGAGCCGACCACGGGACTCGACCCGCGCAGCCGCAACCAGGTGTGGGACATCGTGCGGGCGGTCGTCGCCCAGGGCACGACCGTCATGCTCACCACGCAGTACCTGGACGAGGCCGACCACCTGGCGTCCCGCATCGCGGTGATCGACCACGGGAAGGTCATCGCCGAGGGCACCAAGGGCGAGCTCAAGGCGTCGGTCGGCTCGGGCGCCGTACACCTGCGGCTGCGTGACGCCGCGCAGCGCGCCGACGCCGAACAGGTCCTGGCGGCCGCGCTGAACGCCGTCGTCCAGCTCGACCCGGACCCGCTCGCCCTGACCGCGCGGGTCAACGGGCACGGCACGGAGCAGGGTGCGGCGGAACAGGCCGCACGGGCGCTGGCCGAACTGGCCCGTTCCGGAATCACCGTCGACAACTTCTCGCTGGGGCAGCCCAGCCTGGACGAGGTCTTCCTCGCCCTCACCGACAAGTCCGGCCGCGCACAGGCGTCGGCCGACACGAAGGAGGCAGTGGCATGAGCACGGTAGCCACCAAGGAACTGGACGACGTTGCTCTTGCCGCGCCCCGGGCGGAGGACCTGGCGGCCCTGCTGGTGAGCAAGGACCGGCCGGCGCGGCCGAATGCGCTGTCGACCTCGCTGACATTCGGCTGGCGGGCCGTACTGAAGATCAAGCACGTGCCGGAACAGCTCTTCGATGTCACCGCTTTCCCGATCATGATGGTGCTGATGTACACGTACCTCTTCGGAGGCGCGATCGCCGGCTCCCCGGAGGCGTACATCCAGGCACTGCTGCCCGGCATTCTGGTGATGAGCATCGTCATGATCACGATGTACACGGGTGTGTCGGTCAACACGGACATCGAGAAGGGCGTCTTCGACCGCTTCCGGACCCTCCCCATCTGGCGGCCCTCGGTGATGGTCGGCTACCTGCTCGGCGACATGCTCCGCTACACGCTCGCCTCTGCGGTGATGCTGACCGTCGGCCTGATCCTGGGCTTCCGCCCGGACGGCGGGGTCATCGGAGTCGTCGCCGGAGTCGCCCTGCTGATCGTCTTCTCGTTCGCCTTCTCGTGGGTCTGGACGATGTTCGGACTGCTGCTGCGCAGCGAGAAGTCGGTGATGGGCGTCAGCATGATGGTGCTGTTCCCGCTGACATTCCTGAGCAACATCTTCGTGGACCCGAAGACGATGCCGGGCTGGCTGCAGGCGTTCGTCAACAACAGCCCGATCACCCATCTGACCACGGCGGTACGTGAGTTGATGGCCGGCAACTGGCCGGGCACCGAACTCGTCTGGTCGTTCGGCTGGGCCGGCCTGCTGGTCCTCGTCTTCGGCCCGGTCACGATGCGGCTGTACAACCGCAAGTGAGCGACTGGCCCGTTCAGGCCGCATCGCCCGCCTCATGAGGAGCCCCCTGCCGGCGGCATTGCTGCCGGCAGGGGGCTTGCGTACGCCGTCGGGCCGCTGGGTCTCAGGTGCGCACGTCCCGCAGCGTCAGACCCGGGTCGCCGTCATGGGCGCAGGGCAGCTGCGGCATCAGCTCGCTCAGCTGCCGGCGGCAGCGGCGGCGGCAGCAGCTGCAGCGCCACCAGCGGCGGCAGCAGCGGCGGCAGCCGCCGCGCCGCCACCGGAGGCCGCGGCGGCAGCGGCGGCGGCGGCACTGCCCTTGCCCTTGCCCTTGCCCTTGTCCTTGTCCTTGGAGTTGAGGGTGGCAGCGCCGTCGTGGCCGGAATGGCTGAAGGCAGCGCAGCCGTTCTGAGAGATGACGACGACGTCGCCCGCGCCGACAGTACAGCCGGAGGCGTTCTTGATGACGACGACGTCGCTGTTGGCGGCGCTGGCGACCGGAGCCACGGCACCAACCACAGCCGCCGCAGTGAATATGACGGCGGCGAGCTTGCTTGTCTTGCGCATTGGTGTCTCCATTTCCTGTTCTTGCTCGTGTGGCAAGAATCGACGTCAGCATTTCCGCCGCGTCTTGGGCAGGCCACCGCTCACGTCCATTGGAGCGGCCGCTCGTGCGCGATTCACCCGAGCGGCCCTGAGCCCCAGTCGCCGCCGCCGCTCAGCACTACAGCCGCCAGGCGACGGCGTGGTCCGGTCGATACGTGCAGGTGGCGCCCGTTGAGACCGTCGACCGTAGGTGGGCGGCCAGTTCCGGGTGGCGGCTGTCGAGCTTGCGCAGGGTGTCGCGGATACGGGCGGTGACCGTCTTGCGGGCCCGTTCCGCCTCGTCGCCGAGGCGGCGGGAGCGGCCGCCGAGGCCGGCGGCGGTGCGCAGTTCGGTGAGGAGCACTTCGCGCTCGCGGTCGTACTCGGCGGCCCGCCGCGTGTCGTCGAGTGACGCCGCCCGGTCGATCTCCCGGTCCAGCAGCTCCAGCCGGCGCTTGTACCGGGACTTCGCCTCCTCGTCGAGGACCGCGTCCCCGCCCATCGAGCGGGCGGCCACCACCGCGTCACCGCCCTCGGGGGCGAGGAGATGGACGGCGGGGATGTCGGAGCCGGGGCGGCCGAGCAGGAAGCGCAGATCGCGCAGTCCCTTGGCGTCGGGCACGTGCGCCGTACGGCCGGCGTACGTGAGATTCCAGACGGAGCCGTCGAAGCGGAACTCGTGCGAGGCGGGCGGGGCGGCAGCCGGCCGGTCGCTGCCCGCGGCGCGGGCGCGGCGTACCCGGCCGGGGATGTGCCGCATGCCCAGTTCGGCGGCCTCCCGCTCGACGTCGGTCAGCAGGGCCTCGGCGGCCGCCGCGTCGCCGGGCGCCCCGCGGGCCGCCAGCACCTCGGCCAGCCGGAACCGGGCCTCGACCGACCACGGGCGGGCCTGGAGCAGAGCGGCGGAGCGGTGGGCGGCGGTGAAGCCGTCGGCCGCCGCGTCCCAACGCTGCTGCGCGGCGTCGAGGACGGCCGACCACAGGACCATAGGGCCGCTGATGTCCCAGCCGTACATGGACACCGCCCACTGGCCGAGGAACGGCTTGATGGCGTCCCGGGCCTGCTCGCACAGCTCCGGGTCCCCCGAGGCAGCGGCGGCCTGCGCCTGGCAGCGCAGCCGCAGCGGGAGGAAGCCGCGGTCGCCCGCCTGGTCCGCGCCGGTCGCGGTGAGCTCGGCGAGGTACGCCACGGCCGGTGCGGGTTCGCCGCGCTCGACCGCGCTGATCGCGGCGAGCAGCCGGGGGCAGGGGTGGCCCCGCTCCAGCATCCGGTGCAGCTCGTCCAGCTCTTCGTACCGGCCCTGGAGCAGCGCCAGCGTCCAGCGGTGGTGGTTCAGCAGAGAGCTGAAGTGCTCGTGCGGGTGCTGCTCGCTGTACGCGAACGCCTCCGCGAGGAAGCTCTCGGACTCGGCGAACCGGCCCATCAGGGCGGTGATGATGGACTGGTCGACGGCGGCGAAGATGCCCATGCGGGGCAGGCCGTGCTGCTCGGCCATCGCGACGAACGCGCGGTACTGGTCGAGGTAGCGGGGGTCGCCCGTCTCCAGCAGCGCCACCCAGCGCAGCGAGGCGGCGAAGTGCTCCCCCTCGATGTCGCCGCGCCGGCGGGCCAGGGCCATCAGCTCATCGATGAGAGCGACTCGTTCGGGCGCGGTGCCGGGGCCCCAGATGGCGTGGTGGCGGGCCCACAGGCCGAAGCCGAGTGCTTCGTCGTCCTGGTGGCGCCGGGCCAGCACGGCAATTCGGATGCTCAGCTCCTGCGCCAGCTCCTCGACCGGCCGAGGCGGCGCGGGCGCGGCCCCCTCGACCAGCAGGGCGTGCGCCTCGCGCAGAGCCTCGTCACGCAGTGCCGTCAGCTCGCCGCTGTCGAACATTCCGTAGAGCGTGAGCGCCACGCGCCCCAGCAGCTCGGGCTCGGCCGCCTCGCGGGCCGCCGCCAGTGTCTCGGTGAAGATCTGGCCGGCCTCCTCCCGCTCCCCGAGGTGGTGCAGGTCCTGCGCGAGGTCCAGTGCGATGACGACGCGCCGCCGTGGCGCCGCCCCCGCCGACCGCTCCCGCGCCCGGCGCCGGTGGGTGATCTGCTCCTCGAACGCCAGCCGACTGCCCGCGTCCTTCGCCGCGGCCAGCAGCAGATCGAGGGCGTGGTCGGGGTCGAGCTCGTCGCCCGCCGCGTAGGCGTGCCGGGCCAGGTCGGCCGGGAAGACCTTCTCGGCCAGCGCGGGGGACCGGTCCAGCGCCCGGACGACCGCCGCATGCCGGTGCCGGAGGTCGGCTTCGTCCAGCGCGTCGTACAGCGTCTCCCGTACGAGATCGTGGGCGAACGCGAACCGGCCCGCCTGCCGGGGCACCACCAGCCGCGCCGTCACCGCCTGTCCCAGCAGCCGGTCCACGTGCGGCACCGGCGCGGCGGCGGTCGCGGCCAGCACCTGGCGGTGGAACTCGCGGCCGAGTACGGAGGCCGAGGTCAGCACCCGCCCTACCGGTTCGGGCAGCAGCGAAAGGCGCCGCCGCACGGCCTCCCGTACCCCCGGAGCGATGGTGGTCACCGAGGAGCCGCCGCGCCACAGCCGGGCCGTCTGCTCCACGAAGAAGGGATTGCCGCCGGTCCGCAGATGCACCTCCGCGACCAGCGAGTCGGCCGGCTCCTGGCCGGTGGTCAGCGCCATCAGCGCGCCGACCTCCTCCCGCTCCAGGCCGGTCAGCGTCACCGTCGTCGCCTTCGCGACCAGCGGCAGGATCAGCGGCTGCAGCGGATGGTCCGCGGCCTCCACCTCCGCGTCCCGGTAGGTGCCGACCAGCAGCAGCCGCTCGAACCAGGCATGCTGCGCGGCGAATTCGAGCAGCTTGAGGGACGCGGTGTCGGCCCAGTGCAGATCGTCCAGTACGACCATGACGGGCCGGTTCTGCGAGACCGTCACCAGCGCGGTGGTCACCGCGTCGTACAGCGGGAAGCCCATGTCCTCCGCACCCGAAGCCTCCTGGCCCTGCCCCTGGCCCGCATCCCCGCGGCCGGACGCCTCGCCGAGCAGCACCGCCAGCCGCCCGCCCGCCGCCTCCTCGGCCCGTGCCCACTCCTCCTCACCCGCCGCGCGCCGCAGGCCGCGCACCACCTGTACCCACGGCCAGTACCCCGGGGCGCCGTCGGAGCCCCAGCAGGTGCCGCCCAGCACCAGGGCGCCGCGTCGCCGCGCCTCGTCCGCCGCCTCGGTGACCAGCGTCGTCTTGCCGATACCGGCCTCGCCCGTGACCAGCACCAGACCGCCGTGGCTCTCCGCCGCCCGGCCGATCTCCGCTCGCAGAACGGCCGTGGGGTGGTCGCGCCCGATGAGTGCAGGGGTCATGCCGAAAACGATAGGAGCCACCACTGACATCGGGCATGCGAAGCCCGCACCCCACCCCCCAGGCCCCCTCCGGCCGACCATGCCGGGCTCGCGTGCCCGCAGTGACATCAGCCGCTCCGCGGCGGGCCGCGTCTCGCTCCCTAATCCGGTCTGATCGGCCGGACTGGGCCTAAGATCCAGAGGGGGCGAAACCGGCATTTCGTCGCTCCTGGACCGGGAGGCAGCCGTATGGACCTCGACGTGGCGCGCAGAACGGCGGCCGAGGGGTGGATCTGGGGGTACCCCCTCCTCGAGAACTACCGCACGATGTATCCGCAGGCCATCGACCCCGCCGACGCCCGCTCGACCGGCGGATTCGGGCGCTTCCGGCACTACTCGCAGCCCTTCACCCCGGCCGATTCGGATGTCGTGACCCCGAACAACGACACCCCCTACTCCTGGGCCTGGCTGGACCTGCGCGCCGAACCGTGGGTGGTGTCGGTCCCCGCGACCGACCGCTATTACGTGCTGCCCGTCCACGACCTGGACTCCGCGTACGCCGGCTTCATCGGCACCCGCGCGACCGGCCAGGACGCCGGCGACTACCTCGTCGCGGGCCCCGGCTTCATCGGCGTCGTACCTCCCGGCATCGACGGAGTGGTGCAGGCCGCCACGTATCTCGTCGGCGTCCTCGGCCGTACGTACCTGGCCGGCCCGGAGGACTCCGCGGCCCTGCGCGCCGTACAGGAGAAGTACCAACTCCGCTCGCTGTCCACCTTCCTGGACATCGCCGCGCCGCACCCCGCGCCCGAACCGGTCTGGCCGGTGTGGCAGGAGGAATCGCTCTCCACGGTCGAGTTCTTCACCGTCCTCGACTTCCTGCTCGCGTTCTTCCCCGTACTCCCGCACGAGGCGGAACTACGCGGCCGGCTCGCCGCGCTCGGCGTCACCGGCGGCGGCGAGTTCGAGCCCGCCGCGCTCCCGCCCGGCGTGCGGGACGCCATCGACGCGGGCATCACCGACGCCCGTACGCAGCTGCAGAAGGCGGCGCGGAACGCCACCGACTCCACCCACTGGTTCGGCACCAGGACGCAGCAGGGCGACGACTATCTGACCCGCGCGGTCGGCGTCCACAACGGCCTGTACGGGCTGCCCGCCGAGGAGGCCTGGTACGCGGGCTGGGCGGGCGACAGCGACGGCAACCGGCCGCCGGACGCCTCGCAGCGCGACTACACCGTCCACTTCCCGCCCGGACAGCTGCCGCCGGGCCGGTTCTTCTGGTCGGCCACGGTGTACCGGCTGCCGGAGCGGCTGCTCGTCGACAACGAGATCGACCGCTACTCGATCGGCGACCGCACGCCGGGCCTGGTGTACGACGCGGACGGCGGACTGACCCTGTACGTCCAGCGGAAGCGGCCGTCCGGCAACGCGGAGGCGGCGAACTGGCTGCCGGCCCCGGACGGGCCCTTCACCATCGCCATCCGCGTGTACGGGCCCGAGCCGTCCGTACTGGACGGAAGCTGGGCGCTGCCGGCTCTCACGCCGCGGAGCTGATCCCCGTGACCACCGAGCCGACCACCGAGCCGACCACCGAGCTGACGGAGCTGGCCGCGGACGCGTACATCTACGGCTATCCGCTGGTCCACGAGCTCACCATGGTCGAGAGCTTCACCCGCACGGGCATGGGCAACCTGACCGCCACCCCGTTCAACCAGTTCGGACACGTACACCAACCCGCGGACCCGGCCGCCAAGTTCGTCTCCCTCAACAACGACACCCTCTACTCGATCGCCCAGCTCGACCTCTCCGGCGGCCCGCTGCTCCTGCATGTGCCCGACTACCGGGGTGCCTACTTCGTCCTGCAGTTCGTCGACGCCTGGACCAACAACTTCGCGTACGTCGGCCACCGCGCCACCGGCACCGAGCAGTCCACCTGGCTGATCGCCCCGCCCGGCTGGGCCGGTACGGCCCCCGAGGACGTACGGATCATCGACGCGCCGACCTCCGTCGTGACGGTCGTCGGCCGCAGCGCCTGCACAGGACCCAGGGACATGCCGCGCGTCACCGCGCTCCAGAGGGCGCTGACGATCGCCTCGCCGCAGCCGCGCGGTCCGGCTTCGGCCGTCAGGAGCGGGCTGCCGCAGCCGGACCCGGCCGTGCCCGAACCGCTGCGCTTCTTCGAGCTGCTGCGGATCTGGATGGCCGACTTCCCGCCCGCCGCGCCCGATCTCGCGTACCAGGACCGTTTCCAGCCGCTCGGGCTGCTGGAGGAGGGCCCTTCGCCGTACGTGGGCGCCGACCCGGTACTCGTACGGGCCCTGGAGGCCGGGCTCGCCGACGGCCGGGCACGGGTCGAGGCCGCGTCGGGGCCGCCGCCTCCCGCCCAGCTGCCCGCCGGCGGCTGGGACATGGACCTGCACCTCTTCGACTACAACGTCGACCACCTCGGACCCGGCACCCTCGACGAGGCCCGCTGGCAGATCACCGACCGGCACACCGCCCGGCTCACCCGCGCGGTCGCGGCCCGCACGGCCCTGTGGGGCAGCCACGCCTATGAGGCCGTGTACGCCCACACCTTCACCGACGCGGACGGCAAGCAGCTCACCGGCGCCAAGTCATACACCCTGCGGTTCGACGCGCGGCCGCCGGCCGACGCGTTCTGGTCCGTCACCATGTACGACTCCCCGGACCACTACCTGGTCGCCAACCCCCTCGGCCGCTACTCGGTCGGCGATCGGATCCCCGGCCTCCGGTACGCCGCCGACGGTTCCCTCACGCTCGTACTCCAGCGGGACCGGCCCACCGACCCCGACGAGGCCGCGAACTGGCTGCCCACCCCGGCCGGCGACTTCCGGCCGATGGTCCGCCTCTACACCCCGCGGGAGGAAGTGCTCGACGGCACCTACCGGCTCCCGCCCATCGAAGTACACCACGGGTGACACCACGGGTGCCACGGTCCCCGGTCCTTGTCCCCCCGGTCCTTGTCCCCCGGTTCTTACGGAATGCGGACGGCAGGGCCGCCGGGGCGACACCCGGCACCGCCCGGTGCGAGGCTGGGCCTATGCACACCAAAGGCCCTGGCCGGGCCCATGTACTCGTGGTCGACGACGATCCGACCGTGGCCGAGGTGGTCGCGGGCTATCTCGACCGGGCCGGCTACACCGCCGAACGAGCCGCCGACGGCCCCACCGCGCTCGCCCGAGCCGCCGCCCGCCGCCCCGACCTCGTGGTCCTGGACCTGATGCTGCCCGGCATGGACGGCCTGGAGGTCTGCCGCACCCTGCGCGGAACCGGGCCCGTGCCGGTGATCATGCTGACCGCGCGGGGGGACGAGGACGACCGGATCCTGGGCCTGGAGACGGGCGCGGACGACTACGTGACCAAGCCGTTCAGCCCGCGCGAGCTGGTGCTGCGGGTGGAGTCCGTACTGCGCCGGAGCCGTCGCGCCGGCGGCGGCGCCGAAGGGCATGGCCCGCTGCTCCGGGCGGCCGGCCTGACGCTCGACCCGGCGGCCCGCCGCGCCACCAAGGACGGACACGAACTCGCCCTCACACTGCGGGAGTTCGACCTGCTCGCGCATCTCATACGGCACCAGGGCCAGGCCCACACCCGGGAGGACCTGATGCGCGAGGTGTGGGGCTGGGACTTCGGCGACCTGTCGACGGTCACGGTCCATGTACGGCGGCTGCGCGGCAAGATCGAGGACGATCCGGCCGCGCCCCGGCTGATCCAGACGGTATGGGGCGTCGGCTACCGCTTCGAGCCCCAGCCGCCACTCCCGCCCGAGGCCCGGACCGAGCTCCCGCCCGAGGAGCCGGCGCCATGAACGACGTCCTGCTCATCGCTCTGTACGCCTTCCTCGGCGCGGCCGCCGCCGGGCTCCTGGGGGCCGCGGTGCTGCGCGCCCTGCGGCACCGGTCCGTCGCCGTGTCACTGACCGTCGTCGCGGCCGTCACCGTCACCGCGATGCTGGCCGGAACGCTGGCCGTGGCCTGGGCCATGTTCCTCTCCCCGCACGACCTGACCGTCGTCACCACCGTCGTCGCCATGGCGGCCGTGGTCTCGCTCGCCACCGCCCTGCTGCTCGGCCGCTGGGTCGTGGCGCGCAGCAACGCCCTGACGCTGGCCGCCCGTTCCTTCGGTGACGGCGGCGACTTCGCCGCGCCCGAGGGCGAGGCGACCGCGGAACTGGCCGCGCTCAGCCGGGAACTGGCCGCCACCAGCGCCAAACTGGCCGCGTCCCGCGACCGCGAACGCGCCCTGGAGTCCTCCCGGCGCGAGCTCGTCGCCTGGATCTCGCACGATCTGCGCACCCCGCTGGCCGGTCTGCGTGCCATGTCAGAGGCGCTGGAGGACGGCCTGGTCCAGGACCCGGAGCGGTACTTCCGGCAGATCCGCACCGAGGTCGACCGGCTCAACTCGATGGTCGGCGACCTCTTCGAGCTCTCCCGTATCCACGCGGGGGCGCTGGCCCTGGCTCCGGTCCGGACCTCGGTGTACGACCTTGTGGGCGACGCACTCGCGGGCGCGGACCCGCTCGCGCGCGAGCTCGGCGTCCGGCTGGTCGGGGACCGGGTCGAGGCGGTGCCGGTCGAGGTGGACGGGAAGGAGATGACCCGGGTGCTGGGCAATCTGCTGATCAACGCGATCCGCCGCACCCCGGCCGACGGCACGGTCGCGGTAGCGGCCGAACGTACCGCCGACAGCGTCGTCCTGTCCGTCACCGACGGCTGCGGCGGCATCCCGGAGGAGGACCTGCCGCGCGTCTTCGACACCGGCTGGCGCGGCTCGGAGGCCCGGACACCGCCGGCCGGGGCGGGGCTGGGCCTCGCGATCGTGCGAGGCATCGTCGAGGCGCACGACGGCAGTGCGGCGGTACGAAACGTACCGGGCGGCTGCCGCTTCGAGGTGACGCTGCCGGCGGCGCGGGGGTAGCGCCCGCCGGCGCCGTCCGGCGCCGTCATGCCTGGGGGCGGGGCTGCCTGGGCGGCGGCCGTACCGGGGCCGGCGGCCGTACCGACGAGCGCGACGAGCGCGGCGACGAGGACTGTGACCAGCACCACGCACGCCGGCGGCGCCTACCGGTACGCGGTTCGAAGCTTGTCCCCGGATGGCCCCCCTTCCGGCCCATCCGGCCCGAAGACCCCTCTGACGGGGTAGTCCCCGTGATCCCTCCGCCGGGGGCGGTGGGTAGCTGACCTCGCAGGTCAGCAGGCCGCTGCTGTCGGACGGTGATGCCGAGAAGCCGTACGACTCGGCTGGACCGGTCGGCAGCGGTGCTGTACGCGATCTACTCGGGCCCGCACGCAGCTGCCGACATGCGGCGCGCCGCGCTCTCGGACCGGCACCTTGGAGCTGGCCGTGACAACGGCGGTGCTGCCCCGCCATGGCCGGCCTACCCCGCCGCGGGAGCCACCAGGTGCCCGGCGAACCAGTCGCGGGCGAGGTCGGCGACTTCGTCGAGCGCGCCGGGTTCCTCGAAGAGGTGCGTCGCCCCCGGGACGACCTCGAGCCGGTTCTCGCAGCGCAGCTGCGCCTGCGCCGCCCGGTTGAGGTCGAGCACCATCGCATCGCGGCCGCCCACGATGAGCAGCGTCGGCGCCCGTACGTCGGCGAGGCGCGGCCCGGCGAGGTCGGGCCGGCCGCCGCGGGAGACCACGGCGCCGATGTCCGCGTCGGGGGCTGCGGCGGCCCGCAGCGCCGCCGCGGCTCCGGTGCTCGCGCCGAAGTACCCGATCGGGAGGGACGCGCGGCGGCGCAGCCAGGTCGTGGCGTCGGCCAGCCGGCCGGCCAGGGTCTCGATGTCGAAGACGTTGGCCCGGTCGGCTTCCTCCGCCGTGGTGAGCAGGTCGAAGAGCAGGGTGCCCAGGCCCGCCCGGTTCAGTGCCGCCGCCACCAGGCGGTTGCGTGGGCTGTGGCGGCTGCTGCCGGAGCCGTGGGCGAACATCACGACCGCCGCGGCGCCCTCGGGGAGGGTGAGGTCGCCGGCCAGCCGTATGGCACCCGCGTCCACCTCGACCTCGACCTTGACCTCGACCTCGACCTCGGCCTCGGTCCCGGTTCCGGCGCCCGCGGCCGGCGCCCGGGACACGGGGGCTGCCGCGGCCTGGGCCAGTAGGAAGACGACCTCCTCGTCGGAGGTCTGGGAGAAGTCCTGGTACCACTCGCCGACCGCGGAGAACGCGACCGGCGTCGACAGGCACACCACCTCGTCCGCCTCGGCGCGCAGCCTGGCGACCGCGTCCGGCGGCGCCACGGGTACGGCCAGCACCACGCGGGCGGCGCCCTGTGCACGTACCACCTCGCACGCCGCCGCGGCGGTGGCGCCGGTGGCGATCCCGTCGTCCACCACGATCACCGTCCGGCCGGCGAGTGCCAGCCGCTCCCGTCCGGCGCGGAACCGCCGGGCCCGGCGCAGGAGTTCCGCCTCCTCGTCGTGCTCGACGGCGGCGAGGTCCGCCTGCCGGACCCCGCTGCGGCGGACGATGTCGTCGCTGATGACGCGCACCCCGCCCTCGCCGATGGCGCCGAACCCCAACTCACGGTGGTACGGGACGCCGAGCTTGCGGACCACGATCACATCGAGGGGAGCACCGAGTACGTGCGCCACGTGGAAGGCCACCGGGACCCCGCCGCGGGGCAGGCCCAGTACGACGGGTTCTTCCGCCGCGAGATGGCGCAGCGCTTCGGCGAGACGGCGTCCCGCGTCCACCCGATCGGTGAACAGCACAGTGGTTCACCCCCAGCCAGGGGAGACAGAAACCACGTACACACTCAATTCGAAATAACCCTATTTGCCAAGATTTCGCAAGTGGGGGTGCCCGCGTAGGGTCGGGGCGTATGAACCGAATCGGAGCGGTCCTGATCGACATCGACGGCGTCCTCACGCTGTCCTGGAAGCCGCTGCCCGGCGCAGTCGAGGCCATGGAACGGCTGCGGGCCGCGGGGCTTCCGCTGGCCCTGGTCACCAACAACACCTCCCGTACTCGGGCCTCGATCGCCGAGACGCTGGCCGGCGTGGGTTTCCCCGTCGGCGTCGACGACATCCTCACCGCCCCCGCGGTCACCGCCGCGTACCTGCGGGAGCACCACCCGGGGGCACGCTGCCTGCTGCTCAACACCGGCGACGTCCGCGACGACCTCGAAGGCGTGACACTCATCGAGGAAGCGGAAGCGGAAGCGGCCGAAGCACCGGACGTGGTCGTCTTCGGCGGCGCGGGCAGCGCATTCAGCTACGAAGCGCTCAACCGCGCGTTCCGCCATCTCCAGCGCGGCGCCCGTCTGGTCGCCATGCACCGGAACCTGTACTGGCGCACCTCCGGAGGCCTGGACCTCGACACGGGCGCGTTCCTCCTGGGACTGGAACGAGCCGCCAGGGCGGAGGCGGAGATCACCGGCAAACCCGCCGAGGCGTTCTTCGCCACGGCCCTGGCCCACCTGGGTGCCACCCCGTCCGAAACGCTGATGGTGGGCGACGACATCGAGTCGGACGTCCTGGCGGCCCAGCGCAGCGGCATCACCGGAGTCCTGGTCAGGACGGGCAAGTACCTCCCCGAAACCCACCAGGCGGCCGACGGCACCCCGGACCACGTACTGAACTCCTTCGCGGACCTCCCTGCCCTGCTGGACGCCGGGCCCGGGGATGCGGACAGTGCCTAGACGTCCCGACGGGCAAAGCCGAGGTACGCCGCGATGACCGCCGACGTGGTCCACAGCAACAGCACGGTGCCTCCCGCCAACGGGGTGAGATCGCCGGCCTCCTGGTGAACCTGCATCAGTCTCAGCCCGGCCCGGTCCGGCAGGAGGCGTGCGAGCGGGCGGAGCTGCGGCGATGCCGCCAGCACGCTGGAGACGAGGAAGAGGAGCGGCAGCAGGATGCCGAGTGCGGCGATGGACCGGCGCACCAGGAAAGTGACTGAGCCGGCGGACACGGCGAGCAGCGTGGCGTACGTGCCGGCCCCTGCCACCGTGCGTACCAGGTCGCCCGGGGGCAGCTCCGCCCAGTCCGCCCCAAGGGCCCATGTCCCTGCCAGCAGGGACGCGACTCCAGTCACCAGCCCCCAGGCCATTCCCATGCTGCCCAGCAGGACGAGCTTCGCCGTCAGCAGCCTGCCCCGGCGTGGTACTGCTGCGAGTGACGTGCGGATCATGCCGGAACCGAACTCCGATCCGACCGCGAGGACGGCGAGGACGACGACCGCCAGCTGGCCGAGCTGCATCCCGGTGAAGGACAGACCGACGGGATCGAAATCCCTCCTGTCCGCAGGATTCGCGCGCTGAAACTCGGGGCCGATCAGAAGCCCGAACATGAGCCCCGTCAGCACGGTCACTGCCAGTCCGATGGCGAGCACGGCCGGGGTGGAGCGCAGCGAGCGGATCTTGATCCACTCGGCGGCTATGGCGTCACGCACGGCCGATGACCTCGCTCTGCTCGCCGGGGGCAGGCGTCGACGCGCGATACTCCGCTGCCTCATCGGTCAGCCGCAGGTATATGTCTTCCAGAGCAGGTCGAAACGGCGT
Organism: Streptomyces sp. A3M-1-3; assembly: GCF_024213665.1. Classification (GTDB taxonomy): domain Bacteria; phylum Actinomycetota; class Actinomycetes; order Streptomycetales; family Streptomycetaceae; genus Streptomyces. Next base: position 161,559 of record NZ_JANAVP010000011.1, read on the forward strand.
GAGTTCGTGGACGCTGCAGCCATGCTGCGCGGCGAGGTCCCCGATCTGTCCGGAAGACACGCCGGTCACCACGGCCTCTGTCGGCCCCTCTGCCGGCCCCTCTGTCGGAACCACGCCGCCGGCCGGCCTGTCGTACTCCAGGTGTGCTCCCGCTCCGCGCAGCGCTTCGGCGAGCACGGGCAGCTGCGGGGAGCGCAGGCGGACCGTGGTGGGTTCGTGGTGAACCAGGTCGCGGAGGGGACCGTCGGCGAGTACCCGGCCGCGCCCGATCACCAGCACGTGGTCGGCCAGGAGGGCCATTTCAGTCATCAGATGGCTCGACACCAGCACGGTCCGCCCCTCATCGGCGAGGGCTCGGACGAGCGGGCGGAACCAGCGAATACCTTCCGGGTCCAGCCCGTTCACGGGCTCGTCGAGGAGGAGCACCTCCGGATCGCCGAGCAGAGCGGCTGCGATGCCGAGCCGCTGCCGCATGCCGAGCGAGAAACCACGGACCGGCCGGCGTGCGGCGGAGGACAGCCCCACCAGTTCCAGCACGCCGGTCACGCGCTCCCGCGGGATGCGGTGCGTTCTGGCAAGCCAGTCGAGGTGGGCACTGGGGCTGAGGGCTGGATGGACGGCTGAGGCATCCAACAGTGCTCCCACGGATCGCAGGGGGGACCTCAGCTCCCGGTAGGGCACCCCGAGGACAGTCGCGCTTCCGGAATCCGGCTTCCCCAGGCCCATGATCATGCGCAGGGTGGTGGACTTGCCCGCCCCGTTGGGGCCCAGAAAGGCGGTGACCCGCCCCGAAGTGACGTGGAAGGACAGGCCGTCCAGCACGCGCTTGCCTGCGTACGTCTTGACCAGATTGCTTACATCGATCATTCGCCGTCTCCGGTCGCCAGGACCTGGGAGCCGTCCCGGGCGCCGAGGTCGATGGTGCGGTCGGCCAGGCCGGCGTCCGGATCGGTGTGAGACACCCACACGATCGTCGTTCCGCCCTCCTGCTTCCTGCGCGTCAGGTCGTCCACCACCGCTGTGAGGGCAGCCGAGTCGAGTCCATTGAACGGCTCATCGAGGAGCAGCAGCTGGGGATCGTGTGCTGTCGCGCAGACGTAGCCGAGCTTCTTGCGCTGTCCCAGGGAAAGACCGCCGACCAGGACGTCCTGACGGCAGGTGAGCCCGAGTACGTCGGCGCGCTCCAGCAGCGCACCGGTGCGGACATCCCACAGCCCCGCCACCAGCGCCAGCTGTTCACGTGCGGTGAGGTATTCGTACAACGGCGGAGGCTCCTGAAGGAAGCCACGCAATCCGCGGACCAACGGGTCCTGGGGCAGACGGCCCGCTATGGAGACCGTGCCCGAGGACGGGACGCGAAGTCCCGCCAGCACACTCAGCAGGGTGCTCTTGCCGCAGCCGTTCGGGCCGGTCAGCCGGACCATCTCACCCTTCGCGACACGCATGGTGAGGCCGCTGAAGACCTCCGTGTCGCCGCGGCGGACTTCCAGACCTGCAATGTCGATCATTTCGCTGCTCCGAATCCCTGCCGCCCGGTTGGCCGTGGTACTGGAAAGTCCCGCCTGCCCACCCGGCGGAGGCTGACAGCACAGGCCGCGAGTACGCAGATGAGAAGTGCCGCTTCGAGCGCCTGGGTGAAGCCGCCGTCCGTGACCGCCTCGCTCAGTCCCAGGCCCACCGTCACCGGAAGGGTGAGCAGCGCGGTGAGCACGCCTTCCACGACATCCGCCATGGGGGGCCGGGCGGTCCGCCCGCCGCCCTCGAAACTCTCGGTGACCGGAACCACGTACCAGGTGAGAACCGAGGCGCACCCCGCTGCTGCAGCCACCGCGGGCAGGAGCAGCACGGCAACGCCCCACCGCGCGCCGCTCACTCCGCACAGTGCGGCTGCCCCGAGGCAGAACGGTGCGGTCACGGCGAGCACGGCAGCCGCGGACGCCACGACCTTGGCCGCGGGCCAGGCTCCCGTCGGCAGGGGGGACTGGCGCAGTACGTCCCAGCAGCCGCGGTCCGCCTCGATCCCGCAGATCTGGACCACCTCTCCGGTGGAGATCAGGGCCGCAGCGATGAACAGCCCGGCCAGCGCGGGAGTGGGCAGGTGCCAGGGCGGATGCTCCAGGGCCGTCGCGGTGCCTGCGCAGGCTGCTCCGATGGTGATGCTCAGTCGCTGCAGCCGCGCGACGCCGCCGACTGCCGCCGGGTCGGCGCGACGAAGTCGCAGCCAGGTCAGCCGCAGCACCAAGGACATGGGTGAGGGTGACAGGTCCCGGCCGGTCGTCCGCAGTCGTATGTCGCGAGGGCTCTCGGCATGGGCGTACGCGGTGTCATCGGCGTACGCGGCGGTCGCGTCGCGCTGCTCGGTTGCGCGAACGCGCAGGGCGGCCACGGTCCCCGCCACCACGGCCACGGCCAGGTAGCCGGCGACGGTCCACCACAGCCGTCCCGGTGTGTGCATGGCAGTCCAGACCTGTGGACGGGAGTCGGCGACGGCGTCACCGAGGCGGCGCGTCAGGTTCGCCTCGGCGTCGTCCGGAGTGCTGCCCAGCAAGCGGACGAACGGGGCCGCGAACGTGCCGACGAGCCAGCCACCCACCGCGGCGAGCACCACCCGGGGAAGATGGGCGACTCTCACCACGCGGACCATGAAGACGGAGACCAACAAGATGCGCAGGGCTGCGGCGCCCGTCACCGAGCCGCACAGGTTGACCAGCAGCACGGGCAGCAGCTGCCGGCCGGCTCCGGTGGCCGCGAGCCAGGGCACCGCAACCGCGCCTACCGCGAGCAGCAGCGCGAGCGCGACTCCCGTCGTGGGCAGGACGAGCCGTGCGGCAACCAGTTGACCCCGGCTGACCGGGAGGGTACGCAGCACGGTGTCGTCCGGCGGACGCACGAGGGATCGCCCCAGCGCCGGTTCGGCGCTCAGGAGTTGGTGGAGCGTCCAGAGCACGGCGGGAGTCCAGGTCCACGCAGCCAGGTCGGCGCCTGTCGCGGTCTGCGTCGGCGCGAGAGCCCCCAGGGTCCGGCCCAGCAGCACCAACGTCCCGAAGCCGGCCGCTGCTCCGGTGCAGAGCACGAGCGCAGCAGCCCGCCGGCGTCGCCGCCCCAGGGCGTCGGCACCGGTCATCAGATTGAGGCGCCTTCGGGCATCTGCCAGACAGAGAGCGGTGACAGAACGGATCCACCGGCCTGTCCGGACGGCCTGCTGTCCGGGCGCGATGTCAGCCCGCATCGCCGGCCGGCTCTGCTCGGCGCCGCCTGATGTCGGCGAACCGTTCGGCCGGGCAGAGCACAGCGGCCGGGATGACCAGCGCGACGAAGATCCCGGCGATCAGATGCAGGCCGGAGGCCGCAGGAAGCCTGAGTCCCAGGAAGCCGAGAGGCGCCCACCACACGCACCCCCCAACGATGATCAACACGCTGCCGGACCGGGCAACCGCCACCAGCAGTCCGAGGGCGATCAGCGCGATGCCGCTGATCAGCCACACCAGGCTGAGAAGCTGGAGGATGTCCATCACGTTCCCGGGATCTCCGGTGAGATCGTCGGAGGTCTCCACCGCGTGACGCGTCTCCTCGAGGGTGGCGCGGAACCGGATGAAGTACGTGATCGCGCACATGCCGGCGCCCGTCGCGGCCACGCCACCCGCGATACGGATCGCCGGGTGGACCAGGCCGTCCGTGATCACGGCCCAGCAGCGCAGGGCGAACGTGATGAGTTTCGGGTTTCCCAGGATGCTGAGGATGAAGCGGTGAATCACAGTTCTCCGGCCGCACGGCTTTCGGTACGGATGATCGGGGGCGGGCAGGACAGTCAAGCGGGAAGCAGGAGCAACGTGCCGGCGTAGAGCGCGGTGAGGGAGGCCGCCACCGCCACGGCACGCGGCCAGGCGACGTCAGCCACGGACCGGCCGGCCCCCAGTAGTGCCGCGAAGAGTACAAGAAGCCACGGGTCGGGCCGCGTCAACGCCGGTACGGCATCGGCTGCTTCACCCCGCAGCAGCAGAGGCATCACGAGAGACCAGCCGGCCAGCTTGACGAGTACGAAGGCGACCCAGGCGACGGTGAACGTCCTTCTGGCCCGGGTGAAATCGCTTGTCGGCGCCGTCCATCGGACCACGAGGGCACCGACGACGCCGAGGATGACGCCCAGTACCCCCACTGTCGCCATGTTGGCAAGAGCCGCAGTGCTCCACCCGATCGCTGTGCCGATCTCGACTGCGCCCTCGGGCGCTTCGGGCAGTCGCACCTGGATCTGACTGCGGATCCTGCTCCACAGCGGAAGGGAGGCCGCTGCCGTACAGAGCAGGAGCGCGGTGATGCCGAGCGCATGCCCGCGTCTGTTGACCCGCATGGGCGGGAAGCCGCGCGAACGGGTGCCCGCGTCGGCCGATGAGACCTCGGCAGGCCTTTTCGTGTCGGCTTCGTAGGCCGGGAGACTGCCCCCACGCGACCTGCCGACTATGTGCTCACCCATGTCTCCACTCCCGCAGCTACCACAAGACCTGACAGGGACATCGCCCACAAACGGCAGGCGTCGACGACCTGGGACCACCATTCAGCTCTGCTCAACCGCCGCCCCAGCCCGGAGCGTGCCCAGGCCACCAAGGGCACGAGACCAGCGCCGGCGGCGATCGCTATCGACACCAACTCGAGCGGCATGTGGGGCAGCAGGTGTCTGGCCACCCCTCCGGCGCCCAGAACCGGGACAGCCTGTCCCCAGCTGTAACCGGCGAGCGTCCCGGTGACCAGTGCCACGGGAATCGTGGCCACGCCAGTGGTGACGACTCCCAGGAACAGGGCGGCGGAAACGCCGATGTTATTCATGAGGATCTCGATGAAGAGATCCCAGTCCGGCTCCTGCCGGACCCGTGTGATCTCCGTCGAATGCTCTGGCGCGTTCCACCACCCAAGACTGAAAGCCATGAACCAGAGCAGCGCACCACAGAGAAGACTCAGCCACTGTCGCCGAAGGAGCGCAGCCTTTTTCTCCGTCATGGTTTCCGCCCTGCCGCTGCTTTCATCGAATCGACCAAGCCCCCTGGCCCTGCCCATCGGAATTCCGCAGCACGCGGAATTCCGATGGGCAGGCGAACATGGGCCATGCATCAGGCGATGAACGCCTTGCGGCCGCCCTTCTTGATGGCCTGCTTGGCGCCCCAGATGAGAACGGAACCGATCGCGAGGCCACCCGTGGCAAGGCCAATGGCCGAAGCCACGTCCATGCCCGCCATGATGGACGTCCAGGTGGTGGAGGCCGCTTCGCTGCTCATCTTGAACGAGCTCTTGAGGAAGAACGGAGCAGCGACCGCGGCGACCATGAAGGCGCCGAGGACCGAAGACGAGACGGCTACTGCAGGCAGAGCGCGACGGACTGTCGAGCGATTCATTATGTAGGGATTCCTTCTCAAGGGCAGCCGCAGCAGGCGCTGTAGCTGCTGGCCGGCGGCGCGGCCGGAATGGGTCCGCAGTGGGCGGGCCTTCTCGGCCGTTGACCGGAACTGAATGGATGATGCAGGAGCGGGCGCCTTACTGCGCACCACCCTGCGGGCCACACCGGCGTCCCGGGTGGCATCATCGATTCTTCCCTCCAGGAGGGGTCTTCGCCATTACCTCTTAGGGCATTGCCCTAAGAGGTAATGGGATCCTCGGTCAAGGCCTTGTGATGATGAAGCGAGACGAGGGTCGCCTCAAGCCTGGAGTTGAGGTTCAACTTTCTTGTAATGCTGGTGATGTGAGCCTTGACGGTGCGCTCGGCGATGCCAAGTCTCCGCGCAAGCAACCTGTTTGGTTCCCCGTTCGCGAGGGTGCCGAGCACCTCGCGCTCCCGCTCGGTGAGGCGCTCCAGTTCGGACGCGTCCAGGGTCACCGGAAACAACTGTGCCCCGAGGTTTCGCTCGACAGCTTTGACACCTGACTCCGCCACGGTCTTCAACTCCCCCTGCTTTGTTCCCCGATTCGCCCTGCCGCGGCAACTCCCCCAGCGCGTAGAGAGACTGGCTCAGGGGGTGGCCCACAACAGAACGAAGTGACTGGCGCGGTCCCGCAGCCCTGGTCAGGGGCTCAGGCGACGTGATCCAGTCAGATTGTTCCACCGGAGGTTACCTGAGGGTTCGAATGATGGCGAAACGATGCGGCGCCGCTCGGGCGCGCTGATCGCGGCGCTGGACGGGACAGCCGGCACGGCCCTATGTGCCGATCCGTACCAGGGCGAACGTGATGTTGTCGGGGCCTCCGGCCTCCATCGCGGCCTTCCACAGCTCGAACGCGGCCCTGCCGTCGTCGTGCACGCGCAGCACGCTGTCGACCTCGTCGTCCGGCAACGGGTCGGTCAGCCCGTCGGTGCACACCAGGTAGCGATCGCCCGCGGACAGTGCGAAGGACGAGACATGGGGCGTGATGGCGCCGAACACCGGACTGCCGCCGAGTGTCTGCGTGACGATTGACGTGGTGCGGTGTCCCGGCGCCGGCGGGGGGCTGTCGTCCACGCTCACCTGGCGAAGTCCGTCCTGGGCCGCGTCGTACACCTTGCTGTCGCCGACGTTGAACGCAAGCAGCGACTCCGCCAGCACGACGGCACCCGCGACCGTCGTCCCCATGGTGACCAGCTCCGGGTCGCCGTCCGCGGCCGCGTACACCGCGTGATTGCAGAGGTTCAGCGCGTCACGAACGGGTTCCTCGCCGTCCAGCGAAGGGCCGAGCGCGGCGAGCCGGCGCACGACGAGTGAGCTGGCCACCTCGCCGGCCGGCTGCCCGCCGAGCCCGTCGGCGACCGCGACGACGAGCGGTGTGCCCAGGGGGAACACAAGCGTCTGGGGATTCTCGGTCTCCGTGCCGCACAGCGTCCACGGTCCGACGACGAGGCTGTCCTCGTTGTGTTCGCGAATCAGCCCGACATGGCTCAGGGCAGTCACAGCTATGTACGGCACCGGAATCTCCCCGCCTCTCCGCGACGACAGGCGTGTCCCTCACCACCATTTTGACTGATCCCCTCCCTGAAGGGAGGGGAGTCTCTCCTTCAGGGCTGAGCGGGGATCTCCAGCTCACGCTGCCTGGCGGGGCTGCGCCCCGTCAGGTCTTCCGCGATCGGCACTAGCCGGGTTCAGACCAGCCCGGACGAGCATTACACGGGCGGAGTTCTTGTCCCTGGGGGATGAGACTCCGCACGCGGTGCAGGTGTAGGTGCGCTCTCCCAGCGGCAGTGCGTGCTTGGCTCTCGCTCCGCAGTGCGCGCAGTCCATCGTGGTGTGCGCGGGGTGTACCAGGTGCACGGTCCGGCCGTGCTTGCGGCCCATCTCGGTCAGGGCCGTCTTGGTTGCGCCGATGGCGGCGTCGGCGGCCTTCTTGGCCATGCTGGTCGTGGCGAGGAACTTCGGCCGGAAGTCCTCCACCGCAAGCTGGTCGTGGTCGCGGACCGCGGTCTTGGCCCACTTGCGTGCGGTGTCCTGGCGCTGCCGGGCGACCTTCTTGTGCAGCTTCGCCGTCTGCCGCATGGCCTCGCGGTAGCCCTTCGAGCCAGGTCGGCCCTTCGGGGGACGACGGCGGCCATCATCCGCTGGTAGCAGGCCAGGCGTGCGGCGGCGTTCTTGCCGTGCTGCGCGTGGGGGAGGTCGTGGGCGTCGGACGTAGGCATCCTCCGGTTACCCGGTGACGCCGCACGACGCCGCACGCGGTGGGACGAGCAGTGAGGTGCGCCCCTGGAGCCGTGTCCGATCTGCAACCCCTCACCTCCCTGCCGGGAAACCGGAGTTCGTGCGAGGATTCCGCCCTCGATCCATCCCGACCGGGTGACAAGGGGAAACTTCGTGAGACCAACGACGTCCAGATCCACCGTGGCGACGGTACTGACGGTCGCCGTGTCGGCCGTGCTCCTGCCCGCTTCGGCCACGAGCCCGGCGGGCGCGGCGGGTGCGCCGGCCGAGATCCGTACGGTGGACAGCGATGCGACCCAGTCCTTCGGCCGCATCGCCGATGCCGTGCTGACCCAGCGCACGGCGGCGCTTCTGGACAGCACACTCGACACCGCGCCGGACACCCGGCCGGCGCGGCGAACAGGGCCGCTGCTCGTCGGGAACGCACGCCTGTCGGCCCGCGTGGCGCGGGCGGAGGGCACCGCGCTGTCCTCGCTCCGGACCCGCAAGGCGCGGCTTGCCGCGCTCGGTGAGGCGTACACCGCCGCCGACACCCGGATCACCGTGGACAGGGCCCGCGTCCACGGTGGACGCGCCACGGTCCAGATCACCGAGACCACCACGCTCACGTACAAGAAGATCCGTGGTGACGAGCCCCCGACGACCGCCTTCCAGGCTCACCACGAGCTGAGCTTCGCCGCCACGCCGGACAGGAAGTGGGAGCTGACCGGCATGACGCCCAAGGACGACGGCCCCAGGGCGGTCAACGAGCCCGGCACGCCGGTGGCGAAGAGCAGGGACGCCGGACCCAGCGGCACCCCCGCCGCCACGTCCTGGCCCGCGCGGCAGCAGGTGAAGCCCCCGGGGACCGCCGGCTACAACTACGCGACCATGGCGGCCTACGCGGAGAAGCACTGGAAGAACTACAACCCCGCCTACCGGAAGTTCAACGACGCCGGCGGAGACTGCACCAACTTCATCAGCCAGGCCCTGAAGGCGGGCGGCTGGAAGCACGACTCCGGCCTGTACTCGGACTACCGCAACTGGTGGTACGACGCCTCGTACCAGACCATGTCCTGGGTCGGCGCCGACGACTGGGCGTGGTTCACGCTGTACTCCAAGCGGGCGTCCAACCTGTCCAACGTCTACTACATGGGTGTCGGGGACATCATGCAGATGGACTTCAACAGGGACGGCTCCAAGGACCACTCCATGATCACCACGTACCGGAGCAGGACCGGCACCCCGTACCTGACCTACCACTCGACCAACACCTACCGGAAGTCGGTGGCGAGCATCGTGGTGTCCAACCCGAACGCGGTCTACTTCGCCTACCGCACCTGACCGCTCACCGTCCGGCCCAACGCGACCGCCTCGCGCGCGAACTTGGCGGCGTCCAGCACGGCCGCACCGCCCGTGTCGTTGTTGAAGTACGCGTACACGTCGTCCTCGTCCGGCCAGGAGTCGGCGATGCGCCGGGCCCAGGACTTCAGCGCCTGGCGGCCGTATCGCGGCGGCGGCTCGGCGACGCCCCCGTGAAACCGCACATAACCCCATGACGCGGTACGCCACAGGGGCGTCACCGGGCGCGATCCCCGGTCCGCCCAGCACAGCGCGCTGCCGTGCCGTTCCAGCACCGCCCGGAGCTCCCGCTCCGCCTCCCACCACGAGGTGTGGCGGAGTTCGACCGCCACCCGGACCGTGTCGGGAAAGCAACTCAGGCAGGCGTCCAGAGCCACGATGTCCGCCCGGAAGTTGGGCGGCAGTTGCAGCAGCACGGGCCCCAGCCGGTCGCCGAGGCCCCCGGCGCGGTCCAGCAGCCGGCGCACCGGCTCTTCGGGGTCGCGCAGCCGCTTCAGGTGGGTCAGATAGCGGCTGGCCTTGACCGCCATGACGAACCCCTGCGGCGTCCGCTCCCGCCAGGAGGCGAAGACCTCGGTGGTGGGCAGCCGGTAGAAGGCGTTGTTGTTCTCCACCGTGGCGAAGTGCCGGGCGTACTCCTCCAGCCACAGCCGCTGCGGCTGTCCGGGCGGATAGAGGACGTCACGCCAGTCCTTGTACTGCCACCCCGAGGTTCCGACGAACATGGGCATGCTCCGATCCTTGCCCGCAAGGAAAGGGATATATCACCCCAGTGGCACCCCGGGATGTGGTTCGCCTAGGGAGCGGCTTGGGGGTGGGTTTCGTACATGCGGACCGCGACAAGCAGTCCCGAGGCGGCGGTGAGGGCGGCGACGGCCCAGACCGCCGTACTCAGCCCGTAGGCATCGGCCAGGGCTCCGGCGAGCAGTGCGCCGACGGCGAAGCCGCCGTCTCGCCACAGCCGGTAGACGCCGACCGCGCGGGCGCGCCAAGCGGGGTGGGCCACGTCACCGATCACAGCCAGGAGGGTCGGATAGACCATGGCGGTGCCGAGTCCCAGCAGAACCTGGGCCGTTGCCCAGACACCGAACGTGGTGCCGGCGGCGACCAGAGCGATGGCGACGGCCTGCAGCAGCATGCCTGCGGTGATGAGGTGCTTGCGGCCGATGCGGTCGGACCACCAGCCGGTGAGCAGTTGGCCCGCGCCCCACACCGCCGGATAGATGGCGGCAAGGGCGCCGATCTGGCCGATGGACAGGCCATGGGCGGCGAAGAGCAGGGGGAAGATGCCCCAGGCGAGAGCGTCGTTGAGGTTGTTCACCAGGCCGGCCTGGCTGGCCGAGGACAGGGCCTTGTCGGTGAAGCTGGTGCGCCGGGCGACCTGCCGCGTGGTCAACTCGGTGCCGGCCCGGTCCTGTACGGGGTGGAGTCCGGCTTCGGCGCGGGCGTGGTCGCGGGTCTCGCGGACGACCAGGACGGACAGGCCGAGCCCCAGGGCGGCGTACGCGGCGCCGAGCAGGAAGGGTTCGGGACGAAGACCCGCCTGCGCTGCGATCGCGCCGGTGGCCATGGCGGTGGCGGCGACGGCGACGTATCCGGCGGCTTCGTTGAGGCCCATGGCCAGGCCGCGCCGCTCCGGGCCGGCCAGGTCGATCTTCATGATGACGGTGGTGGACCAGGCCAGGCCCTGGGAGGCGCCGAGCAGTACGTTGGCGGCGATGATCCAGCCCCAGGACGGGCCCCAGGCCAGCATCGCCGGGACCGGCACGGCGAGGAGCCATCCGGCGGTCAGGACGGGCTTGCGGCCGTACCGGTCGGAGAGGGTGCCGGCGAAGAAGTTGGTGAGGGCCTTCGTGGCGCCGAACGCCAGGATGAAGGTCAGCCCGGCCGTGGCGGAGTCCAGGCCGAACACCTGGACGGCCAACGGCGAAAGGACGGTGCGCTCCTGGCCGAGCATGCCGCCGACCAGCGCGTTGACGGCGACGAGCAGGGTGAACTGGGCGAGGTTGGCGCGCAGTCCGAGCCGGATTCCGCTGCTCTCGGCGGTGCTCGGGGTGGTCGCGGGAGTGGTCACGCACCCTCCTGGAGCGGGCGGCCGGTCGCCTCGGCCCAGTCGGCGGGGCCGCCGTCGAGAACCGCGAGGCCGCGGTGGCCGGCGCGGTACAGCAGGCTGGCGGCGGTCATGGCGCGCTCACCGTGCCCGCACGCGACCACGGCACCGCCCGGGGCTTCGCCGGTACGGGTGGACAGCTCGCCGAGCTCGATGCCGGCCGCTCCGGGGATGTGTCCGGCGATGTGCTCCGACCGCTGCCGGATGTCGAGGACCGGCCGGTCGGCGATCTGGCCGGCGGTGACGAGAGCGATGATCTGCCGGTCGCCACCGTCGGCGGTCCAGGCGTCCATCTCCAGGTGCCCGGCCAGCCGTTCGTAACCGATCTTCAGCGCCTGCCAGGTGATCTCGGAGAGGTCCTGGCCCGGGGCCGTGACGAAGACGATCGGGACGTCGTCGGGCAGCAGCCAGCCGAGCCACGTGGCGAACTGGTCCCGCAGCCGGATGGAGATCGCGCCGGGGATATGACCGGCTGCGAAGTCGGCCACCGGGCGTACGTCGACGATCTGTCCGCCGCGCCCGGCCACGGCACGTACCTCCGAGGCGCTGAGGGCGGCGAGCCCCGGGACGGCGCGGAGCACTCCCGGCCCGCGCCGGTTGATCTCGCCCAGGCGGCCGAAGTACGCGGGGTAGGAGCCGAGGCCGTCCAGCAGCGTACGTACGAAAGCGTCCTCGTCCGGCGCGGCGAGCAGCGGGTTGGCGCGTTTCTGGGCGCCGATGGTGGTGGTGCGCTCGGCTCCCGGCGGGGCGGAGCAGAAGGAGCCCGCGCCGTGGGTGGGCCACACCGCTACCGCATCGGGCAGCTCGGCGAGGCGCTTGAGTGAGCGGTACTGGGCGCGGGCCAGTTCCTCGGTGCGCTCGGCACCGAGGAGGTCCGTACGCGCGGCGGAGCCGACGATCAGCGAGCCGCCGGTGAACACACCCAGTTCGCGGGCGCCGTCCAGCAGCAGGAAGGACAGGTGCTCGTCGGTGTGGCCGGGGGTGGCCAGTGCGCGCAGGGTCAGCCCGCCGAGATCGGTCTCGTCGCCGTCGGCGAGCGGGGTGTGCGGGAAGGCACGGTCACCGGCGGCGGACGCGAGCACCGTGGCGTTGTCGTCGGCCGCGAGCTGTACCGCGCCGGACAGGAAGTCGGCGTGCAGGTGGGTGTCGGCGGCAAAGGCAACCGTCAGTCCGCGCCGCGCGGCCGCCGCCCGCAGCGTACGCAGATCCCGGCTCGCGTCGACGGCCAGGGCCCGGCCGTCGCCGAGGTCGACGAGGTAGGCGCTGTTGCCGAGCCCCTCATCGACCAGAGGCATCAGGTGTTCGTCGGCAAATTCCATGGTTACAATATTCCATAGAATTATGGAGGATGCCATGGGAGACCCCGCGAACAAGGCGGCGCTGTACGACGCCTTCGCCCGCACCGGCAAGGCGCTGAGCAGCGGAAAGCGTCTGGAACTGCTCGACCTGCTCGCCCAGGGCGAGCGCTCCGTCGACGCGCTCGCGAAGGCGGCGGGGCTGAATCTGACCACCGCTTCGGCCCACCTGCAGACCCTCAAGCAGGCCGGGCTGGTGGCCACCCGCCGGGACGGGGTGCGCATCCACTACCGGCTGGCCGGAGACGACGTCGCGGCTCTGTACGCGCTGCTGCGGCAGGTGGCCCATCGGCATCAGGCCGGCGTCGAACCCGCGCGCACCGCCTACCTCGGCAGCGTCGACGTGCCCGAGGAGGAGGTCGGGCGCAAGGAACTGCTGGCCCGGGCGCAGGCGGGCGAAGTCGTCGTCCTGGACGTGCGCCCGGCGGAGGAGTACGCCGCCGGACACATCCCCGGCGCCCTCTCCATCCCGGTCGACCAGCTCGCGGACCGGATCGCGGAGCTGCCGGACGACGCCGAGATCGTCGCGTACTGCCGTGGCGCCTACTGCGTGTTGGCCTACGACGCCGTACGACTGCTGAACGCCCGCGGCCGCCGCGCTGTCCGGCTGACCGACGGAATGCTGGAATGGCGGCTGGCCGAACTGCCCGTGGACGCCGGAGCCGCCGCCTGACCACGGGCGGTCCGGGCCGCCGCCTGACCACGGGCGGTCCGGGCCGCCGGTGATGCGTCCGGTTCCCGCGCATCGGACGCGGCGACGGCCATGTCGCCTTCGGGCACGGCCCCCACTACTGCCTCGGCGCCGCTCTTGGGCGCCTGATGACCGGTGTGGTCTTCGATCAGCTGCTCATCAAGCGCCCGGGCCTGTCGCTCGCTGTGGGGCGCGATGAGCTGGAGTTCGGACACTGGCCGGGGGACGGCTTCCACCTGATCCGGTTGCCTTTACGTCTCTAGGGATGTCTTACGGATCAGGCTCGACCCGCCTCAGAGCAGGTCCCGCTCCCGCAGCGCCGCCAGCGCGGCGGACCGCAGTTCCTCCCGGCCCTGTCGGCCGGTTCGGCCGTCTGCCGGGCCCGTGCGGAGGACATGGTCGGCTGGAAGTTGCGCAGATAGCGGAACCGTTCCGCCAGGGCGACGAGCCGCGTCCCCGGACCTGGTACGGGGTTCGTCGCCGGTGCGCGAGCCCAGGTCGAGGTCGACCGCGCCGAGCGCGAGCAGCAGCACACCGCAGACCGGTACGCCCACCAGAGACTCCGACGGCGTGGCGGCCCGCCGCGTCAGCAGCGTCGTGAGCCTGTCCTGCCTGCAGGACGCCGTGGATCTCCTCGAGGAGGTCGAGCCGGCCGTGCCGCGCATGGGCGGTCACGGCGACGGCCTGGACCTCCAAGGACCAGGGCTCCAGGTCGAGTTCGGCACCGAAGACCGGGCCCGCGCTGTTCTTCACCTGATCGACGGCCCGGCGCCACAGACGCAGACCGTTCGCGGTGCACATGACCGCGGCGGTCCGGGTGACCTCGACGAGGTCGGGGCCGGGCCGGAAGTGGGAGAGCAGCGGTCCGGTGTCCTCGGTGAGCGGGACGAGGCGGGTGTAGTTGGCCTCGGTGGTCCACAGGGTCCCGAGCACCGCGGTGGTCGCCGCGACCGTGGCGCCGTCGCCCCGGGCGAGGCCGAGGCGCAGGGCCTGGACGAGGTTGTCCTGCTCTGCCCTGATCCCCTCCCAGGACGCGAACGGGTCGGGTCCGAACAGTGCATCGTGGTGGGCCGCCCCGAAGTCGCGTGCCCATGCCATGAACTGCCCGGTCACCCGGTCGTCCTCGCCGGCCTCCGCCCGGCGGGCCGTGCTGAATTCACGTACGGTCTCCAGCATTGCGAAGCGGGTGCCGGACGCGGTGTCGGTGACCTTGAGCAGGGACTGGTCGACCAGGTCCTCAAGGACCTGCAGTACGTCACTGCCGCCGGGCAGGCCAACGGCCAGGCCGGCGGGCAGTTCGCCGGGCAGGCCGCCGGACGACTCGTCGGCGCCGAGCAGTTGCTGGGCCGCGTCCGCCGTGAAGCCGCTGGGAAAGACCGACAGCGCGCGCAGCGCCGCCCGCCCGGCCGGGTCCAGGAGGTTCCAGCTCCAGTCGACGACGGCGTGCAGGGTGCGGTGGCGCTGCGGTGCGTCCCGTGCCCCGCCCCGCAGCAGCGCGAACCGGTCCTGGAGCCTGCGGGCGATCTCGCCGACCGACATGACCCGTACCCGCGCCGCCGCCAGCTCCGCGGCGAGCGGCAGCCCGTCCGGATGGCGGCAGAGCTCGGCCACCGTCTCGGCGGGCAGCTCGACACCTGGGCGGGCGGCCCGCGCCCGCTGCTCGAACAGCTCGACGGTCGTCGGCAGATTCAGTTCCGGCAGCGAATACACCGATTCGGAGGAGATGCCGAGCGGGGCCCGGCTGGTGGTGAGCACCCGCAGATCGCGGGTCATGGACACCAGGGCGTGCACCAGCTCTGCCACGCCGCGGATGACATGCTCACAGTTGTCGAGAACCAGGAGCGCCGGACCGGGGCCGAGGGCGCCCACGATGCCGGTGAGCACATCCGTCGGGATGGCGAAGTGGCTGACCGGAGTGCGCAGCGACTCACCGACGCCGAGGACCGAAGCGACCTCTCCGACCACGTCGCCGTCGCTGGTGAGACCGACGAGCGCGACCATGTGCACCACCCGCTGCTCCGCCTCGCGGCTCACCACATGCGCGAGCCGGGTCTTGCCCAGGCCGCCCGCCCCGACGATCGAGGTGACCCGGGACGTGCGCAGCAGCTCTGCCACCGCGGCGATATCGGCGTCGCGGCCGAGCAGCGGGTTGGGCTCGTGCGGCACCCCTCGGCGTACCGCGGGCGCCTCCCCCTGCAACAGCTCCTGGTGTACGGCCTGCAGCGCGGGGCCGGGGTCCGTGCCGAGCTCGTCGCGCAGCGTTCGGCGGTAGCTGTCGTACGTCGCCAGAGCGGCGGAGGGCCCCGCGGTGGCCGCCTCGGAGCGCAACAGCTCCAGCAGCACCTCCTCGTCCCGCGGCAGTTCCCGCACCAGGGTGGTGAGCGGCTCGACCGCCTCGGCCCGGCGGCCGAGCCGCGCGAGGGCCAGGGCTCTTACCCGCATGAGCGACCGATACGTCGGGGCCCGCTCGGCACGCAGCGCGGACACCGGGCCGTCGGGTATGGCGTCCGCATGGATCGCGCCACCGCCGCTGCCTCGGCCACCGCCCCACAGCGCAAGCCCGCCTCGGCGTGCGCAAGCGCCGCCGCGTGGTCCCCGGCCCGCGAGCGCTCCGTACCCGCGGCGGCGCAGCGCAGGACGGCGGAAGTGTCGACCTGGTCCTCGCCCAAGGCGAGGCGGTAGCCGGTGGGAGTGCTGGCGATCACGTCGGCGCCGAGGCGTGCCCGGGCGCGCGAGACAAGGATCTGCAGCGCCTTGGTCGGATTCTCCGGCTGCTCGTCCGGCCAGAGCCCGTCCACCAGCAGCGCGGTGCTGCACCCGGTGCGCAGTTCGCCCGCGAGGAGGGCGAGCAGGCAGCGCAGCAGGGGCGCGGTGATCTCCTGGTCGCGGTGGGAGACCCGCGACAGCAGCGTCAGCTCGATGGTCGTCAGAGAAGGTTAGCCAGCAGGCGGGGTGGGCCAGCTCGCGCGTGTCTGTCGGCGGGGACGGGTGATGAGCCAGGTACCGCCGACAACCAGGAGGGTGAAGAGGGCGTGGCCGGCACCCCAGGCGCCGATGAGCGCGAGGCGGTCGCGCAGGGAGAAGGACCCGGTGAGGGTGACCTGGAGGCTGCCGACGGCGAAGGCGATGGCCGAGGTGAAGACCGCGACGAGCTCGACGGAACGGACATGGTTGGCGCGGGCGGTCTCCTGGCCTTCGCGCTGTGCCTGTTCCTGTTCCTCCCCGTGGCGCCGCAGTTCGCCTTCCAGTTGCTCCCAGCGCTGCTGGTGCCGGTTCTCCTGCTCGGTCAAGCGCTGTCCGTGTTCGGCGTCGAGCTGGGCGCGCAGGCGTCCTTCGAGGATGGCGTCGCGCTTGGCGAGGTACTGCTCCTGGAGGAGTTTGTGGCTGCCGCGGCTGCCCAGTGCGGGGAGGTGTCGCAGGGCGGTGTTGATGCTGTCCAGGGCGGCGTCGTGGTCGCGGACCATGTGCTGCCCGGAAGCCAGGCGGAAGTGAAAGATGTGGTCGAGCGGGTGGTCCCGTAAGGCCTCGGCGGCCCGGTCGCGCAGCAGGTGTCCGTGGCCGTCGAAGGGGGCGGCGGCCTGGATGCCGTTGAGGCAGATGTCCACGACGTGGCGGGTGCGGTCGGGGGAGGTCCAGGCTTCGTCGAGCAGTCCGATCGCGTGTTCCGCGGTGATGGCGCGGCTGCCGAAGGCCGCGAAGGAACGGAGGGCGGTGAACAGCGGTGCCTGGCGGTGCACGCCGGCCGCGAGAGCGAGGAGCGAGGAGTCCAGGAACTGGTGGAGCTCGTAGAACCAGAAGTTCGATCGCAGTTTGCCGGCGTGGTACAGGCTCGCGAAGTAGGCGGTGTCGCCTGCGGAGGTGTCGCGGCCGACGATCTCCTCCACGGCTTGCGAGAGTTCGAGGGTGGATTCGACGCTGTCCTTCGTGATGAAGGCGTAGCCGAGGCTCCATTTCTCCAGTACCTCGGTACGGTGGCCGCGTGCGACGTGGACGTTGAGCCAGGCGGAGCAGGCGGCGGCCGTACGGATGCTCGGGCGGTCCAGGAAGCGCAGCCGCCAGTAGCGGTCGGCGCAGATCAGGTAGGGGTCTGCGGCGAAGTCCGCCGACGTCACGTTGAACGGGGGCTCCAGCCCGTCCTCGAACAGGGCGGTGGCGACCTCTTCACAGACCCGGTCCAGCTCGCGTGAGTCGGCGGCAGAGACCTGCTCCAGCCGTGCGGTGTGCGACGCGGGTTGCACTATGTCCCCCCAGGGCTTGGTAGTTCCCAGACCGTGCCTATCACGACACGGCTGTCCGGGGGGCAATATCATTCGATCATGCGAGTGGATGTGGTGACGGCTGTGCACGCCCCTTACGCCGTATTCCTTCCCTTCGTATGGCAGTCGCTGTACCGGCAGAGCCACTCGGCGTGGACCTGGCTGGTGCAGATCGACGGTCCGCCGGAAGGTGTCCTGGAGGCGCTGCGGGCATGCGGCGCTGCGCGTGACCGACGGGTGGTCGTCGCGGCGCACGGCACGACCGAGGGGCCCGCTGTCACCCGGAACGTCGCCCTCGGCCGGGCCACGGCGCCGCTGGTTCAGAACATCGACGCCGATGATGAACTCGAGCCGGACGCCCTGGCTGTCCTGACTGGTGCTCTCACCGCTCATCCAGGCGCCGGCTTTGCCGTGGGCCATGCCCGGGACCTGATGCCCGACGGGCGCCTGCACGAGCATGCCCTGCCGGTAGCTGCCGGTGTGCTGCCTCGCGGTGTGCTGCTCGATCTATGGACGGCCGAGGGCGCCGGCCACCGACTTCCCGTCCACCCCGCCGGAACGATGTGGCGACGCTCCCTCCTCCTCGCCCTCGGCGGCTGGTCCGCGCTGCGCGGCATGGAGGACACGAGCCTCCTCATGGCCGCGTCCGCGTCGGCGGAAGGCGTCCTCGTGGATGCGCCGACACTGCGCTACCGAAGACATGCGGCTCAGCGTTCGAAGCAGGCATCAAAATTCGCTGGGGGGGGGGGAGCAGATAGCCCTGGTGCGGGAGCGCGCCGTGCTGTTGCGCTCGTTCCCGCAGTGGGCACGGGACTCCGTGCCGCCGAGCCGCGACACGGAGCCCTGACGCGCCATATATGACGCGCTCTACCGGAGTTCGGTCAGAGGCGGCGTATCCGCGCAGCGATCCCATGGCCGAGCAGAAGGTAAATCACGGCGGGCAGACCGTAATTGAGAAAGACCCGCAGTCCTTCGATCTCCATGGTGAAGATGTCCTGGGACCAGCCGGCGAGCCAGTCCGCCATACCGTGCACAAAGTCGACGAAGACGTTCCCCTGGTTGGCCTCGAGCAGGTACAGCAGGATCCACAGGCCCAGAAAGCCTGCAGCGATGTCCGCGATCGTGTGGATGACCAAGGCTGCCCGGTTTGCTCCGGCGCCGTCCCGACTACGCCCATGGGCGTCCCGGTTATGGTCATAGGCGTTATTGGTGTCGTTTACGGGCATGGGTTCATGGGGATTGTTCATGCCTTCCCTGCTTGCCTCGCCCGAGTGCGCGAAACCTCTCTCAAACCTGCGATTTCATATCGGTTTCCGGCTCTCGGGAGTCCGTGCCATCGGAGTGGACGGCGGTTGACCATTAGGAGTCATCCTCCACAATCGCCCAGCCCGGCCGGTTGAATGATGCCTGTCGGTGCCGCTTCGGGCTCATCATGCTGCCGCTGTCGTGTGAGCCGTTGGCGAATCCCGGTCGCGGATGCCGATGCCCTTCGCTGCTGCGGATGCCGAAGCCCGGTGCGCTCGGCGTGGACAGTGGGCCAAGGTGCAATGGACGTGAGTCGGCAGAGCCGCGGGCTGGGGAGAGGTGAGACACCTCATGGTGAGATATACCGAGCAGTCGGCAGGCATCATTCTGGCTTACGCGCAAGTCCTCGACCAGTGTGCGAGCAGCATCGGCGAGTGTCTGCTGTTCGGCAGCATCGGCCGCGGCACGGTGCCTTCTTGCCTTCAGTACGCACTGCAGCAGTGATGCGAATTCCGGAACCACCAGCTCCACGGCGATCGTGTCCGCTTGAATGCCAAGCGCCTCGGCGATTGCGTCGCGCGCCATGTCCTCAGCCTCAGGAGGACCCCGGAGCGGGGACCTCCTCCGCGTCGCGCCATGCAGGCGGGGCAATGTCCGGAGCGTATGCGCCGCACCCCGGGCACACGAGTGCCCCATTGAGGTTCCGGCGGCACGGGAAGCAGAAGTCCATCTACGATCTTTCTGTGCTGACTGCGCCGCCAGGGACGCCGGCGACCTGTTGGAGTTCGCACGCGGGATCGATCGGCCAGTAACGCTAGCGGCACCCGCCGAAGGTGGTGCGCAGCCCTTGTGACGCTGCTGCAAAGATTTACTGGCGGTGGTATCTCGTACTCCCGGACATGTCGTCACGAATGCCCGGTGCTGCGTGGTGGATGACGTCGGAGTAGAGGCTGAAAAGGCGCGGTCGTGGATGGTTGTCCGCCGCCGCGACTGTTTGGTACTCGAGGAGCCGGGCCCAGCAGCGAGCCGCGAGGTGGCGGGCGTGTGCGCCGGTCCAGGGCTGGGGGAGGAGCTCGGGCGGGAGGAGGGGGTCGGGTTCCATGGCGCGGGTGAACTCGGCTGCGAGTTCGATGGCGATGGTCAGCTGCTCGGTGTCGGTCGGGCTCGCGGTGTCGTCGAGCCGGTCGAGCCGGTCGAGCCCGTCGAGCTGGTCGAGCTGGTCGAGTCTGGCCTGGGCGAGTACGGCGAGCCGGTCATAGCGGTCGGCGATCTCTGCCAGGGGCCAGAGTTCGGATGCCAGGTCGGTGGGCGCGCGGCGTTCGCCGATGCGCAGGTCGCTGCTGGTGAGGAAGGTGACGGCAGCCAGGATGCCGAGGTGCCGCGCCTGTGCCTCGACGTGCTTCTCGATGGGGTTGGCGCTGACGTACAGGCCGCCCTGGACGGCGGCTGCGCCGAGCTTGAGGAGGGTGTCGCGCAGGATGTCGCGGGCGGCTCTGGCTGATTCCGGGATGGCGAACGCGAAGAGGTGCCAGACGCCGTCCCAGGGGGCGTGGCCGTGGTCCTGTTGGTACGCGTAGCGGACGTAGTCGACGTTCGGCGCAAGGGATCCCGTGACGTCGGCGGTGGCACGCAACAGGGCTTTGCGGCCGCGGCCTTCGTGGGTGAAGCGGCCTTCGGCGACGAGTCGTTTGATGCACAGACGTACCTGCTGGTCGCTCATTCCCAGGGTGCCCGCGATGGTGTAGAGCTCGCCGGCGTCGACGGTGCCGTCCTCGCGGACCATGGCATGCACGAGCAGGCGGGTGGGGATCTCGGGGGCGGCTTCGGGCATGGGCCGAGCATAGGCGTGAGGCATGCGCGTCTCCCCGGTGGTCACGGCCGCTCTCCGGCGGGTGGGGCGATGGAGCGGTGCATGGTGGTGACGGCGCCGAACCCCATCAGACGTCGCAGGTAGGGCGTCTGTTCGGTGCGGACCGCGGTGAATCCGTGCCGTTCGTACAGGGCGCGTGCGCGGGGATTGACGTCGATGACGTCAAGCCGGACCTCGTGGCAGAGGTGGTCGGCGGCGACACGGAACGTCTCCCGCAGGAGCAGGCTGCCGATGCCGTTGCCGCGGAAGTCCGCGTCGACCGCGATGCCGTCCATGACGAGCTGTCCTGGTGCCGGGGTGCGTTCGAGCAGGGCCAGAACCGCGAGTCGTGGGATTCCTCTGAACAGGCCGTACGCATGGAGGACATCGGTCACGCCTCCGCCGGTGAGCCCGCGCCCGTCGAGCTGGAAGCCGGCCACTCCCACCACCTGGTCACCGGCGAGTGCCACCACGGCCCGGTCCCGGTGCAGATGCGTCGCGATGAAGTGCCTGCCTGCGGCAGCTGGGTTGAGGGCTGCGCCCAGCTTCCGGCCGAACGCCTCCCAGTACAGCTCGGCGACGCGTTCCTCGGCTCCGTCCGGCACGCCGCGCCGGACGGTGACCGGTCCGCCTTCAGCGGCGCTCCTCGCGTCCCGTCCGTTCTCCGCGTTGGCCATTCCCGGCCCTCCTCGCTTCTCGTCCCGCTCGCTGCCGTAGCGATGTCGCTATCCACTGTAGTACGTTCGTATCGTAAACGAGCGTTTCAGAAGCGATAGATAGGGGCGATCATGCGATCGAGACAACGCGGGGGTGTGCCCGGAGGCAGGCGTCGCCGGGGGAAAGCGGTGGTCTGGTCCCTGGCCGGCCTACTGCTGGTGACAGCGGGGCTGGGCGCGGTGGCGATCTGGCAGAACTCCTACGACATCCGGGAGGAGCGAGTCACCCTCCGCCATGGTGGAGATGCGCTCGACGGCGTGCTGGCCACGCCGAAGGAGGGCCGGGGGCCGTACGGGCTGGTCGTCTTCGTGCACGGGGACGGTCCGGTCGACGCCACCCATGACACCTTCTACCGGCCGCTGTGGGAGTCGTTCGCCAGAGCCGGGTACGCCTCACTGTCCTGGAGCAAGCCCGGAGTGGGGGGCTCGTCGGGCAACTGGCTGCACCAGAGCATGGAGGACCGGGCCGACGAGGCCATGGATGCCATCTCCTGGGCGCGTCAGCGGCCGGACATCGACAGTCGCCGCATCGGACTGTGGGGAGCGAGCCAGGCGGGATGGGTGCTGCCCAAGGTCGCGGCCCGCACTCCCGGTCTGCGGTTCGTCATCGCCGTATCCCCGGCCGTGAACTGGCAGCAGCAAGGCCGCTACAACCTCCTCGCCCAGATGCGCGAGGACGGCGCCTCCGCCGAGCAGGTCGAGGCCGCGCTGCGACGGCGGGAGACCACGCTGCAACTGCTGCGCCGCGGCGCGTCGTTCGAGGAGTACGGGGCTGAGGTCGGCGACGCCCAGGGCATGACGGCCGACCGGTGGCGGTTCATCTCGAGGAACTACACCGCCGACGCCACGGCAGACCTGCGGGCGATGCGCGGGACGCCCGTCCTGCTGATCCTGGCCGGCCACGACATCAACGTCGACGTCGCCGACACCGAAACCGCCTACCGCAAGCTGCTCCAGGCCCCCGGCCTGCGGGTCGAGCACTATCCCGACGCCACTCACTCCCTGCTGAAGCACGGCGTTGAGCATTCGAAGGTCAGGGTCACGCTCACCGCGCTCTTCGCGCCCAGGGCCCTGTTCGCGAGCGGATATCTCGCCGACCAGCGCCGCTTCCTCCACCACGTCGGCGGCGACAGCAAGGGAGGGACAAGGTGACCGGCACGACGACACAGCCGACGGCCGCCCGCGCGACAGTACGACGGATCACGGACATCGACGCGCTGCGCGGCTTCGCACTCTTCGGCATCCTGATGGTCAACATCACCTACCTCGCCTCCGCCTACCACGGCACCGGCCTGGAGGACCCCGGCTTCGACTCACCTGCCGACCGCGCTGTGCGCTTTGTGGTGGCGATGCTGTTCGAGGCCAAGTTCTACCTGCTGTTCTCCTTCTTGTTCGGCTACAGCTTCACCCTGCAAATGCAGTCCGCCGAACGCGGGGGCGCCCGCTTCGCCCCCCGATTCCTGCGCCGCCTCGCAGCGTTGTTCGCGCTCGGCGCCTTCCATGCCGTCGTCCTCTTCCCCGGTGACATCCTCACCACCTACGCCCTGCTGGGCCTGATCCTGCTCATCGCTCGCCGCAGCCGGCCCCGCAATGCGGTGCGCATCGCGGTCGTGCTGTTCACGGTCACCGCCGCCGGCTACCTGCTGCTCGGCCTCGCTCAGCACGCGTCGGGCGGTGGCGGCATCGACTCGGCCGCCGTGGCAGCCCACGCCCAACAGGCGACCGGCGCGCTGCGCGGCGGCCTGGGTTCGGTGATCGGAGCGCATCTCGAGCAGCTGCCGGATGTCGCGTTCATGCTCATCTTCTTCCAAGCCCCGGCTGCTCTGGCCGCCTTCCTGCTCGGCCTCGCCGCAGGCAAGCACGAGGTCTTGGCCGGCGTCACCCGCCACGAGCGGGCCCTGCGGCGGCTGCAGTGGGTCGGCTTCCCCATCGGGCTGGCCGGTGGCGTGGTCTACGCACACGCGAGCCTGGAGCATCCGGGCACCGCCTACCAGCTTTTCGCGCTCGGCGCGGATGTGGTGACCGCGCCTCTGCTGGCCGCCGCGTATACGGCCACCGTGCTGCGGCTGATATCCACCGGTGGAGGCCGGCGCCTCGCCGCCGTCCTGGCTCCGGCGGGCCGGATGACCCTGACCAACTACCTCACCCAGTCACTGGTCTGCGCCCTGCTCTTCACCGGATTCGGCGCCGCCCTGGTGGGCCGCGTGCCACCGCCGCAGGTGACGGGCATCGCACTGGCCCTGTTCGCATGCCAGATCGTGGCCTGCCGGTGGTGGCTGCGCCGTCATCCCTACGGTCCGGTCGAATGGCTGCTACGAGCGGTGACCAACGCCGCCCGGCCGTCGGCGTAACCGAGAGCACGGCAGCGCAATGTCCCGAAGGCGGGCGCGCAGCATGGGGCCGGCACGCTCGCCTTCGGCGGTGGCTTAGAGGTCGAATTCGTGGGGCGGGAGGTCGAGGGCGTAGCAGGCTTCACGGACGACGGCCTGCTCGTCCTTGTCGAAGTCGCCGTCGGCGCCGCCGATGATGATGCCGATCTGGATGACCGCGCGGGCTTCGGCGGGCTTCTTCTTGGCCTTGGCGATCTCCTGCAGGACGCCGACCTTGCCGAAGGCGAAGTCGGCGGTGAGCTTGTTCAGGTAGTCGTCGAAGCGGCGCTGAAGGTCTTCGGCCGGGAAGTTCTGCAGCACCTCGTTGGTGGCGATGAGTGAGGCGACCCGCTGGCGCTCGGCCGGGTCGATGGTGCCGTCCGCGGCGGCGACCAGGGCGCACATCGCCATGCTCGAATCCCGGAACGCGCCGCTCTTGAGGTCGCTCTTCGTCGCCATGAGCTGCGTCTGCATCGTCGCGGCGGAGTCTTTGAGCCGGTCCCACAGGGCCATGTGAATTCTCCTGCAATCGTTGGAGGGTTTTCGAGTGGTGGCCGGTGAATTGCCCCGGCCACGCGCCAGGCAGGTGCCCGCCGCTGAGGGAGCGGCTACAGGTGCGAGGCGATGGCCGGCATGAGGTCCTGGAAGGTCCGTCCGTTGGCCGGGTCGCCGATGGCGTCCATCTGCCATCCGCTGCCGGACCGGTGGACCTTGGCCATGATCTGCGCGGTGTGGCGGCCTCCGCCGCTCAGTGTGTAGCGGGCCAGTTCCTGCCCATTGGTCTCGTCAACCAGACGGCAGAAGGCGCTCTCGACTTCCTCGAAGGTCTGACCGGTGAACGAGTTCACCGTGAAGACGATCTGGTCGACGTGAACGGGGACGCGCTGCAGGTCCACGACGATCGACTCGTCGTCACCGCCCTGACCGGCGCCGCCGACAAGGTTGTCCCCGGTGTGGCGGATGGAGCCGTCCTTGCTGGTCAGCTGTTGGAAGAAGACGACGTCCACCGGCTCCTTGCCGGCGAAGAGCACCGCGGAGGCGTCCAGGTCGACCTCGCGGGCGGTCATTCTGGCGAGGAATCCCTTGCGGGGAGCGGACTTCCAGCCCAGGCCCATGCGTACGACGGTGAGGTCACCACCCCCGGACTTCGTCAGGCTGATCTGCTGGCCCTTGGTCAGGTTGACGCTCATGCGTTGCGGTCCCTCTCGTGCGCGGTGACGACGGTACGTACGGTGGACGGCCTCAGAGGCTGACGCCGAAGTCGGTCGCGATGCCGGCCAGTCCGCTTGCGTAGCCCTGGCCGACGGCGCGGAACTTCCACTCCGCGCCGTTGCGGTAGAGCTCGCCGAAGACCATCGCGGTTTCGGTGGCGGCGTCCTCGCTCAGGTCGTAGCGGGCGATCTCCGCGCCGCCCGCCTGGTTCACCACGCGGATGAAGGCGCCTCGGACCTGCCCGAAGCTGTGCCCGCGGGACTCGGCGTCGTGGATCGAGACAGGGAACACGATCTTGGACACGTCGGCGGGTACGGAGGCGAGGTCGACCTTGATGACCTCGTCGTCGCCCTCGCCTTCACCGGTGAGGTTGTCGCCGGTGTGCTCCACGGAGCCGTCGGGGCTCTTGAGGTTGTTGTAGAAAACGAAGTGCTGGGCGGAGGGGACCTTGCCGGACTCGTTGACCAGCATGGCGCTCGCGTCCAGGTCGTAGTCGGTACCGGTGGTGGTCCTCACGTCCCAGCCGAGGCCGACCAGCACCGCGGTCAGGCCCGGGGCTTCCTTGGTCAGTGAAACGTTGCCACCCTTGGAAAGGCTCACGCCCATGCCGTTCTCCTTCTCAAGTCCCAAGCCGGGCACGGGTATGCCCGGCGAGTTGCGTGCCGGATTCTGAAATCTACAGCACTGTAGAAAATAGTTGGGTGGTGCCGGGAGACGTGACCGGATGTCACCCTCGGTCGGGTGAACACTTGTCGCCGGAGACTAAGACGGCCTGCTGGGTACGATGCGTAGATGCCCCAGCAGCTACGGGCTGGAGGACGAGTAGGGGGCCGCCTGATGGTGGAGGAGAGCGGGAGCACCGGCCGGAGTCCCCGCACGCGCAGGCGGGGCCAGGGCGAGCTCGAAGCCCAGGTGCTGTCGGTTCTGGGATCGGCGCCAGGGCCAGTTACTGCCGCGTGGGTACAGGAGCGCCTCCACGGCGACTTGGCCTACACCACGGTCATCACCATCCTGACCCGGCTGTACAGCAAGCAGGCCGTCACCCGGAGCCGGTCCGGCCGGTCGTTCCTGTGGATATCCACAGCCGACGAGGCAGGACTGACGGCGCTGCGGATGCGGCAGCTCCTCGACCGGCAGGATGACCGAGACGCGGTGCTTTCCAGTTTCGTCTCGGCTCTCGCGCCGCATGACGAGCAGCTCCTGCGGTCCCTGCTGAACGAGCCTGGGCCGACGGCATCCGGCACTGCGGGCGAAGCGGAGAGTTGACCGATGGGCGTCTTCGTGTTCCTGCCGCTGGTCCTGCCGCTGACGGCCCTTCCGATCGCACGCCTGGCGGAGACGCACCTGCATCCACGAAGCGCCGCGCGCCTGCTGACTGCAGTCGGGGTGGTCCTCGCGGCGTGCAGCACACTGTGCCTGGGTCTCCTCGTGGTCGTCGGCACCGCGCAACTGCCGGGCAATCCACTGCCCGACGGGTGGTCGGACCCCGAAGTGCGCGAAGCGGTTCCCTACGACGAGGTGGCCGGCAAGGCTTCCATGAGCGTGCCCACCTGTCAGGCCGGCACCACCGGCCCCTGCTCGCCGTCCAGTTGGCCGGCTGCGCGAACCCACTCCTTCGGCCGCTGCGGCAAGCGGTCGCATACAGCACAGAACGCTGGGCCGACGAGGAAGCAGCCCGAGCCACCGGAGACCGGCGCTTGACTGCCCGCGCCGTAGGTAAGGCCGCGCTGGTCTCTCATCACGCGGCCGCGCCCGGGCTGGCGGCATTCGCCGAGCCGGGACCCGTTCCGCGCAGAGTGGCCGCCCTGCTCGGCCCGACCCCTCCTGCCCGCAGCTGGCCACCCGCTCTCACCCGTGTCGGGCTCGCGGCCCTCATCGCCGCCGCCGGGACGGCCGCTTCCACACTCTCCGCCCTGAATGCGGCCATCGCGCTGTTCTTCGTGCTGGAAGCGGCCACGCCCTTGTGACCATCGGCGCCATCGGGCGGCCCAGGGCGGCCGACGGGGGAGGGCGCCCAGCCTCGGGCCTCACTCCTCGTCGCTGCCCTCGTCATCTTCCGCGTCTTCGAAGGCGTCGCCGATCTCGTCGACGACTTCGGCGGCGACCATGCCTCCAGCCGCGACCGCCACGCCGGCGGCGACGCCGGCGACGGCTCCGGTGCCCGAACGGTGGTGGCCGCCGTGGTGGCCGGCGTGTTGTCCGTGGCGGTCGACGAGCTGCTTGGTCCAGGCATCGACTTCGGCATTCCAGTCGATGTGCTGGACGTTGTGGTGCGAGACGGTGAACCGGGTGACCGCGTCGCGGCCTTCGGAGCTGTATCCATTCAGGACGTGACCGCCCTTGTCCACCTCGATGACGACTTCCATGCCACCGGGCGTGGCGAGGAAGGTCACTTCGATCTCGTTCACCGCGTGCGCGTACTGGGCGGGCGGTGTGAGTTCGATCTCCTGGTAGAAGGGCAGTTGCTGGCCGGTGCCACGGATGCGGCCAACCTCCAGGTCGGCGGACTTGAAGCCGTATCCGAGGTGTCCGAAGGCTTCCAGGATTGCTTCCTGGACCGGCAGGGGACGCACCCGGAGCGGGTCGAGGTCGCCCTTGTCCTTCGCGTCGGCCACCGCCAGCTCGGTCCGTACGCCCACGCCGAGGGGCTGGCCGTGCAGTTCAGTCACCGGAGTCTCCCAGGGGAGGGAGGCGGTGAAGGGGACGCTGTGTTCCTCGCCTTCGGCGAGGCGGATGCCGCCGCCGATGGTGATGCGGTCGAAGACGACCGTGCCTTCGTGCTCTCCGTCGTGGCCTTCCGCCTCGACGCGGGCGACGAGGTCGAGGGTGATGTGCTCGATGGTCACGTCGGCCTGGCCGCCGCGCAGGCGGACCTGCCCGGACAGGGTGCCGCCCGGCGCGGCGGATCCGGTATCCAGCACGGTGTCGACCGAGGGGCCGCCGACACCGATGGCTCCGAGCAGTTTCTTGAACACCATCGCGGCGTTCACTCCTTCACATGGGTCTGCGAGGACCGCCAGGCGGCCGCTTCCAGCCGTCAGCGCCACTCTGTGGGCGCATTCGAATGCGCAGGGTAGTGCCTGGTTTGCGAATTGACGGTCGCCACCTGACGGCAGTTTGCCTTTCCTTTGCTATGAGTGTGCGGAGTTGCTTCCCCGTCCTAAGTCTCTGATCCGAGAAGGAGCTGCGGTCCCGCAATGGGTGAGCCTCCCAGTACGAGCCGTGCCATTCCCGCCCTGTCGAGTTGGGGAACGGGGGCGGCACGGTGACCGAAGTTCTCCTGCTGCTCCTGGCTCTTGCCCTGACGCTGGCCTGTGCGGCGAGCGCAGCGAGCTGGAGCGCGCCGCACAAGCCGGCGAGCGCGGCGCTGTGAGTGCACTGAAGGCCGCCAAGCGGTTGACCTTCCAGTTCTCCGGGGCCCAGCTGGTCCGAAGAGGAATGGATCACCCGATGTCCGATCGGACCGCCGGGCAGTTACGGCAGGCTCTTGCCGACCGCAGCCGTCGCATCGTGGACTCCACCGCTTTCAGCAGCGCAGTCTTCTGCCTCATCGCTGCCAACGCCGTACTCCTCGGCATCGAGACCTACAGCGGTGCCGTCGCGGCGTGGCATGACGTACTCAGTACGGCTGAGCATCTCTTCCTCGCCGCGTTCACGGCCGAGATACTGCTGCGCGCCGCAGCGCATGCCGACCGCCCCGGAGACTTCTTCCGCGATCCGTGGAACGTATTCGACCTGGCCGTCGTCGCCCTGGCCTTCATGCCGTTCGCCCGGGAGAACGCCACGCGGCTGCCGGGTCTTGCCCCGGTTCTGCGCGCCGCCCGGTTCCTGCCGCAATTGCGCATCGTGATCGTCGCTGTGGGCAAGAGCCTGCCCGGCACCTTGAGCTTCCTGCTCGTCGGCGCGCTCCTGCTCTACGTGTACTCCATGGTCGGCTGGGTGTTCGGCCGGACGCCGGAGCCGGACGAGCCGAGGGCGGTGCTGCGGGCGCAGATCGCGGCCGCGCGAGCGGCGTTGGACGAAGTCGAGAGGAGCCTGGCGGCACCCCGACCGGCCTGCGGATGCCGGCGAGCCGACGACGCGACACGAGTTACGTCGTGAGGGCCTGCCAACGGAGCCGTCGTGAGGTCGATCAATGGTGCGAACCGCTGCCGTCCTGGAGGACCTTGGAGACCTTGTCCTCGCGGCCGGGTTCGACGACCAGGAACTGGCCCCATCATTCCGGCGTCCTCGTGGCGCAGGATGTGGCAGTGGTACATGTACGGCCGCTCGTCGTCGGTCAGGGTGTCGAACTGGACGGCGAGTCTGATCGTGCCTGTGCCCGGTAGATAGGCGGTGTCCTTCGGACCGCGCATGAAGACGGGCGGCTCCTCGCCGAGTACTTCGAGGACATTGAACGTGGCGCCGTGGATGTGGAAGGCGTGGACCTGGCCATCGCCCCGTTCGATCTCCCAGATCTCCGTGGTCCCGGCGGGTACTACTTCGTCGACCCGGTCCATGGCCATGTCCCTGCCATTGATCTGGGTACCGCTGAATCGGAACCTCCGGGTCCGCGGGTTCTTCGGCACCTTGATGGTGGCCGGTGCGCCGGGGACCTGGGTGGGCAGTTCGGGGGACTCCTTCAGGGTCTTCGCCGCGCGCAGCGCGATGATGTCGAAGGTGTCGTCGCCGCCGGAGAAGCGGCCGCTCGGAAAGTCGACCTTGAGGTCGGGCCGGAAGCTGCGCAGCACCGCCTCCTCACCGGGCTTGAACGCCACGACGATCTCGGCCCGTTCGCCGGGCGCCAGCCGTAGCCGGGTCAGCGCCTGCGGGCGCTTGAGGAGTCCGTTGTCGACGGCGACCAGATGGAACGTGCGATCGTCGGGGAAGCCCAGCTGGTAGACGCGGGCGTTGGATCCGTTGAGCAGCCTGAAGCGCACGCGCTGTGTGGTGACCTTGAAGTGCGGGTCGTAGGTGCCGTTGACGAGGATGGTGTCGCCGAGCACGCCGACGTTGTCCGCTGCCGCGAGGTCCTCGCTGAGGGTGGTCTCGGTGAAGTCCAGTGAGCCGTCGTCGTGGAAGTTCTTGTCCTGGATCACCAGGGGGACGTCGTCCACGCCGTACTCGCCCGGCAGCCCCGAACGGAGCGAGTGCCGATCGTCCAGGATGATCATTCCGGCCACACCCCGGTAGACGTGCGAGCCCGTCGAGCCGTGCGGATGGGGGTGGTACCAGAGAGTGGAGGCCGGCTGGTGCACGGTCCACCCGGCCGCCAGTTCGCGCCCGCTGGGATCATCTGGTGTGGTCCGCCGTCCATCACGGCCGGCAGATGCATCCCGTGCCAGTGGAGGGTCGTGGCGTCCGGCAGGTCGTTGCGTATGGAGAAGGAGACCTTGTCACCGTCGCGGGCCCGCAGGGTAGGTGCGAGATAGGTGCCGTTCGCGCCCCAGGTGTCGGTCTTCTTGCCGGGAAGGAACTCGGTCTGTCCCGGGGCGAGTTTGAGTTCGTAGGTCTTGAGCCCGTCGGCGGAGGGCGCCGGGTCAAGCAGGTCAGGGATCTTCAGCGGATTGCGGAAGCCGAGCGTGCCGACGTTGCTTCGGTCGCGACGGTTGTAGGCAAACAGGAAGTTGGTTCCCCAGCCGGCGCCGACGACTGACGCGGTGCCTCCGACTGCGAGGAAGACCCTGCGGCGGACGGGGCGGGGAGAACGGGAAGCAGACATGTACTGGATCCTTTTCGGTTGATCAGTCGCAGACCGGTCCGTCGTGGGCAAGGGCCGGCAAGCCGGCGGCCTCCTCCTCGGGCCTGCGTTCCATGTGGCGGAAGAGGCGGCCGGGCCACCAGAACCAGCGGCCCAGGTCGAGGGCGAGGGCCGGGACCAGGACGGTGCGTACGAGGAAGGTGTCGAGCAGCACGCCGATGCCGACGATGACGCCCATCTGGGCCATGGTCACCAGGGGCAGCCCGGCGAAGACGGCGAAGGTCGCGGCGAGGACGACGCCCGCGGAGGTGATGACGCCGCCGGTGCTGGTCAGGCCCTCCAGTACGCCGCGTGCGTGGCCGAGCCGGTTGGCCTCTTCCTTGACCCGGTGCATCAGGAAGATGTTGTAGTCGATGCCGAGGGCGACGAGGAAGACGAAGCCCATCAGCGGAATGGACCAGTCGACTCCGGCGAAGCCCAGGACGTGCTCGAAGAGGAGGTTCGAGGCGCCGAGCGCCGCGAAGTAGGAGAGCACGACGGTGGCGAGCAGGAGAAGCGGTGCGATCAGGGCGCGCAGCAGCCAGATCAGGACGAGGAGCACGACCAGGAGGACCACCGGGATGACGGTCTTCAGGTCACGGTCAGCGGCCCGCTGGGTGTCCAGGGTCTGTGCGGTGGTGCCGCCGACGATGGCATCCGCGCCGTCGACCGTGTGCACGGCCTCGCGGAGATCACCGATGGCGTCCTTGGCGGCCTGGCTGTCCGGGGCGTCCCTCAGCACCACGGAGAGGGTGCTCAGTTCGCCGTCGTCCGTACGGTCGCCGTTCTCGACGCGGGCGACTCCGTCGACGTCTGACGCGGCCGCCTTCACCTCGACGGCCTGAGCCGCGTTGGCGATGATCTTCGCGGGATCGGAGGCGCCCGATGGGTAGTGCGCGGAGATCTTCTCCTGGGCGATGACCGACTCGGGCTTGTCCTGGAACATCTCGGACTGAGTCAGGCCCATGTTGATGCCGACCGCACTGAGCGCGAGGACGCCGGTGACGGCGATGGACATCATCCAGGACCAGCGGGGGCGCTGGGCGACGGCCGACCCGATCCGGGACCAGATCGTCGTCGCCTTACGGGCCGGGGTGCCGAACCGCGGTACGAACGGCCAGAACACCCAGCGGCCCGCGATCACCAGCAATGCCGGGAGGACCGTGATCATCGCAACGAATCCGCAGATCACGCCGACCGCTCCGACCAGGCCCAAGGAGCGTGAGGAGTTGATGTCGGCCAGCAAAAGGCAGGCGAGGCCAACCGCGATGGTGCCGGCGGACGCGAGGATCGCGGGCCCGGAGCGGCGCAGGGCGATCTTCATTGCCTCGTGCCGGTCCTCGTTGCGGTGGAGCTCCTCGCGGTAGCGGGCGATCAGCAGCAGCGCGTAGTCCGTCCCGACGCCGAAGACCAGCACCATCAGGATCCCCGCGCTCTGCGGATCGACGGGCAGATGCGCGTACTTGGCGAGCAGGTACGTGCAGACCTGGGTGAGGACCGCGGCGAAACCGACCGACATCAGCGGGAAGAGCCACAGGATGGGGCTGCGGTAGGTGATCAGCAGCAGCACCGCCACGACCAGGCCGGTGGCGATCATGAGGTTGGCGTCGAGTGAATCGAAGACCGCGACCTGGTCGACGAGCGAACCGGCGGGGCCGCCGACCTCGATGTCGACGCCGGGCGGGGCGTTGGAGCCGGCGATGTCGCGCAGCTCCTTGACCGCGTCGGTCACCTCGCCCTTGGTGTCGAGGGGGATGATGGTCATCAGAGCTTCGCCGTCCTCGGACGGGATGGGCTGCGAGACCTGCTGACCCTTGGCGGCGAAGTCGGCCAACGCCGTACGGTCCGCCGCGGCCTTCGACTTGACTGCGGCCGCGTCTTCGCCGGTGTAGACAACGACGGCCGGCATCAGGGCGTCTGTACGGAACTTCTCCAGTTCGGTGTTGACCTGCGCGGATTCGGCGCCGCGCGGCAGGAAGGCATTGGGGCCGGTCTCCTCGACCTCGGCGAGCTTGCCGGCCAGCGGGCCCAGCGCGACGGCCAGGATCAGCCAGGCCACCAGCACGAGCCATTTCGTGCGACGGCCCCCAGGGGCGCTCGCGGCACGCTTGAGCAGCACATTCATGAGTAATCTCCTCGTGTGGAGTACGACCGGTCGATGACCGGCTCGGGGCGCACGGGACCCGCACCGCGGCGTGATGGTTTGCCGACCTGCCGCGGCGTACGGGTGGGATGTGCCTGGGGTGTGTTCTCCATGCGTACGGCCGGGAGTTACCGCTCCCGGCCGTACCACTGCCGTACCGCTATTCGATCTCGCGCATCATCTTCTCCATCGACGTGATCGAGGTGCGGGCCTGCGTCAGCTCCTCGAGGGTGCGCCGGTGAAGCTCGACGTTGTCCTCCAGGAGTTCCGCGTACTTCGCCGCGAGCTGCTTGTACTGCTCCTCGCGGGACGCCATCATGCGGGCCCGCCACGTCGCGGCGGTCTGCCAGACGACCACGATGAGGAGGAGGAAGACACCGCCGGCGCCGACCACTCCCGCCCAGTCCGCTCCGTTCATCGCGCAGTCTCCTTCACTGTCTCTGTGGCTTCCTCGGTGATCGTCCGTGCCGCTTCGGCCACGGCCTCGGGGGTCAGCGCGTAACAGAACGGCGTGACCTCGAAGTACTTCATCGCCTTGCCGTCCTCCGACAGCTCCAGCTCGCCGGTGACGAGCCCCGCGGCCTCCAGCCGCTGCAGGTGCATGTGCAGCAGCGGGCGGCCCATGCCCAGCTCGCGGGCGAGCTGGCTGACATAGTTGCGGCCCCCGTCGACGAGGGCTGCGACGATCCGCATGCGATGCGGATTGCCGAGCGCCCCGAGGACCTTCAGCAGCTCGTCCCCGCTCGGCTGCGGGGCCGGGACTCCGGTCATCGGGACCCCCTTCCTACGTACCTGTCACTCAAAGCTGACACCCCCGGCTGCACCTGTCAAAGGAACCTGACACATATCAGGGAAACCTAGGGGAACCTCAGGGGCGGCACGGGCAGCTGACGGTAGGCGTCACCCAGGCCGAACATGGCGTTCTGCAGGGCCTGGCGGTCATCGAGGCGCTCCGCCAGGTCGGCCGCCTCGATGAACAGGTCGGCCGCGTGTGCCATCGGGCCTCCGCTCAGCCGGGCGTGCCCGAAGCCGATGCGATGGGCAAGCCGCTGTTCGAATGGGACGTCGTGTGGGCCGCCGACCAGGAGCGCGCCCGCACGGCCTACGCGGAGCACCTGGCCCGCCAGTCGCCCGCCCCGGCGCCGTCCCGGGGTACGGGTACCGATAGGAACCTGGCGCTTGGTTTGGACGGGGAGTCCCCAGACGGCGAGAGCAACCTGGCCCGAACCGAAGCCGGGGGCCCATCTATCAGCGGCCACGGCGACGGTGCTCCGAGCGGTCGGCGAGCCGCCGATTACCGGCGCACTCTGCGGGGTGGCCTGTCGAGCGCACGGATCGCGCTGGACGGTCTGACGGAGATCGATCGCACGGCCGGTAGCTGGCCGCCAGTGGTCGAACCCGCCGAGTTCGGGGACTTGGCCGTACCCACGCCTCGGCCCCACGCGAGCGCACCGGCGACCAGCGGCCCGAGGGCGGTCGCCACCGCCGCGTACACCATGTCGACGAGCGCGACCGCGGCGGCGGCGGCCTCGCGCCGCCCGCGCATGCCCTCCTGGATCAGCAGCACGCCCACGGCCCCCACCGGCATCGCCACCCCAGACCCGCGGCCGCGCCGGCGAGGGCTGTCGTCATCACATCGCTCATACGGGACACTGTCACGCTCGGTGTTGGCCGGCGGGGACTCTCACAGGGCCGGTACGTCGTCCCACAGGGTCGGCAGTCCGGCCTCCTGGACCGGCTTCCCGGCGCCGTCCGCGCTGTCCGCCGAGCCGGGGTGCAGGACCTGCTCGGCCCAGATGATCTTTCCGTCGGCCGTGTGCCGCGTCCCCCACCGCTTCGCCATCTGGGCGACCAGGAACAGACCTCGCCCGCCCTCGTCCGTCGTGGCCGCCCGTCGCAGATGCGGTGAGGTGCTGCTGCCGTCGGATACCTCGCAGATCAGGCTGCGGTCATGCAACAGCCGCACCCGGATGGGCTCGGAGCCGTACCGGATGGCATTGGTGATCAGCTCGCTGAGGATGAGCTCGGTGGTGAACCTCACCACGTCAAGCCCCCACTCCTCCAACTGCCGGGCGCATGAGGCGCGTACCCGGCCGACCTCCGCGGGATCGTTCGGTACCTCCCAGTGGGCGACCTGGCCCGGGTCCAGCAGCCGGGTGCGGGCCACCAGCAGCGCGATGTCGTCGCTACGTTCGGCGGGCAGCATGGTGCCGACCACCGACTGGCAGATTGCCTCCGGGCTCCGCTCCGCCCCCACGCCGGACAGCGCGCCGCGCAGCCGGTCCAGGCCGGTGTCGATGTCCCGGTCCAGGCCGGTGATGAGACCGTCGGTGAACAGGACCAGCCTGCTCCCCGCGGGCAGTTGCAGCTCCGCGGTTTCGAAGGGCAGGCCGCCCAGGCCCAGCGGCGGGCTGGCGGGGATCTCGGGGAAGTCCACCGTGCCGTCGGGGCGGATCACGGCGGGCCCGGGGTGACCGGCCCGGGCCAGGGTGCAGCGGCCGGTGACCGCGTCGTAGACGGCGTACAGACAGGTGGCCCCGGTGATCTGGGCGCTGTCACCGACGGCGGGCTGGTTCTCGTCGATCCGGATGACCAGATCGTCCAGGCCGGCCAGCAGCTCGTCGGGGGCCATGTCCAGGGCGGCGAAATTGTGGATGCCAGTGCGCAGCCGGCCCATCGTGGCCACGGCCTGCAGACCGTGGCCGGTCACATCGCCGACCACCAGGGCGACCCGGGCACCCGGCAGGGGGATGACGTCGAACCAGTCGCCGCCCACCGCCTTGGCAGGCAGATAGCGGTGTGCGACCTCCAGGGCGTCCTGCTCGGGCAGCCCACTCGGCAGCAGGCTGTGCTGCAGCGTGACGGCCGTGGTGTGCTCGCGGGTGAAGCGGCGGGCGTTGTCGATGCTCACCGCCGCGAGGGCGACCAGCTCCTCGACGAGGGAGACGTCCTCCTCGTCGAAGGGCTCGGGCTTCTCCGAGCGCCAGAAGGAGGCCATGCCGAGGATGATGCCCCGGGCCCGGACCGGCACAGTGATCAGGGAGTGGATGCCATAGCCGACGATCACCTCGGCCAGTGCAGGGTCCTGCTCCTGCCATCCGGAGAACGCGGGCAGCTCCGGCTCCAGCACCGTCCGGCCGCTCGCGAAGCCGAATGCCTGCAGGGTGTTCGGTGCGAGACTGATCAGCCGGCCGAGCGGATAGAGGGGGTGGTCGTCCCGGATGCCGCTGAGGGCGATCCGGCGCATCTCCAGCCCCACCGGCTCCTCGCCGCGCAGTACGGGGTCCAGCAGATCGACGCTGGCGAAGTCGGAGAACCGGGGGACGGCCGCCTCCGTCAGCTCCACGGCAGTGCGCACCACGTCGAGGGTGGTGCCGATCCGCACGCTGGCGTCGTACAGCAGCTTCAGCCGCGTCCGCGCCGCCTCGGCCCGGACGGCGAGCGCCTCCAGCTCGGTGGTGTCCCGTAGCGTCGCCACGCTGCCGGGCAGACCGCCGTAGGGGCCGGTCGGCCGCACGCTGACGGCCAGCAGCCGCTCCCCGGCCGCGTGTAGCTCATCGGTGGGACTGCGGCCGGAGGTCAGCAGCGCGACGAGGCCCTCGTCCAGGCCCAGCTCGGTGATGCTGCGCCCCTCCGCATCCGCGGGCAGCCCGAGCAGCCGCCGCGTCTCGTCGTTGGCCAGCAGCAGCCGGCCGTCCTCCCCGACAATGAGCACGCCCTCCCGGGCCGCGTGCAGGACCGCGTCATGGTGCTCGTACATACGGGCCATCTCTGCGGGGTCCAGATTGTGGGTCTGCCGCCGCAGCCGCCTGCCCACCAGCGCCGAGCCGGCGGTGCCCAGCGCGAGCACGATCGCCGCGCCCCCCAGCAGGGCCGGGAGTTGGCGGTTGACCACGGTGCTCACGCTTTCGACGGTGATCCCGACCCCCACCGTGCCGACAGTCGAGCCGTCAGCCGTGGTGACGGGGACCAGCGAGAGCACGGAGAGCCCCTCGGTGGTCTCGTCGATCTGCGTATGGGCCTGCTTCGGTACCTCGCCGCTGCCGAGGACGGGCTCCCCGATGAGGTCCGGGTCGGGGTGCGTATAGCGGATCCCCTCCGGGGAGTACGCGACGATGAGGTCCACGCCGGTCTGCTTCCGGATCTGCTCGGCACGCGGCTGCAGCACCTCGCTGGGTTCGGCGCTCGTCATGGCCGCCGCCGTCCCAGGAGCGTGCGCGAACGTCTCGGCGACGGCCATCGACCGGTCCCGGGCCTCACGCGTATTCTCGCCGCGCGCCTCCAGCACCAGCGTCCCGACGGCGGCAGCGATCAGCAGTACCACGACCACCAGCTGCAGCAGCAGCACCTGACCGGCGACACTGCGCACCCCGAGGAAGGAGCGCCGGGGACGCCCCGGGGATGCGCGGGACGGCGGGGCGGCAGACCGAACGAAACGCCCGAAACGCCCGAACATGCCCTCTTTCTATCACTCATCGATCACTCATCGATTGCTGGAGGGCGTGCGCTGGTCACGATCGCCACTTCACGGAACAGCCCATGCTCGGCCGATGCGGCTCGGGTACCGGCTCACCGGACAGTACGTGGACGATCGCGGCATCCAGCAGTTCACCGGTGACCGGTTTGCCGCTCCCCGGCGTGGACTCGTCCATCGCACCGCGGTAGGCCAGTCGGCGCCGGCTGTCGTAGAGGAAGAAATCCGGGGTGCAGGCGGCTTGGTAGGAACGGGCGACGGTCTGGTCGGCGTCGACCAGGTAGGGAAAGGTCCACGCTGCCCGCCGGGCCTGCTCGGCCAGGCGTTCGGGCCGGTCATCCGGATAGGCGTCGGCGTCGTTGGCGCACACGCCCACCACCGCCAGGCTCGGGTACCGGGCGAGCAGAGTGCCGAGTCCGCCCTCGACATGGCGCACATAGGGGCAGTGGTTGCACAGGAACGCGACCAGCAGCCCAGGCGCGTCCGCGAAGTCGTCGCGGCGGACAGTCCGGCCGGTCAGATCGGGCAGCGCGAAGTCAGGCGCGTGCGTACCCAGGGGCACCATCTGTGAGGAGACAGCCATATCGGCAGCCTAGGGGGAGGAGCCGCAGACTTCCCGGCTTTCCCCCTTGGCACCGGCCTGGTAGCCCATACTGGCGTTCCTCGTGGGGAGGAGTGAGCCTGTGGCGCTGGAGTTCGCCACCAGCCGTGCGCCTGTGCGTGCCTCGCAGTACCTGGAGCTGGTCCGTGCCGTGCGCATGGCCAGTGCAGCGGACGAGACGGACTGGTTGGAGTGAGTCGTCCCTCGACTTCTTGGCGGCGGACAGGAGCGACAAGAGCGCGATAGCGCATGTTGCCCGTGCTGTGATCGGGTTTGCCAACCGAATGCCCGACGTCGCTCTTCGCCATGTCGAAGGCCATGGGTACCTGGTTGTCGGAGTGGACCCCGATGGGTATCACGGGGTGGCGGAAATCGACAGCGTGGAGCTTGAACGGTGGATCACTCCCTACGTGGGCGGCATCGACTGGCGTCCCACGTACGTCCACGTCAGCGAGGAAGGGCACGCTCGACTGCCTGTCCTCGTCGTGACCGTCATGCCGCCGCGTTGGGCTGACCCCGTGCACTGCATGCGCAAGGAGATCAGCGCGCACGGTAAACGAGGTTCCGACGAGCAGGAGAAGGCCCGAAAGGAAGGCATACGCGAGGCCACGGTCTTCGTCCGTGCGGGCCGGACCGACCGGAATGGAGCGGGTGACGGGAATCGAACCCGCGCTCTGAGCTTGGGAATCGCCGTTGATTCGGCGCGCGTTGTGGTCCTGACCAGCGAGGACGCGTGCGGGAGCCGGCCGATTCGACCTGCTGCCACACCCGTCGTTGACCGCTGTTCCCCGACGCAACGGGCACGCAACGGGCACGCGCAAGCTTCTGATCCGTAGCTATAGCCGGATCGGTCAACGGCGGTCGTACCGGTCGCTTCACGGCCCTGGAGGGACACTACCGGACGCGGGCGGTTGCTGGGGTTGCGGTATGCCGCTGCTGTACGCAGCTTGAGGTCTGCCAGTTTCCAAAACGCCCCGACATCACCATATGGGAGTACGGCCTGGGGGCCACAGGGTGCCCGGATATTCAATTCGCGCGTAAGGTTCAGTTTCTGCTACGGACCGCATGTAATTATCCAGATAGAATCGCCCCTGCGAGGATACAGTGCGCTCCATTAGCATGTGAAGCATAGTATTAGTGAACACCATGAGAGCATTTTCTTTGAGGCGATAGAAATCCATGCATGGATCACCCTCATTCATGCTTGGATATTACAACCCCTTCGCGAAGAAAAAGAGTGACGTCGGGCCAAGAGTCCTCGGCGCTCTCCTCTATTTCTTCCGAAATCGCCTCCGGCTTCCTAAGGAAGTCGCCCCCACCTTCTATGAATACTGCGGCGGTGCCGATCCTCGGCCTCACGATGAGCGCACCATTGTGCTCATGCCCTGCCTTTAAGGCAACCACGTCCTGCTGGAGCATGGAGATCTCGTCACGAAGACTCGGAGAATAGTCGAGCGTGATGGAGCGAATCGTGCGCGTCTTTTCTTGGACGTCGCGCCAATCTTGCATTGACCAGCGACTCTTCGATTCGATGACTACACGAACCGATTCAGCGAAGTAGAACGAGTGGTCCGACATGGGTAGGCTTGGGTAATTCTGTGAATCCCAAAGCACGATGTCCGCTTCTCGACTGCGGCCAAACAACCCATAAACCATTCCCCTCCCTACCTCATACCTCCGCGGGATCACTTCTCGGAGGTATATGCGCTGAAACTCCTCGCGATGGCTTCCCGACAATCCGGAGTGCTCGCATACTGCAAGATCGGACGTCGCCAGAAGCTGGCGACTTTTCGCCTGGAAGTAATGCAGAACGCGGCTCTCTCCTGAACCGCTGCGGTCCTTCGTCACGACACCCCCAAGACAAGACGCGCCGAGCGTACGCCGTGACCGGGCTCGGCGGGACAGAATCGCTTGAGGTCGGTGGAGCGGCTTTGGGCGGGAGCTGCCATGGGGCGAGAGATCATGGCCCCTTACGCTGGCCGCGAATCGGGCAGCACCTCGCCTGCCCGCAATAGCCCGATCTGGGGCCATGATCTTAGAGGCTCGCCCCATGGTGGCTGCCTAAAGCCGTGGAACCGACCGGCCCCAGCCCCTGCCGGCCTTCTTGTACCTCGTCATGGTGCTCGCCCTAGGGTCTGTTGCGAAAGTGCTGGTCGCAGAAGTGCGTTGTCGGTCGTGTTGTGCTTGCATACCCCGGTGAATCG
>NZ_JANAVP010000094.1 GCF_024213665.1 Streptomyces sp. A3M-1-3
GAGACGACGCCCGGCAGCCTCCAACGCGGCCTCAACGAGTTCGGTGTTCATCCGGCCAAGGCGATCCCGGTGCTCAACCACCACGGTCGTCACCTTCGGATCGGCCAGCAGACGACGGGCCTTGGCGCGTCCCCCATTCATGCCGGACGCGATCTCGGACTCCACACGAACCACCGTGTGCCCGGCCTTCGCTGCCCACGCTGACAGCCGGGCCACCTGGCGTTCCAGATCGGCCTTCTGATCGTGAGAAGACACACGGGCATACAGACCCACACCACCCGTCACGGACAGTGAAGTATTCGCGTCGATGTTGACCAGAATGGTGCGCGGCCCTACCCGTTCCGCAGGGACCGGCAACGTGCCCTCACGGAACCAGCGGTACGCGGTACGAGGGGCGATGCCCTGTGCACGTGCCCATTCCGTCAGGTTCATAAGC
>NZ_JANAVP010000012.1 GCF_024213665.1 Streptomyces sp. A3M-1-3
CCGAGACGGAGCGAGCGGAGCGAGTGCAGTGCACCAGCCGCCGCTCGCTGATCCGGCCTGATCGACCGGACACCCCCTAGCACCTCGGCCGCGGGATTTTCGGACTGTCGCTCGAACGCGGGTATTCTCCCGGTCTCTTTACCTACTTGGCCCGGGTTCTTCGTTAGTGTCCTCCCTGGATTGTGTTGGTGATGATCGGAGTTGGGGACATTGGTGGCTTCTCCTGGTGACGGCGAGAACGCAGCCCGTGAGGGGTATTACCCCGATCCGTCGATTCCCGGCTATGTCCGGTACTGGAACGGTGCCGCCTGGGTGCCCGGAACGAGCCGCCCCGCACCGGCCGGGGGTGCGAGCGCGGGGCCGCCGCGGCCCGCCGCCCCCGCGCACGAGGAGACCGGGCCGGTCTTCCTCGACGAGGAGCCGGAGCAGGCGTCGGCGTCCCCGTCCGGGCCGGACGACCTGCACGGCAGCCGTCCGGAACCGGCTTCCGCGTGGCAGGCCGACACCTCGCGGCAGACCGGTTTCGGCGGCGACCTGGACAGCCGCGTCTCCTGGGGCGCGCCCGCGCAGGACCCCCGTTCCCCGGCGGCCCCGGCCGGGGAGGCGGACCCGAGCGGCGGCGCGCTGCCGGGCATGCGGGCACCGGGCGGCGCGTCCGCCCGTACGAGCCGTACGGACGGCACGATGTCCATCCGCGCCACAGCCCCGGCCACCGGCACACCGCCGCGGCCCGGGCCCGCTCAGCAACAGCAACAGCAGCAGCACGCCGTACCGGCCCAGGCCCAGGCCCAGCCGCAGGCGCCGGTTCAGCCCCAGCCCGTGGCGCCGGCGCCCCAGCAGCCCGTACCGCCGCAGCAGGCCGCCGCGCCCGAGCCGGCTCCGGCGCCGGCTCCGGCGACCCCGCTCTCGTCCGGGCAGGGCGGCGGCGCCGCGTCCTGGCCGCAGCAGGTGCACCAGCTCGCCCGCTCCGCCGAGGCCGAGCAGCAGCCGGTGACGCCGTGGAAGCCGCCCGTCAGTGACCCGTTCCAGCGGATGGCCGCGGCCCAGGCAGCCGCCCGGCCCGCCGGTCTCGGCAAGCGGCTGGCGGCGCGGCTCATCGACTCGGTGATGCTCGGCGCGGTTGTCGGTGCCGTCGCCGTACCGCTGCTCACGAGGGCGGTCGAACACATCGACGACAAGGTCGACGCGGCCAAGCTGTCCGGGGAGACGGTCACCGTCTGGCTGATCGACGGGACCACCGCCGGGTACCTCGGGATCGTGCTCGGCGCCCTGCTCGTCTTCGGTGTCCTCTACGAGGCGCTGCCGACCGCCAAGTGGGGCCGCACCCTCGGCAAGAAGGTCTGCGGTGTACAGGTGCGGGACATCGAGTCGCACGAACCCCCGTCGTTCGGCGCGGCCTTGCGCCGCTGGCTGGTGTACGGGCTGCTCGGCGCGCTCGCCATCGGTGTCGTCAATGTGCTGTGGTGCCTGGTGGACCGCCCGTGGCGGCAGTGCTGGCACGACAAGGCGGCCCGTACGTTCGTGGCGGGCTGACACCCGGCGGCCCGGCGGCGCCGGTTCCCCCGAACGGCGCGCATCCGTTGCGGCGCGCCCCCGGGCGCGGTCGACTTACGGCCATGAGTACCGAACCGCCGCCGCCCGGCCCGCCGCCCGACGACGACCCGTTTCTCAAGAAGCCGCCGCCCGACCAGCCGCCCCCGGCCGGCGGTTCTCCGTACGACACCCCGCCCGGCTCCCAGGGCCCGCCGGGTCCCGGGTCTCCGTACGGCAGCGGCGGTGGCACGCCGCCTCCGCCGTACGACCCCTACGGCGGCGGGGGAGGGTACGGCCCGCCCGATCCGCTCGCCGGGATGCCGCCGCTCGCCGATTTCGGCAAGCGGCTCGTGGCCCGCATCATCGACGCGCTCATCATCGCCATCCCGCTGGGCCTGATCCAGATCCCGTT
Source organism: Streptomyces sp. A3M-1-3 (assembly GCF_024213665.1). Taxonomy (GTDB): domain Bacteria; phylum Actinomycetota; class Actinomycetes; order Streptomycetales; family Streptomycetaceae; genus Streptomyces. Next base: position 1,946 of record NZ_JANAVP010000012.1, read on the forward strand.
CGGCAGCCGCTTCACCGTGGACAGGGGCGAGGACGCCTCGGACGTGTTCGTCGACTCGTACAGCGGCGGGGGCCTGATCTGGACGCTGATCGCGATCGTGGCCTTCATCGGCTACGACACCCTGATGGTGAAGACGTCAGGGCAGACCGTCGGCAAGAAGCTGCTGAAGCTGCGCGTGGCGATGCTCAACGACGGAACCACCCCGGACACCAGCGCGTCGCTGATGCGCGCCACGGTGCTGTGGCTGCCCGCACTGCTCTGCTGCCCATGTATCTGGCAGATCGTGCTCGCCATCACGATCGTGATGGACAAGCCGTACAAACAGGGCCTGCACGACAAGGCGGGCAAGACGGTGGTGGTCACCACCGACTAGGCGCCACCAGCGGGGTGCCGGGCTCAGCGGTGCAGTGAATGCTCGGGTTCCGGTACTCGCGCGGCGGGCGCGCCCGACGGTACGGACGCACGGTTCGAACGAACCGTGCGTGCCGTCTTTTTGGGCGCGGGCACTATCACCGCGACGACGACACCGAGTGCGAGGGCTGCCGCCGAGATGACCGCGACCCCGAGTCCTGTGCTCGTCTGCGAGAGCAGCAGCATGACGATGGTGGAGGCGATGACGGTGGCCGAACCGTAAGCGAGTTGTGCGGCAGTCGGACGCGGCATGGCGTGATCCGTCCTCGAAGGCAACGAACAGCGAATGGGCAGTCGGCTCAACTCGGTCGCACTGTCAAGCGACTCTACGACGGTGGATGCCCGAGGGGAACCGCCAGTAAGCGTGACCTAACCCACGGTGCCGGAGCATGGGGGGCGCACGGAGTCATTCGCCGTCCCAACAGGCGGGATGGGCGCGCCGGTCGGCGGTGCCCGGGACCAGCCCGGCGTCGGCGCCGGCGGTATCCGATCGGGTCCGACGACGTCCGGATTCCGGAATCGGTCCCCCACGTAGTGCAGTTGGTCTGTTCAAGTCAAGGTCTGTCTTTTCTCTCGTAACTCCGGTCGAATGTCGTCACTTGAGACGCGTGCCGCGCCGGAACCCCTCACCCTTAGGTCCGTGCCCTTGCGGCCGCGGGAGGGGAACACATCAAGTGACCAGTACGAGGAGAGCGATCAAGGCTGCCGCCGTGGTGGTCACCATGGCCGCGTGCGCCGCCACGGCGTCCACGTTCGCCACGGCACAGGCCGACGACAAGGCACCGGGAGCCGCCGCGGTTGACCGCCACGACCCGGCTGCCGTGAAGAAGGGGCACGTCGAGCACGATCTCGAAGGCCCCTTCAGCAAGCAGCAGGAGGAGCAGCGCGAAGCCGCGCTCGAGCAGGTCCTCGCGGGCGACCTGAAGGTGGAGAAGCGCGGCGCGTCCCAGGTGGTCAGGCTGGACGACCGCAAGTACGTCGAGCTCGGCCGCGAGAAGACCGACAAGATCTTCACGATCCTGGTGGAGTTCGGCGACAAGGTCGACGACACCACGATGTTCGACCCGGACGGCCCCGACGGCCCCAAGCCGCCGGCGAAGAAGTACGGCGGCGAGCCCGGCCCGCTGCGCAACCAGATAGCCCAGCCCGACCGTGCCAAGGACAACAGCACGGCCTGGCAGAAGGACTACAACCGCGAGCACTTCCAGGAGCTCTACTTCGGTACGGGCAAGGGCAAGCACTCGCTCAAGACGTACTACGAGAAGACCTCCGCGGGCCGCTACTCGGTCGACGGTGAAGTCTCCGACTGGGTCAGGGTCGACTACAACGAGGCCCGTTACGGCTCCAACTACTGCGGCCAGTCCAACTGCGCCAACGTGTGGGACACCGTCCGCGACGGTGTGACCGCCTGGGCCGCGGCGCAGAAGGCGGCCGGCAAGACCGACGCCCAGATCAAGGCGCAGCTCGCCGCGTACGACCAGTGGGACCGCTACGACTTCGACGCCGACGGCAACTTCAACGAGTCCGACGGCTACATCGACCACTTCCAGATCGTGCACGCCGGCGAGGACGAGTCCGCGGGCGGCGGCGCCCAGGCCACCAACGCCCTGTGGGCGCACCGCTGGTACGCGTACGGCACCAACGCGGGCAAGACCGGCCCCGCGAACAACAAGGCCGGCGGCACCCAGATCGGCGAGACCGGCATCTGGGTCGGCGACTACACCATGCAGCCCGAGAACGGCGGCCTCGGTGTCTTCGCCCATGAGTACGGCCACGACCTCGGTCTGCCGGACCTCTACGACACCACCGGCGGCGCCGAGAACTCGGTCGGCTTCTGGTCCCTGATGTCGGCGGGCTCCTGGCTCGGCACCGGCAAGGACTCCATCGGCGACCTGCCCGGCGACATGACCGCGTGGGACAAGCTCCAGCTGGGCTGGCTCGACTACGACAAGGCCAAGGCCGCGACGAAGTCGACCCACAAGCTGGGCGTCTCCGCGTACAACACCAAGAACAAGCAGGCGCTCGTCGTCGAGCTGCCGAAGAAGCCGGTCACCACGACTGTCGTGAAGCCCGTCGAGGGCTCCAAGCAGTGGTGGAGCGACATGGGTGACGACCTCAAGAACACCCTCACCCGGTCCGTCGACCTCACCGGCAAGTCCAAGGCCTCCCTGGAGCTTCAGGGCTGGTACGACATCGAGGCCGAGTACGACTACCTGTACACCGAGGTCTCCACCGACGGCGGCGCCAACTGGACGGCCGTCGACGGCACGGCCGACGGCAAGGCGCTCCCGCGCGACGCCGCCGACAACCCGGCCCTGACCGATGTCTCGGGCGCCTGGAAGAAGCTCGTCTACCCGCTGGACGCCTACGCGGGCAACAAGGTCGACGTCCGCTTCCGCTACCAGACGGACGGCGGCGCGGGCGGCAAGGGCTTCACCGCCGACGCCATCACCGTCACCGCCGACGGCTCGCCGCTCTTCACGGACGGCGCCGAGGGCGACGACGACGGCTGGACCGCGAAGGGCTTCTCGCGTATCGGTGAGTCCTTCACGCAGGAGTACCCGCAGTACTACCTGGCCGAGAACCGTCAGTACGTGTCGTACGACAAGACGCTGAAGGTCGGCCCGTACAACTTCGGGTTCGCCCCCGCCCGTCCCGACTGGGTCGAGCACTACCCGTACCAGAACGGCCTGATGGTCTGGCTGTGGGACACCTCCCAGAAGGACAACAACGTCAGCGCCCACCCGGGACACGGCCTGGTCCTGCCGGTCGACGCGCACGCCAAGCCGCTGAAGTGGGCGGACGGCACGCTGATGCGCAACAAGATCCAGCCCTTCGACGCGCCGTTCGGCCGGTACGCCACGGACAGCTTCACGCTGCACAGCGCCGGCCGGCCGGTGCGGGTGAAGGCGCAGAAGGGCAACCCGGTCTTCGACGACCGCAAGGGGACGTACTGGTACGCGGAGAACCCGACCGGAAGCGTTCAGGTTCCTGACACCAACACCCGGATCGTGATCGTCAAGGAGCCCAAGAGCGGCCAGACGATCACTGTGAAGGTCGGTCCGTCGACCAAATAGTTCGTAACATCGCAGGTCAGCGCATGATCGGCCGTCGCCCTCTAGCGGGCGGCGGCCGTTCGCGTTTAGATGCGTCCTACGAACTGCTTATTGACAGCAAGTCGACAGTGGCGTCTCACGGGGGAGCTGGACGGTCATGGCCGGTGGAGGTTTCAGCAAGCTGCCGAACGGCAGAGTGGTGGTCGCGCTCACGCTTCCGCGGCCCACGTACGACGGCGGGACCTCCGGCCCGGACGGCGACGGACCGGTGCGCGTCCTGGTCCACGCGGCCAACCGCGCCCGCGCCCTGACCCGGCTGCGCAATCTGGGCCTGCGCGCGGTCTACCTCCGCGGCAACGCGGAACCGCCCACCCCGGACGAGGTCACGGCGGTCCTGCACCACCCGGACGGCCTGCTCTGGCGGGGCGCCCCGCAGGACGCGGAAGAACTCTGGCACCCGATACGAGCACTGCTCCGCAGCTGACCTCTCACCCGCACGGGTGGCCCTGGTGGCGTGGCCGCGGATGAGGCCGCTTGCTGGTACGGGGGGAGAAAGCGAGCGGTCCATGGCGTCGAACGAGCAGCGCCTGCAGACCCCCCGGGCGGCAGGGGTGGTGGGGATCGCCTTCGCGCTGTTGACCACGGCTGCGATCGTGCTGGTCCGGGTGGCGCTGCCCGAAGGGGCGGAGGCCGACACGTCCCGCGACCCCTCGCAACAGGAGGCGCTGCGCACGGCGCTCGGACTCGTACCGTTCGCCGGCATCTTCTTCCTCTGGTTCATGGGCGCGCTGCGCTCGCAGGCCGGTGAGCGGGAGGACAGGTTCATCGCCACCGTGTTCCTGGGCAGCGGCCTGCTCTTCGTGGCCACACTCTTCGGGGCCGCCGCAGCCGCCGGCAGTGTGCTGGACACTGCCGGGGCGGGTACGGGGCAGCCGCCCGGGGGCTTCGGGGAGCACTTCGCGTACACCCTGATGACGACCTACTCGATGCGGATGGCCGCCGTATTCGCCTTCACGACCTCGGCCATCGGGCACCGCCTCGGCTTCTTTCCGCGCCCGCTCACCGTTCTGGGCTACCTCGTCGGCCTGACACTGCTCTTCCTCGGGCCGAGCATTCCCTGGTCCGAACTGGTCTTTCCGTGCTGGTCCCTGATCGTGAGCGTTCACATTCTCCGGGCGGGCTTCCGGTCCCGCCCGAGCCCCCTCGGTGTCACATGACCGTCACACCTTCGGCCCACCACGACGAGCGTGGGCGCGCCTGCTCTCCCATGCTGGCGCCGAGGAATGACCAGTCCATGGGAAGGACCGATCCTGGTGAGGCTTGTCGTCGATCTCAACCGCTGCCAGGGGTACGCGCAGTGCGCGTTCCTCGCCCCCGATGTCTTCGCCATGCATGGTGAAGAGGGCCTGTTGTACAACCCACAGGCCGACGAAGCACAGCGGGACAACGTGGCACGAGCCGTCGCCGCGTGCCCGGTAGGGGCCATCCTCCTCGACGAGCTCGACGAAGCCGCGCCGGCGCAGGGGATGTCCCGTGCACAGTGACGGATTCGTGAAATGGCTCAAACGCGAAGGGCGCATCGTGATCGTGGGCGCCTCCCTCGCCGGTCTCAGAGCCGCGGAAACCCTGCGGGAGGAGGGCTTCGCCGGCTCGCTCACGCTGATCGGCGACGAACCCTACGAGCCGTACGACCGGCCCCCGCTGTCCAAACAGGTCCTCCTGGGCAAGGCGACCGCCGAACACACCGCCCTGCCCCGCCGCCGGAATCTGGACGCACAGTGGCGGCTCGGGGTCGCGGCCACCGGGCTGGACATGGCGGCCAGGCGGGTACGGCTGGCCGACGGCGACGAGGTGGAGTACGACCGGCTGCTCATCGCGACGGGCGTACGGGCGCGACCCTGGCCGAACGAGAGCGAAGCGGAGCTCGACAGTGTCTTCGTCCTGCGCACGCGCGACGACGCGGCCGCCCTGCACCGGCGGCTGGCGGACGGACCCCGCCGAGTGCTGGTGATCGGCGCCGGTTTCACCGGCTCTGAGATCGCCTCCGCCTGCCGGGAGCGCGAGCTTCCGGTCACCGTCGCGGAACGGGCGGCTGCGCCCCTGGTCGGCGCGCTCGGTGGCGTCGTAGGCGAGGTGGCCGCCGATTTGCAGCGCGAAAACGGAGTGGACCTGCGCTGCGGCATCATGGTCACCGGGCTGGAGGGCGACTCGGCGCGACGGGTCCGCGCCGCCCATCTGTCCGACGGCGCCACCATCGAGACGGACGTGGTCGTCGTCTCGCTCGGCGCCACCCGCAACACCGAATGGCTCGCGGGATCCGGCCTCGGCGCCGGCCCCCGCGGCATCGCCTGCGACGCCGGCTGCCGGGCCTTCGACATCAGGGGCATCGTCACCGACGACATCTTCGTGGCCGGCGATGTGGCACGCTCCCCGCACGCGCTGTTCGGCTATCAGTTCCTGTCCCTCGAACACTGGGGCAACGCCGTCGCACAGGCCGAGACCGCCGCGCACAACATGCTGAGCGAGAGCGTGGACCGCCGCCCGCACCTGTGGGTGCCGGCCTTCTGGTCCTCACAGTTCGGGGTGAACATCAAGTCCGTGGGCGTCCCGTCCATGGGCGAGGAGATCCTCGTCGCACAGGGCTCGCTCGCCGAGCGCCGGTTCACCGGTGTGTACGGATACCAGGGGCGCGTCATCGCGGCCGTCACCTTCGACCAGACGCGGTGGCTGCAGTTCTACCAGCAGCTCATCGAGACGACGGCGCCGTTCCCGCCGCCGTTCCTCACCGTGGACCGCCGCCCCGAGGGCCGGCGCCCGGTCCCGGCAGGCTTCCCGGACCCCTCGGTCCCCACCCACGGTCCGACCATCACCCTCAGCGGCTATTCGCCGGCCGACCGGCGGATCACCTTCACCCCCGCCCGGTCATGACCTCCCACGCACACGAGGATCCCTCATGACGCAAGCCATGCTCCTGCGGCAGATCTTGGACTACGCCAACCGCGCGGACCCGTATCCCCTCTACGCCGAGCTCCGCAAGACGCCGGTGGTCCATGAGGGAGACGGCCCGTACGTCGTCAGCACCTACTTCGAGATCCAGAACCTCCTGCACGACCCGCGGATCAGCTCCGACGCCCGCAATCTCACGGCGCAGGTCGGCGACGAGCTGTCCCAGGGGGAGGAGGGGACGACGCTGCCGCCCAGTTTCCTGAAGCTCGATCCGCCGGAGCACGACCGGCTGCGCCGTATGACGAACCGTCCCTTCGGCCCACCCCACAGCCCCCGCCGGGTCGACGCCATGCGCGGTGAACTCGCCGCGATCGTGTCCGGCCTCATCGACGGTCTCGTGGACGGGGGCAGCGACGGGGGCCGGATCGATCTCGTCGACCAGTTCTCCTACCCCTTTCCGGTGACCGTGATCTGCCGACTGCTCGGGGTGCCGCGCGAGGACGAGGCGCGGTTCCACACCTGGGCGGACACCCTCGCCGCCAGCCTGGACCCGTCCCCGGACGAGGACCCCACCGAGCGCAACCGCATCGCGACTCAGGCCCGGACCGAGCTCGGCATGTACCTGGCCGGACTGATCGAGGAACGCCGCAAGGCACCCGGCGACGACATGCTCTCCGAGCTGGCGACCGCCCAGGGACCGGACGGGGCGATGACCACCATGGAGTTGCTCAGCACCGCGGCCCTCCTGCTGATCGCCGGCCACGAGACGACCGTCAATCTCATCACCAACGGCATGCTCACCCTGCTGCGCCACCCGGACGCTCTCCAGCGGCTGCGAAACGAACCGCGCCTGTCCGTCCCGATCGTGGAGGAGCTGCTGCGCTACGAGCCTCCGGTGCAGCTGGTGCCGCAGCGCACCACTCTCGCGGACATCGAGGTCGGCGGTGTCACCATCCCCAAGGGGGCATCGCTCTGGCTCGTCCTGGCCTCAGGCAACCGGGACCCGAAGCGTTTCACCGACCCCGACCGGTTCGACCCGGACCGCAAGGACATCCAGCACCTCGGCTTCGGCAGCGGCATCCACAGTTGCTTCGGCGCGCCGCTCGCCCGGCTGGAGGCGCAGCTCGCACTGACCGAACTGGCGCGCAGGCTCGACAACCCCCGTCTGGTCGAAGACCCGCCCCCCTACCGGCAGAACGCGGTCCTGCGCGGCCCCCGCCACCTGAACATCACCTGCGACGGCCTCCGCCCCTGAGGTGCCGCCGACCCGCGGAAGTCAGCCTGTCAGACCACCGGCTTGCCGGAGAGCTCCACGCCCGCCTCGCGCAGCTCCTCCAGTGCCCGCCCCGTCGTGTGTTCCGCGACGCCCGCGGTGAGGTCGAGCAGTACGTGCGTGGCGAAGCCCTCGCGCACCGCGTCCAGGGCCGTGGCGCGGACGCAGTGGTCGGTGGCGATGCCGACCACGTCCACCTCGGTGACCTCGCGGGCGCGCAGCCAGTCGGCCAGGGTGGTGCCGTTCTCGTCGAGGCCCTCGAAGCCGCTGTACGCCGCCGCGTACGCGCCCTTGTCGAAGACCGCGGCGATCGCGCCGGAGGCGACGGCCGGGGCGAAGTTCGGGTGGAATCCGACCCCTTCCGTGCCGGCCACGCAGTGCACCGGCCAGGAGCGCTCGAAGTCCGGGATCGCCGGGGGGAGGGCGAAGTGGTCGCCCGGATCGATGTGGTGGTCGCGGGTCGCGACGACATGGCGGTAGCAGGCGGGAGCCTGCCCGATCAGGTCGGTGATGGCCGCGGCGACATCTGCACCCCCCGTGACCGCGAGGCTGCCGCCCTCGCAGAAGTCGTTCTGAACGTCGACGACGATCAAGGCGCGGTGCATGGCGGGCTTCCTTCGACTGGAGAATGCGGCGGATGCGGATGCGAGTGCGGGATGCGGTGCGGCGAAGGGGCGGGGGCGCACGGGGGAGCCGGTCCCCCGAGCGTAGAGCCTCCGGAAGACACAGGGGAGAGGGCGCCGCCTCTGGGCGGCGGGCGCCCACTTGTGCGGGGGTCCGGCCGTTCGGGGGCGCGGTGGCGGCGGAGCCGGCCAGCGCCATGGGGCCCGCGGCGCAGGGCGTCCGTCCACCGGGTGCGGCCTGCAGGCACGGCGAGGTCTTCCCGCGCCGCCTCTGGGCGGCGGGGCGCCCACTTGTGCGGGGGTCTGGCCGTTCGGGGGCGCGGTGGTGGCGGAGCCGGCCAGCGCCATGGGGCCCGCGGCCGCAGGGCGTCCGTCCGCCGGGTGCGGCCTGCAGGCACTGCGAGGTCTTCCCGCGCCGCCTCTGGGCGGCGGGGCGCCCACTTGTGCGGGGGTCCGGCCGTTCTGGGCCGGCGCGGTGGCCGCGTCACCCCATGGCGGCCGCGGCCTTTCCGCGCCGCAATGCGGGGCCCCATGGGCAGGCAGGTGCTCCGGGATCCGGCCTGGCGGAGCCGGCCGCTCCGCGCCGCCTCGCTCATTCACGCGTACTCCGTAGGGATGACCGCCTCCCCCCGGGACAGCTGCATCGCCGACATCGGCAGGCCCGCGCGGGCCGCCTCGTGCCGGTCGCGGGCCGCCTCCAGTGGCTCCCGGGCAACCACCTCGCCGCCTTTGAGCAACTCCACCAGCAGCTGGCGGCCGGCCAGCTCGGCCGGTACCGGGCCGGTGCCGACGACCTCCGCCTCGGCGACCCCGTCCGCGTCCGTCCGCCGGGCGGCCCACTTCCGGCCGCCGACCGAGGTCTTCCCGCCCAGCGACTTCTTCGCCACCGGCACCAGCGGGGCCTTCGGCTCGGCCGACTCCGCGCGGGCAACCAGCTTGTAGACCATCGAGCAGGTGGGGTGACCGCTGCCGGTGACCAGCTGCGTTCCCACGCCGTACGCGTCCACCGGCGCCGCCGCCAGTGAGGCGATCGCGTACTCGTCGAGGTCCGAGGTCACCACGATCCTCGTCCCGGTCGCGCCCAGCTCGTCGAGCTGCTGCCGCACCCGGTGCGCGACGAGCAGCAGGTCCCCCGAGTCGATGCGTACCGCACCGAGGCCGGTCCCGGCGATCTCCACCGCCGTACGGACCGCCTCGGCCACGTCGTACGTGTCCACCAGCAGCGTCGTGCCGCTGCCCAGCGAGGCGACCTGTGCGGTGAACGCGTCCCGCTCGGTGTCGTGCAGCAGGGTGAAAGCGTGCGCGCTGGTGCCGACGGTCGGAATCCCGTACCGGAAGCCCGCCGCCAGGTCCGAGGTGGAGGCGAAGCCGCCTACGTACGCGGCACGCGCGGCGGCGACGGCCGCCAGCTCGTGCGTGCGCCTGGCGCCCATCTCGATGAGCGGCCGGCCGCCCGCGGCTGCGGACATCCGGGAGGCCGCCGCCGCGATGGCCGAGTCGTGGTTGAGGATGGACAGGATCACGGTCTCCAGCAGCACGCACTCGCCGAAGCTGCCTTCGACCCGCAGGATCGGCGAGCCGGGGAAGTACACCTCCCCCTCCGGGTAGCCCCAGATGTCCCCGCTGAACCGGTAGCCGGCCAGCCAGTCCAGCGTGGGCGCGTCCACGATCGCCTGCTCCCGCAGGAACTCCAGGACCCCGCCGTCGAAGCGGAAGTTCTCCACGGCGTCCAGCACCCGGCCTATGCCCGCGACGACCCCGTAGCGGCGGCCGTCGGGCAGTCTGCGGGTGAAGACCTCGAAGACGGACCGGCGGTCCGCGGTGCCCGACTTCAGGGCTGCCCGCAGCATCGTGAGCTCGTACTGGTCCGTGAAGAGCGCTGTCGAGGGAACATCCACCGGCAGGCCCAGGTCCGCAGTGTTCATGGCAAGGATGCTACCGCACATCTCGTCAAACTGACGAGATGTGCGAGCCGTTTGTGCGATGGGCCCCTCCCAGTGGCAGCATGGGACAAGTGAGTGTTGCTCCCGTAGAGATCGAACGCACCGAGTCGGCCGAAGAGACCTTTGCGGTACCCGAGCCGGACGTCCCGTGGGTCACACTCGTCCACAACGACCCGGTCAACCTCATGAGCTATGTGACGTACGTCTTCCAGGCCTACTTCGGCTACTCCAAGGACAAGGCGCACAAGCTCATGCTGGACGTCCACCACAAGGGCCGGGCGGTCGTCTCCAGCGGCTCCCGCGAGGAGATGGAGCGCGACGTGCAGGCAATGCACGGGTACGGCCTCTGGGCGACCCTCTCGCAGGACCGCGGCTGATGGCGGCACACCCCGGCACCTTCGTGCCGCTGAAGGGCGGCGGCGCCGCCGTGGCCCTGGACGAGGTCGAGATCTCGATCCTGCGCTCCCTCGCCGTACAGCTCCTCGAACTCATCGGACCCGGCGACGCGCCCGCGGACGGCGAGGACCCGCTGGCCGCGCTCTTCGCCGAGGGCCCGAGCGAGCCGCCGTCCGACCCGGCGCTGGCCCGCCTCTTCCCCGACGCGTACGGCGGTCCCGACGCCGCCCATGAAGAGGCGGACGAGGAGCTGCGCGCCCGCTCCGCCGAGTTCCGCCGCTTCACGGAGAACGACCTGCGCGCCCGCAAGCGCGAGGACGCCCTCGCGATGGTCCGCACGCTGGACGCGCTCACCGCGGGCGGCGACGGCGGGGCCGTACTGGAGCTGACCGAGGACGACTCGCGGCGGTGGCTCGGCGCCCTGAACGATCTGCGGCTGGCGATCGGCGCCCGGCTGGAGGTCACCGACGAGGACGAGAACGACGAGCTGTACCGGCTGCCGGACGACGATCCGCGCAAGCCGATGGTGATGGCGTACCTCTGGCTCGGCGGGCTCCAGGAAACCCTGGTCGACACCCTGCTCCCCTGAATCCCTTATGGCCTGACTTGTCGGGATATATCGATCAACGTGTTCGCTCAACGGACGCTCAAATCCGGATAACGATCATGTCACTGTGATCACTTCTTTTGCTGCGCCTAGGGACTTTTGTCCGCTTCTTCCTGTGGTGTGCACCACATCGGTCCCCGTGGATCACTGTTGCGAGCGTGATAAATCTTCACGACCGCTGACGGGACGCCACCCATGTCCCGCAGGGGCGCTTGGGCCGGCAGACCGCCGGCGTGCAACTCCATCCACATCCGGGGGGATCGAGGACCCGATCCGTCGCCACAAGGGCACGGACCGGCATGGAGAAAGGGCGCACCACCATGACCTCAGTGCAGGTCGACAAGCATCACGACGGCAATGAGGCCGCAGGCGGCACTCCCGAAGAGGGATACGAACGCGGACTCGGCAGCCGCCAGGTCCAGATGATCGCGATCGGCGGCGCCATCGGCGTCGGTCTCTTCATGGGCGCCGGGGCCAACATCGCCAAGGCCGGCCCCAGCATCATCCTCATGTACGCCCTCGCGGGCGTCGTGATCTTCTTCATCATGCGGGCGCTCGGCGAGCTGCTCCTCTACCGGCCGGTCTCGGGCTCCTTCGCGGAGTACGCCCGAGAGTTCCTCGGCCCGTTCTTCGGCTTCGTCACCGGCTGGACGTACTGGCTCATGTGGGTCGTCACCGGTATGGCCGAGCTGACCGCCGCGGCCATCTATGTGCACTTCTGGTTCCCCGAAATCCCGCAATGGGTCAGCGCCCTGGTCTTCCTGGTGGTGCTCTTCGGCGTCAACCTGATCTCGGTCAAGATCTTCGGCGAGGTCGAGTTCTGGTTCTCGATGGTCAAGGTCACCGCGATCATCGGCATGATCGTGATCGGTCTCGGCGTCCTCACGCTCGGCTTCTCCGACGCCGGTGACACCGCCGCCGCCTCCAACCTCTGGGCGCACGACGGCATCTTCCCGAACGGCATCGGCTCCAGCCTGATGACCCTGCAGGGCGTCATGTTCGCCTACCTCGCCGTCGAGCTCGTCGGCGTCACCGCGGGCGAGTCCGAGAACCCGGAGAAGACGCTCCCCAAGGCCATCAACACGCTGCCCTGGCGCATCATCGTCTTCTACGTCGGCGCGCTCCTCGTCATCCTCTCCGTGGTCAAGTGGACCGAGTTCTCGGCGGGCCAGAGCCCCTTCGTCCACGCCTTCGAGAAGATCGGCATCCCGCTCGCCGCCGGCATCGTCAACTTCGTCGTCCTCACCGCGGCGCTGTCGTCCTGCAACTCCGGCATGTACTCCACCGGCCGCATGCTGCGCGACCTCGCCGCCAACAGCGAGGCCCCCAAGGCCTTCGGCAAGCTCAACGCGCGCCGCACCCCCGCCATCGGCATCGCCGTCTCCGTCGCCCTCATGGGCATCGGCGTGATCCTCAACTACGTCGTCCCCGAGAAGGCCTTCGGGTACGTCGTCTCGGTGGCCACCGCGGCCGGCATCTGGACCTGGATGATGATCCTGGTCAGCCACATCCGCTACCGCCGCGCGGTCGACGCGGGCCGGCTGCCCGCCTCGTCCTTCCCGGCGCCGGGCGGTGCGAAGTTCAGCTGGGTCGCGCTGATCTTCCTGGTCTTCGTGACCGGCATGATCGCGTACGACAAGGACGCGCGCGTCTCCCTGATCGTGGCTGCCGTCTGGGCCGTCGGCCTGGCCATCGGCTGGGCGATCCTGAAGAGCCGCAACCCGCAGATCGCGGACCGTACGCCGCAGTACGAGAGCGTCTCGAAGTAACGCCTCGAGGTAACGCGTCTCACCAGATGGCCTCCGGATCTCAGACCCGGGGGCCATCTGCTTATCCTCGTGCCCATGCTCACCATCACCCAGGCCCTGCACGACGCCATCGTCGCCCACGCCCGTGAGGACCACCCCGACGAGGCGTGCGGCGTGGTCGCCGGCCCGGCGGGCACCGGGCGCCCCGAGCGGTTCATCCCGATGCTGAACGCCGCCCGCTCGCCCACGTTCTACGAGTTCGACTCGGCCGACCTCCTCAAGCTCTACCGCGAGATGGACGACCGGGACGAAGAGCCCGTGGTCATCTACCACTCGCACACCGCGACCGAGGCTTACCCGTCCCGCACGGACATCTCGTACGCCAACGAGCCGGGCGCGCACTATGTGCTGGTATCCACCGCCGACACGGACGAGGCCGGGCCCTTCCAGTTCCGCTCGTTCCGCATCGTGGACGGCGTCATCACAGAGGAAGACGTCAAGGTCGTCGAGACGTACTGACGGCCCGTCTGCCACACTCAGCGCCGACAACAAGGCGGCAGGACCCAGGAAGCCGTGCGAATCCGGCACGGTCCCGCCCGGCGCCTCCGCCGGCGCGGTCGCCGTCATCGTCCTCGGCATCGGCGCCGGGATCGCCACCACCGTGGCGATCCCCGCCGCCGCCTTCGCCGTAGCCCTCGCCCGAGGCGGAGGCACGATGACCACCGGGCGCCCGGTCATGGCCGGGTCGCCGTCCGTACGGTCGCCGCCCCGCAGGACATCCCGGTCGGCGTACTGACCGCACTCACCGGCGGGCCGTCCTTCCTCGTCGACTCCGTCGACCTGACCGCCGCCCCCGGCGAGACCGTCGGCATCGTCGGCTCCAACGGCAGCGGCAAGACCACCCTGCTGCGCTGCGTGTACGGCACGCTGCGCCCCACCGGCGGCCGGGTCCTCCTGGACCTGGACGACCTGAGCACCCTTTCCCCCAAGTCCAGGGCACGCAAGATCGGGTGCGTCCCGCAGGACGGGCGCGCGGGCTTCGAGCTGACCGTGCGCGACATCGTCGCGATGGGCCGTTCCCCGCACAAGAATTTCTGGGCGCCGGACACGGCCGACGACCACGCTGTGGTACGCCCTGGCCCGCATCGGCATCAGCGCCCTCGCCGACCGCGCCCTCGCCGCCCTCTCCGGCGGCGAACGCCGGCGCGCCCTGGTCGCCCGCGCCCTCGTACAGCAGCCCGCCCTCGCCGTCCTCGACGAACCGACCAACCACCTCGACATCCTCTACCAGCTCGAAACCCCTCTCCCTGGTAAGGGACTTGGGGCACCACCAACCTGCTCGCCCTGCACGATCTGAACCTGGCCGCGTACTACCGCCACCGGCTGTACGTCCTCGACGGCGGCCGCATCGTGGCCTCTGGCGCCCCGAAGCAGGTCCTCGCCGAGGACCTGCTCCCCGCCGTCCACGGCGTAACAGCCGAGGCCAGCACCCATCCCGTCACCGGCGCTCCGACCGTCGTCCACCTCCCGCCGTCCGCCTGACGAACAGCTTCGGTCCACCATGCGAGATCACATTCCGGGCCCCGGACAGGGAATCGATACGATGACCGCATGGTTTCCCACGACGTGAGCGACAAGACGCCGAGCACCCCGCTGCTCGTAGCGCGCCTGCACGTCGACCTGTGCCGACTGGCCAGCGCCATCTGTCCGCGTACGGCCTGAGCCGCGGCCCCCGCGCATCCAGAACCCAGCACCAGCACCAGCACCACCCCGCGCGGAGCGCCGCGCGCCCGCACGCCACCCTCCGCTTCCGACGCTTCCGACAGGAGCCCACGCCATGGCCATCGAGGTCCGCATCCCGACCATCCTCCGCACCTACACCGACGGCGCCAAGGCCGTCGAGGGCAACGGCGACACCCTCGCCGACCTCCTCGCGGACCTGGAGACGCGCCACACCGGCATCAGGGAGCGCATCGTCGACGGCGACCAGCTGCGCCGCTTCGTGAACGTCTACCTCAACGACGAGGACGTCCGCTTCCTCGACGGCATCTCCACCAAGCTCGCCGACGGCGACAACGTCACGATCCTCCCGGCCGTGGCCGGCGGCATGGTCTGAGTCCGATGCGCTACGACTCCCCGCTGGCGGCGGTCGGCAACACGCCGCTGGTGCGCCTGCCCCGCCTGTCCCCGTCGGGCGACGTCCGTATCTGGGCCAAGCTGGAGGACCGCAACCCCACCGGCTCGATCAAGGACCGCCCCGCACTCCACATGGTCGAGCAGGCGGAGAAGGACGGCCGGCTGACCCCGGGCTGCACCATCCTGGAGCCGACCTCCGGCAACACCGGCATCTCGCTCGCCATGGCGGCCAAGCTCAAGGGCTACCGCATCGTGTGCGTGATGCCGGAGAACACCTCCCAGGAGCGCCGGGACCTGCTCGCCATGTGGGGCGCGGAGATCATCTCCTCCCCGGCCGCGGGCGGCTCCAACACCGCGGTCCGGGTGGCCAAGGAACTGGCCGCGGAAAACCCCAGCTGGGTGATGCTCTACCAGTACGGAAACCCGGACAACGCCGGCGCGCACTACGCGACCACCGGCCCGGAGATCCTCGCCGACCTGCCGTCCGTCACCCACTTCGTGGCGGGCCTGGGCACCACCGGCACCCTCATGGGCGTCGGCCGCTTCCTGCGCGAGCACAAGCCCGACATTAAGATCGTCGCCGCCGAGCCGCGGTACGACGACCTGGTCTACGGCCTGCGCAACCTGGACGAGGGCTTCGTCCCCGAGCTGTACGACGCGTCAGTGCTCACCACGCGCTTCTCGGTCGGCTCGGCGGACGCGGTCACCCGCACCCGGGAACTCCTCCAGCAGGAGGGCATCTTCGCGGGCGTCTCCACCGGCGCCGCCCTGCACGCGGCGATCGGCGTCGGCAGGAAGGCCGTGAAGGCCGGCGAGTCCGCGGACATCGTGTTCGTGGTGGCCGACGGCGGCTGGAAGTACCTCTCGACGGGCGTCTACACGGCGGCGACGACGGAAGAGGCCATCGAAACGCTCCAGGGCCAGCTCTGGGCGTAACGCGTCACACGTCCTGCTACCGGCGGCGTGGGGTGGTGGGGCGGCACAGCCCCTCACCCCGCTCACCCCGTCCCGCTCACCCCGTCCCGCTCACCCCGCCCCGCTCGTCCCGTTCATCCCGCCAGGTGACGGACCTGGTCCCACAGGGTGGGGTCCACCGGGCCGACCCGGCGCCTGAACTCCCACAGCGGAACATCCCGCAGCTCACCCGTCTCCAGGAAGCTCGGGCGCCCCTGCGGGTCGCCCACCACCCCCGGCGGCAACGCGATCACGCCCGGCCGCTCGTCGTGGTACCTGCTGGTGATCTTCGCGACGCGGCTGGACCCACCGCGCACCGACAGCACCAGGCACGGCCGGTCCTTCGCCCCCGGCCCGTCCTCGTACGGCACGGCCGCCCACCAGATCTCGCCCGGCTGCGGCGTGCGCTGCGGCATGCGCAGCGGCTTGCGCTGAGGCGCCCGTACCGGACCGCCGGGACCGCGGGGACGACCCGGCCGCCCGGGCGGCCGGGCCCGGCCACCGGGCCGGCGCAGGCCCGCGACCACGGCGACCAGCGCCACGGCCACCGCCGCGGCCAGCGCGGGCCACCAGGACGTATCCATGCCCCGAAGGTACCGGCGCCCGCGCCGTACGGCGCGACGGCCGCCCGAACCGGTGACAGAGCAGGTGAGTTCCCCCACAACGGTCCGCCGTGGAGGAGCGACCAGACCTTTCGCGCCTTACGCTCGACGCACCGCACGACCCCTGCCGCGCGCCTCGTCCACGGAGGTTCCTGCTCCATGAAGCTCACCGTCGTCGGTTGCTCGGGTTCGTTCCCGTCTGCGGATTCGGCCTGCTCGAGCTACCTCGTCGAGGCCGACGGCTTCCGGCTGCTCCTCGACATGGGCAACGGCGCCCTCGGCGAGCTGCAGCGCCACATCGGTCTCTACGACCTCGACGCCGTCTTCCTCAGCCATCTGCACGCGGACCACTGCATCGACATGTGCGCGTACTTCGTGGCCCGCTACTACCGCCACGACGGCGGGCGCTGCGACGCCCTCCCCGTCTACGGCCCGGAAGGCACCGAGCAGCGCCTCACCACCGCGTACGAGGACGTGCCCGACGAGAAGTCGATGAGCGAGGTCTTCGACTTCCGCACCCTCAAGCCCGGCTCCTTCGCGCTGGGCCCCTTCCAGGTCCGTACGGAGAGGGTCCGCCACCCGGTCGAGGCATTCGGCATCCGGATCGAGCACGACGGCAAGTCCCTCACGTACTCCGGCGACACCGGAGTCAGCGACTCCCTGAACGAACTGGCCGCCGAGGCGGACCTGTTCCTGTGCGAGGCGTCCTTCACGCACGGCAAGGAAGACATCCCCGACCTGCACCTCAACGGCCGCGAGGCGGGCGAGCAGGCGCAGCGCGCGAACGTCGGCCGACTCGTACTGACGCACATCCCGCCATGGACGGACGGCAGCCGGAACCTCGAAGACGCGCAGGCGATGTACGACGGGCCGTCCGAGCTGGCCCGCGCCGGGGCGACGTACCAGATCTGACCCTGGGGTCAGCCCGTACGCCGAAGCCTCCACCTCTCGTACCGACAGGTGGAGGCTTCAGTGTTCCGGGATCAGCCGGGAAGGACGATCAGGCCTTGGTGAGGTCCTCGATCTCCTCCTCCGGCTCGCGGCCCGGGGTGGGGAGGTTGAACTTGACGATCGCGAAGCGGAAGACGATGTAGTAGATCGCCGCGAACGCGAGACCGATCGGGATGATCATCCAGGGCTTGGTCGCCAGGCCCCAGTTCAGTACGTAGTCGATCGCACCGGCCGAGAAGCTGAAGCCGTGGTGCACCCCCAACGCCCAGGTCACCGCCATCGAGATGGCGGTCAGCACCGCGTGGATCGCGTACAGGACCGGCGCGATGAACATGAACGCGAACTCGATCGGCTCGGTGATGCCGGTGACGAAGGACGTCAGCGCGAGCGACATCATCATGCCGAGGACGGCCTTGCGGCGCTCGGGGCGGGCGCAGTGGGCGATCGCCAGGGCGGCGGCCGGCAGCGCGAACATCATGATCGGGAAGAAGCCGGACATGAACTGGCCGGCGGTGGGGTCACCGTGGAAGAAGCGCGGCAGGTCGCCGTGCCACATCGTGCCGGCGGAGTCCTTGAAGGAGCCGATCTCCTGCCAGGCGACGGTGTTGACGAACTGGTGCATACCGATGGGCAGTAGCGCACGGTTGATCACACCGAAGATGCCGGCACCGACGGCGCCCAGGCCGGTCATCCACTCGCCGAAGCTGGTGATGACGGCGCCGATGGGCTCCCAGACCAGGCCGAAGAGAACACCCATCGCGGTGCCGACGAAGGCCATGAGGATCGGGACGAGGCGGCGGCCGTTGAAGAAGCCGAGCCAGTCGACCAGCTTGGTGCGGTGGTAGCGCTGCCAGATCACGGCGGCCAGCAGACCCATGACGATGCCGCCGAACACCTTGGGGTCGTTGTAGGTCGCCGCGACGTCCGCGCCCGCCTGGACCTTGGCCTCACTGACGGGGAACGCGGTCAGCACGTTCTTGTAGACCAGGAAGCCGACGAGCGCGGCGAGCGCGGTGGAGCCGTCCGCCTTCTTGGCGAAGCCGATGGCGATGCCTATGCAGAACAGGAGCGGCAGGTTCGCGAACACGGCGTCACCCGCCGTGGCGAACACCGCGGCGACCTTGTTCCAGCCGAGGCCGTTCTTGCCGAAGACATCGTCCTGACCGAGGCGGAGCAGAATGCCCGCGGCCGGCAGGACTGCGATGGGCAGCTGCAGGCTACGGCCGATCTTCTGCAGATTCTGGAACAGCCCGGAACCCCGCTTCTTCGCGGGTGCCGCCGTGGTGGTGGCCGTACTCATGTCTTCCTCCATGGGCTCCGGTGCTGCCAGGGGACATGAGGGAGGGGGCAGCATCAGTGGTCTACACCACTCGGTGGTGTAGACCAGTTCTAGCATGTGAAGGAGGGATAAGGAACCCTCGATTCCGTGGTTCGGAACACACGGGACACGCACGGCAAAGCCCCCGGACCGGGAGGGGTCCGAGGGCCTGGGTGACTGGGTGCGCGAACGCTACGGCCTGGTGACGTCCTGCGCGACCTCCCCCTCCACCTCCTTGGGCTCGCGGCCGGGCGTGGGGATGTCGAACCTGGTGATCACAAAGCGGAAGACCGCGTAGTACACGACGGCGAATCCCAGACCGATCGGGATGATCAGCCACGGTTTCGTGTCGAGATGCCAGTTGACGACGTAGTCGATGAGACCGGCCGAGAAGCTGAAGCCCGCATGCACCCCGAGCGCCCAAGTGATCGCCATCGACGCGCCCGTCAGCAGCGCGTGGATGCCGTACAGCAGCGGCGCCGCGAACATGAAGGAGAACTCGATCGGCTCGGTCACGCCCGTGACGAACGAGGTGAGACCGACCGAGAACATCAGTCCCGCCACCTCCTTGCGGCGCTCGGGACGGGCGCAGTGCGCGATGGCAAGTGCGGCCGCCGGAAGCCCGAACATCATGATCGGGAAGAACCCCGACATGAACTGACCCGCCGTGGGGTCCTCGGCGAAGAACCGCGTCAGATCTCCCTGCACGACCTTGCCGTCCTCGCCCCTGAACTCACCCGCCTGGAACCAGAAGAAGGTGTTCAGGAACTGGTGCATGCCGATCGGGATGAGCAGCCGGTTGGCCACACCGAAGATGCCCGCGCCCCAGGCTCCCAGATCGATCAGGTGCTTGGAGAACCAGTTCAGCGCATCGCCCACCGGCTCCCACAGCAGTCCGAACAGCACGCCGAGGATGACGCAGACGAACGCCATGATGATCGGCACCAGCCGGCGGCCGTTGAAGAACCCGAGCCAGTCGACCAGCTTGGTGCGGTGGTAGCGCTGCCAGATCGTGGCAGTCAGCAGACCGATCAGGATGCCGCCGAGAACCCCGGGATTCTGTGGCTCCCCCTCCGGGAGCACCTCGGTGACCGAGCCCTCGACGGGAAACGCCTCCAGAACGCTGCTGTAGACAAGGAAGCCGACGACGGCCGCCAGGGCGGTCGAACCGTCCGCCTTCTTCGCGAAGCCGATCGCGACGCCGATGCAGAACAGCAGCGGCAGTCCGAACCTCCCGTCCAGGATCGCGGTCCCGCCCGCCAGGAGGACCTTGGTCGTCTTGTCCCAGAACGCGCCGTGCAGATAGGCGTCGAACAGGTTGCCCAGACTCACGAGCAGGCCCGCGGCCGGCAGCACCGCCACCGGGAGCTGGAGGCTTCGTCCGACCTTCTGGAGCCCCTGGAACAGGCCGCCCCACCACCTCCGCTGCGGCGCTGCCGCAGTGCTGCTCGCGCTCATCGGCGTCCTCCCGAACAGGCGGTTTGGCGGTTGGCGCACACTGGTGTAGACCAGTTGCGGTACGGTCCCGGAGGGCGGCCGGAGGGCAGGCAACCGGTGATCGTCATCATTCGACACAAGCCCGACGCCCGCCCGTGAAGATGGGCCAACCGTGCGTTACCGTGACAAAGCGGACCAACGCTGGGCCGAGACAGCGCTCTTTGGCAGCGCTCTTTGAAAAGCAAGCAGGGAGAAATACATGGCCACCAAGGCTGAGAAGATCGTCGCCGGGCTCGGCGGGCTCGACAACATCGAAGAGATCGAGGGCTGCATCACCCGCCTCCGCACCGAAGTCGTCGACCCCTCCCTCGTCGACGAAGCAGCGCTCAAGGCCGCCGGCGCCCACGGCGTCGTCAAGATGGGCACCGCGATCCAGGTCGTCATCGGCACCGACGCCGACCCCATCGCCGCCGACATCGAAGACATGATGTGAGCTGACACCCGCTCACACCCGCCGGCCCCGCCACCACCCGCACAACGCCGGCATCCGGCCCCAGGCATCCGGCATCCGGCACCCCGCATCCCGCACCCCGCACCCCCGAAGGCCCCGTACCGGCCCGCCCCCCCGGCACCGGCACGGGGCCTGCGCGCACCAGCCGCTAGGCTCGGCCCCATGTCTCGCATCGACGGCCGCACCCCCGACCAGCTCCGTCCCGTCACCATCGAACGCGGATGGAGCAAGCACGCCGAGGGCTCCGTCCTCATCTCCTTCGGCGACACCAAAGTCTTCTGCACCGCCTCCTTCACCGAAGGCGTCCCCCGCTGGCGCAAGGGCAGCGGCGAAGGCTGGGTCACCTCCGAGTACTCGATGCTGCCCCGCTCCACCAACACCCGCGGCGACCGCGAATCCGTACGCGGCAGGATCGGCGGCCGCACCCACGAGATCTCCCGCCTCATCGGCCGCTCGCTCCGCGCAGTCATCGACTACAAGGCCCTCGGCGAGAACACCATCGTCCTCGACTGCGACGTCCTCCAGGCCGACGGCGGCACCCGCACCGCCGCCATCACCGGCGCCTACGTCGCACTCGCCGACGCCATCACCTGGGGCCAGAGCAAGAAAATCATCAAAGCCGGCCGCAAGCCCCTCACCGGAACCGTCGCCGCCGTCAGCGTCGGCATCGTCGACGGCGTCCCCCTCCTCGACCTCTGCTACGAGGAAGACGTCCGCGCCGAAACCGACATGAACGTCGTCTGCACCGGCGACGGCCGCTTCGTCGAAGTCCAGGGCACGGCAGAGGCCGAACCCTTCGACCGCAAGGAGCTCAACGCGCTCCTCGACCTCGCCGCCGGCGGCTGCGCCGACCTCCAGGCACTGCAGGCCACCGCACTCGACACGTAACCAAGCAACCGGATACGCCATCGCCGGCGTCATCACACACACGGGCGTACGGGCCAAACCGTGCGCCCGTCCGCACAGCCCGCACCCTGGGGAGGGACCGTTCCATGGCCTCGCGCCGCCGACGTAACGCCGCACTCGCAGCAGCCGCCGCACTCATCGCCATTCCCACCGCCATCGGCTGCAGTGCCATCGACAAGGCATTCGACTGCGCCCAGACCGCCGTCGCCATCACCGACAGCGTCAACGACCTCCAGCAGGCCGTCTCCAACGCGGGCAACAGCCCGCAGGAGGCCAAGGAGGCCCTCGACCAGATCGAGAAGAACCTGGGCGACCTCGGCGACAAGACCGACAACGCCGACGTCGGCAAGGCCGTCGACGACCTCACCACCGGCGTGAAGAACGTCCGCGACGCCATCGAGACCGGCGACGCCACCCCGGACATCACCCCGGTCACCGACGCCGCCTCCGAACTGACCAACGTCTGCTCGCCCTGACCCACCCCCGATAATCGGTGGCATGACCCGCCTGATCCTCGCCACCCGCAACGCGGGCAAAATCACCGAACTCCACGCCATCCTGTCCGCCGCCGGCCTGCCCCACGAGCTGGTCGGCGCGGACGCCTACCCCCACATCCCGGACGTCAAGGAAACCGGCGTCACCTTCGCCGAGAACGCCCTCCTCAAGGCCCACACCCTCGCCCGCGCCACCGGCCTCCCCGCCATCGCGGACGACTCGGGCCTCTGCGTCGACGTACTGAACGGCGCCCCCGGCATCTTCTCCGCCCGCTGGGCCGGGCAGCACGGCGACGACCGCGCCAACCTCAACCTGCTCCTGGCCCAGCTCTCGGACATCGACGACGCCCACCGGGGCGCCCACTTCGCCTGCGCGGCGGCGCTGGCCCTCCCGGACGGCACGGAAAGGGTGGTCGAAGGCCACCTCGCGGGCACCCTCCGCCACACCCCATCAGGAACGGGAGGCTTCGGCTACGACCCGATCCTGCAACCGGACGGCGAAACGCGCACCTGCGCGGAGCTGACCCCGGACGAGAAGAACGCGATCAGCCACAGGGGCAAGGCGTTCCGGGCGCTGGTCCCGGTGGTACGGGAGCTGCTGGGCTGACGTACGCCGAAGGGCCGCCCCACCGGGGCGGCCCTTCTTCTATGTGCGGCCGGTGGGATTCGAACCCACACGGGATTTCTCCCACGGCGTT
Organism: Streptomyces sp. A3M-1-3; assembly: GCF_024213665.1. GTDB lineage: Bacteria > Actinomycetota > Actinomycetes > Streptomycetales > Streptomycetaceae > Streptomyces. The sequence continues at coordinate 24,956 of NZ_JANAVP010000012.1, forward strand.
CTAAGCGCCGCTCGGCTGCCTGGTTACGACACGGCCGCAAGCCGCCAACCATGGTACCCGTCCGACAGTCGGCGGAGCTCGCAATTGTGGGTCAGTCTCCCGCGTACAACCTGTTCAGGTCGACCAGTTCGACGTCCGAGCGATCATCCGCGGTCTGCCTGAGCGCGTCGCTGAAACCAGAGCGGGCAAAGAGCAGAAGCTTGGGCAGCGTGCCGACTTTGGTGCTCGGCAGGAGTCCCCGGAGGTGTTCCAAGCGCTGCAAGTGCGGCAGATCCATGGGTGTGGCGGTGCCCTTGGCTTCGCCGATGGCCGTGACGCGGTCGGCGTTGAATGGCAGGGATTCGGTGACCACCACGTCGATCTCGTGGCCGCGTTTGTGCTCGCGGCAGGGCATCTCCGTGGGTCGCACCACGGTGGCCTTACCACCCAAGGTGGCTTCCGCTGCGTGCTCGGCGCACCACTGGCGGGCGAGGTCCTCGAAGTGAGGACCGTAGATCCTTGCGGCGATCGTGTCGGCGTTGTCGGCCCACACCTGGTCGGCCCGGCCGATCACGAGTTCGGGTTCGTGCCGCTGGATGAGGAGCTGGTGCAGGCGGACCACGGGTTCAGCGACCCTGAAGACACTGCGTCTCTCGCGAAGTGCGTCGTCCGTCTGCTCAAGCAGTCCGATGTCCTGGAGCCCCGCGAGCAGATGGGCCAGCGCGCTGCTGGGGCGCCCGAGAGTGGCGGCGATTTCGGACCGCCTGTGCTGGCCACTGCTCACGGCTGTGAGCACAGAGGCGTATGACGTGGGATCGGCGATGGAGGGCTCTTCGCGTAGCAGCAGGCTTCCTTCGCGGAACATGGCGGAGGCCGGGTTGAGTAGTCGGCGTTGTACCCAGCCGTCGAAGTCATCGACGGAAACAGGGCCCGCCCCTCCGCACATCTCCTTGTACGCGGGAGTGCCGCCGACCAGGGCGTTGAGCCTGAACGCGAGTTCGGGTTCCGTTGCCACACCCCAGAAGGCGGCGGCTTCCCGGTAGCGGAACGGACGTACGACCAGCTCAAGGCTGGCCCGACCTCGCAAAGGTGCGCCGCCGCTGAGGAGCTGGGCCATCGTGGTGAGGGCGCTGCCGCACAGGATGAGCCGGGTGCGGGTGTGTTCCTTGGCGTGGCTGAGCGGGCTCAAGGCTTGTTGCAGGTAAGACGGTAGCGCTGGGGTCGCGGCGACGAGGTAAGGGAACTCGTCAATGACGACTGGGAGTTCGCTCTCTTCTCCGATGCGGAGGATCTCGTCAAGCGCTTCGCGCCAGTCCGCAAACAGCACAGGCCGCCGTATGCCGCGGTACTCCGCGTAGGCGCGTCCCAGGTCAGCGAGATTCTGCGCCTCGCTCTGCTGTGTCGCAGCGAACAGGAAACCACCGGTCTCCCGTGCGAGCAGCTCGAGCATCAGAGTCTTGCCTTGCCGTCGCCGCCCGTAGACCAGCCCCAGCGTGGCCCCGGGCTGGGCGGAACCTGTGAACTCGCTGAGAGCGCCCCATTCGGTATCCCGGGCGAAGAGCCGCTGCGGTTTTGCGCTCATGCGCACCCTCCGAAGGAATGATAGGTGTGGCTATCATAGCTGCACCTATCATTCCTGCCCGGATATATCTCAGATGGCCAGGTCCTTGATGATCTTGGCTACGTGGCCCGTCGCCTTCACGTTGTACAGCGCCCGCTCCACCTTGCCCTCCTCGTCCACGATCACTGTCGAGCGGATCACGCCCGTCACCGTCTTGCCGTACAGCTTCTTCTCGCCGAAGGCTCCGTACGCCGTGAGTACCCCCTTGGCGGGGTCGCCCAGCAGCGTGACCTTCAGGTCCTCCTTCTCGCGGAACTTCGCGAGCTTCTCCGGCTTGTCCGGGGACACGCCGATCACGTCGTAGCCCGCGCCCGCCAGCACCTCCAGGTTGTCCGTGAAGTCGCACGCCTGCTTGGTGCAGCCGGGGGTCAGGGCGGCCGGGTAGAAGTAGACGATGACCTTGCGGCCCTTGTGGTCCGCGAGCGAGACGTCGTTGCCGTCGGCGTCGGGCAGGGTGAAGGCGGGGGCGGTGTCGCCGGGCTGGAGTCGCTCGCTCATCAAGGTCTCCTCGGTAGGTCGGTAGGGGGGACGGGCGTACGGCATCGAGCGTAATAGGGGTGCCGTGGGGTGCGATGCGTCCGAAGCTGACAGACTGTCGAGCAAGGACTTACGAAACATACGACGACGGAGGCAGCGCGGTGTCGGATGCCAGGACCCCTGCGCAGATCGAGGCGGACATCATCCGCAGGCGCGACCAGCTTGCCGGGACGCTCGACGAGATCGGGATGCGTATGCACCCCAGGACGATCATCGGGGACGCCAAGGCGAGGGTCGCTTCGACAGTGGACCAGACCGCCGGGCGGGCTTTCGTCGCCGTGAACCGGACCGTCACCGACGTGCGCGGCAAGCTCGTGTCGGACAACGGCGCGCCGCGGCTGGAGCGGATCGTGCCGGTGGCGCTGGTGGTCGTGGGTGTCGTGGGGCTGCTGGCCTTCTCGGCGCGGCGCAGGCGGGGATGACGCTCCGGTGACCCTCAGGGGTGCGCCGGGCGTCCGGGAAGGTAGGTTCGGTGGGGTGAGCGAGAACACCACCCACGACAAGCTGCCCATCCGGATGCTGCACGACCGTGTGCTGGTCCGGTCCGACATCCCCGAGGGCGAGCGGCGGTCGGGCGGCGGGATTCTGATCCCTGCGACCGCGGCGGTGGGCCGGCGGCTGGCCTGGGCCGCGGTGGTCGCGGTCGGGCAGAACGTACGGACCGTGGAGCCGGGGGACCGGGTGCTGTACGACCCGGAGGACCGGGCCGAGGTCGAGGTGCGGGGCGTGGCGTACGTACTGATGCGGGAGCGCGATCTGCACGCGGTGGCGGCGGAGCGGCTGGAGGGGTCGGAGGACTCGACCGGGTTGTACCTGTAGTAGATGGGCTGGTGACTGGCGTCACCGGCCCTCTTGCTGCCCGTTTGCTACGGTTGGGGGAACCCGACGAGACGCGCCGTACCGGGCTTCGCAAAGACGACGCACCCCGTGTTTCCACGTCTCGGAGGTGCCGTCATGGCCTGGGTTGTTCTTCTTGTCGCCGGTCTGCTCGAGGTCGGCTGGTCGATCGGTATGAAGTACACCGACGGGTTCACCCGTCTCTGGCCGAGTGTGTTCACCGGCCTCGGCATTGTCGCGAGCATGTTGCTGCTGTCGCACGCCGCGAAGACGCTGCCGATCGGTACGGCCTATGGCGTCTGGGTGGGTATCGGTGCGGCCGGTGCGGCGGTGCTCGGCATGGTGGTGCTCGGTGAGCCGGCCACCGCCGCGCGGATCTTCTTCGTCTGTCTGCTGCTGGTCGCCGTGGTGGGTCTGAAGGCGACCTCCGGCCACTAGACGATGAGTTCAAGGTTGAGTAGTCGTAGGCGGTGAGGAGCGGTGGATCGGTGCGCCGGTCTTTTCGTTGTGCCGGAAGGCGATCGGCAGGCCGCCGAGAGTGCAGACCAAGTGCAGGCGGAGGCCCCAGAAGTAGCGCGAGTGGCTGGCGCAGTAGCCGCATTGGGCCCATCCGGCCGGTCGGAGCGCTTGGCGGTCTCCCGGGAGCGGCCGCACTCCACGGCGGTGGAGTCGACCACCCAGACGTCGTCGCTCCACAGCGTGGTGTCCGCGGCCGGCTCCCCGATGTACGTGCCGGACAAGGTCGGCGGCGTGCCGCAGGCGCTTGTTGCAGCCTTTTTGTCAGCTCAGTCGCGGGGAGATCCCGACCTTCGGCCGCCAGGGTGCGAGCTGCGGCAAAGCGTTCAACAGGTCGTCAGTCTTCATGCACAGTGCCCTGGCGAGGGTGTCCGGTTCGGTCGTCACAAATTGGCAGTAGACGAGGTCACCGGTCCCGCGTTCGTCCACGGACGGGCAACCCCCTCAGGCGCGTCGTCTGCTCTTCTTGGACCCGGCGGGCCGTCTCCAGGAAGTCGATGATCACGGCGACCTGCTCCTCGCCATAGCGCCGGAGCGCCAACATCCCCGCCTCACCGATGGGCCCGTACACCTCGCGCTCAGCGGCGCGGGCAGCCTCGGTGGCGGCGACCAGAACCCGCCGCCGGTTGGCGGCGTCCCGGCTGCGGGTGACGAAGCCCGCTCGTTCGAGGCGGTCGATGGCGGTTGTCGTCGCCGCCGGGCTGAGCTTGGCAGCAGTGGTGAGCTCTCCGGCCGACATCGGCTCTTTGGCCAGGACCAGATCCAGGCAGCGCAGGTCGGTGCGGTTCAGTCCCAGCATGGCCGCGGCCGCCTCGTCGAAGGCGTCGAAGCTCTGCTGGAGCATCCTCATCTGCAGGGCGACCTCGCCCATGGCCCTATCTTTCGACATTCGAAGCTTTCTGTTAGCGTAAGATTCGACAGTCGAAATGATAGCTCAGGAGGACGCCATGCCCACCAGTGACGAGCAGATCACGGAGTTGTTCGAACAGTTCATGCACGCGTGGACCGACAATGACGCCGCCGCCTTCGGTGCCTGCTTCACCGCCGACGCCGACTACGTCTCCTACGACGGCACCCACGCGACCGGCCGCCCGGCCCTCCAGGACAACCACGACCGGCTCTTCCGCGGGGTGCTGGCCGGCTCGGCACTCGTCGGCGAACCGGAGGCGATCCGCCACATCACCCCTGATGTCGCCGTCGTTCACGGCACGGCATCGGTGCTGATGCCCTGGCGGTCCAAGCTGCCCAAACGGCGCCTCTCCCGGCAGACTCTCGTGGTCGTCCGCACCGAGCAGGGCTGGCGGATCTCCGCCATCCACAACGGTCGCGTCCGGCCGGTGACCATCCCCGACCCCGGCGCCTTCCCGTCCCGCATGTCACAGGCGATGAGCAGGATCGGCCGACGCCTGGGCATCGGCCGCCCCGCCCCCGGCACCCCGCGGACCACCACACCCGCGACGCAGACCTGACACGCGAGGCACCGCTCGGCCTGCACCCGGCCACCCGTGGTGCACCGCAGCGAGCCCAGCAGTGCTGGCGGAAGTCCTCGTCCGCAACCAGCCCTTGGACTCATTCATCCAGGGGTTCAACGGTTTCGGGGGCGGGTGCCCTGGGCGCCGGTGGTGTCCGTGGCCCCGCCCCCGTCCGTTGCGCCCCCCTCGGTGGCGCCTCCGGTGTCAGCGGCGCCGCCGTCGGTCGCGCCGCCGCCGTCCGTCGCACCCCCGTCCGTGGTGCCGCCCCCGTTGGTCGTACCGCCCCCGTCCGTGGTGCCTCCGTTGGTCGTTCCTCCGGTGGCGCCCCCGGTGTCGGTCGTGCCGCCACCGGTGGTGCCGCCCTGAGTCTGGCCGCCCTGCGTGGGACCCCCTTGCGTCTGGCCACCCTGAGACTGGCCGCCCTGCGTGGGTCCGCCCTGGGTCCGGCCGCCCTGGTCCTGGCCCTGGGTTTCGCGGTCGCGGGGCTCCCACGTGTCCGGGTCCTCGTCCTGGTCCTCCGGGCTGCGGATCTCGTCCGCGCCTGCCTGGACGTCCAGGTCGAAGTCGACGCGGTCGCTGCCCTCCAGCGCGTTCTTCGTGTACTCGGCCCAGATCCGGGCCGGGAAGCCGCCGCCGTTGATGCGGGCTTCGCCGAGCGTCCCGTACAGCGGCAGGAGTTTGCCGGTGTCGGGGTCCTGGCCCATCACCGCGACGACGGTGGCGAGGTCGGGGGTGTAGCCGGCGAACCAGGCGGCGCGGTCCTCCTCGGCGGTGCCGGTCTTGCCGGCGGCGGGGCGGCCGGCGGCGAGGGCGGCGGTGCCGGTGCCGTTCTGGACGACGGTCCGCAGGACGGAGGTGGTGGTGTCGGCGGCCTCGCGCGTCACCATGCGCACGCTGTCCTGCGGGGGGAGTTCGAGGGCGGTGCCGTCCTTGGTGATCTTCTCGACCATGGAGTACGTGACGCGTTCGCCGTGGTTGGCGAGGGTGGCGTACGCCTGGGTCATGTCGAGGACGCTTGCCTGCGCGGTGCCGAGCGCGATGGAGGGGACGGCGTCCATGGCCGGGGTGTCCTCGGGGATGCCGAGGTCGACGGCGGTCTGTTCGACCCTGTCGGGGCCGACGTCGGCCGCCATCTGTGCGTAGACGGAGTTGACGGACTTGTCGGTGGCGGTGCGGACGGTGATCGGCCCGTACGAGACGTCGTCCTCGTTCGCCGGGGCGTAGCCGGCGCGGCCGTCCAGGCCTTGGACGGGGCGCTTGTTGGTGCCGTCGTAGACGGTGTTGGGGGTGATCCGCCGGCCGTCCTGGGTCGAGGAGCGGTTCTCGACGGCCGAGGTGAGGACGAACGGCTTGAACGTGGAGCCGACCTGGTAGTCGCGGCGGGTGGCGTTGTTGACGTACTGCCGGGTGTAGTCGAAGCCGCCGTACATGGCGACGACCTTGCCGGTCTCGGGGTCGATGGAGGCGCCGCCGGCCCGGACGATGCGGTCCTTCTTGCGGTCCTTGTCGATTGCGCTGACGAGTTCCTCGTCGACCGCCTCGACGAAGTCGTTCTGCCGTGTCTTGTCGATGGTGGTGGTGATGCGGTAGCCGCCGGAGGCGAGTGTCTTCTCGTCGATGATGCCGTGGGTGGTGAGGTAGTCCCTGACGGCTTCGACGAGGTAGCCGCGCTGTCCGGACATGCCGGAGGGTGCCTTGGCCGTGCCGGGGACGGGGAACTTCATGGTGGCGCGGTCGGCGGGGGTGAGCCACTTCTCCTTGACCATGCCGTTGAGGACGTAGTTCCAGCGGTTGACGGCCTTGGCCTTGTTCTGGGGGTGGGCGACGACGTCGTACGCGCTGGGGGCGTTGAGGAGCGCGGCGAGGTACGCGCCTTCGGCGGTGGTGAGGGTGCGGGCGTCCTTGGCGTAGTACGCCTGGGAGGCGGCCTGGATGCCGTAGGCGTTGCGGCCGAAGTAACTGGTGTTCAGGTAGCCCTCGAGGATGGAGTCCTTGCTCTCCTCGCGGCCGAGTTTGACCGCGATGAAGAACTCCTTGGCCTTGCGGGTGACGGTCTGTTCCTGGCCGAGGTAGTAGTTCTTCACGTACTGCTGGGTGATGGTGGAGCCGGACTGCTTGCCCTTGCCGGTGACGGTGTTCCAGGCGGCGCGGACCATGGCCTGGGGGTCGACGGCCCGTTCGGAGTAGAAGTCGCGGTCCTCGGCGGAGAGCACGGCCTGCTGGACGGTTCTGGGCACCTCGGCGAGTTTGATGTTCTGCCGGTTGACCTCGCCGTCGCGGGCGAGTGGGGAGCCGTCGGCGTAGAGGTAGACGTTGTTCTGGGCGGTGGCGGCGGCGTTGGCGGGTGGGATGGGAACCAGGAGGTAGCCGATGACGAGGCCGCCGACGATGAGGAGAGCGAGCAGCAGGAAGGTGCTGAGGACCATCCGCCAGGTGGGGAGGAGGCGGCGGAGGCCGGTGCGCTGGGGGCGGGGCTTCTTTCCGGCCTTTCCGGGCTGCGCGGGACCGTGTGCCGTCGCGGGGGCGGCGGGGGCGGCGGGGGCCGCGGGGTCCCGGGGGGTCCAGCCCTGCTTGTGTTGCTCGTCGCTCATGTCTGTAGTGACTCCTCGGTCGCGTCCGGTGGTTCACTCTCCGGACGCAACGGTGTCGTAACGGGCGATTGGCGCAGTACGCCCGTTTAACCGATGAAACATCCTCGCATGCCGGTTGCTGGTTGCCGGTTATTCGGTCGCGGCGTCCCGGCCCGCCGGGCCAGGGTCGTGCGCTTTGGTGCTCGGCGGCGGAGGAGTGGTCTGGCGTGCGGGTGTACGCGGTCGTCGCGGCGGGCGGTTTCCGACGGTATGCGACGTACGGGACGGCGACGGCGGCCGGGGTGTTCACCAACACCGTGTTCGGCTTCATCCTCGCGTACACGTTCATCGCGCTGTGGCAGGAGCGTCCTGGGCTGGGCGGCTACGACCAGGCGCAGGCGCTGACGTTCGTCTGGGTGAGCCAGGGGCTGCTGTCCGCGGCGGCGCTGATCGGCGGCGGTTTCCACGAGGAGTTGCAGGAGCGGATCCGTACCGGTGACATCGCGGTGGATCTGTACCGGCCGGCGGACCTTCAGTTGTGGTGGATGGCGAGCGATCTGGGGCGGGCGGCGTTCCAGCTGCTGGGCCGGGGTGTCGTGCCGCTTGCGGCGGGCGCGGTCTGCTTCCGGCTCGCGCTCCCTTCCGACCCGGTGGTGTGGCTGCTGTTCCTGGTCTCCGTGTGGCTGGGGATCGTGGTCAGCTTCGCGGTCCGCTTCCTGGTCGGGCTGTGCGCGTTCTGGCTGCTGGACGGGGCCGGCGTGAACATGATCGCCCTCCTTCTGTCCATCTTCTTCTCCGGCATGCTTCTGCCGCTCACCGTCTTCCCGGGCGCGTTCGGCGAGCTGGCCCGGGCGCTGCCGTGGGCGGCGATGCTCCAGGTGCCGATGGACGTGCTGCTGGGCCGGCACACCGGCTGGGCGGTGGCGGGGGCGCTGGGCTTCCAACCGGCGTGGGGGGTTGCGCTGCTGGGCGTGGGCCGGCTGCTGCAGGCCGTGGCGACCCGGAAGGTGGTGGTGCAGGGTGGCTGACCGCCTCCCATCGCGAAGATGTACGCGGAGCGGTCGGGCGCGTAGCCCGCACGGTTGCGCGCGTGCTGACCGGCCTCGTCCTCGACCGCACGCTGGGGGAACCCTCAGGTGTACGCGTCCGCGCCGGTGACCTGCGTATGGTCGCCGGCTGCCGCGTACGAGGTCTGGCGGGCCCGCGGGTGGTACGTGACGGGGCCGGCCGGGGCCGCCGACCGCGGCGCGTAGGTGCTGACCAGTACATCGGCGTCGGCCGGTACGGGCAGGCGGGCGGCGTCGCTGGTGATCTCGCCACCCGCCGGGATGGTGACACCGGGGGAGCCGCCGAAGGTGAGCGGGTGCAGGGTGCCGGGCGCGGCGGCGGGTCTTTTGCGGGGGTCGGGGGCGGCGGCCAGGGCGATCGAGGCGTGGCCGATACGCAGCGGGCGTACGCCGAAGAGGTTCGAGAGGGTGACCCGGACGCGGCTGCCGCCGATGCTGGTGTGGATGACGTTGCGGAACGTACGCCCGGCGTGGCCCGCGCCGTTCGTTCCCGCGCCGTTCGTTCCCGTGCCGTGCGTTCCCGTGCCGTGCGTTCCCGTGCCGTGCGTTCCCGTGCCGTGCGTCCCCGACTCCGCGGCGGCGGGGGACGCGGACCAGGTGCCGACCCAGAGGGCGCGCGGGTGGGCGGCGGGGCGGTCCTGGCTGCCCGAGGCGCCGGAGACGCCCATGAACACGCCGGCGGAGACGAGAGCGGCCACGAGCAGCAGCGTGGCGAGCACGACACTGCCTCGGCGCGAGCGCGAGTGCGTGCTCATGCGGTGCTGGGTCATCCGAGGGGGGTACCTCTCCGCCGGCCGGGGGTTCGTCCTGCGAGTTCGTCCCGCGAGTTCGTCCTGCAAGACGCCGGGAACTCGTGGCGCGTTCCAGGAGTCGGTCAGGTAGGGACAATGCGTACGAGGACCGTCGGACGGGTGGAGTGGATGGAACGTACAAAAGCGGTAAAAGCAGACATCAGGCAGTCTGCCCCGCTCGGCGCTTTCTCATACAGCCCCGCCGACGAGGAGAAGTTCCGTGGCGTCCGCCGTATGAAGACGACGGCGACCGGGCTCCTGCTCCTGGTCGCGCTCGTGTACGTACTGGCCAAGTGGGCGCAGAACGCGGGCGCAGGGGGCTGGACGGGCTATGTCGCCGCGGCCGCGGAAGCCGGCATGGTCGGCGCGATGGCCGACTGGTTCGCGGTCACCGCGCTGTTCCGGCACCCGCTGGGCGTACCCATCCCGCACACCGCGATCATCCCGACCAAGAAGGATCAGCTGGGCGTCACCCTGGGGGGTTTCGTCGGGGAGAACTTCCTCTCCTCCGACGTCGTACGGGCCCGGCTGCACGCCATCGGCATCGGAGCCCGGCTCGGCGCCTGGCTGGCGGAACCGGCGCACGCCGACCGGGTGACGGCTGAGCTGTCCACGGCGCTGCGCGGCGCGCTGACCGTGCTGCGCGACGCGGACGTGCAGGCGGTGGTCGGCGAGGCCATCAACCGGCGGGCGGACGCCGCCGAGATCGCCCCGGGCCTCGGAAAGGCCCTGGAGCGGATCGTCGCGGACGGCGGTCACCGCGAGATGGTGGACCTGGTGTGCGTCAAGGCCAACGACTGGCTGGTCCTGCACGGCGATTCGGTGATGGACGCGGTGCAGGGCGGGGCTCCGGGCTGGACGCCGCGCTTCGTCGACAGGAAGGTCGGCGAGCGCGTCTACAAGGAGCTGCTGCGCTTCCTCACCGAGATGCGGGACATGCCGGAGCATCCGGCGCGCGGGGCGCTCGACCGTTTCTTCGCCGACTTCGCCGCCGATCTGCAGTCGGACACGGACACCCGGGTGCGGGTGGAGCGACTGAAGTCCGAGATCCTTGGCCGCAGCGAGGTGCAGGACGTGATCGCGTCCGCCTGGGCCTCCGTACGAGCGATGATCATCTCGGCGGCGGAGGACGAGCGGAGCGAGCTGCGGCTACGGGTGCGGGCGTCCCTGCTCTCCCTGGGGACCCGGCTGGCGACGGACGGCCGGCTCCAGTCGAAGGTGGACGGGTGGCTGGAGGGCGCCGCGGTGTACGTGGTGACGACGTACCGCGACGAGATCACGTCCCTGATCACCGACACGGTGGCGGGCTGGGACGCGGAGCACACCTCGCGCAAGATCGAGGCGCACATCGGGCGGGACCTGCAGTTCATCCGGATCAACGGCACGGTGGTGGGCGCGCTGGTCGGACTGCTGATCTATACGGTGTCGCGGGCGCTGGGCGCGTAGGGGCGCCGGGGGCGCGTACGGAAGTCCGTACACGCCCCGGCGCCGCCCGCAATCGGCGTGTGTAATCGGCGTCCGTAATCGGCGTCCGCAGTCGGCTCAGCGCTCGGACAGTGGCGCCGGCGCCTCCTGGACGCACCAGCTGTTGCCGTCCGGGTCCTTGAAGAACATGAAGGAGTTCCACTCCTCGCCCTTGCCGTCCTCCCAGCCGGTCGCGCCGACGTGCTGGACCGCCGAAACCGGGACCGAGCGGGCCGCCAGTTCCTTGTGAGCCGCGGCGATGTCCGTGACGCACAGCTGGAGGCCGTGGAGCGTGCCCGGCGTCATGCCCGGTTGGTCCGGGTGCGGCGGCATGCCGCTCAGCAGGGCGATCGAGCAGCGGGAACCCGGCGGGGTCAGCTGGATGATCCGCATGCCGGGCGCCACTTCCGAGTCGGTGTCGACCTGGAAACCGCAGGCATCGGCATAGAAGGTCTTCGAACGGTCCAGGTCCGTGACCGGGACCGGCACGACCTCAAGGGTCAGGTCCATCAGGGGCTCCTCTACTCGGTTACTCGGTCCGCTTTGTCGACGACCTCCTGATTGTGACGGAGGTTACGCGCCTTGCGCGCGTGCGGGCGGCCGTCCGGGTCGGACGGGGCCGTACGAAAGTCGGAATTGCCTCACAACCTCCGTATCGGTAGACCAACCACCCAGAAGGCCAACTCCGCGTACATTCGGGGCCAGAAGGAGACAGGAACCGAGGAGCCACCCAAGTGATCTGCTACGGACCGACCGTCCTGGATCTGGCCGACGAGCTGGTCGAGGCGTACACCGAAGTCTTCTCCGCGCCCCCGTGGAACGAGAACGAAGAAACCATTCGCCACTTCGCCGCCCGCCTCCAGACGGACGCCCGGCGCCCCGGCTTCCGTACCGCGCTCGCCCAGTCCACGTCCGGCGTCGACGGATTCGCGACGGCCTGGCTGACCAAGGACCCCTTCCCGGCCGATCGCGCGTACGACAAGGTCGCGGCCCAACTCGGCCCGCAGCGCACCAAGGAGCTCCTCCTCGGCGCCCTGGAGGTCGACGAACTGGCCGTCCGCCGGCACGCCCGCGCCCAGGGCACGGGCCGCGGCCTCCTCGCGGAACTGACGGCGGACGCACCCGACGCCCGCGCCTGGCTGCTGACGGCGCGCAAGGCGAGGAAGACGGTGGCGACCTACCGCCGCCTTGGCTGGCACGAGGTGCTCCCGCTCCCCGGCACGGAGAACGAGGTCATCGTCTTCCTCGCGCCGCACCACCCGTCGGCGTAGCTGTTCCTCGGCGTCAACGCAGCTTGTCCGAAGCGGTGTTGACGCGATCCGAATCCGTGACTGATTATCACGCGAGGTACGTCAAGGAGAGTTGAGCGCCATGAGGTCAAAGGAGAGCTCTATGAGTGGAACGGCCAAGACCGGCAGCACGACTCCGCGCAGCGCCACAACGATCAAGATCCGGCGCCTCGACAGGAAAGAGACCACGGGCGACAGCAACTCAACCGGTTCCTGAAGAACGGACCACAGTGTTCTGTCGCTACCCCACTGTCGATGAACTGACCGCCCGTGCAGCGGCCCTGGCACAGGCGCACCCGGACCGGACGGTCCTGCGCCGGATCGGCTCCTCCCGCGCGGGGGAGCCGATTCAGCTGCTCTCCATGGGGCGGGGGAGCAGGCATGTTCTGGTGGTCGCCGGGCCGCACGCCAATGAACCGGTCGGCGGCGCGACCGCGTTGCGGCTGGCACAGCACATCGCCCGGGCCGCCCGAGCGGCCGGCCCGACCGACACGACGTGGCACTTCCTGCTCTGCCTCGATCCCGACGGCGCCCGCCGCAACGAACGCTGGCTCCGCGGCCCGATGACCCTGTCCCACCACTACCGGCACTTCTTCCGCCCCGGCTTCGCCGGACAGCCCGAGTGGCTGCCCGCGGACCCCGGGGCGGAACTGTCCCCGGAGACCCGCGCCCTGCTCGATCTGCAGGACGAACTGCGGCCCATGCTGCAGTGCTCGCTGCACGGCGTGGACGTGGGCGGCAGCTTCGTCCAGACCACCCGAAGCCTGCCGGGCCTCCCCGACCACCTCGCCCGGTCCGCGGCGGACCTCAGGATTCCGCTCGAGCTCGGACCGTACGACGCCTTCTTCTGGCCCAGCCCCGGGCCCGGGGTCTACCAGATGCCGCAGCCCCGGGAGACCGACCAGTTCGCTTCACTCCCCGCGGCGACCGCCACCTCCACCTGGTTCCATCCCGATCGCTACGGCACGGTCACCGCGGTGATCGAAGCGCCGATGTGGGGCGCCGACGAGGTGGCAATCACCGCTGCGCACCCCGACGTCCACGGCGCCCTGGAGACCATCAGCCATACGCTCCGCCGGGACGCACAGCTGCTGGCCGGCCTGCTCGAGCGGGTGCGCCCCGTTCTCCCCGACACGGCCGGCCCGGTGCTGGCGCCGATCGACGAGTACCTCGCGGTGTGCCCCAGCCTCGCGGACGAGTGGGCTCCGGCGGCGGCTCTCGGCGAGACCGGCGGCCTGCCGCCGCTGAACCGGGCGCGGATCATGGCGCTCCGGATCGCCGCACGCCGACTGATCGTGCGCACGGCGGGGCTGCTGCACCAGCTGGTCGCCGCCGGGAGTGAGCCCGTCCACGAGGTCCGGGCCACTCTGGAGAGGTTCCTCACCCAGCGGTGCGACGCGTTCGAGGCCGACTGCGGGGCCCGCTGGATCCCGGTCAGTGACCAGGCGGAGCACCAGTTCAGGGTCGTACTGGCCGCATTCCGGCTGGCCGCCCAGTCGGCGGATCAGCATTCCGGAAGCGACGCCGCACTGGACGGGCGGCTCAGGGAGCCGGGGAGGGTGCGGGGGTGAGGCGAGCCGGGGACCAGGTCTCTGTAGCCGGGCTGCTGCGGCCACGGGTGAAGCCCGAACACCGGGCGTACCGGACCGTGGACGGCAACGTCCGGATCGGGAGCGTGGTCTACGGAATCGGGGCCGAGGTCGCCGACCCCGACGGCTGGATCTGGACACTCACCGAGGCACTCGACGGCACCCGCACCCCGGACGGGACGGTCGACAACGTGCTCGCCCGTCATCCGGACGTCGGGTACCGGTCTGTGCTGGAGGCGATGGACGATCTGTACGAGGCCGGATTTCTGGACGACGCCGGGGCGGCGCTGCCGGACGGGCTCACCGAGGACGACCGCACACGCTACGGTCGCGGGGCTGACCTGCTGCGCTGGATGGACTTATCACCACGCGCGACGAGCTGGGAACTGCAGGCACGGCTGCGATCGGCCCGGGTGCTGCTGCTCGGACTCGGTGGCACCGGCGGTTTCGCAGCTCAGGGGCTGGTCGCGTCGGGCGTGGGCTTGATGCACTGTGTGGACGGCGATGTCGTGGAGCTGTCCAATCTCAACCGGCAGCCCCTCTACCGCGAGACCGACATCGGCAGACCCAAGGCGGAAGCCGCCCGAGCGGCCCTGCGGGCGCTCAACTCGCAGGTGACGGTAACCGCCGAACGTCGCGAAGTACACGGACCCGACGACCTCGCCGCGCTTCTTGTGCCCGGCTATGACCTCCTGTTGCTCTGCGCCGACCGGCCGCCCGAAATCCGCCGCTGGGCGAACCGCACCTGTCTCGCGGCGCGGCTTCCCTGGCTCGATGCCGGCTACCGCGGCCCATTGGTCACGGTCGGGGTCCATGTTCCCGGCAGCGGGGCGTGCTGGGAGTGCCACCGTGCCGACGACGCCGACCGGCGCGATCTCCGCCTCGGTCCCGGTCAGGACGCGGAAGTCGCGTCGCCCCGGATGGACTGGAATCCGGTCAACGCGGTGACGGCGGGGCTCTCCGGCACCTTGCTGGTTCACGCGGCGATCGCGCTGCTCACGGGCGTGCCGGAGATACGGCCCGGATTCCGCTTCGGTCTCAACCTGATGGCGTTCGCCGAACCGGCGGAAGAACGGTACGGCCGCCGCGCGAACTGTCCAGCCTGCGGGACGCCGCCGGCGTGAAGACTGTGCGCCTGTACCCGCTTGCCCGTAGGCCGGACGGTGACGAATGGATCGTCGGGCGGGTGGACACCGGCGATTTCGTGGCCCTGCCGTGGACGGGCGCCAGAGCCGTCGAACTGCTGGATAAGAGAATGAGCCCGGACGATGTCGCCCGACAACTGCGCGCCGAGACGGGAGAGGACGTCGATGTCGTCCAGTTCGTCGAGGAGCTGACGGCACTGGGATACGTGGCCGAGATCGACGGCTGCCCGGTGGCGTCGCCGAAACCGCGGCGAGTCACCTGGCCATGGCTGCGGCCGCACCACATCCGATGGGTACTGAGCCCGCTGACAGCCCTCTCCCTTCTCGCACTTGTCGCCGCGGCGGTGGGTGTTCTGGTCCGTGACCCCGGCCTGTTTCCCGGTTACCGAGCTCTGCTGTGGAGCCCGCACGGAAGCCTGGTGATCGGCTTCGGCGCGGCCGTCGGCTGGGCGCTCATCCTTCTTCACGAGGCCGCGCATCTGGTGACTGCACGGGCGGCCGGCGTCCCGGCGGGCATCAGCCTCGGCACGCGGCTGCAATTCCTGGTCGCGCAGACAGACATGAGCGGCATCGAGCTCGCCCCTCGCCGCCACAGGCTGACCGCCTATCTGGCCGGGATCGCCGTCAATCTGGGCGTCGCGTCGAGTGCCCTGCTCGGTCTGGCAGCCACCCCGCCCGGCGGCACGCCCCACCGGATGCTGGCTGCGATCGTCCTACTGGCGCTGCTGCCGCTGCCCTTTCAGTGCATGGTGTTCATGCGGACCGATGTGTACTTCGTGCTTCAGGATCTGACGGGCTGCCGCGATCTGTACGGGGACGGCACGGAGTATGCCTGCTATACGGCCCGACGCCTGCGCTGCGTATTCCTGCGCGGGAGACCAGCACCGGCCGATCCGAGCCTGCGTCTGCCGGCGCCCGAGCGCCGTGCCGTCCGTCTCTACAGCGCTGTTCTCGTCGTCGGCACCGCGCTGTGCCTGACTGTCCTCGCCGTCGTCACACTCCCGGCGGATCTCGCTCTGCTCGCCCGTGCCGCCGGGCGACTCGCGCCAGGGCACTCCTGGACGGAACGACTGGAAGCGGCTGCCGTTCTCGCCGCGCTCGGCGGGATCCAGGTGCTGTGGGCCGTCACCTGGTACAGGAGGAGGCGCGGCCGGCGGAAGGACCGGGTGCGGCGGCAGGTGTGACCCATCACCGCCCGCACTGTACGTATGTATCGCCGCCTCGGCCGGTGGCACCGTTCCCCGGCGCGCAGCGCGAGGTCATCGTCTCCTTCACACCAAACCACCCGCCGGTGCAAGGGTGATCGAACTCTCCGCGGGCATCACCGGAACATGATCGACAGACTCGACCGTCTCGCCCGCAGGCAGCTCAACCTGGCGACGTACCACCAACTGGCTACCGCCGGTATCCCCTCCGGCACCATCACGGGCCGCGCCCGGCCAGGCGGACCATGGCAACGCCTCCTGCCACGCGTCTACTTACTCCAAACCGGCCCACCGACCCGCCACCAACGGGCCCTGTCCGCAGTCCTCTACGCGGCCGCCCCGTCCACGGACCCGCTCGCCGGCACGACGGCGGCACTGACCGGCGGCGCTGCCCTGACGCTCCTCGGCGTACGGGGAGCGTCGGCCACGCCGGTGGACGTCCTGGTCAACGCCCCGCGTACGGTCACGAACAAGGGGTACGTACGCACCCTCAGCACCCGCCGCTGGCCACCCACCATCACCGTCTCGGGCATCCCGAGCACCCGCCCGATCCGCGCCGCGGCCGACTTCGCGGCCCGCACCGACGACGCGGACACGCTCCGCTCGGTACTGGCGAGCGTCGTCCAGTCGGGCTGGTGCCACCCCGTGGACCTGCACCAGGAATTACGGTCGGCCCGGGCCCTTGCCAACCCGGCGGTACGGGACGCGGCGTCGGAACTCCTCGCAGGAGTCCGCTCGATCGCGGAGGGCCAGGCGCGCGACGCGCTCAGCTCGGCGGCCATCCCGGACCCCCTCTGGAACCCCCGACTATTCACGGTGGAAGGGGAGTTCCTGGCCACACCGGACGGATACTGGCCGGAGGCAGGGGTCGTACTGGAGATCGACTCGGCTGAGTACCACTACAGCCGCGAGGGCTGGCAGGCCACCCTGCGCCGCCGCCTACGCCTGGAGTCCCACGGCCTCCTGGTGGTGAGCGCAACCCCAGCGATGGTCCGGGACACGCCGGGGCAGGTGATCGCGGCAATCAGAGCAATGCTGAACCTGGGCCAAGCCCGCCGGGAGCCTCTACGCCTGGTGGTCCGGGCCCAGTCGCAGGGGCGGTTGTGGTAGCGGGGGTGCGGATGCCGGGGGCGAGGGGTGCGGGGTAACCCGTGGCCGCCCGCTTTGAGAGTTTGGCGGGACACGGCTCACTGTAAAGGGCGCTCCCTGCGGTCGCGTCGCTGCGCGATTCCGCTTCGCTGCACCCTTGACAGTGTGCCGTGTCCCGCTACTGCGGATGAGTGTCGGGCGGCCCCGGGGAGCGGGGCCAGGCACATCAGCTGCTCGGGCGCCGGGCTTTGTTCAGTGGCCGCCGGCTGGTGGGTGGGCAAGACGCGCGGCAGGTCGGGGAGGGGCCCCGGCCCCGGCTCAGCGGCCGACGGCCGTCTGATGTCCCACCACAACGCCCAACCCGACGTGAGACGACACCAAGCGGCTGAGGGGGTCCACAGGAGGGCGCTAAACTCCGGCAAAACGGACACGATCGCGGCCCCTGAGGCCACCTGATGCCGATTGATGTCGTCATACCTCGGCCCCACCGGCCTGACGGCCCATGAGCCGGGCCGCGCCCCGCAATTACGCTCCGGCCTGCGGCCGCTGAGCAAGCTCGGCCGCCTGAAGCGGCTGCGCCGCTTGAAAGCCCACCACCCAGCGGCCGCTGAGCCGGTGCCCTGGCCATCCCCGACCTGCGGCGTGCCTTGTCCCCGCCCACCGGCCTGCGGCCGGCAACGGACCCGGGCCAGCAGCCGGTCGATCCCGGGGCCCCGCCCCGGGCGGCCCCCACCCGAGCGACTTGCTACCGGACACGGCATACCGCCCCGACTTCCCGCCAGGGCGGTCTCCTGGCCGGCGTGGCGTCCGCTACAACTGGTCGTCTCGAAGCGCCCCGACAAAGGCACTCCAGGCAACCCCACCGAAGCTGAGCCGCGGCCCGCCCGGCCGCTTCGAGTCACGCACGGCGGTGACGCCGGGCAGGAAGGCGGCCTCGACGCACTCGCCACCCGAACCGTTGCTGTAGCTGCTCTTTCGCCACTCACTGTGGGGTCGTATGGGGTGGTGTGTCGTGCTCATCGGGAGAACTCCTCCAGTACACGCTTGATCAACAAGGTCGATCGCGGCGGGCTCGACGCGATGGCCCGAAGGTTGTCGAATGCCTTCGTGTACTGGCCGACGTCGTCCGGTGTCTCCAAGTACATGGCGTCGGTCAGCCCGTCCCGGTAGACGACATCGGGGTCTTCTTGCTCGGGGAAGCTGAGGAGAGTGAAGGCGCCAGTCGCCGGATACGTGCCCGCGTTGAAAGGCAGCACCTGCAACGTCACGTTCTTCAACCCGCCCACGGCCAGCATATGTTCGAGTTGAGCAAGCATGAGTTTCGAGTCGCCGATGATGTGCCGCAGGACGCTTTCGTGCACGATGACCCAGAGGTCGGGCGGTGCCTCACCAGTGAGCAGCGCCTGACGCTCCATGCGTACGTTCACAGCTCGCTCGAGGTCCGCGGCTGACAGTTGGTTGGATGCCCGGTGGAGCTCTGCGGCGTACTCGGCTGTCTGTATCAGACCGGGAACGAACTCGCACTGATACTGGCGAAGGCTCGATGCGTCCTGTTCTAGGCCGACGTAGACGGAGAACCATGGAGGTACTCCTGTCCCGTGGGCATGCCACCAACCGCGGACCTTTGAGTCTTTGGCCAGCTTCTTGAGAAACTCTCGCAACTCGTCGGCCGTGGCGTAGAACCGGCAGAGTGCGTCGACATCGGACGGTTGGACGCGTCCGCTCCCTGTCTCTAGGCGATTGACCTTGGACCCGCTCCAGTCCAGGGCCTCGCCCACCTGGTTGCAGGTGAGCCTGTGGTCCTCGCGAAGCTTCTTGAGCTCGATCGCCAGTCGCCGGCGACGGGCGGTAGGTGAACCTGCCACCTCAACCTCTTTTGCTGTAGCGGGTGTTCAGTCTGACCGGAAGAAGGCTCCTTGGACAATCACTCGATGGAGCGAATCCCATCGTGCACATTGCATGACGGGATGGGAGCCAGTCATGATTGCGTCTACCGCGACAGTGAGTCACCGATGGCCAGCGTGTGGTGACTGGTGACGTAGCCTGCTAACTAGAAGGGCGAGGCATGGACTTTGACCACTGCATGCCACGGAAGCCGTGGGAACTCCCTTTCATGGCCCAACCTGAAGAGGTGGCCGGCCTCCGTCGGATCATGCGTATGCATCTCCAACTGTGGGGGCTATCGGCGCTTGTCGACGCGGCGCAGCTTTGTGTCACCGAACTGGTGACCAACACCATCACGCATGTGGGCGCCGGGACCCCCACCACTCTGGCTGTGTCCATGAATGGGACTCACCTGCGTATCGAGGTCCACGACCCGTGCACGCGTGAGCTGCCCACGCTTCTCGCTGTGGAACAGGACTCAGAGTGCGGCCGAGGGATAACTCTGGTGGACGCGGTCGCGGACCGCTGGGGAGTCGTGCTGCGTGCAGACTCAAAGGTCACCTGGTGTGAACTCGACGCGGAAGTGACCGCTCCGCACGGTGAAACGGAACCAGTCCGTTTCAGCCGAGCGGAGGCGCTGCTCGGGATCTACGGCACGGCGAAGCCTCCGTGGGTGAACACTCGCACCCCGCTCAGCATGGCCACCGCAGAAGAGGCGGCAATCGAGGTGATTACCGATCTTCTCCACTGGCTGCGCGCTCGCGGCTGTGACCCCGACACGTCGCTTGATCGGGCACAGATGCGCTTCGAGGCAGAGCTCAAAGCGGGTTGAGGCGTACGTGCGTCACGCTCGATGCTCCCATGCCGCACGCGGCGGCTCGCTTGCCTGATAGCCGCTGCTCGAGGGCCAGATGGTCTGTATGGCGAGCGCGGCGCACAGATCCTGGAGATCCTTGCGTGGCTGTGTCGGGACGAGTATGGCGAGCGACGGGGTGGGATTCAGGAACCGCTGGTAGTCGAAGAGCTGCCCTATTGCCATGCGGATCGCCTCGCGAGTGGCGTTCGCCTTGGCCTCGACCAACACATTGGCGGTGGCATCGAACAGGTCGGTGTAGAGCGCGTTCCGTTCTCCGGCGGGGGTTATCTCCTTGCGGATAACGGCGTGCCCGCGGGCGCGGAGATGAGCCTCGTAGTTCGCTACAAGGAAAGCTTCGCGCCGTTCTGCGACGGTCGGATTCGAGCGGCTTGTGACCTCACTGCGCTCGGTGTGATGTTGTTCGACATCAACGTCGCGTACCACTGTTTTGGCGATAGGCGTGTGCTCTAGCTTCGGCAGGCGCGAACTCGAGACGAGGAGAGGCCTCAGCCGAAACATGATCACGGTTCGGGGCTCTCCGAGGGTATCCCGAGCCTCGATTCGGTACCAGGGATCCTCTGTCTCGAGTTCGAACTCCCCGCGGTACGCGACCACGCCAGTCCTGATGCCCTCGAACAGATGCAGCGCCCGGCCATCGGCGACATGGTTCAGGATGGTCTTGTTGCCCTGCACCATCTCCTGATCGCCCTGTTGCCCTTCGCCGGTGTAGTGGTAGAGCCCGTCGGCTCCCCAGCCGTCGCTGTAGCCGTGCTGCCGGCCTTTGGAATGGTCTGTGAACAGCATCACGATGGGGGAGGAACGCGACGGACTGATCCCTCCGTAGCGTCTGCCGCCGTATTGCGCGTGCATCGCCTGTCGGTTCAGTTCCTGCCCCATGACTATGTCCAAGATGACCCCTAGATCGCTCCAGTTGAATGAGCGTGAAGGGTATCGATTCGAACGGGGGGCCGGGAATAGAGCTAGCTGCGAGAGGGCCTCACGCGTGCGTCGGGCTCCCGTGACAGTCCTTGTAGATCCGTCCCGATCCGCACCAGCACACGTCGCTTCGTTCCGGGGGCCACGGGGTGGCCTTGCCTCGGGCTGCCAGGGTTGTGGCGTATTCCGCCAGTAGCGTTGTTGATTCCGGGGAGGTCTTTTCCGAGGCTGCGAAGGCTTCGTACGACGGGACTGACCCCGTCACGATGCCCAGGTTCGGGGTGCCCGAGGCCGCTAGTTCGCGTAGGGCGGTCTCGATTTGGGTCAGGTGGGCCTCGTGGGAGGGGTACTCCGTGGTCAGGGACGGGTAGGCCGTGACGAGTTCGGTGAGTTCCTCGGTCGGCCAGTGCAGCACCGCCACCGGGAACGGGCGGGACAGGGCCGCTCGGCGTTCGCCCAACTCCGCTCGCAGGCGCGCGATTTCCGCGCGGAGTTCGGCCGGGTTGTCCGAGCCCAGGGCCCAGACGCGCTTGGGGTCGTGGAGTTCGTCCAGCGGGATCGGGCCCGTGTGGTGGGTGTCGGCGACCATGTCCCACTCGTCGTGCGGGGTGCCGGCGAGGCGGCGGACGCGGTGGCGGCCGGTGAGGAGTGCGTGGGCCGCGTACGTGATCGGCTCGTCGGCGTGGATCAGCAGGTGCGCGCCCTCGGTGAAGCATTCGTCGGCCGCCTGGAGCTCGTCGTGGCATTCGAGGGTTTCCGCGATGATCTCCCAGGGCGCCGCCTCGCGCGGGGCCGCGGCGCGGATGCCGTCGATCAGCGCGCGGGCCTCCGCCTCGTGGCCGTACTCCCAGAGGTTCGCGGCCTGGAGTGCTTTGACGCGGTACGGGTTCGACGGGCCGGCGGCGAGCAGACGGTCGTAGATCGTCGTCGCCCGCGCGCGCTCGTCCGCCAGCTCAAAGTGGGCTGCGGCTTGGAGGAGCAGCTGTTCGTTGTCCTCGGGATACCGCTCGGCGGTACGCAGCAGGCGCTCGGCTTCGGCGATGTGATCGGCAGGCGTGTCGGGGCGCATGATGCACACCGTACTGCTGTACGGGGGTGTGGGGACTGGTTCCTCGACGGCGCGGGTTGTCGGTGGCCTGGAGAGTTGTCCGGGGACCCTTTATTGTGCGGGCCGGCGGACGGAGGGGACCGTGCGGGAGCCGATGGCGGTGGTGGTGCAGGGGGCCGGGCGGAGGCGGGCGGTCCTGGCGCGCGGGCTGTGGGCCGGGGGCGAGGTGGCGGTGACCCTCGGGGTGGTGCTGCTTCTTCTCGTCGTGCACCAGCTGTGGTGGACCAACCGGGAGGCGCGGGAGGGGGCCGAGCGACAGGTTCAGGCGCTGGAGCGGGAGTGGGAACAGCCTCCTGAGGACCGGCCTGCGGAGGAGGGGCCTCGGGGAGAGGTGCCTGAGGAGCTGGTGGCTGTGCCCGAGGGGCCGGTTGCCGAGGAGAGCGAACGGGCCGTCGCGCGGCCGAAGCCGCGGGCGCCGCGGTGGGACCAGGCGTACGCCGTGCTCAGGATTCCGCGGCTCGGGGTGGCCGCGCCCGTCGCGCAGGGAGTGGGGAAGCGGGGCGTCCTCGACAAGGGGTACGTCGGGCACTATCCGGGGACCGCCCAGCCCGGGCAGGCCGGGAACTTTGCGGTGGCCGGGCACCGTAATACACATGGAGAGCCGTTCCGGTACATCAACCGGCTGCGGGTGGGTGATGAGCTGCGGGTGGAGACGCGGGTAGGGCGGTTCACGTATGTCGTCGACCGGACGCTGGAGCAGACGTCCGCGCGGGACGGCGGCGTGATCGCGCCGGTTCCTCGGAGTGTGGTGAAGCCGGCGTACGGCTACCGGAAGCTCGGGTACTACATCACGCTGACCACCTGCACGCCGGAGTTCTCCTCGAAGTACCGACTGGTGGTGTGGGGGAAGCTCAAGTCCGTCGAGCGCCGGTAGCCGGTGGGCCGATCCCCGTTGTCAGTGCGCGGAGTTAGTATCGAAATCGCTCGCGCTTGCGGGCGCGGACGGGAGAGGGGGACTGCATGCGGGGAACCAGAGCGAGCGCGGTGCGTATGCAACTCGGCCTGCTTCTCTTCGTTGTTGCTGAGCTGCTCGTGAGCCAGAGCGGTCTGGCCGGTGCTGTCGCGCTCGCCGCCACCGCCGCTGCCGGAGCCGCGCTGCTCGCCTGCGCGGTGATCGCCGCCCGCTGTGCGGCGCCGGTCCCGCCGACGCGAATACGGACCGCGATACGGGACCGGGAGCGGCGCACCGCCTTCCTGCCGCAGCGCGATCCCGACGCTTCGGGGCGCCCGCGCCCCAGGGCGCCCGGCCGTCTCGTCCCGACGGCCGCGTAGGGGCGCGCACTTCACGTACGACGCGTGGTTTCTCCCTTTTGTGGCTTGTCACGCCGATATCTGACCTTTTCGGTATTTCGGTTCGACGAGACCCCTCGGAGGGTTTTCCATGTCCGTTTTCGCCATTCTTGTCGCGCAGCTGGCCGGGCTGCTCGACCCGGTCTTCGCTGCTTCCGCCACCGCCGCGGCGATCGTGCTGTTCACGATGCTCGTACGGGTCGCCATGCACCCGCTCACCCGAGCGGCCGTCCGCGGTGAGAAGGCGCGGGCGGCGCTCGCGCCGCAGCTGGCCGCGCTGCGGGGCAAGTACGGCCGGCCCAAGGACGCCGACCGGCTGCAAAAGGCCGTGCTCGAACTGCACGCGGAGGCGAAGGTTCCGCCGCTGGGCGGCTGCCTGCCGATGCTGGTGCAGCTGCCCGTGTTCTTCGTGATGTACCAGATCTTCTCGTCCTCGCGGATAGGCGGCGAGGTCAACGAGCTGCTCGGGCAGAAGCTGGGCGCCGCGCCGCTCGGCGGCCGCTGGTTCGATGCGCTCGGCGAGGGTGGGGTGTTCGGGGCGCAGGGGCTGGTGTTCCTGGGGCTGTTCGCGGCGATCGCGGCGGTGGCGACGTGGACCTTCCTGCGGGCCCGCCGTCGCAGCGCCGACTCCGTCGCTGCGATACCGGCAACGCCCGGCATGCAGGGGCTGACCCGCGTCCTGCCGCTGCTCACGTTCGGGACGCTGATCACGGCGGCTGTCGTGCCGCTCGCAGCGGGCCTCTATCTGCTGACGACCACGGCCTGGACGGCGGCCGAGCGGGCCTGGCTGTACCGCGACGGGACCACCGCTCCGGTCGCCGCTACCGCCGGGTAACGGTCCAGTCTGTGAACAGGGTATTGCGGAGTGGACAGATTCCTTGGAGGATCAGCCAATCCTCCGATGGCCGCAACCCATCGGCCGGCCCGGGGGCACCCCCGGGTCGACCCTCGACCACGGGAGAATGCCCATGAAGCTGCTGCGTGTCGGCACGGTGGGGGCCGAGCGCCCCGCACTGCTCGACCAGGACGGAACCCTCCGCGACCTGGCGGGACTTGTCTCGGACATTGACGGCGCACTGCTCGCCGACGGGTCCGCGCTCGCCCGCATACGGGAAGCGGCGGCGTCCGGCGAGCTGCCGGTGCTCGATGCCGAGGCCCCGCGGATCGGGGCCCCGCTGGGCCGGATCGGCAAGATCGTGTGCATCGGGCTGAACTACCACGACCATGCGGCGGAGACGGGCGCACAGATACCCGTCGAGCCCATCGTCTTCTTCAAGGCGCCGGACACCGTCGTCGGCCCCGACGACACCGTGCTGGTGCCGCGCGGCAGCGTGAAGACGGACTGGGAGGTGGAGCTCGCGGTCGTCATCGGCCGTACCGCCCGCTACCTGGACTCGGCCGAGGACGGCCTCGCGCACGTCGGCGGCTACGCAGTCGCGCATGACGTCTCGGAGCGCGAGTTCCAGATCGAGCGCGGCGGCACCTGGGACAAGGGCAAGAACTGCGAGACGTTCAACCCGCTCGGCCCGTGGCTGGTCACCGCCGACGAGGTGCCGGACCCGCAGGCCCTGGGCCTGAAGCTCTGGGTCAACGGCGAGCTGAAGCAGAGCGGCACGACCGCCGACCAGATCTTCCCGGTCGGTGAAGTGGTCCGTTACGTGAGCCAGTTCATGACGCTCTACCCGGGCGACATCATCAACACCGGCACCCCGGCGGGTGTGGCGATGGGGCAGCCCGAACCCAAGCCGTACCTGCGCTCGGGCGATGTCGTGGAGCTGGAGGTCGAGGGACTCGGCCGCCAGCGGCAGGAGCTGAAGGACGCGTAGTTCTACCTGCTTTGTCCGTCGTGGTCCTGTGACTGGTCGGTCGGCTGTGCTGTGCCGTCGGCCGGTCGCGCCGGGGCGTCAGGCTGCCGCGAAGCGCTCCAGCGCCTCCACGACCATGGCGTGGTCCTCGGCCTGCGGGAGGCCGGAGACCGTGACCGTGCCGATGACGCCCGCGCCCTCGACCGCGATCGGGAACGAGCCGCCGTGCGCGGCGAAGTGGTCGGGGTCGAGCCGCGAGGAGTCCTCGAACGTGGTGCCCTTGGCGCGGAAGCGCGTACCGACGAGGTAGGAGCTTTCGGCGTACCGCTCGACGACCCGGCGCTTGCGGTCGATCCAGGCGTCGTTGTCGGCGGTGCTGCCAGGCAGGGCGGCATGGAACAGCTGCTGGGGTCCGCGCGTGATGTCGATCGCGACCGGCGCCGAGCGGTCGAGCGCCAGCTCGACCAGCAGGCTGCCCAGACGCCAGGCGTCTTCGTATGTGAACCGGGGCAGGACCAGGAGGCGTTCCTGCTCCTCCAGAGTCTTGACGTGCTCGCTTGATTCCGCAGTCAGTTCCACGCTCACTCCCGTGCTTGTTCCGGCGCTCATGCCTTCGGCTCCCGTTCGGCCTGCTCCAGTTCGACCGCGATGCCCTCGCGCGCCGAGCGCCACGCGGCCTCCAGTACGTCCAGCGCTGCCGCCGCCTCGTGCGCGGTGACGGGAGGCTTTCCGCCGTCGCGTACGGCCGCCGCGACCGCCGCGTAGTACGCCGGGTAGTCGCCCGGCAGCGTCGGTACGGGCCGCCCGCCGCCGGTCAGCGGAGACTCGCCGGAACCCACGCGTCCGCGCGCCGCCTCGGGCTCCTCGCCCCACGCGCCGTCGGCGGACGGGCGCTTGCCCTCGCGCAGGGCCGCCTCCTGGGGGTCGAGGCCGTACTTCACAAACCCCGCCTTCGAGCCCAGCACCCGGAAGCGCGGGCCGAGCTGGGCGGTGGTGGCGCTGACGTAGAGGTGGGAGCGGACCCCGCCGGCGTGGGTCAGCGCGATGAACGTGTCGTCGTCGGCCTCGGCGCCGGGGCGGCGTACGTCGGCTTCGGCGTAGACGCGAACGGCGGGCCCGAAGAGCACCAGCGCCTGGTCGACGACATGGCTGCCGAGGTCGTACAGCAGGCCGCCGATCTCCGCCGGGTCGCCCGACTCGCGCCAGCCGCCCTTGGGCTCGGGCCGCCAGCGCTCGAAGCGGGACTCGAAGCGCTGGACGTCGCCCAGTTCGCCGTCGGCGATCAGCTGCTGGAGAGTGAGGAAGTCGTTGTCCCAGCGGCGGTTCTGGAAGACGGACAGCAGCAGCCCGCGCTCGTCCGCCAGGGCGGCCAGCTCGCGCGCCTCGGCGGCGGTGCCGGCGATCGGCTTGTCCACGACGACCGGCAGACCGGCGCTCAGGGCGGCCCTGGCGATCGGGACATGCGTCTTGTTGGGCGACGCGATGACGATCAGGTCGAGCTCGTCCGCGCGTGCCCACAGCTCGTCCGGCGACCGGGCGAGGCGGACGCCGGGAACCGCGGCGCGGGCCTGTTCCTGCCGCTCCGGGTTGGAGGTGACGACCGTGTCGAGGACGAGGCCCTCGGTGGAGGTGATCAGCGGGGCGTGGAAGACGGAGCCCGCCAGGCCGTAGCCCACGAGCCCTGCGCGCAGGGGGGTACCGGTGGCAGTCATGCCTCACTTAAGCAACGCTGTTGCCAAAGTGCAAGCGCAGTGGAGAATGGCGTACGTGAACAGGGGAAGCTCAGGGGCCGGGACGGCCGGCACAGCCCGCGCGGCCGGGACGACAGGGACGACAGGGACTGCCGGGACGACCGGGACGGCCGGGACTGCCGGGGCGAATCTGCCGTTGCTGCGCAGCCATAACGCCGCGCTGGTGCTTGACCTGCTGCGTACGGCGGGTACGGCCGGCATCAGCCGGCTCGAACTCGCCGAGCGGACCGGGCTCACCCCGCAGGCGGTCAGCAAGATCACGGCGCGGCTGCGCGCGGACGGGCTGGCGGCCGAGGCGGGCCGCCGCGCGTCCACCGGCGGGAAGCCGCGCACGGTCCTGCGTCTGGTCCCGACGGCGGGTCACGCCGTCGGCCTCCACCTGGACCGCGACGAGCTGACCGCGGTCCTCGCTGATCTCTCGGGCACCCCAGTCGCTGCGCGCACGGCCCCACTGGCCTTCGGCGCGGGCGCGGAGCGGGTGGTCGAGGCGGCGGCGCGCGAGGTCGAGGCGCTGCTTGCCCAGGTGGCGGGGGAGGGGTCCGGGCCGACCGCCGACGCCGGGCGGGCGCCGTGGGGCGCCCAGGCCGCCCCGCGCGGGCAAGGCGCCTCGCGCGGGCAAGGCGCCCCGGCCGGGTCGGCCGCCGATGCCGGGCGGGGTCCGTCGGGCGGGCTTGCCGGCCTGGGCGGACCGGCTGCCCAGGGCGGGTGGGGCCCGTTGGGCGGGCAAGGCGCCCCGGGCGGGTCGGCCGCCGAGGCTGGGCAAGCCGCCCAGCGCGCGGGAGCCGCCCCGGGCGGTGTTCGGGGGGTGCTTGGGGTCGGAGTGGCGGTGCCTGGGCCTCTTGATCATGTCGGGGGTGTACTGCATCGCGTGACCGGCTTTCCCGCCTGGGACGGGTTTCCGCTGCGCGATGCCCTCGCGCGCCGGCTCGGGCTGCCCGTCGTCCTGGACAAGGACACCAACGCCGCCGCTCTCGGCCTCGCACTGCGCGGGGTGAGCGGCGGCGCCGCCGGGGACTCGTTCGCGTATCTCCATCTCGGTACGGGCCTCGGTGCCGGCCTGGTCCTCGGTGGGGCGCTCTACCGAGGGGCCCGCACCGGCGCGGGCGAGTTCGGGCACCAGGTGATCCAGTTGGACGGCCCGCTGTGCGGTTGCGGCAACCGCGGCTGTGTCGAGGCGCTGTGCCTCGACGCGGTCAGTCGCGGCGACATCGCCGAGGCCGCGCGCGTCCTCGGTGCCGGAGCGGCGAACCTGGTCGGCCTGCTGGACATCGACCGCGTCCTGCTCGGCGGCCGGACCGTCGACGCCGACGCGGAGCCTTTCGTACGGGGAGTGGCGGACGTACTCGCCGAACGCGCCCGGCGCGAGGGCGGGCCCGGCGCGGTGCCGGTGCCGGTGGCCGTGGCGCCGGGCGGCGCGCGCGGAGTGGCGGACGGCGCGGCGCAGTTGGTCCTCGCTTCGGTGTTCGGCCGGGCCGCGGAAGTGGCCTTCCCGGCCCGCCGCTGAGTCCGCGGAGCCGGCAGCGGCCGGCAGCGGCCGGCTCGGGCGCCGGTGGAACTGGACCGTTCGGGGGGAATCGGCGAACGGTTCGGACGTACGGACTCGTGGCGTCCCGGCGCGGACAGGTGCGCGTGGCAGGGTCTCGGGCCGGACCAGGTCATTTAGTCATCTGGTCCTACAAGCATCCGATATGCGTCCGGCGAGCAGCGAAGGCCCTTCATGCGACTGCCCACTGCCCTTGCCCTTGGAGTTGCCACAGGCACGATCGCCACAGCGGCGATCGTCCCAGCCGGCCACGCGGCCGCGGCCACCGCCCCCGCAGCCGTCGCCGGTCCAAATCAGCCGCCCACCTGCGGGGACCCCGCGAGCCGCGAGTTTCCCGTCCGTACCGTGATCCGTGGCGGCCCCGCCACCTACTGGCCCGGCAGCGGCTTCCAGACCTGGCAGCTGGAGCTGACCAACACCACCGGTCACGTGTGCCGCGGCATCCACCCCGTCGTCGTACTCACCGACCGCGACCGGGTACTGAGGGCCTCCCAGGTCCGGATGGAGTTCTTCGACGAGGCCGCCGACCGGCAGCGGCCCGCGACCATGGAGCAGACCGACGAGGACGAGGCCATCGGCGTCTTCGAGGGCGGCACCGCCTTTCCCGGCTTCACCGTCGAGCCCGGCGGGACGCTCACCGTCGACGTCCGGCTCGCGTTCACCGCCGACGCGCTGCCCAACGAGGTCGTCGCCGAGGCGGCAGTCGTCCAGCGCAAGGGCGACGACGGCGACTGGGTGGGCGACTCGGCCGACTACCGCTTCGCCATTGCCCCGGCCGACGACGAGCCCGCCGACCCGCCGGCCGACGGCCTCGCGAGTACGGGTGCGCGTACGGGCGCGGAGGCCGACCGGCTGCGCGGG
The DNA here is from genome assembly GCF_024213665.1 of Streptomyces sp. A3M-1-3. Taxonomy (GTDB): domain Bacteria; phylum Actinomycetota; class Actinomycetes; order Streptomycetales; family Streptomycetaceae; genus Streptomyces. The sequence goes on from NZ_JANAVP010000012.1 coordinate 54,161, forward strand.
CTCGGCCTCGTCGCCGGTGGGCTCGTCCTCGGCGGCGGGGTCCTCGTCGTGGGGTCCCGGCGGCACCGCAGAGGCTGACCGGCCGTACAGTCCCACCCTGGACTGGCCGTACAGTCCCACCGTGGACTACCCGAACGACCAGGTCCCTGGCGCACCCATCCGATCCGGCATCCCGGAGCACGGGCGCATCCCCAAGTACTACGCGGTGAAGGCCCGGATCGCCGTACTGCTCGACGAGTTGGGCGAGGGCGGGCTGCTGCCGACCGAGCGCGATCTCGCCGAGCGGTACGAGGTCGCGCGCGAGACCGTCCGGCAGGCCCTGCGCGAACTCCTGCTGGAGGGGCGGCTGCGCCGCCACGGGCGCGGCACGGTCGTCGCGGGCCCCAAGCTGGAGCAGCCGCTGTCGCTGGCCAGCTACACCGAGGGGGTACGCCGTCAGGGCCGTCGCCCCGGACGTAACCTCATCAGCCTCGAACGCTTCCCGTGCCCCGAGGCGCTCGCGCCCGACATCGGGGCCCGGCCGGGCGAGCCGGTCTGGCACCTGGAGCGGGTGCTGCTCGCGGACGACGAGCGGGTCGGGCTGGAGAGCACGTACGTCTCGGTGACCCGGGTGCCGCGGCTGGACAGCGAGTTCGAGCCGGACTCCTCCTTCTACGTCTACCTCCGCGACCGGCTCGGCATCGGCTTCGGCGATGCCGACGAGCGGCTGGAGACCGTACTCGCGACACCGCGCGAGGCGCTGCTGATCGGCACCCCGCCGGCCCTCCCGATGCTGCTCATCCACCGGCTGTCGCGGGACACGGCGGGCCGGCCGCTGGAGCGGGTGCGCTCGCTGTACCGGGGTGACCGCTTCAGCTTTACGGCGCATCTGGGGCCGCGTGGCTGACCCTGGGCAGGCTGCGCGGCTGACCGCGGGCGGGGCTGGGCGGGTCCGGGCTGGGGGTCCGGGGGTCGCCCCCCGGGGGATGCGGCACGGCGCATCTGGGGCCGCGTGGCTGACCCTGGGCAGGCTGCGCGGCTGACCGCGGGCGGGGCTGGGCGGGTCCGGGCTGGGGGTCCGGGGGTTGCCCCCGGGGGATGCGGCACTGCACATCTGGGCAACCAGGGGTAAATCGCCCCTCACGCTGCGCTCAGAAGACAGCTTTTGATCACGAGAATATAACGGGTCTAGTCCATCCTTGGGGGCCTGTTCACCGTGCCGTTGCCAGGTGGATTTATCCGGGTCACTCGTCCCCACGAGCGTTGCCGCCGTGAGAGTCATTGTCGTCGGAGCCGGCGTAGTGGGAACCATGCACGCCTGGCACGCAGTGGAACGCGGCCACGAGGTCGTCCAGATCGAGCGCGAGAGCGAGGCGCGCGGCGCCTCACTCCGCAACTTCGGCCAGGTGTGGATCAGCGGCCGCGCGGGCGGGGAGGAGTTGGAGACCGCACTGCGCGCCCGCGAGCTGTGGGAGGCCATCGGGGCCGAGGTCCCGGAGCTCGGCTTCCGGGCCAACGGCTCGCTGACCGTCGTACGCAACGCCCCCGAACTGGCCGTCGCCGAGGCCGCGCTGAACCGTCCCGACGCCGCCGCCCGCGGCTACAGGCTCGTCACCGCGGACGAGGCACGCCAGATCAACCCCGCCCTGCGGGGCCTCGCTTTGAATGGACACGGCGGCGGCGCACTGTGGTGCGAACGCGACGCCGCCGTCGAGCCGCGCACCGCGCAGCTCGCCCTCAGGGCGAAGCTCCTCGCGTCCGGCCGCTACACCTTCCTCGGGGGGCGCGAGGTCCGCGAGGTGATCGGCGAGCGCGCGGTCCGGGACGACCACGGCGACGTACACAGCGGTGACGCCGTCGTCCTCTGTACGGGCGCGTCGCTCGGCGGCCTCGTCCGCGAGCTCGTCCCCGACCTGCCGGTACGCCGCGTCCGGCTGCAGATGATGCAGACCGATCCGCTCGGGGAGCCGCTGACGACATCCGTCGCCGACGCCGACAGCTTCCGGTACTACCCGGCGTACGCGAGCGAGGCGCTCGACGCGCTGAACGACGGGCAGCCGCAGGCGCCGACCGCCGCCCAGCACAAGATGCAGCTGCTCATGGTGCAGAGGAAGGACGGCGGGCTGACCATCGGCGACACCCACGAGTACGACCACCCCTTCGCCTTCGACGTACTCGAGGACCCGTACGAGCACCTGGCCGGAGTGGTCGAGTCCTTCCTGGGCCGGCCGCTGCCGAAGATCCGCCGCCGCTGGGCGGGGGTGTACGCGCAGTGCACCGACAAGAGCCGCGTCGTGCACCGGCAGCAGGTGCGCGAGGGCGTGTGGCTGGTCACCGGGCCCGGCGGGCGCGGCATGACCTGCTCGCCCGCGATCGCCGAGAAGACCGCCGACGAGCTGGGCTGGTGAGTGACATGAGCAGTGACATGAGCAGCGACATGAGCAGTGACATGACGAATGAGATGACCGAAGCGAAGATCAACCTTGTTGTGCTGGACATGGCCGGCACGACCGTCGCCGACGGCGGCCTCGTCGAGCAGGCCTTCTCCCGCGCCGCCGAGGGGCTGGGCGTCGAACCCGGCTCGCCGGACCACGCCGAGCAGCTCGCGTACGTCCGCGCCACCATGGGCGAATCGAAGATCACCGTCTTCCGGGCGCTCTTCGGCGAGGAGGAGAAGGCCCAGGCCGCCAACAAGGCATTCGAGCAGGCGTACGCCGAGCTGGTCGACGGCGGGCAGTGCGCGCCCCTCCCGGGCGCGGCCGAAGCCATCGCGTCCCTGCGCGCCGCAGGCCGCACCGTCGTCCTGACGACCGGCTTCGCCCGGACCACCCAGGACGCCATCCTCGACGCCCTCGGCTGGCAGGACCTGGCGGACCTCACCCTCTGCCCGGCCGACGCCGGCCGCGGCCGGCCCTACCCGGACATGGTGCTGGCGGCGCTGCTGCGCACCGGAGCCGCCGATTCCGTAAGAGAGATCGCCGTCGCCGGCGACACGGCCTACGACATGCTGAGCGGCGCCCGTTCCGGCGCGCGCGTCGTCGCCGGAGTCCTCACCGGGGCACACGACGAGCCCACGCTCCGCGACAACGGCGCCACCCACATCCTCGGCTCGGTCGCCGGACTCCCCGATCTGCTCGCGCGGCTGACGCGCGAGGCCGAGCCCCAGGCGGACCGATGACCAGCGGGATCCGCTTCGAGCAGGTCACCGTCGCGTACGGCGGGAACGTCGTGCTGGATGCGCTCGACCTCACCGTCGAGCCCGGCGAGGTCATGGCCCTCCTCGGGCCCTCCGGCTCGGGCAAGACCACCGCGCTGCGGGCCGTCGCCGGTTTCGTACAGCCCCGCTCCGGGCGCGTCCTCATCGGCGGCCGGGACGTCACCGGGCTGCCGCCGCACCGGCGGGGCATCGGGATGGTCGTCCAGCAGTACGCGCTCTTCCCGCACATGCGGGTCGAGGACAACGTGGCCTTCGGCCTCAAGGCGCAGAAGGCACCCAAGGGCGAGATCCCGGGGCGGGTCGCCGAGGCCCTGGAGATGACCGGCATGGCCGCCTACGCCAAGCGCTATCCGCGCGAGCTCTCCGGCGGCCAGCAGCAGCGCGTCGCCATCGCGCGGGCGCTGGCGATCCGGCCCGGCGTGCTGCTCCTCGACGAGCCGCTCTCCGCGCTCGACGCGCGGTTGCGGTCCGGGATGCTGGCCGAACTCGCGCGGCTGCACCGGGAGCTGCCCGACGTCTCGATCCTGTACGTCACCCACGACCAGGTCGAGGCGCTCACCCTCGCCGACCGCATCGCGGTCATGGACAAGGCGCGCCTCCAGGACTGCGGCACCCCGCAGGACCTCTACCGGCGCCCGCGCACCGAGTTCACCGCGTCGTTCGTCGGCAACGCGAACCTGTTGCCGGTGGAGGTCGCCGACGGCGGTGTCCGCTTCGCCGGCCAGGACCTGGCGGTCGCCACCCCCGATTCCGCGGCGGCCGGTGCGGCGGCCACGCTGTGCGTACGCCCCCACCTGGTCGGGCTCGGCGCGGGCCCCAACCCGCTGCGCGGCACGGTCGCCGAGGTGCAGTGGCGCGGCTCCACCCACCGGTTGTACGTCGATGTGGCCGGCCACCGCGTCAAGGCGGACCTCCGCGAGCTGCGCCGGACCCCGGCGCTCGGTGACGAGGTAACCCTGCACTTCGCACCGGAGGACGCGGTGCTGCTGCCTGCGGGAGCGGGGGTGTCCCATGGCTAGCGCGATGTCGCCTGCGGCGGGCGGTGGGGGGTCCGGCGCGGGTCCCCTGGCGGGGGGCACATCGCCGTCGGCGCCCGCGCGTGCGGACCGTGGGTCGGGTGGTGCGGGTCCCCGGGTGGGTGACGCCTCGCCAGCGGCGCCCGCGCGTGCGGACCGTGGGCCGGGTGCGGGTCCCCTGGCGGGGGGCACCTCGCCGTCGGCGCCCCCGCCGGACCGGCCTGAGGCCGGAACTGGGGTGCGCCCGGCCTACGGCCGGGCTGGGGTTCCCACCCGCACCACCTGTGCGGACCGTGGGTCCGGTGCGGGTCCCCTCGCGGGGGGTCACTCGCCGTCGGCGCCCGCCCCGGCGACCGACTCCCGCTCCGCGGCCTCGCCCGCCCCGACCACCGTCGGCGGCCCGACGCGGCCCCCGCCCGAGGGGCCCGGCGGCATCAAGGGTCCGCGCTCGGTGCCGCGTTGGGTTTGGGCGGTGCCGCCCGTTGCTGTTCTCTCGTTGGTCTTTCTCTATCCCCTCGGCCTTGTCGTCCAGCAGTCCGTCTCGCCCGACGAGGGCGGCACCTCCTTCGCCCCCTACGCCGAGGTCTTCGCGTCCGAGGCGTTCCGGGAGGCGCTCAGTACCACCGTGTGGCTCGCTGCCGGATCGACGATCGGGTGTCTCGTCCTCGGGTTCGCGCTGGCCCTGGTCATCGCCTTCGTACCGTTCCCCGGCGGGAAGGCCGTCTCGAAGTTCATCGACGTCTTCCTCTCCTTCCCCTCCTTCCTCATCACGCTCGCGCTGCTGTTCGTCTACGGCACCGTCGGGATGGCGAACGGCGTGTGGACCGATCTCACCGGTGCCGCCGACGGGCCGTTCCACTTCCTGACCACACCCTGGGGCGTACTCCTCGCCGAGATCACCTACTTCACGCCGTTCGTGGTGCGGCCGCTGCTCGCCGCGTTCTCCCAGATCGACACCGCGCAGCTCGAAGTGGCCTCGTCGCTGGGCGCCAAGCCCGCCCGGATCGTCCGGCAGGTGATCCTCCCCGAGGCGCTGCCCGCCCTCGCGGCCGGCGGCAGCCTCGTCCTCGTGATGTGCCTCAACGAGTTCGGCATCGTCCTCTTCACCGGTGCCAAGGGCGTCACGACCCTGCCGATGCTCGTGTACAGCAAGGCGATCCTCGAATCCGACTACCCCGCCGCCTGCGTGGTCGCCGTCGTCAACATCGCGATCTCCGTGGGCCTCTACAGCCTCTACCGGGTGGTGAGCCGTCGTGCTGGTGCATAGCCGCAAGGGCAAGTGGGCAACATGGGCCCTCTTCTTCGCCCTCTTCCTGCCGCTCTTCGCGCTGCCCCTCCTCGTCATCGTGGCCGCGTCCTTCTCGACCCACTGGTCCGGCGCCTTCCCGTCCGGCCCGACCGCCGAGCACTACGGATCGGCCGTACGCGGGGACTCCCTCCAGGCCCTGATCACCAGCCTCGTCACCGCCGTGACCGCGAGCCTGCTCGCACTGACCGTCGGCACCTGGGCGGCCCTCGCCGGAGCAGCCCTGAAAGAGCGCGGGAAGCGAGTCCTGGACGCGCTGTTCATGCTGCCGGTCGCCGTCCCGTCCGTCGTCGTCGGCCTGGCGATCCTCGTCGCCTTCAGCCGGCCGCCGATGCTGCTCAACGGCACCCGCTGGATCGTGATCCTGGCGCACACCGTGCTGGTCACCGCGTTCGCCCACCAGTCGGTCTCGGCCGCGATCGTCCGTCTCGACCCGGCGTACGAGCAGGCCGCGGCCGGCCTGGGCGCCCGCCCCTCGTACGTCCTGTGGCGAGTGAGACTCCCGCTCCTGCTGCCGTCCCTCAACGCGGCCGCCGGGCTCTGCTTCGCCCTCTCCATGGGCGAGCTGAGCGCCACGATGATGCTCTATCCGCCGGACTGGATGCCCCTGCCGGTCCAGATCTTCACGGCCACCGACCGCGGTTCGCTCTTCACCGGCTCCGCCGTCGCCGTCGTGCTGATGGGCACGACACTGCTGGTCCTGCTCGCCGTCTCCCGTATCCGTACCAGAGCTTCCTTCCGCTAGGAGAACGAAACGTCATGTCCAAGAACCTCAAGCCGATCGCCGCCGTCGCCGGCAGCCTCGCCCTCACCGCCGCCCTCACGGCCACCCTCACCGCCTGCGGCGGTACGTCCGCCGCTTCCGACGAGAAGGTCGTCACCGTCTACAGCGCCGACGGCCTCAAGGGCGAGAACGGCGACGGCTGGTACGACCAGGTCTTCAAGGACTTCGAGAAGAAGACCGGCATCAAGGTGAAGTACGTGGAGGGCGGCTCCGGAGAGATGGTGCAGCGCGCCGTCCGCGAGAAGTCCAACACCCAGGCCGATGTCCTCGTCACCCTCCCGCCGTTCATCCAGCAGGCCAACAGCAAGGGGCTGCTCCAGGCGTACCGGCCGAAGGGCTCCGACCAGGTCAACGGCGGCGACAAGGCCGGCGACGGCAAGTGGACCTCGGTCGTGAACAACTACTTCGCGTTCGTCCACAACAAGAAGGAGCTGAAGGAGGCCCCCCGGACCTGGGAGGAGCTCCTCGACGGCCGCTTCAAGGACAAGCTCCAGTACTCCACGCCCGGTGTCGCGGGCGACGGCACCGCGGTCGTCATCAAGGCGATGCACGACTTCGGCGGCAAGGAGCCGGCGATGGAGTACCTGAAGAAGCTCCAGGCCAACAACGTCGGCCCGTCCTCCTCCACCAGCAAGCTCGCGCCCAAGGTCGACAAGGGCGAGATCCTGGTCGCCAACGGCGATGTCCAGATGAACTTCGCCCAGTCCAAGTCCATGCCGAACCTGGGCATATGGTTCCCGGCGAAGGACGGCGGCAAGCCCACCACCTTCGCGCTCCCGTACGCGGCGGGCCTGGTCAGCAAGGCTCCGCACAGTGAGAACGGCAAGAAGCTCCTCGACTTCATGCTCAGCGAGGACGCGCAGAAGCAGGTCAGCGAGATCGGCGGCGGCTTCCCGGCCCGTACGGACGTCAAGCCCACCGACGCCAACGCCGGCGAACTCACCAAGCTGATGAGCGGTGTTGAGGTCTTCGAGCCGGACTGGGCCGACATCGAGAAGAACCTTCCCGCGTACGTCGACGCGTGGAAGTCGGCCACCGGCAGCTGACCGGACACCCTGCGGCAACCAGAGCGGTTCAGGCTCTGGACAGCGTCGGACAGTGACGCGAAGGTAACGGGTCTGGTCCAGAGCGAAACTCGGCTCCGGACCGGGCCCTCCGCTCTGCCCCCACGATGCCCATGGAGGAATACGTGCAGTCAGCCATGCCCAGACGAGCTATGACCAGACGCGCCGGTCGTACGCTGACCGTGGCCGCCGTCGCCACCGCCACCGCCACCGCCCTGCTCGCCGCGACGGTGAGCGCCCAGGCCGCGCCCACCGCCCCGGCGGCAGCCACCGCCGCGAGCACCGACAAGGTCCTGGTGATCGGGCTCGACGGGGCCAACCTGGACCGGATCAAGGCCGCCAACGCCCCGAATCTCAAGGGCCTGATGGCACAGGGCCTCACCGCCCAGAGCACCCTGTACGCGCAGCCGATGGCCGCCACCTCGTCCGGGCCCGGCTGGTCCACGATCGCCACCGGCGTCTGGCCCGACAAGCACGGGGTGAAGGACAACTCCTTCGCGGGCAAGCAGTTCGGCACGTACCCCGACTTCCTGACCCGGATCGAGAACGCCAACCCGTCGCTGAACACCTACGCCGCCGCCGACTGGGAGCCCATCACCTCCTCGGACAAGGGCGGCCCGATCTTCTCCGCCGCGATCGACAAGCGGCTGAGTCTCAAGGGCGACGCCAACGGCTACGACGTCGAGGACCCCAAGATCGCCGCCGCTGCCGCCGACGAGCTGCGGAACCAGAACCCCGACGCCGCCTACGTCTACTTCGGTGAGATCGACATCGCCGGGCACAACCACGGGGCCGCCGGCCAGCAGTACCTCGACGCGATCGCCCGCAGCGACAAGCACGTCGGTACCGTCCTGAACGCGGTCACCTCGCGCCCGACGTACGCCCAGGAGAACTGGAAGATCCTGGTCACCACCGACCACGGCCACACCGACGCGGGCGGCCACGGCGGCTCCTCCATCAAGGAGCGCGGCACCTTCGTCCTCGCCAAGGGCGCCGGCATCCCGGCCGGCTCGGTCCGTCACGACGTACGGCTCGTCGACGTCGCCGCCACCGCCCTCGACCAGGTCGGCGTCTCGGCCGCCGGACTCGACGGGGTCCCGCTGCGCAGCCCGGACAACGACGCCTTCGACACGGTCCGGCCGAACCTCCAGGCGCGCGTCGACGAGACCGGCATCGGATCCGGGGTGAAGGGCTTCACGCACACCGCGCCCACCGGCTGGTCCGTCGACAACTCGAAGATGGGCACGGGCGGCGTCACCGAGTGGCGCGGCTGGGCCTTCGCGACCGACGAGTTCTGGAGCCAGTCGCAGCGCGACCAGCGGCGCGAACTGAACGTCCGCTCCCGTGACGTCTTCGCCGTCGCCGACTCCGACGAGTGGGCCGACAAGAGCTTCACCGGTACGTACGACTCCACGCTGGTCAGCCCGAAGTGGGCGGTCACCGGCGGTACTTCGAAGTCGCTGCGCTTCCAGACGCACTACCGGCAGGAGGCCGGCCAGAAGGCCGAGGTACTCGTCTCGTACAACGGCGGAACCCCGGCCGTGGTGAAGAGCTACACGGCCGACGCCGTCGCGAAGTGGGAGTCGATCCCGCTCCAGGTGCCGGCCGGTGCGACCGACGTCCAGGTCCGCTTCCGCTACAGCGGCAGCAACAACTGGTACTGGACCCTCGACAACGTGTGGCTCGCCTGATCCGGCAGGTGAGCGCCGGGTGACTGTCCGGGCCGTGGACGGCAGGGCCGTCCACGGCCCGCCCCGGTTACCCTGGGCGCGTCGGACAGTGGAGCAGTGGAGTAGTCGAGTAGTCGAGTAGTCGAGTAGTCGAGTAGTGGCCACCGCAGAGCGGAGAACAGTCCAGTGGCAGAGCGCAAGCCGATCGAATCCTGGCTCACCGACATGGACGGTGTCCTCATCCACGAGGGCATCCCGATCCCGGGGGCCGACGCCTTCATCAAGGCGTTGCGCGAGTCCGGCAAGCCGTTCCTGGTGCTCACCAACAACTCCATCTACACCCCGCGCGACCTGCACGCCCGGCTGTCCCGGATGGGGCTCGACGTGCCCGTCGAGAACATCTGGACCTCCGCGCTGGCCACGGCGAAGTTCCTCGACGACCAGCGGCCCGGCGGCACCGCGTACGTCATCGGCGAGGCCGGCCTGACCACGGCCCTGCACGACATCGGCTATGTCCTGACCGACCACGAGCCGGACTATGTGGTGCTGGGCGAGACCCGTACGTACAGCTTCGAGGCCCTCACCAAGGCCATCCGGCTGATCAACGCGGGTGCCCGCTTCATCTGCACCAACCCCGACGAGACCGGCCCGAGCCCGGAGGGCCCGCTGCCCGCCACCGGGTCCGTCGCCGCGCTGATCACCAAGGCGACCGGCAAGGAGCCGTACTTCGCCGGCAAGCCCAACCCGCTGATGATGCGGACCGGCCTGAACGCCATCGGCGCGCACTCCGAGACCAGCGCGATGATCGGGGACCGGATGGACACCGACGTGCTGGCCGGGCTGGAGGCCGGCATGCAGACCTTCCTGGTGCTCACCGGCCTCACCCAGCCCGCCGACGTCGACAAGTTCCCCTACCGCCCGTCGAGGACGGTCGACTCGATCGCGGACCTGCTCGACCGAGTCTGAGTGACCCCGTCGTACCCCCGTCCGGACCAGTCACCGGCCCGTCCGGATGCGAAGACGTGAGCCACACGTAAGTCTTCTGTGTATCAGGAGGTTTACGATGCGCTCAGCTCTGCTCACACTCCGTGCCGCTGGTGCGGCCGCCGTACTGGTGGCCGTCCCCGCAGGCAGCGCGTACGCCGGTGAGGAGAACCGCGGCACGCTCACCGTCACCCCGTCCACCGTCGAGCCGGGCGGTGAGATCGAGTTCCGCGTCACCGGGTGCAAGAGCAGGACCGGCTCCGCCACGTCCCCGGTGTTCGTCGCCGACGGCTATCTCGCGGCCCGGGACGGGCAGGGGAGCGTGCTGTACGGCGAGGCGATGATCAGGTCGAACGCGCAGGCGGGGTGGCACACGATCCGCGTCGTCTGCGACGGCAAGGACGGCCAGGCGACGGCCGGCGTGCAGGTCGTCAAGCACGTCGATCCGACCCACAAGCCGAGCCATGAGCCGAGCCACAAGCCGACGCACCGGCCGACGGACGAGCCGACGCACAAGCAGCCGTACCAGCCGTACCGGCCGACCCACGAGCCGCCCACCCACGAGCCGCCGGCCGACGAGCCCACGCACCACTCATCGCCGGTCTCCCCGGTACGGGCCGGTGGCGGCGGCACCGCCGCCCACGCGGCCGAGGACGAAGGGCCCAGCACCCGGCACACCGTCATCGGCGTCCTCCTCGCGGCAGCGGCGACCGTCGCGGTCGCGGGCCGGGCCCTGCGGCGGCGGCGCCGCAGCGACTGACGTGTCCGACGAAGGCCGCCCGGCCGGCACCGGAAGGCTGATCACCGGCCTGGCGTGGGCGGTGCTGCTGGCCGGCCTCTGGATCTGGGGCCGCGCGATCACCGACGTGCCGCGGTCCGGTCCGGAGCCGCCCGGCGGCGACGTGCCCGCGGCCGGCCGGCCGCTCATCCCGCTGCCCCCGGCCCGCGAACCGCTGCCCGCCGCACGGCCCCGGCGGGTGGACATCCCCTCGATAGGCGTCCAGGCGCCGGTCGTCCCGCGCGGCCTCGACCGGGACGGCGCGGTCGCTCCGCCGCCGTACGACCAGCCCGGCGCGGTCGGCTGGTACGGCAGCGGCGCGCAGCCGGGAGTCGCGGGCGCGGCACTGTTCGTCGCTCATGTCGACACCGACTCCAAGCCGGCCGTGTTCTACGGCCTGAGCTCGGCGCGCCCCGGCGAGAAGATCCGGGTGGTCCGAGCCGACCACACGGTCGCGGAGTTCACCATCGAGGACGTCCAGGCGGTCAGCCGCGACCGCTTCGACGCCCATCAGGCGTACGGGCCGCGCGAACAGGGCCGCGCGGAACTGCGCCTGATCACCTGCGGCGGGACGTACGACCGGGTGGCGAAGGCGTACACGGCGAACGTGGTGGTCTCGGCGTACCTGACAGGCTGGGACTCAGCCTCCCGCTCCTGACGTAACAGCTGTCCGACGATCGGGGCACTGCTCGTGGGCCGCCGGAGCGCTGTGCCAGGATGGATTCGACCGGTCTTGTCCGGGCAGGGGAGCCCGGGGAAGTCCTGTGGTGGTGCACCCGAGGGGGAGTGGATGTACGGCAGTGTGAAGACGGGTATGGCCGTGGTCGGGGCGGTGCTGCTGCTGGCGGGGTGTTCCTCCGGCGACGGCGACGGCAAGGGCGGGTCGGGGAAGCCGGTCGTCTCCCAGCAGCCCAAGGACACGGACCCGTTCTGGGTCAACCCCGACGGCAACGCGGCCAAGCAGGTCGCCTCGTACCTCGACGACGGGGACGACAAGAACGCCGAGCTGATCAGGAAGATCGCCGAGCAGCCGGTGGGTGAGTGGATCGGCCCGGACAATCCGGAGGGCGACGCCAAGGGCTTCACGGACGCGGCCGTCAAGGCCGACCGCGACGCGCTCCTGGTGCTCTACAACATCCCGCACCGGGACTGCGGCCAGTTCTCCAAGGGCGGCGCCGCGGACGGGAACGCGTACCGCGCGTGGATCGACAGCGTGGCCAAGGGCATCGGCGACCGTGCAGCCACGGTCATCCTGGAGCCCGACGCCATCCTGCACCTGGCCGACGGCTGTACGCCGGGCGAGTTCCACGAGGAGCGCTACGACCTGCTCAAGGGCGCCGTCGAGAAGCTGAAGACGCTGCCGAAGACGCAGGTGTACCTGGATGCGGGCAACGCCGGCTGGCAGTCGCCGGACGCGCTCTTCGAGCCCCTGAAGAGGGCGGGTATCGACAGGGCCGACGGCTTCGCGGTGAACGTCTCCAACTTCCAGACCACGCAGGCCAGCACGGACTTCGGCAAGAAGCTCTCGGCCAAGGTGGGGAACAAGCCCTTCGTCATCGACACCAGCCGCAACGGCAACGGCCCGTACACCGGCGGCGATCCGAAGGAGAACTGGTGCAACCCGCCGGGCAGGGCGCTCGGTGAGACCCCGACGACGAAGACGGGCGACCCGCTGGTGAAGGCGTACCTGTGGGTCAAGCGCCCGGGTGAGTCGGACGGCGACTGCAAGGGCGGCCCGAAGGCGGGCGACTGGTGGCCGCAGTACGCGCTGGATCTGGCCCGCAACACGAAGTAGCCCACGCTGTACGTGAGGAGGGGGCGCCCCGAGCCCGGGGCGCCCCCTCCTCACGTACATACGGCCGTGGTTACGGCACCTCGACCCAGACCGCCTCCGACGGCGTGCCCTTGGCATCCGCGACGAAGAGCATGTACCAGCCGGACGGGACCAGGGCGCGGTTCTCCGGGACGGTGACCGAGATGCCGTCCGCGGTCTTCGTCAGCTCCAGCGCGATGGAGCGCTGGTCGACGTCCGTGACATGGGTGACGGCGCTCGGCCGCATCAGCCGCGCGGACGTGATGGCCGCGGCGTCCTTGGTCTTGAACTCCGCCGTGTCACCCCGCTCGATGGTCTTCGGGCCTTCACCGAGCGCCGGCCGCGCGCCGCCGCCGTACAGATACGGCGGGGTGTAGATCTCGATGCGCTGGTCGAAGACGCCCGGCTTGGTGTTCTCCTTGTCGGCGTACAGCGAGTCGGAACCGAAGATCATGACGCGTCCGTCCGGCAGCAGCACCGAACCGGAGTGGTAGTTCCGGCCGACCGCCGGGTCGGCGACCCTGCGGTACTCGCCCGACTTGGCGTCGTACATCCGGGCCTCGAGGACGTTCGACCCGCCGCGGCCGCGGTAGTCGCTGGAGCCACCGGTGACGAAGACGGTGTCGTCGGGCAGCAGCGAGCCGCTCGGATAGCGGGTGCCCTGGGTGAGCGACGCGCCGTCCTTGAAGCGGGGGTTGTCCTCCTTGAGGTCCACCAGGCGGGTCTTCTCACTGGCCTTCTCCGACTCGCCGACCCCGCCGCCGCCGACGACCATGAACTTCTGGTCCTGGGCGGGCGGCAGCATGACGGTGAGGGAGGTCTCCATCCGGTCCGGGTCGCTGAGGCCGGGGATCTTGGTGAACTTGTTGCTGTCCACGTCCCAGATGCCGGGCTCGCGGCCCACGTCGGCAGGTCCGTAGCCCGCGTTGGAGCCGGAGTAGAAGAGCTTGCCGTTGTCCATCAGGAACAGCGCCGGGTAGGTCGGCAGCTTCAGTTCCTTCGGCAGGTACTCCCACTTCTTGGTCTCCGGGTCGTAGACCTCGTTCTTGCCGGGGACGATCTGGCCGATCTCGTCGAGCCCCGAGGTGGACAGGACCTTGCCGTCCTCCAGGGTGGTCAGCGTCGGGTACCAGCGGGCCTCGTTCATCGGGTCGACCGTGATGTACTTCTCCGCCACCGGGTCGAACTCGAAGGTCTCCTTGATGCCCTGGAAGTCCTTCTTGTCGAGAGCCAGCTTCTGCGCGATGCCGTAGAGGTTGCGGGCGTCGTCCCCCTTGAGGCCGTGCACCCGGTAGTTGTCCTCGGTGCCGGTCTCGTACTCCTTGCCGCTCTCCTGCGCCTCGACGTAGATCCGGCCGAGGCCCGCCTCCGTCCGCAGGAACCTGCCGGTCGCCGGGTCGAAGACCTTCTTCGCGCGCTCGACGACCACCGGGTCCTTCGAGACGAACGTCTTGCCGTTCTTCTTGCCGGTGAAGACCGTGCCCGCGGGCAGCGTCTTGGGTGCGTCCGGGTCCTCGTTGTGGACGATCATCAGGCCGCCGGCCTTGGTGACGTCGCCCTTGAGCTTCTCGTACCGCTTGGTGCCGCCGGCGATCAGCAGCTTGCCGTCGGGCAGCTGGGTGTGCCCGGCGCAGAACATGTCCTTGGGCGTCGGGATGTTCTTGTACGTGTCGGTCTCCGGGTCCCAGAGCACCGAGCGGAAGCTCTTGGCGTCGAAGTTCTTCTGGTTGTTGCCCGACCCCGCGACCAGCAGCACCTTTCCGGTGTGCAGCAGGGCCGCGTGAATCGTATTGATCTTGTACTCGGCCGGTACGTCGAGCATGTCCCAATGGCCGTTGTCGGCCTTGTACTCGGGACGGTTGATCTTGTACTCGTGGTACTGCTCCGAGCCGAAGCGGTAGAGCGCAGGCCCGTTGAACCCCGCCAGCGCGACCACCACTGCCGCACCTATCGCTACGCGGCGGGTGCGGCGGCTTGGACGGTATTTCATTTCTTACGTCCCCCAAGGGCTATCTGCATGGTCTGGTCTGCGGCGGCAGGGGTCGGCATCTCGGGCGAGACGTGCCGTCCGGGCTGAACGGGTGGGCGGGCCTTCCGCTTCTTCTTCTCCTGCCGGACGCCGTACCGCCAGGCGAAGATGGGCGCGGCCGTGATCAGCAGGGCCAGCGAGGCCCAGGTGATCATCGCGGGGTGGTCGTGCCCGAACCAGAACGAGGAGGCGAGCGACCCGCCGAAGACCAGGATGAAGAAGAGGTGGATACGGAAGGTGCCGAAGAGGGTGTCCGGGCTGGAGGAGTCGCCCTTGGGTGTGACCACGAACGAGCTCTTGCGGCGCAGCACCGCGTCCATCAGGGAACGCGCGTAAATCGGTGCGGAGAGCGCGGACATCACCATGCCGGCGAGGCCGCCGGAGCCCTCGGGCTCGTGCGGCGAGACGTTGTGGCGGCGGTTCCAGATGTAGAGGCCGATCTGGAGCGCGGAGGCGTTGCCGTACAGCATCATCCACATGGCCGGGTCGATCTGCACACCCGAGGCGCCCATACCCAGGAACAGCGCGCAACTGAGCGCCGCGAGGATCCAGTTCAGGGCGGACATCGGGTAGAAGATGATCATCATCGTGTAGTTGAAGAGCTTGCCGGCCGGCATCGAGCCGTAGCCCCGCCAGTACTGCTTGAGGATCGTCTCGTACGTACCGCGCGACCAGCGCAGCTGCTGCGTGAAGAAGTCCGTCCAGGCGGTCGGGCCCTCACCGACGGCCAGCACGTCCGGGGTGTAGACCGAGCGCCACTTCCTGCCCGTCGCCGGGTTCTTGGCGCGGTGCATCTCGAAGCCCGTCGCCATGTCCTCGGTGATCGAGTCGTACAGGCCGCCGATCTGCTTGATCGCCTTGATGCGTACCGCGTTGGAGGTGCCGACGAACATCGGGGCGCCGTAGGCGTTTCCGGCCCGCTGGATCAGCGCGTGGAAGAGGAACTGCTGCGACTCGGCGGCCTTGGTGACGAACGTGTCGTAGTTGCCGTAGACCTGCGGGCCGATGACGAACCCGACGTCCGGGTCGCGGAAGTAGCCGAGCATCCGCTCCAGGTAGTTGGGCAGCGGGATGTGGTCGGTGTCCACGGAGGCGAAGTAGTCGTAGTCACCGCCGTGCGCATCGAGCCAGGCGTTGTAGTTGCCGTGCTTGGTCTTCGCGCGGTGCGCGCCCTTGGGCTGGTTCCACTTCGCCACGCCCTTGCGGGAGAAGTGGTGGACGCCGAGCCGCGCACAGACCTCCTTGACGGCGGGGTCGTCGCCCTCGTCCAGCAGCCAGACGTGCATCAGCCCGCGGTGCCGGATCTTCACGGCGGCCTCGAGCGTCTTCGTCACCATCTCCAGCGGTTCCTTGCCCGGAACGAAGGAGGTGAGGAAGGCCACGCGGGTGCCGGTCTCGGGCACGACCGGGACGGGGTCGCGTGCCACCAGCGTCGCGTGCGCGTTCGAGGTGACGTTCAAGGTACGGAACAGCTCGATCAGACCGATCGACACGAGCATGATCACGTCGAGGATCAGCAGGGTGTCGTTCTTCAGGTTCGGATCACGCTCGGTCCAGTGGGCGGGCTGCAGCAGCCAGACGAGCAGGCCGAGGGAGACCAGCGGCGCCGCGCCCAGCAGCAGCGCGGCACGGATCCGGTGCGGCTCCTGCGAGAGCAGCGAGCGGTACTGGACCTTGTACGGCCTGGTGGGGTCGGGCTGGGTCAGGGGACCGGCCAGCCGGCTGTAGTGCTCGTAGTCGTAACGCGGCAGCGCCTTTTTCTGGCGTCTGCGCGACCCTCCGGCGCGGTGCGGTGGTACCCGCAGTTGCGTTGTCTGGGACGGGTCGAAATTGTGCCGGGCGCCGGTCGGCGTCGACGTCATGAGTCATCCCCCCGCACGCATGCTGGGCTGCGTGGTTGTCGGTCCTCTGCCTGAGGTGCCGGTCCCCCTCGACCGCCTCGGGCACACTGGTGGCGAGCCACCGTCCCTACAGACACGGGACGGGAGCTTTCCGGTTGCATGATGCCCGCACCGACATCAGTTCGTTTACGGGCCCCACCCCGTTTGCGCCGCAACCGGCCGAGACTCCAAGCGCTCGGAACGCCTGCCCCATTGGAGCCATTGGCTCCAGGATAGGGTCCACGACCGCTCGCCTTGATCGCAAGGGTGGCATGCGGCTCTGACAGCGGGTCGGGAGCGGGTTGGAACGACGGTTGGGACGACGAAACCCCCTCACTTCGGTGAGGGGGTTTCGGCTGTCTGTGCGCCGCCAGGGACTCGAACCCCGGACCCGCTGATTAAGAGTCAGCTGCTCTAACCAACTGAGCTAGCGGCGCCTGCTGACCTGGAGAACTCTACCTGAAGCAGAAGGGTGATACAGACCGGCCACGCCGCCGATTGCCCCATTGATAATCTTTTGGTACGTCAACATGCAATATGTCCAGAGGAGAAGCGTCAAGGGGAGCGGACGGAAAACGCATGACGATGGCGGCACCGGTGTTTGAGGAGTTCGAGCCCGCGAGCGACTGTGCTTGCGGGGGATGTGTACGGCAGCGGCGGGCCAGGACCCACACCCTGCCGCTGAAGAACGGCGGCCACCCGGCCGCGCACGGGGCGCGCCGGGCGCTCGTACTGGCCACCGCGGCCGGTGTGGTCCTCGGTGGCGGCGGCGGAGTGGCGGCAGCGGTCACCGCTCCCGGGCACGCGGCGGTCCGCGCGGACGACCTGGTCCGCGCGGACGACCCGGACCCGGACGCCGGCCAGGGCAGCCCGCAGGGCGGCAAGGGCCCGCTGCACGGGCCGGCGGGCAAGCCGCCCGTCGGGAAGCCCGGGGCGCCGGCGATGAAGCCCATCGACCGCACGACGATCATCAATCGGGCCAAGCGGTGGGTGAGGGAGCAGGTTCCGTACAGCATGTCGATGTACTGGAGGGACGGGTACCGGCAGGACTGTTCGGGCTACGTGTCGATGGCCTGGAACCTCGGCACCAACGAATGGACAGGCAGCCTCGACACGTTCGCCACCCGGATCACCAAGGAGCAGTTGCGGCCGGGGGACATGCTGCTCTTCCATAATCCCGACAACCCGACGAACGGCTCGCACGTCACGATCTTCGGCGGCTGGGCCGACTACTCGCACACGTACTACACCGCGTACGAGCAGGCGCGCCCGTACACCCGCCGGCAGATCACGCCGTACGCGTACTGGAACAACGCCGACCACTATGTGCCGTACAGGTACAAGGCCCTGGCCCCGGACACCCCGCCCACGCCGACTACGCCACCCGCGACACCGACCGCGCCCGCGACGCCGAGTGAGCCCGTCGGCCCGGCCGGCGGCCCGAGCAGCAGCGCCGGGTACCCGGGCGCCGGGTCGTTCGGACCCGGCGCGAACAACGCACATGTCACCCGGCTCGGCGAGATGCTCGCCGGCCGCGGCGCCGCCCGCTTCTACGGGCGTGGGCCGGGACCGCGCTGGGGCGAGGCGGACCGGCTCGCGACCAAAGCGTTCCAGGAGGCACAGGGCTGGAAGGGCGCGGACGCCGACGGGCTGCCGGGCGTGGGCACTTGGCGGCTGCTGGTCCAGAAGAAGGGAAAGGACATCCCGCGCTCGGGGCAGGGCGGCGGCATCGGCACGAGCGCTGTGCCGGCCTATCCGGGCAAGGGGGTCTTCCGGCCGGGGCAGTCCGGACCGGAGATCGAGAGGCTCGGCAGGCAGTTGGTGAAGAAAGGCTTCGGCAAGTACTACGCGTCGGGGCCGGGACCGCGCTGGGACGAGGCGGACAGACGCAATGTCGAGGCGTTCCAGCGGGCCCAGGGCTGGCGCGGCGCTGCCGCGGACGGCTACCCGGGGCCTGAGACCTGGCGGCGGCTCTTCGCATGACGGAGGCAGAGATGAGTACGACGTATTCGCACCCGGAGGGCACGCCGGCGGAGCCGGCCGGTCCCTGGCCCGAGCCCGCCCCCGAGGACCCGCGCGCGTCCGCGCCCACGGCCCCGGTGGTTCTGGCGGAGCCGACGGCCCACGTGGTCCTGGTGAACCCGGCGGACCACGTACCACCGCCGGAACCCCTGGGCCTGTCGCCCCGCCCAGCCCCGGCGGGCCGGGCACGGCCCCCCGAACCCACGACGGACCGCGGCCGGCCGGCCGACCCAGGGGCCGTGAACGACGCTGCGGTGCAGCTCGGGGACCGCGGCTGGCCGGTGGCCGACGCACACGGCCCGGACGCACGGGCCCCGGAGGCGCTGGTGAACGACGGCTGCCCAGCGACTCCGGCGGCCGAGCCACAGCGCACGGAGGTGTGGGCTCCGGAGGCTCTCGGTGTTCCCTTGAACGGGGCACGTCCGGTGGACCCCGTGGGCACGGTGGCCGAGGCGCACCATACGGAGATGCGGGCCCCGGAGGCTCCCGGTCGTCCCTTGAACGGTGTGCATCCCACGGATCGCGTGGGGTCTGGAGACAGTGGATGGCCTGTGGCCCAGGTGGATCGACTGGCCCAGGCGGGCCCCGGTAACCGCGTGGATCCGGCGGAGCCGGTCGAGCGAGTAGGCCGGCCGGACCTTGGTGGCCCGACGGGCCATGCGGGTCCGGTGGGTGGGCCGGGCCCAAGTGGCCCGGTGCACCAGGCGGTTTCGGGTGAGCCGGTCGGGGGGCTGGATCGGGTGGGCCCTGCGGATCCGGTGAGGCCGGTGGGCCGCGCGGTCGCGAGTTCCTTGGGCGGGTTGGCCCCGGCGGAGCCTGCGGATCGTGGGTGGCCTGTGCCGGCGACCGCCGGTGACCTCGCGCACGCGGCCGAGCCGGTCGAGCGGCTGGGCGGGCCGGGCCCAAGTGGCCCGGTGCACCATGCGGTTCCGGGCGAGCCGGTCGGGGGGCTGGATCGGGTAGGCCCCGCCCACTCGGTGGGCCGTGCTGACCTCGGGGGTCATGCGGGTCCGGGGGAGCCGGTGGATCACCTGGTCCCGACGGGACCGGTTGGTCCCGTCGGTTCGGTGGACCGGTCATATCCCACGGGTTCCGGGCTACACGTGGGCGCCGCGCCCGCCGTGGACCTGGATGATCCCGGGCAAGTCGCGGACCCCTCCCATGCCGGAGGTCTCGCGCATGGTGGCGGTCCGGCCCATGCCGTAGGTCCGGCGAGAGCCGGGGATCTGGCCCAGGCCGGCCCTGCGCATGCCGGCGGTCTGGCTTATGACGCGGGCCCCGCGCAAGCCGGCGGTCCGGTCTATGACGCGGGTCCGGCCGAGGCCGTAACTTCGGCCTACGCCGAGGGGCCGGCCCACGACGTTGATCCCGCGCATGCCTGGGGTCCGGCCCCGGCCGTCAGCCCCGCGCAAGCCGCGGATCCAGCCCATGACGCGGGTCCCGCCCGCGCCGGTGATCCGGCCTGTGCCGGTGATCCGGCTCAGTTCGTAAGTCCGTGGCAAGCCGCCGATCCGGCCAGTGCCGCGGGGCCGGCCGCTGGCGCGGATACGGCCGACGACGGGGGTCTCGCGGGAGACGGGGATCCCGCTGACGACGGGGATTCCGCCGGCCACGGGGGCGATGCGGGCGTCGTGGGAGATGTGGGCGGCGGGGTTGTGTCCGCCGGGGGGCTTGGCGGAGGTGGTGGAACGGCAGCCGGGGTTGGGCGCGTCGCGGACCACTTCCGGGTCGCCGACGATGCCCGCGCGGCCGGGCAACTGCCCGGTCTGGTCATCCGGAACGAGGCATCCACCGAGATCCCGGTGCATCTGCTGTTCCGCGAACTGACGCCGCGCGGGATGGCCCCTCGGTCCGCCGTGCGGCCGCGGACCGCGCCACCCGCCGACCCCGATCTCGTCGAGCACCCCGGCCCCGTCCTGCCCGGCTGGGCCGCGCTGCTCGCCGGGACCGTCGCGCTGGCCGGGTGCTCGGCGGTGCTGTGGCGGGCCGGGCTCATGCCCGGCTGGGCGGCCCGCGCCGCCGGGCTCCCCTCGTACCCGTACGACGGTCTCGGCCCAGCCCACCTGGCGGTGCTCGCGTTCTGTGGCTTCCTCGCCCTCCTCGCCCTCGGCGGGCTCGGCCGCGGCCGGGTCGGCCACGCGTGGGTGCTGACGCTTTTCGGGCAGTACCGCGGCAGCGTCCGGCGCACCGGGCTGGTGTGGATGAGTCCGCTGCTGCGGCACCGCCGGGTCGACGTACGGCTTCGGCACTGGCGGAGCGAACCGATGCCCGCCGTCGACGCGAACGGGGTCGCGCTGCGGGTCGTCGTGCTCGTCGTGTGGAAGATCAAGGACACCGTACGGGCGGCGCTCGCCGTCGCGGACCACGAGTCGTATCTGCGGGACCAGGTCGAGGCGGCGATGGCGCGCGTGCTCTCGCAGCTGCCGACCGATGCCTTCCACGACGACGCGCCGACGCTGCGCAACGCGGAGGCGGTGGGCGACGCGCTCACCCGGATGCTGTCGGCGGAGGCCGAGCCCATCGGCATCGAGGTGTTCTCGGCCCAGCCGACCCGGATCGAGTACGCGCCGGAGGTGGCGGCCGCGATGCGGCGGCGCCGGGTGGAGGCGCTCGACGCCAAGCACCGGGACAGCGTGCTGACCTCGGTGGTGGACGCGGTGGACGACACGGTGAACCGGCTGACCGCGCGCGGTCTCGTCGATCTCGATGACTACGAGCGCAAGGGGCTGGTGAGGGACCTGACGGTGGCCTTCTACACGGGGAGGGTCGGCTGAGCCGTCCGGTGGGCGCGATCGGAGCCGCTGCCGGTGTCCACGGCTGCCTGAGCAGGTTCGGGCACCGGCGCGGGCACCGGCGCGGACACCGGCACGTGGCCGGCGCCGCCCGGTTCCGGTCCGCGTCCCGGCTCAGCTCCGTGGCGTCGGCTGGAACGTCCCTCCGTACATGGGCAGCTCGGACGGCCGGATCGGCGGCGTTGACCGAGCGCCAGATCAGAGCTGGGCCCTGTCGGCGACGGCTACCCTCTCGCGCATGGATCTGGTGCGGCTGGGTGCGGATGCCTGGGTGGTGGCCGCCGAGCGGGGCGGGGCGCGCTCGGTGCTGGGGATCGCCGGTCCGCCCGGGGCCGGGAAGTCCACCCTCGCGCGCGGGCTCGTCGCCGAGGTGGAGCGGGTGCACGGGGCCGACTCGGCCGCGTACCTGCCGCTGGACGGCTTTCATCTGTCGAACGTCCAGCTGGAGCGGCTCGGGCTGGCCTCCCGCAAGGGCTCCGCGCCGAGCTTCGACGTGTGGGGGTACGAGGCGCTGCTGCGGCGGGTACGGGAGTTGCCCGCCCAGGGGATCTACGTACCGGACTACGACCGCACGCTGCACGAGCCCGTCGCCGCCCGGCACCTCATCGCCCCGGCGGCGCGGCTGGTGGTCACCGAGGGGAACTACCTGGCCTGCGATCTGCCGGGGTGGCGCGAGGGGCGGGCGCTGATGGGGGAGGTCTGGTACGTGGAGGCGCCCGCCGGGGTGCGCCGTTCGCGGCTGGTGGAGCGGCAGTTGGCGGGCGGGCGCAGTGCCGCCGCGGCCGAGGCGTGGGTGGCGGGCAACGACATGCCCAACGGCGAGCTGGTCGAGACCTCGCGGGGCCGGTGCGACCGCATCGTGTCGTCGATTGGTATGGACATGCTCAGGCGCCGTCAATAATCTGAAACTTGGTCTAGACCTGAAGTGCGCACGGCTCGCAGAACTCCCCCCACGTTCTCAAGGAGCGTCATGCGTAAAAGGATTGGCGTGGCTGCGATCAGCCTCGCCGTCGCCGGAATCTCCGTAGTCGCCACCGGCAGCGCAACCAGTCACGGATACACCGACCAGCCCATCAGCCGGCAGAAGCTCTGCGCCAACCGCACGGTGACCGGCTGCGGCGAGATCATCTATGAACCGCAAAGTGTCGAGGGCCCCAAGGGCTTCCCGTCCGCCGGGCCCGCCGACGGCAAGATCTGCGCGGGCGGCAACAGCCGCTTCGCTCAGCTCGACGATCCGCGTGGCGGCAACTGGCCCGCGACCAACGTGACCGGCGGCCAGGGCTACAGCTTCCGCTGGCAGTTCACCGCCATGCACGCGACGACCGACTTCAAGTACTACATCACCAAGAACGGGTGGAACCGGAACCAGCCGCTGACCCGGGCCGCGCTCGACCCGCAGCCCTTCCTGACGGTCAAGTACAACGGCGCCAGGCCCGGATCCACGGCCGTCCACCAGGGCTCGATCCCCACCGGGAAGACCGGCAAGCACATCATCCTGTCGGTGTGGACCGTGCATGACACGACGAACGCGTTCTACGCGTGCTCGGACGTACAGTTCTGACGTCCAGTCAGTTATGGTGCGGCGCCGCCGCGCGGCAGTGAGCCACATGCCGGGGTGCTTTTCGACAACACCCCGGAATTCCCCCAGTGGTTGAGCGCAAGCTCCACCTGCCGCCCGCGGAGGACACCCACCGCCGGGTGCCCGCCGTCCTCGCGTACCTCAGATCCTGAGGTGCACGAAGAAGCCCCCCGCTTCCGCGAGGGGCTTCATTCCGTCTGTGCGCCGCCAGGGACTCGAACCCCGGACCCGCTGATTAAGAGTCAGCTGCTCTAACCAACTGAGCTAGCGGCGCCTGCTGACCCGGTAATAGTACCTGGTCCGCGGGGGTGCACCGGACCAGGTGCGAGAACTGGCGAGAACTAGATCGCCAGCGACAGCAGCACCGGGGCGGCTCTGCGGTTCAGCGTCTGGGCGGCCGAGCGCAGCCGGTGGGCGTGCTCGATCGGCATCGAGAGGGCCAGGCAGCCCACCGCGGCGCCGGCGGTGATCGGGACGGCCGCGCAGACCGTACCCAGCGCGTACTCCTGGAGGTCGAGCACCGGCACGGTGGCCGGCTGGCTGTCCAGCTTCGAGAAGAGGATCTTCTCGTTGGTGATCGTCCGCGAGGTGAGCCGGGCGGTCTTGTGCCGGGAGAGGTGGTCGCGGCGGCCGTTCTGGTCGAGCTGGGTGAGCAGGCACTTGCCGACTGCGCTGGCGTGTGCCGCCGACCGGAAGTCCACCCACTCGTTGACCTTGGGCGTCCGCGGACCGTCGGCGAACTGGGTGATCCGCACCTCGCCGTCGACGTACCGGCTGATGTAGACGGCGGCGCCGACCGAGTCGCGCAGCTGGTCCAGGGTTTCCTGCAGCTTGGCCTGGAGGGCCTGCTGCCGGTTCACGCCGGAGCCGAGCAGCACCAGGGAGTCGCCGATCGCATAGGCCCCGTCCGAGACCTGTACGACATACCCCTCGCGGCGCAGCATCAGCAGCATGGGGGCGAGATGGGCGGAAGGCAGACCGGTCTCACGCGCGATCTGCACATCGGTCACACCGCCACCATGCCTGGAGATCGTCTCGAGGACGCGCAGGGCGTACTGCACCGAGTGGAACGGCGCGGTCGGCTCGGGCTTCAGCGCCACGGTTTCCCCCTAGCAGGTTGTGACCGCTTGCGTTGGCGGCGTCGCAGCTGGTTACGGTCCGCCTGTGATGCGTACCGGCCCCAGAGCTTGGCTTGATACCACGATAGCGGCCAAGGGCCGGATCTGGAGCGGCTGTTGTTGAGATTGATGGCGCGCACCATGCCTCTCAGCAGGGGCGCGCCACTCTGGCATATGCCAGCGTCACGGTCATCGACCGATCGAAGAGGTCAGAGGACCGCGCCGAGGAACTCGCGCGTACGTTCGTGCCCGGGATCGCTGAAGATTTTCTCCGGCGAACCGGACTCGATGACACGCCCCGAATCGAACATCAGCACCTCGTCGGAGATGTCCCGGGCGAAATTCATCTCGTGCGTCACACAGAGCATGGTGATGTCCGTGGTACGGGCGATGTCCCGCAGCACGTCAAGCACCCCAGCCACCAGCTCGGGATCGAGCGCCGACGTCACCTCGTCGAGCAGCAGCACCTGTGGCCGCATCGCGAGCGCCCGGGCGATCGCGACCCGCTGCTGCTGGCCGCCGGAGAGCTGGCTCGGCTTCGAGCCACATTTGTCGCCGAGCCCCACCAGGTCGAGCAGGTCGCGGGCGCGCTCCTCTGCCTCGTCCTTGCTCAGCCCCAATACCCGGACCGGCGCCTCGGTGACGTTGCGCAGCACGGACATGTTGGGGAAGAGGTTGAACTGCTGGAAGACCATTCCGATGTTCTTCCGCACCTCGCGGATCTCCTTCTCCCCGGCCGGAAAGAGGCGGCCGCCGTTCACGCTGATCGTGCCGGCGTCGGGCTTCATCAGCGTCATCAGCAGCCGCAGGATCGTCGT
Organism: Streptomyces sp. A3M-1-3; assembly: GCF_024213665.1. Lineage (GTDB taxonomy): Bacteria > Actinomycetota > Actinomycetes > Streptomycetales > Streptomycetaceae > Streptomyces. The sequence continues at coordinate 79,010 of NZ_JANAVP010000012.1, forward strand.
CTTACCGGAACCGGAGGGTCCGATGAGGGTGACGTGCTTCCCCGGCCGGACCGAGAAACAGAGGTTGTCGAGGACGGTGTTGTCTCCGAAGCGCTTGGTGACGTTCTCGAAACGGATCAGGTCAGTGGACAAGGCGGCGCTCCAGGGTTCGTACGAGCAGAGAAGCCGGGTAGGCGATGAGGATGAAGGCGACGCCGACGACGGTCAGCGGCTCGGTGTACTGGAAGGTGGACGCACCCTCCAGCCGCGCCTGCTGGAGCATCTCCAGCACGCTGATCCCGGCGAGCAGCGGAGTGTCCTTCAGCATCGAGATGACGTAGTTGCCCAGCGAGGGCACCACCCGGCGGACCGCCTGCGGCAGGATCACCGCCGTCCAGGTGCGGCGCACGGGCAGGCTGAGCGCGGTGGCCGCCTCCCACTGCCCGGCGGGCACCGCCTCGATGCCGGCCCGGTAGACCTGCGCGGTGTACGTCGAGTAGTGCACGCCGATCGCGATCGTGCCGGTGGTCAGGGCGGAGAACTGCACGCCCCACTCGGGCAGCACGAAGAAGAGGAAGAACAGCTGCACCAGCAGCGGAGTGAGCCGGATGAACTCGGTGATCGCGTGCACCGGCCAGCGGACGAAACGGGTCGGGACGCGGAAGCCGATCGCCCAGACCAGGCCGAGCGCGAACGAGAGCAGTGAGCCGAGCACCAGGATCTGCAGCGTGACAAGCACGCCGTCCCAGAACTGCGGCATGAAGTCCGCCACCGCGGACCAGTCCCAGGTCACTTCGCACCTCCGGCCGTGATGCCGATATTGGCCTTGGTCCTGCGCTCGAGGGCCTTCATCCCACGGGTCAGGGCGAACGCGATCACGAAGTAGATCACCAGTGTGACGGTGTAGATCTGCGCGCTGTCCTGGGTCGCGAGCCGGACCAGATACGCGGCGAACGACACGTCACCGACGCCCAGCAGCGACACCAGGGCCGTGCCCTTGAGCAGCTCGACCAGCAGATTGCAGAACGACGGCATCATCTCCGGCACCGCCTGCGGCAGCAGGATCAGCCGCATCCGCTGCCAGGGCGTGAAGCTGAGCGCGACGCCCGCCTCGCGCTGCGCCGGTGCCACCGCGTTCAGGGCGCCCCGGACGACCTCGGCGCCGTACGCACCGTAGGAGAGGCCGAGCGCCAGCACCGCGGCCCACATCGGGACGAGCTGCCAGCCGACCAGCGGCGGCAGCACGAAGAACAGCCAGAACATCAGCACCAGGGCGGAGGTGCCCCGGAAGACCTCGGTGTAGAAACCGGCCAGGAAGCCGACGAAGCGCGAGCGGCTCGTGCGCGCCATGCCCGCGGTGAAGGCGACGGCGGTGGCGAGCGCCGCGCTGTACAGGGTGAGCTGCACGGTGATCCAGATGCCCGGGAGCACCCAGTTCTGCCAGAGTCCGGCTGTCATCGGCACAGCTCCTCGGCCGTCAGTTCGGTCATCTCGGCCTTGGTGAAGCCGAACGGCCGCAGGATCCGGAACAGCTCGCCGCTCTTCTTCATCTTGTGGATCTCGGTGTTGAAGGCGTCACGCAGCTCGGTGTCGGTGGGGCGGAAGGCGAAGCCGCCGCCGTCGATCTTCTTCTTGCCGTCCACGACCGCGGCGAAGGGCCTTGTGGCCTCGGCCCTGGCGCTCTTCTTCACCACCTCGCGGACGGTCAGCGCGGTGCCGGCGAAGACGTCGACCCGGCCGGACTCGACCGCGTTCAGCCCGGCGACCTGGTCCTGGAGGATCACGATGTCCTTCTCCGGAAAGCCCGCGGCGACCGCGTAGCCGAACTCCGCGTAACCGGTGCCGGTGGCGTTCGCCTTGGCCCTCACGACGTCCTCGTACGTGTGCAGCTGCTTGGGATTGCCCTTGCGCACGATGAACGAGTCGAGCATCTGGTACTCGGGGTCGGAGAACACCACCTGCGCGCAGCGCTCCTTGTTGATGTACATCCCGGCCGAGACGACATCGAACTGCTGGGAGTTGAGCCCGGGTATGAGGGAGGAGAAGTCGGTGGCGACGGGCTGGACCCGGCCGATACCGAGCCGCTTGAAGACCACTTCGGCCAGCTCGGGCGCCTCGCCGGTGAATACGCCCTGCTCGTCGATGTATCCGTAGGGGACCTCGCCGGCGATGCCGAGCAGTACCGTGCCCTGCGTCTTGAGCCGGGCGAGGGCGTCGCCGGAGGGCACCCGGGCACAGCCCGCGGCGCCCAGCGCGCCCGCCGCACCGAGCGCGGCGGCGCCGGCGAGGAACGATCGTCGGTGTATGCGATGGATTCGGTGTCTGGTGGGTGGAGCCATGGGCGCGCGGCTACCCGGGCCGTGCCGGGGTATGCGGGTGGGATGGCAGACAGATACGTAGAAGTGATGCTCGACAAGCGCGGTGTGCGCTGCACCGCGAAACTCCTCGACGACCGGGCGCCGGTGACCTGCGCGGCCGTGTGGGAGGCGCTGCCGCTCGGCGGTGACGTCTACCACGCCAAGTACGCGCGCAACGAGATCTACGCCCTGGTGCCCGCCTTCGCGGCCGACGAACCGCCGCTGGAGAATCCGACCGTCACCCCCATTCCGGGCGATCTGTGCTATTTCTCCTTCTCCGCCGCCCAGCTGGGCACCTCGTCGCACGGGTACGCGCCCCAGGCCGCCCACCGGGAACACGGCGCGGTCGTCGACCTCGCCCTCTTCTACGAGCGAAACAACCTGCTGCTGAACGGCGATACGGGCTGGGTCCCCGGCATCGTCTGGGGCACGGTCGTCGACGGCCTCGATGGGATGGCCGATGCCTGCCAGAACCTCTGGCGGGCGGGCGCCCTGGGCGAGACCCTCAGCTTCCGCCGGCCCTAGGGATTCCCGCCGCGCCGGATTCGTACAGCGCGTGCGCCGCCCGCAGGACGAGGGCGTCCGCGTGGCGGGGGCCCACGATCTGCAGACCCACCGGCAGGCCGGCCGCCAGGCCGCACGGCACCGTCGCGGCCGGCTGCTGGGTCAGGTTGAAGGGGTACGAGAACGGCGTCCAGCCCGTCCAGCGGTGGTGGCCCGACCCCTTCGGCACCTCCACGCCCGCCTCGAACGCGGGGATCGGCAGGGTCGGGGTGACCAGCAGGTCGTACGTGTCGTGGAAGCGGCCCATACGCCGGCCCAGGTCCATACGTACGTCCACGGCCGCGAGATAGTCGAGCGCGCTGTACTGGGCGCCGCGCGCACAGATCTCCCGCAGCCCCGGATCCAGCAACTCCCGCTGCTCACGCCCGAAGTGCTGGACGACGCGGGCCGCCCCGCTGAACCACAGGGTGTGGAAGGCCTCCACCGGATCGGCCAGGTCCGGGTCCGCCTCCTCGACGTACGCGCCCAGCTCCGCGAGGCGCGCGACCGCCCCGCGTACGGCCGAGGCGACCTCGGGCCGGACCGCGACCTGCCCGCCCAGGGACGGGGAGTACGCGATCCGCAGCCCCTTGACCCCGCCTGTCAGCGCCGCGCGGAAACTGCCCTCCACCGGGCCGAGCTGGGACCAGTCCCGCCAGTCGGGCCCGCTGACGACATCCATCAGCAGGGCCGCGTCCGCCGCGTCGCGGGTCATCGGCCCGGCATGCGACAGCGTGCCGAAGGCGCTCGCCGGATACAGCGGGATGCGCCCGTACGTCGGCTTCAGCCCGAAGATCCCGCAGAACGCGGCCGGAATCCGCACCGAGCCCCCGCCGTCCGTGCCCAGCGACATCGGGCCCGCGCCGAGCGCGACGGCCGCCGCGCTGCCGCCGCTGGACCCGCCCGCCGTGCGGAGAAGGTCGTACGGATTACGGGTGACCCCGGTCAGGGCTGAGTCGGTGACGCCCTTCCAGCCGAACTCGGGGGTGGTCGTCTTGCCGAGGAACACCGCGCCGTGCTCGCGCAGCCGGGCCACCGACGGCGCGTCCTCGTCCCACCTACCGTCCGCACGTATGGTCTTCGAGCCCCGCAGCGTCGGCCCGCCACGCACCAGCAGGATGTCCTTCACCGACACCGGCACGCCGTCCAGCAGCCCGAGCGGCTCCCCCCGGCGCCATCGCCCGGTGGCCGCCTCCGCCTGCGCGAGCGCATCCCGCGCGTCGATCCGGACGAAGGCGTTGACGCGCGGCTGCACCGCCTCGGCCCGGTCCAGCGCCGCGCGGGTCACCTCGACGGGGGAGAAGTCGCCGTTCTCGTAGCCGGACAGGAGCTGTCGGGCGGTCAGGCCGGTGAGTTCAGTCATGCTGGGTGACGTACCCACGTTTCTTGTCGACCACGTTCGGCAGCGGCTTTCCGTCCGCCCATAGTTCATACATATCCACGAACTGGGCGGCGAGTTCGTCGCGCCAGCCGACCGTGTCCCCGCTCATGTGCGGCGAGACGATGAGGCCGGGCACGTCCCACAGCGGGCTCAGCGCCGTCAGCGGCTCCTGCGCGAAGACATCGAGCGCCGCCCCGCCGATCCACCGCTTGGTGAGCGCCGCGACGAGATCCTCCTCGACCACGAGCGGCCCGCGCCCCACATTGATGAACCGGGCCGAGGGCTGCATCACCCCGAACCGCGCCGCGTCGAACATCCCGCGCGTCTCGCCGGTCAGCGGCGCGGCGCACACCACCCAGTCCGCGCGCGACAGCAGCCGGTCCAGCTCCCCGGGCCCGTGCACCCCGGCGCGCTCGGTCCGGCCCACCAGCGCCACGGTCACGCCCAGCGCCTCCAGCGTCCGCGCGACCGCCCGCCCGATCGGGCCGGAGCCGACCACGGTCGCGCGGGTGCCCGCCACCCGGACCGTCTCGCGGTGGTGCCAGTGGCGCCGCCGCTGGTGTTCCAGGGTGCCGGGGAGGTCCTTGGCGAAGGCGAGGACGAGCCCGGCGACGTACTCCGCGATCGGCTGGTCGAAGATCCCGCGCGCGTTGGTGACCACCGTCTCGGACGCGGCCAGCTCGGGGCAGAGCAGATGGTCCACGCCCGCGCTCGCGGTGTGCACCCAGCGGGGCCGTGGACCGCCGCCCGGCCAGGCGCGGCGTACCGCGTCGGAGGTGAAGTCCCACACCAGCAGCGCGTCGGCGAGCGGCAGCCGGTCCGCGAGCGTGTGCGCGTCGGCGTGCAGGACGCGGGCCCGTCCGGTGAGCCGGCCGAGCCGGGGCGGCGGATCGGCGTCCAGAACGAGGAGAGTGGGCTCCGGCATACGGGAGAAACCTTCCGTCAAAGCGGTCCGCAACGGCTGCGCGCTACGACTGGATCATGCACCTGAGCTGTGCCTGAGCAGCACTTTGAGCTGTGCCTGAGCAGCACCTTGAGCTGTGCCTGAGATGTACGGATTGACCACGCTCGCACCGCGCCCTACCGTCGTCAACACGCCTGCAGTGGGGGACCGATGGACATCTCCTTCCTCGGGGGCCCGCAGCCGCAGCGCGGCATCGGCGTCGTCGCCCCCTTCGACTTCGCACTGGACCGCGAACTGTGGCGCTGGGTGCCTGCCCACGTCTCGCTCCATCTCACCCGTACGCCCTTCGTGCCCGTCGAGGTCAGCCTCGATCTGGCCCGCCTGGTCAGCGAGCACGAGACCCTGCACAACGCGGTACGGGCGCTGAGCGCCGTCGAGCCGCAGGTCATCGCGTACGCCTGCACCTCCGGCAGTTTTGTCGACGGGCCGGCCGGCGAGCGCGCGATGTGCGCGGCCATGACCAGGGCCGGCGAGGTGCCCGCGCTGACCACCTCCGGCGCGCTGCTCCAGGCGCTGGCCGAGCTGGGAGCGCGGCGGATCGCCCTGGTCACGCCGTACACGGCGTCGGTGACCCGGGCCCTGGAGGAGTACCTCGCCGCGGCGGGCACCGAGGTCACCGGCCGCGCGTACCTGGGTCTGACCCGGCAAATCTGGCGGGTGCCCTACCGCGATGTGGTCGAGATGGCCCGACAGGCGGCGGTGGGCGCCGCCGACGCGCTGTTCATCAGCTGCACCAATCTCCCGACGTACGACGTGATCCCGCAGCTGGAGGCCGAACTGCGGATGCCCGTCCTCTCCGCCAACCAGGTGACGATGTGGTCCGCGCTGCGACACATCGGCGCCGCGGCGGTCGGCCCCTACCAGGCACTGCTGGATCAGGCCGCCCGGTGTGGACCCGCCGCTATGGGGGCAGCCGAACCCGAGGAAGAGGAACAGGGAGGCCGGACATGACCACAGTCGGACTGCTCTACCCCGGGCACTCCGCGGAGGATGACTACCCCCGCATCGAGATGCTGCTCGACACCGATATCCGGCTGCCCGTCGTGCACACCGACATCGGCGAGGACGCGCACCGGGTCGACGCCCTGCGCGAGATGGGCGCGCCCGAGCGGCTGGCGGCGGGGGTGGAGGAGCTGCGGCTGTCCGGCGCCGAATCGGTGGTGTGGGCGTGCACGAGCGGGAGCTTCGTCCGAGGCTGGGACGGCGCCCACGAGCAGATCCGAGCCCTGGCCCTCGCGGCCGGCCTGCCCGCCTCCAGTACGTCGTTCGCCTTCGCCCACGCGGTACGGGAGGTGGGTGCCCGGCGGGTGGCGGTGGCCGCGACGTACCCGCAGGACGTGGCCGAGTACTTCTCGGCGTTCCTGCAGGCGGCCGGGACCGAGGTCGTCGCCGAACGCGCCGAGGGCATCGTCACGGCGGCGGAGGTCGGCACCTGGGGGCGGGAGAAGGTGCTCGCGCTGGCCAGGGCGGGCGACCACCCGGACGCGGAGGCGGTGCTGCTGCCGGACACCGCGCTGCACACCGCCGCGTACCTGGCGGACCTGGAGGAGGCCCTCGGCAAGCCGGTCCTCACCGCGAACCAGGTCACGGTGTGGGAGGGGCTGCGGCTGGCGGAGCGCAGGGGAGCCTGGGGCGACGGGCTGGGCAGGCTCTTCGCCCGGCCCTGGTGACGGCGGCCCTGCGGCGCACCGACCGTCCCCCACAGCCCTCCGGGCATGGGGGTCGTCAGCTGCTTGCCGGGGAGCGTGCACGAGGGCGGTTTAGCTCGATCGTGTGATGGTCGGCTTCCGGGCTTGCGGCGTCCTGGGCCGTCCGGGTTAACGTGATCGTGTGATCTGGGACGCCGGGTACGGCGCCGGCGTGCGGGGCCCCCGCTCCACCGGAGTGATGGTTCAGGGCTTCCCCGTCGCCTCTGGCCGTACCCATTTGGCCGGATCGCGCAGGGAACCGACCTCCCGGGCCCGGACCACGCACAGGATGCGTGTCGCCGCCCCGGGGTTGAGTACGCCGGGGACCAGTGCGCCCAAGACCGTTCGGGGCGTGCGGCTGAGCGGACTCACTCCTGCTCAGTCAAGAGGAACGGTACCCCCATCCACTCGGGAGGACTTCCCGCAGCAGCTCGCCGAACTGACCCGGTTCCTGGACGACGACTTCCCCGAAGGCCACCCGTACGCGCGTATCCACGCCGTTCCCGGCCCGGTCCAGGGGCCCTCGGGCCGGCCGCCCGTCTGGCTGCTCGGCTCGTCCGGCTTCAGTGCGCGGCTGGTCGGCGCGCTCGGGCTGCCGTTCGCCTTCGCCCACCACTTCTCGGCGGCCAACCCCCTGCCCGCGCTGGACCTCTGCCGCGAGTCCTTCCGGCCCTCCGGGGTGCTGGACGCGCCATACGCCGTGATCGGCGTCTCCGCGCCGGCCTCGGACGACGAGCGGGAGGCCCGCCGCCAGGGCTGACCGGCGCTCTCTCGATGGTCCGGCTGCGCACCGGCCGCCCCGGGCTCATACCGACCCCGGAGGAGGCGGAGGCGTACGACTTCAGCGCGCCGGAGCGGGAGTTCGTGGACAGCTGGCTGGGCAATGTCGTCCACGGCACGCCGGACGAGGTCCGGTCCGGCCTCGACGATCTGCAGAAGCGGTCGGGCGCGGACGAGCTGATGATCACGGCCAACGCGCACGGCGGGGACGCGCGGCTGCGCTCGTACGAACTCATCGCGGACGCCTACGGGCTGCCCACGACGCCTTGAGGGTGCTCCCCGCTGTTCGGGCTGAGGAGTACCGACGTCATATGCGCACGTAGTGCTCGATGTCCTCTCTGAACTCGGTGAGCGCCTGGTCGGTGAGCGTGGGACGGGTGTCGGCGATGGCGGCGAGGTAGTCCTCGGTGCTGGCCGGCGCGCCTTGGCGGTCGGCGACTTCGCGTTCGAACGCGGCGTGCGCGCCCTTGCGCGCGGCGAACTCGATATCGGCGGGTGTGAACATCTCGCTGGCCGCCACCAGCCGGTGCAGCTCGACGCCGTCGGCGCCGGGGCCGAGGTAGCGCTGCCAGATCGCCGCCCGGGCGACCGGGTCGGGGGGACCGACCGGGATTACGTAGTCGAACCGGCCGGGGCGCAGGAACGCGGGATCGAGGGAGCGGACGGAGTTGGTGGCGCAGATCAGCAGGCGGTCGTCGTGGTCGCGGAAGCCGGGGATCAGCTTGAGCAGTTCGTTGGTGACTCCGTGGCCGGGATCGACGGCCAGGCCGGACCGGACGCCGGCAATTTCCTCGACCTCGTCGATGAACAGCAGAACGGTCTCCAGCTCGGCCAGATCGGCGAACGTTTCCCGTAGCGAGGTGGCCAGGCCCCCGGGGGCTCCCGCCGCGAGCCGCGAGGGGAAGAGCTCCACGAACGGCCACTCCAACCGGGAGGCGACTGCTTTGGCGAAGGTGGTCTTGCCGGTGCCCGGCGGGCCGAAGAGGATGACCGCCTTCGGCGGCGTCACCCCGTACCGGTCGGCCAGCGCGGGCTCGGCCAGCGGCAGCACGATCCGCTGCTCGATGGCTTCCTTCTCCCGCTGCATGCCCGCAAGGGCACCCCACAGCCCCTGCCGTAGTACCCTGCCGCCGAGCTCCGCAAGCAGACCCGCATCGCTCGCGCCAAGATGCTCGACCTTCTCGTAGAAGATCAGTCCGGCGCGAGTCCGGTAGCCGGAGTTTTCCAGGGCCGTGGTTCCGGTGGCCCCCGGGGCGAGCAGCGCACCGATCCGGCGTACCCCCTGCACCCGCAGGCGCCGCTCGAGCTCGGCAATCAGGGCGCTGCCGATCCCGCGGTTACGCCACTTCCCGGCCAGGGCCACCAGCGTGATCCAGGCCCGCTCACCCCGGGCCTGCGCCACCGCCATGCCCACCATGTCATCGCCCACCACTGCGACCACGGCGGGACCGCCGGTCCGGGCCGCGGCCATGACCTCAGAGACGGGGAACACGGGGGGCGAATCGTCCGCAGGCCGGTCCTGATCCCATATCTGGACGGCGCGGTCCAGATCGTCGTCGCGGAAGTCCCGCAATCGCCACGTCGGCATCCTCACCACCTTGCCGGCAGGTAGCCGTCGCCTCACCGGCGCCTGGCCGCGCACCACCGAGGCGGCAACCTGCCCTACTCATTCTCCGCGCCGATCAGATGCCCGTCGAACGGGCGAGCAGGTGCCCGATCACGGGATGGATGAGACCGAATTCCGGGCGCGGCGCATAGCTGGTCTCCAGCGTCACCGAGCCTACGGTGCAGGTGACCTGACGCAGCAGGACGCCGGGGGAGGATGCCCCGGCGCGCGGCAGCCCGGCGTGCTCGAGCGGTGCCTGAGCGACCGTCCGGAGCCAGGATCCGAATGAGCGCTTCGGGTAACACCTGGGATTCCGGTGCCGGAGTGGTTCATCGGTGAAGCACTCCCGAGGAAGATCCATAAGGGGGCCTTAAGCCGCTCGTCATCCAGGGTGGCGAGCGGACTGGACACCAACACCACGCTGTTCAACGACATCGTGACGGCCGTCGGCGGCACCCCGACGACCCCGCCGACGACCACCCCGCCGACAGGTGGCTGCTCGGCCGCCGCCTACGTCGCCGGCGCGGGTCTACACGGCCGGCAACCAGGTCTCCCACCAGGGCCATACCTGGAAGGCCAAGTGGTGGACGCAGAACGAAACGCCCGGCCCCACCGGTGAGTGGGGCGTCTGGCAGGATCTCGGCGCCTGCTGACACCACAGCCCGGTAGCACAGAGGCCCGCACGGTCCGAAGAGGGCCGTGCGGGCCGTGCGCAAGTCGGGGGCCGTCAGGCGGGCAGGTCCCGCAGCGGGCAGACCCCGATCATGGCGGCGATACGGTCCGGCGCCACCGCCCGCGAGTACAGCCAGCCCTGACCGGTGTCACAGCCGACCCGGCGCAGCCGCGCCGCCTGCCCCGCAGTCTCCACGCACTCCGCCGTGACCGTCAGCCCCAGCCGGTGCGCGAGCTGCACCAGAGCCTCGACGATCGTCTCGTCGGCGGGGTTGGGGTGCGCCCCGTCGTCGTACCGGAAGCCGCGAACAAACGATCCGTCGAGTTTCAGTACGGATACCGGCAGCCGGCTCAGGTACGCGAGATTCGAGTACCCGGTGCCGAAGTCGTCGATGGCGATCCGCACGCCCATGTCGCTGAGCGCCTGGAGGGCCTGGAGCGGACGGCCCGCCGAGCCCATCACGGCGGACTCGGTGAGCTCCAACTGCAGCAGCTGCGGCGCGAGTCCGGTCTCGGCGAGGATGCCGGCGACGTCGCCGACCAGGTCGGAGTCCCAGACCTGGCGAACGGCGACATTGACGCTGACGAACACCGGCGCGGCCGCGGGATGGTCGAGCTGCCACTGCCGTGCCTGCCGGCACGCCGTGCGCAGCACCCACCGCCCGAGCTGGACGATCGAGCCGTCCTCTTCAGCAATTCCGATGAACCGATTCGGCGCGAGCGTGCCGAACTGCGGGTGGTTCCAGCGGACCAGGGCCTCCACTCCGCGTACCGCCCCGCTCTCCAGATCCACCAACGGCTGGTACTCCAGGGCGAATTCGCCGCGCTCGACGGCGGGCCGCAGGGTGCTGGAGAGTGCCTGCCGGGTCATCCGGTGGGCGTTGCGCTCCGGGTCGAAGAGCGTCCAGCGGGCTTTGCCGTCGGCCTTGGCCCAGTACAGCGTGGTGTCCGCGGCCTGCATCAGGCCGGTCGCCGAGGTCCCGGCGGTGGCACGCTCCACCACGCCGATGCTCGCCGAGACGGACAGCCGCTGCCCGGCCAGGTCGAACGGCTTCTGGAGCGCGGCGAGTACGGACTTGGCGAGGTCGGCGAGCTGTTCCGTACCGGTGGAGTCCTCGACCAGCAGCGCGAATTCGTCGCCGCCGAGCCGGGCCACGAGATGGCCGCCGCTCCTGCCGTAGCCGGACTGGTCGGCGCACTGGGTGAGCCGGGCGGCCACGGCGGCCAGCAGCCGGTCGCCGACCCGGTGGCCGAGCGTGTCGTTGACCGCCTTGAAGCCGTCGAGGTCGAGGTAGCACAGCCCGATACGGCCTGTGCCGCCGCTGCCGTACGAGGAGGACTCCAGCGCGGCGGAGAGCCGCTCGAAAAACAGCGCGCGGTTGGGCAGGCGGGTCACCGGATCGTGCATCTGCAGGTGGCGCAGCCGCGCCTGGAGATCGCGCCGGTCGCTGACATCGGCGACGGACATCAGCACATTGCGGCTGTCGGGGACGGGCGCGAGGGTGACCTCGGTCCACATGGAGTGGCCGTCGGGGTGCTTGAGCCGGCGGGTACAGCGCAGCCGGGCCTGCCGGCCGCGCAGGACCTCGAGGTACGCGTGCCAGGTGCGGGCCTCCGCGGCTAGGTCGACGAGGTCGGCCGCGGCTTGTTCGACGAGGGCGGCGGGCTCGGCGCCGAGCAGGGTGGCGAAGGCGTGGTTGGCGGCGACCACCAGGCCCTCCCGGTCGACGACGGCCATGGCCAGGTGGGCGGCGTTGAACGCGGCCCGGTAATCGCGCAGCTCCGACGCTGTCCTGCTGCCGGAATCACGTTCCGTAACCGGTGATCGGACGCTGTCGGGTGCCGGACCGGGTCCTTCGGAGGTTCCGCTCACCGCTCGCTCCCGCAGTGCAGTTGTCTCGAACAGGTCTGGTCGGGCGTCGTCGGGGGGTCGTCGGCCGGGTGGGTCGGACCGCCCGGGGGCGGGGTCCACGCAGGAAAGTGTGCCGATCATAGAGGCTGGCGAGAGGGCCGATCCAGCTTCGGTGGCGTGATCATGGGCGCCTGCCCCTTCCGGCCGATCGTTTCTGCACGGCTGTGTGCGGGGCGGGTTGGTGCGAGACCGCTTGTGACTTTCCGTGACGCGCCGGAGTGTCGGACCGATCACCCGGCCGGGCCACCTTGACAAGGCATGTCATACAAAAACATCACAAGGTGGGTGAGATGTCCCGATTCACCCTCCGGAGGTCGACGTGCCGCGTCAGAAGACACCCGAGGGAGTGGAGCGCTTCCCCGTGCGGAGCACCGGCGCGGCGCTCACCTCCCTCACGGCACTCGCCGCCATGTCCCTCTTCGCGGGCCCCGCCGTGGCGGAACCGGCCGCCGGACCCTGTGCGCTGTCACGCAGCTCCGCACACCACTCGGTGGGCCTCGACACCTGGAACGCCGCCTACCCGCGGCCCGAACGCACACTCGACGCCGTCATGATCTTCCTGTCCTTCCCCGACTCCCGCCCGACCCTCGAGCCCCGGGACCTCGCGGCCGACCACTTCCCCGCCACCAGCCGGTTCTTCCACCAGGCCTCGTACGGGAAGTTCCGGCTGAAGGCGCACCCGCGGCAGACCTGGACCACGATGCCGAAGCCGTCCACGACGTACGGGATAAAGCGCGACTGGGCGCCGGAGAAGCGCGCCGCCTACCTGCGCGACGCGCTGGCCACGGCCGACCGGAGCGTGGACTTCAGCCGGTACGACATCGTCTACTTCGTCGCCGACCCGGACGCCCCGGGCGTCGACTCCGACGCCACGAAGGTCGTCAACCTCGACAGACCGCTGCGCGCGGACGGTACGGACCTCAGGCGCATCGTCACCGTCTTCGAGCAGCACCCGCCCGACCGCAACGTCCTCGCCCACGAGACGGGGCACGTCTTCGACCTCGCCGACCTGTACCACCGCCCCGAGGACGGCAAGGGCGACTGGGACACGTACGTCGGCGACTGGGACGTGATGGGCAGCCAGTTCGGCATGGCCCCCGACCTGTTCGCCTGGCACAAGTGGAAGCTCGGCTGGCTGGACCATCGCCAGGTCGCCTGCGTACGGGGCGGCGGCGCCAGCATGCACACGCTGGAGCCACTGGGTGCCGCGCCGGTCCGGGGCGGGACGGGCGGGACCAGGCTCGCGGTCGTACGCACCGGAGAGGACAGCGCGATCGCCATCGAGGCGCGCGGCGCGGTCGGCAACGACGAGTCGACCTGCACCGAGGGTGTGCTCATCTACCGGGTGCGCAGCCGGACCGAATCGGGCGGCGGCCCGGTCGAGGTGGTGGACACGCATCCGGACACGGAGGCGTGCTGGAAGGAGTCGGTGTTCCCACCGCTGGCGGACGCACCCCTCGGGGTCGGGGAGTCGTACACGGTGCCGGGGGAGCGGACCCGAATCGAGGTGGCGGACCGGACGCGGTCGGGCGCGTACACGGTCAAGATCACCACATAGGGCAGCGCGTGGGGCAGCGCGTGGGGCTGCACATGGGGCAGCGCATGGGGAAACCAGGAAGCCCCCCGCTTCCGCGGGGAGCTTCCTGTCGTCTGTGCGCCGCCAGGGACTCGAACCCCGGACCCGCTGATTAAGAGTCAGCTGCTCTAACCAACTGAGCTAGCGGCGCCTGCTGACGTCGTAGACCTTAGCATCCTGATCGGCGGGAGGAAAAATCGATATCCGCACTGCTGAGGCGGAGGCCGCACGGGCCGCCCGCACACAGGCCCAGAGCAGCACCTCGGGGCCCGGCAGCCACGGATGCCGGGTATCGGGGGCGACCAGCCAGCGCGCGGCCGGGGCGGCTCCCGGGCCGGGCGCGCTGATCGCCGGGACGGTCACCGCGTCGCCCGTGCCATGGCACAGGACCGGGGGCATGGCGCCGCCCCACTCCTCCCAGTCGAGCAGTGACGGCAGCCGCTGGGCGGTGCCGGGGGCGGCGAAGAGCAGCATCCGCCCCCGGTGCGCCGCCACCGGCCCGGAACCCGGGCCGTCCTCCCACAGCCGGTCCAGCATCCGCCGCCCGAACATCGCGGGCACGTTCACCACGTCGAAGACCGAGCCGCAGGGCAGTACGCCGGGCGCGGTGGGACGGCCCTCCCAGAGCGAGAGCGTGCTGCGCGGATACGCGGCGGCGGAGGCGAGCCAGGCGGCCCCCGCCGAGGTGACCTGAGCCGTGTGATGCCGGCCTTCGTCCCGCAGGAAGCCGAAGATGTCGAAGCTCCCGTCGTCGCCGGTACTGAGGGGCGTCTCGTCTCGCTGCCAAGCGCTCATGGGCCCTATATCTACCCTCGGTCACCGACCGGTTTCCAAGAGTTGCCGGAAACCGGGACAGGACGGGGCGGGGTGGGGTACCTTGCGCCCCGGCATATGCCAGCGGCGCGCAGGAAGGTACAGCCGGGTCGGTTACGGCTGCGTGCCGCGGAGGAGTTCCTCGCCGAACTCGATCATCTTTCTCGCGTAGTCCTCGGTCCACTCCGCCCGCTCCCCGATCTCCGCCGGCGACAGCCGGTCGAAGCGCCCGGGGTCCGCGAGCTGCGCGGCCGCGACTGCCTGGAACTCGATCGCCCGGTCCGTCGCGGCACGGAAGGCCAGGGTCAGTTCCGTGGACCGGGCCAGCAGCTCGCGGGGGTCTTCGATCGACTCCAGATCGAAGAAGTGCTCCGGGTCCGCGGCGGCCTCCGAGGGCTCGAAAAGCAGCGGTGCGGGCCGCAGCCTCCGCTCGGTCCGCTCGGGGTCTGCCATCTCTTCCTCCTGCTCATTGCCTCCGGGCCACCCTCTATTGTCCAGCTCCGCGCAAGTACGCATCGAGCTGCCCTACGACCGCCAGGGCACCCGGTGCTCCGCGAGGTGGGCCATGACCGCGTGGTTCGCCTCCCAGCCGTCCGGGAATTTCATCGTGACGCCCAGCTGCACCGGCTCCGTCGACGGGTGGTCGTCCAGCAGGTCGGCGATTCCCTCGCGGCACACCACGATGCAGGCGTGCCGGTGGCGCGAGGCCAGTACGCACAGGCGGCCCGTCTCCAGGTGGAAGGCCGTCGCGTCGGGGCGGCCCGACAGCGGGTGCAGGACGACCGTGATGTCGAACTCCCGGCCCTGGAGGCGGTTCGCCGTGTCGACCGCGACCCCCGTGACGCCCAGCTCGGCGAGCGCCGCGCGGACCGCCGCCGCCTGGTCCCGGTGGGCCGTACCGACCGCGATCCGGTCGGCCGTCACCGGCTCCGGGCCGGCCGCGCGCTCGCTGGTCGCCACGCCACCGCGGTCCAGCACGCGCCGTACGACCAGCGCCACCGCCCGTACCGCCTCGGGGTCCGTACGCGGGGTGTGCCGGGCGGGCAGTTCCAGCAGGCCCCAGCCCGAATCGGCCGCCTCGTCCAGCACCCGGTCGGGTCCGGAGCCGTCCGAGGGGACGGCGAAGGACAACCGCCGGTCGCCGTGGTCCGTACCGCTGCGGAACGGGGTGTACGGATAGAACGCGCCCGACACCAGCGGGGCGGCGGAGGCCGGCAGCCGCCAGGACACCGGGAGCCGATGCTGCGGCAGGTCCGGATTGTGCGCCAGAAGCGTCGACACCGCGCTGGCCGACGGGTCGTACGACAGCCCGGCCCACTGCTCCGCGCCGACGACGCTGAACGGGTCGAGCTGGCCGGGGTCGCCGACGAACAGCGCCCGGTCGAAGAGCCCGGCCACGGCGAGCAGCGCGTCCGAGCGCATCTGGTAGGCCTCGTCGACGATCGCGTGCCCCCACGGCTCGACGCCCTGGGTGTGGGCCCACTTCGCGGCGGTCGAGATGACGACGTCCAGGCCGGTCAGGTCCGCGGCCTTGGCGGACTTGCGCACCGAGGGCAGGTCGTCGAGGGCCTTGTCGTACGGGTCGGGCTCGTTGCTGTGCAGCCGGCCGACCGGCAGCGCCGGATCCTTCTCGGCGAGCCGCAGTACGAGGTCGTCCACCTGGGCGTTGGTCTGGGCGACGACCATCAGCGGGCGCCCTGCGGCGGCAAGCTCGCGGGCCGCGCGCACCACGAGCGTCGACTTGCCCGCGCCGGGCGGCGAGTCGACGACGACACCGCGGTGGGTGCCGTGCAGCGTGTCGTGAAGGATCGCCTCGGTCGCGCGGGCGGCCAGCGCGGCGGGCCCGTCCCCGGAGGCGTGGCGCCGCGGTGTGCCGGTCACAGGTAGTCCTCCGCCGTCACGGGGTCGGGCATCGTTGCGGGATCGGCGGGCGTCCCGGTTGTCTCGACTGAGGCGGTGCGCGGACCGCCGTGGGTCCACGGCGTGTCCTCGGGGTCGGGCAGCTTCGGCCCGCCGCGCCGGTCGTGCTCGAAGAGCGTCCAGCACAGCCGCTCGCCCTTCTCCGGTACGGAACCGGGCGCCGGATCCTTGCCGCGCCCCATCTTGTCGGTGAGCTGAACGACCAGGACGCCCTCGCCCTCGTAACGGACGAACTCCGCGGTCTGCGGGCGTCCGTCCAGCGAGCGGAAGACCTTGGTGCGCTCGCCGAGGTGCGGCCGGTCGTCCGTACGGCAAGTGACCAGGGGGCGCGGGCTCGGCCGCTTGGAGTCGCTCCACGCCATGACGACCTCGGTCACCTCACCCGCGAACGCCTCGCCGGCCAGCCGCCGCGCCGCCATCACCAGCGGATCGTCGAGGGCCTCCTGCGCCTCCAGCTGTGCCTGCGCGGTCTCCCGCGCGGCCAGCTTCTGCGCGGCGGTCACCGCGTCGTCGCGGCGGGGCTGCGGCGGCTCGCCGGCGCGCACGCGGTCGCGGTGGCCGGTGAACGACCACCGGTCCCGGGTCCAGCGCTCCTCGGTACGGCTGCCGCCGGGAAGCTCGCGCAGCAGATCCAGCCCGTGCCACACGGCGTCCCAGGTCGGCCGCATCCGGCTCTCGACCAGGTCCCGGATGTCCCGCTCGGCGGCCGTGAGCTGCGTGAGCTGTGCGGGTGTGGCGGACCCGCCGCCGTCCCGCACCGCCGCGCGCGCCCGGTCGTACCGGGACATCGCGGGGGCCAGCAGCCGGTTGTCGAACGCCGGGTCGGTCGCCGGTCCGGCCGGCGGGCACACCAGCTGCCCGTCCCGGTCCCGGTCCAGCTCCGCCCGTAGTGCCGCCTCGGCGCCGGACTCTCCGTCAGGCGGGTCGATCCAGGCGAGCAGCGCCCCGAGGTGCTGGTCCTCGAGGTTGCTCTGCCCGGTCGCCCAGTGCCGGCCCAGCAGTTCGGTGGCCGCGAGCAGCAGCGAGGAGCCGGGCACCCGCGCGCGCTCGCCGAAGTGGGTGAACCAGCGGCCGAGCAGCGGGACGCGCGGTGGCGCCGGATACGGCGTGTCGGGGTCCTGCTCGGCGGTCCGCCGGAACCGCATGGAGCGCCCCAGCAGCCGGACGAACTCGACGCCCGCCCGGCTCGGCACGATCAGCTGCGGAGCGTCCGAGCACAGCTCGACCTCCACCTTCACGCGCTTGCCGGTTTCGGCGTCGGCCTCGGTGCGCTCGGCGGGTTCGACGACGTCCGCGTACCCGTCGATGTACGGCAGTACGGACTCGGCCAGCTCGGCGAGGAACGCGAACCGCAGATCCCGGTCGCGCGGCTGCGGCACGACCAGCAGCCGCGGTGCGTCGCGGTCGGTCCCCACCAGCGCCCCCAGCGGCGCACCCGTCTCACCGGCGGTGGTCAGCGGTACGAGGACGAGCGGGCGGTCGGTGAGATGCCGGTGGCGCACGGTCGCGGCGGGCTGCGCCCGTCCGCTCCGCACGGCCTCCAGCCGAGCGAGGGTATGGATCAGCGACATCCGGCAGCCTCACGTTCGGGGCGGGGCGTGCCGGCGTCGGGGGCGGTGGTCAGTGCCCCGGCTCGTAGCGCCGCCGCTCGGCGCAGGGCGGCCACGGTGGGGTCCGTGGCGTCGTACGCCTCGCCTTCCGCGGCGGCCAGCACCGCGCCGATCGTGGTCAGGCCGCCCAGCTCGCCGCGCACCCCGCGCCCGAGCGCCTCCACGGCGCCCGCGGCGCGGGCCCGCTCCCGGCAGTGGAACGCCAGCTCGCACGCGGCCAGGCACTCCGGTGCGTATGCGGCGCCGACCGATTCGACCGCGGCCGTCAGCTCCTCGGCCGGCCGCTCCAGGTCGAACGTGGCGCCCTCGGGCAGCGCGGCGGCGATGTCCTCGACGCGGGTCAGCCGGGCCAGCTGTCTGCGGGTGACCGAGAGCTGCTTGCGTACGTCGACGACCGACGCGGTCGGCAGGTTGGAGAAGTCCTTCGGGCAGACCAGCAGCACCGAGTGGTTCACGGCGGCCCCGTCGAGCCGGTCGGCGACCCGCTCCAGCGCCAGTACGTACACCGCGGCCTGCCGGGCCGCCGCGCCGACCTTCGCCGCGTCCGCCGAGTCGTCGATCATCGGGAACGACTTGATCTCGACGACCGTCCACCGGCCGTCCGGCTGCACGATCACCGCGTCCGGCTCCAGATACGCGGGCGAGCCCGCCACCGCCAGGGCCAGCATCGGGTGGTCGAGCACCGACCACCTGCCGGCGGCCGTCGCCTCGCGCAGGGCCAGCGCGGTACGGGCCGCGCGGCCCTCGGGACCGGCCGCGGACAGGTCGGGGACGGCCACCTCATCGGCGGCGGGCGCCTCGAAGCCGGTGCGCTCGCACCACAGCCGCAGCAGCTCCGTGCCGCCGTCCGCCTTGACCTTGGCCTCGAAGGCGTTGCCCCGGACGAACGCGAACTGCGACTGGCCGAAGGCGGAAGGGGAGCCGAGCGCCGCGGCGAGCGCGGCCTTGTCCACCCCGGCCCCGTCCAGCAGCGCGCGGCGCTCACACCCGGGGTTGGCGGCGAGGGCCGCGAGCGCGCGGGCGTCGAGCGGATGCGGCGGTACGGCCGGGCCGCGCAGCTCAGCGAGCCGCTGCCGGAGTGCCGTCGGCGGCGTCGGCGTCGGCGGAGGAGGTCCGCTGTCCAGGGAATCGCTCACCCGCGGAAGTCTCGCATCCACCACTGACAATCGGGGATGGGACAGCTGTGATCCGGGACCGGGTCCGGATCCGGTCGGCGAGCCGCATCGCGGGCCGGGCCAGCAGCAGGCCCAGCCCCATCACGGCCGCGCCGGCGACGGCGTCCAGGAAGTAGTGGTTGGCCGTCCCCATCACCACGAGGACGGTGAGCAGCGGGTACGCGACACCGGCCGCCCTCGCAGTCGGCGTCCGCCCGTGCCGCCAGAGCATCACGCCGCACCACAGCGCCCAGCCGACGTGCAGGCTCGGCATCGCCGCGTACTGGTTGGTCATGCCGCCCAGCCCGCGCGGGGCGCTCGCCTCGCCGCCCCACCAGCCGTACGAGCTGTACTGCGCCATCGTGTCGACGAAGCCGTGGCCCGCGGCCAGCAGCCGGGGCGGGCAGGTCGGCAGCAGCGTGAAGCCGGCCAGGCCGAGGACGGTGGAGACCATGAGCCAGGTCCGGGCGGCGCGGTAGTGCGCGGGGCGGCGCCGGAACAGCCAGACGAGGAGGGCGGGGGTCACCAGGTAGTGCAGGGTGGCGTACGCGAAGTCGGCCGGAATGCCCAGCCAGGCGTGGTCGGTGAAGAGGCGGTTGAGGGGGTGCTCGGCGTTGAGCCGGAAGAACTTCTCGACCCGCAGTATCGCGAGGCCGTGGTCGACGGCGGTGGAGACATCGCCTCGGACGAGCAGCCGTCCGCCGGAGTAGGCGGCGTACACGACACCGATCAGCAGCAGCTCGGCCCACCAGCGCGGCCGGGTGCGGATCACCATCGTCAACCCCCCTCGATCAACTGTACGGTGTATGTGAACCGCCGTACGGGTAGGGAGACGTGGCGATCCACCGTGGGGTTGCCTGTCGTTCACATGCGCGATGATGGAGATCAAGCACGCCCCGCACCCCGCGCACCCCGGGAGACACCGCCATGGCACCCCGCATCCTGCTGGCCCGGCACGGACAGACCGCCTGGTCGCTGGCCGGGAAACACACCGGCCGGACGGACATCCCGCTCCTGGACGAGGGCCGGAGCGGCGCGAAGCTGCTGGGGGAGCGACTTCACCGGGCGTCGCCGTGGTCGGGACTGCCCGGCGTCGAAGTCCGTACCAGCCCCCTCCTCAGGGCTCGCGACACCTGCGAGCTGGCCGGCTTCGGCGACCGGGCGGAGGAGTGGGACGCCCTGATGGAGTGGGACTACGGCGCGTACGAGGGCCTGGACCCGGGCGAGATCAAGGCCCTGCGGCCCGACTGGTTCATCTGGCGCGACGGGGTCCCGGAGGGGGAGACGCTGGCCGAGGTCGGCGCCCGCGCGGACGAGGTCGTGGCCTGGGCCCGCTCGGCGGACCGCGACGTCCTGGTCTTCGCGCACGGCCACATCCTGCGGGTACTGGGCGCGCGCTGGCTGGGCCTGGCCCCGTCCTTCGCGGCCCGCATCCGCCTGGACCCGACGTCACTGTCGGTCCTGGGCTGGGCGTACGGCGACCCGGCAGTGGAACGCTGGAACGACACGGCCCACCTGGAATCCTGACGTTCCCGTCCCCGAGTCGCTGTGACTCGCCCGGCGAGCGGCGCGCGGCGCCGCATCCACCGGCCCCGCCGTCACGCCGGCGTCGGCGCCGATGCCGCGTGGCGGGTCAGGAACTCCGCGACGTCCGGCGACCGGCGGTGCGGGAGCAGCACCCGTGCAGTGCCCGCCAGCATCGTCTGGACCCGGGACGACTGGACTTCGTCCAGCAGATCCAGCACCCGCTGCCCCGCCGAGGCCGCGTCGTCCGGCTCGCCCGCACGGGCAAGGTCGTCGGCCAGTTCCGACGTGTAGAGCGCGACATTGCGGGCGAAATGCGGGTCCTGCAAAGCCGCCGCCCGCCGCGCGTGGCGCGCGGCCCGTGGCCAGTCCCCGAGCGCGGACCAGCACTGCGCCTCCAACGCCTCCAGCTCGGCGTCGCCGAAGAAGGACATCCACTCGGGATCGGCGTCACAGGGCCCGCGCCCGAACAGGGTGTGGGCCCGCCCCAGCGCCTCCTCGCACCCGGTGCGGTCGCCGAGCCCCGCCCACCCGCCGGCCTCCCGGAGCGTGAGCAGCGTGAGCAGCCGGGCGGAGCCCAGGTGCCGGGCCGCCCGCTGGCCGGCCTGGGCTGCACGTACCGCCTCACGCGGCCGCCCCGCGTCCCGTGCGAGGAAGGCGGTGTTGCAGAAGGCATGCGCCTCCAGGGCCGGGTCGCCGGAGACCCGCGCGGTGGCGAGCGCCTCCGCGTAGTGCGAGCGGGCATCGTCGAAGCGGCCGGAGTCGTGCGCCAGCCAGCCGACGGAGATGGCCAGTTCGCCCGCGCCGGCGTGCAGCCGGTCAGTCGTGGACTGGCGTACGGCGTCGGCGTCGAGCAGCGCGTACGCGGTGCGCAGCGGCTGCGCGGCGCGTCTGTAGAGGCCGTCGGCACCGTGCCGGTCGTCGAGCAGCCGGATCTGCCGTACGGCTTCCTCGACGGCGGTGGCCTCGGCCTCGCCGACCCGGTGGGCGACGCGGCGGCCGTCGCCGCCGAGGGAGGCCAGTGCGGGGCCGAGCCCCAGGGACGCGGCTGCCACGGTGGCGGATCCGCCGGTCATGAACGCGCGACGCAGCACGTCGCTCTCCTTGGTGCAACTGACGAACAGGGGAACAGAGGGAGCCGGCGGCACCGGGCGCGGGCCCCGGCCGCGTACCGCCTCGCGGGCCGCGAAGCCCAGGTCGGTCAGCGTCCGGCCGGGGAACATGTGCAGGAACACCCGCTCGTACGCGTAGTTGGGGCAGCGGATCTCGCCGGCCTCCACCCGCCCGATGTAGCGCGCGTCGCACGCGACCGTCTCGCCGATCTCCCGGGCCGCCCTGCGCACCGCCGCCGCGAACTCGCCGGGTGAGCGCTGTCCGCGCAACAAGCGGAACGCAAGGTTCGGTGACGGGAGTGTCGACGCCATGGCCGGGCCTCTCTGGCAAATCTGGCGAAGCGTGCTGCGGTGCGCTGCCTGTGCCCGAGGGGCCGGCGCGCAAAAACGTACCGCCTGTGACGGAGTGCTCACGTGGTGTTTGGCTACAAACCGGATATCTCACCCACGATCCGCCATGAACTGCCATCCTTTGCGGCGGCATCCCACCACACCTGTTGACGTCGTCCCGCGTTGAACCATGCGGAGTGGGAGGCGGCTCCCATCCCGGACGAGGAGGGGTTCCCTTGTTGGAGGCCGGCATGGAGACCAGCGGCTCGAGCACTGTCACCGCTACGCACAGGCCCACTCAGGAGGCCGGCGCCATGCCGGACGTCCTGGACATCTCGCACGGCGGCGCGGAGCCCTGCGACCTGGTGACCGTTCCGGCCCGGCAGGGCCTGGAGGCGGTGGACATCCTGCGGCGCGGGACGGATCCGGCCGCTGTCGGTCCTGTACTGCACGACGGCACGTGCGACACCCTCGGCTTCCTGGTGCCCCCCGGCACCGCCGACGCCTGGGACCTGCCGGGCAGCGCCTGTACGCAGACGTCCGGGCGCGGGCTGCGACTTGACGTCGGTGGCGCGACCGGCGCTCCGGAGACCCCCCTCGCCCCCGCGCCCCTGGTCGCCGGCACCGGCTGGCTGCTGCCTCCCGGCAGCGCGGACCCGGTCACCGACCCTGCCGTGCTGCGGGCCGCTCTGGGCGAGGCGGCCCGGCTGATCGAGGCCGCTGACAGCTGCCGCTAGCTGCCGCCGGCCGCTGCCCGCTGAGCGCGCAAGGGTCCGCAGCCTGAATAATGGCCAGGTGGCGAAGGACAGACGGCGCGGTGGGCGCGGGCGTACCCCCGAAGCCGTCGTCGAGCAGGTGGACGGCGGTCTCGCCGAGCTGATACCGGACCCTGAGCGGTCCCGGGGCTGGACGCTGCTGGTGGACGGCGCGCCCCAGTCGCATGTGGACCTCGACGATCCCGCGTATCTCGACTTCGCGTACCAGCGCCGGATCGGGCACATCGCCGACCTCGTCGCCCCGCCGAAGCAGCCGCTGCGCGTCGTGCACCTCGGCGGCGGCGCCTTCACCCTCGCCCGCTACATCGCGGCCACCCGCCCCCGCTCCACCCAGCAGATCGTCGAACTGGACGCGGCCCTCGTCCAACTGGTCCGCCGCGAGCTGCCGTTGGACGCCAACGCCCGGATACGGGTCCGCTCCACCGATGCCCGGGCCGGGCTCGCCAAGGTGCCGGACGGCTGGGCGGACCTGGTGATAGCGGACGTGTTCAGCGCCGCCCGTACCCCCGCTCATCTCACCAGTACGGAATTCCTCGACGAGGTGCGCCGGGTCCTGGCGCCCACCGGCTGGTACGCCGCCAATCTCGCCGACGGCCCGCCGCTCACCCATCTGCGCGGCCAGATCGCCACCGCCGCCGCACGCTTCCCGGAACTCGCCCTGGCCGCCGACCCGGTGGTGTTCCGCGGCCGCCGATTCGGCAACGCCGTACTGCTGGCCGCCGACCGGGAACTGCCGGTCGCGGAGCTGACCCGCCGGGTCGCGAGCGACCCGCACCCCGGCCGGGTCGAACACGGCCGGGCCCTCGCGGACTTCACCGGCGGAGCGGCCGTGGTCTCCGACGCGGACGCGGCGCCGTCACCGGCGCCGCCGCCCTCGGTGTTCCGGTAGGCGCGAATCCGCGGTCAGCGCTCGTAGGTCTCGACGAGCGGCGGGTGGTCGTGCCAGGTGCAGAAGACCGAGAGTTCGCGGCCGTCCCGGGTGAACGTGACCCTGATCCAGGTGGGCTGCTTCCAGACCTGCATCTGCCAGCCGGCCGAGGGCGTCGCCGAGACCAGTTCGGCCGAGGTGTCGCCGAGATCGAAGACGACCCTGCCGCCGTCGACCGTGTAGCCCTTCACATTTCCGGCGGATGCGGAGCCGGAGCCGGGCCCTGAGCCGGAGCCTGAGCCTGAGCCGGACGTGCCGGGGCCGCTCGGCGGCGTGGAGTTGGAA
This sequence comes from Streptomyces sp. A3M-1-3, assembly GCF_024213665.1. GTDB lineage: Bacteria > Actinomycetota > Actinomycetes > Streptomycetales > Streptomycetaceae > Streptomyces. The sequence goes on from NZ_JANAVP010000012.1 coordinate 102,920, forward strand.
GCGCCGCGGCTCGGCCTGCCGGACGGTTTGCCGTCCGGAGTGGTCGGCGGCTCACCGGACTTGTCCGGCGAAGCGGATGTTTCCGGGCGTTGCGTGGCGGAGGAGAGCGGCGCCGGGGTCTTCCTGGCGGCTTCGGCGCTGATGGGGAGGGCGCGCGGCCGGTCGTACGCCGTGCCCGCCATGACCGTGTGGACGCCCCACCACGACAGCGTGACCGCCGCGCCCGTGGCGAGCGACCAAGCCAAGCCGTGTACGAGTCCTCGTTGCATCGCGGGCCATACTGCCCCACCCGTCCCATCCGTGTCGCGCGGGGACCCGGAGTGGCCGGAGGGGGGCGGGCGGTCCGGGGCCTGTGCCGCCGTGTGCCGCCCTGTGCCCGGCATCCCCCCTATGGCGTACGGTGCCGCCCATGGCAAGTGTGCTCGTGGTCGAGGACGACCAGTTCGTGCGCTCCGCCCTCATCCGGCACCTGACCGAGGCCTCCCACATCGTGCGGAGCGTCGGTACGGCCCTGGAGGCGCTGCGGGAGGTCGCCCATTTCCGCTTCGACGTGGTCATTCTGGACCTTGGGCTGCCCGATCTCGACGGATCAGAGGCGCTGAAGATGCTGCGCGGCATCACCGACGTACCGGTGATCATCGCCACCGCGCGGGACGACGAGACCGAGATCGTACGGCTGCTGAACGACGGCGCCGACGACTACCTGACGAAGCCGTTCTCGGTGGAGCACCTGTCGGCGCGGATGGCGGCCGTACTGCGCCGGGCGCGCGCCGCCGCCGGCGCCGAACCGCCCTCGCGTGTCATCCAGGTCGGCGGGCTGTCCATCGATCCGCTGCGCAGGCAGGCCGAGCTGGACGGGACCGAACTGGACCTGACCCGGCGCGAGTTCGACCTGCTGGCGTTCCTCGCCGGGCGGCCGGGAGTGGTCGTACCGCGCAAGGAGCTGCTCGCCGAGGTGTGGCAGCAGTCGTACGGCGACGACCAGACGATTGATGTGCATTTGTCCTGGCTGCGCCGGAAGCTGGGCGAGACGGCGGCCCGGCCGCGCTATCTGCACACGCTGCGGGGCGTGGGTGTGAAGCTGGAGCCGCCGCAGGGCGAGCGCTCATGAGATGGGCACTGGTCAAGGTGTGCCTGGCCGTCACGGCGATGGTCGTGGTGGCCTTCGCCGTACCGCTCGGGATGGTCATCAAGGAGATGGCCAGCGACCGGGCCTTCTCCAACGCCGAGCGGCAGGCCGCCGCGATCGGCCCGACGCTCTCCATCACCACCGACCGCGACCAGCTGGAGAGGGCCGTCGCCTCCACCCAGGCCGGCGCCGCGAACCGGATGGCCGTGCACATCCCCGCCTCCGGTGAACCGGGCAGTCCGGCCCTGGAGATCGGCATGCGCCGGGCCGCCCAGCGGGACCTGGACACCACCCGCCGGCTGGGCCGTGCCTCGATCTCGGAGGTGACCGGCGGCTCGGCGCTGCTGCAGCCCACCGCGCTCAACACCGGCAAGATCGCGATCGTCGAGGTCTTCGTCCCGGAGGGCGAGGTCAGCAATGGCGTGACCACCGCGTGGGTGGTGCTGGCGGGCGTCGGGATCGCGCTGATCATCGGCTCGGTCGCGGTCGCGGACCGGCTCGGCGTACGGCTGATCCAGCCGGCCAAGCGGCTCGCGGACGCGGCGCAGGACCTGGGGGAGGGGCGGCTCGGGGCGCGGGTGCCCGAGGAGGGGCCGACCGAACTGCGGTCCGCCGCCGTCGCGTTCAACTCCATGGCCGACCAGGTCGTCCAGCTCCTGACCAACGAACGCGAACTGGCCGCCGACCTCTCGCACCGCCTCCGCACCCCGCTCACCGTGCTGCGGCTCAACGCCGCCTCGCTGGGCGAGGGACCCGCCGCCGACCAGACCCGCGCGGCGGTCGAGCAGCTGGAACGCGAGGTCGACACCATCATCCGCACCGCGCGCGAGCAGCGCCCGCAGACGCAGGGCCCGCCCGGGCCGGGTGCGGGCTGCGACGCGTCCGAAGTGGTCCGCGAGCGGATGGACTTCTGGTCCGCGCTGGCCGAGGACGAGGGCCGCAAGGTCCGTCTCGCGGGCGTGGACCGGCCGGTACGTATCCCCGTCGCCAGGCCCGAACTGGCCGCCGCGCTCGACGCGATGCTCGGCAACGTCTTCCGGCACACCCCCGAGGGCACGGCCTTCTCGGTGGACGTCCACAACGGCGGTGCCGAGAGCAACTCGGTGATCATCCTCGTCTCGGACGCCGGGCCGGGCATCGATGACCCGGACGCGGCGCTGCGCCGCGGCAACGACGGCGACCGCGACGGCTCCACGGGCCTCGGCCTGGACATCGTCCGCCGGGTCGCGGAGTCGACGGGCGGCGACGTACGCATAGGGCGCTCGGTGCTGGGCGGCACGGAGGTACGGATCTGGATCGCGCTGGACGGCCGCGAGTCCTCCGGCGGGGGCGGCAGGCGGGGGCACCGGGGCGGCGTCAGGCGGCGTCGCCGCCTGTGAGCGGCTGACCACGATTGGCCTTAACCATTAATGGCTCCCGATGCCTTCCTTAAGCGAGCCCTAAGATCCTCAACCGCCGTCCCGCTCCGGGCATTTGTCCGAATCGGTCTCGCTAGCGTGCTGCCCGCACCCACCCCCACTCTCGTAACGCAGAGGCAGGCACGTAATGAGCAGTACGCACCGGCGCAGGGCGAGCGGGAAGACGAAGGCCGTCGGCGCCGTCGTCGCCGCGGCAGTGATCGGCGGAGCCGCGTTCGCGCTCACGGGCACGGCGCAGGCCGCGGCTGTCGGCGCGGCGTACACCAGGACCAGCGGCTGGACGGGCGGTTACACCGGCCAGTACGTCGTCACCAACGCCACCGACAAGGCCCAGGCGGACTGGACGCTCGAGTTCGACCTGCCGGCCGGTACGAAGATCAGCTCGCTCTGGAACGGCGAACACGCCGTCAAGGGCAGCCACGTCACCGTCAAGCCCGCGAGCTGGAACAAGGACCTGGCGCCTGGTGCGTCCGTCACCGTCGGCTTCGTGACGTCGTCCGACGGCTCCGCCGCCGACCCCACCGGCTGCCTCATCAACCAGGCCAAGTGCTCCGTCGACGGAGGGGCCACGCCTGAGCCGAGCGGCCGTCCTACGGAGCCGCCGAAGCCGACGCCCACGGCCAAGCCGACGCCGACCGCTGTGCCTACGGGTACGGCTACGCCTACGCAGAAGCCCACCCCCACGCCGACGCAGACCGGCACCCCGGGCGGCGGCACCGGGACCGCCGCGGGTTATGCCCCGTACATCGACACCTCGCTGTACCCGGCGTACGACCTGGTGGACACCGCTACCAAGACGGGGGTGAAGGAGTTCAACCTCGCCTTCATCACCTCGGGCGGCAGCTGCGCGCCGCTGTGGGGCGGTGTCACCGACCTGGCGAGCGACAAGGTCGCGTCGCAGATCGGCGCGCTGCGGGCCAAGGGCGGCGACGTCCGGGTCTCCTTCGGCGGGGCGGCCGGCCACGAGCTGGCGCTCAACTGCTCCTCCGCGTCGGCCCTGGCGGCGGCGTACGGCAAGGTCATCGACACGTACAAGCTCACCAAGGCGGACTTCGACATCGAGGGCGCGGCCCTGCCGGACACGGCGGCCAACACCCGGCGGGCGCAGGCCATCACGCAGCTGCAGAAGTCGCACCCGGGCCTGGACGTCTCCTTTACGTTGCCGGTGATGCCGGAGGGGCTGACCCAGCGCGGGATCGACCTGCTGGCCGATGCGAAGAAGAACGGCGTGAAGATCAACGCCGTCAACATCATGGCGATGGACTACGGGCCGGCATACAGCGGTGACATGGGCGAGTACGCCATCCAGGCCGCGACCGCGACGCAGGCGCAGATCAGGGGAGTCCTCGGCCTGTCCGACGCGGCCGCCTGGAAGGCCGTCGCGGTGACCCCGATGATCGGCGTCAATGACGTCACCACGGAGATCTTCAAGGTCGACGACGCGACTCAGCTGGTGAACTTCGCCAAGTCCAAGGGGCTGGGGTGGCTGTCGATGTGGTCGTCGACCCGCGACAAGGAGTGCCCGGGCGGCGCGAAGAACTACGCGGACGCCACGTGCTCCTCGATCGTCCAGCAGCCGCTGGCCTTCACGAAGGCGTTCGCGGCGTACGAGTAGCCCCAGATCACAGCTGATCAGCTCTGATCAGCCCCCTGAGCCACCCCCCAAGGGCGCGCCCCGGCCGGACACCCCCACACCCGGCCGGGGCGTGCCTGCATGCAGGCCGGACGTGTCCGGGGGCGGCTCGGTGAGGCAGTTTCAGTGCATGCGACCGCGAATCATGGCGACCAGCGTGTTCAGTTCCTCCACTCGCATCCGCTTTGCTGCGAGGAAGAACAGCCCGCCAAGCACGATACTGCCGCCCGTGAGCGAGGCCAGAGACGCGAGAGCCCCGCCTCCCAAGTTGGAGCTGAGAAGGAGGGCGACGGCGCCGCCTGCCAATGCTGCTGGTATGGATGCGCTGATGAGGCGCGCGTAGGTGCGTCGGATGCGCTGGCCGTCCAGGTCCCCGCCCAGGCGCTTGCGCAATCGGCGCCAAGCCACCCCCACACCGACGGCGTATGCCATCCCGTACGAGGCGCCCATGCCGACGACGGCCCAGCGTGGCGGCAACACTGCGAAGCACATCGCCGAGGCGGTGGCATTGACCAGGGCGACGATGACAGTGTTGTAGAAGGGCGTGCGGGTGTCCTCGTAGGCGTAGAAGCCGCGGAGCACTACGTATTGGACGGAGTAAGGGATCAGGCCCAGCCCGAAAGCCATAAGGACGTAGCCGACGCCTCGTGCGCCTGCGCCGGAGCCGGCGTAAAGAAGAGAGGCGATCGGGACTCCCAGAGCGAGGAATGCGAAGGCGCTGGGAACGATCGCCACGGCAGAGGTGCGCAGCCCGTAGGAGATGTCGTCTCGGATGGCGGCAGTGTCACCGTCGTGGGCTGAGCGGGAGATGCGTGGCAGGACTGCGGTCATTACGGAGACAGTGATGATCGCCTGCGGCATCTGCCACAGAAGTAGGGCGTAGTTGTAGGCCGTGATGCCCGTGCCCGAATAGCCCTGCTTCTCGGCGATTGCGCCGGCCCAGGTGGCGAGCTGCGTCACAACGATCATGCCGAATTGGTTGGCGAGGACGAAAAGGAAGGTCCACTTGGCGAGACCGGCGGCTTTGCCAAGACCTTGCCCCTTCCAATCGAATCGCAGTCGGAGCTTGAACCCTGCTTCGCGAAGGTAGGGCAGCATGGCCAGAGCCTGGACGGCAAGGCCGAGAAGCGTGCCGATGCCCAGCAGCCGAACGCCTTCAGGCGTGATGTTGGCCGGGCTCACCCCGGACGCTGTGAAGCTGCCGAAAGCCCAGATGAAGCCGCCGAAGGTAGCGATGACAACAAGGTTGTTGAGCACCGGGGTCCACATCATCGCCCCGAACCTGCCGTGCGCATTGAGAATCTGGCCGAGGACTACGTGGATGCCCATGAAGAACATGGTGGGCAGGCAGTAGCGGGCGAATGCGACTGCCACGTCGATCGTGTGGGGGTCGGAGGCAAACTTCGCCGACATCATGGGGATGAGGAGCGGAGCGGCCAGAACACAGATGCTGGTGACGCCGCCAAGCAAGACGACGACAAGGGTCAGGAGTCGGTTGGCATATGCCTCACCATCCCCCTCCTTCATGGCCCGGACCAGCTGGGGGATGAAGACCGCGTTGAGTGCACCTCCGCCCACCAGGACGTAGATCATCGTGGGTAGGGTGTTGGCAACCTGGTACGAGTCGTTGAGCGTGCCGATACCGATCGCGGCCGCCATCACGAGGGTGCGCAGGAAGCCGGTCAACCGGGAGACGATGGTGCCTGCAGCCATGAGCGCGCTCGACTTGAGCAGGCTATGCGCCTTCCCGCTTCTCTTCGGGGGCGATGGGGTGGGAGGTGTCTGTCCCCGCTGATCCGTCTGCAGACCTGCGAGCATGTCCGGCGCATGCGAACGGCGCGCAGGACCGGGCACGGCGTGGAGCTGCACGGTGTCGGTGTCGCCGTGAGGTGACGGTAACGCGGTAGATGGCATGAATGACGGCGGGGCCGCCCGAGCGGGTGGCTCTGTCCACGCACCAGCGGACGCGTCACCGAAGCGAGGTGACCGGTGTTCGCGTTCAGGCGTATTGGGGGGCCCCATTGCACCGCGCCGCGAGTGGCCTTCGGGTAGGTCGTGATTCTGGTTGTCGGCGTTCACGGCCGTTCCCCCTCGCTGGCCTCGATCGGCCTCACCAGCGTCCTCCACGAAACCGCAGCAATGAGGAGGATCTGCTTCTCTCTCGACACACCTGCACACGGGTGTAGGTGGTCACGATAGCCGTGATCCTAGGTGTCAAACCGATGGGGTGGAGGGAGTGGCCGTCTCCACCCCTGCGCGTGTGGGGCCGCGAGCTCCAGAGCTTGCGGCCCCACACGCGTGAGACGCTCGTGTCCGCTGTGCAGATTCCGGCTGGAATCGTCAGGCTCAGCTGATCACGAGGGCACGGGCTTCATGAGGATCACGAGCGTGGGCTAGGAGACCTTCCACACCTGATACAGGCCACCATTCCCGGGCTCCGTGTAAACGTTTCCGCCGCTGTTGGCGTCCAAGTAGCGTCCCGTGGCGACGTTCTTGTACTTCCACCCAGCGGCCACATATTGCTCCTGCCACTTCTGATAGTTACCGCCGTTGCACTTTTTCATGTAGACCTTGCCGCCGGCGTTCGAGTCGAGGCAGTAACCCTCCTTCTGGAAGGTCCTCGTGCCGCCCTGTGAACCGGTTATCTTCCATGTCGTGGTGCCGTTGGCCTGTCCACACTTACGAGCGTTTGTCTCCCACGAGCCCATGTGGAGGCTAGCGGCCAGGCAGGCCCCGGTCTTCGCATTCTTGCGTTGATTACCAGCAGCTGATGCATTGCTGGAAAAGGCCCCAAGGAGGAGGGCCGAAGACGCGGCAAGCACGATGCTGGAGCGTGCTATTGAAACACCCTTGAACACTGGTTCACCTTTTCTTGCGGTTCTGTGACAGGCGCGGCTTTTCCGTGAATCGGAAAGCTGCACGAATTGCGAGTCAACCGCACGAGGGAAGTGCAACACCGCATTACGGACAGTTCTTAAGGAGTCCCATTCTGGCTGGTTCTGCCTAAAATCGGCCGGGAGGTTTAATCATACTTTTTAGAATATTCGAGCATATTTATTTGGATCTCTCAAATGCTATGAAAAACTCTGATATGTCCACTGCGTCGTCGCGTCGGAGTGTGCAAGATCACCAAATGATGGGTTTGGGGGCTGGGGTGAAGGTTCGATTTGCGGAGGCTGGAATTCCAATCACGGGAGCACCTCGGTCCGCTTTGCTTGAACTTGGCATTCCGCTCACGCGTCTTGATTTAAGGCGAAACTGCTGACTGAAATTCACTAGTGATGCGGCACGCTCCTCGGCTGAAAAAGATCCATGAGGCATCCGGGAGAGTGTCCTATCGGCGGTTTCATTGGCGCTGTCGTCACCGCGTCAGGGCAGGAACTCGGACGAGGGCGGGCCACGGGTTCGAGACCGATGGCTTGCCTGCCGGCTCAGGGACCAGGGCGGCGAGGTGCAGGTGACCGACCCGGCCGGGTGGATCGTCGGACGGGCCTGCCCCGCCGGGGTGCGTTGTTGTGCACGCATCCTCCGGCTCGAAGCCGGTGCTCCCTGTTGGCCGCCAGGCCGGTGGGTGGCGCGCAACCGACTGGCTGACCAGCGACCCGGACAGCGCGAGTGGAGATCGCCGGGGCCAGGTGTGTCCGTATATCGGTGGATACGGAGCGGGGGGTAAGGTGCCGGGCATGGCCACGTACCGGACCCCGCGCGGCGCGCAGCATCCCGGGGTCATATGCCTTGCCGTTCTCGGGGCGTGGGGGTTGCCCTGCTCGTGGCCACAGGCGGATGGCTGACGCGCCGTTCGGGTTGTGCCCATTCCTCGTGCATCCCATGCAGCGGACGCGCCCATCCCGCACGTAACACCGAGATCCCTACGAGGTGCACTCAGTCATGCACACGCACAGCCACACCACGCGTCGGGCCGTCCTCGGCGCCGGAATCGCCGCGGCTGGTTCGGCGCTCCTGTCCGCCTGCTCGCGCGCCACGGAGCACGGCGCTCACGGCGCCGGACCCGCCGTGCTCGGCGTCGAGGCGAAGCCCGTCGACGGCCCGGTCCGCGCCGTGAAATTCACCGCCACCCCCGGCTCTGTCGAGCTGGGCGGCGGACGCACCGTCAAGTCCTGGCTGTACGGTGACCGGTTGCCCGGACAGGAGGTCCGGATCACCGCGGGCGACACTCTCGCACTCACCCTCGCCAACCATCTGCCTGAGTCCACCTCGCTGCACTGGCACGGCATCGCCCTGCGCAACGACATGGACGGCGTGCCCAATGTGACGCAACCGCCGATCAGGCCGGGCGAGTCGTTCGCGTACCGCTTCGTGGTGCCGCACGCGGGGACGTACTGGTTCCATCCGCACTCGGGCGTGCAGATCGACCGCGGGATGTACTCGCCGCTGATCGTGGACGACCCGAAGGAGCCGCTCTCCTACGACCGGGAGTGGATCGTCATCCTCGACGACTGGGTCGACGGGGTGGACGGCTCCACTCCGGACGGGGTGTTCGCCCAGCTCCGCAAGGGCAGGGGCGGTGGCATGGATCACGGGATGGGGCATGGCGGCCAGGGGAAGGCCGAACCGTCCGGCGGGGACTCGGCAGCATCCGAGTCCGGCCCGAGCCGGTTGCTGATGGGGATGAAGAGCGACCTGCTCGGCGGCGACGCGGGCGCGGTCGACTACCCGTACTACCTGATCAACGGGCGTACGCCGGACGATCCTTCGCAGTTCACCGCCAAGCCCGGCGACCGTATCCGGCTGCGCATCATCAACGCCGGCGGCGACACGGCCTTCCGGGTGGCGCTCGGCGGTCACACGCTGACGGTTGCCCACACCGACGGCTTCCCCGTCCGCCATGCCAGGACCGATGCCCTGCTGGTGGGCATGGGCGAGCGGTACGACGTGCTGTTCACCGCCAAGGACGGGGTCTTTCCGCTGACCGCGCTCGCCGAGGGCAAGAAGGCCTCGGCGATGGCCGTCCTGCGCACCGGCAGCGGAGCGCTCCCGCGGCCGTCCGCGTGTCCGGCCGAGCTGTACCGGAGGGTGCTGGCATCGGCCTCCCGCCTCGTACCCGACGAGTCCGTCGCCCTCTCCCGGCGCAGGCCGGATCGCACGATCCAGATCAAGCTGACGGGCGGTATGGAGAAGTTCGACTGGGCCTTCGACCGCAAGCCCTACTCCCCGCAACGGCGCCTAGTGGTCCGCTCCGGCGAGCGGGTCCGGCTGGTGTTCATCAACGTCACGGAGATGTGGCATCCCATCCATCTGCACGGCCACACCTTCGCCCTGGCAGGCGTCAACGGGGCCGGCGCCCGCAAGGACACGGCGTCGGTCCTGCCGCACCGCAAACTGACCTTGGATTTCGACGCCGACAATCCAGGTCTGTGGATGCTGCACTGCCACAACATCTACCACTCGGAGTCCGGCATGATGACGACGGTCGCCTACCGCGAGTAGCCCTCGGCCCCTCATCACGGGCTGGCCGTCGTGGCGAGCCAACAGACCGCCGTCGGCCGCTGAGCCGGGGCCGGGCCCCTCCCCGGCCTGCCGCGCCCGCACCGCCCACCGGCCGTCGGCCACTAAGCCAAGCCCGGCCGCCCGAGCAGCTGATGTGCCTGGCCCCGCTCCCCGGGGCCGCCCGACACTCATCTGCACCAGCGGGACGCGGCTCGCTGTCAAGGGTGGAGCGAAGCGGAATCGCGCAGCGACGCGACGCAGGAGCGCCCTTTACAGGGAGACGGGGCACGCCAGACTCTCAAGCCGGGCGGCCCCGGGTTACCCCGATCCCGCACCCCGGTGATTCCGCAGTGGCCCCGCCCCGCGTCCTAGCCTGCCGCCGCGTACACGCGCGTCGCGAACTCCGCGATCTGTTCGTCGCTGAGGTTCTTGGCGAGGTTGGCCTCGGTGATCATTCCGACGAGGCTGTGGCCCTTGCTGACGTCGATCACCGGCAGACGCTTGATCCGGTGCGTCTCCATGGTCTCCAGCGCCGTCGTGGCGTCCGCCTCGGAGTCGATCCAGTGCAGCGTACCGGCCAGGGAGCCGGCCTGTACCTCGGCCGGGTCGATCCCCTCGGCGCAACACTTCACGACGATGTCACGGTCAGTGATCATCCCTTTGAGCTTGTTGTCATCACCGCAGATGGGCAGACAGCCCACATTCAGATCGCGCATCATCTTGGACGCTTCGAAGAGCGACTGGTGCGCGCCGACGCACGTCACCCCGCCGGTCATGATGTCGCGGGCCTTGAGCCCCTTGTCCATGGCCATGACTCATACCGCCTTCCGGGCGTTGCGTTTCCTCCCTCGATAACAACACGAATGGCGCAACAGCGCCCCTCAGCCTACGAAGCCGTCGAGACCGCCCGTCTTGATGGCGGTCAGCAGCGCGCTCAGGGCGGTGGGGGTCGTGATCGCCACCTGGGCGGGCCGGTCGCTCTCGCGCAGGTGGACGCGGGTGCGGGATCCGGCGGCCAGCTCTACGCATTCGCCGTCTCCGCCGCCGCTGAACGATGACTTCTGCCAGTCGAGCTGAGACATCGGGCTCCTTCTCATAGTCCGTACATCACGTGCTGGATCAGGCTCAGTGAGTCACGGGACTCGTGCGACTCCGGCGCTGCCTCTGGGTCGACCGGGGCGAGGGCCAGGTCGGAGAGCCTCTCGAACATCTTGGCGTACTCGTCGACCTGTTCGCTATCCCGCAGGAAGACCGAGGTCAGCGGATGCTCCAGATACACCGTGTCGAGCTCCGGCATCACCCCGCCGAAGATGGCGAAGGAGCGGCTGTACGCGGAGTAGGCGCCCGCCTCGAACGGATAGATCTGCACCGTGACATTGGACAGTCGAGACACCTCGATCAGCCGCAGCAGTTGCTTCCGCATCACTTGGGCCCCGCCGATCTGCGCATGCAATGCCGCTTCGTGAATGACTGCCCGGTATTCGACCGGAGTGGCGCCCAAGAGGATCCGCTGGCGGTTGAGCCGGAAGTCAACGAATCGATTCGTGCGCTGTGGGTCGTTCTCCGCCTCGGAGATCACGGCACGAGCGTAGGTCGCCGTCTGCAACATGCCTGGGATGAATAGGGGTTCATGCGTACGCAAGGCAGCCGAGTTCACCTCCAGCTCGGCCAGGTCGCACGCCACCGGAGCGACGACGTCACGGAACTCGTCCCACCACCCCTTGCCCCGGTCGTGGGCCATCTCCATGAGTCCCTCGAAGTAGGGGCCATCCGGACACCCGTAGGCGCGTAGCAACTTGTAGAGACCGTTACGCGGGACATCGACCCGGCCGGCCTCGATATGACTGATCCGCGTGCGCTCGGCGTCGAGCAGCGCGCCTGCGTCGTCACCTGAAATCCGGGCCTGGGTTCGGAGTTTACGCAGTTCTGCACCGAGTCGTCGCTGTCGCTCGCTCGGGCTGGTCCTCGGCGGCATATGTCCCTCCCTATGGGCGTGCGCAGTCTGCCGCGCGCTCAGGCGGGTGGTCCACCCGCTTGCGAGGACGTCACCCACAAGGGGCATTAATTGCGTTCACGGTTGTAACGACATCACGTATGTCCGTACCGTCGAATCGACCGAACCGCGGCGCCCCAGCCGGAAGTGCACCTGGTCCACGGGGACTTGATCAGGCACTGCCACCGCAAGCGACGCCAACCCAGGAGGCCCCATGAAGGACCGCCCACCCCCCGCCGACGTATCCCTCGTCTTCCCGCCCGACCCCGTCTGGGTCCGCGCCGCGCGCGAAGCCGTACGTACGGTCCTCACCGCAGCCGACCGGCACGACCTCGCCGACACCGCCCTGCTCCTGACGTCCGAGGCCGTCACCAACGCGGTCAACGCATGCGCGAGCAGCAACTGCACCACCCCCGTCACCCTCTTCGCCGGGTGGGCAGACCCCCACCGCCTCCGGGTCCTCGTCCACGACGAGGCACCCGGCATCCCGGCCTGCCGAACGCCCGCCTCCGACGAGGAGCACGGGCGCGGCATGCAGCTGATCTCGTACGGGGCCGACGCCTGGGGGGTGTGCACCCATGGTCCGGGCGGGGGAAAGGCGACCTGGTTCGAGCTGGGGTTAGGGCGGTGATCAATAACCCGGGAGCACTATTCTGGTCCGTGGGCCGGGAACGATCACGAGCGAAGGGCCGACCGATGACCGCACAGCACGCGGAACACGACGGACCGCTCATCCCCATGCCCGCTCTGACGCTCCCTGCGCTGCGGCACGCCGTGGCGACCGTCGTTCCGTCCCGCCTGGCCGAGTTCTTCGAGGACATGCAGAAGGCATTCGTCGAGGCGGGCGAACAGGACAGCGTCCTCCCCATCCGGATGTTCTACCGGCACTGGGGAGTGGTCGTTGAGATCGAACGTCATCCGGAGACCGCGCGGCGTCTCCATGCTGCTGAGCGGGCGATGGACAGTGCGGACTCCGATACGCGGGCACGCGCCATCCGGGAGGCCGGGGAGATCGCACGCGCAGCTCATCGTGAGGTCGCTGGTGGCTGACTGGCGCTGGGAGCATGATCCGGATGATCTTCTCGACGGTCTGTCTCCCGAGGTCCTGGCAGAAGTCGAGCATCTCGCGGGGGAGATCGCCACTCGGGACTCGATGGTCTACCTCGAGGGCGCTGCCTTCACAGGGCCGAGCCCGGGACTGCGTACCGAGAGTCGCGGCCGTCTCATGCTGACCTACCTGACCGATGTGCGTGGGGAGAGGGTCGTCGTCCAGGTCACCTGGTTCGACTGACAGGGGGCCAAGGAGCCCCCGGGGCCCTCCCGTACCGCCCCCGATCACGCCGCCGGCGCCTCCGGCAGTACCCCCGTCCTCGCCAGCCGCGCGTACCACTCCGCGCTGGACTTCGGGGTTCGTTGCTGGGTTTCGTAGTCGACGTACACCGCGCCGAAGCGCTTGCTGTAGCCGTACGACCACTCGAAGTTGTCCATCAGCGACCAGAGGAAGTAACCGCTCACATCCGCCCCCGCGTCGATCGCCCGCCGCACCGTTGCCAGGTGGGCGTGCAGGTAGCGGATGCGGTCCGGGTCGTGGACCGTGCCGTCGGTGCCGGGCTTGTCGTCGTACGCCGCGCCGTTCTCTGTGATCATCAGCGCCACGCCCGGCGCCTCGCGGGTGTACCGCAGCAGCAGGTCGTACAGGCCCGTCGGGTCCACCGACCACTCCATCGCGGTCAGCTCGCCCGGCGGCTGGTGGAAGGCGACGTCCTCGGCGCCCGGCCAGGGGGAGTGGGCGGAGGCGCCGTGGCCGTCGCGGCGTGGGTCGGGGCCGGGCGGGGCCGCCGAGACGACCGTCGGCGCGTAGTAGTTGATGCCCAGGAAGTCGAGCCGCTGGTGGATCGTGGACTCGTCGCCCGCGTCGACGAACGACCAGTCGGTGAGCCGCGCGGTGTCGGCGAACAGGTCCTGCGGGTAGGCCCCCTTGAGGATCGGGCCGGTGAAGGCCCGGTTGGCCAGGGCGTCGATCCGGCGCTGCGCGTCCGCGTCCTGCGGCGAGAGGGTGAGCGGGCGGACCGCGCTCGGGTTGAGAGCGATGCCGGTCTGCGCGCGGGCGGGCAGCGCGGCGCGCAGCGCCTGGGTGCCCAGGCCGTGCGCCAGGTTGAGGTGGTGCGCGGCGCGCAGCGCGGCCACCGGGTCGGTGCGGCCGGGCGCGTGCACCCCGGAGCCGTACCCCAGGAAGGCGCTGCACCAGGGCTCGTTGAGGGTGGTCCACAGGTCGATACGGTCCCCGAGGGCTCCGGCGACCTGGCCCGCGTACTCGGCGAAGCGGTACGCGGTGTCGCGCGCCGGCCAGCCGCCCGCGTCCTCCAGTTCCTGGGGGAGGTCCCAGTGGTAGAGGGTCAGGCTCGGCCTGATGCCGTGCGCCAGCAGCTCGTCGGTCAGCGCGCGGTAGAAGTCGAGACCGCGCTGCACGACCGGGCCCCGGCCGGTCGGCTGGACGCGCGGCCACGAGACCGAGAAGCGGTAGGCGGTGAGGCCGAGGTCCGCCATCATCCGGATGTCGTCGCGCCACCGGTGGTAGTGGTCCACGGCGATCTCTCCGGTGTCGCCGCCGAGCACCTTGCCGGGGGTGCGCGCGAACGTGTCCCAGATGGACGGGGTACGGCCGTCCTCCCGTACCGCGCCCTCGATCTGGTACGCGGCGGTCGCAGTTCCCCACAGGAAGCCGGGCGGAAAGCTCTCCGTCATGGACGCGCTCCCAAGGTAGGTGTGGTGTAACCGAGTTAAGGGGTGGGGGGGCGGCGTTCAGCCCTTGACCGCGCCCTGCATGATGCCGCCGACGATCTGCTTGCCGAACACGACGAACGCGAGCAGCAGCGGCAGCGTGCCGAGCAGCGCACCGGCCATGATCACCGACTGGTCGGGGGTATAGCCGCGGCCAAGACCCGGTCAGGTACCGTGGGAGCGCTCCCAGATGTGATGTATTGAAGGGTCGCGGCTCGCCGAGGGGGTGTCAAGGGACCGGACAGCGGGAGTTGGCTCTGGTTGTCCGGCTGTTAGATTTCGATTCGGGAGGCAGCCATGAATGGTCGTGGACGCAGTGGGGGACGGCCGACCCTCGAAGAAGTGGCGGTACGCGCGGGTGTCGGCCGCGGCACCGTGTCCCGCGTGATCAACGGCTCGCCACGGGTCAGCGACCACACGAGGGCCGCCGTCGAGGCGGCCGTGGCCGAGCTCGGTTACGTACCGAACCGCGCGGCCCGCGCGCTCGCCGCCAACCGTACGGACGCGATCGCGCTCGTCGTCCCGGAGCCCGAGACGCGCTTCTTCGCCGAGCCGTACTTCTCCGACGTACTGCGGGGCGTCGGCGCGGCCCTCGCCGACACCGAGATGCAGCTGCTCCTGACCTTCGCGGGCGACGACAGCAAGCGCCGCCGGCTGGCCCAGTACCTGGCCGCGGACCGGGTGGACGGCGTGCTGCTGGTCTCCGTACACGCCGACGACCCACTGCCGGACCTGCTGGAACAGCTCGCCATCCCGGCGGTGGTCAGCGGCCGCCGCTCGGCCGACGAGCCGCTCGCCTCCGTCGACTCGGACAACTTCGGCGGCGCCCGCGCCGCCGTGGAGCATCTGATCGCCCGTGGCCGACGCACCATAGCCACGATCACCGGACGACTCGACGTGTACGGCGCGCAGCGCCGCCTGGACGGCTACCGGCAGGCCCTCGCCGAGGCCGGGCTCGCCCCCGACGAGCTGCTGACCGCGCCGGCCGACTTCACCGAGGAGGGCGGCCGCCGGGCCATGGGCGGACTGCTGGAGCGCCGGCCGCACCTCGACGCGGTCTTCGCCGCCTCGGACGTGATGGCGGCCGGGGCCCGCCAGGTGCTGCGCGAGGCCGGCCGCCGGATTCCGGACGACGTGGCGCTCGTCGGCTTCGACGATTCGGCCGTCGCCCGGCACATGGACCCGGCGATGACCAGCGTCCGCCAGCCGATCGAGGAGATGGGCCGCACCATGGCCGGTCTGCTGCTGCGGGAGATCGCGGGCCGGGAGGGCGAGCGGCCGCAGATCGTGCTGCCCACCGAGCTGGTGGTGCGGGAGTCGTCCTGAGCGCGTCGGGGGACGACCTTCAGGCCCGGTCCGCTTGCGCGGACCGGGCCTGAAGGTCGTTCAGGGTGAGTGACGGGACTTGAACCCGCGGCCACCTGGACCACAACCAGGTGCTCTACCAACTGAGCTACACCCACCATGTCCGGTCGTTCACAGAGCGACCGGCCGAGGAAAAGCGTACATGCTCCGGGAGGGTGCTCGCGCCCCACTTATGGGAGCGCTGATGGAGCCCTGATGGAGCCGTGATGGCACCGGCGCCCCGGTTCCGGCTCACTCCCCTGGCAGCACGTACTTCGCGGCGATGGCCTTCGCGGTGTCCGAGTCGGGACCCGGCTGCGGGACGAAGACCGCCTCGCGGTAGTAGCGCAGCTCCGCGATGGACTCGCGGATGTCCGCGAGCGCGCGGTGGTTGCCGTTCTTCTCCGGACTGTTGAAGTAGGCCCGCGGATACCAGCGGCGGGCCAGCTCCTTGATCGACGACACGTCGACGATCCGGTAGTGCATGTAGTTCTCCAGGGTCGGCATGTCGCGCAGCAGGAAGCCGCGGTCGGTGCCGACCGAGTTCCCGCAGAGCGGTGCCTTGCCCGGTTCCTTGACGTGTTCACGTACGTACGCCAGTACCTGCGCCTCGGCGTCGGCCAGCATGGTTCCGCCGTCCAGCTCGTCGAGGAGTCCCGAGGCGGTGTGCATCAGCCGCACCACCTCGGGCATGGTCTCCAGTGCCCCGGCGGGGGGGCGGACGACAATGTCCACCCCTTCGCCGAGCACGTTCAGCTCCGAGTCGGTGACCAGTGCGGCCACCTCGATAAGTGCGTCGTCCGTCAGCGAGAGCCCGGTCATCTCGCAGTCGATCCACACCATGCGATCGTTCATGTGTCTTACCCTACGGGGCGCTCCCGCTGGCCGGGCAGCACAGGGCGGCCCGAAGCGTAGAGGTCCGAGCCCGGTTTGCCCGGTTCCGGGGGTGCGTGGCCGATCGCCGTCGGGCCGTTCGGCGCGGTGGCGGCCGCCGTCCGGCGCTCGTACGGCGAACGCTCGTACGGCGAACGCTCGTGTGGTGAAGAACGCTCGTGCGGCGACCGCTGGTGCGGCACCGGCGGCTCCGCCACCGCCGCGGGCTCGCTCAGCGGCCTGCGGGCCCGGTACGCGGACCGGTAGGCAGCGGGGGAGGAGCCCAGCTGGCGCCGGAAGTGGCCGCGCAGCGCGACGGGCGAGCGGAAGCCGCAGCGGCCCGCGACCTCATCCACCGAGTAGTCCGACGTCTCCAGCAGCCGCTGGGCCTGGAGCACCCGCTGAGTGATCAGCCACTGCAGCGGCGCACTGCCGGTGAGCGAGCGGAACCGCCGGTCGAACGTGCGCCGGCTCATATAGGCGCGCGCCGCCAGTGTCTCCACGTCGAACTGCTCGTGGAGGTGCTCCAGCGCCCAGGCGACGACCTCGGCGAGCGGGTCGGCGCCGATCTCCTCAGGTAAAGACCTGTCGAGGTAGCGTTCCTGCCCGCCACTGCGGCGCGGCGGCACGACCAGCCGGCGGGCCAGTGCCCCCGCGGCCTCCGAGCCGTGGTCCGTACGGACGATGTGGAGGCACAGGTCGATGCCCGCCGCGGTGCCCGCCGAGGTGAGCACGTCACCGTCGTCCACGAACAGCTCGCGCGGATCGACATGCACGGACGGATAGCGCTTGGCGAGCGTCGGCGCGTACATCCAGTGCGTGGTGGCGGGCCGGCCGTCCAGCAGGCCCGCCGCGGCCAGGACGAACGCCCCGGTGCACAGGCCGACGATCCTGGCCCCCTCCTCGTGCGCGCGGCGCAGTGCGTCGAGCGCGTCGGGTGGTGGTGGTGATGTGATCGACCGCCAGGCCGGTACGACGACGGTGCCCGCCCGTGCGATCGCCTCCAGTCCGTACGGTGCGGTGAGCTCCAGTCCCCCTGTGGTCCGCAGGGGTCCGTCTTCGCCCGCGCACACCAGCAATCGGTAGCGCGGAACGCCGGCGTCCTGCCGGTCGATGCCGAAGACGGACAATGGGATGGAACTCTCGAAAATGGGGCCGCCGCTGAACAGCAGCACTGCGACGATCTCCCGGCGACGACGCCCGGAGAGCTTGCGCGCGGCCTCCGTTGCGGCGGTGGAGTCCTGGCTCATGGCGCTAAGCCCCCCTTGGGTGTCGCGACTCCTCGTTCTGGTCGCTCCTGCACGTTTCCCCTCGGTCCTGCACGTGTCCCCCGCCGTAGATACTCATGATCGAATCTACTGTGTCCCGTGGTGTCGGCGTGACAAGTTCAGCACCCAGCGCTATGTCGACTTGGCAACTTGGCGTAAAGCATTCGATCACGAAGCGTTCCACTCAGGGGGCCCGGTGGGAAGTGCGCCTCGTGTCAGTGGCCCGTCTCAGTAGGCCCCGAGCGGCCTTGGTGGCCCTTTCCTCGCTGGTGACAGCGGGGTTGGGTGGTCATTCCGCCAAGGCGGGGGAGGTCAGGCGAAGTTGGCTGAAAAGCGGTGGGCGCAGGTGTGCGAACCAGTCAGACCCCCGGCGCACCTCCACCGGACTTCCGGCCGCCCCTGAGCGCCCCTCCGATGCCGGCGGATGGGGGCGGATGGGGGCGGATGGGGGTGGCCGACGAGGCGGCGGAGATCCAATGGTTGACCAATGTACGACCCATGCGTGGCGGGTCCGCTCGGTCACTGGCTGTAGAGGGCAGCCAGCATTGCCATCCGGGCCGGGCTCCGGCATGCTCCGGGGAACGCCGCGAGAGGGCGGTGGGCCTGGGCCGGAGAGGAGTGTCGCCGTACCCTTGGGGGTATGGGCTTGGGAAGATGATTCCCGGACACAGCTCCGCCGACAACAGTTGTTCGTTCCCCTCCCAAGAGGACATTCTTCGCCGAGACGCCGATGGCCGGTCACGAAATCCCAGAACCCGCGGACCGCAAGCAGGTCGCCGATCCCTCGGCCGATCTCCAAGCGGCGGAACAGACGCGCCACTCCTGCGATCCCGCCTTCCGGCATGGTGTCGTCGTCGGCTTCGACGGCTCGACCTCCAGTGAGCGGGCCCTCGCCTACGCGATCGGCATGGCCAAGCGATCGGGCTCCGGCCTGATCATCGTCCATGTGGCCAACCGGCTCCCGACGACGGTCTGGGCGGGCTGCGAGCCGCCCGTGTTCGTGGACGTACCGGACCACCGGACCGAAGTGCTCGGGCTCGAGCTGGCCTGCGCCGACTATCTGGCCGAAGTGCCATGGATCCTCGTCGAGCGCGGCGGCGACATCTGCCACGAACTCGAGGAGGTCGGCCGGGAGTATTCGGCCGACGCGATCGTGGTCGGCTCCACGCACGGCATCGTCGGACGCCTCTTCGGCTCGGTCGCGGGGCGGCTGGCCAAGCGCGCGCAGCGGCCAGTCGTTGTGATCCCGTAACCTCCCGTTGTCCCAGGTGAGACCTGGCTGATGTGGCGTCAACTCCCTTGGTCCAGCAGTAAATTTACTCCCCGGTACAGGTGGATTGTGTGCTTGTGAAGGGTACATAAGGGTCCTGGGAAGCAGCACAACTGCATGAAGGGAGCCCGCCGTGGACAACGACGTCTCTGCGGGAAGAACCACCTCGACTCTGGGCCACCTCGCACTCGGCCTGACCCTGCTGGCCTTCGGCATCGGCCACGCCGAAGTCATCGACGGAGTGACCGCAGCCGACTCCGTCTCGCTCGCGCTCTACGTCGGCGGCATCGCACTGTTCATCACCGGACTGCTGGAATTCCGTGGCGGAAACGCCTTCAACGGAACGGCGTACGCGGGACTCGGCGCGTTCTGGTTCACCTGGGCGAGCGGGGCCGACGGCCAGGTCTCATCCGAGGCGGCCGGACTGTTCCTGCTCCTGTTCGCTCTCCTCGCGCTCAGCCTGACGCTGGGCTCCGCGGGCAGCGGGCTCCTCGCCCAGGGCACCTACGGGCTGCTCTTCCTCTCGCTCCTGCTCCTCGGCATCGCGACGTTCGCCGAGAGCGGCGGCCTGGTCAAGGCCGGCGGCTGGGTGGCCGCGGTGGCCGGTCTCGCCGCCTGGTACGGGGCGACGGCCGCGCTGGCCCACTGGCCGACCGCGGTACCGGGACGCGCTGCCGGCCGGCGGGTGACGGCCACCGGCTGAGGCAGCGACCGGCCGGCGCGGGCGACGCCGGCAACGAAAACAGAGCGACCCCCGTGGGCACGGGGGTCGCTCTGTTTTTTTGCGCCTAAGCCGGGGCCGCTCTCGCGGAGCTGGTTGCTCGCCGCGAGGGTTGCTCAATTGATGGCTGAGGTTCGAGCGGTCATTCGACCGTTACGGACTTCGCCAGGTTGCGCGGCTTGTCGATGTCGCGGCCCAGGGCCAGCGCCGCGTGGTACGCGAAGAGCTGGAGCGGGATACCCATCAGGATCGGGTCCAGCTCGACCTCGTTCTTCGGCACCACAATGGTGTGGTCGGCCTTTTCCTGGTCGCGGTGCGCGACCGCAAGGATCCGGCCGCTGCGGGCCTTGATCTCCTCGAGCGCCGCGCGGTTCTTCTCCAGCAGGTCGTCGTCCGGGACGATCGCGACCGTCGGCATCGCGGGCTCGATGAGGGCGAGCGGGCCGTGCTTCAGCTCCGAGGCCGGGTAGGCCTCGGCGTGGATGTACGTGATCTCCTTGAGCTTCAGCGAGGCCTCGCGGGCCACCGGGTAGCCGCGCACCCGGCCGATGAACATCATCGACTTCGCGTTCGCGTACTCCTCGGCGAGCTTCTTGACCTCCGCCTCGGTCTCCAGGATCTCGGCGATCTGGCCGGGCAGCCGGCGCAGGCCCTCGATGATCCGCTTGCCGTCGGCCACCGACAGGTCGCGGATGCGGCCCAGGTGCAGCGCGAGCAGCGCGAAGGCGACCACCGTGTTGGTGAAGCACTTGGTGGAGACGACGCAGACCTCGGGGCCGGCGTGGACGTACACGCCGCCGTCGGTCTCGCGGGCGATCGCCGAGCCGACCACGTTGACCACGCCCAGCACCCGCGCGCCCTTGCGCTTGAGCTCCTGGACCGCGGCGAGCACGTCGTACGTCTCACCGGACTGGGAGACCGCGATGTAGAGGGTGTCGGGGTCCACGACCGGGTTGCGGTAGCGGAACTCGGAGGCCGGCTCGGCGTCCGAGGGGATGCGGGCCAGCTCCTCGATCAGCCCGGCGCCGATCTGGCCGGCGTGGTACGAGGTGCCGCAGCCGAGGATCTTCACCCGGCGCACGGCACGCGCCTCGCGGGCGTCGAGGTTCAGGCCGCCCAGGTGCACGGTGGCGAAGCGGTCGTCGATCCGGCCGCGCAGCACGCGGTCGACCGCGTCGGCCTGCTCGGAGATCTCCTTGTGCATGTACGTGTCGTGGCCGCCCATGTCGTACGACTCGGCCTCCCACTCCACCGTGGTCGGCGTCGCGGTCGTGCGCGAGCCCTCGGTGGTGTAGGTGCGGTAGTCGTCGGCCTTGAGGGTGGCCATCTCGCCGTCGTCCAGGGTGATCACCTGGCGGGTGTGGCTGACCAGCGCGGCGACGTCGGAGGCGACGAACATCTCCTTCTCGCCTATGCCGATGACCACGGGGGAGCCGTTGCGGGCGACGACGATGCGGTCGGCGAAGTCCTCGTGCATGACGGCGAGGCCGTACGTGCCCTCGACCAGGCGCAGCGCGGAGCGGACCTTCTCCTCCAGGGTCTCGGCCTGGGAGCGGCCGATGAGGTGGGCGACCACCTCGGAGTCGGTCTCGGAGGCGAACACGACACCGTCGGCTTCCAGCTTGGCGCGCAGCTCGGTGGCGTTGTCGATGATGCCGTTGTGGACGATGGCGACCTTGCCGTCGGCGTCCAGGTGCGGGTGCGAGTTCTCGTCGCTCGGGGCGCCGTGGGTGGCCCAGCGGGTGTGCGCGATGCCGGTGGTGCCCGCGAAGCGCTTGGGGATGCGGGCTTCCAGGTCGCGGACGCGGCCCTTGGCCTTGGCGGTCTTCAGTCCGCCCGACTTGCCGGTGATGACGATGCCGGCCGAGTCGTAGCCGCGGTACTCCAGCCGCTGGAGGCCTTCCAGCAGCAGGGGAGCCACATCACGCTTCCCGATATATCCGACGATTCCGCACATATGTGATGCCCTCCGAGTGATTGCTTGGGGGTGCTCAGCCGTAGACGAGGCGGCGCAGCTGCCGCAGGGTGAGTTCCGGCGGAGCCACCGCGCGGTGCGGCAGCTCGGCCGCAATCCGCTCGAAGATCTCCGTGTTGGCCAGTCCGCCGGACTGCAGTTCGCGGTGCCGGCGGCGGACGAACTCCTCGGTCTTCTCGTCGAAGTACGCGAGCACGTCCAGCACCACCCGGGCAGCCTCGCCGCGCTGTAGCGGCGTACTGCGCACCAGGTGGTCGACGAGGTCGTCGTGAGAGGACGGGCGGCGTTCGAGCACCCGTAGATATTGGAGGGTGGAAGGCTCTCAACGCAAGAATCCTGCCCGATTCCGGGCAGTAAGAGGCCGGGAAGGGGTCGGGAAGGGGCGGAATCGGGTCAGAATCGTCGGAGTACCGCCTGTTTTGCCGCCGAGAACTCGTCCGCCGTCAGGATTCCGGCCTGGTGCAGCTCGCCCAGCTCGCGCAGCCGGCGCAGCAGCGCGTCATGATCCACCCCGTCGGCCACGGGCGCGGCGGCCGGCCCGATCGCCTTGGCCGCGGCCGCCGGGTGCGCCATACGTACGGTGACAGCCGCGGCGCAGGCACGATCCGCACCGTGTCTGGGAGCAGCGCGGGAAGTCCCTGCGGGCTGTCGAGCAACGCCGGTATCTCACGATCGCGCGGCGTGAGGTGGACTGGATCAGAGACTTGCCGTCGGAGTGGGGCGCCAGATGGTTCTGCGCCACCTCGTTGCGGCGTACGACAACTTCTGCCTGCGGCAAGATTGACCCCGTATCACGCGAAGGATGCGGTCGACTGTTCGCCTGCGTCCGCTGCGGACACGAGGACGACGCCGACCACAACGCCTCGGTCGAGATCGAGGCCCGAGCCCGCCGGACGGGTGGCTCGGTCACCAGCAGCACGCGCAGGACCCGCAAGGGGACGAGTCACCATGGCACCCGCCGTGGAGGCGGTTGCGTGAAACCCAACCAGCCCAGCCGGGAGCGGAATCCCCGTCGTAGATACACGGCAGGGAGCATCGTCAACAGCCCAGCTCGACGATACCGAGGACTCTGGAGAAAGCGCCCGCGTCCACGCACGACTGGGACACGTACAAGGTGAGGCTCGCGGCGCAGGGGCCGCGGATGTCCGCGCTAGGGATCGACTTCTACCGTTCGCCACAGGTGCCGTGGCCGGCTGAGTGAGGGGTGAGAGAGGGGCGGGCGCCCGTGCGGTCCGGTAGCATGAGCGCCCGCCGGTTCTCAGGGACGCGCGAAGCGCGCGATCGGGTTGGCCAGCGTGCCGACGAGCTGGAGGGCGCTCGACGGGTCCTGGAGGTCGACCATCTGCTTGTTGTTGCGCAGCTGCAGTCGGTTGAGGCAGGACAGCGCGAACTCCGGTGCGTACATGTCGTACTGCTTGAACTTGTCCGCCAGGTGCGGAAGGGAATCCTGGTAGTCCGCCACGCAGTCGGCGACGGCCTGCCAGAAGGTGTCCTCGTCCACCACGCCCTCGGTGGCGAGGATGCCGCCCAGGAAGCGGAAGAAGCAGTCGAAGACGTCCGTGAAGATGGACAGCAGCTTCATGTCCTCCGGGACGTCCGCGCGGATCCGCTCGACGGCCGGCGGCAGCACAGCGTCCGGGTCCATCACGCAGATCTCCTCCGCGATGTCCTTGAACACGGCCCGCTCGACGACGCCGTCCTTGAGTACGAGGATGACGTTCTCGCCGTGCGGCATGTAGACGAGGTCGTACGCGTAGAAGCTGTGCAGCAGCGGCGTCAGATACGCGTCCAGGTAGCGCCGCAGCCACTCCCTCGGCTCCAGCCCCGACCGGGCGATCAGCGCGCCCGCGACGGACGCGCCCTCGTGGTCGGTGTGCAGCAGGGACGCCATGGTCGCGAGGTCCTCGCCCGGCTCCAGCGACGGCACCGGGCTCTCCCGCCAGAGCGCGGCGAGCATTTTGCGGTACGGCGAGTAGCGGTCGGTGGCGGCCTCGTACTGGCGGTGGTGGTAGCCGATGGCCGCGCGCTCGCGGATGATCGAGAAGCGGGCCGCCCGAAGGACGTCGTCGCTCGCGATGAGCCCGGCCAGCCAGTCGTTGATGGCCGGGGTGGCTACCATGTAGGCGGCCGAAAGCCCGCGCATGAAGCCCATGTTGAGGACCGAGATGGCGGTCTTGACGTAGTGCTTGGCCGGGTCGCTCGTGTTGAAGAACGTGCGGATCGACTGCTGGGCCAGATAGCTGTCGTCGCCCTCGCCCAGGCAGACCAGCCGCCGCTGCGCGACCTCGGCGGCGAAGGTGACGGAGAGCTTGTTCCACCACTGCCACGGATGGGCCGGGAAGAGGTAGTAGTCGGCGAGGTCCAGGCCCAGCCCGGCCATCGTCGCGGCGAACCGGGCGAGCTGCGCCTCGCCGAGTTCGGCGCGGACCAGCGCGTCGTAGTCCAGACCGGCGCCCGCCGTGAAGGTGGCGTGCTCGCGGTGGGCCGCCAGCCAGACCAGCTTGATGTCGGCGGCGGTCTCCGGGGCGTAGGAGAGGTACTCGTGGACGCCGAATCCGAGTCGGCCGTTGTTGGCGACGAAGCAGGGGTGGCCCTCGATCATACCGGTCTCGACGGCCTGGAAGCCGGCCGCGGCGAGGTCCGCCGCCGGGACCTGCTCCTTGGTGAGCTTGTACGCCGTCCCGGCCAGGGTCGAGCTGATCTCCTCCAGGTAGACCGGGAGGATCTCGTCGCTCAGGCCGAGCGAACCGCGCGTCTCCAGGAAGAAGTCCAGGGCGTCCAGCGGGAGTTCGGTGCCGTCGCGGTGGCGGGTGACGGACTCGGCGAAGACCTGCCAGTGGTCGAGGGCGAAGACGCGGGCGGTGAACCGGTACTCGGTGGCGCCGTCGTCGCTGCGTACGGCGTACCGGTCGCCGGCGATCAGCTCGGGGGTCAGCAGCCGCTCGTGGGAGAACTCGGCGAGCGCCTTGCGTACGAGCTGCCGGTTGGCCCCGGCCCACAGCTCGGGGGTGAGATGCGAGACGGCTTCCTGCGGAGTCGTGGTCATCGCGTGACTCCCTGGGTGGCCTCGAACTGTTCCCGGGTGCAGAAGCTCAGGAACGCGTCCTTCTCCGGCTTCGCTATCCGCTCGGCTGTCTCGAAGCCGACGGCCTTGTTGAGCGCGTGGACGGCGGCGTTGCGCACGTCCGGTTCGACGACGACGCGCCGGGTCGCCGGGTCGTCGAACAGCGCCGCCATCACGGTGGTGATCACGGCGTGCGTGAAGCCGTGCAGCGGGGTGTCGGACGGGGCGACGAGGAAGTGCATGCCCACATCGCCCGGCTGTGCCTCGTACAGGCCCTTCAGTTCGACCTCGGCCGGGTCATAGCGCTCCATCAGGAAGGCGGGCCGTCCCTCGTGCAGGCCGATGAACGCGTCGTGGTGCGCGGCCGCGGCGATTGCCATGTACTCGCGTTCGACGTCGGGCAGCGAGGCGTCCTGCATCAGCCAGAAGGCGGCCTTGGGGTGGGTGACCCAGCCGTGCAGCAGCTCGGCGTCGGCGAACGGGTCGAGGGCGCGTACGGCGAACTCGCCGAGCGTCGCGTCGGTGCGGGAGAAGATGGCGGGGGGAGTGGGGGGTGTCCCCCCACAAAGCTCAGTGGTCATGCGAGGGTGCCCTCCGGGGCGGCGAACTCCTGGAATGCGATGGACTTCTCGACCGGGTAGTGCTCGCGGCCGAGCAGTTCACCGATGATGTACGCGTTGCGGTACGCGGCCATGCCCAGGTCGGGCGAGGTGATGCTGTGGGTGTGGACGGCGGAGTTCTGCAGGAAGATCCCGCGTCCGGTGGTGTCGATGCTGTAGTTGCGGGCCACGTCGAAGCGGCCGTGGCCGTCCCAGCGGATGCGGTCGTGGACGGGCTCCAGGAACGCGGGCGGCGTGTAGCGGTAGCCGGTCGCCAGGACCAGGCCCTCGGTGACGAGCGAGAAGTCCCGCTCCTGCTCCTCCTGGCGCAGGCCCAGGGTGTACGTACCGGTGGTCGTGTCGTAACCGGCCGCGTTGAGGGCGGTGTTGGTCATCAACCGGGTCGGGACCGGGCCGGCTGCGCTGTCGACCTTCTTCTGGTAGAGCAGGTCGAAGATCGCGTTGATCAGATCTCCGTCGATGCCCTTGAAGAGGCCCTTCTGCTGGGTCTCCAGGCGGTAGCGGGTGTCCTCCGGGAGGGCGTGGAAGTAGTCCACGTACTCCGGGGAGGTCATCTCCAGCGTGAGCTTGGTGTACTCCAGCGGGAAGAAGCGCGGGGAGCGGGTGACCCAGTTCAGCCGGTAGCCGTGGACGTCGATCTCGGCGAGGAGGTCGTAGTAGATCTCCGCGGCGCTCTGGCCGCTGCCGACCAGGGTGATGGACTTCTTGGCCTGGAGCTCGGCCTTGTGCTGGACATAGCGCGAGTTGTGGATGAAGTCGCCGCCCAGGCCCTGGCAGGAGTCGGGGATGTACGGCGGGGTGCCGGTGCCCAGCACGAGGTGGCGGGCGCGAAACGTTTCGCCGTCCTCCGTGCGGACGGCGTACAGCGCGTCCTTCTCGTCGTACTCGACGGATGACACCGTGGTGTTCCAGCGGACGTTGCGCAGTTTGTCGGCGGCCCAGCGGCAGTAGTCGTTGTACTCGGTCCGCAGCGGATAGAAGTTCTCGCGTATGTAGAACGAGTACAGCCGTCCGGATTCCTTCAGGTAGTTGAGGAAGGAGTACGGGGAGGTGGGGTCGGCCAGCGTCACCAGGTCCGACATGAACGGCGTCTGGAGGTGGGCGCCTTCGAGGAACATGCCGGCGTGCCATTCGAAGCCCGGCTTGGACTCGAGGAAGAGGCCGTCGAGCTCGTCGACCTGCTCGGTCAGGCAGGCGAGTCCCAGGTTGAAGGGGCCGAGCCCGATGGCGATGAAGTCGTGGGGCTCACGAGGCGTGGACAAGGGCTTCTCCCAGGTACTGGCTTGCGTGCTCGGCGAGGAGGTCGAGGACGATGGCGATGTCGTCGGTGGTGGTCTGCGGGTTGAGCAGGGTGAATTTCAGGTAGTGGCTGCCGCCGACCTTGGTGCCCGCCACGACGGCCTCACCGGAGGCGAACAGGGCCTTGCGCGCGTACAGGTTGGCGCGGTCGATGAGCGCCGGGCTGGTGACGGCCTCGGGGACGAAGCGGAAGACCAGGGTGGACAGCTGCGGCTGGACGACGACCTCGAAGCGGGGGTCCGCGTCCAGTATCTTCCAGCCCTCGGCGGCCAGCTCCACGACCTCGTCGAACAGCTCACCGACGCCGTCCGCGCCCATCACGCGCAGCGTCATCCAGAGCTTGAGGGCGTCGAAGCGGCGGGTGGTCTGGATGGACTTGTCGACCTGGTTGGGTATCCGCTCTTCGGCCATGCGGCGCGGGTTGAGGTAGTCCGCGTGGTACGTGGCGTGGCTCAGCGTGGCCCGGTCGCGTACCAGCACCGCACTCGAACTGACCGGCTGGAAGAAGGACTTGTGGTAGTCGACGGTCACCGAGTCGGCGTGCTGGATGCCGTCGAGCAGCCGGCGCCGGGTCCGAGAGACGAGTAGTCCGCAGCCGTACGCGGCGTCCACGTGCATCCAGGTGCCGTACTGCTCGCACAGCAGGGCTATCTCGGGGAGCGGGTCGATGGAGCCGAAGTCGGTGGTGCCGGCGGTGGCGACGACGGCCATGGGGAAGAGGCCGTCGCGTACGCAGCGTTCGAGTTCGCGGGTGAGCGCGACGGTCTGCATCCGCTTGTTCTGGTCGCACGGGATGGAGATGACGGCTTCATAGCCGAGTCCGAGCATGGCGGCCGACTTCTTGACGCTGAAGTGGCTGCACTCGGAGGTGAATATCCGCAGCTTGGGCAGGATCTCGGCCTTGGCGAGCTCGTGCTCGGAATTCTTCTGGACCAGTCGGCAGGCCTCGTCGCGGGCGAGCAGCAGGGCGTGGAAGTTGGACTGCGAGCCGCCGCTGGTGAACACGCCGTCCGCCGCGGAGCCGAGGCCGATGCGCTCGGCCGTCCAGTCGATGAGCCGGCGCTCGATGAGGGTGCCGCCGGCGCTCTGGTCCCAGGTGTCGAGCGAGGAGTTGACCGCCGAGAGGACCGCCTCGCCGACGACCGCGGGGATGACCACGGGGCAGTTGAGGTGGCCGAGGTAGCGGGGGTGGTGGAAGTAGACGGCGTCACGCAGGTAGACGGCTTCGAGTTCGTCGAGGGCGGCCGCCGGGTCGTGCAGCGGGCGGTCGAGGTCGATCTCGGCGATGACCGGAGCGAGCTCGTCGACGGCCACACCGGTGTGGGGCCGTTCGGTGGTCGCGAGTTTGGCGGCCACCCGCTCGACGCCCTCGGTGACGGAGAGCCTGTACTGCTCCGCGGTCGTCTGGTTGAGCAGATGCGAGCGCATCAACTGTCCTCCGGGGTGAGGGAATTCGTCACACCCTCCGGGCAGGAAAAGCAGAAGGGGGCGAGGGTGTGGCGTCGAAGTAAGGTTAGCCTAACCTAAGTTCGAGCCGCAAAGGACCCTCGCCCCCCTCGGGACGCATACGTTGTCCAGTTTTCGACCGGAAAATGACCGGAGAGCGATCAGATCTGGTCGTCGCTCGGGGCCTCGCCCGAGAGGGCTTGAGCGAGAAGCTGCTCCTCGCTGAGGCCCAGCCGCCAGTAGCCGACGAAAGTGACCGACCTGCGGTCGATCCCGCGCTCCTGGACGAGATGGCGGCGCAGCGCCCGTACGGTGCCGGACTCGCCGGCGATCCACGCGTACGGAGTGCCGTCGGGCAGTTCGGCGGCGCGGACCGCGTCGAGCACGCGCTGCGTACGATCGCCTGAATTGCGAACAATCCAGGTGATGTCGGCGTCCGCAAGCGTGGGCAGCACGATGCGGTCGTCCGCGTGCGGGATCTCGATCCACGCCCTGACCTTGCGGTCGCGCGGCATCCGGTCGAGGATCGCCGCCGCGGCGGGCAGCGCGGTCTCGTCCGCGAACAGCAGCACCCAGTCGGTGTCCTGCGGCGGGCGGAAACGTACCGCGGTGTTGTCCGCGACGGCCGGACCCAGCACCAACACCTGGTCCCCGGCCACGGCCCGGCCCGCCCAGCGGGAGGCCGGGCCACCCGCTGCGGCAGCAGCTGATGTCTCAGTACCGTGCAGGGCGAAGTCGATGTCGACCTCGTCCTGCGGCTCGCGGCGCTGCTCGCGGCAGGTGTACGAGCGCATGACCGCCCGCTCGTCCTCGGGCAGCGCCCGCCACGCGGCGAACCACCCGTCACCCTCCTCCACCGGTACGACCGGGGCGTCCTGGTGCGGATGCGGCAGGAACAGCGAGAGGCTCTGGTCGTAGCCGCCGGCGGCGAAGTCCTTCAACTCCTCGCCGCCGAAGGTGATCCGGACCAGCGAGTGGCCGAGGCGGCGCGACCGTACGACCCGCAGGTCGAAGAACCGGAACGGCGCGATCGCCGGGGCGGAGGCGGAGACGGTGACGGTCATACAGATACCCCCTGTGGACGCTGCTTGGCGGTCAGCTGACCTTCTTGGCCTTCTTGATGGCCTCGGCGAGCTCCTCGAGGATCGGCGCGCACTTGTCGTACGAGAAGATCGGCTCGGTGACGCGCGGAGTGACCTGGCCGGCCTTGACGGCGGGCAGCTGGGCCCAGGTCGGCTTGGCCTTGAGGTCCGCGGGCTGCAGGGTGCCGGTGCGGTTGTCGAGCATGATCACGTCGGCCTTGTACTTGTCGGCGTTCTCCCAGCTGAGGCTCTCGAAGAAGCCGCCGGCGTCGAGCTTCGTCGGGACGACGAACGTGACGCCCAGCTCCTCGAAGTACTTCAGGTCGGCCGACGTCTTCGGGGTGGAGACGTAGAACAGGTCCGGGCTGCCGGAGCCCACCAGCACCTTGACGCCGGGGTTGGCCTTGGCGGCCTCGCGCAGGGTCGCGGCGGCCTTCTCGAACCGCGCCTTGGCGTCGACGACCTTCTTGTCGTTGAGGTCGGCGCCCAGGGACTTGGCCAGCTCGGCCATGCGCTCCAGCGGCTTGGTGAGGGAGACGTCGCCGCCCACCGCGATCGCGACGCTCGGGGCGACCTTGAGGATCTTGTCCTTGGACTCCTCCGGGACGTACCAGAGGGTGCCGTCCCAGGTGTTGGTGATCAGCACCTCGGGCGCGAGCGCCGCGTACTTCTCGACGTTGAACTCGCCCCACACGTTGCCGAGGATCTCGACCTTGGAGATGTCCATGCTGCCGGCCTGGACGTCCGGCTTGCCGTCCTTGAGCTTCGTCGGCCCGAAGACGCCCTTGACCTCGATGCCGTAGTCGTACAGCGCCGCGGCCGTACCGGTGAAGGCGACGATGTTCTTCGGGGTGGCCTTGGTGCTCGCGGTCTTGCCGAGGTCGTCCTTGAAGGACCACGGACCGGCCTTGCCGGCACCCTTGTCCGAGCCCTTCGTCGTGTCGCTGTCGCCGCAGGCGGCGAGCAGCGCACCAAGGCCAAGGGCGCCGCCCGCGGCAAGCAGGCCGCGACGGGAGAGGTGAGAAGCTCGGGCGTGATCCATGAGGGCGTCTGCTTTCGTGCGTGCGGGTTCCGTCCGCCGGACAGTTCGAAGGTAGGTTAGCCTAACCTCACGTCTTGTCCAGGGGCGGGCCCTGCGTTGGCCCGTAGAGAGTTGTCAGGTCGACCAGTTGGATGTCGCCGTCAGCGCCGGCTGCTGCGTCTGCCTTGTCGTTGAAGCCCGATCCGCTGAAGCACAGGAGTTTGGTGCGCGTTGTGTCGTAGCGTCCGGCTTGGGTGATGAGGTCGCGGATGTGCCGGAGGCGTTCGATGTGGCCGATGCCCATGGTGTCGTTCCACTTCGCTTCACCGATGGCCAACAAGGGTGGCTTGGCACCGTCTGCGATGCCGATGACCGCCACATCCACTTCATGCCCGATGCGGGCCTTGGGGTCGTGGACGACGCCGTGCCCGACGCGGGCGGGCAGTCCGCCCAGCAGGTCGGGGTCCGCGTGGTGCAGGGCCCAGTCGCGGCAAGTCTGTTCGAAATGGGGGCCGAGGACGTTGCTGACGAAGCGTCGGCGGCTGGCTTGCCACACCCGGCCGGCGCTGCCGGGGCGCTCCAGCTGGTCCCAGACGGGGCGCATGATGGCGTGATAGAAGCCGATCAGCGGCTCGGCGATGCGGTAGGTGGGCCGGTTGTCACGGAAGATGTCCGCATCCCGGTAAAGCAACCCGGCGTCTTCGAGGACGTTGATGGGGTGCGCGATGTCGGTGGCTTTGCGTTCCAGGTAGCCGGCCATGCCGCCACGGGTGGCGTTGCCGTCGGCGACTGCGGCCAGCACTGAGAGATACAGAGCTGTGTCGCGCAGGTCGGGCTCCTCGGCGAGGAGGTAGCGGGCCTCGCGGAAGAGGGGCGTCTCGGGATTGAGGACAGTGCGGACGACCCAGTCTTCGAAGTCGTCAGGCCCGCTCGGGGTGTCGCCGCGTGCGAATTCACGCCGGTACGCAGGAGTGCCCCCGACGATCGCGTTGACCTTCAGCGCCAGGCGTGGGTCCCTGATGTTCCAGAACTCGGCGGCGAGGCGGTGGTCGAGGGGCCGGACAATCAGCTCGAGCCCCGCACGGCCCCGTAGCGGAGCGTTACCGGACAGCAGCCGGCCCATGAAGGACAGGGCTGAGCCGCACAACAGTAGCCGGGTGCGCGATGCGGTGCGCTGGTCGCGCAACGGCCGTAGTGCCTCCTGGATGATTGAGGGCAGCTCGGGGTTGGCCTTGGCCAGGTACGGAAACTCGTCGATCACGACCGGTACAGGCCGCTCCGCGCCCAGCGCGAGCAGCGCGTCCACGGCCTCGGACCAGGTGGCGAAGTGGAACGGGCTGGCGGGGCGTACATGAGCCGTGAGCGCGGCACTGATGCGCCGTAGCGACTCTGCATCGGCAGCCTCGGTCGCCCCGAAGTAGAAGCCCCCGGCGGCCCGGCATGCGGCATCCAGCAGGAATGTCTTGCCCTGGCGTCGGCGCCCGGAGACCACTCCGAGCGTTGCGCCAGGCTGCTCGTCGCTGATGAACCGGGTCAGAGCCGACCACTCGTAGTCCCGGTCGAACATCTCGGCAGGTTTGCGCATGCGCGTCCCCTTTCCTGACGGCCGCCAGGTGAGCTCATGGATATAGAATCACGTATCCATTAACTGTACCTCTAGTTCTTGCGAGCGTAGGGTTGAGCGTCGGCTCATCGGGCGCTCCTGCTGTCCGGCGAACGAGCAACCCCGACAAGAAACGATCTTGTCGGGGTTGAAGATCAAGCTGAGCCGCGAGCCCGGCGCGGCGTCAGGCCGGCAGGCCCAGTTCTCGGGCGATCAGCATGCGCTGGACCTCGCTCGTGCCCTCGCCGATTTCGAGGATCTTGGAGTCGCGCCACATGCGGGCCACCGGGTACTCGTTCATGAAGCCGTAGCCGCCGTGGATCTGGGTGGCCTCGCGGGCGTTGTCCACCGCCACCGTCGAGGAGTAGAGCTTGGCGAGTGCCGCCTCCTTCTTGAACGGCTCGCCGTGGACGAGGCGGGAGGCCGCGTCCCGCCAGGAGATGCGGGCCGTGTGGGCGCGCATCTCCATGTCCGCCAGCTTGAACTGGATGGCCTGGTTGTCGCCGATCGGGCGGCCGAACGCGTGGCGTTCCCTGGCGTACTTCAGCGACTCGTCCACGCAGCCCTGCGCGAGGCCCGTCGCGAGCGCCGAGATGGCGATACGGCCCTCGTCGAGGATCCGCAGGAACTGGGCGTAGCCGCGGCCCTCCTCGCCGAGGAGGTTCGCGAGCGGCACCCGGACGTCGGAGAAGGACAGCTCGCGGGTGTCCGAGGCGTTCCAGCCGACCTTGGAGTACGGGGCCGCCACCCTGAAGCCAGGGGTGCCGGACGGGACGATGATCGAGGAGATCTCCGGACGGCCGTCTGCCTTGCGGCCGGTGACCGCGGTGACCGTGACCAGGGCCGTGATGTCGGTACCGGAGTTGGTGATGAAGCACTTCGAGCCGTTGATCACCCACTCGTCGCCGTCCCGCACAGCGGTCGTCTTCGTACCGCCCGCGTCCGAGCCGCAGTCCGGCTCGGTCAGGCCGAAGGCGCCCAGTATGTCGCCGGAGCACAGCCGCGGGAGCCACTCGCGCTTCTGCTCCTCCGTGCCGAAGCGGTAGACGGGCATCGCGCCGAGGGACACGCCCGCTTCGAGGGTGATGGCGACGGAGGAGTCGACCCGGGCGAGTTCCTCGAGGGCGATGCCGAGGGCGAGGTAGTCGCCGCCCATGCCGCCGTACTCCTCCGGGAAGGGCAGGCCGAACAGGCCCATGCGGCCCATCTCGCGGATGATCTCGTACGGGAACTCGTGGCGCTCGTAGAAGTCGCCGATCTTCGGCGCGACGACGTCGTGCGCGAACTCCTCGACCGTGCGGCGGAGTTCCTCGTGTTCGGGGGAGAGGCGGTGGTCCAGGGACATCGTGGGTCACTCCTTGTGGGAGAGGGCGCGGACGGTGCGGGACGGGCTGGGTCGGCCCAGTTGTTCGGCCATCCACACGCTGGTGGCGGTGAGCCGGCCGAGGTCGACCCCGGTTTCGATGCCGAGGCCGTGGAGCATCCACACGAGGTCTTCGGTGGCGAGGTTTCCGGTCGCGCTCTTCGCGTACGGGCAGCCGCCCAGGCCGCCCGCGGACGCGTCCACGGTGGTCACTCCGTGCTGGAGCGCGGCGAGTGTGTTGGCGAGGGCCTGGCCGTAGGTGTCGTGGAAGTGCACGCCGATGGTGTTGGTGGGCACGCCGGCCTCATTGAGCGCGGCGAGGAGGGTCAGTACATGGCCGGGCGTGGCCACGCCGATGGTGTCGCCGAGGCTCAGTTCGTCGCAGCCGAGGTCCATGAGCTGCTTGGCGACCCTGACCACCTGATGGACGGGGACGGGCCCCTCCCACGGGTCGCCGAAACACATCGAGAGATAGCCGCGGACATGGATCTTGTCCTCGCGGGCCCGGGCTACGACCGGTTCGAACATGGCGAGCGACTCGGCGATCGTACGGTTGAGGTTGCGCGCGGCGAAGGTCTCGGTCGCACTGCCGAACACCGCGATGCGGCGCGCGCCGAGGGCCAGGGCGCGGTCCAGGCCGCGGGCGTTCGGGACCAGGACGGGGAGGGCGACGTCGTCCAGCCACTCGTGCCCGTCCAGCATCGGGAACAGCTGTTCCGCGTCCGCCAGTTGGGGCACCCACTTGGGGTGTACGAAGCTGGTCGCCTCGATGGTGGAGAGGCCGGCGCCGGCGAGACGGCGGATGAACTCCGCCTTGATCTCGGTCGGTACAACCGCCTTCTCGTTCTGCAGGCCGTCGCGCGGGCCCACTTCGTGGATGCGGATACGTGGGGGGAGATCCGCGACGGGGATCTCCATCGGCAGTCCCTCGGTCATGACGGGTCCTCCTCCTCGGATCCCTTGTGCCCCTCGTGCGGGGCGACCACGGCCAGGACCTGGTCCATGGCGACGGTGCTGCCCGGGATCACGTCCAGCTCGGTGACGGTGCCGGCGTGCGGGGCGGAGATGAGGTGCTCCATCTTCATCGCCTCGACGACCAGCAGGCCCTGCCCGGCGGCGACTTCGTCGCCGACGGCGACCTTCACGACCGTGACGGTGCCGGGCATGGGAGCCGTGAGCGAGTCCGCGCCCCCGGCCCGGCCGGCGCCGGCGAGTGCGGCGGCGACCGGGTCATGGACCTGGACGTGCCAGCTGTCCCCGTCCCGGCCGAGCCAGACGCCGTCCGGCGAGGGAGCGTGGCTGAAGGTGTGCGTGACGCCGCGCCAGTCGATGGTGACGCGGGCGGAGGGTTCCCCCACCCCGCCCCTTCCCGACTGCGTCGATGTGCGGCTTCGCCGCGTGGGGGGCAGACCCCCAGCCCCCCGAGGCGGCAGCTCCGCGCCGCCCACCAGCCGCGCCCGGCCCGGCGCGGCTTCGCCGTCCGCGGGCGACGGTTGTGGTCCGCCGGGGGCGGGGTTGCCCGTGGGCGACGGCTGCGCCTCGCCGGGCGTCGGTGCTTGGCCGGGTGTCCGGTCGGTTGCCGCAGGTTCGCCTGCGGCAGCGGACTCGCCCCCGGACTCGCCCCCGGACTCGCCCCCGGGCGCGCCCCCGGGCGCGTCGCTGATCAGGACCTCCGTGCCCGCCGCCCCGCTGCGCAGGCGGATCGCCAACGGGTCGTGGCCCGGTACGCGTACGTGGTGGACCGTCCAGGCGGGGGTGCCGCCGAGGCGCCAGCCGGTCGCGACCGAGAACGGGTCCACCCAGCCGGTCGACGGGGCGGTGCCCCCGGCCCGCAGCAGCGCAGCTGCCACGTACACCTCGTCCGGTACTCCGGCGGGCACCAGTCCGTCCGCGTCCCGCTCCACCAGGCCGGTGTCCAGGTCGCCGGACACCACCGACGGGTGGGCCAGCAGGCGGCGCAGGAAGCCCGCGTTCGTCGGGACGCCCAGGGTGACCGTCTCCGCGAGCGCCGCGCGCAGCTTGCGCAGGGCCGTGGGGCGGTCCTGGGCGTGGACGATGACCTTGGACAGCATCGGGTCGTACAGGCTGCCGACCTCGGTGCCCGCCGTGAGCCCCGAGTCGGTACGTACGCCCGGCCCCTGCGGCTCGTGCAGCGCCAGCACCGTGCCGCCCGACGGCAGGAAACCGCGCGAAGGGTCCTCCGCGCAGATACGGGCCTCGATCGCGTGGCCCGTGAGGGTGATGTCGGTCTGAGCGAAGGGGAGTCGCTCGCCCGCCGCGACTCGCAGCTGCCACTCGACCAGGTCCAGGCCGGTGATGAGCTCGGTCACCGGGTGCTCGACCTGGAGCCGGGTGTTCATCTCCATGAAGTAGTACGAGGCCGGGTCGTTGCCCGGGACGATGAACTCCACCGTCCCCGCGCCCCGGTACCCGCACGAGCGCGCCGCCTGGACCGCCGCCTCGCCCATCGCGGCGCGCGTGGCCTCGTCCAGCAGGACCGAGGGCGCCTCCTCGATGATCTTCTGGTGCCGGCGCTGGAGGGAGCATTCGCGCTCGCCGAGGTGGACGACGTTGCCGTGGGCGTCCGCCAGGACCTGGATCTCGATATGGCGCGGCCGGTCGATCCACCGCTCGACGAGCAGTGTGTCGTCACCGAAGGAGCCGCGCGCCTCGCGGCGGGCCGCGGCGATCTCGTCGGCGAGCAGATCCTCGTCGCGGACCAGCCGCATGCCCTTGCCGCCGCCGCCCGCCGAGGGCTTCAGCAGTACCGGCATGCCGATCTTCCGTGCCGCGGCGGCCAGTTCGTCATCGGTCAGCCCGCTTCCGGACGAGCCGGGGACCACCGGAACGCCGGCCGCCTGGACCGTCTCCTTGGCCCGGATCTTGTCGCCCATGAGGGAGATGGCCCCGGGCGGCGGGCCGATGAAGGTCAGACCCGCGTCCGCGCACGCCTGCGCGAAGGCCGCGTTCTCGGCGAGGAAGCCGTACCCCGGGTGGATGGCCTGCGCCCCGGACCGGCGGGCCGCCTCCAGCAGCCGGTCGGCGCTGAGGTAGCTCTCCGAGGCCGCCGCCGGGCCGATCCGCACCGCGCTGTCGGCCTCCCGTACATGACGGGCGTCGGCGTCCGCGTCGCTGAAGACCGCGACCGAGCGGACACCCTGCTCCCGCAGGGTGCGGATGACCCGTACCGCGATCTCGCCACGATTGGCGACGAGGACTGTGTCGAACATCTGCATGTGTCCCCTCACATCCGGAAGACGCCGTAGCCGGGTTCACCCAGCGGCGCGTTGGCGCAGGCGGTCAGGGCCAGACCCACCACCTGGCGAGTCTCCAGCGGGTCGATCACGCCGTCGTCCCAGAGCCGGGCCGTCGCGTAGTAGGCGTTCCCCTGGGTCTCGTACTGGGCGCGGATCGGGTCCTTGAAGGCCTCTTCCTCCGCTGTCGGCCAGTCCTCGCCGCGCGCCTCGATCTGGTCTCGCTTGACGGTCGCCAGCACCGAGGCGGCCTGCTCGCCGCCCATCACCGAGATCTTGGCGTTGGGCCACATCCACAGGAAGCGGGGGGAGTAGGCCCGGCCGCACATCGAGTAGTTGCCCGCGCCGTACGACCCGCCGACGACCACCGTCAGCTTCGGCACGCGCGTGCACGCCACCGCCGTCACCATCTTGGCGCCGTGCTTGGCGATGCCGCCCGCCTCGTAGTCCCGGCCGACCATGAAACCGGAGATGTTCTGCAGGAAGAGCAGCGGGATGCCGCGCTGGTCGCACAGCTCGATGAAGTGCGCGCCCTTCTGGGCGGATTCGGAGAAGAGAATGCCGTTGTTGGCGACGATGCCGACCGGGTGGCCGTGGATCCGGGCGAAGCCGGTGACCAGCGTCGTGCCGAACTCGGCCTTGAACTCGGCGAACCGGGAGCCGTCGACGATGCGGGCGATCACTTCCCGCACGTCGTACGGGGTACGCGAATCGACCGGCACCGCGCCGTACAGCCCGGCCGGGTCGGCCTTCGGCTCCTCCACCGGCTCGACGGACCAGGGCAGCTCGCCGCGCGCGGGCAGGGTCGAGACGATCGTACGGACGATCCGCAGCGCGTGCGCGTCGTCCTCCGCGAGGTGGTCCGTGACGCCCGAGACCCGGGAGTGGACCTCGCCGCCGCCGAGCTCCTCGGCGGTGACGACCTCGCCGGTGGCGGCCTTCACCAGCGGTGGGCCGCCCAGGAAGATCGTGCCCTGGCCGCGCACGATGACGGCCTCGTCGCTCATCGCCGGGACGTACGCGCCGCCCGCTGTGCAGGAGCCGAGCACCGCCGCGATCTGCGGGATCCCGGCGCCGGACATGCGGGCCTGGTTGTAGAAGATCCGGCCGAAGTGCTCGCGGTCGGGGAACACCTCGTCCTGCATCGGCAGGAAGGCGCCGCCGGAGTCGACCAGGTAGAGGCAGGGGAGGCGGTTCTCCAGGGCCACTTCCTGGGCCCGGAGGTGCTTCTTGACCGTCATCGGGTAGTACGTGCCGCCCTTGACCGTGGCGTCATTGGCGACGATCACCACCTCGCGGCCGCTGACCCGCCCGATGCCGGCGATCACGCCGGCCGCCGGGGCCGCCCCGTCGTACATCCCCTCGGCGGCCAGGGGGGCCAGCTCTAGGAAGGGCGAGCCGGGGTCGAGGAGGGCGTCCACCCGGTCCCTCGGCAGCAGCTTTCCGCGGGCCGTGTGCCGGTCGCGGGCCTTTTCGCCGCCGCCCAGCCGGGCCGCCGCCAGCCGGGCCCGCAGGCCCTCCGACAGCTCCTGGTGGGCGGCCTCGTTGACCCGCCAGGCCTCGGACGCCGGATCGGCGGCGCTCGCCAGCACTGGTGCCTGCTGCATCCCTCGAGCTCCCTTGCTCGGTTAATGAGCGTTAACGTTGTTTCCCCTAGGTTAACGAGCGCTAACAGCCCTGTCTAGAATGAATTCCCATGAGCACCAGGACCGCGGCCCCGACCCGCCGTGAGCAGATCCTCAAGGAAGCCGCCCGTCTCTTCGCCGAGCGCGGCTTCCACGGCGTCGGCGTGGACGAGATAGGGGCCGCAGTGGGCATCAGCGGCCCCGGCCTCTACCGCCACTTCGCGGGCAAGGACGCGATGCTCGCCGAGCTGCTCGTCGGCATCAGCGACCGGCTGCTGACCGGCGGCAAGTACCGGGTGGCCGAGCGCGCGCAGAATTCGGCCCCGCCCGAGGTGCTGCTGGACTCGCTCATCGAGGGCCACATCGACTTCGCGCTCGACGACCGTCCGCTCATCACTCTCCACGACCGCGAGCTGGACCGCCTCCGGGAGAGCGACCGCAAGCTGGTCCGCCAACTCCAGCGGCAGTACGTCGAGCTGTGGGTGGAGGCCGTACGGGAGACGTACCCGGCCCTTGCCGAGGCCGATGCCCGGGCCACCGTGCACGCGGTCTTCGGGCTGCTGAACTCGACTCCGCACCTCGGACGCCCGGGCGCCCTTCCCGGACGTACCGCGACGGCGGAACTGCTGCACCGGCTGGCGCGCGGCGCCTTCGCGGCGGCAGCCGACGCCTCACCGACTGTGGCGTAGCGCGGCCCAACTACGATGATCTGGTGACTGATTGATTGACTGATTGACTGACCTATCGAGGCAGTCAGCCACGGGGGGTTACGAGATGACGCAGGAGGCGGCCGGCCTTGCCGCTCGGCACGCACACGCGGCGGCGGTGCCGGGCGGACGGCGGATCCTGGAGGTGGATGCGCTGCGCGGCTTCGCGCTCTGCGGGATCTTCCTGGTGAACGTGCTGGTGATGGCCGGGCCCTACGAGCCGGCCGGGGGCGTCGCCCCGGCGACCGGTCCCGACCTGGTGGCCCAGTGGCTGGTCACGGCGTTCGTGGCGACGAAGTTCTATCTGCTCTTCTCATTTCTCTTCGGATACAGCTTTACGCTGCAGATGACCTCCGCCGAGCGGGCCGGGGCGCGCTTCGCCCCGCGCATGCTGCGCCGGCTGCTCGCACTGTTCGTACTCGGCGTGCTGCACGCAGCGCTGCTGTACACCGGCGACATCCTGACGACGTATGCCGTGCTCGGCCTCGTCCTGTTCTTCTCGCGCAACGCCGCGCCCGCCAGGGTGTGGCGCGCCGCGCTGTGGGTGTACGGAGTCTTCGCCGTACTGCTGCTGCTTCTCGGGGCCGCGGGGGCGGCCGACCCGGTGTCCGGCGCGGAGTTCCAAGCCGAGACGGCGGAGCTGACCGAGGCCTACCGGGGTGACGCCGCCGATGTGATCGCCGCCAACGTCGGGGCGTGGTCCGACGTGCTGATCGGTGCGCTGAGCGTGAGCGGACAGGTGGTCGCCGCCTTCCTGGTGGGTTTCGTGGCGGGGAAGCGGCAGCTGCTGGCCGGCGACACCGTCGGCGCGGACCGCTTGCGCCGGATTCGCACGCTCGGCCTGGCCGTGGGCGTGCCGGGAGGGCTCTTCATGGCCGCGGGAACGTCCGGCCCGCTCTCGGAGCGCTGGGAGACCGTGGCCTTGGCCGTCGGAATGGTCTCCGCGCCGGCCCTCACCGCCGCGTACGCGAGCGCGATCCTGCTCTGGGTCAGAACGCCGCGCGGAGCGCGGGCGGCCTCCTGGCTCGCTCCCGCAGGCCGGATGGCGCTCACCAACTACCTGCTGCAGTCGCTGGTCATGGCGCTGGTCTTCACCGGATACGGGTTCGGATTGTACGGCCGGGCAGGTGCGGCTGCCGCGGTGTGCGGGGCGCTCGCCTTCTACGCGGCGCAGCTGTTCCTCAGCGCCCGGCTGATGCGCCGTCACCGGCTCGGACCGGTGGAGTGGGCCCTGCGCGCGGTCACGTTGGCGGGGCGGCCGACGCCGGCGGTCCGGCCGGACGAGGCGTCCAGCGTTCGGGACAACCGGCACCGGAGCGGTGGCTGACGGCACAATGGGCGCATGCCGATACCCAGCCGTGCCGCCCTTGTCGACCACCTCGTCCGCAGCCGTATCGCCGGTGACGTCGCCACCCCCCGAGACAACAACCTCTCCCACTACCGCAGGCTCGCGAACGGCGACCGCCACTACTGGCTGGGCCTGGAGCTCGGCGACCGCTGGACCGACGAGCAGGACGTGCTCGCCGTCATGGCCGAGCGGTGCGGCGTCAACGACGACCCGCAGCACCGCTACGGCCAGGACACCATCGACCCCGAGCTGACGGTCGACGCCCTGGACCGGATGGCGGCGCGGCTGCGCAAGGCCGCCGCGGGCAAGGAGCGCGTGCTGTTCGCCACCGGCCACCCGGGCGGCCTGCTGGACGTGCACCGCGCCACGGCCGCCGCGCTGCGGGCGGCCGGCTGCGAGATCGTGGTCATCCCCTCGGGCCTGACGGCCGACGAGGGCTATGTGTTCCAGTTCGCGGACGTCGCGGTGCTGGAGCGCGGCGCGACCCTGTGGCACACGCACTCGCCCGCGCCGATGGCGGCGATCCTGGACGGCCTGGCGGCGGAAGGCCGCCCGCTGCCCGAACTGGTGGTCGCGGACCACGGCTGGGCGGGATGCGCGGGCCAGCGCGGTATCGACGCCGTGGGGTACGCGGACTCCAACGACCCGGCGCTCTTCCTCGGCGAGGCGGAGGGCACACTCCAGGTGACGGTCCCGCTGGACGACCACGTCACGGATCCGCGCTTCTACGACCCGATGACGGCGTACCTGCTGGATGCGGCGGGGCTGGCGGAGCGGGGCTGACGGACGCCCGTCAAGGGCGGCGCGGAGTTCACTCGTACGGCGGACTACTCACCTTCCGGGCGCCCCATGCACAGGGCGACACATACATTCGGCAGCATGCAGGTTTCCTTAGCTGTGACGGAGCCGGAAGTCCGGGAGTGCCGATGACCGGTCACGCACGATGGAAGCTCGCCCGCGACAGGCAGATCGCCCAGGGGCTCAGCGAGAGTCCCGAGGTGACCAGGCGACGGGCGGAGATCCGGCTGGCTTTCGACCTCGGGCAGGCCGTCTATGACCGGCGTACCGAGCTGGGTGTCTCTCAGAGCGCGCTGGCGGAGCGGGCCGGCATGACCCAGCCCCAGGTCTCCAAACTGGAGCTGGGTGGGACCATGCCCACCTTGCCCCTGCTGGCCCGGCTCGCGCAGGCGATGGACGCGGCTCTCTATCTGGAGCTGGACGGCGACGAATCCCGGGTCGCCTTGACCGCACACAGCCCGGCCGACTGAGTCCTCACCAACACCGCGCCGGTGACTGGTTGCCTCCCTGTCAGCACTCGGCATATGCTTCATATGCTGAATGCCTAGGGAGGATATGTCGATGTCGAATCTCTACGTCGAAGTCGATGACGACGCGCTGAGCGCGGCCGCTTCGATACTGGGCACCACCACGAAGAAGGACACGGTCAACGCTGCATTGCGGGAGGTATCGCAGCGGCATCGGCGTCTCACGGCGCTGGAAGAGCTGGCAGCCATGGGCGAACGCGGTGACTTCGACATCCTTCTGGACAAGGACAACTACCGCCGATGAGTCCGGTCACCCACCTCATCGACACATCCGCGGCTGCCCGGATCCTCACCCACAAGAAGGTGCGGGAGCGTTGGTCCGGGCATCTTGCCGAGGGTGTCATCGGGCTGTGTGAGATCACAGAATTGGAGATGCTGTTCTCGGCCCAGTCGCTGGCCGACCGGCTTGCCAAGGAGTCACTGCTCGCCACGCTCTTCAACTGGACGCCGGTACCCGACGACGTCTTGCGGCGTGCCCGGACCGTGCAGCGGATGCTTACCGAACGGGGCGAGCACCGCAGCGCCGGTCCGGTAGATCTGCTGGTCGCGGCCACCGCCGAACTGGCTTGGCTGACTGTGCTGCACTACGACGCGGACTTCGAGACCGTCGCCAGGGCGACCGGACAGCCCACGATGTGGGTAGCGCCACCCGGCACGCTGTAATTGCTGGTCCCGTGCAATGATCAGTCGCGCGGGACCCGGACCACACCCTCCTGGATCACCGAGATCGCCAGCCGGCCGTCCGCCGTGTAGATCCTGGCCTGACCGAGGCCCCGCCCGCCGTGCGTGGAGGGCGACTCCTGGTCGTACAGCAGCCATTCGTCCGCCCGGAAGGGCCGGTGGAACCACATCGCGTGGTCCAGGCTCGCGCCCACCACATCGCCTACCGTCCAGCCGCCGCGTCCGTGCGCGAGGAGCACCGAGTCGAGCAGGGTCATGTCGGAGACGTACGTGGCGAGGCAGACGTGCAGCAGCGGGTCGTCCGCCAGCTTCCCCTGGGTACGGAACCAGACCTGCGAGCGCGGCTCGCGCGGCTCGCCCACGCTGCCCCACGGCGGGGTGTCCACGTAGCGCAGGTCGACCGCGGACCGGGCCTCGATCATCCGGTCGACGACACCCGGGTCGCGGAAGATGTCCCGGTACCGCGGCAGCATCTCCCCGGCGGTGGGCAGCGATTCGGGGTCGGGTGCGGCCGGCATCTGGCTCTGGTGCTCCAGGCCCTCCTCGTACGTCTGGAAGGACGCCGAGAGGTGGAAGATCGGCTGCCCGTGCTGGACCGCGACCACCCGCCGGGTGGTGAAGGACCGGCCGTCGCGGATCCGGTCGACGGTGTAGACGATAGGCGCACCGGGGTCGCCGGGCCGCAGGAAGTACGCGTGCAGCGAGTGCGCGGTGCGGTCGTCGGGGACCGTACGGCCGGCGGCGACCAGGGCCTGTGCGGCGACCTGGCCGCCGAAGACCCGCGGCACCAGCGAAGTACGGCTGGTGCCGCGGAAGATGTCCTGCTCGATCTGCTCGAGGTCGAGCAGATCGAGCAGGGACTCCAGAGCCTCGTTCATTATTGAACAGTAGATCGGATCAACAGACCTACAGGCCCATCGACTTGGCGATGATCGACTTCATGACCTCACTGGTGCCGCCGTAGATCCGGTTGACCCGGTTGTCGGCGTAGAGGCGTGCGATCGGGTACTCGTTCATGTACCCGTAGCCGCCGTGCAGCTGGAGGCACTTGTCGATGACGCGGTGCGCGACCTCGGTGCAGAAGAGCTTCGCGGACGCGGCCTCGGCAGGCGTCAGCTCGCCCGCGTCCAGGGCCTCCAGGGCACGGTCGGCCACGGCCTCGGCGGCGTCCACCTCGGCCTGGCAGGCCGCCAGCTCGAACTTGGTGTTCTGGAAGGAGGCAACCGTCTTGCCGAAGACCGTGCGGTCCTGGACGTACTGCTGGGCGAACCGGACGGCGGCCTTGGCCTGCGCGTACGCCCCGAACGCGATGCCCCAGCGCTCGGAGGGCAGGTTCTGGCCGAGGTAGTAGAAGCCCTTGTTCTCCTCGCCGAGCAGGTCCTCCACGGGGACCTTGACGTCGACGAAGGCCAGCTCGGCGGTGTCGGAGGTGCGCAGGCCGAGCTTGTCCAGCTTGCGGCCGACCGAGTAGCCCGCCGACTTGGTGTCCA
The DNA here is from genome assembly GCF_024213665.1 of Streptomyces sp. A3M-1-3. Taxonomy (GTDB): domain Bacteria; phylum Actinomycetota; class Actinomycetes; order Streptomycetales; family Streptomycetaceae; genus Streptomyces. The sequence goes on from NZ_JANAVP010000012.1 coordinate 146,701, forward strand.
CCGCGAACAGCGAGATGCCGAAGCGGCGGTCGTCCTCGCGCGGGGCGGAGGTGCGGGCGCACACGATCACGCGGTCGGCGTGCACACCACCGGTGATGAAGGTCTTGGCGCCGTTGAGGACGTAGTGCGTGCCGTCCTCCGAGAGCTTGGCCGTGGTCTTCATGCCCGCGACGTCGGAGCCGGTGCCCGGCTCGGTCATCGCCAGCGCCCACATCTCCTCGCCGGTGACGAACTTCGGCAGGTAGTTCTTCTTCTGCTCGTCGGTGGCGAGCAGCTTGATGTACGGCAGAGCGAGCAGCACATGCACGCCGGAGCCGCCGAAGTTGACGCCCGCGCGCGAGGTCTCCTCGTAGAGCACGGCCTCGAACTTGTGCGTGTCCAGGCCCGCGCCGCCGAACTCCTCGGGGACGTTGATGCCGAAGACGCCCAGCTCGCCGAGCTTGTAGTAGAAGTCGCGGGGCGCCTGACCGGCAGCGAACCACTCGTCGTAGACGGGGACGACCTCGGCCTCGATGAAGGCGCGTATGGTCTCCCGGAACGCCTCGTGGTCCTCGTTGAAAACGGTACGGCGCACGGACGCCTCCTCGTGACTGGGTGGGTACGCTGGAATGTCTAAGCGCTTGCTCAGTTCTAAGTTACCCGCCAGTTGCTGGAAGTGTCCAGAGTGATGCTGCGCACGTGTGGCTGGTCATGGACGCGACGCAGCTCCGAGAGCGAGGACTCCCACGAGAATGGGTCAGCAGGCGATGCCTTGCGAGCGCAGCCACTCGCACTGTGTCTCGCCCGAAGTCCTGCCGCCGTCGTAGGCGCGCGGATCCTTGTAGCCGGGCCCAACGGGTTCGTGGTCTTCGAAGACGCCGTCGCCGTCGAGGTCGCCGCCGGCGGGATCGATGGTCCCACTCGGGTTCCGGCAATTCTGGCGGTCGGCCGGGTCTGTGGTGCAGACGTTCTCCAGTGCAGCCTTCTCTGCCGCCGCGCTCAGTGCTGCGGCCTGGGCCACAAGGGCCTTGCTGAGTGAAGAACTCTCGAAGTGCAGTGAAATATAGGGCAGTTGATCGGTCTGGTGCTCGGCTTGAGAGACATCGGAGCCGCATGCGGACAGGGCCATGGGGAGGCACACGGCCAAGAGGGCGGAGCCGACGAGAGTGCCGGTTTTGCGGCGAGTGTCGCGCTTGAGGCCCATAGTCCGACCAATGTGAGAATGAGGCGTATGTGGGGACTACGCTACGGCGGCTCTCGGAGCCGGTCAACGTGTGAAGGTGCCGCCTTTGACGGCTGCGACGAAGAACGACCAACCGGCCGTCGGGAAGACCAACGCGGGGCCGTGCGGAGCCTTGGAGTCGCGGACCGGGACCCCCGACGGGTGGCCGTCCAATACTTCGACGCAGCTGCCTGACTCATTCCCGCTGTACGACGACTTGCGCCAGCCGCTCAGCTTGGAAGCGTCCAAGATGGTGTGCTCAGTCATGGTGTCCGTGGTCCTTTGCAATCGCCCTCATCAGGGCAAGTGACTCTTGCAGCGGCAGCGCGTCGCCCAGTGCCAGATCGTAGGCGCTCTGCAGTCGTTGGACCAGGGCCGGGGAGTCGTGCAGCTTGCCGATGGAGAGGCCTTCGCTGTACGCGGCCGGCGGTTGGTCCTCGAACCACATCAGCGTCAGCATGCTCTGCATGAGCGGATGAGCGCCCAGGCCGAGGGGGAGGACGTGCACCCGTACCCGCTTGCTCTCGACGAGGTGGACGATGTGCATGATCTGCTCGGCCATGATCTCCCCGCTGCCGACCGGGCGTCGTAGCACCATCTCGTCCAACAGCGCCCACACTACGGGCATTACCTGGTCAGCCAGGATCTTCGCGCGCTCGAGCCGTGTGACAACGTGCCTGTCACGTTCTTCGTCGCTCCTGGGAGGGAACGTCGTGCCGAGAACCGCACGGGCGTATCGCTCCGTTTGGAGAATGCCGGGCACGAAGGCCGGAGCGAACTCCCTGATCATCGTTGCCTGTTGTTCGAGTTGCCGGGCCGGCTCGAAGTAGTCGGCAATCGTGCCGTCCTCCTGCGGCAGGAAGCTGCTCAGCACGTTCCCCGTGTTCAGGGCCCTGTCCAGCCGTCGCGCGTCCTCCTTCGACGGGGTGCGGCGGCCCGCCTCGATGTGGGCGATGTGCGAACGGGTCATGATCGCTGCCTCGGCCAGCTCCTGTTGCGTCAGGCCGGCCGCCTCGCGCTGAGCCCGGAACCACTCCCCATAGGTGTTACTCATTGTCAACCCCTGTGCGGCGGAAGCCCTGTTAACCCGAACTCCCTGGTCAGCGTAGCCCGCGCCGTCTCACTCTGTGAGTGAATCGCTACACGGTCAGAGCCAGCGCAGTGCGAACCACAGCTCCATCCGGACGTCCGGATCGTCCAGGTCCGCGTCGAGCAGCGCCGCGCAGCGCGCGATGCGCTGGCGCACTGTGTTGCGGTGCACCCCCAGGGACACGGCCGTACGGTCCCAGCTGCCGTGCAGCGAGAGCCAGCCGCGCAGCGTCTCGGTGAGCGCCGGGGAGTCCGCGATCGGGGCCAGCCGGGTGCGGGCGTGGGCGCGTGCCTCGTCCGGCGCGACCAGCGCGGTGAGGTCCGCCTCGCGGTGCCGGACCAGGTCCGCGCGGCTCGCCTCGGCGCGGCGCAGGGCCCGGTGCGCCTGGGTGTCGGCCGCGTCCAGGTCCGCGGCCGCCGCCGGAGCGCTGACGCCCAGGACCCAGCCGGGCTGCGGGGTGACCTCCCGGTCGGTGACGATGCGTACGGTCGAGTCCTCGGCGTCCACCAGCGCGCTGCCCAGGGCCGCCCCCAGGGCGGACGCGGCGAGCGGGTTGCCGGACGCACCCTGTTCGCCGCCGCGGGCGTGCACCACCCACCACGGCCCCCGCCCCAGCAGCGGCGCCACCTCCTCCGGCGCGGCCCCGAGCAGCAGCCGGACCAGCGCGGCCGACCGGCCCGCCGCGTCGGCGCCCTGGTGAGGTGCGGTGAGCAGCGACAGCAGGACGGCCGCCACCCCGGCGATGGTGTGGTCGCCGGGCTCGCGCCCCCCGGTGGCGACGCCGAGGACCAGGCCCTCGCTGCCGCCGAGGGCGTACGCGGCCAGGTGCGCGCCCCCGGCGGTGTCGGTGGCGGAGGACGGCGCGGCCCGGGGCGGAGCCGGGGTCACCACCCGCGCCAGCCGGACCAGGGCGGCGCGGGCCCCGGCGGACGGCGGCCGGTCGGTGGCCTGGAGTTCCGTACCGTCCGGGGCGAGCAGCACCGTCCAGCCGCCGACCCGCGCGGCGAGCTGGCGCAGTACGGACGGCACCGGGTCGGGGCGCGCCGCGGCGGTGGCCAGGCCCTGCTGGGCCTGCGTCACCCGGCGCAGCTCATGGGTGCGGGCCTCGGCCATCAGCCGCCACACCGCACGGGCGATCGCGGTGAACGTGGTCTGCGGCGGGACCTCCAGCAGCGGCAGGCCGTGCCGGTCGCAGGCGGCGGCCAGCGCGTCCGGCACGGCGTCGTGCACCGGCGCGAGGCCGAATCCGAGCGCTGCCGCGCCCGCCTCGACGATCCGTGACACGTAGAAGTCGAGGTGCGCCTCGACATCGGCGGCCTCGGCGAAGTGCACCCCGGCACTCAGCAGCAGCTCACCGCCGAGCAGATACGGATACGGGTCGCCCATCTCGGAGGTGTGCACCCAGTGCACGGCGACCTCGTCGGCGGGCGGCCCCGCGACCTGCCGCAGCCCGAGATCGCGGTACGCCAGCAGGGCGGGCAGCGGGATGGGCGGAGTGGGCGGGGCCAGGTCCGGCATGGTGGACGGTCCATCTATCGGAGTGGAGAAGAATGGATGAAACGTACACTTTGGTGAAGTCTCCGGGCAATCTACCGTCGTCTTGGGGTATCACCACGACGTGAGGAGGAGCGGGCGCTATGAACATCGACCGGGTCGGCTTCGTCCTTTGTCGCGTAGCTGTACCCGTCGGCTCGCTGGAGGAGCCGGAGGTTGGTGTACTGCGTATCGATGTGCCCGGCGGGCGTGGCCAGGCGGTGCCGACCAGTGGAGCGGACCGCGATCCGTCCCTTGTGGGCTCCGGCGTACCGGCCAGTGCGGATGACCGCACGTACGAGGTCTCCGGTCGCGTAGCCGAAGAAGCGCTTCTGCCTCGGCAGGAGCAGGCGCGGGAAGCCGTACTTGTCAGAGCGAGTGCGGGCGTACGAGCCGCGCCCGGTCGCTGTCGCGACGAGCACGGTGCTGGGGAATCGGACGAGAGTGACGCTGTCGAGGTCACCGACGGCGAGTGCGTCGAGGGTGTGAGTCTTGGCCAGGCCGATCCGGGAACGGTTGCACTTGGTTCGGCCTCCCGACCAAGGACGAACAGGGACACCGAGCTGGGCGAGTGTACGGGTGAGTTGGAAGCGAGTGGCGTTCATGACGGACGCTCCCTGCAAAGGGGTCTTGACCTGAGAGAGAACACGCCTCAACAGGTCGGGCTTGCCGTGCAAGAAGACATCGACCGGCGTGGCTGCCTTGGTCTGATTGCACGACTCGCAGGAGAGCGTGAGATTTGTGATCCGATCGGATCCTCCTCTGGATCTCGGATGGATGTGCTCGACCTGAAGTGGAATGTCCTTGGCTCCGCAGTAGGCGCAGGTGCGCCCCCACTTTTCGAGGAGGTACTCACGCACCTCGTATCCCGCGAGGGTGCCTTGCTGATACTCGGCCCCAGTCAGGTCGCGCCCGGCGCTCATGGCGTGGACGTCGAACGCGACGCGCTCGACGTGGATCTCGACGACTGGGAACAGGCGCGTGAGACGACTTGCGATGCCAAAGGTCGTGTCGATGCGGTGCTGCAGCGATGGAGGCAGCCAGCCCTCCTTCCGAGCGCGATTGTTGAATCGGGGCGCTCGGTAGCGGAGGTTTGCCGATCTGCGTCTGCGCCTGTGATTTGCACGCTGGCCCATCTTCTTGCGGATCTGCGAGCCTCGATGGACGAGTTCCACCGCGTACAGCCCCCGCCGGGCGCAGCGCGTTTCCTCGGTGCCAGGGTCGTGGGTATGGGCATCGGTGGTGACAGCGATGCCCGTGCCCACGGAGCCGGGATCGATGCGCAGTGCCACCCCGATGACGGTGGACTCCGCACGTGTGCGGTCCTTGAGCCGGATCGTGAACGGTGTATGACGCGCGACGACGGCCCGGCCCTTGGCGAGGAGTTCGCGAGCACGGGCGGGGTGGCAGGGCATGAGGGGACAGCCGTTCTTGTCAAGGACTGCGACCACCGCAGCCCCAGAAGCGACCGTGCTGCCTTGCCGGTTGTGATGAGTGCTGCCGTTACCGGCAGCTGTTTCTGCTCTGGCCGTCACGAGGGCGGCTTCGGCGTGACGCCGGTCCGTGTCGAAGGCGCACGTACCGATCTCCCCTCGCCCGTGTTCAGTGCCAGTGCCCGACTGTGCTGCCGGGAGTCCGTGACCCGTTTCGTGCCTGCTCATGGGCGTGTCTGCAACCACGGATTCCAGAGCCTGCCGCTGAGGAAGCACGGCAGGGTGGGTCTGCTCACTCGAACTGAACGGAACCATCGATCTTTCACCTCGCTTCGTTCGATGGCTGGGCTGGTCACTCTGGACTCACCCCGTTGGGACGAGTCCCGGCCTTCGAGCCGGAGAGCGAGTGACGGGCTGGTGGGGCATGCGCGTGATAGTCCGGACGTTATAACCCATCGCTGATCATTGAGCTCTGACTGGTTATCAATCACTCGACCGAAGGAATTTCTGTGCGAATCCATGCGCGCCACAATGCGAGCAATGAACAGCCTGCGAACCCGAGCACCGAGCAGCCGCGCGGCCCCATCGACTCGTCCCGCATCCCGCGGTACGCCGGACCCGCCACGTTCGCCCGGCTGCCCCGGCTCGACGAGGTCGGCACCGCCGATGTCGCCGTGGTCGGCGTGCCCTTCGACAGCGGCGTCTCCTACCGCCCCGGCGCCCGCTTCGGCGGCAACGCCATCCGCGAGGCGTCGCGCCTCCTGCGCCCCTACAACCCTGCCCAGGACGCCTCGCCCTTCGCGCTCGCCCAGGTCGCGGACGCCGGTGACATCGCCGCCAACCCGTTCAACATCCACGAGGCCGTCGAGACGATCGAGGCCGCGGCCGACGACCTGCTCGGCACCGGCGCCCGGATGATGACGCTCGGCGGCGACCACACCATCGCGCTGCCGCTGCTGCGCTCGGTGGCGAAGAAGCACGGCCCGGTCGCGCTGCTGCACTTCGACGCGCACCTCGACACCTGGGACACCTACTTCGGCGCCGAGTACACGCACGGCACGCCGTTCCGCCGCGCCGTCGAGGAGGGCATCCTCGACACCGAGGCGCTCTCCCACGTCGGTACCCGCGGCCCGCTGTACGGCAAGCAGGACCTGGACGACGACGCCAAGATGGGCTTCGGCATCGTGACGTCGGCCGATGTCTACCGCCGCGGCGCCGACGAGGTGGCCGACCAGCTGCGCCAGCGCATCGGCGACCGGCCGCTGTACATCTCCATCGACATCGACGTGCTCGACCCGGCCTTCGCGCCCGGCACCGGCACCCCCGAGGCGGGCGGCATGAGCTCCCGCGAGCTGCTGGAGATCATCCGCGGGCTGTCCTCCTGCAACCTCGTCTCGGCCGATGTCGTCGAGGTCGCGCCCGCGTACGACCACGCGGAGATCACCTGTGTCGCGGCCTCCCACACCGCGTACGAGCTGACCACGATCATGTCGCGACAAGTCGCTGCGGCCGCGCAGCGCCATGAGCACAGTGCGGAAGCGAAGCAGAAGTGACCCACGACCACCACCACGAGACGCCGCGGCTGACGGCCGAGCAGACGGCGGCCGCGCTGGCCCCTCCGGCCGGCCGCAACGGCGGCGACCTCCTCGTCGAGACGCTGCACGGCCTGGGCGCCACCACCGTCTTCGGGCTGCCCGGGCAGCACGCGCTCGGCATGTTCGACGCGCTGCGCCGCTCCTCGCTCCAGTACGTCGGCCTGCGTGTCGAGAACAACGCCGGCTTCGCCGCCGACGCGTACGGCCGGATCACCGGCGAGGTCGCCCCGCTGCTGCTCTCCACCGGCCCCGGCGCGCTCACCTCGCTCGCCGCGCTCCAGGAGGCGGCCGCGGCCTCCGCGCCCGTCCTCGCCATCTCCAGCCAGGTCCCCACCCCGGGGCTCGGCGGCGGCCGGCACGGCTACCTGCACGAACTCCGCGACCAGCAGGCGTCGTTCCGCGACATCGTGAAGTCCGTCCACACCGTCCGTACGGCCTCCCAGATCCCCTCCGCGATCGCCGCCGCCTGGGAGTCCGCGCTCACTGCCCCGCACGGGCCGGTCTGGGTCGAGATCCCGCAGGACGTGCTGCTCGCGCAGACGTCCCTGCCGGTCGTCACGGCCATGGACGCCACCCCGCGCGAGCTGCATCCCCGGCCCGAGCTGATCGCGGTGGCCGCTCACCGGCTGGCGAACGCCGAGCGTCCGGCGGTCATCGCGGGCGGCGGCGTCGTCAGGTCCGACGCGTCCGGCAAGCTGCTCGCGCTCGCCGAGAAGCTGAACGCGCCCGTCGTCACCACCTTCGGCGGCAAGGGCGCCTTCCCCTGGGAGCATCCGCTCTCGCTCCAGTCCTGGCTGGAGGACCGGCACACCACCGACTTCCTTCAGGACGCGGACGTCCTGCTGGTCGTCGGCTCGGGTCTCGGCGAACTCTCCTCGAACTACCACACGTTCAAGCCGCGCGGCCAGGTCATCCAGATCGAGGCGGACCTCGGCAAGCTGGAGTCCAACCACGCAGGTCTCGGCATCCACGCCGACGCGCGGCTCGCGCTCTCCGCCCTGCTGGAGGCCGTGCCCGAGCGCCCCGACCCCGCTGCCGCCGAGTCCGCCGCCGAGTCTGCCGCCGAGTCCGTACGTACCGTCCTCGCGAAGGTACGGGCGCGGATCGCCGGCCAGGACCTGACCCTGGAGCAGGAGGTCCTCGCGGCCGTCCGGGCGGCCCTGCCGGACACGTCCCCCAGCTTCTGGGACATGACGATCCTCGGCTACTGGGCCTGGTCCGCCTTCGACGCCCGGCACCCGAACACCATGCACTCGGGCCAGGGCGCGGGCGGCCTCGGCTACGGCTTCCCGGCCGCCCTCGGCGCGGCCGCGGCCGACCGTACGAAGCCGGTGCTCGCCGTGTCGGGCGACGGCGGGGCGATGTACTCCATCGCGGAGCTGGCCACCGCCCGCCAGTACGACCTGCCGGTCACCTGGCTGATCGTGGACGACGGCGGCTACGGCATCCTGCGCGAGTACATGACCGACACGTTCGGCGAGGCCACCGCCACCGAGCTGGCCCGGCCGGACTTCGTGGCGCTCGCCGAGTCCTTCGGCGTACCGGCGGTCCGTACGACGCCGGAAGACCTGGGCCAGGACCTCGCCAAGGCGCTGGCGGAGCCCGGCCCCTCGATGGTCGTGCTTCCCGCCCTGCTGCGGATGTTCGCCCCGACACACCTCTGAATCCGAAGTGTGATCAGAACTCGTACAACCATTCCTTTATCGCGGTGAGTCATGTGAGGCGGGTGCGCCGCAGGGCGCACCCGCTTCGGACATCAGGGGACGGGAAAAGCCTCCATGACTCACCACCGAATATCCCGCCGTGCGCGCGGCGCGCTCTCCGCGGTCCTGGCCGCGGGCGTGTTCGTGCCCATTGCGGCGGGCGCGACGCCTGCCGCGGCCGTGACGCCGACGGTGACCTGCACCTCCGCCAAGGCGGGGCTGGCAGCGCAGCTGTCCAAGGACATCACCGCGGCGCTGGCGGGACGCAAGACCACGGCGGCCGTGGCCGTGCACGACCGCACCACGAAGACCTTCTGCACGCTCCGGGGCGACCAGCGGTACGACTCCGCGAGCGTCGTCAAGGTGACCGTGCTGATGGCCCTCCTGTGGGACGCGCAGAAGACGAACCGCGCGCTGACCCAGCGGGAGTCGAGCCTCGCCACCGCCATGATCACCACGTCGGACAACGCCTCCACCAGCACCCTGTGGAATCAGCTCGGCCTGACGAAGATCAAGGCGTTCCTCCAGGCCGCCGGGATGACGCAGACCATCCCCGGCGCGGACGGTTACTGGGGACTCACCCGGATCACCGCCAACGACGAGCAGAAGCTGCTGGCGCTGCTGACCGCCAAGAACACGGTCATGACCGACACCTCGCGCTCGTACACCAACCGGCTGATGCGCTCGGTGGTCACCTCGCAGCGCTGGGGCGTCACCGCGGGAGCCCCGGCCAACGCGCTGGTCGGGGTCAAGAACGGCTGGCTGTCCCGCACCGTCGGCAACCAGTGGCGGGTGCACAGCATCGGCACGTTCACGGGCAACGGGCACCACTACACGATGACGGTGCTCACGCATGACAACCCGACCATGAACGACGGTGTCAACACCATCCAGGCCGTCGCGCGGGCGATCAACAAGAACCTCAACCCGACCGCACCGGCGAGCAAGCGCTACGAGCCCACGCGCACCCCGCAGGAGGCGGTCGTCCCGGCGCCCGAGTCCTAGGACTTCGGACCCGGATTTGTTGCGGCGGGATGAAATCCGCCGGTAGCCGCGTTGGTGCCTTCCGGCAGCAGTGGTACGACGGGAGGCACCAGTGGCGGCGGCACAGCAGGGCGAGGCGTTCGGGCGGGCGGACGGCTGGGCACGGCGTCTGACGGGCTACGCCTGGCGGTACCGGCGCAATGTCCTCCTCGCACTCGGCTCGTCACTGGCCGGAATGGCCGTGATGGCCCTCGTCCCGCTGGCCACCAAGGTGATCATCGACGACGTCATCGGCGACGGGACCCGGCCCCTGGCCCCCTGGGCGGGCGCCCTGGTCGGCGCGGCCCTCGTCGTCTACGTCCTCACCTACATCCGGCGCTACTACGGCGGCCGCCTCGCCCTCGACGTCCAGCACGATCTGCGTACCGAGATGTACGGGACGATCACGCGGCTGGACGGCAGGCGCCAGGACGAGCTGTCCACCGGCCAGGTCATCGGCCGCGCCACCAGCGACCTCCAGCTGATCCAGGGCCTGCTCTTCATGCTCCCGATGACGATCGGGAACATCCTGCTGTTCGTGATCTCGCTCGTCATCATGGCCTGGCTCTCTCCGCTGCTCACCGTGGTCGCCCTCGCTGTCGCGCCGGCTCTCTGGTTCATCGCCAAGCGCAGCCGCACCCGCCTCTTCCCCGCCACCTGGTACGCCCAGGGGCAGGCCGCCGCGGTCGCCGGCGTCGTCGACGGGGCCGTCACCGGCGTCCGCGTGGTGAAGGGCTTCGGGCAGGAGGAGCAGGAGACCGGCAAGCTGCGCTCGGCGGGCCGCCGGCTGTTCGCCGGCCGGCTGCGCACCATCCGGCTGAACTCCCGCTACACCCCCGCCCTCCAGGCCGTACCCGCGCTCGGGCAGGTCGCGATGCTGGCGCTCGGCGGCTGGATGGCCACCCGCGGCCAGGTCACGCTTGGCACGTTCGTCGCGTTCTCGACGTATCTCGCGCAGCTCGTCGGCCCGGTCCGGATGCTGGCCATGGTGCTCACGGTCGGGCAGCAGGCGCGGGCGGGCGTCGAGCGGGTCCTCGAACTGATCGACACCGAGCCGTCCATCCAGGACGGTACGAAGGAGCTGCCGGCCGACGTGCCCGCGACCGTCGAGTTCGACGGCGTCTCCTTCGGCTACACCGAGGACCGCCCCGTCCTCGACGGCTTCTCCCTCACCATCGAGCCCGGCGAGACCGTCGCCGTCGTCGGCGCCTCCGGCAGCGGGAAGTCCACCGTCTCGCTGCTGCTGCCCCGCTTCTACGACGTGAGCGCCGGCGCGGTCCTCGTCGGCGGCCACGACGTGCGCGAGCTGACCATGGACTCGCTGCGGGCCGCCATCGGACTCGTACCGGAGGACAGCTTCCTCTTCTCCGACACCGTCCGCGCCAACATCGCGTACGGCCTCCCCGACGCCACCGAGCAGCAGATCCGCACCGCCGCGCGCGCCGCCCAGGCGGACCGTTTCATCGACGAGCTGCCCGCCGGGTACGACACCAAGGTCGGCGAGCAGGGCCTGACCCTCTCCGGCGGCCAGCGCCAGCGCATCGCCCTGGCCCGCGCGATCCTCACCGACCCCCGGCTGCTGCTCCTCGACGACGCCACCTCGGCGGTCGACGTGCGGGTCGAGCACGAGATACACGAGGCCCTGCGGTCGGTGATGGCCGGGCGCACCACCCTGCTGATCGCGCACCGCCGCTCCACCCTCGCGCTGGCCGACCGGATCGCCGTACTGGACCACGGGCGGCTCTCCGACATCGGTACGCACGAGGAGCTTCAGCGGCGCTCCGCCCTCTACCGGCGGCTGCTGACCGACCCCGACGAGCTGGCCGGCGGCTCGCCGGACCCGGCGGCGGCCGCTGTCGCCGCTTCGCGCTTCGGGATGCAGAGCGCGGCCTCAGGCCCCGTCGGGCGCGACCCCGAGCTGGATCTCGACCTGGACATCGAGATCGAGGCGGAGATCGACTCGGAGCCGGTCAACGCCAAACGCCGCGTCGTCGACGGCGTCACCCCCGAGCTGTGGCGCCGCTCCGAACGCGGTGGAGCCGACACCGGCGGCCGCTCGGCCACCCCCGCCCAGCTCGCCGCGGGCGGCCCCGGCATGGCCGCCGCCATCGAGGGCATGCCCGCCACCCCCGAGCTGCTCGCCCAGGTCGCCGCGCTGCCGCCGGCCACGGGCAGCCCGGACGTGGACGAGACACGGGCCGCCGGCGCCGAGGAGTCGTACGGTCTGCGGCGGCTGCTGCGCGGCTTCGGGGCGCCGCTGCTGATCAGCCTGCTGCTGGTGGCCGTCGACGCGGGCGCCGGACTGCTGCTGCCCGTCCTGATCCGGCACGGCATCGACGAGGGCGTCCAGCAACTCGCCCTCGGGGCGGTGTGGGTGGCCTCCGGGCTCGCCCTGCTGGTCGTGGCCACCCAGTGGGCCGCGCAGTTCGGTGAGACGCGCATGACGGGGCGTACCGGCGAACGCGTGCTGTACGCCCTGCGCGTGAAGATCTTCGCGCAGCTGCAGCGGCTCGGGCTCGACTACTACGAGCGCGAGCTGACCGGCCGCATCATGACCCGGATGACGACGGACGTGGACGCCCTGTCCACGTTCCTGCAGACCGGTCTGGTCACCGCCGTGGTCTCCGTCTTCACCTTCTTCGGCATCCTGTTCGCGCTCCTCGTCATCGATGTGCAGCTGGCGATGGTCGTGTTCGCGACCCTGCCCGTGCTCGTCGTCGGGACGTTCTTCTTCCGGCGCAAGTCGGTCAAGGCGTACGAACTCGCCCGCGAGCGGGTCAGTGCCGTCAACGCCGACCTCCAGGAGTCGGTCTCCGGACTGCGCATCGTCCAGGCATTCCGGCGCGAGCGCACCGGCGCCGCCCGCTTCGCCGACCGGAGCGACAGCTACCGCGAGGCGCGGGTGCGCGGTCAGTGGCTGATATCGGTCTACTTCCCCTTCGTCCAGCTGCTGTCCTCGGTCGCTGCCGCCGCCGTGCTGATCGTGGGCGCCGGGCGGGTGGACAACGGGACCCTGACGACGGGCGCCCTGGTCGCGTACCTCCTCTACATCGACCTGTTCTTCGCCCCCGTGCAGCAGCTCTCCCAGGTCTTCGACGGGTACCAGCAGGCGACGGTCTCGCTCCGGCGCATCCAGGAACTCCTCCAGGAGCCGACCGCGACACCGCTCGTGGCACGGCCGCGCGAGGTGCCGTCGCTGCGCGGCGAAATCGCCTTCGAGGACGTGCACTTCACGTATTCAAAGGGAGGGGCCGGGGACGATGCGGAGGCCCTCGCCGGCATAGACCTCGCCATCCCGGCCGGCCAGACCGTCGCGTTCGTCGGGGAGACGGGCGCGGGCAAGTCCACCCTCGTCAAGCTGGTCGCCCGCTTCTACGACCCGTCCTCCGGCCGCGTCACCGCCGACGGTGCGGATCTGCGCGCCCTCGACCTCACCGGCTACCGGCACCGCCTCGGCGTCGTCCCGCAGGAGTCGTACCTCTTCGCCGGAACGTTGCGCGACGCCATCGCGTACGGGCGGCCGGACGCCACCGACGCCGAGGTGGAGGCGGCCTCCCGCGCGGTCGGCGCGCACGACATGATCGCCACGCTGGAGGACGGCTACCTGCACTCGGTCGCCGAGCGCGGGCGCAACCTCTCGGCCGGCCAGCGCCAGCTGATCGCGCTGGCCCGCGCGGAGCTGGTCGACCCCGACGTGCTGCTGCTCGACGAGGCCACCGCCGCGCTCGACCTGGCGACCGAGGCGCTGGTCAACCAGGCCACGGACCGGCTCATGGGCAAGCGCACCACGCTGGTGGTGGCCCACCGCCTGACGACGGCGGCCCGCGCGGACCGTGTGGTCGTGATGGACCACGGGCGGGTCGTCGAGGACGGCACGCACGCCGAGTTGCTGAAGCGGGACGGGCGCTATGCCGAACTCTGGCGCACGTTCGTGGGCGAGGACGAACCGGCGGCAGCCTGAATCGGTCGCAACCAGTCGGTGGCCGCCCTGCGTCCGTACGCGTGTACGCTCACGCGGCGGAGGGGAGAAACGGTGTTCGACGGTTCGAGGAGCAGGCTGCCCGCGCGGGGCCTGGCCCTGTGCGCATCGGCTCTGGCACTGGCCATGGGGGCACTGGCCGCGCCCAGCGCGCAGGCGGCCGCGCCGTGCGCGGGGCGGATCGTCAAGACGGTGCCCTTCGCCACCGGCCAGGTACACGTCTACAAGACCCGTACCCATGCCTGCGCGGTCACGATCTCCCGGCGGCCGGGCGTCCGGCAGCACATGTCGGTCACCATCCAGCCCCGGGGCGGCCGTGCCGTCAAGGACAGCGGCCGTTACACGCGTATGGCGGGCCCGGTGGCGGTGTACGCGCTGAACCGCTGTGTGAAGGTGGCGGGTTCGGTGGGGAGCAAATCGGGCGCTTCCGGCTGGATCCTCTGCTGACCCCGGACCTGGTCCGGCGACCGACTTGACGCTCGTTTTCAACTGGGTCTGGCGGCCGACGCGTTGCCCCCGCTAGGTTCACGGCGACTGCTGTGAATCAAGGGGAGGGTGAATGCGCAAGGCGCTCAGATGGCTGCTGTCGCTCGTGGTGCTCATAGGCACCGTGAGTGCGGCCGGCGCGACCGCTGGGGCGGCCACCGCCGCCGAGCCGGCCGCCGGCACGGACATCAAGGACCGGATCCTCGCCATACCGGGGATGAGTCTCATCGAGGAGAAGCCGTACCCCGGTTACCGCTTCTTCGTCCTGAACTACACACAGCCGGTCGACCACCGGCACCCGAAGAACGGCTCCTTCAAGCAGCGGATCACTCTGCTGCACAAGGACACCAACCGCCCCACGGTCTTCTTCACCTCCGGCTACAACGTCAACACCAACCCGCGCCGCAGCGAGCCGACCACCATCATCGACGGCAACCAGGTGTCGATGGAGTACCGCTTCTTCACGCCGTCCCGCCCGGACCCGGCCAACTGGTCCAAGCTGGACATCTGGCAGGCCGCCAGCGACCAGCACCGCATCTTCACCGACCTGAAGAAGATCTACGCCAAGAAGTGGCTCTCCACGGGCGGCTCGAAGGGCGGCATGACCGCCACGTACTACGAGCGCCACTACCCGCGCGACATGGACGGCGTCGTCGCCTACGTCGCCCCCAACGACGTGGTGAACAAGGAGGACTCGGCGTACGACCGGTTCTTCGAGAAGGTCGGCACCAAGGAGTGCCGCGACAAGCTGAACGCCGTGCAGCGCGAGGCGCTCGTGCGGCGCGCGCCGCTGGAGGCCAAGTACCAGGCATGGGCGACGGCCGAAGGCGCCACGTTCACCACGGTCGGCAACCTCGACCGGGCGTTCGAGGCCGTGGTCCTGGACTACGTCTGGGCGTTCTGGCAGTACAGCCTGGTGGCCGACTGCGAGGCGATCCCGGTGGCCGCGACCGCGACCGACCAGGAGATCTACGACTCCATCGACGCGATCTCCGGCTTCTCCTTCTACACCGACCAGGGTCTGGCGCAGTACACGCCGTACTACTACCAGGCCGGCACCGAGCTGGGCTCGCCCGACATCAAGCAGCCGCACCTGAAGGGGCTGAGCCGCTACGGCTACCAGCCGCCGCGGAACTTCGTGCCGCGTGACATCCCGATGCGCTTCAAGCCGTGGGTGATGGACGACGTGGACAGCTGGGTTCGGCAGCACGCCAAGCAGATGCTGTTCGTGTACGGCGAGAACGACCCGTGGGGCGCCGAGCCGTTCCGTCTCGGCAAGGGCGCGCGTGACAGCTACGTCTTCACCGCGCCGGGCGCCAACCACGGTGCCAACGTCGCCGGTCTGGTCGCGGACCAGAAGGCGAAGGCCACCGCGGAGATCCTTCAGTGGGCGGGCGTCGCCCCGGCCGCCGTCCAGGAGAACCCGGCGAAGGCCAAGCCGCTGGCGAAGTCCGACGCGAAGCTGGACAAGTACGACATCGAGCGCGAGCCGACGCTGCGCCCGTAAGCACGGGCGGCTCCGCACGGGCTGCGCCCGCCGCTCATACGCGGCGGGCGCAGCCCACCGGTTTCTCGCCGCCCAGTTGCACGTACAGCGCGGTCGAGGGCGGGCACTGGCCGCGCCGGCCAACCGCCCGCTCCACCTGGAACTCCGGTGCCCGCTCGGCCGATCCGTCGCAGGCGGTCTCCTTCACCTGGCCCTCGCGCGCGCTGTAGACGCAGTCGCCGACGACGGTGAGCGGTCCGCCGCCCATGCCCGGGTCGCCGGGATGCGGGGGTTCGAGATTGCGCATACAGGCGTAGCCCTTGGGCACGCCGAGGGGGCCGCTCTCGCTGATGTGCAGGACGAAGTCGGTGGCGGCCGGGCAGGCGGGTCCGGCTGCCCGGCTCCCGTCGTGGCGGGCCAGCACCCGGGCGGCCGCCTTCTCGCTGGTGCAGGAGACCTCGCGGAACTCTCCCAGGGCGCGTGAACTGCACTCCGCCGTCCCCAGAAACGTCGCGCCGTGCCCGGAGGGCATGACGGTCGCGGCGTCGTCGCCGGGACCCGCCTGCGGCTGCCGGCAGCCGGCCAGCAGCAGTGACAGCAGCAGGGCGCACACCACTCCCGTGTACGGCCACTTGTGCATAGACCCCCCCGGTGCGTGCATCCAGCGTGGCCCGCCGAAGCGGGCTCACGCCGGATGAACCGAGGTCAGTACGTCAATCCGTGGCCCACCGCATACAGCACCTGCGTGGGGTCGTCCGCGCGCTGCACCGGCACCGGCAGCTTGCCGGTGGGCTCGGCCTGCCCCGCGATGACCCGCGCCGCGGCCCGGAGTTCGACGTCGGTCCAGGAGTACGTGGCGAGGCTCGCCCCGAACCCCGAGAGCCGGGCGATGTCGTACGGATTGCGGATCGCGACCGTCACCACGGGCACCCCGGTCGCCGCCAGCTCGGACACCAGCGTGCGCTGCGGGCTGGTCGCCGAGACGTTGTACGTGCCGACGATCACGGCGTCCTTGCCCTGCGCGGCGGCCACCGCTTCGTTGATCTTCGCCTGGGTCGGGGTGATCCCGGTGGAGAGCGCGGCGGCGGTGAAGCCCAGTTCCGTGAGCGCCTGGGCCAGGACGGTGGTCGGCGGGCCGGTCGTCCCGGACGGCGAGGCCGGATCGGCCCCCACGACCAGCAGCTTCGGCTCGCGGCGCCGGGACAGCGGCAGCAGTCCGCCGGTGTTGGCGAGGAGGGTGGTGGTCTCCTCGGCGATCCGGTCGGCGGCGGCGAGGTGCGAGCGGATCCCCACGGTCCGGTCGACGCCCCGGTGGGTGACGTACGGATCGCGGAACAGCCCGCGCCGCGCCTTGAGTTGCAGGATGCGCAGAATGGATTCCTCAATCCGAGCCTCGCTGATCTCACCGTTCTTGACGGCGCTCAGCACCGCGTTCCAGGCGACCGCCAGGTTCGGCGGGTTCAGCAGCTGGTCGCAGCCCGCCTTGAGGGCGAGCACCGGCACCCGTTCGTCACCGTACTTCTGCCGTACGCCCGCCATGCCGAGGGAGTCCGTGACCACGACCCCGTCGTAGCCGAGCTGCTCGCGCAGGATGCCGGTGAGAATCGGGCGGGAGAGGGTGGCCGGGTCCAGTGCCGGGTCCAGTGCTGGGACGACGATGTGCGCGGTCATGATCGAGTCGATGCCGGCGGCGATGGCGGCCCGGAACGGCGGGGCGTCCAGCTCCTCCCACTGCTCCGGCGTGTGGTGGATGGTGGGAAGGGCGTAGTGGCTGTCGTCCTTGGTGTCGCCGTGCCCCGGGAAGTGCTTGGCCGTCGCGGCTACTCCGGCGCTCTGGTAGCCCTTGACCTGGGCGGCCGCCAGCCGGGCCGCTGCCTGCGGGTCCGAGCTGAAGGACCGTACCCCGATCACCGGGTTGGCGGGATTGACGTTGACGTCCGCGACCGGGGCGTAGTTCTGCAGGATGCCCACGGCGGCGAGTTCGGCGCCGGCGATCTGCGCGGCCCGGCGGGTGTCGGAGCGGGAGCCGCCCGCGCCGAGCGCCATCGCGCCCGGTACCAGGGTGGCGGGTTTGCCGACCCGGCAGACGATGCCGTGCTCCTGGTCGGTGGAGATCAGCAGCGGCACGGGGGTGGGCTGGGCGAGGCCGGCCCGCTGGATGCCGTTCGAGAGGTCGGCGATCTGGTGCGGGTCGCGGGTGTTGTGGGCCCAGGTGAAGTAGATGATGCCGCCGACGTGGTAGGTGGCGATCAGCTCGGCGGCCGTCCTGACGCCGATCTCCTTGAGGTTGGCGTCGATGTCGGCCTGGTCGGGGGCGGTCGCGGAGTGTCCGTACACCCGCATCACGAAGAGCTGGCCGACCTTCTCCTCGAGGCTCATCCGGGCGATGAGCCGCATGAGCCGGTCCCGGGTCCTGGCCCTGCCCGACTCGTCGGCGGCCGAGGCGGTGGGGGTGGTGGCCGCCGCGGCGGCGACCGCGGCGGTAGCGGTGAGCAGGGTGCGTCTGGAGGTGCGGTACTGCACGTGAGCTCCTTCCGGCCATGCTGTGAAGGAAACTGCCAAGGAGTCACGGATATCCGGAAAGTAACTGCCAGGTCAAGAGACCCGCCGCAGAAAGATGACCGCCACCGGCGCTTCGGAGGGGGGCGCGCCGATGGCGGTGTGCTGCCGGCCGCAGGCGGCTGCAGAGGGGAGTCGGCCATCGCAGCCGGCAACGAGGCCGACACCGCGGTGCGGAGACTCTCCGGCGGCACCGCGATTGGACGGCCCGGCCCCCCGCCGGGTTCCCGGCGCGCCGGGTATGGCGCCGAAATGGTGCGGACGGGCCGGGCGTTGCGCGGGGGGCGGCCCCCGTAGGACCCCTAGCGGAGTTCACCTTCCAGCAGGCCCATCGTGAACTGGTCGTACCACTTGCCGTCGCGTCGGAAGACCTGGCGCAGCCTGCCCTCGTCTACGAAGCCGACCCTCTGGTAGACGCGGTGAGCGGCCTGGTTCTCGGTGACTACCGTTAGCGTGATCTTGTGCAGCCGCATGTCCTCGAAGCCGTAGCGGCAGATCGTCCGCATCGCGTCGGTGGCGTAGCCGCGCCCCCAGTACTCCTTCTCGCCGAGGTAGATGTCGAGCGTGGCGCAGCCGGTTTCCGGCTCGGCGTCGTGCAGGGCGACCAGGCCGATGAGCTTCGCGTCGGCGAGTACCTCTATCCCGAACAGCACGTCGCCGTACGTATTGCGCGGCCGCTCGGCCATCCACTTCTCGACCTGGGCCAGCGGCTGGGCGTAGCCGTCGTCCATCCACCACATGACGTCGGGGTCGTGGTTCCACCGCCACAGCGCCTCAGCATCCGACGGCCCCATCGGGCGCAGCTTCACCAGGTCTCCGAGCACGACGCGTTCCAGCCCTTCGGTGTTTCATGATCGGCGTTCGCGGACCTGGTAGTGGTAGCACGGGCTGGAGTCCGCGTTCAATCCGATAAGCAGGTGTTGCCATCGGTGCCGACCGCGTGGCGGGCACAACTGCGACGCCGCGAGGAGTACGCGCTCGCCGTGGGATTCGCCCGCCTGCCCGGGCCAACGGCAGGGAGACCGTACGCCTGCTCCTCGCTCCCGCATTTGGCGTCCGGGCGGCCCGATCCCCGCTGAACGTCGCTGCGGAGAAGACGTTGCTTGCCGGGGGATATTCGAAGGAGGGACGAATCCGCGGCCACGTGCATCTTCGCGGTGCCTGGCGTGACTCCATTGCCGACGGAATGTGGTGCTGGAGCCCTCCGTGATCGTCCGCCGGGCCGCTCCGGTGTGCCATAGGGCGTACAGCTGCTGGACCGGTACCGGTCCGAGGGCGATGGCTGTCCTCGGCCATGCTGCTGGACGAGGGCATCAGCCCCCTGCGCTGGTGCGCCGCACTGCTGCTGCTGGGCGGGGTGGCGCTGACGTCACTGCAGGGCGGACGCAGCGGCCCCCGCACGAGATGGGCGCGCTGGCGCCTAACTCACGCTCATCCCGCGATCGGGCCAGCGCTCGGTCTCTTCGTACATCGCGTTGATCTTCCGCGATGCCTTGAGGAAGGCATAGTCGGCGTCGCCGTCGACGGGCCGAGATCTGCGGCTGGCGACGTGCATGGTCAAGTGCCGGGACATTTCGGCCGGGTCGTCGCCGAACACGTACTCCACGGAATCCTCGCTCTCGGACACCTTCCGAAAGTAGACGAGAGCCGCCATCACCAATCACCCTCAATGTCTTCGCGCTTGTTCAGCGGCACCTGTTCCTGCCAATTGTACTTTTCGTTCGCCACACGGTGTGCTTCCTGATATGTGGCCCCCGGGTTGTCGCGGAGATAGGTGAGTTCGGCGACTTCGTGTTCGAGCAGGAGGTGGTCCTCGGGCAGCGCATTGCCTGAGCGAAGCCGGATCCAGGCGTCGGCGATCTCGGCGTCCGCATCGAACTTCCGCATGACGACCTCGCCCGTCTCGTAGTCCTCGATTGGATGTTCCGTGTCGAAGACATGCTTCTTGACCGCGGCGATCTCTTCGGGAGTGAACCCGGTGGTTCCGTCGCCACGGGAGACGTCCCCGGTGCTCCGAGCGATGGCGTCGATGTCCCGGGAGTCCTCGAGGAAGTGGCTGTACGCGTTCTCGGCCCAACGTGTCTGCGCCGGGTCGTCCAGGAGGTCACGTGGCCGCCGACGCGCTCCGGTCAGCCATTCGTCACTCAACCGCGGCAGGGCTCCGGTCGGTGCCTCTCTCAGGCCCGCGCGGAGGCCGGCCCGGCCGAAGCCGGCGCCCTTGGTTCCGACGGCTTCAGGGAAGAGTCGGCCGAAGAACTCGCTGGGGTCATTCCGGAGACTGCCCCAGGCGTCCTTGATGGCTCGGTCGGGATGGGCGACGGTGGAGGCCAGGCCGGCCAGCGTCATATGGACGTTCTCGTAGTACGCGGCGGGGTGGGTCAGGTTGTACGGGTCAAGCGGATTGACACCGCGGACGAAGTTCACGAGGCCGCCCGCACCCTTGGCGACGCCGCCCACCACATGGGTGAGTTCGATGCCTGCGGCCACTTGACCGGTCATGAAGTCATTGATCGCCCGGTTCAGCGGGGGCGGCTCCGCGGGTGCGTGCGCGAGAGCCGCGTGGACAGCCTTCTTCGCTGTCTCGGCGGCGTCGTTCCGCTGTCTGCGAGCGTCGTCAAGAATCTGTTGGGCGTGGTCTCGCTGGGCCGTTCCGGGATCCATGAACGGCTCGGGCCGGGGGCCGGGGGCCGGGGTCCTGGTCCGCCCTAATCCTGTCGTTGTAGGCGTCAACCTTCTTGTTGTACGCCTCGACTGCCTCAGCTGAGAACTGCTTGCCCTTCTTGTGAAGGTCGATGGCCTCCTGGGCCTTGCCTTGCGCCCACTTGACCGTGTCGGCATAGGACTCCAGCGCCCTGGCTGCGTCCTCACAGGCGTCCGCCGCGTGCAGCCAGTCGGTGGGGTGCATCGCGAACTTCTCGCGGAACGCCTCCGCGGCCTCGCCTTTCCAATGCGAGGAGTCGAGCCTCTTCATGCCCTGTCCCACGCGGTCGAACGCCACCTGGAAGTCGAAGAGATGCTTCACGTTCTCCTGGATCTTGCTCAGGTTTCCGTGGATGAGCTCATTAGCGTCCTCGGTCTGGCCGAGCTGTTGCTCCCCCACCTCCGCCCCGAGCGAAGAGGCGGTACGGTCGCCCCAGTCCTCCACCGCGTCGGCAGCACCCTCGGCGCCGACATGATCCAGCGCGCCCCCGAGCTTGTCGGTGGTCCAGTCGACGCCCTCGCCGAGCCTTTCCTTGCCCCAGTCGACGCCCTCTTCGAGCTTGCCGAGCCCCTTGTTCGCCCAGTCGTCGAGCGGTCCCCAGTCCGGCATCAGCTGCCCCAGCTCTGGTCGTTCGCCCTCGTGCGCGCATCGTCGGAGGGGTCGAGCCAATCGTCCAGCTTGTCGTCGGCCGCCTCACGTGCCCGCGGGTCCACTGCCCCGGCGTTCTCCATCGAGCCCATCAGGCCGTCGTTCACGTCCCAGGCGGTGTCCTGCCAGGTCTGCTTGACGTTCTCGTGGGCCTTCAGCATGGACTCCGCGCTGACGTCCCGGTTGTCGTACGCGGACTGAGTCAGGACGTCGCCCCAGCCCTTCTTGGTAATTTCCTCCTCGCTCGCATACGGGTTTCCGTTCACTGAATTCGCCAGGACCTTGAAGCTGTTGCCGATGTACTGCTCCTGCTCATGGAAGCTGCCCGCCGACAGTCCCACGTCCTGCGCCAAGCTGTTGCCCTTGCCCACAAGAGCGCGTACCCCCCACTCCCAGCGCTCGCAGAACGTGGCGAACTCCGCCGTTAGTCCGCCGTGCCCGAGCTCCAGCCCCGACATGGCAAGGTGGGAAAATCCGCGACCCGTACTGGCCGTGCCCACCATCCCGAGTTCCTTCAACTCGGCCAGTGTCTTGGTAATCCCGTCCGCTATCAGCGCCAACCCTTGCTCGGGCGCCGCGAGATCCTCGTTTCCGCTCAAGACTCACCCCCGTCGTCCGTATCCACCGCCGCCGAATCCGGCACGATCCCCGACACAGGCGGGAACAGCGCTCCGTCCGCACCGCCCACATCCAGCGCCACCCCACACGGCACCCCCACAGCCGGAACGACGGCATCAAGCAGTCGCGCTCCGGGCACGCTTCGGTAGTCCCATGCCCGTTCCGCCCTACCACGCGCCAGCGCAAACCGCGCCAGCGTGGCTTCACTGGAGAACGCCAGGATCCAGCGGACACCGCCCTCTTCGGCGGACCACGGACTGCCTCGCTCGTCGAGGGGTACCGCGACCGTGGCACTCCGGAACTCGGCGATGCGTTCGTGGGCCGCTTCGCGAGCCGCCTCAACTAGACTGTCGTGCCCTCCTGGCGGGAGCGCGCCGACGGCTGTCCGTCTTGTGGCCTCGGCGCGAACCACGCTCCACTCGTTCGTGAACTCCGCGGCCTCTCGCCGGTTCTCCTGCCCATCGGCCGTATTCGCCTGGACTGGCGACGTGGAGTTCACGGTTGCATCGATCAGATCAGCCAGCCGCAGCGGCCTTTCCCGCTCCGACGTATCGTCCGTGTCCGTCATCTCGCGATTCTCACATGAGCACATTTGCGCCCGTTGCGACCGTCACGGCTACCTGGCGTGAGATGGATCACGCGATCCCGAGCCTGCTGTACGCTCCCGCCGCGTGGTCAGGCCCGCGCGGTCAGGCGCAGCAACTGCTCCCGCCCGGCGTCCAGCAGGTCCGGCAGCTCTGCCGCCCCGGGGTGCCAGCGCTTCTCGTACTCCCAGCACAGCCAGGCGTCGTCCCTGAGGAGTTCCACCGCCTCGGCGAGCGGCAGCACGCCCGCGCCCAGCGGCAGCGGTGTGGTGTCCTCGGCCGAGGCGATGTCCTTGACCTGTACGTAGCCGAGGTGCGGGGAGAGGGCGGCGTGGGTGTCCACCGGTTCCTCGCCGCCCAGCCAGGTGTGCATCACGTCCCACAGCGCGCCGATGTTCGGGTGCCCGACCGGCCCCAGGACGCGGATCGCGTCGGCGCCCGTCCGGTGCGAGTCGTGGGTCTCCAGCAGGACGCGCACACCGCAGTCGGCGGCGAGCGGGGCGACCGCGGCCAGCCTGCGCGCCGCGGTCGCGTCGGCCTCCGCCCGGTCCTGGTCACCGCCGCCGGGGAAGACCCGGACGTAGGGGGCGCCGAGGTCACGCGCGAGGTGCAGCAGTTCCGCCAGCTCCTGCCGTACGGCCTCGTCGTCGTCCGCCGCCGCGACCTTCGCGTATCCGGCGACGGCGAGGATCTCGATGCCCGCGGCCCGGAACTCCTCGGCCGCATCCGCCCGTTCGCTCTTGCCGATGCCCGGGTGTACCGGCTCCTCCGGGTGGGCGCGCAGCTCCACGCCGTGGTAGCCGTGCGCGGCCGCGAGCCGCACCACGTCGGGGACCGGCATGCCGGGAACGCCGAGGGTCGAGAAGGCGAACTTCACGTTGCGGTCCCTTCCTGGCTCCCGTGGAGGCCGAGCCGCCAGTCCTGGCCGACCAGGTCCACTCCGTACGAGCGGTGCGGCTTCTCGGCCACGAGCGTGAAGCCGGCGCGCTGATAGATCTTCCGGGCCGCGGCCAGTACGTCGTTGGTCCACAGCACGAGTTCCCGGTACCCCGCCTCGCGGGCGAAATCCACCACCGCGCCGACCAGTTGCTCGCCGATGTGGTGGCCGCGGCCCGCCGGGTCGACCAGCAGCAGGCGCAGCCGGGCGGTGCCGGGCACCTCGTCCCGTACGCACATCACGGAACCGACCGGCCGGCCGTCCAGCTCCGCGATCCACACGCGTTCCAGGTGGGGGTCGTGGTCCTGGGCGAAGTCGGCGACGATCCGGGCCACCAGCCCCTCGAAGTCGGCGTTCCACCCGAACTCGGCGGCGTAGAGCGCGCCATGCCGCTGCACGATCCACCCGAGATCGCCGGGCTCGGGCTCGCGCAGCGTCACCTTCCCGGGGCGGGCCGGATCGGCGGCCGTCACGGCAGACGGGGCGGTCGCGCGCGGGCCCTGCTGCGCTCCCGCGCGTCCCGGTCGCCGGCCGGGTACGGGCGTCTTCGTCATGGATGTCCCCTCCGGGTGGCTGGTGTCGGTCCCTGGTCCCTGGTGACGGGTGTCCGGGTGCCGCGTGCCGGGTGATCTCACGATAGCCCGACCCTCGCGGGCGCCGCGGTCGCGCGAAATCCCGCCCGCGGGTTCGTCCCGCGGGTCCGTCCCGCGAGTCCATCCCGCGGGTCCGTTACTCCGGTCGCGCCCGGGCCGTCGAGCCGCGCACCATCAGGTCCGCCCGGACCGTCGCGATGCCTCCCGGAGGCGGGTCCTCGCGGCCCATCGCCAGCCGTCCCGCCCGCGCCCCCGCCTCGTACAGCGGCAGCCGTACGGTCGTCAGGGCCGGGACCGCGTCCGCGCTGAACGGCAGGTCGTCGAAGCCGGCCACCGAGACGTCGCCCGGGATGCTCAGGCCCCGGTCGCGCAGGGCCGCGCAGGCGCCCAGGGCACCCGTGTCGTTGGCGGCCACGACGGCGGTCAGACCGGGCTCCCGGCGCAGGAGTTCCAGCGTGGCGTCGTAGCCGGTGCGCCGTTCGTACGGGCCGTGCACTGTGAGCCCGTCCACCTCGTCGCCGAGCCCCGCCGCGTCCATCGCCGCGCGGTGGCCCTCAAGCCGGTGCCGGGTGGTGGAGCGGCCGGCCGGGCCGGCGATGTAGCCGATGCGCCGGTGGCCGAGCGTGAGCAGGTGCTCGGTGAGCCGCTGCCCGCCGCCGCGGTTGTCGAAGGCGAGCGCGGCCGCCACGGATTCCTCCGTCCCGGCGAGCCGCGGCCGCCCGCACAGCACCACCCGAGTGCCGGCCGCCGCCAGCTTCGCGAGCTTGCCGGTCATCGCGGCGGAGTGTTCCGGGTCCTCGACGGCGCCGCCGGTGATGACGACCGCGGCGGCGCGCTGCCGTTGCAGCAGGGTCAGGTAGGTCAGCTCGCGGTCGGGCGAGCCGCCCGTGTTGCAGACGACGGCGAGTTTCTCGCCACCGGCCCGCCCGGTGCCCTCCTGCCCGCCGATCTCGGACTGCGCGGCCCCGGCCAGGATCCCGAAGAACGGGTCGGCGATGTCGTTGACAAGGATGCCGACCAGGTCGGAGGTGGCGGCGGCGAGCGAGCTGGCCGGCCCGTTCAGTACGTAGTCCAGTTCGTCGACCGCACGCAGCACCCGCTCCCGCGTCGACGCGGCCACCGGGTAGTTGCCGTTCAGCACACGGGAGACCGTGGCAGGGGAGACCTGGGCGCGGGCCGCCACATCCGCCAGCGTCACTGTCATGAGGTCCTCCGAGGAGTGCTTTTTCACCGTGGCCTGATCGGGCCCTTGTCGGACCGCTGTCCGCAGGCTAGCTTCCTAGCGCATAGAAAGCGCTTACTACGGCTGGTACGGAGGGAACTTACGTGGAACGCAAGACGGTGCGCATCGCCATGAACGGCGTCACCGGGCGCATGGGCTACCGCCAGCACCTGATCCGCTCGATCCTCGCCCTACGGGAAGAGGGCGGCCTCGACCTCGGTGAAGGAACCGCGCTCTGGCCGGAACCGGTCCTCGTCGGCCGCCGTGCGCACGCGCTCGCCGAGCTGGCGCGCCGGCACGGCATCGAGCACTGGTCCACCGACCTCGACGCGGTCCTCGCCGACGACACCGTCGACATCTACTTCGACGCGCAGGTCACCTCCGCCCGCGAGGAGGCCCTGAAGAAGGCGATCGCCGCCGGCAAGCACGTCTACACCGAGAAGCCCACCGCCACCGGCCTGGCCGGCGCGCTGCAACTGGCCCGCCTGGCCCGCGACGCCGGCATCAAGCACGGGGTCGTCCAGGACAAGATCTTCCTGCCGGGCCTGCTGAAGCTCAAGCGCCTCGTGGACGGCGGATTCTTCGGCGAGATCCTGTCCGTGCGGGGTGAGTTCGGCTACTGGGTCTTCGAGGGCGACTGGCAGGAGGCGCAGCGCCCGAGCTGGAACTACCGCACCGAGGACGGCGGCGGCATCACCGTCGACATGTTCCCGCACTGGGACTACGTCCTGCGCGAGCTGTTCGGCCGGGTCACCTCCGTACAGGCGCTCGTCACCACCCACATCCCGCAGCGCTGGGACGGGCAGGGCAAGCCGTACACCGCCACCGCCGACGACGCCGCGTACGGCATCTTCCAGCTCGCGGGCGGAGCGGTCGCCCAGATCAACTCCTCCTGGACGGTGCGCGTGGACCGCGACGAGCTGGTCGAGTTCCAGGTCGACGGTACGCACGGATCGGCGGTCGCGGGCCTGCGCAACTGCCGGGTCCAGCACCGCTCGGCCACCCCCAAGCCGGTGTGGAACCCGGATCTGCCGGCCACGGAGTCCTTCCGCGACCAGTGGCAGGAGGTTCCGGACAACGGCGAGTTCGCCAACGCCTTCCGGGCCCAGTGGGAACTGTTCCTGCGGCACGTCGCGCTCGACGAGCCGTACACCTGGGACCTGCTCGCGGGTGCGCGCGGCGTTCAGCTCGCCGAGCTGGGCCTGAGGTCGTCGGCGGAGGGCCGCCGGTTGGACGTACCGGAGCTGGACGTACCCGTGCTCGACGTACCGGAGCTCGACGTACCGGAGCCGGCGCTGTGACGATCCGGCTGCCGCGTGCGGGCGGTGAGCTGTACGCGTACGAACCCCGACCCGAACCGGCACCCGTTGCCCCCGGGGGCCCGACCCCCGTCTCCCGTACGGTCTTCTCGGCGGCGCACGTCGTCGCCGACCCGTACGCCGACCCGTACGCCGACGGGGGTCCGGGCGGCCCGGCGGCCGTCGACTGGGACGCCACGCTCGCCTTCCGCCGCCACCTGTGGTCGCA
The DNA here is from genome assembly GCF_024213665.1 of Streptomyces sp. A3M-1-3. GTDB lineage: Bacteria > Actinomycetota > Actinomycetes > Streptomycetales > Streptomycetaceae > Streptomyces. The sequence continues at coordinate 173,619 of NZ_JANAVP010000012.1, forward strand.
CGGCCTCGGCGTCGCGGAGGCCATGGACACCGCGCAGCGCGGGATGGGCCTGGACTGGGCGGCCGCGGCGGAACTGATCCGGCGGTCCGCCGCCGAGGCCAAGGCCGTCGGCGGCGCGATCGCGTGCGGAGCCGGCACGGACCAACTGGCCCCCGGCCCACGGACCCTGGCCGAGATCATCGAGGCGTACGAGACCCAGCTCGCGCTGGTGGAGGGGACGGGCGCGCAGGCGGTCCTGATGGCGTCACGGGCACTGGCGGCCACCGCGACCCGTCCGGACGACTACCTGGAGGTCTACGGCCACCTGCTGCGGCAGGCGGGACAGCCGGTCATCCTGCACTGGCTCGGCCCGATGTTCGACCCGGCGCTGGAGGGCTACTGGGGAAGCGCCGGTCTGGACGCCGCGACCGACACCTTCCTGGAGCTCGTCGCGAGCCATCCGGACAAGGTGGACGGCGTCAAGGTGTCGCTGCTGGACGCCCGGCGCGAGATCGCGCTGCGCCGCCGGCTGCCCAAGGGCGTGCGCTGTTACACCGGCGACGACTTCCACTACCCCGAGCTGATCGCGGGCGACGACCACGGCTTCAGCCACGCGCTGCTGGGCGTCTTCGACCCGCTGGGCCCGCTGGCGGCCGAGGCGGTACGGGTGCTCGACACGGGAGACAAGGCCGGATTCCGGGGGCTCCTCGACCCGACGGTCGAGCTGTCGCGCCATCTGTTCGAGGCGCCGACCCGCTACTACAAGACGGGCGTGGTACTGCTGGCCTGGCTGGCCGGCCACCAGACGCACTTCACCATGGTCGGCGGCCTGCAGTCCGCCCGCCCGCTGCCGCACCTCGCCCGGGCGTACGAACTGGCCGACGGGCTGGGCCTGTTCCCGGACTCGGCCCGCGCGGAGGCCCGGATGAAGAACCTGCTCGCCGTACACGGAGTGCACCAGTGAACGACCCGAATGCCGGCCTGACCAGGTTGAGCCTCAATCAGGAGACCATCAGGCAGTGGTCCCTGCCGGAACTGGCCGCGGGCTGCGCGAAGGCGGGCGTCCCCGGCGTCGGTCTTTGGCGCGCGCCGGTCCAGGAGTACGGGGTCGAGCGCGCGGCACGCGTGATGCGCGACACCGGGCTCACCGTAACCAGCCTGTGCCGAGGAGGCTTCTGCACGGCCCTCGAACCGGCCGCGCGGTCGGTGGCCCTGGCCGACAACCGCCGGGCGATCGACGAGGCGGCCACTCTGGCCACGGACACCCTGGTCCTGGTCTCGGGAGGCCTTCCGCCCGGCAGCCGGGACCTGGCCGGGGCGCGCGAGCGGATCGCGGACGCGCTGGCGGAGTTGGGCCCGTACGCGGCGTCCGTCGGCGTACGCCTCGCCATCGAGCCGCTGCACCCGATGTTCGCCGCCGACCGCTGTGTCGTCTCGACGCTGGCGCAGGCCCTGGACCTGGCGGAACGCTTCCCGGCGGAACAGGTGGGCGTGGTCATCGACACGTACCACCTGTGGTGGGACGACACGATCGCGGCTGGCATCGCCCGCGCGGGTACCGGCGGCCGTATCGCGGCCTTCCAGCTGGCCGACTGGATCACCCCGCTGCCGGCCGGTGTCCTGCTGGGCCGGGGACAGTTGGGGGACGGCAGTGTCGATCTGCGGTGGTTCCGGGAGCGGGTGGACGCGGCGGGCTGGACGGGCCTCGTGGAGGTGGAGATCTTCAACGAGGCGTTGTGGGCGAGGGACGGAGGGGAGGTCCTGGCGGAGGTGGCGAGGCGGTACGCGGAGCACGTGCTGTAAGCGGGAAGAAACTCCATGCAGTCGTGCAACCATCCTCGCCCTTGGTGGGTCGTATTAGGAGTCAGAGCTTCCGGGAGGGGATCTGGGGGGATCGGGAAGATCTGACGGGGAGGGACCGAGAGGGGGTTCCGGCCGACGGGCCGGGCCCCCTCGATGAGTTCGGGCCCACACCAGAGCTGTCCACCACCCAGAGTTGTCCACAGGCCGCACGCGCTGTCAGCGCCCGGCGGTAGCGTCGGGTCATGTCCAGTCCAACAGTGGCCGGTTCCGCCGGACCCGGTTCAGCAGTGGTCGAAGGGGTCCTCGAGCGGATCACGTACGCCAATGAGGAGAGCGGCTACACGGTGGCCCGCGTCGATACGGGCCGCGGCGGTGGCGATCTCCTCACGGTGGTCGGCTCGCTGCTCGGCGCGCAGCCCGGCGAGTCGCTGCGTATGGAGGGCCGCTGGGGCTCCCACCCGCAGTACGGCAAGCAGTTCACGGTGGAGAACTACACGACCGTGCTGCCGGCCACCATCCAGGGCATACGCCGCTATCTCGGCTCCGGCCTGATCAAGGGCATCGGCCCGAAGATCGCCGAGCGGATCGTCGAACACTTCGGCACGGACACCCTCGACGTCATCGAGCAGCAGCCGGAGCGGCTCATCGAGGTGCCCGGCCTCGGCCCCAAGCGCACCAGACTGATCGGTGCTGCCTGGGAGGAGCAGAAGGCCATCAAGGAGGTCATGGTCTTCCTCCAGGGCGTCGGAGTGTCCACCTCGATCGCCGTCCGTATCTACAAGAAGTACGGCGACGCCTCGATCTCCGTCGTGAAGAACCAGCCCTACCGGCTGGCCGCCGACGTGTGGGGCATCGGCTTTCTCACCGCCGACCGGATCGCCCAGGCCGTCGGCATACCGCACGACAGCCCCGAGCGCGTGAAGGCCGGCCTGCAGTACGCGCTGTCGCAGTCCACCGACCAGGGCCACTGCTTCCTGCCCGAGGAGCGGCTCATCAGCGACGCGGTGAAGCTCCTCCAGGTCGACACCGGCCTGGTGATCGACTGCCTGGCCGAGCTCGCGGGGGAGGAGGAGGGAGTCGTACGTGAAAAGGTGCCCGCCCCGGACGGCGGCCCGCCCGTCACCGCCGTCTACCTGGTGCCCTTCCACCGTGCGGAGCTCTCCCTGTCCGCGCAGCTGCTGCGCCTGCTGCGTACCGAGGAGGACCGGATGCCGGCCTTCCGGGACGTGGCGTGGGACAAGGCGCTGGCCTGGCTCGCGGACCGGACGGGCGCGGAGCTGGCGCCCGAGCAGGAGGCGGCGGTCAAGCTCGCACTCACCCAGAAGGTGGCGGTGCTGACCGGCGGCCCCGGCTGCGGGAAGTCCTTCACCGTACGGTCCATCGTCGAGCTGGCCCGCGCCAAGAAGGCCAAGGTGGTCCTCGCGGCGCCCACCGGCCGGGCCGCCAAACGGCTCGCCGAGCTCACCGGGGCCGACGCCTCCACCGTGCACCGGCTGCTGGAGCTGAAACCGGGTGGCGACGCGGCGTACGACCGGGACCGGCCGCTCGACGCCGACCTGGTAGTCGTCGACGAGGCCTCGATGCTCGACCTGCTCCTGGCGAACAAGCTGGTCAAGGCGGTGGCACCCGGTGCCCATCTGCTACTGGTCGGCGATGTGGACCAGCTGCCCTCGGTCGGCGCCGGCGAGGTGCTGCGCGATCTGCTCGCCGAGGGCGGCCCGGTCCCCTGCGTGCGGCTGACCAGGATCTTCCGGCAGGCCCAGCAGTCCGGGGTGGTCACCAACGCCCACCGGATCAATTCGGGGGTGCCGCCCCTCACCCAGGGGCTGCCCGACTTCTTCCTGTTCGCCGAGGAGGACACCGAGGAGGCGGGCAGGCTGACGGTGGACGTGGCGGCCCGGCGGATTCCGGCGAAGTTCGGGCTGAACCCGCGCCGGGATGTGCAGGTGCTGGCCCCGATGCATCGCGGCCCGGCCGGCGCGGGGACGCTCAATGGCCTGTTGCAGCAGGCCATTACGCCCGCCCGGCCGGATCTGCCGGAGAAGAGGTTCGGCGGCCGGGTCTTCCGCGTCGGAGACAAGGTCACCCAGATTCGTAACAACTACGAGAAAGGGCGCAACGGCGTTTTCAACGGGACGGTCGGCGTCGTCACGTCGCTCAGCCTCGACGACCAGCGGCTGACGGTGCTGACCGACGAGGACGAGGAGGTGCCGTACGACTTCGACGAGCTGGACGAGCTGGCGCACGCGTACGCCGTGACGATCCACCGCTCCCAGGGCAGCGAGTACCCAGCCGTGGTGATCCCGGTCACCACCGGCGCCTGGATGATGCTGCAGCGGAACCTGCTCTACACGGCCGTCACCCGGGCCAAGAAGCTCGTCGTCCTGGTCGGCTCGCGCAAGGCGCTCGGCCAGGCGGTACGTACGGTTTCCGCAGGCAGGCGGCATACGGCGGTCGCGCATCGGCTGTCCGGCTCCATACCGGCGGGAAGCGTCACCCAGCCGGACCGGCCGGGGTTTCCGGATTCCGGGCGGAGGAGGCAGGATGTGGAGGTTGGCGGCACTCAGTGCCGTCGATAGGCCTGATGGTCGACCCCGAGTGCACTCTCCTGGGCCAAATGGGGGAAGGTAGAGACAGTCAGGGCACCTCGAAGAAGAGGCACTACGTCGGTGAGGGATGACGTGAGCGACAACTCTGTAGTACTGCGGTACGCGGACGGTGAATACACCTACCCGGTGGTCGAGAGCACCGTCGGTGACAAGGGCTTCGACATCGGGAAGCTCCGAGCCCAGACCGGTCTGGTCACCCTGGACAGCGGATACGGCAATACCGCCGCCTATAAGTCCGCGATTACCTACCTCGACGGCGAGTCGGGCATTCTGCGCTACCGCGGCTACCCGATCGAGCAGCTGGCCGAGCGCAGCACCTTCATCGAGGTGGCGTACCTGCTGATCAACGGTGAGCTGCCGACCGTCGACGAGCTCGCGGCCTTCAAGAACGAGATCACCCAGCACACGCTGCTGCACGAGGACGTCAAGCGCTTCTACGACGGCTTCCCGCGCGACGCGCACCCGATGGCGATGCTGTCGTCCGTGGTCAGCGCACTGTCGACGTTCTACCAGGACAGCCACAACCCGTTCGACGACCAGCAGCGCCACCTGTCGACGATCCGGCTGCTCGCCAAGCTTCCGACGATCGCGGCGTACGCGTACAAGAAGTCGATCGGCCACCCGGTCGTCTACCCGCGCAACGACCTCGGTTACGTCGAGAACTTCCTGCGCATGACGTTCTCGGTGCCGGCCGCAGAGTACGAGCTGGACCCGGTCGTGGTCTCCGCGCTCGACAAGCTGCTGATCCTGCACGCGGACCACGAGCAGAACTGTTCGACGTCCACCGTGCGCCTGGTCGGCTCCTCGCAGGCGAACATGTTCGCCTCGATCTCCGCCGGCATCAGCGCTCTGTGGGGCCCCCTGCACGGTGGCGCCAACCAGTCGGTCCTGGAGATGCTCGAGGGCATCAAGCAGTCCGGTGGCGACGTCGACACCTTCATCCGCAAGGTGAAGAACAAGGAAGACGGCGTGAAGCTCATGGGCTTCGGGCACCGCGTCTACAAGAACTTCGACCCGCGGGCGAAGATCATCAAGGCTGCGGCGCATGACGTCCTCTCGGCGCTCGGCAAGTCCGACGAGCTGCTCGACATCGCGCTCAAGCTGGAGGAGCACGCGCTCGCCGACGACTACTTCGTGGAGCGCAAGCTCTACCCGAACGTCGACTTCTACACCGGCCTGATCTACCGGGCGATGGGCTTCCCGACCGAGATGTTCACCGTGCTCTTCGCGCTCGGCCGACTGCCCGGCTGGATCGCCCAGTGGCACGAGATGATCAAGGAGCCGGGTTCCCGTATCGGCCGCCCGCGCCAGATCTACACCGGCGAGGTCCTGCGCGACTTCGTCCCGGTCGAGGCCCGCTGACACGTACGTCCGCGAGGCGCGACCGACGCGCCGCCGAGCCGACGTGCCGCCGAGATGTGCCGCCGAGCCGACGTGCCGCCGAGCCGACGTGCCGCCGAGCCGACGTGCCGCCGAGCCGACGTGCCGCCGAGCCGACGTGCCGCCGCGCCGACGTGCCGCCGCGCCGACGTGCCGCCGCGCCGACGTGCCGCCGCGCCGACGCGCCGCCGAGCAAGCGGAAAGCGCCCCGCCGCCGATCCCCCCACGGGTCGACGGTCGGGGCGCTTCCCATTTCCCCGGTGCGGATTCCCCCCACGGGATCCGTTCCGGGCGTCTGCGGGTGCGTCAAGCTCCGTATGCGGTCTGCCGGGACGCGTACATGCGGGAGGGCCGCTCAAAGCACCCCGCGTGGCACGTGCCCCGGCCAACGCTTGCCCAGGACGTCCCCCAAGACATCCAGTGAAACGTCCCCCAAGACGTCTCTGGCATCGCCTCTTAGACTCGCGAACCCCGCCTATGGTTACGTTCGGATTGCTGTGATCTACGTCTCTTGCATATGTCCGGGTAACAGCGCAAGGGCCCCGATATGGCGATCGGGGCCCTGAGGTGTGGATATTGCAGTCGCTATGTGAAGGACCTGAGGCGAAGGCTGTTGGTCACCACGAAGACCGAGGAGAAGGCCATCGCGGCCCCGGCGATCATCGGGTTGAGCAGACCGGCCGCGGCGAGCGGCAGGGCCGCGACGTTGTAGCCGAAGGCCCAGAACAGATTGCCCTTGATGGTGGCCAGAGTGCGGCGGGAGAGCCGGATCGCGTCGGCCGCCACCCGCAGATCCCCGCGTACGAGCGTCAGATCGCCCGCCTCGATGGCCGCGTCCGTGCCCGTGCCCATCGCCAGGCCCAGATCGGCGGTGGCGAGCGCGGCCGCGTCGTTCACGCCGTCCCCGACCATCGCCACGCTGCGGCCCTCGCCCTGCAACCGCTCGACCACGGCGACCTTGTCCTGCGGCAGGACTTCCGCGTGCACCTCGTCGATCCCGACCGTGCGCGCCACCGACTCGGCGACCAGCCGGTTGTCGCCGGTCAGCAGGACCGGGGTGAGGCCCAGAGCGCGCAGCCGCTCGACGGCCTCGGCGCTGGTCTCCTTGATCGCGTCGGCGACCGTGAGGACCCCGCGGGCCTCGCCGTCCCAGGCCACGGCTACGGCCGTACGGCCCTCCGCCTCGGCGGCGGCCTTGGCCGCGGCGAGCGCGTCCGGCAGCTCGATCGCCCACTGGGCGAGGAGCTTCTCGCGGCCGACGACCACCGCGTGGCCCTCGACGACGCCCTGCACTCCGAGCCCCGCGACGTTCTCGAAGCCCTCGGGCTCGGGCAGGGTGCCCGCACGGTCGGCCGCGCCGGCCGCGACGGCCCGGGCGACGGGGTGCTCGGAGGCGTGCTCCAGCGCTCCCGCCAGCCGCAGCAGCTCCTGCTCGTCCACGCCGTCGGCGGCGAAGACGTCCTGCAGGGTCATCCGGCCGGTGGTCACCGTGCCGGTCTTGTCCAGGACGACGGTGTCCACGCGGCGGGTGGACTCCAGTACCTCCGGGCCCTTGATCAGGATGCCGAGCTGGGCGCCGCGTCCCGTACCGACCATGAGGGCGGTCGGCGTGGCAAGGCCCAGCGCGCAGGGGCACGCGATGATCAGTACGGCCACGGCGGCGGTGAACGCGGCGGTCGCGTCGCCGGTCAGCAGCAGCCAGGTGACCAGGGTGCCGAGCGCGACGACCAGCACGACCGGTACGAAGACCGCCGAGATCCGGTCGGCGAGGCGCTGTACGTCGGCCTTGCCGTTCTGCGCGTTCTCGACCAGCCTCGCCATCCGGGCCAGCTGGGTGTCGGCGCCCACCCGGGCCGCCTCGACGACCAGCCGGCCGGACACGTTGACGGTCGCGCCGGCGACGGTGTCGCCCACGCTCACGTCCACCGGTACGGACTCGCCGGTCAGCATCGAGGCGTCCACTGCCGAGTGGCCCTCGCGGACCGTGCCGTCCGTGGCGACCTTCTCGCCGGGACGTACGACGAACCGGTCACCGACGGCCAGCTGCGCGAGCGGGACGCGGACCTCGCTGCCGTCGCGCAGCACGGCGACGTCCTTGGCGCCCAGCTCCAGCAGCGCGCGGAGCGCGGCGCCCGCCTTGCGCTTGGACTTCGCTTCCAGATAGCGGCCGAGCAGGATGAACGTCACCACGCCTGCTGCCACTTCGAGGTAGATCGCCGAAGAGCCGTCGGTGCGGGAGACGCTGAAGTCGAAGGTGTGCCGCATGTCCGGCATCCCGGCGTGCCCGAAGAAGAGCGCCCACAGCGACCAGCCGAAGGCCGCCAGTGTGCCGACCGAGACGAGGGTGTCCATGGTGGCGGCGCCGTGCCGGGCGTTGGTCCAGGCGGCCCGGTGGAAGGGGTACGCGCCCCAGACCACGACCGGGGCGGCGAGCGTCAGCGAGAGCCACTGCCAGTTGTCGAACTGGAGGGCAGGGATCATCGCCATCAGGACGACCGGCACGGAGAGGGTGAGCGAGCCGAGCAGCCGCTGCCGCAGCGAGGTGGTCTCCGGATCGCGCCCGGCCGGGGCGCTCTCCTGCGCGGCCGGCTCCGGCGCGGGGGGCGGGGGTTCCTCGGCGGTGTAGCCGGTCTTCTCGACGGTGGCGATGAGGTCGGCGACCTCGATCCCGTCCGGGTACGAGACGCGGGCGCGCTCGGTGGCGAAGTTCACCGTGGCGGTGACCCCGGCCATGCGGTTGAGCTTCTTCTCGACGCGGGCGGCGCAGGAGGCGCAGGTCATCCCGCCGATGGAGAGCTCGACCTGGGAGGTGTCCGCTATTTGCGCCTCGGGGGTGGCTGCCTCGGAGGCGCGTGCCTCATCGGCGGTCGCCTCATGAACGGTGCTGGTCATTCCGGCTCCAGAAGGGAGGGCCGGGCCGTACGGATCCAGTATCAGCTGGTCGGTGACGGCCCGGCGGAGGAGAGAGGGAACTCAGGCCTGCCCGACGAGCTCGTAGCCCGCCTCGTCGACCGCGGCGCGCACGGCGTCCTCGGTGAGCGGGGTCGCGGAGATCACGGTCACCTGGCCGGTGGAGGCCACCGCCTTCACCGAGGCGACGCCGGGGATCTCGGAGATCTCGGCGGAGACGGCGCCTTCGCAGTGGCCGCAGGTCATGCCCGTGACCCGGTAGACGGTCGTGACGGTACCCACCTGGACCTCGGCCGCGGTGTCGTGGCAGGAACCGGTGGTGGAGCAGCAGGAGCCGGCCGTCTGGGGGCTTTGGGTCTCGGCGGTCATGTCGTTCTCCTCATCAAGGCATGCGCGTCTGGGGCATCAGGAGGCATCGGGTACCCCCGCTGTCTCCTGGCGTACACCAGACTATACCCCTAGGGGGTATCGATGCGAGTTTTTGAGGTCGTGGCGTCGCTTCTGTCTCCCGTGAGTCCTCAGGCGGTACGGACGTCTGCCCGGCCGGCACCCGGTGGGGTGGCGGCACCGCCGTCGTGATCCGTGGTGTTCCCCCGGAAGGGAACGAGCCTCGGACTCCCCAGCCTCCGCCATACCTCAACCTCCCTTCCCGTACACAAGAGCCACGATCAGCAGACCGTACGACAACACGGTGGTAACGCCTGAGCGAGGGGGAGCCGGCCGTTCCCACCGCTGCGGCAGCTCCGGCCGTCCCGGAGCGGGACAAGGTCGCGGCGGACACCCCCTAGCGTGCCGGGGAGCCGACTGGAAGGCTGGTTCGATGCGCGCGGTGGTGTTCGAGCAGTACGGGCAGCGGGCCGAGGTCCGGCAGGTGCCGGATCCGGAACCTTCGCCCCACGGCGTGGTGGTCCGCGTCGAGGCCACCGGGCTGTGCCGTAGCGACTGGCACGGCTGGGTGGGCCACGACCCGGACATCACCCTGCCGCACGTGCCGGGACACGAACTCGCCGGGGTGGTCGAGGCGGTGGGCGCCGGGGTCGCCAACTGGCGGCCCGGGGACCGGGTCACCGTGCCCTTCGTCTGCGCCTGTGGGCGCTGTGCCGCCTGCGCGGCCGGTGACCAGCAGGTGTGCGAGCGGCAGACCCAGCCCGGCTTCACGCACTGGGGCTCCTTCGCCGAGTATGCGGCACTGGAGAACGCGGACGTGAACCTGGTGGCGGTGCCCGGCGAGCTGTCGTTCACGACAGCCGCCGGACTCGGCTGCCGCTTCGCGACCGCCTTCCGCGCAGTGGTGGCCCAGGGGCGGGTGGCCCCCGGAGAATGGGTCGCCGTACACGGCTGCGGCGGGGTCGGGCTGTCCGCCGTCATGATCGCGGCCGCGTGCGGCGCGCGGGTCGTCGCGGTCGACATCGCGCCCGGGGCGCTGGACCTGGCACGGAAGTTCGGCGCGGCGGAGTGCGTCGACGCCTCGGCGGTGCCCGGCGGCACCGCCCAGGCGGTCCGGGAACTGACCGGCGGCGGGGCCCATCTCTCCCTGGACGCGCTGGGTTCACGGGCCACCTGCGCCGCCTCGGTGGCCGGACTGCGCAGGCGCGGCCGCCATGTCCAGGTCGGCCTGCTGCCCTCGGCCGCGGGCGACCCCGCCGTGCCGATGGAGCGGGTGATCGGCTGGGAGCTGGAGATCCTCGGCAGCCACGGCATGGCCGCCCACGCCTACCCGGCGATGATGGAGATGGTGCGGGCCGGCGTACTCCGGCCGGACCTCCTGGTCACCGCGACCATCGCGCTGGAGGCCGCCCCGGCGGCGCTCGCCGCGATGGGCACGGCGGCGCCGGCTGCGGGAGTCACGATCATCGAGCCACGGGCGGCCCAACCGATTGACGGCTCAGTCCTGTGACGGCTCAGTCCTCGCGTCTGCCCCGGTTGCCGGGGCGGCGGGCCACCCAGGTGCGGATGGTGTCGGCGTACCAGTAGGGCTTGCCGCCCTCGACGTGGTCCGGCGGCGGGAGCAGGCCGTGCTTGCGGTACGAGCGGACGGTGTCCGGCTGCACCCGGATGTGCGCGGCGATGTCCTTGTAGGACCAGAGCCTTCGGTCGGTCATCTGTGGCACCTCCCTGTCCGCACCGCAGCGGCAGCCGGGGGGCCGTCGGGGGAGCTGGGGCACGGACGCTGACGATCACTAAGCCTGCGACCCGTGAACGACGCGCACGGTGGGCGGGGGAGGGCCTGTCGACCGGCTGTGACGGAAGAACCGAGTAACCGGGACATGTGTGACACGAGCGGGAACCACCGGTACTACCGCTACCCATCCGCCTCACCGGTACAGGGCAGGTAGTCCGATCAGTTCGACGGATGCGCGCGCGCCGGTTTCCTGCGCCCGTACGCCCGCCTCGCAGACCGCGGCCGCCGCGTACCCGTCCCAGCTGCTCGGCCCTTCGACGCGGCCCTGCCGGGTCGCGTCCACCCAGCGCTGCACCTGCCGGTCGTACGCGTCGGCGAACCGCACCACATAGTCCTGCGGGATCTCCCCGCCCCACCGGCCGGCCGCCTGGGTGACCATCGCGTGGCCGTCCCCGATGCGTGCGCTGCCCGCCTCGCAGACCGCCTCGCACTGCACCTGGTATCCGAAGCCGCAGTTGACGAAGATCTCGACGTCCACGATCGCGCCGCCCGAGGTCTCCAGCAGGACCAGCTGGGGGTCCCGCAGCCCCTCGGGCGCGGCTGAGGACGGCATGGGCCGAAGCACGGATACGGCGGTGATCTCCTGGGCGAGCAGCCAGCGGGCGGCGTCCACCTCGTGCACCACGGAGTCGTTGATCAGCATCCGGGTGGTGAAGAACGACGGGGAGGACGCATTGCGGTGCCGGCAGTGCAGAAACAGCGGCCTGCCGAACTCACCGCTGTCCAGAAGCGATTTGAGGCGCAGGTACTCGGCGTCGTACCGGCGCATGAAGCCGACCTGGACCCGGCGGTGGCCCAGCCGCTGTTCGGCCTCCAGTACGCGCAGGGCACTTGCCGAGTCCGGCGTCAGCGGCTTCTCGCACAGCACGGGCAGATCCCGCGCGAACGCCTCCAGCAGCGCCGCCTCATGGGCGGGGCCGGGGGAGGCGATCAGTACCGCGTCCACGCCCGGCGCCGCCATCGCCGCGACCGGGTCCGTGTATGCGGTACAGCCCTCGATCCGCGAGGCCAGGTCCTTCACCCGCTCCGCGTCGAGGTCGGCGACCGCCACGACGCGCGCCCCGCTGACGGCCCGGTCGATCCTGCGGACATGGTCCGCGCCCATCTTCCCCGTACCGATGACGGCGATGCCCAGAGGCCGGTTCATGGTCGTATCTCCTAGGTCCTGTCCGGTCGATCAGGCCGGATCAGGGAGCGGGGTCTGGTGCCGTGCATCGCAAGGCGGAGGAAGGAGCCATGGCGGAGCCCTGGCGACTGACGACAACGCGGCGAGGTGCGGCACCAGGGCGCGCGAGCCCGGCATGGTCGGCCGGACAGGACCTAGGCGCCGCAGGAGCGGAGGAAGGCGCGGGTGCGCTGGGCGATCGGGAGCGGCTTGTCGGGCGGACAGGGGTACATGTCCTGTTCGACGATGGCGAAGAGGTCGACGTCCAGCTTCTGGGCGGCGGCCAGTACGGGCTCCAGGGCCGGCACGCCGGTGGGCGGCTCGCACATCACCCCCCGCGCGACGGCCGGGCCGAACGGCACTCCGCCCGCCACCACTTCGGCCAGGATCCGCGGGTCCACCTGCTTGAGGTGCAGGTAGCCGATCCGTTCGCCGTAGGTCTCGATGAGCTTGACGCTGTCGCCGCCGCAGTACGCGTAGTGGCCGGTGTCCAGGCAGAGCGAGACCAGGTCGGAGTCGGTCGCGTCGAGAAAGCGGGCGACGTTCTCCTCGCTGTCGATGTGGGTGTCCGCGTGCGGGTGGACGACGGTCTTCAGGCCGTACCGCTCCCGCACCTCGCGGCCCAGCCGCTCGGTCTGGGTGGTGAGTTCACGCCACTGCGCGGGGGTGAGGGTGCGGTTCTCCAGTACCTGGCCGGTCTTGTCGTCCCGCCAGAAGGACGGGATGACGACCAGGTGTTTGGCGCCCATCGCCCGGGTGAGCGCGGCGATGCGTGACACGTGCGCCCAGGTCGACTCCCAGACGGCCGCCCCGTGGTGGAGTGCGGTGAAGACGGTCCCGGCCGAGACCTTCAGGCCGCGCCGCTGCGTCTCGTCGGTGAGCCTGGCGGGGTCGGTGGGCAGATAGCCGTACGGGCCGAGCTCGATCCAGGAGTAGCCGGCCTGTGCGACCTCGTCGAGGAAACGGTTCCACGAGACCTGCTGCGGATCGTCGGGGAACCACACCCCCCAGGAGTCGGGGGCCGAACCGATCCGGATACGGCTGAGCGCGGGCACGGAAGAGGTCATGGGCGTCAGCTTTCCGGCCCCGGGAGAAGGGTGTCAAGGATTGGTCCGAATGTAAGGACAAATTGTTGACAGGGTTCCACGGGGACGACTAGACCTGGAACAGCCGTCGACCCGGAGGGACACGTATGAGTGCGTACGACCTGATCACGATGGGCCGGATCGGCGTTGACCTCTATCCGTTGCAGGCCGGAGTCCCGCTGGCGCAGGTCGACTCGTTCGGGAAGTTCCTCGGCGGCTCGGCGACGAATGTCGCGGTCGCGGCCGCCCGGCTGGGCCGCCGGACGGCGGTCGTGACGCGTACGGGCGCGGACCCCTTCGGCGCGTATCTCCACCAGGAATTGCGGTCCTTCGGGGTCGACGACCGCTGGGTGACGGAGGTTGCGCGGTACCCCACGCCCGTGACCTTCTGCGAGGTCTTCCCGCCGGACGACTTTCCGCTGTACTTCTACCGGCTGCCGAAGGCGCCGGACCTGGAGATCCACGAGAGCGAGCTGGACCTGGACGCGATCCGGGCGGCCCGTACCTTCTGGATGACGGGCACGGGCCTGTGCGCCGAACCCAGCCGCACGGCGACCCTGGCCGCGCTCGCGGCCCGCGGCGACGCGCCGCCTCCGACTCCGTCCCCGTCCCCGCGTCCCGGCGAGCCCGGCCCGTCGGCTCTCCGCCCTGCCGCAGGCGGCGGCGGCCCGGGGTCCGGCACCGCGCCCGGGATCACGGTCTTCGACCTCGACTGGCGGCCGATGTTCTGGAGCGATCCCGGCGAGGCCCGTCCGTACTATGCGGAGGCGCTGGGGCACGCCACCGTCGCCGTCGGCAACGTCGACGAGTGCGAGGTCGCCACCGGTGAGCGCGAGCCGCACGCCGCCGCCCGCGCCCTGCTGGACGCGGGCGTCGAACTCGCCGTCGTGAAGCAGGGCCCCAAGGGCGTCCTCGCCGTCCACCGCGACGGCACCACCGCCGAGGTCCCACCCGTACCCGTGGAAGTCCTCAACGGCCTCGGCGCCGGGGACGCGTTCGGCGGGGCGCTCTGCCACGGACTGCTGGCCGGCTGGGAACTGGAGCACACGATGCGGTACGCGAACGCCGCCGGCGCGATCGTCGCCTCCCGCCTTGCCTGCGCCTCGGCGATGCCGTTCCCCGCCGAGGTCGACCGGGTCCTCGCGGGCGGCGAGGCGGCATCGTGAACCACGCCACCCCACGAGACCGGGGCCCCACCGCCGGCCCCTCGGCGGCGCCGGGCACCCCGGCCGCAGCCATCCCACTCGCCGGCCCGGCCGCGCGGCTCCCGCAGGCGGGTGCCGGTGGGGGAGCAGATCTTCCACACGCAGGCGCCGCCGCGGCCGCGGGCCTCCCCAAGGCGGGCATGCCGACCGCACGGCTCCCACGCGCAGGCGCCGGCCCGTCCGGGGCTCCCGGCCCGGCGGGGCCGGGGTCTGGGGCGCAGGGCTCGGGGGCGGGCCCCGCGGCTGTCCGCGTTTGCGAACTCGTGCGCCTGCGGGCACGGCATCCCGAGGCCATCGGCGAAGCCGCCGGGCGGCGCAGGCGGCGGCCCCTGCTCGGGGAGCGCGGACGGCTGATGATCATCGCTGCCGACCATCCCGCCCGCGGCGCCCTCGGCGTGGGCGGCCGCGAGTTCGCCATGGCCAACCGCCCCGATCTGCTGGAGCGGCTCTGCCTGGCGCTGTCGCGCCCCGGCGTCGACGGCGTCCTCGCCACCGCCGACATCCTCGACGACCTGCTCCTCCTCGGCGCCCTGGAGGGCAAGGTCGTCGTCGGCTCGATGAACCGCGGCGGCCTCGCCGGAGCCGCCTTCGAGCTCGACGACCGCTTCACCGGCCATCGCGCGCAAGACCTCGCCCGCCTCGGCTTCGACGCCGGCAAACTGCTCCTGCGCATCGACTACGACGACGCCGGATCACTGCGGACCCTGCACTCCACGGCCCGCGCCATCGATGAGATGGCAGAGCACCGGCTGCCGGTCTTCGTCGAGCCGTTTCTCTCGCGCCGCGTCGGCGGGAAGCTGGTCAACGACCTGAGCGCGGAGGCCGTCACCAAGTCCATCGCGATCGCCTCGGGGCTGGCGGGCACATCCGCGTACACCTGGCTGAAAGTCCCGGTCACCGCGAACCCGGACGACATGGCACGCGTGATGGAGACGTCCACCCTGCCCGCCGTCCTGCTGGGCGGCGAGGTCGGAGACGATCAGCACGCCGCGTACGAGAAGTGGCGCAAGGCGTTGCAACTGCCCACCGTCCAGGGGCTGGTGGTGGGCCGCTCGCTGCTCTATCCGGCTGATGGCGATGTGGCGGGCGCGGTCGACACCGCGGTAGGACTGCTGTGAGGGGAGAAGCGACGACGATGGGTGATCCAGTGAGTGGTCCCGATGAGCACCGGCAGCAGTACACCGCGCTGCGCGTGCTGGAACTGGCGCCCGGCGCCTCGCACTCCCTCGCTGCGGGGGACAGCGAGTGGATCGTGCTGCCGCTCAGCGGCGGCTGTACGGTCCTCCTGGACGGCGAGGTCTTCGAACTGCGGGGCAGGCCGGACGTGTTCACCGGCGTCAGCGACTTCGCGTACGTGCCGCGCGACGCCCACGCCCAGATCGCCTCCGGCGCGGGGGGCCGGTTCGCCTTGGCAGGGGCGAAGTGCGAGCGACGACTCCCCGCCCGCTACGGCCCGGCGCCGGAGGTTCCCGTCGAACTGCGCGGCACCGGCAGCTGCTCCCGCCAGGTGAACAACTTCGCCGCGGCCGGCGTGTTCGCGTGCGACCGGCTGATCGCGGTCGAGGTCCTGACCCCCGGCGGCAACTGGTCCTCGTACCCGCCGCACAAGCACGACGAGCAGGTCCCCGGCGAGGAGTCCGAGCTCGAGGAGATCTACTACTACGAGATCGCGGCCCACGACGGCACCCCCGGCCTCGGCTACCAGCGCGTCTCCCCGTCCCCGCACGGGAAGACGGACATCCTGACCGAGGTGCGCACCGGTGACGTCGTGCTCATCCCGGACGGCTGGCACGGCCCGTCCATCGCCTCGCCCGGCCACGACATGTACTACCTCAACGTCATGGCGGGACCCGGGGCGAAGCGTGAGTGGCTGATTCGCGACCACCCCGACCACGGCTGGATCCGCTCCACCTGGCCGTCGCAGCCGGTCGACGCACGGCTGCCCTTCTACGGACACGGACCCGAGGACCTCCGATGAGCACTCGCACTCGCCGCCTCACCACCGCCCAGGCCCTGATCGCCTTCCTGGCCCGCCAGTACACCGAGCGCGACGGGCAGCGCCACCGGCTGATCGGTGCCACCTGGGGGATCTTCGGCCACGGCAATGTCGCCGGCATCGGCCAGGCGCTGCTCGAATCCGCCGCAGACATGCCGTACCTCCAGGGCCGCAACGAACAGGCCATGGTGCACGCGGCCGTCGGATACGCCCGCCAGTGCGGCCGGCTCTCCGCACACGCCGTGACCACCTCCATCGGACCCGGCGCCACCAACCTGGTCACCGGCGCCGCCCTCGCCACCGTCAACCACCTGCCCGTCCTGCTGCTCCCCGGCGACATCTTCGCGACCCGCCCGGCCGACCCGGTGCTCCAGCAGCTCGAAGTCCCGTACGCGGGTGACGTCTCCGTCAACGACTGCCTGCGCCCGGTCTCGAAGTATTTCGACCGCATCACCCGCCCCGAGGCCCTGATCCCGGCCGCCCTCAACGCGATGCGGGTCCTCTCCGACCCCGCCGAGACGGGCGCGGTCACCCTCGCGCTGCCGCAGGACGTCCAGGCGGAGGCGTACGACTGGCCGGAGGAGTTCTTCGCGGACCGCGCCTGGCATGTACGCCGGCCGCAGCCCGATGAGGAAGAGCTCGAGGCCGCGCGACGGGCGATCAGGCAAGCCGTCCGCCCTCTGATCATCGCGGGTGGGGGTGTCCACCACAGTGGCGCCGAAACCGCGCTCCGCGCCTTCGCCGCGAGGACCGGCATTCCCGTCGCCTCCACGCAGGCCGGCAAGGGCTCTCTTCCGTACGACCACCCGGCCGACGTGGGCGGCATCGGCCACACCGGAACCGCCACCGCCGACGAACTCGCCCGCACTGCCGACCTGGTGATCGGCATCGGCACCCGCTACTCCGACTTCACCACCGCGTCGGGCACGCTCTTCGCCAACCCCGGCGTCCGCTTCCTCAACATCAACATCACCGGCTTCGACGCCCACAAGCTCGCCGCGATGCCGCTGGTCGCAGATGCGAGGGAGGCGCTCGAGCACCTCCTCGGGTACCTCGACGGCGGCCCGGACCACGACTACCGGGTCCCCTCCCAGTACGAGGCCGGGTACCGGGAGGCGAAGGCGCGCTGGGAGGCTCGGGTCGATGCCGCGTACGCCGCCGAGAACGACGAGGTACGCCCCACCCAGACCCAGGTCCTCGGCGCGCTCGACGCTCTGGTCACCGACGAGGACATCGTCATCAACGCGGCCGGCTCGCTCCCCGGCGACCTGCACAAGCTGTGGCGGGCCCGCTCACCGCGGCAGTACCACGTCGAGTACGGCTTCTCCTGCATGGGCTACGAGATCCCGGCCGCGATCGGCGTCGGGCTCGCGGCCCCCGGACGCCCGGTGTGGGCCCTGGTCGGCGATGGTACGTATCTGATGAATCCCACCGAAATCGTTACCGCAGTGCAGGAGAACATTCCGGTCAAGGTGGTCATCCTGCAAAACCACGGGTACGCCTCCATCGGCGGCCTGTCGGAGTCCGTCGGCGCCGAGCGCTTCGGTACGGCCTACCGCTTCCGGGCGGCCGACGGCATGTACACCGGTGATCCGCTCCCGGTCGACCTGGCCGCCAACGCGGCCTCCCTCGGCATGCGTGTCATCCGCGCCAAGACCGTGCGTGACCTGCGCGAAGCCCTCGCCGAGGCGCGCGCGGCGGACCGGCCCACATGTGTCTACGTGGAGACCGAAATGCCCGACACTGTGTCCGGCGCGCCCGCCGCCCAGGCGTGGTGGGATGTTCCCGTGGCCGAGACCGCGACCCGCCCGTCGGCGGTCCTGGCCCGCGAGGAGTACGACCGTCAAGCCGCAGCGCGACGTCGCCATCTGTGAAGGAGTTCGAAATGAAGACCGTCAACCACTGGATCGGTGGCAAGACCGTCGAGGGCGCGTCGGGCAACTACGGCCCGGTCACCGACCCGGCGACCGGCGAGGTCACCACCCAGGTCGCGCTCGCCTCGGTGGAGGAGGTGGACACCGCCGTATCCGTGGCCAAGGCCGCGTTCGAGACGTGGGGGCAGTCCTCGCTCGCCGCCCGCACCAAGGTCCTCTTCGCGTACCGCGCGCTGCTCGACTCGCACCGGGACGACATCGCCGCGCTGATCACCGCCGAGCACGGCAAGGTGCACTCGGACGCGCTGGGCGAGGTCGCCCGCGGTCTGGAGATCGTCGAGCTGGCGTGCGGAATCACCACGCAGCTCAAGGGCGAGCTGTCCACGTCCGTCTCCAACCGCGTGGACGTCGCCGCGATCCGCCAGCCGCTCGGTGTGGTCGCGGGCATCACCCCGTTCAACTTCCCGGCCATGGTGCCGATGTGGATGTTCCCGCTGGCGATCGCCTGCGGCAACACCTTCGTCCTCAAGCCCAGCGAGAAGGACCCGTCGGCGTCGGTGAAGCTCGCCGAGCTGGCGTCCGAGGCGGGCCTGCCGGACGGTGTGCTGAACGTCGTCCACGGCGACAAGGTCGCGGTCGACGCGCTGCTCGCGCACCCGGACGTCTCGGCGGTCTCGTTCGTCGGCTCCACCCCGATCGCCCGGTACATCCACACCACCGCCTCCGCCAACGGCAAGCGCGTCCAGGCGCTCGGCGGAGCCAAGAACCACATGCTGGTCCTCCCGGACGCCGACCTGGACGCCGCCGCCGACGCGGCCGTCTCCGCCGCGTACGGCTCGGCCGGTGAGCGCTGCATGGCGATCTCCGCGGTCGTCGCGGTCGGCGCCATCGGTGACGAACTCGTCCAGAAGATCCGCGAGCGCGCGGAGAAGATCAAGATCGGCCCGGGCAACGACCCGACGTCCGAGATGGGCCCGCTGATCACCAAGGCGCACCGGGACAAGGTCGCCTCGTACGTCACGGGCGCGTCCGCCCAGGGTGCGGACGTCGTCCTCGACGGCACCGGACACACCGTCGAAGGCTTCGAGGACGGCCACTGGATCGGCCTGTCGCTGCTGGACCACGTCTCCACCGATTCCGACGCCTACCGCGACGAGATCTTCGGCCCGGTGCTGTGCGTCCTGCGCACCGAGACGTACGAGGACGGCGTCGAGCTGATCAACGCGTCCCCGTTCGGCAACGGCACCGCCGTCTTCACCCGCGACGGCGGCGCCGCCCGCCGCTTCCAGCTGGAGATCCAGGCCGGCATGGTCGGCGTGAACGTCCCGATCCCGGTGCCGGTGGGCTACCACTCCTTCGGCGGCTGGAAGGACTCGCTCTTCGGCGACCACCACATCTACGGCAACGACGGCGTGCACTTCTACACCCGCGGCAAGGTCGTCACCACCCGCTGGCCGGACCCGGCCGACGCCCCCGCCGGCGTGGACCTGGGCTTCCCGCGCAATCACTGACGCATCAGTGACGACGCGTCAGTGACACGGCGGGCGGGCCCGGGTGCGCGTGCACCCGGGCCCGCCCGTCTTGCGGTGGGTCCGGTCAGAAGAGCGAGTGCAGCAGCTTGTTCGGGGATCCGGTGCGCGGGTCCTGGACCTTGCCGCTCGTCGCGTTGTTCACCAGAGCGTTCCTGACCTGGGCCGGGGTCGCCGACGGGTTGTTCGCGAGATACAGCGCCGCGACGCCCGCCGTGTGCGGGGTGGCCATCGAGGTGCCGGAGATGGTGTTGGTGGCGGTGTCGTTGTCCTTCCAGGCCGACGTGACGTTCACGCCCGGTGCGAACAGGTCCAGGCAGGTGCCGTAGTTCGAGAACGACGCGCGGCGGTCGCTGCTGTCCGTGGCGCCGACCGTGATCGCCTCGGGGACGCGGGCGGGGGAGTGGTTGCACGCGTTGGCGGGCCAGCCGAGGATGTTGCCGTTCCCGGCCGCGATGGCGTAACTGACGCCCGAGGCGATGGACCGCTTCACCGCGTTGTCGAGGGTGGTGTTGGCGCCGCCGCCCAGGCTCATGTTGGCGACGGCCGGCTTGACGGCGTTGGCCGTCACCCAGTCCACGCCGGCGATGACCCCGGCATTGGTGCCGGACCCCGTGCAGTTGAGGACCCGTACCGCGACGAGCTTGACGCCCTTGGCGACGCCGTACGTCTTGCCGCCGACCGTGCCCGCGACATGCGTGCCGTGGCCGTGGCAGTCGTTGCCGTTCTGGCCGTCCCCGACGGTGTCGGTGCCGAGCCGGGCGCGGCCGCCGAACTCGGTGTGCGAGATGCGGATACCGGTGTCGACGATGTACGCGGAGACGTTCGACGCGGCGGTGTTGTACGTGTAGGTGCCGGACAGCGGCAGATTGCGCTGGTCGACCCGGTCGAGGCCCCAAGTGGCGTTCGATTGCGTGTCGTTGATCTCCACGACGGCGTCCTGCTCGACATACGCGACCCGCGGGTCGGTGGCGAGCTTCGTGGCCTGCGCCTTGGACATCTTGGCGGAGAAGCCCTTGAGTGCGCTGCGGAAGATGTGGTCGACCGCGCCGCCGGACCGGTCGGCGAGGGCGGTGGTGGTGGCGGTCGTCGTGCCGTCCTTGAGGACGACAATCCAGCGGTTCTGTATGGCAGTTGCTGTGGGGGCGAGACGGAGATCGCCGGTCGGAGCGCCCTGGGCGGACGTCGTACCGGCGAACTGGAGACCTGCCGCGATGAGGACCGTGGGTATGAGCGCCCCGATGCGGCGGGCAGTAAATCTCATCTCGTGCACCTGACCTTTCGTTGACCGGATCTCGGGCACGTACAGGTTGCCTGGGTGCGGAGTGGCGGAGGTGGTGCTGAAGTGCAGGAAAGGGTCTCGTGCGGTGACGGGACCCACAAGATGTCGTTACCGGCGGGTTCCAGCCAGTCGAACGGCAGCCCCCACGGCACCATGGAGTACATGACGTCACCCGACAACTCCGCACAGGCCGAAGCATGGAACGGCTACGAGGGAAGGCACTGGGCCGAACGCCAACGCCGCTACGACGCGCTGAACGACGCCGCCAACGAACCGCTGCTCGAGGCGGCGCGGATCACCGGGACCGACCGCGTCCTCGACATCGGCTGCGGCAACGGACGGATCACCCGGCTCGCCGCCCGGGCGGGCGCATACGCCCTCGGCGTCGATCTGTCGGCGCCGATGCTGGAGCGGGCGCGCGTCAGCGCGCAGGCGGAGCGGCTGGACAACGTCGGCTTCGCCCAGGGCGATGCCCAGGTGTACGCCTTCGACTCCGGAGCCTTCGATGTGGCGGTCAGCCGCTTCGGGGTGATGTTCTTCGCTGACCCCGTCGCCGCCTTCGCCAACATCGGGCGCGCGCTGCGGCCCGGCGGCCGGCTCGCGTTCATCTGCCCGCAGGACTTCAGCGGGAGCGAGCAGGCCACCGTGTTCGCCGCGGTCGCCCGCCATGTGCAGCTGCCCCAGCCGTCCGCGGACGCGGGCCCCGGCTCGCTCTCCCTCGCCGACCCGGAGCACACGGCGCGGGTGCTGACCGATGCCGGATTCCGAGAGGTGGTGGTGAGCGGCGTCGAACTGCCTCACGAGTGGGGCAAGGACGCCGAGGACGCCACCGGATTCCTGTTCGGCTGGGGGCCGATGCAGCACTGGCTACGGGACGCGGATCCCGCGGCCGAGGCGCGGGCGCGGGAGGCGGCGGTGGAGGCGTTCCGTACGTACGAGACGGCCAGCGGCGTACGGCTGACCGCAGCCCACTGGGTGGTCACCGCGCTCCGCCCGACTCCTTGAACGGCCAGCTGAGCATGGCGAACACCCCGTCGTCCTCGGCGCCGGCCGACCGGTAGGTCGCCAGCGCCGGCTCGTTGTCCGTCTCCACGCCCACCCACAGGTCGTAGCAGTCCCGTTCCCGCGCGAGCGCCGCCAGCGCTTCGGTCAGCGCGCGGCCGATGCCGCGCCGCCGGTATGCCTCGTCCACCCCCAGCTCGTACAGGCACATCTCCGTGCCCTTGTCCGGGTGGCACATCTCGATGCCGGAGACCATTCCGGCCGGGAACCCGTCGACGTAAGCGATGAGCATCACATGCCCGGGGGAGGCGAGGAAACGCTCGGCCCACGCCTGTCGTACCGGGCCGTCGAACAGATGCTGCGCGGCGCCCAACTCGACCACGGTCGTCGCGCGTCGGATCTCCATGGGGTCGCCTCTCCGGGGCAGGGTTGTACCGCGTCTGGTGTACGCCGGATGGTCCGCGTACTCCTTGCGGAGACGCGGACCTCCGCCTGTGGGCAGCTTAGGCGGACGGAATCGGCGCTTAGGGTTTGGGTCATGGAGATCCGACTTCCCCGGCGCCGCAGGCGCATCCTCGCCGGTGCGGCTGCCCTCGCCGTCCTCGCGGGAGCCGGCACCTGGACCGCCGCCGCGTCCGACGGCGAGCCCGCCGTGCGGCGCGTGGACCGAGTGATGGAGATGCCGGGGGCGGGGATCGACACCTCGTACTTCACGGCCGGCGGGTCCGTGCGGCGGCCCGCCGTACTGATCGGCCACGGCTTCGGCGGCAGCAAGGACGACGTCGGGGCGCAGGCGGAGAAGCTGGCGCGCGAGGGATACGCCGTACTCACCTGGTCGGCCCGCGGCTTCGGCAAGTCCGGCGGGCGGATCGGCATCAACGACCCGGACCACGAGGTCAAGGACGTGTCGCGGCTGATCGACTGGCTCGCCGGGCGCCCCGAGGTGGAGCTCGACGCGGACGGCGACCCGCGCGTGGGCGTCACCGGCTCCTCGTACGGCGGAGCGGTCTCGCTGCTCGCCGCCGGATACGACAAGCGGGTCGACGCGATCGCCCCGCAGATCACCTACTGGAACCTGGCCGACGCGCTCTTCCCGGACGGCGTCTTCAAGAAACTGTGGGCCGGGCTGTTCTTCACCACGGGTTCGGCGCAGGGGGCGAACGGCCTCGCCGGCCCCGCCGAGCCCGCCCGCCCCGCCGACCCGACGCAGACCGGCTGCGGGCGGTTCGAGAAGCGGCTGTGCGAGATGTACGAAAGGGTCGCCGTCGCCGGACAGCCCGACGCGGCCGCCCGCGAACTGCTGGAGAAGCGCAGCCCGTCCGCCGTCGGCGACAAGATCAAGGTCCCGGCGCTCATCGTGCAGGGCCAGTCCGACTCCCTCTTCCCGCTCGGCCAGGCCGACGCCATGGCGAAGGCTATCCGTGCCAACGGCGCACCCGTCGCCGTCGACTGGATCGCGGGCGGCCACGACGGC
Organism: Streptomyces sp. A3M-1-3; assembly: GCF_024213665.1. Classification (GTDB taxonomy): domain Bacteria; phylum Actinomycetota; class Actinomycetes; order Streptomycetales; family Streptomycetaceae; genus Streptomyces. The sequence goes on from NZ_JANAVP010000012.1 coordinate 197,094, forward strand.
GGGGACCGTGAGACCGCACGGGTCGAGAACCGGATCTCCACCTGGTTCGACCGCTATCTGCGGCAGGACAAGGGAGTCGACACCGGCCCGGCCTTCCGCGTCACCCGGACCGGAGGTGTCGACTCCACCAACGGCGCCGCGCAGCTGCGGGGCGCGACCGGCGGCAGCTACCCCGGTCTGGACAGCGGCGACCGGACGTTCGCGCTGAGCGGCCGGGAGCAGTCCTTCGGCAACCCGGCCGGGGCGACCCCGCCCGCGATCTCGGCCCTGCCCGGCCTCGGCGGCGGCCTCTCCCAGTTCTCCTCCCTCGGCGTCGGGGTCTCCCTCGACTTCCCCGGCCAGTACGCGCGCTTCGACTCCGCACCGCTCGCCACCGACCTGCGCATCACCGGCTCGCCGACTGTGAAGGTCAAGGTCAGCTCCACCGCGGCGGACGGGTCCGCGGTGCTGTTCGGCAAGGTGTACGACGTGGCGCCGGACGGGCGGCAGCAGGTGCTGCCCGCCCAGCTCGTCGCGCCGGTGCGGGTGACGGACGCGAAAGCGGGTACGAGTGTCGAGCTGACCCTCCCGGCCGTCGACCACGGGGTGGAGGCCGGCCACCGGCTGCGCCTCGTCCTCTCCGCGACCGACCTCGGCTACGCGTCCCCGGCCGCCCCCGCCACGTACACCGTCTCCGTCGAGAGCCCGCTCGCCGTGCCGGCCGCCGACGGGGTGAAGACCGCCGCAGCCGGACTGCCCTGGTGGACCTGGGGGCTGCCGCTCGGAGCGGCGGCGCTCGCGGCCGCGCTGCTGCTGACCGCCCGGCGCCGCACCACGGCCCCGGCGCCCGAAGCCGCACTGGCGGACGTACCGTTGCAGATCACCGACCTGACGAAGCGGTACGCCAAGTCCGCCGACCGGTACGCCGTGCGCGACCTCTCCTTCCGCGTCGAACAGGGCCAGGTCCTCGGACTGCTCGGCCCCAACGGCGCCGGCAAGACCACCACCCTGCGCATGTTGATGGGCCTGATCACCCCCGACAGCGGCGAGATCCGCGTCTTCGGACACGCGATCCGCCCCGGCGCGCCGGTCCTCTCGCGGGTCGGCTCCTTCGTCGAGGGCGCCGGCTTCCTGCCGCACCTCTCCGGGCGGGCCAACCTGGAGCTGTACTGGCAGGCCACCGGCCGCCCCGCCGAGGACTGCCACCTGGCGGAAGCCCTGGAGATCGCCGGGCTCGGCGACGCACTGGAGCGGGCCGTCCGTACGTACTCCCAGGGCATGCGGCAGCGGCTCGCCATCGCGCAGGCCATGCTGGGGCTGCCGGATCTGCTGATCCTCGACGAACCGACCAACGGCCTCGACCCGCCGCAGATCCGCGAGATGCGGGACGTGATGATCCGGTACGCGGCCGGGGGCCGGACCGTCATCGTCTCCAGCCACCTCCTCGCGGAGGTCGAGCAGACCTGCACCCACCTGGTGGTCATGGACCGCGGCCGGCTGGTGCAGGCCGGCCCGGTCGCGGAGATCACGGGCGGCGGCGACATGCTGCTCGTCACGGTGGCCGACGAGGTCACCGACGTGGTGGCCGAGAAGGTGGCCGCGCTGGAGGGCGTGGGCTCGGCGGTCCGTACGGACGAGGGCCTGCTCGTACGGCTCGACGGCGCGACCGCGAGCGAACTGATCGCCGAACTCGTCCGCCTGGACGTGCCGTTGACCGGTGTCGGACCGCACCGCCGTCTCGAGGACGCGTTCCTCACCCTGATCGGAGGCTCCGCATGAGCACGCTGACGGCCGCCCCCGGGTACCGCCCCCGCCATACCCTCCCGCTGCGCGTCGAGGCGATGCGGCAGTGGCGCAGGCGGCGGACCCTGGTGATGGGGGCGGTGCTGGCCGCGCTGCCGTTCATCCTCATCGCGGCGTTCGCGATCGGCGGGACGCCGGACGGCGGCGGCAACGAGCGGATCACGCTGATCGACACCGCCACCGCGTCCGGCGCCAACTTCGCCGCCACCTGCCTCTTCGTCTCGGCCGGCTTCCTGCTGGTGGTGCCGGTGGCGCTGTTCTGCGGCGACACCGTGGCGTCCGAGGCGAGCTGGTCCTCGCTGCGCTATCTGCTCGCCGCGCCCGTACCGCGGGCCCGGCTGCTGGCCTCCAAGCTGACGGTCGCGCTCGGGTTCAGCCTGGCGGCGATGGTGCTGCTGCCGGTGGTCGCGCTGGCGGCGGGCACGGTCGCGTACGGGTGGGGGCCGCTGAAGCTGCCCACCGGCGGGGCGTTGGCCGCAGGCGACACCGTGCCGCGGCTCGCGCTCGCCGTCGCGTTCATCTTCGTCTCCCAACTGGTCACGGCCGCACTGGCGTTCTGGCTCTCGACGAAGACGGACGCGCCGCTGGGCGCGGTCGGCGGGGCGGTGGGCCTGACGATCGTGGGCAACGTACTGGACGCGGTGACCGCGCTCGGATCGTGGCGCGACTTCCTCCCGGCGCACTGGCAGTTCGCGTGGGCGGACGCGCTGCAGCCGCAGCTGGAGTGGGGCGGAATGGTCAAGGGGGCGGCGGTTTCGGTGACGTACGCGGTGGTGCTGTTCGCGCTCGCGTTCCGCGGCTTCGCCCGCAAGGACATCGTGTCCTGAGCTTGACCTTCCGCAAGCCGTTGCCGCATCGAGACGGATCCGCAACCGTTCCTAGAGACTGAGCGGGAGTGAGTCTTGTTTCCAAGACTGCTGCTCAGCCGTGCGCCCCGAACGGTGTTG
>NZ_JANAVP010000013.1 GCF_024213665.1 Streptomyces sp. A3M-1-3
CGACAGCCCGGCGGCAGGGGTCTTGCACCCCTGCCCGGTAACAGTGGCGCCTCGTGGCGCACCTCGATCTTGTTCCAGATGCCGAGCGCCTCGGTGCCGCCGTGGATGGGGATGCGCTTGCCGCCCCGTACGACGAACTGGTGCTCACCCAGCGGGGAATCCAGGGCGATGCCCGCCTTCCGCAGCTCGCCCACGGCGTCGGCCAGTGCACGGGCCACTGCGGGCGAGGCGGTGTTCAGCGTGTTCGGCGTCCACACCGGGTCGGCCTGGGGAGAACGGGACCTTCCACAGCTCCGCCGCCGGGACGCCTCCGACGAGCCGGCGCCAGAAGCGGTCGAAGAGCAGAGCCCCACGGCTGCCGGTGTCCACCGTCCGGTCCCAGTTCTTCAGCACCGCGCACGCCTCCGACACATCGACCGCCCCGCCGTCGCTGCCCACCGCGGAGCCGCCCGGCAGCGCGGCACAGGCCGCGGCCACGTCGGCCGCCGCCAGATCCCCGGCCGGCGCCCGGTTCGCGAACTGCTGCCCCTGAAGGTCGGCCACCGTCAGCCCGCCCTTGCGGGCCATCGCCGCGACGTCCTCCACCGCGCCACGGGTCCGCAGTGAGCGCGGGGTCCCGACGGTGCCGAACACCCGCGGGTAGCCGGTGAGCGGCTGATCCGCGTTGGCCAGCCAGGCACTGTTGTTGGAGTTTTCCAAGTTCATGATCCGGGCGTACTTTAACCCCATGGCACGCACCGTGAACGCTCTGCTCCGCACAGTGATCTACACGCGCATCTCGCACGACCCGGACGGCAAGGCCGAAGGGGTCGCCCGGCAGGAAGCCGCCTGCCGCAAGCTCGCCGCCGAACTGGGCTGGGTTGTCATCGGCGTTGAGACCGACGACGACCGGACCGCGATCGGCAAGCGCGGCCAGCGGGCCCGCCGCCCGGGGTACGCGGCCGCGCTGGACATGCTCGCGGCTGGCGCGGCCGATGCGGTACTGGTGTGGCACACCGACCGCCTGTACCGCCAGGCCCGCGACCTTGAGCCGCTCATCGACATCGTGGACCGCACGCACGCCGTGATCCGGCCGGTCGTCCAGGGCGAACTCGATCTTTCCTCCGCGAGCGGCCGGATGGTCGCCCGTATCTTGGCGAGCGTGAGCACACACGAGGTTGAGCACGCCGTGTAGCGGATGCGGGACAAGCACCAGGCCAACCGCACCGCCGGGGTCAACCACGGCGGGCCGCGCGCGTTCGGCTACCAGGCCGTGAAGCCCAAGGCCAAGGGGCAGGACCCCGAGGTTCCCCAGGTCGACGGGACCGAGGCGGAATTGATCCGCATGGCCGCAGACGCCGTGCTCGCCCACGACGCCGACCCGGACAAGGGCCTCACGCCGGCGGGCATCTGCCGCGCATGGAACGCCGAGGACGCCCTCACGCCGCGCGGCACCCCCTGTGCCGTGCCGTCGCTGCGCAAGACGCTGCTGTCGGCCCGGATCGCCGGGCTCGTCGAGCACCGGGGCGAGGTCGTCGGCCCGGCGCAGTGGGACGCGATCCTCGACCATGACGTGTGGCTGGCCGTGCGCAACGTGCTGACCGACCCGGCCCGCAGCTCGCACCTGAGTGCCGGTCATGACGGCAAGTCCGTGCGCTACTTGGGCAGCGGCCTGTATCGGTGCCACTGCGGCGCGGTCATCCGTCCCGGCGGGGCGCACGCCGGGGCGCCGCAGCAGTACCGGTGCACCGAGCGCGCGCACCTGATCCGACAGGCGGCGCCGGTCGACGACTTCGTGGAGCGCGTGATCATCGCTCGGCTGTGCCGCGAAGACGCACACGTGCTCTTCGCGCCTCCGGCCCCGGCGACGGCAGGGGCGGACCTGGACGCCCTGGAAGGCCGCCACAAGGCGCTCACGGCCCGTCTGGAGGGCCTGGCCGAGGCGTTCGCCGGTGACGACGACGCCGACCCGGTGGAGTACCGGGAGGCCGCGCGGCGGATCAAGCAGAAGCTCGCGGCCGTCGAGCAGGAGATCACCGACGCGGCCACGGCGGCAGCCGCCGCTGCCGCGCCCGGCCCGCTCGATGAGGTCGACCTTCCCGAACTGGTCCGGCGGCACGCCGAGGACACGGACGAGGCGCTCGCCTGGTGGCGGGCGCGGTACGGCCTGGCGATCCGGCGCCGGATCGTCGCCGCGCTCGTGTCGGTGACCCTGCTGCCCGCGCGCACCGGACGCCCGGCCGGATGGCGGCCGGGACAGTCGTACTTCGACCCCGAGTCCGTCGACATCGACTGGGTGCGGCGCTGACCCGCCGCGCGACAGAACCCCCGCCAGGGTCGATCCTGGCGGGGGTTCGTCGTAGCAGCTGGCTGGCGATCACGCCTCCGGCGGCCGGTCGTACTTGGCCAGCGTCGCCTTGCCGGTATCGGCGTCCATGAGCCGCAGCTCCCACGGACCGGTGTTGACGTCGAAGTCCTTGCCGAAGCCGACCCACTTCCCGGCCATGCGTCGGCCGGTCGGCTCCACGAGCATCTGGAGCGCGCCGAAGTACCTCGCCCCTCGGTAGTAGCCCTCGGTCGCGGTCTGCTCGGTCCACGTGCCGGTGACCGTGGCGCCGTCGAGCTGGAGATCCAGGGTGAGCGGCGAGTCCGGGTTGAGCGACGCGTTCGGCAGGCTGCGGCCAGTGAGCCGGTTGCCGTGCTGGAGCAGCACCACGTAGTGCAGCCCCACGAACACCTGGTTGTCCCGGCCGAACGAGACGAACTCGTACCGGGACAGCCACACCCCGGAGTAGTTCCCGCGCGGCGCCGTCTGGGCCGCAGGGGCGCCGTTGGCCACGGGGACGCCGGTTGGCCTGTCCACGAGATCGTGACCGCCGTGGCCGTCGTCGGACACGCGCGCCTGTACCGAGGCCGCGAGGCCCAGGGGGCCGATCGGCAGGCCGGTCACGACCTCCAGGGCGCGGGCGTAGACCGGCCGGGGTGCGGCCGTCTCGCCGGACTCCCAGCGCTGCATGAGGCGCTTGGAGGCGTCGTTATCCCGTTCGGTATCTCCTGTGCGCGGAGTGTGCGCGAGGGACCTTGACCTGCCCCTGCCCGGCGCACAGGATCGCGTCATGAGGGAAGTACGCAATAGCACCGTCGACGGGATCGTGCGGATCAGTGCCGGGCGGGTGCCCGAGCGCACGGCGCTGCGGTACAAGGACCGGACCTGGACCTACCAGGAGTTGGACGAGGCGGTCTCGACCGCGGCAGCCACCCTGACCGGCCACGGACTTGAGCAGGGCGACCGGGTCGCCTCGTACGGCCACAACTCGGACGCGTACCTGATCGCCTTCCTCGCCTGTGCGCGCGCCGGGCTGGTGCATGTGCCGGTCAATCAGAACCTCGCCGGCGACGACCTCGCATACATCCTGGAGGATTCCGCCGCCGCGCTGGTCCTCGCCGATCCTGACCTGGCCGGCCGGATCCCGGACGGCTTTGCCGTACGCGCGCTGCGCGACACGGACGACTCGCTGCTTGCCGCCCTGAGCGAGCCCGAGGAGTTCGAACCCGACCGGGACCAGCGGGACGTGGTCCAGCTGCTCTACACCTCGGGCACCACCGCGCTCCCCAAGGGCGCGATGATGACGCACCGGGCGCTGGTCCACGAGTACGCCAGCGCCATCCAGGCCCTCGACCTCGACGAGAACGACCGGCCCGTCCACTCGCTGCCGCTCTACCACTCCGCCCAGATGCACGTCTTCCTGCTGCCGTACCTCGCGGTCGGCGCGGAGAACACCATCCTGGACGCGCCGGACGCCGTACAGATCTTCGACCTCGTCGAGGCAGGCCGTGCGGACAGCCTGTTCGCTCCGCCGACCGTCTGGATCGGGCTCGCCAGTCACCCCGACTTCGCCACCCGCGACCTCCGCGCGCTGCGCAAGGCCTACTACGGCGCGTCGATCATGCCCGTGCCCGTGCTGGAGCGGCTGCGCCGGCGGCTGCCCGGGCTCGGCTTTTACAACTGCTTCGGCCAGAGCGAGATCGGCCCGCTGGCCACTGTCCTGCGCCCAGAGGAACACGAGGGGCGGATGGAATCCTGCGGCCGCACGGTCCGGTACGTCGAGGCCAAGGTCGTCGACGAGGACGGCAGGGAGGTACCCGACGGCACACCCGGCGAGGTCGTCTACCGCTCACCGCAGCTGTGCGTGGGCTACTGGCGCAAGCCCGCCGAGACCGAAGAGGCCTTCCGCAAGGGGTGGTTCCGCTCCGGCGACCTCGCCGTACGCGACGCCGAGGGGTACTTCACGGTGGTCGACCGGGTGAAGGACGTCATCAACTCCGGGGGAGTGCTGGTCGCCTCCCGCCAGGTCGAGGACGTGCTGTACGAGCATCCGCGGGTCGCGGAGGTTGCCGTGATCGCACTGCCCGACGACCGCTGGATCGAGGCGGTCACCGCCGTCGTGGTGCCGCGCGGCGACGTGACCGCCGAGGAGCTGACCGCGCACGCGCGCGAACGGCTCGCCCACTTCAAGGCACCCAAACAGGTGCTGCTCGTGGACGAGCTGCCACGCAACGCCAGCGGGAAGATCCTCAAGCGGGAGCTGAGGGACCGCTTCACTTCGGCCGCTCGTCCACCATCCGCCTGATCTTGCCCACGGACCGCTCCAGCGTCTCGGGGTCGACGATCTCGACCCCGACCGACACCCCGATGCCGTCCTTCACCGCCCGCACGACCGCCTCGGCGGCCGCGGTACGGTCCGCCGCGCAGGCATCCCGCCGCGACTCCGCCCGTACCGTCAGCGCGTCCATCCGGCCCTCGCGGGTCAGCCGCAACTGGAAGTGCGGCGCGACTCCCGGCGTACGCAGCAGGATCTCCTCGATCTGGGCCGGGAAGAGGTTCACCCCGCGCAGGATGATCATGTCGTCGCAGCGGCCGGTGACCTTCTCCATCCGTCGGAACGGGGGCCGCGCCGTGCCCGGCAGCAGCCGGGTCAGATCCCGCGTGCGGTAGCGGATCACCGGCATGGCCTCCTTGGTGAGCGAGGTGAACACCAGCTCCCCGTGCTCGCCGCCGGCCAGCACCTCGTCCGTGACGGGATCCACCACCTCCGGATAAAAATGGTCCTCCCAGATGTGCAGGCCGTCCTTGGTCTCGACGCACTCCTGCGCGACACCCGGGCCGATCACCTCGGACAGCCCGTATATGTCCACGGCGTCGATGGCGAAGCGCTCCTCGATCTCGCGCCGCATCTCCTCCGTCCACGGCTCGGCGCCGAAGATGCCGGTCCGCAGAGAGGTGGTACGGGGATCGATGCCCTGCCGCTCGAACTCGTCCAGCAGGGTGAGCATGTAGGAGGGCGTCACCATGATGATCTCGGGCCTGAAGTCCTGGATCAGCCGCACCTGGCGCGCGGTCATCCCGCCGGACGCGGGGACGACTGTACAGCCGAGCCGTTCGGCGCCGTAGTGGACGCCCAGGCCGCCGGTGAACAGCCCGTATCCGTACGCCACATGCACCTTCTGGCCGGGCCGGCCGCCGGCGGCGCGGATCGACCGGGCCACCACGTCGGCCCACATGTCCAGGTCCCGTTCGGTGTAACCGACGACTGTGGGCTGTCCGGTGGTGCCGCTGGAGGCGTGGATGCGCCGCACATCCGACTCCGGCACGGCGAACATCCCGAAGGGGTAGTTGTCCCGCAGATCTGCCTTCGTGGTGAACGGGAAACGCGCGAGGTCGGCGAGCGACCGGCAGTCCTCGGGCCGGACTCCCGCCTTGTCGAAGGACTCCCGGTAGAAGGGCACATGCGCGTAAGCGTGCCGAAGGGTGGCACGCAGCCGCTCGAGCTGCAGTGCCGCGAGCTCCTCGTGAGTGAAACCTTCCGCCGCGTCCGACCGTGCCGCCATGACGAATCCTCCCGCCCGAACCGGACGACCGATCATTCGGTCGTCGTGCTGCGGATCAGTAAACCGCGTTGCGGTGACTGTCGGCAGGTGGCGAGGATGGCGCGCATGCCTCAGTAACCGAACTCGCCTACCGCACCGAGGGGGCACTGTCTCGCAGGATGGTCTGGCCCGGATGGCGGGCCTCATCCCCGGATGCAGGCTCGTCACCCTCGACGCCGGCCATCTGGTGCACCCGACAAAGCCCGAGGACTTCCTCAGGGAACTGAAGCGGTTCGGTTGCCTCTGACGCGGCCCGAACGACCGGAGCCCCCGGGTCAGCCCCGGTCGAGCAGCGAGGCCAGCGCCTCGTGGAGGGCCGTCTCCGGATCGGGCACGGAACCCGCCGACCGCCAGGCCACGAAGCCGTCCGGTCGTACGAGTACGGCACCTTCCGCGCTCGTGCCGTGGACCTCCGCCCAGTCGGCCCCGGCCCCGGCCCCGTTCCCCTTCCCGTTCGCGTCCTCGGGCGTGAGGTCGGCGTCCGGTCCGGCGCCGACCCGGTAGGCGTCGAGCCGTACGGACAGCCGGTCCGCGACGCGCCGCGCGGCCGAGTGCCACGCCCCGCCCGCGGAGCCGCACAGCAGCACGAAGGAACGCTCGTACAGGTCCAGGGTGGACTTCCGCTCGCCCCGGTCGAGCAGCCACATGTGCGGGGCCCGGGTGCCCGGCGCGCCGGTCAGCTCCATCCGCTCCGGCACGACGGGCAGTTCGGGGTCGACGCCGAGGACCGCGCCCCGCGGGTAGCGGTAGCCCATGGCCACCGAGAGCATCCCGCCCTGCCGTCCGCCGCCCACGCCGGGAGCCGCGGCGTATCCGGGGTGGCTGTGCTCGCTCGATCGCGCCGAGGCGCGTGCGCTGGTCGCCTGGGCGACCGGCCGGCGCTCCGCGTCGTACGAATCGAGCAGTCCGGGCCCTGCCCAGCCGCCGAGCACGGCGGCGAGCTTCCAGGCGAGGTTGTGCGCGTCCTGGATGCCGGTGTTGGAGCCGAACGCCCCGGTGGGGGACATCTCGTGGGCGGAGTCGCCGGCGAGGAAGACCCGGCCGGACGAGTACCGCTCAGCGACCCGCTCGGCGGCGTGCCACGGAGCCTTGCCGGTGATCTCGACGTCGAGTTCCGGTGCGCCGACCGCATGGCGGATGTGCTTCGCGCACCGTTCGTCGGTGAAGTCCTCCAGGACCTCACCCCGGTCGGGCTGCCAGGGCGCGTGGAACACCCACTTCGCCAGGTTGTCGACCGGCAACAGGGCGCCGTCCGCTTCGGGGTTGGTGAGGTAGCACACGATGAACCGCCGGTTTCCCAGCACTTCGGCCAGCCGCTTGGAGCGGAAGGTGATGCTCACATTGTGGAACAGGTCGCCGGGTCCGGTCTGGCCGATCCCCAGCTGCTGCCGGACGGGGCTGCGAGGCCCGTCGGCCGCGATGAGGTAGTCCGCGCGTACCGTGCGCTGCTCGCCGGTCTCCCGGTTCCTCAGCACCCCGCTCACTCCCGAGCCGTCCTGGTCGAACGAGATCAGCTCGGTGGAGAACCGCAGGTCACCTCCCTGCGCGCGGGCCTGGGACAGCAGTACCGGTTCCAGATCGTTCTGACTGCACAGGCACCACCCCGCCGGGCTGAAACGCGCGAGCGCGCCACCGGGATCGATGTCCTTGAACAGCCACTCCTGCTCGTCGCCGGTGAGCGACGGGGCCTGGAGGATGCCGTGGTTGTCCGCGAGGACCGAGGCGGCCTCCCGGATCGCCTGCTCGGCGCCGGCAGTCCGGTACAGCTCCATCGTCCGCACGTTGTTCCCGCGTCCGCGCGGGTGAATGGAGGTGTCTTCGTGCTTCTCGACGAGCAGATGCCGGACGCCGAGCCGGCCCAGGAACAGTGAGGCGGACAGGCCCACCAGGGAGCCGCCCACGATGAGGACCGGCACGCGGTCGTCGATGTTGTCGTTCATCAGTCGCTCCAGCTCGAGCCGCCCTACGGGATGCAGTGTCCATGCCCTTGTGGGACGGGTTCGGACGCCCATTCACCCGCTTGGTTCACACATCTCGCGCCACCCGTACCAGCGGCCCACGATCGACTCGGGAGAGCCGCCCGCGACTTGGGGGGCGGACCGTCCGCATCCGCCATTGAAGGAGTGAGGAAGATGACGACAACCTTGTCGGAACGGATATCGCAGTCCGCCTTCGACGGCTCCAGGCTTCGGGTGGTTCTGCTGCTGGACCTTCACGAGGGTGCGCAGAAGCAGTTCCTCGAGGCGTACGAGCACTTGCGCAACCAGGTCGCGTCCGTCCCCGGACACATCAGCGACCAGCTGTGCCAGTCGATCGAGAACCCGTCGCAGTGGCTCATCACCAGCGAATGGGAGAGCGCACCGCCCTTCCTCGCCTGGGTGAACAGCGAGGAGCACGTCACGACGGTCCAGCCGCTGCACAGCTGCGTACGTGATACGCGATCCCTGCGCTTCAGCATCCTTCGGGAGACCGGGCAGAGCTTCACGAGCGCTCCCGAGCCGGCCAAGGGCCGCCTGCAGACCTCCCCCCGCCTCGGGGACGGTGTGGTCCGCCACGCCCTCACCTTTACGGTCAAGCCGGGCAGCGAGGCGACCGTCGCCAAGATCCTGGCCGGGTACACCCCGCCGGAGGCGAAGGTCGACGAGATCACCCGGCTGCGCCGCACCTCGCTCTTCATGCACGGCAACCGCGTCGTACGGGCGGTCGAGGTGCAGGGCGACCTGCTCGCGGCCCTGCGGCACGTGGCCCAGCAGCCCGAGGTCAGGGCCGTCGAGGAGGCCATCAACCCCTACCTGGAACAGGACCGTGACCTCAGGGATCCCGACTCCGCCCGGGTGTTCTTCACCCGGGCCGCGCTCCCGGCGGTCCACCATGTGGCGGCGCGCGAGCACGATCCGTCGGACGTCACCCGGCACGCGCTGTTCTACCAGGCCAAGCAGGGCTGCGGTATGGCACTGGCCCGGCACCTGGCCTGCCAGGACGAGGCGGCGGCCGATGACACCACGAGCCCCATCGACGGCAGCACGATCTTCCAGCGTGACGACATCGTGGTCCGGCTCATCGACATCAGCGGCCCGATGGACGCCAGGCCCGCGCTGGCGCTCGGCGTCGAAGGCCCCCGCAAGTCAGCCGTGCTGGCGCGTCTGCTCCACGGCCGCGGGGACGTGCCGAGGACCGACGCGGAGATCTCGCGGCTGCTCGCACGCTCCGACATGAACCTGATCACCGACCGTCGGGCCCGGGACTCCTGACCCGGGCACCGGGCCCCAGGGCCCCCCGCTCAACGTCGCCGGCACAACGCACCTGGAGGAAGTACCCATGACCATGCACCGCCCACGCATCGTGGACCTCAGCGAGACCCAGCCCAACCGCAGGCGCGGCGGCGACCTGCGCGCCATGCTCACGCCGACCGCGGTGGGCGCCACGAGTGGCTTCATGGGCCTGGCCATCGTGCAGCCCGGTGACCGCATCGGCGAGCACTACCACCCGTACTCCGAGGAGTTCGTGTACGTCGTGAGCGGACTCCTCGAGGTGGACCTGGACGGTGAACCGCACCCGATCCGGCCCGATCAGGGCCTCCTGATCCCTCCTCACGTGCGCCACCGCTTCCGCAACGTGGGTGACGTCGAGGCGCGCATGGTCTTCCACCTCGGCCCGCTCGCCCCGCGCCCGGAGCTGGGGCACGTCGACACCGAGCACACGGACAGCGCCGAGCAGGGCTGGCCGCCAGAACGTACGGAGGTGGTTTCGTGACCCGGCGGGTGGCGGTCACCGGGGTCGGCGTCGTCGCCCCCGGTGGCGTGGGCGCACCGGCGTTCTGGGACCTTCTCTCGAACGGCCGTACGGCGACGCGGGGCATCACGCTCTTCAACCCGGAGGGCTTCCGCTCGCGTATCGCCGCCGAGTGCGACTTCGATCCCGCCGCCCACGGCCTCGACAGCGAGCAGGTCGCCCGCTCCGACCGGTACATCCAGTTCGCGATGGTGGCCGCCAGGGAGGCCGTACGCGACGCCGGTCTCGACCCGGAGAAGGAGGACCCCTGGCGCATCGGGGTGTCCCTGGGCACCGCGGTCGGCGGCACGACCCGCCTCGAACACGACTACGTGGCCGTCAGCAGCGCCGGTTCGCGCTGGGACGTGGACCACCGGCCGGCGGGGCGTCATCTGCACCGGGCGTTCTCACCGAGCTCCCTCGCCTCCGCGGTCGCCGAACAGGTCGGTGCCCACGGGCCCGTGCAGACCGTCTCGACGGGCTGCACCTCCGGCCTCGACGCGATCGGGTACGCCTTCCACACCATCGAGGAGGGCCGGGTCGACGTATGCATAGCCGGTGCGTCCGACTCGCCCATTTCCCCGATCACGGTGGCGTGCTTCGACGCCATCAAGGCGACATCCGCGAACAACGACGACCCGGAGCACGCCTCCCGGCCGTTCGACGCCAACCGGGACGGCTTCGTCATGGGCGAGGGCGGAGCCGTGCTCGTCCTGGAGGAGCTGGAGCACGCCCGGGCCCGTGGGGCGACCGTGTACTGCGAGATCCAGGGCTATGCCACCTTCGGCAACGCCTACCACATGACCGGCCTGACCCCCGAGGGTCTGGAGATGGCCGAGGCCATCAACACCGCTCTCGCCCACGCCCGGCTCGACAGTTCGGAGATCGACTACGTCAACGCACACGGCTCGGGCACCCAGCAGAACGACCGGCACGAGACGGCCGCGGTCAAGCGGTCGCTGGGCGCGCACGCCTACGACGTACCCATGAGCTCGATCAAGTCGATGGTGGGCCACTCGCTGGGCGCCATCGGGGCGATCGAGATCGTGGCGTGCGTGCTGGCCCTGGCCAACCAGGTGGTGCCGCCGACGGCGAACTACGAGACGCCGGACCCGGAGTGCGACCTCGACTACGTGCCACGCACCGCGCGCCCTCTGAAGCTGCGCAGCGTGCTCTCGGTCGGCAGCGGGTTCGGCGGCTTCCAGTCCGCGGTGGTCATGACCCGACCAAGTGGGAGGACACGATGAGCTTCCGGCAGGATCGGCGTTCGGTCGTCACAGGCATCGGTGTCGTCGCCCCCAACGGGGCGAGCACCGAGGTCTTCTGGAAGACGACGCAGGAAGGCATCAGCGTTCTCGACCGGGTCACCCGCGAGGGATGCGAGCATCTGCCGCTGCGCGTGGCCGGCGAGATCCGGGGCTTCGACCCGGTCGCGCTCATCGAAGAGCGCTATGTCGTCCAGACCGACCGGTTCACGCACTTCGCGATGGCCGCGGCCGACCTCGCCCTGGACGACGCCAGGCTCGGCCGCGCCGACTACGACGGATCACCGTTCGCCGTCGGGGTGGTGACCGCCGCCGGGTCTGGCGGCGGCGAATTCGGACAGCGTGAACTCCAGCGGCTGTGGGGCCAGGGCTCCCGCTACGTCGGCCCGTACCAGTCCATCGCGTGGTTCTACGCCGCCAGTACCGGCCAGATATCGATCCGCGGCGGCTTCAAGGGACCCTGTGGCGTCGTCGCCAGCGACGAGGCCGGCGGCCTGGACGCGCTCGCGCACGCCGCCGGCGCGATCGGCCGGGGCACCGACGCCGTCGTGGTCGGTGCGGCCGAAGCCCCCCTGGCCCCGTACTCGGTGGTCTGCCAGCTCGGGTACGAGGACCTGAGCACCTGCGACGACCCGGCGCGCGCCTACCGGCCCTTCACCGCCGACGCCTGCGGCTTCGTCCCCGCCGAGGGCGGCGCCATGCTGGTCGTCGAAGAGGAGAAGGCGGCCCGCCGCCGGGGAGCCCGCGTCCGTGCCGAGCTGGCCGGGCACGCCGCGACCTTCACCGGGGCGTCCCGCTGGGAGGAGTCCCGGGAGGGGCTGGCCGAGGCGATCCGCGGCGCGCTGCGGGAAGCCCGCTGCGCGCCGGAGGAGATCGACGTCGTCTTCGCGGACGCGCTCGGCGTACCCGAGGCCGACCGGGCCGAGGCCATGGCGATCGCCGACGCGCTGGGCGCGCACGGGCAGCGGGTACCGGTCACGGCCCCCAAGACGGGCATCGGCAGGGCCTACTGCGGAGCGCCCGTCCTGGACACGGCCGCCGCGGTGCTCGCCATGGAGCACGGCCTCATACCGCCGACGCCCAACGTCTTCGACGTGTGCCACGACCTCAACGTGGCCACCGGCCGTGCCCGCCCCGCCGACCTGCGGACGGCGCTCGTGCTGAGCCGTGGACTCATGGGGTCGAACGCGGCCCTCGTGCTGCGGCGCGCCACCGACACCCCCTCGTGAGAAGGAGAACCCCCTCATGACCGCTCAACTGACCATGGAAGAACTGGCCGCGCTGATGAAGAAGGGCGCCGGCCTGACCGTCGATCCGAACGAGATGGAGAACCGGCCCGACTCCAAGTTCGACGAGTTCGGACTCGACTCGCTGGGCCTCCTCGGCATCGTGGGCGAGCTGGAGAACCGGCACGGCCGGCCGCTGCCCCCCGACGCGGACCGGTGCAAGACCCCGCGTGAGTTCCTCGACCTCGTCAACAACACCCTCATGACTGGAGCCTGACGTGCCCGGACACACCGAGAACGCCATCACCATCGCGGCCCCCCTGGACCTCGTCTGGGACGTGACCAACGACATCGAGAACTGGCCGCGGCTGTTCAGCGAGTACGCGTCGGTCGAGATCCTCGCCCGGGAGGGCGACAAGACGACCTTCCGGCTGACCATGCATCCCGACGAGAACGGCAAGGTCTGGAGCTGGGTCTCGGAACGGGTGACCGACCGCGCGGGGCTCACGGTCCGCGCCCGCCGGGTCGAGACCGGCCCGTTCCAGCGCATGGACATCCGCTGGGAGTACGCGGAGGTCCCGGACGGCATCCGGATGCAGTGGACGCAGGACTTCGCGATGAAGCCCGAAGCCCCGGTCGACGACGCCTGGATGACCGACAACATCAACCGCAACTCCCGCATCCAGATGGAACTCATCCGGGACCGGATCGAGCAGCACGACCGTGAACGCCACACCCCCGCCCCCGTCACGCCGAACTGACACCCCGCCGCCTACGCCCCGCCTACGTGCCGCCGCCCCCCGGCGGCACACGAAGGGACCTCCCCGATGCACCACGCTCTGATCGTCGCCCGTATGGCGCCGGAATCGGCTCCGGACATCGCCGAACTGTTCGCGGCCTCCGACAGCGGCGAACTGCCCCACCTCGTCGGAGTCAGCCGGCGCAGCCTGTTCCAGTTCGGCGACGTGTACCTGCACCTCATCGAATCGGAGCGGCCGCCCGGCCCCGAGATCGCGAAGGTGACGGAACACCCCGCCTTCCGGGACATCAGCGACAAGCTGTCCGCCTTCGTCAGCCCGTACGACCCCGAGACATGGAAGACCCCGAAGGACGCCATGGCCCGCCAGTTCTACCGCTGGGAGCGCGACCGTACCGCGTGACGAGCACGAGTTCGCCCCGAGCCCGGCAATGCGCCGGGCTCGGGGCGTTGTTCGCGGTTCAGCTGGGGACGGCGCATTCGAACGCGTGCAGATACGCGTTGACCGGCCGGATTTCGCCGAGGATCAGACCGGCAGTGGTGATCCGGTCCACCAGACTCTCCTTGGAATGCTTCGCGCCGCCCACGTTCAGCAGCAGAAGCAGGTCCATGGCGGTGGTGAACTTCATCGAGGCCGTGTCGTCGACGAGGTTCTCGATGATCACGACCCTGGCTCCCGGGCGGGCCGCGGCGACCACGTTGCACAGCGTTCTGCGGGTGCTGTCGTCGTCCCACTCCAGGATGTTCTTGATGATGTAGAGATCGGCCTTGACCGGGATGCTCCGCCGGCAGTCCCCGGGGACGATGTGCACCCGCTCCGCGAGCGGGCCGCCGTCGCGCAGCCGGGGATCGGCCTTGGCCACGACGTCGGGCAGATCGAGCAGCGTTCCGCGGACCGCGGGATGCCTCTCCAGCAGGCTCGCGAGTACGTGCCCCTGGCCGCCGCCGATGTCCGCGACCGACGTAACGCCGGTGAGGTCGAGGAGTTCCGCGACGTCCAGCGCCGACTGCATGCTGGACGTAGTCATGGCCCTGTTGAAGACATGCGCCGATTCGTGCGCGTCCTGGTGCAGGTGGTCGAAGAAGCCCTTGCCGTACACCTCGCGGAAGACGCTCGTGCCGGAACGCACCGCCTCGTCGAGCCGCGGCCAGACGTCCCAGGTCCACGGCTCCGTACACCACAGGGCGATGTACCGCAGGCTGTTCGGGGCGTCCTCCCGCAGCATCCGTGACATGTCGGTGTGCACGAACTTCCCGTCCTCGGTCTCCGCGAAGATCCCGTAGCAGGACAGGGCGTGGAGCAGCCGCCGCAGGGACCGCGCCTCGCAGTTCACCGCCGCCGCGAGGTCCTCCGCACCCGTGGGCGCCTCGCCCAGCGCGTCGGCCACGCCCAGCCGGGCTGCCGCCCGTACGGCCGCGGCGCACGCCGCCCCGAAGACGAGTTCCCTCAGCCGCATGGAGGACTGCGGGGCGGGCGCGGCAACGGGGGCCGGGGTGGTGGGGGTGGTGGTCGTGGGGGTCGGACTGACGATCGTCATACCGCCTCGATTCTCCTGGTGAAGAGGAACACCGGTCAGCACATCCCCGCGGGCTCGGAGGCCCGGCACGTGTTGCCGTAGAACGTGTTGCCCTTGCCGGTGTCCCGGTTGGCCAGGTCGGCCGTCTTGTTGCCGAGCACCACGTTGTCTCTGATGACGTTGTTCGTGTTGAGGGCGCCCACGAAGCTCTTGAACAGCACGATGCCGCCGGAGAGAGGTGAGGAGCCCACGTTGTCCCTGATGACGTTGGCGCGTACGACGGTGGCCTCGGCGCCGGTGAGGACGATGCCGGATCCCTGGATGACCGGGAGTCTGACGGTGCTGGGGCAGAACTTGTTGTTCTTGGAGATCACGTTGTTGCGGATGGTCATCGCCCCGGCCCACGGCTTCGTCTCGTCGCCCACGACGAACAGGCCGCCGCAGTTCCCGGTCACCCTGTTGCCGTGTACGGACAGGTTTCTGACCCGCCTGACCGTGGCTCCGATCCGGTTGCCCTCCAGAACGTTGTTGCGGATCACCGCCCCCTTGGTGTCGATGGCGCCACCCTCGCGGTCGATCGTGTTGGCGACGAAGATGCCCGACTCGGCGTTGTCCCGGGCGATGTTGCCCCGGAACACCCCACGGGTGGACCTCTCCTGGGCGATGCCCCACACGCCGTTCTTCTCGGCGATGACCTGCCGGACGGTCAGCCGGTCGGTGCGGGAGGCCCAGATACCGCTCTTCTTGAAGCCCGAGAGGGTCAGCGCGCGGATGCTTACGCCGTTGACGGTCCGGCCCGCCTTGCCCAGGACGCAGATTCCGTTGCCGGCCGTCGTGCAGGCGTTCGGGGCACGCTTCGCCGCCCCGGGCTTGATCACGGTACTCGCCCCCGAACCCCGCAGGGTCAGGTCGGACTTCGTGATCAGGACGCTCTCACGGTAGATGCCCGGCGAGATCACAATCGTGTCTCCCGGCTGTGCGGCGTTCACCGCTTTCTGGATCGATTCGCCCGGACGCACCACGTGCCGGTTGTCGGCGGCGGACGGGGCGGCTGCGCCCAGTCCGGTGGCCGCGACGACTGCGATGCATGCGAGGCTCTTGATCTGTCGTTTCGTCATGAGCCGAAGCTATGGGCGATCATCGCCGCTCGCCACACGGGGTAAGCGGATGGATACATCCCGTGCGCAAACGGCTGACATCGCGGCCGCAGCGGGCCGCCGGCCCGCTGCGCCGGGCCCGGCTACGCCGGTGCGCCCTCGGCCGCCGCGGCCACCGTGCGGGCCCAGCGGTAGTCGGCCTTGCCGCTCGGTGAGCGCCGGATCTCCGGGGCGAGCACCAGCCGACGCGGGATCTTGTACCCGGCGAGGCGGGTCCGGCAGTGCGACTGGATGTCCTCCAGCGACGGCTGCGCCGCCCCCTGGCGCAGCTGCACCACCGCCGCGACACGGCTGCCCCACTTGGGGTCCGGCACCCCCGCGACGAGGACGTCGTACACGTCGGGATGCGATTTCAGGGCCTGCTCGACCTCTTCGGGATAGACCTTCTCGCCGCCGGTGTTGATGCACTGGGAGCCGCGCCCGAGGACGGTGACGATGCCCTCCTCGTCGACGGTCGCCATGTCGCCGAGCAGCACCCACCGCTCGTCGCCCTTCCGGAAGAAGGTCTCGGCCGTCTTCTCCGGGTCGTTGTAGTAGCCGAGCGGGACGTGTCCGCGCTGGGCGATGCGGCCCGGTTCACCGACCGTGACCGGCTTGTACGTGGCGGGGTCGACGACGGCCGTACGGGCGTTGACCCGCAGCCGGAAGCCCTTCTCGGGGCCGGAGTCGTCCGTCGCCGTGCCGTTGAAGCCGGATTCGGAGGAGCCGAAGTTGTTCAGCAGCATCACGTGCGGCACCAGCTCCTGGAACTGGGCGCGCACCGTCTCCGACATGATTGCCCCGGAGCTGGAGACGCTGAACAGGGCGGAGCAGTCCGTTCGGCTGAGCGGCCCCTTCAGGGCGTCGATGAGCGGCCGCAGCATCGCGTCGCCCACCAGCGACACGCTGGTGACCTTCTCCTTCTCGATGGTGAGGAGCACCTCCTCCGGCACGAACTTGCGGTGGATGACGATCCGCTGACCGAAGTTGAAGCCGATGAACGCCGTCAGCGTGGAGGTGCCGTGCATCAGCGGGGGAGCGGGAAAGAAGGTGATGCCGTCCCCGCCCGCCGCCACGCGCTCCGCCAGCTCCTCCGGCGTCTTCACCGGGTCGCCGGTCGGCGCGCCGCCGCCGAGGCCGGAGAAGAACAGGTCCTCCTGCCGCCACATCACGCCCTTGGGCATACCGGTGGTGCCGCCGGTGTAGATGATGAACAGGTCGTCGGCGGAGCGTGGCCCGAACTCCCGTTCGGGTGAGCCGGACGCCTCGGCGTCGGCGAAGCCGGTGGTACGCAACGCGGGCGCGCCCTCCGGCGGGGTCCCCACCCGCACCAGATGCCGCAGCTTCTCCGTCTGCGGCAGGGCGGCCGCGACCCGCTCGGTGAACTCGGCGTCGAAGGCCAGCGCCGCCAGGTCCGCGTCCCGGTAGAGGTGGACCAGCTCCTCCTCGACATAGCGGTAGTTGACGTTCACCGGGACGATCCGGGCCTTGAGGCACGCCAGCACCGTCTGCAGGTACTCGATGCCGTTGTAGAGGTGCAGGCCGAGGTGCTCGCCCGGCTCGATCCCGCTGTCCAGAAGGTGGTGGGCGATGCGGTTGGCCGCCGCGTCGAGCTGGGCGTAGGTGAGCCGGCGCTCCGCTCCGGTGCCGGGATGGTCGATGTACACGAGCGCCTCGCGGTCCGGGACCACGTCGACGACCGACTCGAACAGGTCGGCAAGGTTGTACTCCACCATTCCTCCTGACCCCGTCACATCAACTGGCTCGGCGGTCATTAGAGCGCCGAGCACCCCAACTGGGAAGAGGGGCCGTCAAAGAATCTGACTGTCTGTCAGAAAACTCTTGAACTGGACCCCCGCCTCCTGCAACCTGTTCTAGGTCCCCAGACGGGAGAACAGCAATGGCTGGTACGGAACACCTCACCGTGCAGCGCGAAGGCGCCACGCTGGTACTCACCTTGAACAGGCCCGAGGCGAAGAACGCGCTCTCGCTGCCCCTCCTCGTCGGGCTGTACGACGGCTGGCAGGAGGCCGACGAGGACGACACGATCCGTTCCGTCGTGCTCACCGGCGCGGGCGGCGACTTCTGCGCCGGCATGGACCTCAAGGCCCTGGCGGGCAAGGGGACGGAGGGGGAGCACTACCGGGACCGGCTGAAGGCCGACCCCGATCTGCACTGGAAGGCGATGCTGCGCCACCACCGCCCCCGCAAACCCGTCCTCGCCGCCGTAGAGGGCTATTGCGTCGCCGGTGGTACGGAGATCCTGCAGGGCACCGACATCCGGGTGGCCGGCCGGAGCGCCACCTTCGGCCTTTTCGAGGTGAAGCGGGGCCTCTTCCCGATCGGCGGCTCGACCGTACGCCTCCAGCGCCAGATCCCGCGTACCCACGCACTCGAAATGCTGCTCACCGGCCGCCCGTACAGCGCGGAGGAGGCCGTTCGGATCGGACTCGTCGGCCGGGTGGTGCCGGACGGTACGGCACTGGAGAAGGCGCTGGCCATCGCCGAACAGATCAACGCGTGCGGGCCGCTGGCTGTCGAGGCGGTCAAGGCGTCGGTGTACGAGACCGCCGGGATGACGGAGCCGGAGGGGCTGGCGGCGGAACTCGAGAGGGGCTGGCCGATCTTCGCCACGGCGGATGCGGGGGAGGGGGCGCGGGCGTTCGCGGAGAAGCGGGCGCCGGTATACCGCCGCGCGTGAGTTTCCCCCTACCCGCCCCTTCCCGTAACTGGGGGCTCGCCCCCAGACCCCCGTACGGCCTTCGGCCGTGTCCTCAATCGCCGGACGGGCTCGAGCTTCCCGCCCAGGCGGGAAACTCAAGCCCCGCCGGCGATTGAGGCGCGGGGTCTGGGGCGGAGCCCCAGTTCGGGAAGGGGCGGGGAGGGGGAACGCCCCGCGCAGCGGCACCTCGCCTCCGGCCCCCATCCCACCTCCCCAGAAGAAGGAGTCCCGCCCATGACAGCCGCCCCCTCACCGGAGGTGCTCCGCGCCCCGCTGGTCGTCGAGTTCCCGTTCACCCGCTCCCTCGGCCCCGTCCAGAGCGCCTTCCTCACCGGTCTGCGCGAACGCACCGTCCTCGGCGTGCGGACGAGCGACGACCGGGTGCTCGTCCCACCGGTCGAGTACGACCCGGTCACCGCCGCGGAGCTGCGCGAACTCGTCGAGGTGGCCCCCACCGGCACCGTCACCACCTGGGCGTGGAATCCGGCCCCCCGCCCCCGGCAACCCCTGCCGACCCCCTTCGCCTGGGTGCTCGTCAGGCTCGACGGCGCGGACACCGCCCTGCTGCACGTTCTCGACGCGCCGGGCCCGGACGCCGTACGCACCGGCATGCGCGTCCGGATCCGCTGGGCCGGGGAACGCTCCGGTGCCATCACCGACATCGCCTGCTTCGAGCCGTACGAGGGTCCGCAGGCCGCCCGCCCGGTCCCGCACAGCGGAGAGTTCGCGGACCCGGTCACCGGCATCGTCACCCCGGCCCGGCTCGACTACACGTACTCGCCCGGCCGCGCCCAGACCGCGTACCTGGGCGCCCTCGCCGACCGCAGGACCGTCGGCGAGCGCTGCCCCTCCTGCCGCAAGGTGTATGTCCCGCCCCGCGGCGCCTGCCCCACCTGCGGGGTGGCCACCGGGGAGCACGTCGAGGTCGGCCCGCGCGGCACGGTCACCACGTACTGCATCGTCAACATCAAGGCGAAGGGTCTGGACATCGAAGTGCCGTACGTCTACGCGCACATCGCCCTCGACGGCGCCGGCCTCGCCCTGCACGGACGCATCGGCGGCATCCCGTACGACCAGGTGCGGATGGGGCTGCGCGTCGAACCGGTGTGGACTTCAAACGGCCGCTTCCCCGACCACTACCGGCCGACCGGCGAACCGGACGCCGACTACGACGCGTACAAGGAGCTGCTCTGATGGATTACGCCAGGGACGTGGCGATCGTCGCCTTCGGGCAGAGCGGCCACCGCCGGCGCACCGACGACCTCTCCGAGGTCGAGATGGTCATGCCGGTGCTGCACGACGTCCTCGCGCAGACCGGCCTCAGGGCGAGCGACATCGGCTTCACCTGCTCCGGCTCCAGCGACTACCTCGCCGGCCGGGCCTTCTCCTTCACCATGACCCTCGACGGCGTGGGCGCCTGGCCGCCGATCTGCGAATCACACGTCGAGATGGACGGCGCCTGGGCGCTCTACGAGGCGTGGGTCAAGATCCAGACCGGCGAGGCCGACACCGCCCTGGTCTACTCCTACGGCAAGTCCTCCCCGGGCGAGCTGCGCGACGTACTGACCCGCCAGCTCGACCCGTACTACCTGGCGCCACTGTGGCCCGACTCGGTCGCGCTCGCCGCGCTTCAGGCCCGCGCGGTCATCGACGCGGGTAACACGGACGAGCGGGAGCTCGCCGCGGTCGCGACCCGCAGCCGTACCTCCGCCGAGGCCAACCCGCACGCCCAGCTGCGCGGTCCGGTGCCCGCAGGCGACTACCTCGTCCAGCCGCTGCGCACCGGGGACTGCGCACCCATCGGCGACGGCGCGGCCGCCGTGATCCTGGCCGCGGGCGACACGGCACGCCGGCTGTGCCCGCGCCCCGCCTGGATCCGGGGCATCGACCACCGGATCGAGGCGCACAGCCTCGGCGTCCGCGACCTCACCGACTCGCCGTCCACCCGGCTGGCCGCCGAGCGGGCCGGCGCCTTCGACCGGCCCGTCGACACCGCCGAACTGCACGCGCCCTTCACCTCCCAGGAGGTGGTGCTGCGCAAGGCGCTGCGGCTCGGCAGCGACGTCAGCGTCAACCCGTCGGGCGGCGCACTCGCCGCCAACCCGGTGATGGCGGCAGGGCTCATCCGCCTCGGCGAGGCGGCGGCCCGCATCCACCGGGGCGAGTCCGACCGGGCGCTGGCACACGTCACCTCGGGCCCGTGCCTTCAGCAGAACCTGGTCGCCGTCCTGGAGGGGGAGCAGCCATGAGCAAGGAGCCAGTGGCCGTCGTCGGCATCGGCCAGACCAAGCACGTCGCCGCCCGCCGGGACGTCTCCCTCGCCGGGCTGGTCCGGGAGGCGGCCGGGCGGGCCCTCGACGACGCGGGCCTGAACTGGGCGGACATCGACGCGGTCGTCATCGGCAAGGCGCCCGACTTCTTCGAGGGCGTGATGATGCCGGAGCTCTACCTCGCCGACGCCCTCGGCGCGGTCGGCAAGCCGATGCTCCGGGTCCACACCGCAGGCTCGGTCGGCGGCTCCACCGCGCTGGTGGCCGCGAACCTGGTCGCCGCGCGCGTCCACCGGACCGTACTGACCCTCGCGTTCGAGAAGCAGTCCGAGTCCAACGCGATGTGGGGCCTGTCCCTGCCCGTCCCCTTCCAGCAGCCGCTGCTGGCCGGCGCCGGCGGCTTCTTCGCCCCGCACGTACGGGCATACATGCGGCGCACCGGGGCCCCTGACACCGTCGGCTCCCTCGTCGCGTACAAGGACCGGCGCAACGCGCTGAAGAACCCGTACGCCCACCTGCACGAGAAGGACATCACCCTGGAGAAGGTCCAGGCGTCACCGATGCTCTGGGACCCGATCCGCTACTCGGAGACCTGCCCGTCCTCGGACGGCGCCTGCGCCATGGTCCTCACCGACCGGGCCGGCGCCGCCCGTTCCCCGCACCCGCCTGCCTGGGTGCACGGTGGCGCGATGCGAAGCGAGCCGACCCTCTTCGCCGGCAAGGACTTCGTCTCGCCGCAGGCGGGCAAGGACTGCGCCGCCGACGTCTACCGGCAGGCCGGGATCACCGATCCGCGCCGGGAGATCGACGCCGTCGAGATGTACGTGCCGTTCTCCTGGTACGAGCCGATGTGGCTGGAGAACCTCGGTTTCGCCGCCGAGGGGGAGGGCTGGAAGCTCACCGAATCGGGGGTCACCGAACTCGACGGCGATCTGCCCGTCAACCCCTCGGGCGGGGTGCTCTCCACCAACCCCATCGGCGCCTCCGGCATGATCCGCTTCGCCGAGGCGGCGCTCCAGGTGCGCGGCCGGGCGGGCGAACACCAGGTGGACGGCGCCCGCAGGGCGCTCGGCCACGCCTACGGCGGCGGGGCGCAGTTCTTCTCCATGTGGCTCGTCGGCGCCGAACCGCCGGCCTCCTGACCCGGCCGGCGCCGGGACGGGCCGCGGCACACGCTCCGCGGCCTGTCCGCCACCGGCGGTGATGGCTAGTCTGGGCCCCGGACGACGGAACCGGGAGGAGCACGCACGTGACCGAGAGCATGACGCAGCAGCCCCTGGCAGGTTGGGACAAGCCGGAGCTCGATCTCAGCACAGCGGACTGGCAGTCGAGCAGTCAGGGAGCGGGTGACGTCCAGATCGCCTTCGTCGAAGGCTTCATCGCGATGCGCCACGCCGCCAAGCCCGAGAACCCCTCGCTGATCTTCTCCCCGGCCGAGTGGCGGGCGTTCGTCATCGGCGCGCGCGACGGGGAGTTCGACCTCACCTGACGCCCGGTCCGGTGGCGTCCGGGGCCTTGCCGTGCTTCCGTTTCGCGCGGGCGTCGGCGACGGCGTACGGCAGGCCCGGGACCAGAAGCAGCAGGCTGCTCCACAAGGGCATGCGGAAGACGGTCTCGTCACCGGTCAGCCACACGATCAGCACCGCGGCTGCGGTGGCGGCGACATTCGAGATCAGCCACCCCCTGCCGACCGCGGAGCTTCCCCGCCGCATGTCCCAGGTGACGGTGACCATCGCCAGTACGGTGAAGAAGGCGATCCGGCTCGCCGAGACGGGAAGTTCCGCGGTCCGGTCGAAGAGGTGCCCGAAGAGCAGCATGCCGCCGATGATGAAGGTGACCATGGCGGCGATACGCGGCAGCCTGGCTCGCAGCGGTGTGTGTGCTCGGGCCCAGGCGGCGGCGAAGGCCTTCAGATCGTCGCCGACCACCGCCTCGGCGCCGCGTCCGTCGGACGCGGCGTCCTCGAGGTGAGCGGCGAGCTCGTCGAGCATCTCCCGTACGGAGGCGTCGTCGATGCCCCTGTACTCCCAATTGCTCTTGCAGACCGCCAGGACCTGCTCATGCGTCGTCATGTGTTGGTTCCCCCCGTCGGGTTGTTGTCCAGAGTCCGGCCGACGGCCTCGGTGAAGTGCCGCCAGGCGGCACGGCCGCCTGACAGTTCGGCCCGTCCCGCGTCGGTCAGCCGGTAGTACTTGCGTGGTGGCCCGCCGCTTGCCGACGGGGCCCGGAACGTGTCGACAAGACCCGCGCGCTCCATCCGGGCCAGCAGCGGATAGATGCTGCCCTCGCTGACCAGCTCCAGTCCGTCGGCGGCGAGAGCCTCCGTGAACTCGTAGCCGTAGCACGGCCGTTCGGCGATCTTGGCGAGCAGGCACAGGTCGAGCACCCCGCGCAGCAGCTGGCTGCGCCGTTGGTCAGCGGCGGTCGCCAGCTCCATTGTCATGCGGTGCATGGTAGTCAAACATTGTCATGCACCGCAAGACAATGCCCTTAGGGTGGGGGAATGAGCGGCGAGAGCGATTTGGGGAGACTGCTGAGCGGTATGCGGCCGGAGCTGAATCCCGGCCGGTACGTCTTCACCACCACGACGGGCGTGACGCCGCGCGGCGTCACGCCCGTCGTCAGTGTTGCCGAGGCAGAGGGGCTGACCCTCGTCGTGCGGCAGGAGCAGGCCGACGCGGCGGGCCTGGAGTACGACTATGTGGCCGGCTGGATCACGCTGCGCGTGCACTCCGCGCTCGAAGCCGTCGGCCTCACCGCTGTCGTCGCCCGCGAACTCGCCGACGCGGGCCTGAGCTGCAACGTCGTCGCCGGCTTCCACCACGACCACCTCTTCGTACCGGCCGAGCGCGCAGCGCAGGCCGTGCGCCTGCTCGAAGCGCTGGCGGCGCGCTCCAAGGGCTGATCACGGGCCATACGGATGGCCTGCCCCGGCTCCGTGGGGTGGCCACGGGCACGTACCATGGCGGCATGTCCTTCCTCCGCCGCCGCAGCGCCGCCACACCCGCGGGCCCGGACTTCGACGTCCTGGCCATGGACCCGGGGGACTGGCCTGGCAATCTCGGAGCCGGCCTGCTGCCGGCTCCCGACGGAAGCTGTCAGGGTGTCTTCCTCCGTTACGACCTGTTCGGCGGCCGCGGCCCCGCGATGATCATCGGAAACCTGCCCGAGGGCTCCCCGGCGCGCGAGCTCGCCGACAAGCAGGTTCCGTTCGAGGTGGCGCAGCTGCTCGTGGCCCTCGAGAACGAGGAGGACATCGAGGTCGTCGGCACCGAGGACATGCCGGTGATGCAGGGCGACAACCTGCTGATCGTGCGACGCGTCAAGCTGTCCGAGAGCCGCATCTCGTGTGTCCAGTTCGACCGCAGCGACAACGTGCTCGTCACCATCGCGAGCTGGGACCGGCCGATCACCGACGACCTGTACGCGCTGCTGAAGCCGCTGCCCGCTGAACTCTTCCAGCAGGGCTAGGACGTAGTACGTGTCCTTGCCACGCACCACCTGGTGCCCCGATGTATCGAACACCGGCGCGAAGTAGCACTCGGGAGCCACCCGGTCGCCCACCACGTACCACTGCCCGGCGAGCAGCTTGTACGGCAGCGGCGACACCGCCTGGACCGGCCGGCGGTGCTCGTCGTACTCCGGCCGGATCGTCACCGCACCCGCCTGCCGCGCCGCGGGTATCCCGTCCCCGACGACCGCGGCGAGATAGGTGGCGGCCTTCTGCGGGGTGTCGGGGACCCCGGCAGCGAGGATCACCGGGTTGCACGGAACCAGATGCCGGCGCCGGACCGGGCCGCCGAACCACCGAACGTGGGCGCCTTCTCAACGACCACGCACCGCAGTCCGCGTGCGGCGCCCGTCAGCGCGGCGGTCATCCCCGCGGCCCCGGAGCCCACCACGACGACGTCGTACTCGCCCAGCATCGGCAGGCCGGCCGCCCGGGCGGACACGGCCGAGACGCCCGGCAGCCCGGAGGAGAGCAGCAGCCCTGCTCCGCTGCCGGCCATCACCTGTCGGCGAGAGGGACGGCTTCTCACCGGACCGCTGCCAGAAACCGCGCTTGCGGACATGGGCCACCACCCCCGATTCTGATGCTGCGTCAGGATGGCGCTGTGGGCCGGCGATGTCAAGACAATCGCTGCCTGCCCGTCAATACAGTCCATGGACATACGTCGGTCGCGACACGCCCCTGGGGCGCATCGCGACCGACCTACCCGTCCCCGTCAGCGCGTGCCGACCGCCGCACGCACGGCCCGGCGGGCCAGCGCGCAGTCGTCGTGCAGTCGCCGCAGCAGCAGCCGCTGCTCCTCGCCGGACGGCGGTACACCGATGGGGCCCGCTGCCGCGGACGCCGGTGCCGCCGGGGCCGTGTCACGCATCGAGCGCTGTACGGCCGTCTCGTACGTACGGATCTCCTTGGTCAGTACGAGCATCAGGTTGACCAGGAAAGCGTCCCTGGCCGCGGGCCCGGCGGCCTGGGCGAGCTGGCTGATCTGGCGCCGTGCCACCGGGGCGTCGCCCAGGACGGCCCACAGGGTCGCCAGGTCGTACCCCGGCAGGTACCAGCCCGCGTGCTCCCAGTCCACCATCACCGGACCCGCGGGGGAGAGGAGGATGTTGGACAGGAGCGCGTCACCGTGACAGAACTGGCCCGTCGCCTGCTTCCCGCCCGCATGGGCGAGACCGTGCAGCAGCTTCTGCAGATCACCCAGGTCCCGGTCGGTGAGCAGACCCAGCTCGTGGTAGCGGGAGATCCGTGACGCGTAGTCGAGCGGCCTGCCGAACATCTCGGCCGGCGGGCGCCACAGGTTGATCCGGCAGATCGCGCCGAGGGCTGCCCGCACATCGGCGCGGGGCGGGGCCTCGGCCGGGTGTCGCTGAAGGGCCGCGACCCGGCCCGGCATCCGCTCGATCACCAGCGTGCAGTTCTCGGGATCCGCGGCGATGAGCCGAGGCGCCCGCACGGGCGGACGGTGCCGGACGAAGGCGCGGTATGCCGCTATTTCGTGCCGGTACCGCTCGGCCCACGCGGGGGAGTGGTCCAGTAAGCACTTGGCGACCGCGGTCGAGCGGCCTGTGGTGCCGACGAGCAGTACGGACCGCCCGCTGCGACGCAGCACCTGGACCGGATTGAACTCCGGACAGATGCGGTGCACCGAGGCGATCGCCGTGCGCAACTGCCCGCCCTGGGGGCCGGACAAGTCGAGTCTCCCGCTGATCGGTTGGGTGCCGAGCCCCGGGGTTCGCCGCGGCCGGCCGGCGCTGAGTGGCGTGGCTGCCGGACGGGTGGGGTCGAGATAAGGACCGCTGCCCGCCGGGAAGGAACGGTGCGGCCGGGGCGGGGCGGACACGGAGGACGATGCTGTGTACATGGGCGATACAGATCCCTTCGTGTGCCGACGAGTTACGTGCGCTGCCCCGGCCGGCGGCCGTACTTCACCCTGGGGAATGCGGTCCGGCCGCCGGACGGGGTGGCGCGTTCCTACCTGACACCCGCCCGCGGGTGGCACACCATCTGGCGCACCCTGGCGAACCCTGGCGAATAGTCCCAGCGCATCTGACAGGGGGTTACTGTCGAACTCAGCCGAGAACCTGGGGGCTTGAAGTGACCGGAGAACCCAACACCCGCCTGTCCGACCTGTTCGGCCTCGTCGGCTGGTCCAAAGGCGAACTCGCGAGACTGGTCAACCGGCAGGCGGCGGCCATGGGCCACCCCCAGCTGGCGACCGACACCTCGCGCGTGCGGCGCTGGATCGACATGGGCGAATCGCCCCGCGATCCCGTGCCCAAGGTGCTGGCAGCTCTGTTCACCGAGCGACTCGGCCGTGTCGTGACCATCGAGGACCTCGGGTTCGGCCGGCACGGGCGTACAGGTAGACGGCGCGACGTCGGGAAGCCGGACAACCCCGACGGCCTGCCGTGGGCGCCCGAGCGGACGGCAGCGGTCCTCACCGAATTCACGGGAATGGACCTCATGCTCAACCGACGCGGCCTGGTGGGCGCGGGCGCCGCGCTCGCCGCAGGCACCGCACTCAGCAGCGCCATGCACGACTGGCTCCACACCGATCCGACCCTCACCACCGACGCACCGCGTTTCGACGATCCCCTGCACGCCGACCCCGCCGGATTCGACCGCTATGAGGCCGCCCCCATCGGGTCCCAGGAGATCGAGGCACTGGAGCGTTCGGTCGAGGTCTTCCGCGCCTGGGACGCGTCGCGTGGCGGCGGGCTACAGCGCAAGGCCGTGGTGGGACAGCTCAACGAGGTGGGCGGCATGCTCGCCTACCGCCACCCCGACCACCTCCAGCGCCGCCTCTGGGGTGTCGCCGCCAACCTGGCGGTGCTCGCGGGCTGGATGTCCCACGACGTAGGCCTCGAACCCACCGCGCAGAAGTACTTCGTGATCGCCGCCCACGCGGCCCGCGAAGGCGGCGACCGGCCCCGCGCGGGCGAAGCCCTGTCCCGGGCAGCCCGGCAGATGGTCCATCTCGGCAAGCCGGACGATGCCCTGGACCTGATGAAGCTCGCAAAGTCCGGCTCGGGCGAGCAGACCCTGCCGCGCACCCGCGCCATGCTGCACACCATCGAGGCCTGGGCTCATGCGTCGATGGGACGCGGTCAGGCGATGCGGCGGACCCTCGGCGAGGCCGAAGAACTCTTCGTGTCCGACAAGGGCGACGTACCGCCGCCCAGCTGGATGCAGATGTTCGACGAGGCCGACCTGCACGGTATGCAGGCGCTGGCCTTCCGTACGCTCGCGGAGCACGACCCCTCCGCCGCGGCCACCGCGCAGCGGCACGCCAAGGAGGCGCTCAGGCTCAGGGAGAACGGCCGGCAGCGTTCGAAGATCTTCGACTACATCTCACTCGCCTCGGCCTGCTTCATCGCCGACGACCCGGAGCAGGCCGACCGGTACGCCAGGCTGGCCCTGGTGTCGATGGGGGAGACCTCCTCGCACCGCACGTGGGACCGGCTGCGCGAGATGTACCGGCTCACGGGTCAGTACGCGGGATACGCGAAGATCCAGGATCTGCGCGAGGAAATTCAGCTGGCTCTGCCGAGGAGCCCCGCCAAGAGAAGCAGGACCTCGCAGATCTGACCCGGACCGACGACTACGAGATCTGACCCGAACCGACGACTACGAACCGATCCGGGCGATCAGCACACAGGCGTCGTCCTCACGCTCGGTCGTACCGAACTCCTCCACGACCGTCCGCACACAGTCCTGCGCGCTGCGCGCCATGGCGAAGCGGGGGGCGAGAGCGAGGAGCCGGTCGGGGCCGCCCGTCTCACTGAACTGCACACTCCTGGCCGCCAGTCCGTCCGTGTGCAGTATCAGTACATCACCGGGCCGGAGCTGTTCCTCGGCCTGTCCGTACGTGGCACCGGAGGTCGCCCCGAGCAGTACGCCCTCAGGCGATGTCAGCGCCCGCCCCGTCCCGCCGCGGAACAGCAGCGGGGCGGGGTGCCCGGCCTGGGACCAGGTAAAGGCCCGGGTCACGGGGTTGTAGCGGCAGCACACGGCGCTGCCCAGCGCCGGCTGTACGGACGTTTCGAGCAGCTGGTTGAGCCAGCCCATCAGCGGGCCGGGCTGAATGCCGGCCACCGCCATACCGCGCAGCGCCCCGAGCAGCATCGCCATCCCGGAGGTCGCCGTCACCCCGTGCCCGGTCAGGTCCCCGACGGTGAGCATCGACTGACCGTCGGGCAGTTCGAGCGCGTCGTACCAGCCGCCGCCGATCAACGCGCTGGTGGCGGACGGCAGGTAGTGGGCGGCCAGGTCCAGTGCGCCGGAGCGGCCGTGCGGGAGTCGCAGAGAGCCGCGCCAAGGGGGCAGGACGGCCTCCTGCAGCTCAACCGCGAGCCGGTGCTCGGTCTGCGCGATGTGCCGCTGGCGCTGCAGGGAATCACGCGATTCGCGCACCGCCCGCTGACTGCGGCGCAGTTCGCTGACGTCGCGCAGCACCGCCCACATGGACGCCGTACCGCCGTCCTCGTCGAGCACCGGCTCGCCCATCATGTGCAGCGTACGCACGCAGCCGTCAGTGCGTACGATGCGGAACTCACCGTCGATCGGCCGACCGTCGACCAGACAGTCCGTCACCATGGCGGTCAGTAGACCCTGGTCCTCCGCGAACAGCATCGAAGGCAGTTCGTCCAGGGACAGCGGACCGCTCTCCGGTGAGCGCCCGAAGATCTGGAACAGCTCCTCGGACCAACTCACCTCGTCCGTCAGCAGGTTCCACTCCGCGCTGCCCACCCGGCTGAGCAGGGAACCCTGCCCGGCGTCGGACGGCAGCGCGCCGGGGAGGACCGCGCCCGCCTCCTCTGCGGGGGGCGGGGGCGGCAGCCCCTCCTTGAGCTGTCCCAAGTGCTCGCCCAGGTCGTCGAGGTGATGGACCGCCAGGTCGCACAGCGCGCGCTGCCAGCGTCCCTGCGCATCGTCCTCGTCGACCACGGCGTCGCGCCGTACCGCGTCCACATCTCCGCGCAGTCTGCGGGTCTGCGTGATGAGAGCGTCGACGGACCCGCGCTCGGGCGGCTGTGCGGCGTGACGGTCCGCGAACAGATGGGACGGCATGTCGTACTCCGATACAGGGCGCGGCGCGGCCAAGTCTCAAGGGAAGGACCAGTTACGACTGTTGCACAGGCAGCGATGGGCCGTAAGGGATTTGGCAACACCCGTTACGGTGGTGCCTCCGGCATATGCCAAAGGCCTTCCGGTGACCATGGTCCATGGCCGCCGTACGACCGGCGTCCGACCGCTGTGCCGCGTTGCTCAGCCGACCGGGATCAGCGGGAGACAGGCGAGCCCGAGAATACCGCGACAACCGCGCAACCAGGAGGCGCGGTGCCGGTCGAGCCGTTCCCGGGTCGCCTCGGCCGAGGGGTGGCCGGCATGGGCGGCGAGCCATTCCTCCGCGTCCGCCTGGTACCCGGATTCGAACTCCTCCCATTCGTCGTTGTCCGCCGTCTCGATCCACTCCGGACGGAATCCGGCCCCGACCGCCGCGTCGACCAGGCCGGCGAGGTCGAGATGGTCGTTCGCCGAGGCGCCCGGCCACATGGCAGCCAGTTCGGCGGGTGAGGGTGTGCGCTCCCAGAAGCCCTTGGCCCAGTGGCACGCGCTCAAGGAGGGGGCGCGGATCGTCCGGTGGAATCCGGAGCTCCCGTGCAGCCACACCGCGCACGCGCGCTTCCTGGACACCGTGGCCAATGCCGTCGAGGCGTTCGGGGACACCCGACTCTGACTCAGGAACGCATGTTGGATCAAGACCGGACCGAAGAGTGCAAGGTCACAGTCGTTCTCTCTGCTGAGCCGTCGGGGCGCTGGCCTAGCATGCGGGCATGACGGTCATGCCTGACGACGGGCTCTCTCTGGCCGCCGAATTCCCGGATGCGACCCACGAGCAGTGGCAGAGCCTTGTCGAAGGCGTACTGCGCAAGTCGGGCGCCCAAGATGTCTCGGGTACGGCGGTCGAGGACGCTTTGTCCACTGCGCTCCAGGACGGGCTCTCCACCCGCCCGCTCTACACCGCGCGAAGCGCCGCGGACGACACTGACGACGACACGGACGACAACACGGACGAACTGGGCTTCCCCGGCTTCGCGCCGTTCACCCGAGGGGGCAGGCCGGAAGGCGGCGTCGTCTCGGGATGGGACGTACGGCAGCGTCACGCCAGGCGCGACCCCGCCCGGACCAACGACGCCGTCCTCGCCGACCTCGAGAACGGGGTCACCTCACTGTGGCTGTCCGTGGGCGCCGCAGGTGTGCCGGTGTCCGGTCTGAGCGCCGCCCTGGACGGCGTCTACCTCGACCTGGCGCCCGTCGTGCTGGACGCGGGAGCCGAGTTCGACGCCGCCGGGCGCGAGTTGCTCCGGATCTACGGCGAGCGTCAGGTGCCGCCGGGCGCCGCGCGTGGCAACCTCGGCGCCGACCCGCTCGGCCAGGTGGCGCGCACCGGACGGGAGTCGGGCCTCGCCGGGCAATCGGCCGCGGCCGCCGAACTGGCCGGAGTGTGCGTTCGCGACTTCCCCGGCGTACGCGCCCTCACCGTGGACGCGCTGCCGTACCACGAGGCCGGCGGGTCCGCCGCCGAGGAGCTGGGCTGCTCGCTCGCCACCGCCGTCGCCTACCTGCGCGCACTCACCGCGGCCGGACTGCCCGCGGACGCGGCCTGCGGCCAGCTGGAGTTCCGGTACGCGGCCACCGCGGACCAGTTCCTGACCATCGCCAAGTTCCGTGCGGCCCGGCGGCTGTGGGCGCGGGTGGCGCAGGCCTGCGGCGCACCCGAAGCCGGTGCGCAGCGCCAGCACGCGGTGACGTCCTCGGTGATGATGTCCCGACGTGACCCGTGGGTGAACATGCTGCGCACCACGGTCGCCGCGCTGGGCGCCGGAGTCGGCGGAGCCGACGCGGTCACCGTGCTCCCCTTCGACCACGCGCTCGGCCTGCCGGACGCGTTCGCCCGCAGGATCGCCCGTAACACCTCCACCATCCTGGTGGAGGAGTCGCACCTCGCCCGGGTCGTGGATCCGGCCGGCGGCTCCTGGTACGTCGAGCGGCTCACCGACGAACTCGCCCGCGCGGCGTGGTCCTGGTTCCAGGAGATCGAGCACGCGGGCGGCCAGGCGGCCGCGCTGCGCAGCGGCCTGGTGGCCGGACGGCTGGCCGGCACCTGGGAGACCCGCTCCCGCGAACTGGCCAGTCGGCGCGAGCCCATCACCGGCGTGAGCGAGTTCCCGAACCTGGCGGAAGCACCCGTGGAGCGGGACCCGGCACCGGCCGAGGAGGCCGGGGGCCTGCCGAGAGTCCGCCGCGACGAGGCGTTCGAGACCCTGCGGGCCCGATCCGACGCACATCTGGCCGCCACCGGTGCCCGCCCGCGGGTGTTCCTCGCGGCGCTGGGACCGGCTTCGGCGCACACGGCGCGTGCGACGTTCGCCGCCAATCTCTTCCAGGCCGGCGGTATCGAGCCGGTGCACGATCCCGTCTCGGTCGACCCGTCGTCGGCCGCCGAGGCGTTCACCCGCAGCGGCGCCGCGGTGGCGTGCCTGTGCTCCGGCGACAAGCTGTACGCCGAGCAGGCGGAGGCCGTCGCCGCCGCTCTCAAATCCGCCGGAGCGCAGCGGGTGTTCCTCGCCGGGCGGCCGGGCGAACACCGCGAGGCGTATCTGCGGGCCGGAGTCGACGCGTTCGTCTTCGCGGGCGGCGACGCGGTCGCCGTTCTCTCCTCCGTACTCGACGACTTGGGAGTGGCGTGATGCAGGCCGGTACGGAACAGCCGGGAGCGATCCCCGACTTCTCCGGCGTCGAGCTGGACCCGGACGACGTCACCCCGGCCGCAGGCGCGGACCAGTGGCGTACGGCCCTGAAGGAGAGCACCGGCAAGGGCGACGACGAGCTGGTGTGGCAGACCCCGGAAGGCATCGGGGTCAAGCCGCTGTACACCGGACAGGACCTGGAGGGCCTCGACTTCCTGTCGACGTACCCGGGCATCGCGCCGTATCTGCGCGGTCCGTACCCGACGATGTACGTCAACCAGCCGTGGACGATCCGGCAGTACGCCGGCTTCTCCACCGCCGAGGAGTCCAACGCCTTCTACCGCCGCAACCTCGCCGCCGGACAGAAGGGCCTGTCGGTCGCCTTCGACCTGCCCACGCACCGCGGCTACGACAGCGACCATCCCCGTGTCACCGGTGACGTCGGCATGGCGGGCGTCGCCATCGACTCGATCTACGACATGCGGCAGCTGTTCGACGGGATCCCGCTGGACCGGATGAGCGTGTCGATGACGATGAACGGCGCGGTGCTGCCCGTTCTCGCGCTGTACATCGTGGCCGCCGAGGAGCAGGGCGTACCGCCCGAGAGGCTGGCCGGGACCATCCAGAACGACATCCTCAAAGAGTTCATGGTCCGCAACACCTACATCTATCCGCCTCAGCCCTCCATGCGGATCATTTCGGACATCTTCGAGTACACCTCGCAGAAGATGCCCCGCTACAACTCCATCTCCATCTCCGGCTACCACATCCAGGAGGCCGGAGCCACGGCCGACCTGGAGCTGGCCTACACCCTCGCCGACGGCGTGGAGTACCTGCGCGCCGGGCTGGACGCCGGACTGGAGGTGGACGCGTTCGCTCCGCGCCTGTCGTTCTTCTGGGCGATCGGCATGAACTTCTTCATGGAGGTCGCCAAGCTGCGCGCGGCCCGCCTGTTGTGGGCCAAGCTGGTCAAGCGCTTCGACCCCAAGAACCCCAAGTCGCTGTCGCTGCGCACCCATTGCCAGACCTCTGGCTGGTCGTTGACCGCCCAGGACGTCTTCAACAATGTGACCCGTACGTGTGTGGAAGCGATGGCCGCCACCCAGGGACACACCCAGTCGCTGCACACCAACGCCCTCGACGAGGCGCTGGCGCTGCCCACCGACTTCTCCGCCCGGATCGCCCGTAACACGCAGCTGCTGCTCCAGCAGGAGTCCGGCACCTGCCGGGTGATCGACCCGTGGGGCGGCAGCGCGTACGTCGAGCGGCTCACCCACGACCTCGCCCGCCGTGCCTGGCAGCACATCGAGGAGGTCGAGGCGGCCGGCGGCATGGCGAAGGCCATCGACGCCGGTATCCCCAAACTGCGGGTGGAGGAGGCCGCGGCCCGGACCCAGGCCCGTATCGACTCCGGACGGCAGCCCGTCATCGGCGTCAACAAGTACCGGGTGGACAGCGACGAGCAGATCGACGTGCTGAAGGTCGACAACTCCTCGGTACGTACCCAGCAGATCGAGAAGCTGCGCCGGCTGCGGGAGGAGCGGGACGAGGCGGCCTGCCAGGCGGCACTGCGCGCCCTCACCGCGTCCGCGGAGCGGGGCGCCGGCCGGGACGGGGGGCTGGAGGGCAACCTGCTCGCCCTCGCGGTCGACGCGGCCCGCGCGATGGCGACGGTCGGCGAGATCTCCGATGCCCTGGAGAAGGTGTACGGACGGCACGCCGGGCAGATCCGTACGATCTCCGGTGTGTACCGCAACGAAGCCGGCAGCTCCCCCGCTGTGGAGCGCACCCGCGGCCTGGTCGAGGAGTTCGAGACGGCCGAGGGGCGTCGGCCCCGCATCCTGGTCGCCAAGATGGGCCAGGACGGCCACGACCGCGGCCAGAAGGTGATCGCCACCGCCTTCGCCGACCTCGGCTTCGACGTGGACGTCGGCCCGCTGTTCCAGACCCCGGCGGAGGTGGCCCGGCAGGCCGTCGAGGCGGACGTGCACATCGTCGGTGTCTCCTCGCTGGCGGCCGGTCACCTCACCCTCGTACCGGCGCTGCGGGAGGAGCTCGCCGCCGAGGGCCGGGAGGACATCATGATCGTCGTGGGCGGTGTGATCCCGCCCCAGGACGTCGAGACGCTCCTTCAGGCCGGGGCCGCCGCGGTCTTCCCGCCCGGCACGGTGATCCCCGATGCCGCCCATGACCTGGTGAGCACACTGGCCGCCGCTCTCGGCCACGAGCGGTGAGCCGATGCCACCCACGATCGACATCGACACCTATGTCAAGGGCGTGCTGGACGGTTCACGGGCGTACATCGCCCGTGCCATCACGCTCGTCGAGTCCACCCGCGCCGACCACCGGGAGCTGGCGCAGCGGCTGCTGACCGCGCTGCTGCCGCACACGGGGGCGGCGCGGCGGGTCGGCATCAGCGGCGTGCCGGGCGTGGGCAAGTCCACCTTCATCGACGCACTGGGCACGCTGCTCACGGGCCGCGGCCACCGGGTCGCCGTACTCGCCGTGGACCCGTCCTCCAGCCGGACCGGCGGCTCCATCCTGGGCGACAAGACCCGGATGGAGCGCCTCGCCGTGGACCCGGCCGCGTACGTACGGCCCTCGCCGACCTCGGGCACGCTGGGCGGCGTGGCGCGGGCGACCCGCGAGAGCATGATCGTCGTGGAGGCCGCCGGTTTCGACGTGGTGCTCGTCGAGACCGTGGGCGTCGGCCAGTCGGAGACCGCGGTCGCCAACATGGTGGACTCCTTCCTGCTGCTCAGCCTCGCGCGGACCGGGGACCAGCTCCAGGGCATCAAGAAGGGTGTACTGGAGCTTGCCGACGTGATCGCCGTCAACAAGGCCGACGGACCGCACGAGCGCGACGCGAAGTCCGCCGCGCGTGAACTCGCCGGTGCGCTGCGCCTGATGCATCCGGTGGACGCCGCGTGGACGCCGCCGGTGCTCAGTTGCAGCGCGCGGGAGGGGAGCGGACTGGACACCGTGTGGGAGCGGCTGGAGCAGCACCGGACCGTCCTGGACGCGAGCGGCCGGCTGGCGCGCAAGCGCAGCGACCAGCAGGTCGACTGGACCTGGACGATGGTCCGCGACCATCTGCTGGACCATCTGCGCGCCCATCCCGGAGTCCAGCGGCTCGCCCCGGCCCTCGAACAGCAGGTCCGCGACGGGGAACTGACCGCCACGCTGGCCGCCGACCGTATCGTCGGAGCGCTCGAACTGCCGAGGTGACCCGGCCGTCGTCGCGGCGCGCCTCCGGGTGCGGCTCGGGGAGCAGGGCGGCGGGTGCCGGGTCACTATGGCGGAAGGGCTGTTCTGCCAGTGGCCCCGACTGGAGGTCTCACGCGGCGTATGGGCGTATTTCTGCCAGTTCTCTTCGCGCTGTGCGCGGCACTCAGCAACGCTGTCGCCACCGTGCTGCAGCGCATGGCCGCGCTCACCGTGCCGCAGTCCGAGGGCTTCCGGCCGGGCCTGCTGCTCGACCTGCTGAGGCGTCCCGTCTGGCTGGCGGGGATGGGCGCCGTCATCGCCGCCGGAGTCTGTCAGGCGGTGGCCCTCGCCACCGGCCCGCTGTCGCTCGTACAGCCCCTGTTCGTGCTGGAGCTTCCGCTGGCGCTGCTGGTTGCCGCGCTGCTGATGCACCATGGCCTGCCCCGTGCCGGCTGGGTGGCCGTGGCCTGTGTGGTGGCCGGCCTGGGGATCGCCCTCGCGGCGGCTTCGCCGTCCGGTGAGCGTACGCACGTACCACTCGACCGGTGGATCCCCGCCCTGGCCCTCTGTGGCGCGGCCATGGCGGCTCTCACGGTGGCGGGCCTGCGGCGGCCTGTGGGCGGGGCCCGCGCCGCGTGTCTCGGCGCGGCCACGGCCATCGGGTACTCGCTCACGGCGGCGCTGATGAAATCGGCCATGCACATCCTGGACGACGAGGGGCTGGGTGCCTTTCTCTCCACGTGGCAGACCTACGCGTTCGCGGCGACGGGCTTGTGCGCCCTGCTTCTGCTGGAGCACGCGATGCAGGGAGGCCCCCTCGTCGCCTCGCAGCCCGCGCTCACCCTGGGGGACGCGCTGGTGAGCCTCGCTCTGGGCGTGACCCTGTATGAGGAACACATCCGCGCCGGGTGGTGGCTGCTGCCGGAGCTGCTCGGCCTCGCACTGATCGCCGTCGGCGCCGTCTCACTCGCGCGGATGCCGTTCACCCGGTCCCTGATCGCCTCCTGAACCTGGTGGGCCGCGACGTGGGTTGCGCCTCGGCCCATCGGCGTGTCTGGCCTACGAGACGTAGAGCGGCACGGGGTGCACCTCGGTGACCGGGTGGCCGGCCCGCTCGTGGATCCGCATGACCGCTTCCTTCGAGGGCGCCTCGGACAGGCAGTACACGGTCCCCGCCTCGGGGTCCGCCCACGCCTGCTCGAAGTGCACGCCCTCCTCGCTCTCGATGGCCAGGTCCGCGCGGTGCGCCGCCGAGAGCTGTTCGGCGGTGATGCCCTTCATGCCGTGGTGGACATCCATGAATTTCGTCATCGCCCGCCACCTCCGGATTGTCGTCGGCCCATTTCCCTTCCATCGTGCGCGCCCCCGCGCCGATGCGACCACTGGGCGACGACTGGACATGCAACCATTGGGTTGCCTATCGTGGAGGTGAGGGGTGACGATGGACGCGGTGTTCAAGGCGCTCGCCGACCCGAGCCGCAGGCAGCTGCTGGACCGGCTCAATGCGCGCGGCGGACAGACCCTGCGGGAGCTCGGCGAGGGCCTCGACATGAGCAGGCAGGCGGTGAGCAAGCACCTGGCTGTGCTGGAGTCCGCCCTGCTGGTCACCTCCGTGCGGCGGGGCCGGGAGAAGCTGCACTACCTCAACCCCGTGCCCATCCAGGAGATCGCCGACCGCTGGATCGGGCAGTACGAGCGCGGCCGGTTGGCCGCGCTGTCCCACCTGAAGCAGACCCTGGAAGGACCAGCCATGACCAAGCCGGAGTTCGTCTACGTGACGTACATCCAGACCACCGCCGAGAAGCTGTACCAGGCGCTGACCGACCCTGAGTTCATCAAGGTCTACATGGGCGGAACCGGGCCCGAGTCGGACTGGCAGGTGGGCTCGACGGTGAAGTGGAAGTGGGACCCGGCCGGCGAGTTCGAGGAGCTCGGCCAGCGGGTGCTCGAGGCCGAGCCGGGCAAGCGGCTCTCGTACACCTGGCACACGCTCCAGCCCATGCACCGCAACATGTTCGACTTCGAATCGGACGAGGCGTTCGAGGCAGCCCAGCAGGAGCGGTCGAAGGTGACCTTCGACATCGAGCCCGCCGAATACCCCGAGATGGGCACGAAGCTGACCATCACCCACGACGGCTTCGACAGCCCGGACAGCAGGATGCTGGAAGGCGTCAGCGGCGGCTGGGTCATGATCCTTTCGGCGCTCAAGACCCACCTGGAGGGCGGCAGGCTGCTCTCTGAGCAGACCACTCCCGCCGACCGGTGAACAGTCGGTACGCTACCTGCCGGTAGCCGCCGGAGAGCCTCCGGCGCCGGGGCGGGCGGACGGAGCACTCATGGCGGATCACGGCAGACGCCGGTTCCTCACCTATCTGGTCGCGGCACCGACGCTGGCCGTGGCCACGCGCTTCGGACTCGACGGCGTCGACCCGCCCACGGCCCAAGCCGTCGTACCGACGCCGCCCGCCCCGGCCGATCTGGTCGACCTCGGCGACGTCCTGATCCTGGCCGGAGCGCCGACCGCCGGCATGCTGGTCCTGGGCATCGGCGAGGACGGGCTCGTGCGGTTCCGACTGCCCCGCGAGGAGGTCGGCCAGGGGCTGACCACGGCCGTCGCGATGCTGGTGGCCGAGGAACTGGACGTACCACTGTCCCAGGTGCGGGTGGAACTCGACGACGCCCGGCCGGAGTTGCTGTTCAACCAGCTGACCGGCAGCTCCAACTCGATCCGCTCGCTGTACGATCCGGTCCGCCACACCGCGGCGGCCGCCCGGGCGCGTATGGTCGCCGCCGCCGCCGACCGGTGGGGCGTACCGGCCGGCGGGCTGACGACCCG
Source organism: Streptomyces sp. A3M-1-3 (assembly GCF_024213665.1). Lineage (GTDB taxonomy): Bacteria > Actinomycetota > Actinomycetes > Streptomycetales > Streptomycetaceae > Streptomyces. The sequence goes on from NZ_JANAVP010000013.1 coordinate 37,883, forward strand.
TGGTGGCGCCGTCGTCGCACCGGACGGGCGCACCGCCGCGTACGGGTCCCTCGCCACCGCGGCCGCGGCGCCGGCCCTCGGCGTACCGGCCGCCACACCCAAGCCGGAGTCCGCGCACACCCTCGTGGGCACCCCGACCTCCCGTATCGACGCACGGGCGATGGTCACCGGCCGCCAGGAGTACACCCTCGACCTCGATGTGCCGGGCGCCAAGCCGTGCATGGTGCGCCGCCCGCCGACCCTCGGCGGCACCGTGAAGGCGGTGCGCAACGAAGCCGCCGTCCGGGCCATGCCCGGCGTCCTCGACGTCGTCGTCATCCCGACCGGGGTGGCCGTCGTCGCCGAGACCTTCGGTCAGGCCCTCGACGGCAAGAACGCCCTCGACGTCGCCTGGGGTGCGGGCACCGTCGACACCCTCTCCGACGACGGCATCCGCGCCCGGCTCCGGGCGGCGACCGCGCCCCTGGTGGTGCCGCCGCTGCTCACCGCCCACCTCGACGCCGAGTTCGACTTCGCGTTCGTCAGCCACGCACCGCTGGAGACCAACTCCGCCGTCGCGGACGTACGGGCCGACCGGGCGACGATCTGGTCCGGGCTGAAATCGCCCATCGTCGCCCAGCAGACCATCGCGGCGGCCGTCGGCCTGCCCGTGGACAAGGTCACCGTCCATGTGGTGCAGGCCGGCGGATCGTTCGGCCGGCGGCTGTTCTTCGACGCGGCGCTCGAAGCCGCGCAGGTGTCCAAGGCCGGCGGCCGGCCGGTGCGTCTGATGTGGTCCCGGATCGACGACACGCGGCACGGGCGGATGCGCCCCGCCACCCACCACAAGATCCGCGCCACCTTCGCGCTGGGGCAGGTGCTCTCCTTCGAGCACCGGGTGGCCGCCGTGGAGACCGACTTCCGGCACGGCCTCGGCGAGATCCTCACCGCGACCGCGGCGAGCCTTCCGCCGGGCATCGGCAACGCCGGATTCGCGCAGACCCTCTTCCTGACGACGGTGAAGTCGCCGTACCACTTCGGCCTGACCACCCAGGTACTCACCGAGGTACCGCTGAAGATGCCCACCGCGTCATGGCGTTCGGTGTACTCGGCGAACACCCGCGGGGCGGAGGAGATCGTCGTCGACGAGCTCGCCGCCAAGCTGGGCAAGGACCCGGTGGCGTTCCGGCGCGCCTTCCTCAAGACCGCCGCACAGCGTGCGGTGCTGGACAAGGTGGCCGCGGAGGGCGGCTGGGGCCGGGACATGCCGGCCGGCTGCGCACAGGGTGTCGGCTTTCATGAGGAGTACAAGTCCCGTACGGCCTGCCTCGTCGAGCTCGACGCGCGGGACCCGGGAAATCCCCGGGTCACCAAGGCGGTGATCGCCGTCGACGTCGGCCGGCCGGTCAATCCGCGCGGGCTGGAGGCGCAGCTGCTCGGCGGGCTGACGGACGCCATCTCCACCACCCTGCGGGCCGGGCTGCACATCGACAAGGGGCTGCCCCTGGAGGGCAGTTACTCGCAGTTCCGCTACGCACGGCAGAAGGACTCGCCGCCCGAGGTACGGATCTTCGTCCTGCCGGCCACCGGCGAGCCGGGCGGCGCGGGAGAGCTCGGTGTCCCGGCGGCGGTCGGCGCGATCGCGAACGCCTACGCCCGGGCGACCGGCACCCGGCCCCGCCGGTTCCCGGTCAATTTCGACGTCGACTTCACCCCGTTCCCGCGCTAGGAGCTTTCCGTGCCGTCACACACCTTCACCGTCAACGGGAAGTCCGTCACCGTGGACGCGCCCGACGACCTGCCCCTGCTGTGGGCCCTGCGCGACCTGCTGGGGATCCGCGGGCCCAAGTACGGCTGCGGCGTCGACGTCTGCAAGGCATGTACCAGCCACCTGGACGGCGAGGAGGTACGGCCGTGTGTCGTGCCGGTCTCCGAGGCGGCCGGCCGTCAGGTCACCACCATCGAGGGGCTCGCCGACGGCGAGCGTCTGCACCCGGTGCAGGAAGCGTGGCTGGAGCAGGATGTCGCCCAGTGCGGTTTCTGCCAGCCCGGTCAGATCATGGCCGCGGTGGCGCTCCTGAAGCGGACGAAGAACCCGACGGACGCGGACATCGACGCGATCGCGAACGTGTGCCGGTGCGGTACGTACTTCCGTATCCGTGAGGCGATCCGCAGCGCGGCGAGGAAGATGAGCTGAACGGTTGCCCCGTCGCAACGAGTTGTGAAGGATTCGAGATTCTGAGAGGCGCTCTCAGCTACATTTCTTGACGCCCCCTGCGGAGCTGGGAACTGTGGTGCACACCGCAGGAGGCGTCCCCCGATCACCTGCTGTCTCCTGCGTCCCCCCACACCACCGGGAGACCCTCGTGATATCGCGCAGAACATCCCTGGCCGGCACGGCCGGCGCCGCGACCGCACTCACCTACCCCGCCTGGGGCAGCGCTCTCGGCCCGTACGCCGCTGCCGCACCCCCCACCTGTGAACTGGCCCTGGAGAACAAGTCGTTGCCGGGCCAGGTCAACGCGTACGTGACCGGCCACGAGCAGGGGTCCGGCCGCTGGGTACTGCTGCGGGCCAACGGCAGCGTCTACCGGCCGGAATCACCCGCGCAAAGCCCCCATACGCCCCTCCCGGTCGACTGCGCCATCCCGCTGCGCGCGCCGCCGAAGAGGGTGCGTACGGCGATGCGCTGAGTGAGCGCCAGCATCTCCCGTCGTACGTCGAGTCGTTGACCGGGCTGCCACGTCTCTGCCAGTTCGGTGGCACAGTCCGTCATCGTCAGTGCGTACGAGCGGACCTGGCGCGGGCGCACGGCGGGCTGGACCAGGGCGCGCTTACGGCGCCAGGCCGGTCCTTCCGAGGCGACGACGCCGTCGCCCAGTACGAGCTTGAAGGCCCAGCCGAGTTCGGGATGACGGAAGACGGTCTCGATACCGGTGAGCAGTTCCCCGATGTGCTCGGGCCGGGAGAGGAAGAGGGCGCGCTGCGGCCCGAGCCGCCACTCGACCACGTCGCCGCAGCCGCGCAGCCGGGTGAAGAAGCCGAGCGGATCGCGGGCGAAGGCGGGCAGGTTGCCGAGGAGGAGCAGTCGGCGCGGCCCGGGGACCGGCACGGTGACGGGCGGCGTTCCAGTGGTCATTCGGCGGTTCCTCGGCGGTCAACGGTGCGGCGGTGCGGCGGGCGGCGGTGCGGCGGTCAACGGTGCGGCGGTCAACGGTGCGGCGGGCGGCGAGCAGCGCTGGTGCGGACGGGACACAGCAAATCGCGGAACAGCGACTGATGCCAGCGGGCGTCGGCGTCCTGGTCCCGTGCCCGGAGCCCTGCGCCCGGGATGCTCGACAGGCAGGGCTCATTCCGGCCCGCCTCCTCCCACGGCCCACCTCCTCCCACGGCCCGCGCCGCAACGCGCCCGCCCCGCGGTGACGCCGACCACGGACCGGGCGGACACGTATCATTACCCTACGAGCCCGTGATATGGCTGCGGCGGGCTCGCGGAGGAACGAACCATGAACGCAAGCCGGAACGGCACCAGCCCGGGCAAGACGCGGTTCGACCACATCTACAACGAGCCGGACCCCCGCGCGTACTTCGGCCGCCTCGCCCCGCTGGAGTACGAGATACCGCAACACGCCCAGCCCGTCTTCCGCCGCACCCGGGCGGAGCAGGCGGCCGCGGCCGGCACCGACGGTCCCGTGACCGTCCTCGACCTCTGCTGCTCGTACGGCATCAACGCGGCCCTGCTCAACCACGACCTGACCCTGGCCGACCTGTACGCGCACTACACGGCCCCACGGGCGCAGGGCCTCGGTACGGCCGAACTCATCGAGCGGGACAAGGAGTTCTACGCCTCGCACCGGCGCGCGGACGCGACACCGGTCGTCGGGCTCGACACCGCCGACCGCGCGGTCGGCTACGCGCTGGCCGTCGGCCTGCTCGACGAGGCGTACGCCGAGAACCTGGAGGAGCTGCCACCGAGCCCCGGCCTGCGGCACGCTGTCGCGGGCGTCGGGGTGATCACGGTCACCGGCGGTGTCGGGTACATCACCCGGCGCACCTTCGAGGCGCTGCTGCGCTGTGCGCGGCTGCCCGTCCGGGTGAGCGCGTTCGTTCTGCGGACGGTCCGGTACCAGCCGGTCGTCGCGTGCCTGGACTCCTTCGGGCTGATCACCGAGACGGACCCGTCCCGCACCTATCCGCAACGCCGGTTCACCAGCGGGCTGGAGCAGCGCAGCGCCATCAGAGCGGTCCTGCTCGCCGGTGAGGACCCGGCCGGACTGGAGACCGAGGGCCGCTACTACGCCCGGCTCTACGAGTCCCGCCCCCGCGACGCGGCCTGACGCGATGTGCCCTCCCCGGCACGTCTGTGGTTTGACGGCGCCCGCCGCGGCTACTCGGCAGGCGACATCCCGCCGCGTGCGGGGCCGTTCACCGGAAGGCATGCCATGTCCACCGGCGTCGTCATCATCCTGGTCGTCGTCGCGGCGCTCATCCTCGCTCCGGTCGTCGCCCGTCCGCTCGCGCCCGGCCGCCGCGGCCGAGGCGGAGGCCGTGACCTGCGCCGCCGCTTCGGACCGGAGTACGAGCGGGCCGTGGCCCAGCACGACGGCGACACGAAGGCCGCCGAAAAGGATCTCGGCGAGCGGCTGCGCCACCACGAGGTCCTCGAAGTACGGCCGTTGACGGTCGAAGCGCACACCCAGTACGTCGCAGCGTGGGCGGGCATCCAGGAGAAGCTTGTGGACTCGCCCGCGCAGGCGGTGGCCGACGCGGACCGGTTGCTCGGCGGGCTCGCGCGCGACCGCGGCTTCCCGGACGACGAGCACGACGCGCGGGTGACCGCGCTCTCCGTACACCATCCGCACCACGTCGACGGCTTCCGCCAGATCCACACGGCCGCCCGCCGGGCCTCCGAGGGAGGGGCGGGGACGGAGGAGCTGCGCGAGATCCTGGTACGGGCCCGCGCCCTCTTCGAGGAGCTGGCCGCGGACCGCACGGGCGGCGAGCACGGCCGGCACGGGGGGAGGGCCGGGTCCAGGGCAGGGTCCACGTCCGGGGCCGAGGAGAGGGCCGGAACCGGTCGGCGCGGTGCATGGTGGGCCGGGCCGAGTCGCCGCGACACCACCCGGGGGAGCACCTCGTGACGCTCAGGACGCTTCGACGGCTGCCTTGATCCGCCGGCCGAAGGCGTCGGCGTCCTTGCGTGCCGCGCCGAGGGCCAGGCCTGCGATGAGCTTGCCGGCACCGCGGCCCTCGAGGACGTTGAAGATCCTCGGCCGGGTCGTGCCCTCGGCGGTGGATTGCAGGTCGTAGCCGCCCTCACTGGCCGTCAAGAGGTTCTTGGAGATCTCGGTCCAGCGGATTCTGTGGGGCGGCTCGAACTCGCTGATCCGGGACTCCCGCCGGGTCTTCGTCCCGGCGTTCTTGACCGTGCTCCGTAGACCGTGCCCACCGCGGTCGGTCCGTCCGTCGTCTTCGCGATCTGCAGCACCCTGGGGCTGAACCTGGGATCGTTCTCGCCGTCGGCGAGGAAGGCGAAGAACTCGCCGATCGGGCGGTTGATCTCGACCGTTGCCTCGAACTGACCGGCCATCAGGGTGCGGCGTGCGGGCATCATTCCAGACCCGCCCCGAAACCCCCGGCAGCCTCGTCGCGGGGTGTGTGCCGGTGCGAGGCCGGCGGCTCGGCGTCCAGTCCGGCGGCGAGTCCGGCGGCGACCACCCGGCCCAGGTGTGCGGACAGGCCGTGCGGAGCTCTGTGCTGGAGGTACAGCGTGGTGAAGACCGGGCCGCTCACCAGGGCATGGACGAGGTTCACGTCCGGGACCGCCTTCAGCTCGCCGCGGGCGACCGCCCGTTCCAGGAGCCGGGTGATGCCCTCCTGTTCGCGGACGACGAAGGTCTCGTGGAAGCGGGCGGCCAGCTCGGCCGACGTGCCGATGTCGGCGACCAGCCCCAGCACCGCATTCGTGGCCGCGGGCGCGCTGAGGTGTTCGACGATCTCCTGCACGAGTGCCGCCAGGTCGCCCTCCAGACTCCCCGTGTCGGGCGGGTCCGGCAGGTCGGGGGCGTGCACCGCCGCCGCGAACACCATTTCCTGTTTGGTCGCGTAGCGCCGGTAGATGGCGGCCTTGCCGATGCCGGCGCGCTCGGCCACGGCGTCCATCGTCAGCCCGGCGTACCCGGCCTGCGCCAGCAGTGCCCGGGTCGCCGTGAGGATCGCCTCGTCCACCCGGCTGTCTCTCGGTCGTCCCATGCCCGCATGATACGGTACCGCCAGTTTCGAAACCGTCGGTCTCGTAAGGGGGAGTCATGGGTCGCTGGGCGGGCTGGATCCTGATCGTCATGGGTGCCGGGCACCTGGTAGCACTCGGCGTACAGGACGGGGAGTACGTCGACGAGTGGTTCACCGGAGCCCTGTGGGGGCTCCCGCGTGAGGAGTTCATCCATCCCAGCGGCGCCAACGGCGCGTTCTGGATCGTGGTCGCGAGCTTCGCGGTCCCGCTGCTCCTGCTCGGGCTGCTCATCACCCAGCTCGCCCGCCGGGGCGTGGTGGTACCGCAGTCCATCGGCTGGGGCCTGGCCCTGTGGTGTGTGGTGGGCGCGGCCATCCTGGAACCGACACCGCTGGTGCTCGGCCTGGTCCCCGCGGCGCTGCTGATCCGCGAGGCGCGGCAGCGTCCTCTCACGCCGTCCCGGTGAGCGGGCCGACGCCTGACACGCCGGTCGGGTGCGGCAGATGATGGGCGGTCCGGGTGAAGGGTGCCCGTGGACCTGGGGTTAACACCCTTCACCGGGGCAGGCTGCGGTGATGGACAACGAGCCGCAGCCCGAGGGCGCCCATCCGGTACTCCTGTACGTGGACACGCTTCGTGCGCGTATGTCCGAAGAGGAGTTCGGACTGCTGATGAGGATGATCCGGCCCACCCTGGCCGCCATCTCCGCGCACGAGACCGGGACGATCGACATCGACCTGGGTGAGGACGACGCCAAGGTGACACCGGCGCTCAGAGACGAGGTGGCCACGGTCATCACCATCGCGCTGACCGGAAGGATGGACCAGCAGTTCGTCCAGGTCGACGTCGACGACGCGGGGCATCCGGTCCGCGCCATGGTGGACGCCGAGACCGCGGACGATCCGGCCAAGCTCCAGGAGCTGCGCGAGTGGGCGCGCAGCCGCCGCGCGGAGGACAGCGCGCTGCGTGGAATCGCCGAGGCCAGCGGAATGAACGACGAAGAGCCCTAGAAAGGGTCTTACGTGTCGGGCCCCGCCGGCTCGGCCACCGGGCGGGCCTGCACCGCTGACGGGTGCTCCTGATGGGCTCCGCTGGCGATCATCCGCACCTCCGCGCGGTCGCTGATCTCCGCCTGCACGATCCCTGTGTCGTCGACGTAGACGGGGTGGCCGCCCGGCCCCGTCCGGTCGCTTCTGTGCACGACCACCAGATCCTCGCCCGCCGCGTCCGGGAGGTCGGTGCCGCTGAACACCAGTTCGTAGATATTGGCCTGCCCCATGGCTGCTCCCTCGTCCCGTTGGGCCCCGTCCGATCGTAAGACTCTTCACCCGAAATGGTGTTATGGGGCCTCCGTCCACCGGGCCGCGAGCAGCAGTGCGATGTCGTCGGGCCGGTCGGTCGCCTGCCGGGCCTCACGGATCAGCCGGTCGGCGGTGTCGGTGAGGGTGGCCGAGCCGATGCTCGCGAGCGTGCTGCGCAGCCGGTCGATGCCTACGTCGATGTCGGCGCCCGCCTCCTCCACCAGCCCGTCGGTGTAGAGGGCCAGCACCGCGCCCGGCTCGAGCCGCAGGCCGGTGACCGGGTACGACGCCCCGGCGTCCACGCCGAGTACGACCCCGCCGGCCAGGTCCAGCACCTCGGTCCTGCCGTCGGGATGGCGCAGCAGGGGCTGGGGGTGCCCGGCCCGTACGGCCTGCGTGGCGCCCGTCTCCGGGTCGAGGACGATGTAGCAGCAGCTGGCGAACTGGCCAGGGTCGAGGCCGATGAGCAGCCGGTTGGTGCCGCCCATGACCTGCTGCGGGTCGAGCCCGGCGAGGGCGAAGGCGCGTACGGCGCTGCGGAGCTGTCCCATCGTGGCGGCGGCGGCCACGCCGTGACCCTGCACGTCTCCGATGACCAGGGCGAGCCCCCGGCCGGTGTCGATGACGTCGTACCAGTCGCCTCCGACGTCCATGCCCTGGGTGCCGGCGAGGTAGCGCCCCACCGTGTCCACGTTGCCGAGTACGGGCAGCCGGTGCGGCAGCAGGGCGTCCTGCAGACCGCGGGCCAGCGCCGCTTCCGTGTCGTAGCGCCGGGCTCGCTCCAGAGCCTGTGCGATGAGGCCGGCGAGCGCGGTGAGGACCGTGCGCTCCTCGGGGCTGAAGCCGCGCGGCTGGTCGAAGCCGAGGATGCAGGAGCCGACCGGGCGCCCGGAGGCGATCAGCGGCAGGAACGCCCTGGCGCCGACACTGGCGTCCAGCGGGATGCCCGGATAGGCGTCGGCCAGGCGTTCCATGGACTCGAAGAAGATGGGGCGTCCGGTGGTGAGCGTCTCGACGCCGGGCAGCCGTGCGTCGAGGGCGACGCCGTCGAAGCGGTCGAGGAAGCCCTTCGGGAAGCCCGTCTCCCAGGCCAGGTAGAGGTGCCGTTCGCTCAGTACGTAGATGGCGAGCTGCCGGCCGCCGAACGCGGGCAGCAGCTCCTCCGTCACCACCGCGGACACCTGACGTGCGGTGACGGCCTCCGTCAGGGCGATGGCCAGGGCGACCGGCCGGTACAGCGCTGCCGCCCGGTAGGCCGGGGAGCCCAGCCCGCGCCCGGGTGTGGCGACCGACCCGGGCGCGTACGCGGGTTTTTCCGCCGCCGTGACCGTGACGGTGATGCCGTCGTGGCCCGGGTAGAGCGACACCGACAGCCACTCCTGCGCAGCGCGGCGGGCCAGGAAGTGGACGGAGTCGTGGGAGAGCAGCGCCGCCCGGTAGTGATCCTCGTAGGCAGGGTGGGCGAACCAGGGCAGGACCTCCCACAGGACGCGCCCCATCAGCTCGGGCCTGGTACGTCCGAGCAGGGAGGCCGCACTGTGGTTGGCGTACGTGATCCGCCCGACCCGGTCGAGGGAGAAGATGCCCTCCGGCAGCCGGTCGGGCGCCTCGGCGACGATCGGTCCGGTGCCCAGGTCCACCAGATGGCCGCTCAGCCGGCGCCCCGGACCGCTACCGTGCGGCGCGCGGCGGCACGAGAGTTCGACCAGGCGTGCCTGCCCGTCGGCTCCCAGCAGGCGCATCCTGCGCACCACCGGCCGGGTGGATTCGGCTGCCTGCCGGGCGACGGTCCACAGCCCGTACACGTCCTCCGGCGCCACCCGCACCGACAGTGCCTCGATGGTGCCCGGGAAGCCCGCCGGATCGATGCCGAGGATCGCGCACAGATCCTCGTCCCCGGTCAGCGTGCCGCTGTCGACATCCCAGTCGAAGTGGCAGATCCGCACCTGCTGGGTGGTCGTCGCGGGCATCTGGACCAGCAGCGGCTCGCCGTTCCATTCGACCGTCGTGCCGTCCGCGGCGAGCTCCGCGAGGGCGGTGCCGAGCCGTTCCGCGGCGTCGATCATCCGGCGCCGGTCGGCGTGACCGACCGGAATTCCAGGTGTGGCGGGGCGCAGCACCACCAGCACCCCGAACTTGTCGCGGCCGCTGGTCATCGGGGCGTACAGCGAGCCGAACGGGAAAGGCAGACCGGCCATGAGCTGGGGGAACCGCCGCATCGCCTCCTCGGCGTCGGCGAGGTTGATGGGCTGCCCCGAGCGGTAGGCCTCGGCCACCGGGAACGGCCGGTTCACATGCATGCGCCACCAGGGGCGGAGCAGCTGGCCCGGCAGTCCCACGAGTACGGCGAGCCGGAGCAGGCCGGGGGTGCCGGAGCGCAGATAGACGCCGCCGGCGTAGCCGCCGGTGGCTTGAATCACCTGTACGGCGGCTTGTGCGAGCACCAGGCCGAGTTCGTCAGGAACTCGGCCGCTGCTGTTCGCTGTCCCGGGCACCGCCCCGCTCGCACTCGGCGGGGTGTGCCCGGCAGCGCCGTACCGGGTCACACAGCAAGGATGCTCCAGGGCGGCCGTGCCGCGCACCTCAGGGCGCTGCGCGGGTTGCCGGCGTCCGGATCGCCGTCCCGTTCGCCGTCCTGCCCGGGGGCCGGATCAGCGGGCGCCGAACTTCTGGGTCCACCAGGGCCCGCCGGAGCTGTCGTGGATACCGATCCCGACTTCCTTGAAGGCGCAGTTGAGGATGTTGGCCCGGTGTCCCGGGCTGTTCATCCAGGAGTTCATCACCTGTGCCGGGCTCTGCTGGCCACGGGCGATGTTCTCGCCGTACGTACTCCACCGGTATCCGGCGGCGGTGATGCGTTCGCCGGGGCCGGCCCCGTCCGGGTTGGTGTGGTCGAAGAAGTCGCGGGCCGCCATGTCCTTGGAGTGGCTCTGAGCGGCGCTCTGCAGCTGCGCGTTGGAGCTCACCGGTCCGCAGCCCTGCTTGGCCCGCTCGTTGTTGAGCAGGGAGATGACCTGCTGGACCGGGCCCGACTGCGAGCTGCCGCCGCCCGCCGGGGGCGCCGGCTGTTGACGGACCGTGGTCCTGGCCGGAGTGGGGCGCGGGGAGGACTTCTCCGGTGCGGTGGACTTCACCGGCTTCTTGCTCGGTGTGGCCGTGGGGCTCGGCGAGCTGCTGGGGGAGGCGGTGGCCGTAGGCGACGGTGTGAGCGTCCGGGGAGCCGCCGAGGTGAGCGCCGAGGCGGATGCCGGCCCCGACCGGTCCTCCTGCGGGGCGCCCGCGGCAAGCCGGAAGGCGCCTGCTGCGCCGGCGACCACTGCGATCCCCGCGACCGCCCCGATCATCCGGCGCCGACGGCGCAGGCGATGACGCCGGTCGGTCCTGGATTCGGTGCCGCGCCCCTGTCCCCGCCCGGGTCCGCCGATCGCCGCCACCGGCTCGGCAGCGAGGCCGACGGCGCCGGCCTCGCCGCCCACGCCGTGCAGCAGGGAAGCGGCCACGGGTACCAGAGCGAGTCCGACGAGCAGCCCCTCGGCCGGCACCAGGCCGCTCCAGTGCCCGGAACAGACCGCGCACTCCCGGGCATGCCGGGCGATTCGCTTGCGCCAGAGCGCGGACGGTGTGCCGTCCCAGGGCGTCAGCACCGGCCTCAGCTCCGCGCACAGCGGCACCGTGGACAGGGCGCGCACGACTACCCGGGCCGATTCCAGCTGCGCCTTCATCCGCTGCACCCGCACCGCGGTGTGCTGCGGGGACAGCTCCAGGGCGGCGGCCACCTCCGCGCGCGTGAGCTCGCCCGCGGCCTCCAGCCACCAGAGCGACAGCAGCGCGTGGTCGTCGGGGTCGAGCCAGCGGGTGGCCTCGGCGGCTTCCCGGCGCTGCCCGGACAGGCCCAGCTGCACGATCGTCAGGTCCACGAAGTCGGCGCCCGGATCGGCGACGTCGTGGGCGTCATGGAGTCCGCCGGAGGGCGGCGCAGACTGCCGCGCGTGCCAGTGGCGGCGTATCTGGTTCATGGTGATGGCCACCAGCCAGGACCGGAAACTCTCCGGTGCCCGCAGCGCGGACAGTCCGTCGAGCGCGCGGAGCATGGTCTCCTGCACCACGTCGTCGACATCGGCATGACCGTTCAGCGCCCGGCCGGCGATGTTGTACACCAGCGGCAGATACGCGGCGACGAGTTCGTCCTGCGCCCGCTGGTCTCCGGTCTGCGCCGCCACCACCAGCGCGGCCCCGCGGTCACTGTTCATGTCCTGCCCACCCTGTTTCCTCGGCCCGAGCCGACTGCCTCCAACACCTGGGAGATCGTCCGGCCCTCGTCCGATAACAGAAAACGCGGTTCGCGCCTGGGGGTTTGGCCGACGGGCGCCCTGGTCGAACACAGACCCTAACGGGTCGAGCCGGCCGGGGCCGCTTCCCCCAGAAGTTGCTCGGCCCAGATGATCTTGCCTTCGGCGGTGTACCGGGTGCCCCAGCGTTCGGCGAACTGGGCGACGAGGAACAGCCCCCGCCCGCCTTCGTCCAGCAGTGCCGCCCGGCGCAGATGCGGCGACGTACTGCTGGCGTCGGACACCTCGCAGACGAGCACGTCACTGTGCAGCAGCCGGACCCGGATCGGCGCGGCGCCGTACCGGATGGCGTTGGTGATCAGCTCGCTCAGGATGAGTTCGGTGGTGAAGGCGAGCTCTTCCAGGCCCCATGCGCCGAGCCGACGGGTGACCTCGGAGCGTACGGCGGCGACGGCCGCCGGGTCGGAATCCACGCTCCAGTGGGCGACCTGGGCGGAGTCCAGCACCCGGGTGCGGGCGACGAGCAGCGCGATGTCGTCCTGGCCGCGCGAGGGGGCCAGGGCGTCGAACACGGCCTGGCACATCTCCTGCGGGGTCCGCCGCCCGCGGGCCGGCTCCTCCAGGGGCGGCGCAGGCGATCCATCCCCTCGTCGATGTCCCGGCCGCGTTCCTCGACGAGCCCGTCGGTGTACAGGACCAGGCTGCTCCCCGCGGGCAGCCGCAGTTCGGTCGCCTCGAAGGGCATGTTCCCCGGCGCCCAGCGGCGGTCCCGCGGGCACGTGCGGGAATTCCACCGAGCGGTCGGGGCGGGCGAGCGCCGGGCCGGGATGGCCCGCCCGGGCCAGGGTGCAGTGCCCCGAGGCGGATTCGTAGACCGCGTACAGGCAGGTGGCGCCGGTGACCTGCCAGCTGTCGTCCTCCGGCGCCTCGCCCTCGTCCATCGCCGTGACGAGATCGTTGAGATGCCCGAGCAGTTCGTCCGGGGGCAGGTCGAGCGAGGAGAAGTTGTGTACGGCCGTACGCAGCCGGCCCATGGTGACGGCGGCATGCAGGCCGTGACCGACGACATCACCGATGACCAGCGCGACGCGCGCACCCGGCAGTGGAATGACGTCGAACCAGTCGCCGCCCACTCCGGCCTGCGCGGGCACATAGCGGTGGTCGACCTCCAGGGCGCCGTTCTGCGGCAGGGCGTGGGGGAGCAGGCTCCGCTGGAGGGTGACGGCCGTGGTGTGCTCGCGCGTGAAGCGGCGCGCGTTGTCGATACTGAGCGCCGCCCGCGTGGCCAGTTCCTCGGCGAAGGACAGGTCCTCCGTCTCGAAGGGGACGGACTCCTCGGCCCGCCAGAAGTTGACCATCCCCAGGACGATGCCCCGCGCCCTCAGCGGCACGGTGAGCAGCGAACGGAATCCGTCCTCCAGCGCGCTCTGCGCCCCGGGCGGGTCCTGCGCCCGCCAGCCCTGCGCGGTGGTCAGGTCGGCCTCCAGCACCGCGTGGCCCGAGTCGAGTCCCGCCGCCATCGGCGTACCGGGTACGACATCGATCCGCGTGCCCGCCGGGTCCAGGGCCGAAATCTCCCGGATCCCGCGCACGGCGGTGCGCCGCATACGGGTCGCCGTTCCGGCCGGCTCCTCACCGTGCAGTACGGGCTCCAGCAGCTCCACCGTGACGAAGCCGGCGAACCGGGGCACGGCCACCTCGGCGAGTTCCTCCGCGGTCCGCACCACGTCGAGTGTCGTCCCGACCTGGAGACCGGCGTCGTACAGCAGTTTCAGCCGCTCCCGTGCCACCTCGGCGCGTCCGGCCAGGGCGCGCAGTTCGGTGGAGTCCCGCAGCGTCACCACACTGCCTTCCAGCCCGCCGTGCGGCTGGGTGGGCCGCACATTGACCGCCAGCAGCCGGTCCCCGGCCAGATGCACCGCGTCGGTCACGGCGGTGCCCCGCGCCAGCAGCGCGGCGGTCTCGGGCGCGAGCCCGAGATCCCGCACGTGACGCTGCTCGGATTGGGGCGGCAGGTCGAGCAGCCTTCGCGCCTCGTCGTTGGCCATCAGCAGGACGCCGTCGCCCCCGACGATCAGCACGCCCTCCCGGACGGCATGCAGAACCGCCTCGTTGTGTTCGTACATACGAGTCATCTCGGCCGGCCCGAGGCCATGGGTCTGGCGCCGCAGGCGTCCGCTGACCAGGGCCGCTCCGACGGTGGCCAGAACCAGCGCGGCGGCGGTGACGCCGAAGAGGAGCGGCAGCTGGCGGTCCACGATGTCCGCGACATTCCCGATCTCGATGCCGGCTCCGACCAGACCGACGACGGAACCGTCGGCGTCCGTCACCGGCACGATCGCCCGCACGGCGTCGTTGGGATCGCCTTTGTAGACCTCCGTGAACGATTGGCCCGCCACCGCCCGACTGAGGTCGCCCTCCGCCCGTTCGCCGATCAACTCCGGCTGGGAATCCGTGTACCTGAGCCCCTCCGTGGTCATCACCGCGATGAAGTCGACGTTCGAACCCACCCTGGCGCCCTCGGCGAGTGGCTGCAGCTCGGCGGTGGGATCGGGAGACCGCAGGGCCGGTACGAGGCCCGGGGCGTGCGCGAACGATTCGGCGGCGGCGAGGGAGCGGTTCCGGGCGTCCCGCACGCTGTCCGACCTGGACTGGAGTACCAGCGCGACGGCCGCGGCGGCGACGAGCAGCACCACCAGTACCACCTGGAGGCCGAACACCTGGGCGGCGACGCTGCGCCGCAGACCCCAGCGGGCAGGGTGAAGCTCAAAACGCCTGAAAAGCTCCATCACCTCTTATTTCTAGCACCGCCTCACTTCGCGCCGTGCCGTGGCACCCTGGGCGTCGTACCGTGGAGGAACCGAGACGCGAGGAGGCTCCCATGCCCGAGCCTGACGGAGGAACGACGCCGGACAGCGTGCTGCACACCGGGGCGGAGCACCCGGTGGACCCGGTGGATCTGGTCATGCTCTCCGGTCGCGAACCCACCCCGGAGCTGCTGGAGAAGGCCCGCCTGGCGCTGGAGAAGGAGGGCGCCGCGGCCGTCGAGAGGTATCTGCCGTAGACCGGGCCGGAGTCCCTCAGCGCAGCAGGGCGAAGGTCAGCCCGGCCACCAGCGCCCCGAGTGCGGTACCCGCGACAACTTGGGCCGGGGTGTGGTCCTTCAGCGCGATCCTCGACCAGCCGACCAGAGCCACGACCGGGTAGAGCGCCAGCAGCCAGGGACCGTAGGTGAGCGCGAGGATGATGACGCTCCCCGACGAGACCGCGGCGTGCACCGATACCTTCCAGGCCGTGGTGATCACCATGAGGACCACCAGCGTGGTCACCATCGCCGCGATGAGCGCGACCATCGCCAGCGGCGCCCCCAGGAGCGTCATCAGCAGCGTTCCGGTGAGGACGGAGGCGATGATGAAGACCATGACCACCAGGCGCTGCTGTTTGACGCCGAGGTGACGGTCGGCCCAGGTGCCGCGGCGGATGCCGAACTTGATGAACAGTACGGGGATGACGGCCGCGAAGGTGGCGCCGAACAGCCCCCAGCCGATTCCCGCGAGCCCGTCCACCTGCCAGCCGACGAGCAGGGTCAGCGCGATGATCCAGTTCTTCGGTTCGAGCCCGTCCGTGACGAGCCGGGCGGCGCGCGACTGCGCCGGGCGGGTCTCGTCGGTCGCTGTGGTGTCGGTGGTCGTGGTCACTGTGGCGCTGTCTCCCGGTCGGACGGTCCTTGGGGGGCTATGGGCTGGGGGATTGCGTGCCCGTCACCGGAGGCGAACTGCCGCACGACGTCGCCGCGGCGGGCGGTCTCGATCTGCCAGAGCCACCGTGCCTCGGCGTCGAGGTCGAGTTCGTCGCCCGACACGGAGTCCCGCCGCTCCACGCCGGTCAGGGGCGCACGGCCGGCGAGCTTGGCGCGGCGGGCCGTCTCGACCCAGCAGGCGTCGGCGAGAGCCGGGTGCGGCGCGGCGGCCTCCGCGTGGTCGCGCTCTTCCGCGGACGCGTACGGCTGGAGCGCGAGGATCGCGTCGCGGATCTCCACGACCCGGCGGTGCAGGCGCATCTGGAACTCCCGGCGGCGCAGTTCCTCGCCCAGGACCACTTCGGGGACCGCCGCCGTGAGATCCGCCCACAGGGGAGCCAGCCGCCTGAGGTAGAGCAGGTGCCGGCCGGCCCGCCAGGCGACCCCGACCGCGGGGACGGAGCTGCCGATCAGGATCAGGCCGATGGCGAGGTGCTTCATCGTGTCGGTGGCCGTGCTGACCCCGGCGTCGCTCCCGGCGTCAACGACACCGGCCAGCCGGAGGACCAGATACACCGCCCGGGTCAGCGAATAGGCGACGCCCGCCGCCGTGCCGGCGCCGAGCAGGCGCAGGCCGGTGCGCAGCCAGCCGGCGCCTGCATGCCTGCTGGAGCCCCAGAACAGCCAGGTGGCCGAGGCCATCGCGGTGCCCAGATAGGTGAACCAGACCATCAGGTAGACCGTGGCGGTCCCAGAGCCGGCACTGCTCTCGAAGAACTCCTCGGCCTCGGTCTTCCGTGGCATGAAGGCGAACAGGACAGTCAGCGCGAGCATGGTGGTGGCCGCGGCGCACAGGCGCAGCCGGGCACCGTTGCGCCCTTCGGGGCGCGTGATCGCGTACACGAATTCCAGTACGGCGGCCGCGGCGGTGATGCCCAGGAAGTGCTTCAACAGGGTGGAGAGGTTGTTCACCCCCGTGCCGCTGTCGATGGCCTGCATCACCTCCGGCCGCCGCAGCGTCATGGACAGGGTCAGCGCGGCGAAGGCGGCCCACAGCGTGCGCTGCTTGGAGGAGCGCAGCGCTGAGGGGCCGCGCCACAGGGCGACCAGCCACAGAAGGATCAGGACAGCGTTTTCCACGGGCACGCTCACGGACGGGAGTTGCGGATGGGATGGCCAAGGGCGTCGTTCAGCCGGTCCAGGACACCGGCGGCCTGGCCGGAAGCGGTTGGAGCCTCATCGGTGAGTACCCGGTCGCTGAGAATGGTCGCCAGGAGTTCGGCGTCCTTTTCCTCACTGTCGCTGTAACTGGTGCGGCCGAGGATGTGAAGCACCTGCTCCAGGTCGAGTTCGTCGTCCTCGTCCTCGTCGTCGGTGTGGGCCGAGGCGGTTTGGGCCGAGGCGTGCTCCCCGAGGAGCCTGCCGGCGTACGCGGGCCGCTCGGCATCCGGCGCCCCGTGCCCGAGGAGCAGGTGCGCGAGTTCGTGCAGCACGATCTGCAGCTTGTGCAGTGCGCTGGTCGCGGGCTCGAAGAAGATCAGGTCCGCGCTCTGGGTGGCCACCCAGACCCCGCACGGCATGCTGCCGTCCGGAGCGCCTTCGAGGGCGACCAGGCGCAGCGGGCGGCCGCGCTGGGCGGCAATACGGGCGCAAAGGACGTCGAGATCGAAAGGGCGCGGAATGTCGAGAGTGGCGGCGACTGCCTCACAGCGGGCGCGGCGGCGCGTCTTGTACATGCATTCCTCGCTGGCCGATGCGCAGTCCCGCTCCGTCCCCTTCGAAGCCTGTCGCGAATGAGTTCTCCGGCTCGGATCTTAGGTGACGGCACAGCTGTTCCTCAAGGCGGGGTGTGCCGACTGCCGCTGCATTTCGGTCAATTGGCAAACCTGCCCATAAGGCCCGAACGGCATCGAGATCGCTAGGAGCCGCCGTCCTGTCCGGCGGCCGGCGTGCCGCCCGGAGACTCGGGAAGACCTTCGAGTTTGCGTGCCTGGTCGATCACGCCGCGGATGGCGCGGAGGCTGCCGACGGACAGGCCGTTCATCCGTACCGCGACGTCCCGGACGTCACCGTTCTCCAGGACTTCCGCCAACTCCCGCTGGGCCCGGGTCAGTTCGACTCGCTCCTTGATCTTCGCGAGCTTGGCGTCGACCCGGCTGGCGACGGCGTCGTCGAAGAAGTACGTCACGGGCACGCCGAAGAAGCCGGCGATCACAGTGAGCGTGCTCACCTTCGGATCGACGATCTCGCCCTTGCGGATCTTCTGGATGGTGGCGTGCGACACGGTCGGGCCGTCCGGCCCCGCCTTCTTCTTGATCCCCTCGGCGATCTCCATGTAGCTGAGCGGGCCCCGGTCCTGGGGGTGGATCGTGCCGATCAGATGGTCGAGCTTCTGCGCGATGGTGCGCGGGCCTGCCGGAGTCGCCCTGTTCACTCGATCCCCCTTGCGGCCGGCACTGCGGTCGCCGACGGCGGCCGTGTTCACTCGAAGTTTACGGGCGAGGATACCCACCCCCGCAACGTAAAGTCTGCTTGACAGAAGTGGAACCCGCTCGGCATATTGCCTGTGGCCCGTAAAACAAAGTTGATGGGCGGCGGGGCGTACGTCACGGGGGTGCGTACGCCGCGCCGCCACGGGGGCGGGCCGGACGGGGGAGGCCGCGTGCGATCAGCGCGCGGGCCGTCCAGGGGGCGGCGCCCGGAGCACTCAGGTGCTCCGGGCGCCGGCACAACCCGCACCAGGCGGGGGTCAGTTCGTACGGGCGTCGTCGGAGGCCGGGGCCGGTCCCGCGGAGGGCAGGGTCTGTTCGGCCCAGATCGTCTTTCCGGTGGGTGTGTAGCGGGTGCCCCACTGCTGGGTCATCTGCGAGACGAGGAAAAGGCCCCGGCCGCCCTCGTCGTCAATGCCGGCGTGACGCAGATGAGGGGACGTGTGCCCGGCGTCCGAGACTTCGCAGATGAGGGTCCTGTCGCGGATGAGCCGTACCTGGATCTGCCCCGAGGCGTACCGGATCGCGTTGGTGACCAGCTCGCTCACCACCAGTTCGGTGGTGAACACGAGGTCGTCGAGTCCCCACTCCGTGACCTGTCCGGCGGCCGCGGCCCGGGCACGGCCGACCACCTCGGGGTCGGAGGGCAGCTCCCAGACGGCGACCTGGTGCCCGCCGAGCTTTCGGGTGCGTACGAGCAGCAGCGCGGCGTCGTCGTCCACCGCTTCCGGCAGCAGCGTCGCCACCGCCTCGTCGCACAGGTCGTCCAGCGGGCGTGTATGCCGGCTGAGGACCGCGCCGAGGCGGTCCAGCTCGTGGGTGATGTCCCGGTCGTGGGTCTGCACGAGGCCGTCGGTGAACAGGGCGATGAGGCTGCCCTCCGGCAGGTCCAGATCCGCGCTCTCGAAAGGCAGGCCCCCTGTGCCCAGGGGCGGGCCGGCCGGGAGATCCGGGGAGGAGACGGAGCCGCCCACGGGCTCGACGACCAGGGGCGGGGGGTGGCCGGCCCGCGCCATCCGGCACTGCCCGGTCACCGGGTCGTACACGGCGTACAGGCAGGTGGCCCCCAGCGCTTTGTCGTCGTCCGGCATCTCGCCGCCGTCCGGGCCGACGGCCGCCTGTTCGTGGGCGGTCTGCCCGACCAGGTCGTCGAGCCGGGACAGCAGCTCCTCGGGAGCCAGGTCCAGCTGGGCGAGCACCCGCACGCTCGTTCGCAGCCGCCCCATGGTCGCGGCAGCGCTCAGGCCGTGACCGACCACGTCCCCCACCACGAGTCCCACCCGCGCGCCCGAAAGGGCGATCACGTCGAACCAGTCCCCGCCGACGCCGGCCTTGTTGTCGGCGGGCAGATAGCGGAACGCCGGCTCCACCGCGTTCTGCTGCGGCAGCGTCTGCGGAAGCAGACTTCGCTGCAGCGTGAGGGCCGCGGTGTGCTCCCGGGTGAAGCGCCGCGCGTTGTCGATGCAGACGGCCGCCCGCGCGGCCAGCTCGTCGGCCAGTTCCAGCTCTCCGGAGTCGAACGGGGTGGGGTTCCGGTCCCGCGTGAAGGTCACCAGTCCCAGCGTGGCGCCTTCGGACCGCAGGGGTACGGCGAGCTGGGAGCGCAGCGGCGTCTTCTCCCCCGTACCGTCCGCACGGTCGTCGTTCGCCGCGCGCTCCAGCACCGGCCGGCCCGACGCCAGGCAGCGCGCCTGGGGGGAGTCCGGCGCGTAGTCGACCGGCGCCCGCTGTTCGGGCGTGCCGCCGCCCGGAGCCGTCGCTTCGCCCCCCGGCCCTCCCCACACCCGGATCACGCGGCTCGTCGGTGCGGTCCCCGGCGGCGTGGGCTCCGCACCTTCCAGCACCGCCTGCCAGAGGTCCACCGTGACCGCGTCGGCGAACCCCGGAACGGTCACCTCGGCGAGTTCCCGCGCGGTGCGGTCCATGCGCAGCGTCGTGCCCACGCGCTCGCCCGCCCGTACCAGAAGATCCAGTCGCTGCTGGGCGCGATAGTTGTCGGTGATGTCGAACGTCTCTTCGCACACGCCGAGCAGCGTCCCCCTGGTGTCCTGCAGCCGGTAGTAGGAACACGACCAGACGTGGTCGTGGTCGACGTCGAAAGGCGGGCGGCCGCGGTAGTGGAGGTTGCGGACGGGCTCACCGGTGGTGAGCACCTGACGCATCACCGCCAAGAGGGTTCCCGGACGGCCCTGCGAGAGGACTTCGCCGTGCGTCACCATGTCGTCGGGGCCCAATCCGATGTAGTCGGTATTGCCCATCTCCTCGTACAGAGCGGCGTTCGTCCACACCACACGCAGGTCCATGTCGTAAATGGCCAGACCGACGGGCGACTCGGTGGCGAGTCCGCGCAGCATCGACTGCTTCGCCTCCCACCGCTCCGTTTCCGCTTCATCGGCCACGGTCAGCAGCCGGGCGGCCCCGTCGCCGGCGTGGAAGAGCGGGAACATCGCCGCGCTCACGCGCAGGAGGCGTCCGTCCCGGTGCCGCACGCGCAGCTCGCCGCGGCGGAACGGCGTCTCGCCGGTCACATCCAGGGTGAGCGGATCCCCCGGCTCGGGGTCCATGAAGGCGGTGACGGGGTGTCCGAGCACCTCGCGCGGCGGATAGCCCAGCAGGTGCTGCGCCGTCGGGCTCCAGCCGATGACCGTGCCGTCGGCATCGAGGACAGCCGTGGCTGCTCGCGTGACATCGAGGGGGCCGCGGAAGTCGGCGTCCTCGGCTGCGTGTACCGGGCGCATGGCACCTGCCTTCTTCGTCCTCTCATGATCAGCCTCACGTCTGGGCCGCACAACCGTGCCGACGACGCGGCGCGGCTCGGTTCGGCTCGGTTCGGCTCGGCACAAAGTGAGGGGGCGGCTGGACATCCGCAGGTGCGAACGGTTTATGATTCACCTAAGTGCGGAAGTCGCGGTGGAAAGTTCCTGCGTCCGCACCGCCGACTGCCCCGGCTGGTCCCCCCGTCCAGCCGGGGCTTCTCTTTCTCACCGTCACGCGAGCAGGCCGATGACGTACCGGACGACGGCCACCAGCCCGACGCCCAGGAGCAAGGCCACGAGCGCGCAGCGGGAGAAGAAGAGGAACCCCACCCAGGCGCTCCCCTCGGACTCGGCCTCCTCCTTCGTACGGCGGCGCGGGCGCTCGTACGCGAGCCGCCGGCCGGTCTCCCGCTCGGCCAGCTTCCGCAGCTCACGCAGCCGCCCCGTGGCGACCGGCGTGGCCGCGTCCGACTCGGGGCCGACCCAGCGCAGTGCTCTCATCCGGCCCTCGGCATCGGCGAAGGTGCGCTCGAAGGCGGCGGTCTCGGCCGGCTCGCGGTGATCGCAGAGGTAGTTCCATCGCCCGGCCTGGTCCGCCTCGCCGAGCAGCCGGTAGACGGCGGCGAGCAGCTCCCGTACCTCCAGGTCCTGCGGGAAGGAACCCGCGAGGCCCAGGAGCCGCCGGCGGGCACGCAGCGCGCTCGCCAGGTCTCCGGCAGCGGCTTCGGTGGCAGCGGTACGCAGGGTCGACTCTCTCGGCATGGCCTTCGTGGTGCCGGGAAGGGGCGACCGCGCGCTCCTGATTGGTTCGGGGAGCCGGGCGCCGGGTCAGTACAGAGCCCGGTGACGAGAGCGAAGAACGCCTGCTCGTTGCCGGCCAACTCGGCTTCGGTGAGCGCCTGGTCCGCCTCGGCCATCGGAACGGTGAGTATCTGTACGGATGCCGGGCTCGCCGCCGGACCGGCGAGAACCGCGCGGGCGGTCCGCAGGAGCCGCAGATATGCCTGAGCCGCGGCGATTTCATGAGTGGTGGCGATCATTTCGGCTCCTGTCGGGAAGAGTCTGGACCTCCAGCTTCCCTGCCGGGTCTGACAACGGCCCCCGCCACACACACGAGTTGACCGCCGAACGTGCGGCCCGCTCAGTTTCCGCGCTGCCGGCGGCCGGTGCGTGCCCGTATGACCGCTTCCCGGTGGCGGCGCATCGGTACGTCGCGGTAGTCCACCCCGTCGACCGGCCTGACATGCGTGGAGGGCACGTCGAACTCGACATCGCTCGGTTCGGACACCTGCCTGCTGCCCAATTGCACGGCCGCCCACAGCGTCACCGAGACCCGGTACATCCAGGCGCCGGTATTCGCCTGCCAGCGCCGGTGCAGCCTGCCGAACAGCTCCTGGTCGTCATAGAGCACGATCTTGATCGGGGGAGTGGGTGGCGCGGCCGGTATCTCCCCGTCCGCGAGCGCCGGCCGTTCGTCTTCCATGACATCGGATCGTACCTCTGTTCGAATTGGTGCCGCACGGCCGCGCCGCCCCCGTTCACCCGAATGCCCACCGACGGGACGCGAGGCGGTGCGGACGCCGGTGCCGCGTCGTTGACCCGGGCGAGCGACCGCCCACCGGGGGCGGATCGCCGCCCGTCCCGGACCGGAGCCGCCCGATGGCCACCACCTTCCGTACCGCACTCGCCGCAAGCACCCTGGCCACGGTGTCGCTGCTGAGCCTCCCCGCCCACGCGCACGGCGAGCCGCAGGCCGACTCCGGACACACCAAGGTCGGGGTGATGCAGGAGGACCGGATCGACATCGCGGAGACCCTCGTCCAGACCGGGAAGCTCCTCGAAGCGGCGCAGTGAGCCGCAAAAGGCCGTAGCAGGTAGCCGGGAAAACCGGTTGGTGCCTTAAGTCCCTCCGATGCTCCAATGTGCGGATGGATCACGACGAGGTACTCGCCCTGTTCGTCCGGCAGATGCGGCGGGGTGCTCCGGCCGACGCCCCCGGGGCGCGGGTCGAGCGGGCCGACGACCTCGTCCGGCAGGTCGGCGCCGCCGGCGACGACTGGAATGGCGTCGTCTGGTCGGACCTGGACCGGGCCACGGCGGACGAGGCGATCGCGGCGCAGGTGCGGTACTTCACCTCACGTGGCCGCGCGTTCGAGTGGAAGCTCTACGCCCACGACCGGCCCGACGACCTGGCCGCCCGGCTGCGGGCGGCCGGGTTCACGCCCGAGGACGAGGAGACGCTGATGGTCGCCGAGATCAGCGGCCTGCCGACCGGTGTCGAACTGCCCGAGGGCGTCCGCCTCCATCCGGTGACCGAACCGGGCGACGTGGATCTCGTGGCGGACGTGCACGAGCAAGCCTTCGGTACGAGCAGCGCCGGCCTGCGGAACAGGCTGCACGCGCAGCTGGCCCGCAGCCCGGAGACGGTCAGCATGACCGTCGCGATGGCGGACGGCCTGCCGGTGTGCGCGGCGCGCATGGAACTCCACCCCGGCACCGACTTCGCCGGCCTGTGGGGCGGCGGCACCGTCGCCGCCTGGCGAGGCCGAGGCATCTACCGGGCCCTGGTCGCCCACCGGGCCCGTATCGCCGCCGACCGCGGCTACCGCTACCTCCAGGTCGACGCCTCCAGTCAGAGCCGCCCGATCCTGCAGCGGCTCGGATTCGTACCGCTGAGCACTACCACCCCGTACGTGTACCGGCCTGCCACGGATCAGCGCGCCACGGATCAGTAATACTCTCTGTATGACTTCGTCGATTACGAGCGGGGGCGGCGGGCCGCGCGGCGAGGCGCCGGTCATCAGGCGGGCGACCGCACGGGACGCGAAGCGGCTCACCCGGCTCGTACGGACCTCCCGCGCGTACGAAGGCCCGTACGCGCCGATGGTCGCCGGATACCGGGTCGGCCCCGACTACATCGAGACCCACGAGGTCTTCGTGGCGATTGGCGCCGATGACCGGCTGCTCGGCTTCTACGCACTCGTCCTCTCCCCGCCCGAGCTCGACCTGATGTTCGTCGCCGACGCCGCCCAGGGGCTCGGCATCGGCCGCCGCCTCGTCGAGCACATGACGGGCGAGGCGCGCCGCGCCGGACTCACGGGTGTCCGGGTCGTCTCGCATCCCCCGGCGGAGGGCTTCTACCGCAGCGTGGGCGCCGTACGGGTCGGCACCGAAGCCGCGAATCCGCCCGCGGTGATGTGGGACCGGCCGGAGCTCGTCATCCCGGTCGACGGCCACCGGCCCTGAACGGGCCGTCGGCCCTGAACCGTCACGCGTACGGGTGTTGAGGGCACGGGCCGCGATATCCCGGACCGTGACCGGGTACCCGGTCAGAGGACGTCGGGTGAGCCGGCCGAGCGGGGAGCGCCCATGAGTACCGAACTCCAGGTCGTCGTCGCGATCGTGGTGGTCCTGGCCGTCCTCACCCTTGGGCTGGTCATCGCCCTGGTTGTACGGATGGTGCGGGTACGCCGTGAGCTGCGCAGGGCGGGAGTTCCCGCCGGGAGCCGCTGGGCGTTCTGGGGCGCGCTGGCCTATGTGGTGCTCCCGGTCGACCTGCTGCCCGATCCCGTACTGCTCGACGACATCGGCGTACTGCTGATCGCCCTCAGGTCGCTGCACGCGACGGCGGACCGCGAGGGCGCGCCGCTGTCCCCGGCACCGTCCCCGGCGGCTTCGCCGGGCATGGAACTGCGTGCACGGGGCAGCCGGGTGGGGAGCGACCGGCCCCGCCCGCCGAAGTGAGGACTCCCACCGTGCTGTCGGCCCACCCCGTCATCCTGAAGAACCTCGTCGCGCGCTACCAGTCGCTCGCCGCGCTGCACACGGACACCGGAAGCCCGGCGAGGCGACGCGAGTTCGAGGACGTCGCCCACCTGCTCTGCGTGGCCACCGGTACGAGCGATGTCGGCGCCGCTCTGGGCGCCGCCCGCCACCGGCTCCCCGGCGCCCGTACGGCCGACGACTCGCTGGTCGGCGGCGCACCGGAGCGGGTCGTCTGAGCGGCCGGGCGGGTCAGCGCGAAACCGGCGGGTCCGCAGCTGCGGACCCGCCGGCCTGTTCAGCACATCAGTCTCAGAAGACGCTCACCCCGTAGGCGCTCAGCGCCTCGGTGACGGGCTGGAAGAACGTGGTGCCGCCGGAGGAGCAGTTGCCGCTGCCGCCGGAGGTGAGTCCGAGCGCCTTGCTGCCGGCGAACAGGGGGCCGCCGCTGTCTCCGGGCTCGGCGCAGACGTTCGTCTGGATCATCCCGTAGACGATGTCCCCGCCACCGTAGTTGACGGTCGCGTTGAGAGCGGTGACGGTGCCGCTGTGTACGCCGGTGGTGCTGCCGCTGCGCTTGACCGCCTGGCCGACTGTGGCGTTGCCGGAGCTCGTGATGTCTTGGTAGCTGCCGTTGAAGAGCCAGACCCGGCCGTCTGCGGCGGACGCGCTGGAGTGCTGGATGATGCCGTAGTCGTTCGTCGGGAAGCTGGAACCGGCGGTGGACCCCAGCAGCG
The DNA here is from genome assembly GCF_024213665.1 of Streptomyces sp. A3M-1-3. GTDB lineage: Bacteria > Actinomycetota > Actinomycetes > Streptomycetales > Streptomycetaceae > Streptomyces. The sequence continues at coordinate 63,167 of NZ_JANAVP010000013.1, forward strand.
TGGTCTGGGAGGAGTTGGTGTACCAGGTGCTGCCGATGTTGGTGCAGTGGCCGGCGGTGAGGGCGTAGTACGTGCTGCCGCTGCGGACGTTGAAGCCGAGCGAGCAGCGGCTGCCGCCCGTGTAGATGGCCGAGCCGCCCGCGATCAGCTTGCTGAACGTGCCGGGCGTGCGCTTGATTTCGAGGGCGCCGGGCCGGTCGCCCGCTGCCTTCCTGATCTCGGCCAGCTCGGCTGCCGAGACGGTGCTGTCCGCCGTGACGACCAGCTTGCCCGACGCCTTGTCCGCGTACCAGGCGGTGCCGGGCACATCTGCCGCGAGTACGGCGTCGCTCGCCTGGGCGAGCTGTGCGGTGGTGGCCCGGGCGGTGTCGGCGGGCTTGGCCGTGGCGGTCGGGGCGGCGAGTGCGGAGACGGCCAGCAGACTGGTCGCGACGGCGATCAGCGGGGAGAAGCGCTTGATGTTCACTACATCCTCCGATGGGGGGATCCGGGGCCCGCTGGGTGGGCGGGCCCGAATGCGGTGCGGCTGCCGGGTTGCGACGGATGGCACTGCCGTCATGGCCCTGACAAGCCGCGCCGATAGGAATACTCAACTCCGCTACGGTTCACGGCTAGATCGACTTCCGGACGCTACACGCGTCACTCGTGGGGCGTACCCATGCGTGGCGGGGGTCGGCGGGCGGCACCCGGACACCTCGCGCGAATCGAGAGCGCGGCGAGGGGTGACGCCCGTTTGCTGAAGCACGGTCGGTTGCCTCAAGTGGCAGAGGTGCCGGGAGTGTTGAGGGAGGCGACCGACTCCCCTAACTGGAACGCCATTTGCTGTTTCCGCTGCTGAGGGTTCACACCACCCCCGCGCTGCGTCACCGGCTCCAGGGCGTCCCCCGGACCCCGGAGTCCCGTACACATGCGGTGGCTCCCGCACATATGGCGCCCCGCGCCGGCCCGCGCGGAGCGCGGCTCGCGCCCGCCGATGACCGGCGAGGGCGGGGATCCACCGATCCGGTCGCGACCGGCGGAACCGCGTTATGCGTCAATCGCCACCGTTCGCCCGTCGGACATCCCTGTCCGGAATTCGACAGCGCGCGTCGCTTCCCCTCAGGCCGTCGTCAGCAGTACGCCCGCATACGACGCTCCCGCGATCACCACCCACGCGCTCAGCCCCAGCACCGCGATCCGGCCCCCGGTACGGGCCAGGGAGGGCAGATGGACCATGCTGCCGAGGCCGAACAGGGCTGCGGCGAGCAGCAGTTCCTGGGCGACGTGCGCCGTGTCGAGGGCGAGGTCGGGCAGCCGGCCGGTGCTGCGTACGGCGGCCATCACCAGAAAGCCGAGCACGAACAGCGGCACCGGTGCGGGGCGCTTCGCACCGCGCCCGGCGGTGTCGCCGGCGTACCGCCGGCGTCTTCGTACGGCCAGTGCCACCGCCGCGACGAGCGGCGCCAGCAGCGCCACCCGCATCAGTTTGACGAGCACGGCCTCGCCGAGCGCGCCGGGTCCGGCGGTCTGAGCCGTCGCCACCACCTGGCCCACATCGTGCACGCCGGCCCCCGCCCAGCGGCCGAACTGCGCGTCGGAGAGCCCCAACGGGTGCTGTACCAGGGGGAGTACGGCGATGGCGAGCGTGCCGCACAGGGTCACCAGGGCGACCGAGGCGGCCACGTCCTCCTCGTCGCTGTCTGAGACCTCGCTGACGGCGCCGATGGCGGATGCCCCGCAGATCGCGTAGCCGGCGGCGATCAGCAGCGGCTGGTCGCCGCGCAGTCCGATCCGGCGGCCCAGCCACCAGGTGCCGACGAAGGTCGCGGCCACCACGGCGCACACCATGGCCACCGTCGCCCAGCCGAGCCCGCGTATGTCGTCCAGGCCCAGCCGCAGACCGAGCAGGACGATACCGAGGCGCATCAGCCGCCTGCCCGCGAGCGACAGCCCGGAACGGCCGACGCCCCGCACCCCTTCTCGTATGCCTGGCAGATGCGCGGCGGCGATGCCGAGCACCACGGACGCGGTGAGCATCGGTACGGCGGGAGCGAGCCGGTGGACCGACCAGGCCGCGGCGACACCGAGGGCGGCGAGCGCGAGGCCTGGCGCGGCGCTGGGCGTGACCGCCCGGCGCCGCGCCAGGCGTCGCGCCGCGTGGAGCGTCATCAGCAGTCGGCCGGCAGCGCGTAGACGCGGCGCACACTGCTGCCCAGCCGGGCGATGTCGGCGCCGTAGACATGGAGGGAGATCGCCGTGGTCCGGCAGGAGTTGCGCACCCGGTGGATGTCTCCGGGCGGCGCGAAACCGCACACGTCGCCCTCCGCGTTGACCACGTCCCCGGTGGCGACCAGCCGGCCGGTGGTGCCGTCGGGCACCAGCCGGTAGCGGCGCTCGCTCTCCTGGCCCCGGTGAACTCCCGTGACGCACCACGCCACATGGTCGTGCACCGGGGTCCGCTGGCCGGGCAGCCAGACGAGGGCGACGACGGAGAAGCTGCCGTCCTGCTCGGCGTGCAGGATGTGCTGGCGGTACCGCACCGGATCGCCCAGGCACTGCTGCGGGAGGAGGAGGTCGGGCGTACCGAGATGGGGCGCCAGCCGTTCGCCGACCAAGGCGGCCGTCGGCGCGGGTGGCAGGCCCCGGTCGACGACGGCCCGTACCTCGGCGACGAAGGCGTCGAGCCGCGCGGTGCGGACGGTCGTGGCTCCGGGAACGGTCGGAGAGGTCATACCGGCAGCGTCAGGGGCCCCGGTCGGCCGCGTCCAACGACAGTCTCTTGGCCGGACACCAACTCCGGCTTATGGATGCGCGGACGGGACGCCACGGCGACACGTTCAGCAGCCCACCTTGTTGGCCGCCACCGTCCGCAGCTCGTCGAGCACGAGGGCGGTGGCCGGGATCCGCAGATGCTCCCGGAGTACGTACGCGCAGACGCGGCGGCGCGAGGCCGGGTCCAGTGGGCGCCCGGTGACCTTCCTGTGGCACAGGAAGGAGAGGACCAGAGCCGGCACCATGGCGACGCCGAGCCCCTCGGCGACCAGGCTCTGGACCACCAGGTTGTCGTCGGTGGCGAACGCGACGTCCGGCGCGAAGCCCAGCTCCGCGCACTCGTGCAGGAGGTTCGCGCGACAGCGCAGGCACCCGGCGATCCAGCGCTCGCCGGCCAGGTCGGCGAGTTTGACCGAGCGGCGCCGCGCAAGCGGATGCCCGGCCGGCAGGAGTACCGTCAACTGGTCCTCCATCAGCAGGATCTCCACCACCTCGTCCGGAACCTCCTCGTGCAGACCGGGATACGTGAAGGCGAGCGTGAGATCGCACTCGCCGCGCACCAGCCGCCGCAGCGACTCGGGCGGCTCGTCCTCCAGCAGCTCGACCCGGACGCCGGGGTAGCCGGCTGCCAGCCTGGCCAGCGCCTCGGGTATCAGGGTGGCGTTGGCGCTCGGGAAGGCGCACACGCGCACGCGGCCGGTACGCAGCCGGGTGAGGGCGGTGAGCTGCTGCTCGGCCGCGGAGAGGCTGCCCAGGATGACGTCCGCGTGGCGCACCAGCGTCTCGCCGGCCTCGGTCAGGCGCATCCGGCGGCCGACGCGGATGAACAGCGGGGTTCCCACGGCCCGTTCGAGCGCCTTCATCTGCTGGGTGATGGCCGGCTGCGTATAGCCGAGGGAGCGGGCGGCGGCCGAGTAGGACCCGGTCTCGACGACCTCGTGGAACGTCCGGATGTGCCGGGAATCGAACACGCCTCGGAGCATAAGCGGAGCTGTGGAGAGCGCAACGGGGCCTCGCATGCCCCTACGGTTGACAGAAAATCCAACTTTAGACAGTCTGGCCACCATGGAAGCGGCGGTGGAACACGAACCCTGTTACGTCGACGAACGGTCCGGCCGGACCTACCCGCTCGGCGAACCGCGCTGGCGCGGCGACGACGGTGCGCCCCTGACCGTGAGCCCACTGCCCGGCCTCACCCGCGACGACGTGGACTCCCGTACCCGTTCGCTGTGGCGCTACCGGGCGGCACTGCCGACGGACATCGCGCACCCGGTCTCGCTGGGCGAGGGCTGCACGCCGCTGGTCGAGAAGTCCTGGGCCGGCGAGCCGGTCGCGTTCAAGCTGGAGTGGTTCAGCCCGACCGGCAGCTTCAAGGACCGCGGCACCAGCGTGATGATCTCCCTGCTCGCGCAACAGGGTGTCACCGAGGTGATCGAGGACAGCTCCGGCAACGGCGGCGCATCCGTCTCGGCCTACTGCGCGGCGGCCGGAATCCGGGCCAGAATCCTCGCGCCCGAGTCGACCTCGCCCGCGAAGATCCTGCAGAGCCGGGCGTACGGCGCCGACGTCCAGCTCGTACCGGGCGACCGGGAGGCCACCGCGGCAGAAGCGCTGCGTCAGTCGGCCCACACGTACTATGCCGGCCACAACTGGCATCCGTTCTTCCTGCAGGGCACGAAGACGCTCGCGTACGAACTCTGGGAGGACCTCGGCTTCACCGCTCCCGACACCATCGTGACCGTGGCCGGCGCGGGCAGCACCGTACTGGGCTGCGACCTCGGCTTCTCGGAGCTGCTCGCCGCGGGTGCGATCGAACGACGGCCGCGGCTGCTCGTGGCACAGCCGGCCAACTGCGCGCCCCTCCACGCGAGCTTCCACGCCGGATCGGACACGCTCGTACCGGTCGACCACGCCCCGACCATCGCCGAGGGCGCGGCCATTCCCGAGCCCGTCCGGCTCCCCGAGGTGCTGCGGGCAATCCGGCGGTCCGGGGGAGACATGGCGGCGATCCCGGAGGCCGACATCGAATCCGCGGTCCGCCGGCTGGCCGGAATGGGGCTGTACGCCGAGCCGACCAGCGCGACCGCGGCCGCGGCCATCGAGGTCTTCCGGGCCAGGGGCGCGATCGGGCGGGGGCAGACCACCGTGGTCCTGCTGACCGGTTCCGGTATGAAGGCCCCCACCACCATGGGCCGCCTGTTCACTCCCGACGGCCGGGACATGACGGACGGCGGTGCCGAGTGAGCGACGCCGAGGACGAGCTGCTGCTGCGGGAGGCCGAGAAGATCGCCGTCGCTGTCGGCCGGATGTTCCCCGGCCTGTGCGAGGTCGTACTGCACGACCTCCGCGATCCCGCGCAGGCGATCCGGGCGATCGAGAACAACCTCTCCGGCCGCTCGGTGGGCGAGGCGGCCACCGAACTCGGCCTCGCCCGTATCCAGGACCCCGGCTACCCCGGGGTCATCCAGAACTACCCCAACCGCTTTCCGGACGGCCGCCCGGCGAAGAGCACGTCCATCGGCATCAAGAACAGCGCGGGGACCTATGTGGCTGCCCTCTGCCTCAACCTGGACGTGTCGCTCTTCGCCGGCGTTTCGAAAAGCCTCGCCAACCTGATCAGGACCGACGATCAGGCGCAGCCGTTCGCCGAGACGCTGCGTGCCCGGTCCGTCGAGGAACTGCGCACGGTGGCCGAGGAGTTCGCGGCGGCCCGTGCCCAGACGCCGCGCGGGCTCGACTCCGCCGCGAAGCGGGACCTCGTGCGTTCCCTGAAGGCCCAGGGGTTCCTCCAGGTGAAGCACTCCGTCCAGGCCCTCGCCGAGATCCTCGGCGTCTCCCGCGCGACGGTCTACAACTACCTGCGCTGAAGCCCGAAGACGTCGATGAGATCAGGAAGAGGCCTGCGCCTGGTCGTAGAGAGCCTTCGCCTCGTTGCCGAAGTACGGACCGAACATCCGGTTCGGCAGGAAGGTGTAGCCGAAGCTGTTCACCGAGGCATGCAGGCCCGTCCCGGTGGACTCGTTGAACTGATCCAGGTCGCGATTCGCCGTATGGCCGACCAGGTGCGCAGCGAGCAGGCGCGCCGCAACCGCGAGGATCTCGCGGCCCGGCGGGAACCGTCGGACCGGCAGGCGGCGCCGCCGGCGGACACCCAGGAGGCGGCGGACCGGGACGACACGCTGACCGTGCTGTTCATGTGTGCTCACCCCGCGCTGTCGCCCGGTGCGGCCGTCGCCCTGACCCTGCGATCGGTCGGAGGTCTCACCACGGCCGAGATCGCGCGCGCGTTCATGGTTCCCGACTCCACGATGGCGCAGCGGATCAGCCGCGCGAAGCAACGCATCAAGACCTCCGGCGTCCCTCGACGTACAGCTGCCCATCAGCGAGCAGTCCGACGTCTACGCCCGCATGGTGCGTGACGCGGGCCGGGGCGGACTGTTCCGCTACTACCGCGTCGAGGCGGGCACGCACGTCGACTCGCTCTTCGACACCTTCCCGGACCGGCTGCGGCCCCTGGTGCCGTGCCACCGCTCCGCCTTCGCGGCGCTGGAGGACTGGCTCCGCCGGGGTGAGAAGCCGCCGTCCAGCCGGACCCTTCCGCGTCCCGGCTCGGCGGACACCGCGTCGCTGCTGACGAGCTGCCCGCTCATCTCGTAGGCGGGTAATCAGCCGGTCACGAGCGGCCGGCGGACGGGTCCGCGGGGTCCGATGGAGGCGTGCCGGCTTCGAGCATCGCCTCCCGGTCGACGATCTTCACCCGCTCGCGTCCCTCGGCCGCTCCGAGCGCGCGCTCCGACTCGTCCAGGCGGTGCCATCCGTCCCACGTCGTGTAACGGACGCCCTTGCCGTCCAGGTGAGCGACAATCGCGTCCTCACCCGGGGCGGCGGGGGTTCGGAGGCGGTCGTTGCGGTGATCGTCGAGCAGGCAGGCGACGGTCTCGTTCGCGTCGCCCTTCGTGTGGCCGATGAGCCCGACCGGACCGCGCTTGATCCAGCCCGTCACGTACGTGGACCGCAGGTGCTCGCCGCCTTCGATCACGCGTCCGGCCTCGTGCGGGACGGTTCCGGTGAGGAAGTCGAAGGGCAGCTTGGCCAGCTCGCAGGACAGGTAGCCGACGGCACGGTAGACGGACTGGACGTCCCAGGTGCGCATCTCGCCCGTGCCGGCGACGTTGCCGGTGCCGTCGAGCCGCGTGCGCTCGGTACGCAGCCCGGTGACCCGGCCGTCCTCGCCGAGGATCTCGGTCGGGGACTCGAAGAAGTGCAGGAAGAGCTTGTGGGGCCGGTCGCCCGGATCCCGGATGGCCCAGTTCTCCAGAGTCGAGGCGACCATGTGCGCCTGCTTGTTGGCGCGCCGCGTGGCGGTGCTGCCCTCGTCGTAGTCGATGTCCTCGGGGTCGACGATGACTTCGATGGTGGGGGAGTGGTCGAGCTCGCGCAGCTCCATCGGGCTGAACTTGGCCTGCGCGGGGCCGCGTCGGCCGAATACGTGGACTTCGACGGCCTGGTTGGCGGCCAGACCCTCGTACACGTTCGGGGGAATCTCGGTCGAGAGCAGTTCGTCGGCGGTCTTCGCGAGAATGCGGGCCACGTCCAGGGCCACGTTCCCGACCCCCAGCACGGCCACCTTCCGCGCGTGCAGCGGCCAGGTGCGGGGCACATCGGGGTGGCCGTCGTACCACGACACGAAGTCGGCGGCTCCGAAGGAGCCTTCGAGGTCGATGCCGGGGATGTCCAGAGCCCGGTCTGCGTCGGCGCCGGTCGAGAAGACGACGGCGTCGTAGAACTCGTGGAGATCGTCGAGGCTGACGTCGTTCGGGTAGTCGACGTTTCCGAACAGGCGTATCTGCGGCTTGTCGAGGACCTGGTGGAGAGCCGTGACGATGCCCTTGATACGCGGGTGGTCGGGCGCGACGCCGTAGCGGATCAGGCCGAACGGGGCGGGCATCCGCTCGAACAGGTCGATGGACACGCCGGGATCGGCGGCGGCTTCGGACTTCAGCAGCGCATCGGCGGCGTAGATTCCGGCGGGGCCGGCTCCGACGATCGCGACCCGCAGGGGTCGGGGCATGGAAAGGTTCCCTTCGAGCGGGTCACAACTTGTCTCGTACGCCACCCTGGCAAGAGCCATGTGATTGTGGTAGTTCTCTGTCGCCTATGAACCCATAAGCGGGACCTATGGGCGGGCGCTCCCCTGGACCCAGTCGTGCTTGCAGGTGATGTACTCTGCCCGCAGTGATTCACTGCTGGTGGGGAGCCCCTTCGTGCGACAGAACCCGGCCCGGCGTACCGCGCTGCTCGACGCGGCCATCGAAGTCCTCGCCCGAGAGGGCTCCAGGGGCCTGACCCTGCGCGCGGTCGACGGCGAGGCGGGTGTGCCCACCGGCACGACGTCCAACTACTTCGCCAACCGCGCCGAACTGCTGGCGCAGGTCATGCACCGTACCCGCGAACGGCTGACCCCGGACGAGACCGAGCTCGCCGACACCATGCAGGCGCCGCCGTCCGCGGAGATGACAGCGACCCTGCTGCACCAGCTCGTCGACCGCATGCGCCGGGAACGCAGTACGCACCTGGCCATGCTGGAGCTGCGCCTGGAGGCCACCCGCCGCCCCGAACTGCACGCCGAACTGACACGGTTCTTCAGTGACCAGCTCGACGGCAACATCCGCTTCCACCTCGACGCGGGCCTGCCCGGCGACCGCACCGGCGTCGTGCTGCTCTATCTCGCCATGCTCGGCCTGATCGTGGACGACCTCACCGCACCCGATCTCCTGGCCCCGTACCCGCTCGACGACCTGATCGCCACCATGGTGGAACGACTCCTGCCGACGTACACCCCCAAGGCGCCATGAGCACCGGCCGCTCGACCCGGCCGGTCAGAGGAACCGGCGGATCGGGAACACGGCGACCTCCCGGGCCCGCTGCACGACCGAGCGCCGCTTCCAGCGGCCCGCCGTGATCTGCTCGCTCACCGCCACATCGTCCTCGAAGTGGCGGTCGAGGACTGCGGTGAACTCCTCGTCCAGGACCGCGAGCATGACCTCCTCGTCGTGGTCGAGGGAGCGGCGGTTGAAGTTGGTCGAGCCGATCAGCGCCGCGGTCCGGTCCACCGTGATGACCTTGGCGTGCATCATCGTCGGCTGGTACTGGAAGATCTTCACGCCGCAGGCGGTGAGATCCTCGTAGAAGTGCTGGCCCGCCAACTGGCAGACCCGCTTGTCCGTGTGCGGCCCCGGCAGCAGGATCTCCACCGTGACCCCGCGCCGCGCGGTCGCGCAGAGCAACTCGATGAAGTACGCGTCAGGCGCGAAGTAGGCCGTGGCGAGGCGCACCCGCTCCTCGGCCGACTCCAGCAGCACCCGGATCAGGGTCTGCATGTCCTGCCAGCCGAAACTCGCCGAGCCGCGCACCACCTGCACGATCGCACCGCCCTGCGGACGGTGCCCGATGAAACGGTCACGGTCGTCGAAGAGTTCCTCGTGGCACTCGGCCCAGTTCTGCGCGAACGCGGCGGCGATCCCGTCGACGGCCGGGCCGCTCACCTGTACATGCGTGTCCCGCCACTCGTGCTCGTTACGGGCATTGCCGCACCACTCCTCGGCGATCCCCACCCCGCCGGTGAACGCCACGCTCTCGTCCACCACCAGCACCTTGCGGTGGCAGCGATGGTTCTGCTTGAACGGGGACAGATACAGCGGCTTGCGGAACCACGCCACCTGCACCCCGGCCCGCTCCATGGCCCGCAGCTGCTCCTTCTCGATCAGCCGGCTGCCGAATCCGTCCAGCAGCAGCCGCACCCGCACCCCCTTGAGGGCGCGATCGGCCAGCGCCTCGGCGAACTGGCGGGCAACGTCTCCACGCCAGTACACGAACGTCATCATGTCCACCGTGTGCTCCGCCGAGCGGATGGCGGCCAGCATCGCGGCGAAGATCTCGTCCCCGTTACGCAACGGAACCAGGGCGTTGCCCTCGGTCGCGGCAATCCCGATCAACCGCTCCAGACGACGGCGTATGCGCGCCGCACGGTCCTCGAAGGACGCCGACGCCCCGTGCTGCTCACCGGGCGTCTGCGGGCTCCGCGCGGGCGGATTGTGCGTGCTCGTCATGGCGTCACCTGGGCTCGGGGTGGTGGACCGGCTGGGGCTCCCGGTGCCCGCTCCGGCGACCGGCACCAGCAGTCGTGAACGGGATCCTAGCCCGCGCAACCGCACGTGCATGCGAGCCGGGGCGGCTACGCTGTCTGCGATGTTCACCCCGCTCGGCCCCACCCTCCGCGAGCTCGCGGTCCAGGCGCTCTCCTCCATCGAGCGCGGCTACGACCTGCTCGCGCCGAAGTTCGACCAGACGCCGTTCCGGACCCCGGACCATGTACTGGACGCTGTCGCGCGTGCTCTCCGGGCGCTCGGGCCGTTCGACACCGGACTGGATGTCTGCTGCGGTACCGGCGCCGGCGTAGGAGTGCTGCGGCAGGTGTGCCGGGAGCGCGTCACCGGAGTCGACTTCAGCGCGGGCATGCTCGCCGCCGGCCGGTCCGCTCTGCCGGAGAGCGCCGATGCGCCGGTGGTGGACTGGGTACGGGCCGATGCCCGTGCCCTCCCCTTCGCACCGGTCTTCGATCTGGCCCTGAGCCTGGGGGCGTTCGGCCACTTCCTGCCGAAGGAGCGGCCCGTACTGTTCGCCCAGGTCCACGCGTCGCTCCGACCGGGCGGCCTGTTCGTCTTCCCTGTCGGAGCCCCGCCTCGGGCCGGCTCGCCGGTCTACTGGGCGATGTTGGGCTTCGATGCGGCGATGCGCGTACGCAATGCGCTGTGGCGTCCGCGCTTCGTCATGTACTACCGCACGTTCCGGCTCCCGGACGTACTGCCCGAGCTGGAGCGAGCCGGGTTCGAGGTGGAGCTGCTGCCCCTGACCGAGCTCGGCCGGCGTCCGGACGGCAGCCCTCGCTGCCGCCTCGTGGTGGCTCGGCGCACGTGAGCCCCACCCCGCACTCACGTGCACCGAATTACGGCCCGTTCATGCGTTATGCCGGGTCGGGGCATTCCTTCCACGCAAGGTGGTAGATGGTGCTGATACCGGCGTCCGTCGAGTCCATTGTCATGAAGCTCGTCGTCTTCTTCGGATCGGATGTGCCGGCGCTGACGCGCAGTTCGGTGTTGATGTTGAAGTTGCGCTTCTCGCCACACGGCGCCCACACGAGCGCGGCGACCTCGGTCTCGTCGGAGGCCTGCCAGTTGTCGTTGTACGGGCCCTTGAACGGGTGCGTTTTGTGGACCGTCTGCGGCATCCCCTGGAAGTAGTAGTTCGCCCTCTCCTGGGCCGTTGCGCCTTTCTCCAGGTACGCGTATCCGCGGTAGTCCGCCCTTGCGATGGCGTACGTGAAGCCCTGCGGAACGTGGACGCGGAGATTGAGCTGGCAGTTCTTCCGGAAGTCGGTCGGCGAGGCGCCGACGCCCACCTGGGCGAGGTACTCGCTGTACGTCACGGTGAACGCGGTGTTGTCGGGCGCGACGGCGACGGCGGCGGTCCCCTCGGGACACCCCGATCCGTTGACGGTCGCGAGTTCGATCACGATCTTGTCGGGCGGCGCCACGATGGTCGAGGGTGAGCTCTGCGCGGACGTTGCCGAGATGAATAACGCCGCGATCGCGCCGCCGACAGTCAGAGTTCTGCGCATGGATGTTCTCCATTGGACGGAAGTGGAGGAAATGCGGGGGACTTGCCGAGATGGCGCGCATATCTCAGCACTACGCAACCACGTTGTGAAGAGGGCCCAGCCGGGAATAGCGGCGCGGACGCCTCCACGCGGCGTGATCCGGCCGAATCCGTGAACGGCCGGAACGGGTCTCGAAAGAGCCCGGAATTCTCAGGAGGACATGCGCACCGCATGCGCCTGGAGAACGTGGAGCAGAACGTCCCGCCGCCGTCCGCGGCCCGCCGCATATCGGTGAATCCCCGGTCCCAGTAGGGCGCGGTGGCGAATCCGGTGGCCGACGCGTCGGCGCGGACGGACTCGATCACGGCGAGGCCGGCGGTGTCCGGTCGGCGTACGCCGTCCATGGACGGACCACCGCATCGTCAAATCCGGCCGCTGCCGGCAGCGGGAGCAGCTGACGCACGATCAGCGCGTTTCCGCCGCCGGCGGGCCGGCAGCCGCATCTGGCGCTGCCGGGTGGGGGAACGCCGCCTCGTCCCGTGGCCAGGCGCACCGTCCGACCATGCTCCGGGGGTGGGCGGTCCGACTGGCCAGCCCGGCAGCTGCGGCCGCGCCATCGCGGACGGCCGCCTCCCGGACCCTCGCCGGCGACCTGCGCGTATCCCGAGGCGCGGTCACCGAGGCCTACCCGCGCGCCTGATCGAGGACGGACACGCCGTCGCGCGCGGGCGCACCGGTAGCGGCGCAGGAACGTGTTCCGGCCGCCCGGCCGCAGCTGCCCGGGCCGTTCGCCTCCGCTTCCGGTGCCGGCATCTTCGACGCGATCCGAGCGGTACCGGCCCGGATCGACCGCGCGGTCGCCAACCGGCCGGCCCGCAACCGCGGCATCAGGGTGGACCCGCCATGCCGGGCGACTTCAGCGGAGGCATGGCAATTCCGGGCGAGGTTCTGCGGCGCCTGCCGTGACTGGGTACGCGAGTCCTCGCCGGCCGAGCCCGCGCTGCGCGGGCTGCTCGACGCGCTCCGGGACGCGGCGGCGACGCCGTAACCGCGACGCGGCGACCCGATGTCAGTACGCTGCCGTGAACCGAGGCCGGTGGTGCCTGGGCCGCTCGGCCTCGTCCAACAGCGCGACCGCGAGGTCCTCCATGGAGATCGCCGAGCCGCCCTCGGCGTCGACCAGCAACTCGTCAGTCCCCACCCGGTAGTTGCCGGTGCGCTCTCCCGGCTCCAGCAGGGCGGCCGGGCTCGGATAAGCCCAGTCGACGCCCGTTTCGGTGACGCGGCAGGCGTCGAGTTGCTCATTGCACGCCAGCGCGATGCCGCGCCGAGCAGCGGGAAAACCCGGGTCGTCGATCACGGTACGTCCGCCGTTGCCGGGTACGGTCAGGCTGCCCGCGCCACGGAATTCGGAGGTGACGAGGTAGGTGGTCCCCCAAACCATGGGCGCCGGCGCGGTCACCAGGATGATGCCGATTCGATTTCTTAGCACTAAGACAATATATCTCACCACTAAGAGATCAGCTAGGCTGGGCCCATGACCGACCACGTCGACCGTGTGCTGGAGCAGTGGGCCGCCGAGCGCCCCGATCTTGATGCGTCACCCATGGCGGTGATCGGGCGTCTGAAGCGGCTCTCGCGCCTGATCGACACCGAACTGCGCCGCACCTTCGCCGCCCACGGCCTCGACCCGGCATCCTTCGATGTGCTCGCCACCCTGCGCCGCAGCGGCCCCCCGTACCGCCTGACCCCCGCCGAGCTGATGCGGACGGCCATGGTCACCTCGGGCGCGATCACCCAGCGCCTGGACCGCCTCGAAGACCGCGGCCTGGTGTCACGTACCCCCAGCGCAGCGGACGGCCGCGTCGTACACGTCTCGCTCACCGCCGACGGCCGCACACTCATCGACCGCGCCCTGCCCGACCATGTCGCCAACGAGAACCGGCTGCTGGGCGCACTCGGCACGAGCGAGCGAGACGCCCTCGCCGACGCCCTGCGGAGTCTGCTCGTATCACTCGGCGACACCACGGACTGACCGCTTCGGCAGCCCCGCTCCGCTCCTGCGGCGCGTCGGCCGGTCCGGCGAGATGATGGAGACGACGGGTTCTTCCATCCGCGGAGGGAGCGGAACGTCATGCTTGAGATGAAGAACGTCAGAGAAGCTGACGAGAGCCGTGATTTCCCCAACGGACATCTCGATGTCGTCAGTCTGCCGGGCATGAACTTCGGTGTGGCCAAGTTCGAGCCGGGGTGGCGCTGGTCCGAGTCGGTGCGGCCGCTGGCCGGGACGGACAGCTGCCAGTTCTCGCACATCGGCTATGTCGCCGAGGGGCGCCTGCACGTACTGATGGACGACGGTACGGAGGGCGAGGCGGGCCCGGGCGACCTGTTCGTGTGCTCGCCGGGACACGACGCCTGGGTGGTGGGGGACGAGCCGGCCCTGGTCTACGACATGGCCGGCGAGATAACGGACTACGCGAAGCCGCAGAACGCCTGAGATCTTCGGGTCTAGGGATCTAGGGAGCGGTGCCGGCGAGCCAGGACGCCACGCTCTCGGCGATGGGCTGCTCGGTGTGGAGCTCGATGAAGCCGAACTGGCCGCCCTGATTGCTTTCGAGGAACCACCAGGTGCCCTCGGTGTCCTCGGCGAAGTCGAAGGCGCTGTAGGCGAGGCCCGCGAGGCTGGTGTAGTCGCGGACGGCGCGGGTGATGCGGTCGGGTATCGCGGTGGGCTCCCAGGCGTGCCCGGTCGTGTCGTAGCGGCCGTCGACCTGGCCGGGCGTGGACGCCTTCCGGGCGGCGAAGAGCCGGCCGCCCACGCTGGTCAGGCGGATGTCGGCCCGCTTGGGTATGTACTGCTGAAGGAGCGTCGGGCCCGCGGTGACGGCCGCGAAGTCGGTGTCCGGCCCGATGCGCGTGGTGGGCAGGGTGGTCGGCTCGTCGCCGCGGGGCGGGCCGGTCGCGGACTTCACCACGATGTCCCGGTACTGGATGGCGAACTGACGGGCGATCCGCGGGAACGTTGTGATCAGCGTGGGCGGTACGGCGAATCCGCAGCGATGGGCGGCGTGCAGCTGCCAGGGCTTGCACCGGGCCTGTGCGGCCGCGCAGGGATGGTTCATCCACCGCGCGCCGGTCGAGTACAGGGTTCCGTAGAGGGCCTGCCCGGCTTCGGCGGTGAGCCATGCGGACGGGTCGGGAGCATGCGCCGCGGGCTCGCCCGGTCTGCGGACCCAGATCGAGCGCAGGGCGCTCATGCTCAACAGCCGCCCGCCGACCGTCAGATGGCCGTAGAAGTCGCCGCGGACGTACTCGGCCGACAGGGCGGCCTCACCGGGAAGATCGGCGGGATCCAGGCGTACCAGCGGGACCCCGCGCTCGTGCAGCTCGGCCACGACCATGTCCGCGGTCACATCCTGCTTGCAGGTCAGGATCAGCACAGTCATCGGTGCGGCGGGGCGGTCAGTCGTCGAAGTGTGTCTTGGAGCCGGCCGTGGAGGCGGTGGCGCCGTGTGCCAGGAGCACGGCCCGGTCGCTGATGGCGGGCCGCCCGTCGGGCAGGACGTTCAACTGCAGGGTGGAGTCATAGGTGTAGGGGGTGATGACCGGCGAATCCTCTGCCGGAAGTGCGTAGTTCAGCGCGAACGGTCGCATGCTTTTCCTCCAGTGCCCCGTGGTGTGCTTTGGCCACACAGGTAACAGTACGTACCGATGATGTAATGGTCTCAGTACGTACCGTCACAACAGGGGCCCGGCGGGGTGAAGGTGGTCACACCGCCCGCCGGGCGGAGACAATGGGGGCTCGTCCGGAGCGCGGCACGCAGCGGCGCACACCTCGCGGCAGGAGAGCACGCACGTTGTCCCAGAAGCACGAAGCACCTTCCACCGAGGCGAGCCGTCTCGGTCTCCAGGCCGACTGCTCGAGCTGCTTCGGGCTGTGCTGTGTCGCGCTGCCCTTCGCGGCCTCGGCCGACTTCGCGGCCGACAAGGACGCCGGGCAGCCGTGTACGAACCTGCGGGCCGACTTCCGCTGCGGCATCCACACACGCCTGCGCGAGCGGGGCTTTCGTGGCTGCACCGTATTCGACTGCTTCGGCGCCGGGCAGAAGGTCTCCCAGGTCACCTTCGGCGGACAGGACTGGCGACAGGCTCCGGACACCGCGCGGCAGATGTCCGACGTCTTTCCGGTCATGCGCGGGCTCCACGAACTGCTCTGGTACCTGACCGAAGCACTGGCACTGCCGCCCGCCCGGCCCCTGCGCAGCGATCTTCGCCGGGCCCTGGACGAGATCGACGGGCTCACCCGCAGCAGTGCCGAAACGCTTGCGGAGGTGGACGTGGCGGCGCTCCGCCACGATGTCAACGCGCTGCTGCTGCGTACAAGTGAACTGGTGCGGGCCCGCGTCCCGGGCCGGAAGAAGAACCACCGGGGAGCCGATCTCATCGGGGCCAAGCTCAACGGAGCCGATCTCCGGGGCGCCAACCTCCGCGGCGCCTGTCTCATCGCCGCCGACCTCAGGGCTGCCGACCTGCGAGAGGCCGACCTGATCGGGGCGGACTTCCGGGACGCCGAGCTGAGCGGCGCCGACCTCACCGGGAGCATCTTCCTCACCCAGGCCCAGCTCAACGCGGCCAGGGGGGACGCCACCACCGAGCTGCCCCCGGCGCTCAGCCGCCCCGGCCACTGGCGGCTTGAGCCATAGTGGGTCAAAAGGCCGTTCTCCTGCTGAAATGGCTGAATCAGCGCTGATCCCAGAAGCGGCGCGCGGATCGTCGTGGAGGCTGCCCTGTCGAACCGGGAAGACGAGCACACGCGGATGCTGGCGCGGCTCCGTACGACGGAACAGGCCATCGAGCGGATCGGGACCACCCTCGACGAGCGCACCACCTGTGTGGAGCTCGCGCGGTTTCTCTGCCCGTGGCTGTGCGACGCAGCAGCGGTGGACCTTCTCGGCGAGGATGGCGCGGCGAAGCTCCCCGTGCCACCGGAGACGCCGCTCAGACGCTCCGCGACGGCGGGCCGGCCCGACCTGCTGGAGCCGCAGGCCACGCAGTACGGCGCACCGGACCCGGAGTCCGGCCCTTCGGTATCGGTGCGGGCGCTGGACGCGGGGCACCCGATCACCTCCACCGCGGCCGTGTCCGGCGGGGTGGCTCTCGCGGCTGTCTCGGTGCCGCTCCTCGCCCACGGCCGGATCTACGGGGTCCTGCTCGCCGTCCGGGCCGGCGACGCTTTCACCGATCACGAGACGGCGACCATTCACTACGCGGCACGCCTGGCGGCGGTCCACCTCGGTCACGCCCGTCGGCACGCCGAGACCCAGGCCACCGCCCTGAACCTGCAGCGGGCGCTGCTGGCCGAACCGGGTCGGCCGCATCCCAATCTCGAACTCGCCACCCGCTATCTGCCCTCGGGCTCCACCGCCCTCGTCGGAGGGGACTGGTTCGAGACCGTACGGCTGCACTACGGGCGCACCCTGCTCGTCATGGGCGACGTGATGGGGCACGGTATCGCCGCCGCGGTCGACATGAACGCGTACCGCTCCATGCTCCGCTATGTCGCCTCGACCGACCTGCCGCCCCACCGCGTACTGCGCCAGCTCGACGCCGCTGTGTCCGAGGACGGTGCCCGGCGCCCCGCGACCTGCCTGCTCGCCCGCGTCGATCCCGCACGCGGCATCGCCACCTTCGCAAGCGCGGGACATCTGCCTCCCGTGGTGTTCACGAGCGAGGGCACCGCCGATGTGCTGCACGTGCCCGTGGGGCCGCCCCTGGGCACCGGGCTGGGCGGCTACGAACTCGTCACCCGCGAGCTCGAGGCCCCCGAGACGCTGCTGATGTTCACCGACGGCCTGGTGGAGCGGCGTGGAGAGGACATCGACGTGTCGCTGTCCCGGCTGGCCGGGCTGCGGATGACCGCCGGAGCGAGTGTGGACGAGATCCTGGACGAGGTTCTGGCCCGCCTCGACGCGCATCACGCCGAGGACGACGTCGCCGTCCTCGCGGCCCGCTTCCGCCACCGCCCGGCCCCGCCACCGGCCCAGGCCGCGGGGTGAGCCGCGCGTACAGGTCGCCGCCGTCACTTGACCGAGCCGGCCATCACCCCCTGGACGAAGTGGCGCTGGAAGGCGAAGAAGACGACCACCGGGACCACCAGGGAGAGGAACGCGCCCGGCGCGAGCACGCCGATATTGCTGCCGAACTGCCGCATCTCCGACTGGAGGGCGACGGTGAGCGGCTGGGCGTCACTGTCCGCGAAGAGCAGCGCGACCAGCATGTCGTTCCAGACCCAGAGGAACTGGAAGATGGCGAGGCTGGCGAGTGCCGGCCGGCCGAGCGGCAGTATCAGCCGGGAGAAGATCCGCCACTCCCCGCCGCCGTCCATCCGGGCCGCCTCCAGCATTTCGCGCGGGATCTCGGCGAAGTAGTTGCGCAGCAGGAAGATCGCGAAGGGCAGTCCGTACGCGACATGGAAGAGGACCACGCCCGGGATGGTGCCGAACAGCCCGACGGAGCCGAACAGTTTGGCCACCGGCAGCAGCCCGATCTGCACGGGCACCACGAGGAGCCCCACCACCACCAGGAAGACCGCGTTGCGGCCCGGGAACTCCAGCCAGGCGAAGGCGTATCCGGCCAGCGCCGCGATGGCGACGACCAGGAGGGTGGTCGGCACCGAGATCAGTACGGTGTTCCAGAAGGCCCGGGTGATGCCCGAGTCCTGGAGCAGAACGGTGTAGTTGTCCAGGGACAGCTGCCCGGGGTCGGCGAGAGCCGTCCACCAGCCGGCCGCCGCGTTGTCCCGTTCGGCGCGCGCCGAGGAGAGGAACAGCCCGGCCAACGGGGTGATCCAGACGAGGGCGACCACGATCAGGACGGCCTGCACCAGTCCGTTGCCGAGCCCTCGGGCCAGCAGGCCCTGCGCACGCCCCAGCGTGCTGTGACTGCTCATTTTTCGCTCCCTCGGAAGCGCCGTACGTTGAAGATCATGGCGGGGACGACCAGCAGGAGCAGCAGCACGCTCAGGGCGCTGCCGAGTCCCTGGTTGTTGCCGCCGCCGAAGGACACCAGCCACATCCGGGTCGCCAGCACACCGGCCTCTTCCTGGACCGGCCCCGGCGCGATGATGTAGACGAGGTCGAAGACCTTCATCACATTGATCACCAGGGTCACGAAGACCACCGTGAGTACCGGAGCGAGCAGCGGCACCGTGATCTTCCGGAAGATCTGGAACTCGGTGGCGCCGTCCATCCGGGCCGCCTCCAGGGCGTCCCGGGGGAGGGCGGCCAGCCCCGCGCCGATCAGCACCATCGAGAAGCCGGTCCAGACCCAGAGATAGGCGCCGATGACGGCCGGGGTCACCAGAGCGGGTCCGAGCCAGGAGACGCCCTCGTAGGGGGCGGCGAAGTTCTCGGCCGGCAGCCGCACCGTGTACGAACCGGCTTCCAGCCCGCGGAAGGTGAACGAGCCGTCCGCGGCGGTGGCGGCCGTGGCTGCCACCCGGCCGTCCCGTACCACCTCGACCGTCATCCGCGGCAAGCCCTTCTCGGCCGGGTCGACCTGGCCCGCCGTACCGCCTCCGCCGGGAGTGAAGTCGAGGTAGACCACCCCGCTGACCGCGTCCGCGGCGCCCGCGGCGGGTGCGGCGGCGGCCTCGGACCGGGCGGGGCGGGCGTCGGCAGGCATCTGGTCCGGCGCCACCCCCACGAAGCCGAGGCTGACCGACTGCCCGGGCCGGACCGCGTCGGTGGTGCGGTACGCCCCGCCCGCGTCCCCGGCCAGGCCCTGGTTCTCCCGGGCGCGGGCGGTGGGGTAGGCGGACCGGTCGTTGAAGGCGTCGTGCACGCCGACGACGACTGCGTTGAGTACGCCCCGGTTCGGGTCCTGCTCGTAGGCGAGCCGGAAGATGATGCCGGCCGCGAGGAACGACACGGCCATGGGCAGGAACAGCACGAGCTTGAACGCGGTCGCCCAGCGCACCTTCTCGGTGAGTACGGCGAGAACCAGGCCCAGCCCGGTCAGCAGGACCGGGGCGACGACCACCCAGATGGTGCTGTTCCGGATCGCCTTGAGCGTCGCCGGATCGCGGAATATCTCGGCGTAGTTCCCGCCGCCGACGAAGCGGTCGCCGCTCGCGTCGAAGAGGCTGCGTCCGAGGGAGAACAGCACGGGGTAGACGACCAGCGCGCCCAGCAGCAGCAGGGCGGGCAGGACGAACACCACCGCGATGTTCCGCTTCCTGCGCTGGGCCCGCCGCCGCGGACTCACGTCCCGTGGCGCGCCGGCGGCGGGGGCGGGGGACGGGGCGGATGTGGTGGTGACAGCCATGGCGCGGGCCCTCAGTTCCGGTACGCCTTGGCGGCCGCGGCTTCCAGCTTCGCCGCCGTGCCCTTCGGGTCGGAGGGGTCGCGCAGGAAGTCCTGGAGGAGCTTCCACTCGCCCGCGCCCTTGGTGCCGCCGAACGCGGCCGGGGCCTGGTCGGACATGTCGAAGCGGACGGAGTCACCTGCCTTGACCAGCGATTCGGCCGTGGCGCGGGTGGTGTCGTCGGAGTAGGAGGCAGGGTCCACCTCCTTGTTGGGGGAGAGGAAGCCTCCCGCGCCGGCCCAGACGGAGGCGGCCTCGGGCGTGGCCAGGAACTCCAGCAGTCGCATCGCGGCCTTCTGGTTCTTGCCGTCCTTGAGTACGACGGCCGCGTCTCCGCCGCTCACCACGGGGGCCTTGCCGTTGCCGACGCCGGGGAACGGGAAGAACTTGGCGTCCTTGCCAAGGCTCTTGCCGAACTCGTCCTTGGCTATTCCGCCGACGAAGTCGCCCTCGTAGACCATGCCGGCCTTCGGCGCGGGGCCGAAGACCTGCTCGACCGAGGCCGGGAAGTCGGTGCCGAGCGCGCCGTCGGAGCCGCCGGCCACCAGCTGCTTGTCCTTGAACAGTTCACCCAGCGTCGTGAGCGCCTCCACCACACTCGCATCGGTCCACGGCAGGGTGTGGGCCGCCAGCTTGTCGTACTTCTCGGGCCCGGCCTGGGAGAGGTAGATGTTCTCGAACCAGTCGGTCAGGGTCCAGCCGTCCTCCCCCGCGACGGAGAAGGCCGGGAGCCCGGAGTCGGCGAGCGTCCGGCCGGTCTTGAGCATCTCCGCGTAGTTCTTGGGCTCGGCCACTCCGGCCTGCTCGAACGCGCTCGGGCTGTACCAGACGGTGGACTTGTGGGCGGCCTTGAAGTACAGCCCGTAGTACGTCTTGTCGACGGTTCCGTAGCTCTTCCACACCTCGGCCAGGTTGCCGCCGGCCGTCGTGGCGGTCTGCTTCGACAGCGGGGCGAGCCAGCCCTCCTTGGCGAACTGCTGCAGTACGCCGACCTGAGGCACCATCACCACGTCGGGCGCGTTGCCGCCCTCGATCTTGCTGCCGACGAAGGTGGAGACATTGTCGCCGGTGGGCACGAAGTCGGTCTTGGCGCCGGTCTTCTCGGCGAAGGCGTCCAGCACCTTCTTGAAGTTCTTCTGCTCGCTGCCGGTCCAGACTCCGGCCACGGTCACGCTCTGGCCGCTGAGTTCCTTGCCGCTCGCCGGGCCGGGTGAGCCGCCGCAGGCAGTCGCGCCGAGGGCGAGGGCGAGTACGGCCGATGCGGCCGCCGTCGTCCGGGGTGTGGTGGTGAGTCGTCGCATGGTGACATTCCTTCCGAAAGGGTGAGGTTGAAGCGGGTGGTTCACGGGGTGGTGCAGTCGCCCGTCCACCACGCGGCGGTCGCTCCGGGCAGCACACCGTCCGGGCAGGGGCCGCTGGAGAGCAGCGGGGTGCCGGGGACGGGGGCGGGCACCGGCTCGGTACCGAAGTTGACGGCGCAGATCAGCCCGTCGCCGCGGGCCACGGCCAGCACCTGCGGGGGTGCCTCCAGCCAGCGCAGGCTGCCCTCGCCCAGCTGCGGCAGGCTGCGGCGCAGCTGAAGTCCCTCGCGGTACAGGTGCCAGAAGGACCGGGTGTCGGCCAGCGCCCGGTCGGTGGCGTGCTCGGCGAACCACTCGGGCTGCGGCAGCCAGGGCCGGGCACCGGCCGCGCCCTGGCTGAAGCCGAACGGGGAGGCGTGACCGGACCAGGGCAGGGGCACGCGGCAGCCGTCCCGGATGCGCTTGCGGCTGCCGGTGCGGTGGAAGATCGGGTCGGTGAGGACGTCGTCCGGGAGATCCAGGACCTCCGGAAGGCCGAGCTCTTCGCCCTGGTAGACGTACGCGGCTCCGGGCAGCGCCAGCATCAGCAGGGCGGCGGCGCGGGCCCGTGCGGCGCCGAGGCCGCTGCCCTCCACGCCGGGCTCGCCCGCGTACCGGGTGACCGTGCGGACCTGGTCGTGGTTGTTGAGCACCCAGGTGACGGTGGAGCCGGTCCCGGCGATGTCGCGTATCGCCTCGGTGATGGTCGCGCGGAACGCGCCGGCGTCCCAGGGGGCGCTGAGCAGGTCGAAGAAGAACGCCTGGTGCAGCTCGTCGGAGCGTACGTACTCGGCGTGTTCACGCGCGGTCGGTACGGAGACCTCGCCGACCAGCAGCCGCTCGTTGCCGTCCAGGGCGGTGTACTCCTCGCACACCGACCGCCAGCGCCGCCACACCTGGTGGACCTCGGGCTGGTTCCAGGCCAGCGGGTTCACCGAGTCCCGGGCCCGCTCGTCGGCGCCGGGGTCGGCCGAGTCGGGCAGCTCCGGGTGCTTGAAGAGGCCGGCGGCGACATCGATGCGGAAGCCGTCCACGCCCCGGTCCAGCCAGAAGCGCAGCACCTGCTCGAAGGAGTCGCCGACCTCGGGGTTGCGCCAGTTCAGGTCCGGCTGCTGCGGGGTGAACAGGTGCAGATACCACTGCCCGGGGATGCCGTCGGGCTCCGTGATGCGGCTCCAGGCGGGGCCGCCGAACATCGCCCGCCAGTTGTTGGGCGGTTCCGAGCCGTCCGGCCCGCGGCCGTCGGCGAAGTGGAAGCGGGCGCGGGCGGCGCTCACCGCGTCGGCGGCGACCGCTTCGCGGAACCAGGGGTGCTCGCTGGAGCAGTGGTTGGGGACGATGTCCAGCAGCAGTCTGAGTCCGAGTCGCCGGGCGTCGGCCATCAGCAGGTCGAACTCGGCCAGGTCACCGTAGACGGGGTCGACGTCGCAGTAGTCGGCCACGTCGTAGCCGTGGTCGTGCTGGGGCGACGGATAGAACGGGCTGAGCCAGATCCCGTCGACACCGAGCTTCCTCAGGTACGGCAGGCCCGCCCGTACGCCGGCCAGATCGCCGATGCCGTCCCCCGTGCTGTCGAGGAAGCTGCGTACGTACACCTGGTAGATCACCGCATCGCGCCACCAGGCGGTGGTGGCAGTGGTGCGTGACGGATGGCCGATGCCGGCCGGAAGAGCTGTCAGCATCTCGCGTTGACCTGTTCCTGCTGGATGCGAGAGCGCCCCAGAGCGGGTGCGCTGTTATGCATGCATGTTAAGTAGCGGTGACCAGTAGGTGTCAACGATGCTGCAAGAAACAGCCCAGGTATGCCCGTTATTTGATGGTATGACAGAGGACGTGTTACCTAACACGAAAGTAAGGTGAACGAGGGCAGAGCGGATTCAGCCCTTGCGGGAGATCGATCCCAGCTCGCGGGACAGCCGCGCCACCGCCTGCTCCGGCGTCTGACGCAGGGCCATGACGTCCTGCACGACGGCCTGCACGGCGAGGCTCACCTGGTCGTACTGCGGGCTCTTGGGGCGCGGCTCGGCCGCCAGCACGCTCTGTCGCAGCGTCGGCAGATACGGGAAGTCCCGGACCAGCGCGGGGTCCTCGTACAGCGCGGCGCGCACCGGCGGCAGGGAGCCCTCGGTGAGCACCTGGCGCTGGACCCGCTCGCTGGTGAGGTAGGAGATCAGATCGGCGGCCGACTCCGGATGCCGGGAACGGCTGCTGACGGCGAGATTGGAGCCGCCCAGGACACTGGTGCCCGGTCCGGAGGGACCGGGAAGTGGCGCCGCCCCGAACTTGCCGGCCACCTTCGACCCCTTGGCGCCCGCCACCGAATACACGTAGGGCCAGTTCCGCAGGAAGAGCAGCCGGCCGTCCTGGAACGCCTGCCGGGACTCCTCCTCCTTGTAGCCGCGGGCCTCCGGAGAGATCCAGCCGTCCCGTACCCCGCCGGCCAGGAACTCCAGTCCCGAGCGGGCCGCGGCCGAGTCGACCGAGACCTTGGCGCCGTCGTCCCGCAGGAAGGAGCCGCCTGCCGAGTGCACCGCCTCGGTGGCGTTCACCGTGAGCCCCTCGTACGGCAGGAACTGGCCCGCGTAACCGTCCATGCCGTACTCGGGCGCGAGGGTCCGGGCCTGCCGGGCCAGCTCCGCCCAGGTGCGCGGCGGTTGTTCGCCCGCGCGCTCCAGGATGTCCGACCGGTAGTAGAGCAACCCGGCATTCGTGACATAAGGGACGGCATACAGGCGGCCGTCGAAGGTGGCGGTGTCCACGACCGGCGGCAGGAAGGTGTCCAGCGGGAACCGGTCCGGCTTCAGCGGACGGACCCAGCCGGCCGCGGCGAACTCGGAGGTCCAGGCCACATCGATGTTCAGGACGTCGAAGCGGTCGCTGCCCGAGCGCAGTTCACTGATCATCTGGGCCCGGGTCTCGTCGGCCGAGTCGGGCAGTTCGACGAGGGTCACCCGCTCTTTCGGACGGCCGCGGTTCCAGTCGTCCAGCAACGGACCCAGGTACTCGGTGAGATCGCCCGCCGTCACGAGCGTCATGGGCCCGCGGCCCTTCATGGAGCCCGCGTCCCCGTCCGCCGCACCTCGGGGGTGGGCGCCGAATCCCGCGTAACCCGCCAGGAGGACCGCGACCACGAGGAGACCCCTACCCGCGGCATGCATCCACCGCATAGGTTCCTCCCAGTGCACCGATCCGGCTGCGCCGCCGTCCATCGTGGCCTATGTATACCCGTTAGGCATGGGCGATACTAGACACCCAGGCGGAGAAAGCGGGTGGCGCGGACCACTCTCGCATTCCGGCCAACAAGAAACTACGGATCGGGAGGGAGGGGAGCGCGTGCGGCTGCCGCTCCTGGCACTCCTCACCCGTGGCCCGGCGCATGGTTACGAGCTCAAGCAGGACCTTGAGAAGCTCCTGGGCGCCGCGTACCCTCAGCCGAACGTCGGCCAGATCTATGTCACCCTCGGGCGGCTGGAAAAGGCCGGTCTGATCGCCGGCGAGGACGTCGAGCAGTCGGGCAGGCCCAACAAGCGTACGTACCGGCTGACCGACGCCGGGCACGAGGCCGTGCTCGGCTGGTTCGACGAGACCACCGACGAGCCGCGGGTACGGGACGAGTTCTTCATGAAGCTCGCCCTCGCACCGGAGTCGGGCCTGGCCGACCCCATCGCCCTGATCAACAAGCAGCGGCGGCAGTACCTGAACACCATGCGCGACCTGTCGAAGCTGGCCGCCGCCGAGGACCGGAACAACCGGGTCTCCCAGCTGCTGATCGAGGGCGCCATGCTGCATCTGCAAGCCGACCTCGACTGGCTGGAACGCTGTCAGGAGGAGCTGGAATGAGCGACGACACCGCTCCTGCCGCGACCGGCGTACCCGGCCCCGGGGACCCGGCGCCGATCGTGCGCGCCGAGGGACTGACCAAGAGCCACCACGGCGAGGGCACACCAGTCGAAGCCGTACGTGCCGTGGATCTCACCGTCCAGCCCGGTGAGTTCGTCGCCGTCACCGGCCCCTCCGGAGCCGGCAAGTCCACGCTGCTGCACCTCATCGGCGGACTCCAGCGGCCCGACAGCGGCCGCCTCTGGCTCGACGGCCAACGGGTGGACACCTTTTCCGAGGCACGCTGGGCGGTGCTGCGCCGCCGGAGCATCGGCATCGTGTTCCAGTTCTTCAATCTCGTCTCCGACCTCACCGTCGCCGACAACGTCGAACTGCCCGCACTGCTCGCGGGCGCCTCGCCCAAGGCCGCCCGGGACAGCCGAGGTGACCTGCTCGCCGAGCTCGGCCTCGAAGGCAGGGAACGGTCCATGCCCGGCGAACTCTCCGGCGGCGAACAGCAGCGCGTCGCGCTGGCCAGAGCCCTGGTGAACCACCCCGCGCTGCTGCTCGCCGACGAACCGGCCGGCAGCCTGGACAGCAAGGGAACCCGGGAGGTGCTGCGGCTCCTCTCCCGGTTCCACCAGCGCGGCCAGACGATCCTGCTGGTCACCCACGACGCCCGGATGGCCAGCGCGGCCGACCGGGTCATCAGCTTCTTCGACGGACGCACAGCCGACGACGCGGCGCTCGGCGGCGGGCACCGGAGCCCGGGCCGAGGAGTCTCCGGCGTACTCGAACTGAAGGAGTGACCGTGCGGGCCACCCTGCGCTGGGCGCACGCCGATCTCCGGGCACACCGCGGCCAAGCCTTCTTCGTCGTGCTGGCCAGCGCCGGCATCATCGCCTCGCTGCTGCTCGCCGGGGCCCTGTTCAGCTACGCCGCCAACCCCTGGCAGCGGATCTTCACCCAGTCCCAGGGGGCCCATGTCTGGCTCCACACCCGGGTCGCCGCGGACGCCGGTGCCCTGTCGGGGCTGGACGGTGTCGTCGGTGTCTCCGGCCCGTACCGCACCGCCAGGACCACGCTGGAGTCGCGCGGCGCACGGGCGGGCGTGGCCCTGCGCGCGGCGGACACCCAGCCACCCGAGACCGGCCGGCCACTCGTCACCGCGGGCAGCTGGCTCGCCCCGCCGGCCGACGGCAGCGACACCGTCGTACTGGAGAGCTCGGTCGCGCGGGTGCTGTGGGCGGAGCCGGGCGACACCCTCACCGTCACGGGACCGGACGGCACCGCACACCCCGTCCGGGTGACCGGGGTCGCCGAGGCCGCCGAACCCCGCTACCGGCCCGGCGGTCAGCCGGGCATCGGCTGGGTGCTGCCGGCCACACTCGACCGCATTGCACCGGGGAGCACCGGGACCGGGTCCGGGGCAGGGACCGGGTCCGGGGCAGGGACCGGGCACAGCGTAGGACTGCGACTGGACGATCCGGGCGACACCGACTTCACCGTCCAGCGCGCCGTCACCCTGCTCGGCGCCGACCGAGTCGCCCACGTCACCACATGGCAGCAGGCCCGCGCCGAGGCCGGGGGCGACGACCGGCTGCTCGGGCAGCTGTTCGCCGTGTTCGGGCTGGGCGCGCTGCTCGCCGCCGCGCTCGCCGCCTCCGGTGCCATCGGCGCCAGGATCCGGGGACAGCTGAGGGACATCGCGATCCTCAAGGCGATCGGTTTCACGCCCGGCCAGGTGATACGCGCCTTCCTCCTCCAGCACCTCGCCTTCGCGCTGCTCGGGGTCACCCTGGGCACGGCGGCGATCGCACTGCTGGGCGCCCGGATACCGGGCAGGATCGGGGAGGCCGCCGCCGTGTGGCAGGACCTGCCCGGATACACGGCGCTGATGCTCGGCGTCCCGAGCGGCGCGGTACTCGTGATCGCGGCCGCCACCGGACTCGCGGCCTGGCGGGCCGGCCGGGTCCCGCCCGTGCCGGCCGCCCGGGCGGCGCTCCCCTCGGTCGCGCCCATGACCGGCCTCGGGCGCCGGGCACTCGGGATGCGGGTGCCGCCGGCCCTCGTGCTCGGCTGGCGGGCGGCGTTCCCCCGCCGCCCGCGCACCCTGACCACCGTCGCCCGGCTCGCGCTTCCGCTGCTCATGATCACGGTCGCGCTGGTCGCCTGGTCCACCCTGGACCAGTTCCGCAGCAGCCCGGCGCGGATGGGACTGCCCGCAGCGTTGACCGTACGGGCCGAGCGGCCCGGCAGCCTCACCGGCCAGGAACTCGCCCGCGTACTGAGCGCGCCCCCGGACGTCGAGGCGGTCCACCCCGGGGTGGAGGTCGCGGCCCTCGTGCCGGGACAGACCGGCACCATCACCCTGCGCGGGCTGGGCACAGCGCGCGACCCCTATCCGTTCACCGTCGTCGAGGGCCGCCCCGCCGACGGCCCCGACGAAGCGGTCGCAGGCCAGGGGCTGCTCGATCTGCTGGACGTACGGGTCGGCGACTGGGTACGGATGACCGTCGAAGGGCGGCCGCAGATCCTGCACATCGTCGGACGCAGCATCGAACCGGAAGCCGGCGGCCGGGTGATCTCCACGACGGTCGACACGCTCCGGGAACGGGACCCCGAGCTGCGGCCGGACGTCCGCCACCTCGTCCTGCGGCCGGGTTCCGATCCCCGGTCGGTGAGCGCCGAGCTGGCCGACGCGGCCGGGGGCGCCCTCGAGATCCGGGAGACCCACAACCCGGCCGACGAGCTGGAACCCGCGCGAGGGGTGATCGCGGCCCTGATCGCCGTACTCGCCCTGATCGGGCTCACCGAACTCCTGACGCTGATCGGCACCGGCGTCCGCGACCGCGGCCGCGATCTGCTCGCGCTCAAGGCCATCGGACTGACACCCCGGCAGATCAGCGCGGCCATCGTGGCGGCCGCCGGCTTCCCGGCCCTCGCGGCCGCCGTCCTCGGCACGGGACTCGGCGTACTCTCGGGCAGCTGGCTGGTGGACACGCAGGGCCGCTCCAGCGGCATGGGAGCCGGCATCGCCCACCTCCCGCCCGCGCCGCTGCTGGCCTCGGTCGTTGCGGGCGCCCTCCTGGGCGCGGTCGCGGCCGCCGCGCTGCCGGCCGCCCGGGCCGCCCGCCGCCGCCTGGCGGACTCCCTGAGCGAGACGCTCTGACCGACCGTGGGCGGGGTCGATGCACGTCCCAGTAGGATCACCGGTACGGCATCGCGTGTCGGCCACTGGCAGGGTGAGGCCTGGAGGTGCCCGTGAGATTGCCGGACGGAGGCACTCCACCGTGTCAGTGCAGTTGAATCACACAATCATCCACGCCCGGGACAACCGGGAATCCGCCGAATTTCTGGCGCACATCCTCGGCCTCGAGACCGGGCCGGCATGGGGTCCGTTCATCCCCGTCGCTCTGAGCAACGGCGTCACTCTGGACTTCGCCGCCATCCCGGCGGAGTCGATCACCTCGCAGCACTACGCGTTCCTGGTCACCGAGGAGGATTTCGACGGAATCTTCGAGCGCATCCGGGCCGCCGGGATCACGTACTTCGCCGACCCGCACGGCAAGCGGCCCGGCGAGATCAACCACAACGACGGCGGGCGCGGCGTGTACTTCATGGATCCGGCCGGCCACGGCATGGAGGTCATCACCCGCCCCTACGGAAGCGGCGATCACTGACCCGCACGCGGCTCAGGTCTCAAGTGGAGGGCGGCCGGTGAGCAGTCGGCTCACCGGCCGCTCTTGCCTTCGCCGCTCGTGTGGCCGATGCACTCGACATCGATCCGGTCGGCGAGCTTCGCCAGCTCAATGGTCAGCGCGGCCACGGTCTCCTCGTCGAGGTTCGACCCACCTGTACGCACCGCGCGCAGCCAGCCCGCGCCCAGGCTCCGCAGTACACCGCTGACATCCGAAGCCGCGGCGTGCAACACGCCCCGGTCGTCCGGAACCAGAGGGAGCGTCACTTCCTTCATCACTGGCCCTCTCCAGGGTCGGGTTCAGCGGTGGCTGGTCAATACTGACAGTCCCCGGCGCAGACACGCGGCGAGGCGGGCCGCGATCCGCCCGCCCGGGTCGAGCCGAGGGTTGAAGATCGTGACGTCGAGGCCGACGGCTCCGGAGTCGGCGAGCGCCACCTCGAGCACACGGTCCAGCTCGTCCCAGTCCAACCCGCCGGGGAGCCGGTAGTCGACCGCCGGCATGATCGCGTCGTCCAGGACGTCGACATCGAGATGGACCCAGAACCCGGAGCTGCCCCCGGCGCCGATTCGGCCGACCGCCGTGCGCGCTGCCGCGGCGGCGCCCGCTTCGCGTACGGCGCCGAGGCCGACGGTGTGCAGCTGCGGCGGCAGCGGCTGCATACCGGCCGCCGCGGACTCTTCGGCGTCCCGGAAGCCGAAGGCGACGACATCCTCGTCCCGTACCAGCGGACCCCCGCCCTCGAGGTCGGCGAGCACCCGCGGGCCACGGCCCGTCGCCAGGGCCAGTTCCATCGAGGCCGCCTCGCCCGCCGGCTCGGCCGAGGGCTGGTAGAAGTCCGTGTGGCCGTCGAGGAAGAGCAGACCGTAGCGCCCGCGCCGCTTGAGCGCGAGCAGATTGCCGAGCAG
Organism: Streptomyces sp. A3M-1-3; assembly: GCF_024213665.1. Taxonomy (GTDB): domain Bacteria; phylum Actinomycetota; class Actinomycetes; order Streptomycetales; family Streptomycetaceae; genus Streptomyces. Next base: position 92,706 of record NZ_JANAVP010000013.1, read on the forward strand.
GATGCTGCAGTCGCCCCCGAGGACGACAGGGAACTGGCCGCGGCTGAGGACTTCGCCGACGGCGTCGGCCAGGTCGCCCGAGTACCGCGCGATGCCAAGCGGGTTGAGCACGCCGGTGTCGTGGTCGCGCCGAGGATCGTACGGCGGTGCGTCGACGCGGCCCGCGCTCACCGCCTCGACACCGTCGAGCAGACCGGCTGCCAGCAGCGCCGACGGCAGGTCCTCGACGCCGGAGGGCCGCAGCCCCAGAATGGACGGCGCCTCAATGACCGCGAGCTGTCGCACCCCTGCCTCCTGCGTCCAGTGGGGCTGCGCCCGGCCGGCACCGGCCGGCCCGGCACGCTTGGACGACATGTACCACACGCCCGGCCTGCCTTCACTTAGAAGAGGCATAGTCCCGTTGCCGGGTCGTTAGCGTGCGACTTCTTGACTCACACCTGAGGGCACCGTTGACTTCCTGCACCTCGGCCGCAGGAATGCGGCCTTGTCAGGGAGGCTTGGAAAGTGAACTCACCAGTGCGCCGTGCCGCCATGGCTGCCGCAGCCGCCGCAACGGCTGTCTCGCTCGCCGCATGCGGCAGTGGCGAGCCGGACGACAAGGGCGACGAGCCCAAGAAGGGCCCGCTGAACATCGGTCTGCTGCTGCCGGAAAAGGAGACCGCGCGCTACGAGAAGTTCGACCGGCCGCTCATCGAGGAGCGGATCAAGGAGCTGGCGCCGGGCGCCACCGTCACGTACCTCAATGCCGAGCAGGACGCGACGGAGCAGAAGCGCCAGGTCAACCTGCTGATCGCAGCTCAGGTGGATGCGATCATCCTGGGCGCTGTGGACACCTGGACCATCTCGAGTTCGGTGGAGAAAGCCGAGGACGAGGGCATTCCGGTGGTCGCGTTCGACCGTCTGGCCGAGGGCCCGATCGACGGGTACGCCTCGTTCGACAACGAGGAGGTCGGCCGCGTCCAGGGCAAGGCCCTGCTCGAGGCTCTGGGCGGCACGGCCAAGGACGGCAGGATCGTGATGATGAACGGCGCGATCACCGACCCCAACGCCCAACTGTTCAAGAAGGGCGCGCACTCCGTCCTCGACGGCAAGGTCGATATCGGCAAGGAGTACGACACCAGGGAATGGAAGCCGGAGAACGCCTACAACAACATGGAGGCGGCAGCCACGGCCATCGGCACGGACCGGATCATCGGCGTCTACTCCGCCAACGACGGCATGGCGGGCGGCGTCATCGACGCGCTGAAGGCGGTCGGCGTCTCGAAACTCCCGCCGGTCACCGGCCAGGACGCCGAACTCGCCGCCGTGCAGCGGATCGTCGCGGGTGAGCAGTTCATGAGCGTGTACAAGCCGTACGCGCCGGAGGCCGCGGCCGCCGCGGAGATGGCCGTGGCGCTCGCGAACGGCGAGAAGCTCGACTCGATCGCCAAGTCCGAGGTGGACAGCCCGACGAAGGCGGGCATCCCGTCGGTGCTCGTCCCGGTCGTGTCGCTGACCAAGGACAACATCGACGACACGGTCGTCAAGGACGGCGTATACACGGTCGCCGAGATCTGCACGCCGAAGTACCGGTCGGCCTGCGAGGCGCTCGGCCTGGAGTGAGCCCGCCGCGGAGCGGCAACCCGCCGGTGCGCCGGCGTGCTGCTCCGCGGGGCCGGCCCCGCCCCGTCACGGACGCGGCCCGCCGCTCGCCGCCACCGCATCGAGGCCCGTCGCCCAGGGTTCTCCACCTGGACCGCGACCCGGGGGCCGACCGGCGTGCTCTGGCCTAGGCTGGGAAGACGGGGAGGGCCGGCACGGGGAGGGCCGGGGCAATTGCTTCGCCGAGGGCTCGTGGAGGCGCAGATGGCCGTACGACACCAGCTGATCAAGAGGCCTCCGGCCGTGGTGTGGTCGGTGCTCGAGGACGGCTCCCGCTATGCCGACTGGGTCGTCGGTACGTCGGATTCCCGACCGGTCGACGGCAACTGGCCCGAGGTGGGAGCGAAGATCGAATACGACGTCCGGCTCGGGCCGTGGACGGTCAGCGGGCACACCGTCGTACGGCGTCACGAACCACCCGAGTGGCTCGAACTGGAGATTTGCAGCGGCCCGCTCGGCACCGCGCGGATCGCCATCGACATCCGGCCGTGGGGTCCGGACACGTTGGTCATCGTCGACGAGCACCCGCTGCAGGGCCCCGGCGGCCTGCTGCACAACGCCGCCGTGGACGCCCTGCTCCAAGCACGGCACCGCAGCATGCTGGGCCGCCTCGCGGAAGTGGTCGAGAAGGCGCCGAGCCGCCACCGCGCGGACACGCCCGCGACATGAGCGTGCGCCCGACGGGCCCGGAGGGGAGGCAGGCCATGCCCGACGCAGTGGTGATCGGAGCGGAGCCCAACGGTCTCGTCGCCGCGAACGTCCTGGCCGATACCGGATGGAGCGTGGAGGTGCTGGAGGTGCTGGAGGTGCTGGAGGTGCTGGAGGCGCAGGACGAGCCCGGGGGAGCCCTGCGCAGCGATCGCTCATTCCGGCTGCCCGCGCGCTGGCGCGAACCGACAACCGCACGGCGGCGATTGCCGCATGCGTCGCCACGCTGTTCGGCAGCTGGTACGGCGCCCACATGCTGACCACGTGGTCTATGCCATCTGAACGGATGGACCACGCCCCCGTGGTGCCCGACGCCGTGGCGGCCGTCGGCCTCTCACCCCTGGAGGAGCATGGGAGGCAAACGGCCGCCGGGCGGTGCGGTGGTGTCACTCCGGGGGATAGATGTCCCCGCCGCCCATGCTGCTCTGCTGCTCGCTCTGCTCCTGGAGTCTCCTGGCCCTCTCCTGGAGCCGTTGGCGCTCCTCGGGGTCGGTCGTGCGCTCGGCGGCTTCGTTCATCTGCTGGGCCTTCTCGCGCATCTGCCGCGCTCGGCCTCGGGATTCATCTGCGACGCTCATGATCACTCCTTGCTGTGGGGGAGGAGCGGCTTCATCAGCGAACCAGCGCCCCCACGGCTCCGCATCTCGAAGCGTCACGGTCCGCTACCGGTCACAGTCTGCGCATGGGCAGCAGAGGCAACTCCGAGGGCCACGTCCACCGTCTCAACCAACCTCCCACCGCTTCAGGCGGGGAGGCTGATCCAGCCGAGGGGAGGGGATGTGGGTTGTGGTGAGCCGCCTTCGGGCTCGACCGTGACGCCCACGCCCGTCGCCTCACCGACGGGACCGTCGAGCAGACGCAGCTGCTGGCCCGCGGCGCCGCTCAACAGGCCGGCCGGGCGGAAGGTGCCGTCGTCGCTGAACCACAGTTCGTACACCTTGCCGGCCGGGAGCTGTGGCATGCCCGAGGCGATGAAGGCCGCAGCGTCCTGGCTGCGCGACAGGGCTACGGACACCGTGGCCCCATCCGCGAGTTTCTGGGTCAGGACCTTCGTATCCGGCGCGGCCAGTACGTCCGCCACGGCCGCCTCCCGCTGTTCGGCCTGCTGCACCGCCGTCCTGGCGCTGTCGGCTTCCTGGTGCTGCCATACAGCGACGCCGCCGAACGCCGCAGCGGCCGCCACGCACGCGGCCAGCACGACGCGGGGCATCCACCGGCGCGCCCGCCGAGGCCGCTCGCGCGTGAGGAGCGGGTGCTCCTGCCGGGTAGCGGCAACCCGTTCCAGCACCCGGTCCTTGAATTCCGCAGGCGGAGTTACCGCCATGGCCCGGCCGAGCCGCGCGGCCGCGGCCGACAGCTCGGCCACCTCCTGTGCGCACGCATCGCAGGTGGCCAGGTGCTTCTCGAACTCCCTGCGTTCGTTCTCCGGGAGCGCGTGCAGCGCGTAGGCGCCAGTGGCGGTGTGCAGGTCGGCGCCGCTCATGGCTCTCCTCCCAGACAGTCACGGAGCCGGATCAGGCCGTCGCGCAGCCGCGTCTTCACCGTCCCCAGAGGCAGAGACAGCGAACGGGCCACCTCCCGGTAGGTCAGGCCCTGGTAGTAGGCCAGGGCAACCGATTCGCGCTGGATTTCGGTGAGGGTGCGCAAGCAGCGCCGTACCTCCTGCCGCTCCAGGCGCGCCTCGACCTGTTCGGTCACCTCGTCGAAGGGTGTCGTCTGCTCCAGCAGGGCCGCTCTCTGCTCGCGGTCCCGCAGCGCCTGCGTGGACCGCACGCGATCCACCGCCCGCCGGTGGGCGAGCACCATGACCCATGTCATGGCCTTGCCCCGCTCGCGGCGGAACCGTCCGGAGGTGCGCCATACCTCGACGAGCACGTCTTGCGTCACTTCCTCGGCCTGCGCCGGATCCCGCAGGATCCGGGACACGAGTCCCATCACAGGTCCGCTGACCGCGTCGTACACGGGGCCGAAGGCGTCCCGGTCACCTGAAGCGACCCGGGCCATCAGCTCGTCCAGGTCCAGCTCACTCGACTGGCGTCGGGCGTTGCGTCCGCTGCCGGCGGATGACACGCAAGTTCCTCGCTCACCTGTTGTGTCGGCACACTCGGGCGATCTCGCTTCCATGTCATCACTGATTCGGAGCTGACGCACCTGTGGATTGGTCCACACCAAAGCGCGGGCGGGCAACGATCTTCACTTGATCGGGTGATGGCCCAATCCGCCGAGCAGGTGGCTCCGAATGGTGACTGTGAGGATCACCGGAACCACCTTCTTCCGCGGCGCACCGGCCGCGCTCAGTGGCCTGCTCTCCGGCTATGCCGCGCTGGCCGTCGCCGAACTCGTCGCGGCGGCGGTCCGGCCCGAGGCCGGCCCGGTGACTGCCGTGGGCGGTGCGGCCATCGACCGCACACCCGCAGGGGTCAAGGACTGGGCGATCCGCAACTTCGGGACCAACGACAAGTTCGTGCTCCAACTCGGCATCGTCATCGTGCTGGGCCTGCCGGCCATGGCGCTCGGGCTGTTGGCGCTGCGCCACCGACGCCTCGGTGCGGCCGGTGTGCCGGCATTCGGTGTGGTCGGTGCGGGTGCGGCCATGAGCCGGCCGGACGCGACCGGCCTCGTCGACGCACTGCCCTCCCTCGTCGGCGCCCTGGCCGGGGCGGTCCTCCTGTACGTACTCATCGGCCGGCTCACCGCACAGCCAAGTCCGGCCTCCGAGCCGGGTGCCGAGGCCGGCTGGGACCGCCGGGGGTTCCTGGTCGCGGCCGGTGCCGCTGCGCTCGCCTCGACCGGCGCCGGCGCCCTGGGGCGCGGCCTGAGTACCTCCCGAGGGCAGGACGCGCTCGCTTCGCGGGCAGCGGTGACACTGCCGGGCCCGGCTTCTCCCGCCGCTGCGGTGCCGCGCGGTGCGGCCCTGCGTATCCCCGGGATCAGCCCGTTCGTGACACCGAACAGGACCTTCTACCGCGTGGACACGGCGCTTGTCGTCCCGAAGGTCGACGCGATGCGCTGGCGGCTGCGGATTCACGGAAAGGGCGTCACCCGTCCGCGGACGCTCACGTTCCAGAACCTGCTGGAGCGGGAGCTGATCGAGCGGGACATCACCTTGACCTGTGTATCCAACGAGGTCGGCGGACCGTACGTGGGCAACGCCCGGTGGATCGGTGTACGGCTGGCCGACGTGCTGCGCGACGCCGGTGTGAAGCCGCCGTCGAAGGGCGGTCCCGCCGACCAGTTGGTGGCCCGCTCGGTGGACGGCATGACACTCGGCACCCCCGTCGAAGCCGTCATGGACGGCCGCGACGCGATGCTCGCGGTCGGCATGAACGGTGAGCCGCTGCCGCTCGACCACGGCTTCCCGGTGCGGATGCTCGTACCCGGGCTGTACGGATACGTCTCGGCCTGCAAGTGGATCGAGGACATCGAGCTCACCACGTTCGACGACTTCGACCCGTACTGGGTGAAGCGCGACTGGGCGCGCGAGGCACCGGTCAAGACCCAGTCCCGTATCGACACGCCCAAGCCGTTCGCCCGGCCCAAGCCGGGGACCGTCATGGTCGCCGGCGTGGCTTGGGCCCAGCGCCGTGGCATCGACCGGGTCGAAGTCCGCGTCGACGACGGGCCCTGGAAGCAGGCCGACCTGGCGGCGGAAGCCACCACCGACACCTGGCGCCAGTGGTCCTTCCCCTGGGAGGCAACGCCCGGCGGACACACCCTCACCGTCCGTGCGACCGACCGGACCGGCCGGCCGCAGACCGACAAGCGCGCTCGCCCCATCCCCGACGGAGCGAGCGGATGGCACTCGGTGGTGGTCACCGTCGACTGACACGCCGCTCCACCACGATGCCCAATCCCAGTTCAGCACGACCAATTCAAGGAGAACCGTCATGAACGCCCTTCGCATCCGCCGGGCCGCCGTCGCCATGGCAGCCGCCGCTGTGCTGCCGCTGGCTCTGACCGCCTGCTCGGACGACAGCTCCGACTCCGGCTCCGACAGCGCGGCCGGCAGCACGGAGTCCGCCCCGGCGGAGACCACCCCCGGCACGGACGACGCCGCTGCCACGGACAAGCCGTTCGGTCCGGCGTGTGCGTCGGTACCCCAGGACGGGGCCGGCAGCTTCGACGGCATGGCCAAGGACCCCGTCGCGACTGCCGCGTCGAACAACCCGGCACTGTCCACCCTGGTCACCGCGGTCAAGCAGGCCGGGCTGGTCGACACCCTCAACAATGCCCAGAACATCACGGTGTTCGCGCCGACCAATGACGCCTTCGCCAAGATCCCCAAGGCTGACCTCGACAAGGTCCTCGCCGACAAGGACATGCTCACCAAGATCCTCACCTACCACGTGGTGGGCGAGAAGCTCACCCCGAAGCAGCTCGAGAGCGGCTCCTACGAGACGCTCCAGAAGGGCATGCTGACCGCCTCCGGCTCGGGCGAGGCGTACAAGGTCAACGACACGTCGAACGTGGTCTGCGGCAACGTCCCCACCGCCAACGCCACCGTCTACATCGTCGACACCGTCCTCATGCCGAAGTAGCACGTCCGAGGTGTCGGAGGTACTGAAGTAGCACCGCAGAGGTGGGGTCCCGGGACTGATGTCCCGGGACCCCACCTCTGGTTCGCGAGGCGGCTGCTGCGCTCACCTGTGGTGGCAGTCCCAGTGGCCCTTCACCCAGTGATGGTCCCAGTGGCCGGGAACGTAGACGTACTTCCAGTGGCCCTTCCACTTGCCGTCATGGTCCCAGTAGCCGTGGTGCCACTTGCCGTGGCGGTCGTAGTAGCCGTGGTGCCACGACTTGTGGTCGTCGTGGTGAGTCTTGACCCAGTTCCTCTCCCAGTGGCCCTTGACCCACTTCTTCTCCCAGTGCCCCTTGTCCCAGTGGCACCGGCCGTCGTGGTCGCCGGTGACGTACGCGGTCGCGGACGTGGGCGCCGGAGCGGCGGTAGCCGTACCGGCGGCGCCCAGAGCGGCACCCCCGGCCAGCAGACCCGTCGCGGCGGCGCCTGCCACCAGGCGGCGAACTCGGATGGGAACGGTCATCAGTCACACCTCCTCGATTCCGATCGGGCGTACGCGCACCGGTGGTACCCCGCATTCAGGCCGAGATCCCTTCACCCGGCCTTCTCGGATCCGGCGCCGATGCGCGTACGGCTTCACACGGGTGGTTCGGAGCAGGCCCTTACCCCGGATTGGAGCAAAGCGGAAAAGCATGAAAAGTACCTTGTGGTGAGGGGTGGTTACTGAACCGCTCGGCGGAGGCAAGACTGCCTGCTCCGGCGAACACGGCCACGCCGACCGCGATCCCGAAGACGCCCCCGAGCTCACGCATCATGCTGTTGATACCGGCCGCCTTGCCGATCTCCTCGCGCGCCACGGATCCGACGACCGAGGTCTGGACCGCCGGGATCGCCATGGAGACGCCGCAGCCGGCGACAACCAGCGGCGCGATCATGGAGCCGTAGGGCAGATCGGGCCGCGCGATCAGCGCGATCCAGCCCATGCCGACCGCCTGCAGGAAGAGCCCTCCGGCCAGGAACGGCCGCTCGCCGAACCGGTCGGCCAGCGCGCCGGCGACAGGCGCGCAGAAGAACAGGGTGACCGTCCAGGGCAGCAGCCGGAGCCCCGCGTCGAGCGGCCCGTAGCCGAGCACGCTCTGGACGGCAGGCCACCCCCAGCCCGGCGACGCCTTCCAGCACCCCGATCGCCACGCCTCTGCGCTCCGGCGGGAAGGCCGAGCTCACCAGCGCCAGGGCCAGCGTCATGACCAGCGCGGCACCGACACCCTGCACGGCGCGGGCCACGATGAGCGCCTCCACACTGCCCGCCAGCGCGCATGCCGCCGACGCGGTGACGAAGAGCCCCAGCCCGGCGGCGAACATGCGACGTCGGCCGAACCGGTCGCCGAGCGCCGCCGCCGTCATCAGCAGCACGGCGAAACTCAAGTTGTACGCGTTGACCGTCCACTCCAGGTCCTCGATCGAGGAGCCCAGGTCCAGCCGGATGGTGTGCAGCGCGGTCGATACCACCGGGGTGTCCAGCGCCGCCATCAGGGAAGCCACGGAGGCCAGGGCGAGGACCCGTGCCCTCGCGGCCGCCACCGGCTCCTGCGGCGGCGCCGACCCTGCCCTGACCTTCCGCCGCCGGGCCGGCCGGCTGCTCAGCGCCTGTGGCGAACAGGGCCCCGGCGACCGCCTCATCGCCGTCGCCGACTGCCCGCTGAGCGCCGACCTCATGGCCCGCACCGGCGCCCTGGAGATCACCGTCCACGGATGGGATGTCGCACAGGCCTGCGGGCACCCCCGGCCGATCCCGCCCCCGCTCGCCGCCGGTCTGCTGCCCGTCGGCCGGCTGCTGGTCACCGAAGCAGAGCGGCGCATCGCCTTCGCGCCCGCGATCGCCCTGCCCTCGTCGGCCTGCCCCGGCGACCGCCTTGTCGCCTTCCTCGGCCGCGATCCACGGGCCTGCTCCCCGGCCGGCTGAAAGGCGAGCCCACCGCTCCGTCCGGACCGGGTAGAGGGAGGGAGGTGCACGGCGCGAGTTTCGGTTCCTCACAACGCGGAAGTGGCGGTCCGCGTCGTAGAGGAGGGCGTACCCCGTGAAGAAATGCATGGTCTTCGCCGGTACGGGTAGACGGGCCGCCGACCCGAGCCCGACACCAGGAGAGACAGCGTGGCAGCGAACCCGCCCATATACGACCAGCTGGTCCAGGAGCACGGCGACGTCGTCAAGGAGGCCCGCGACGCCGCCCATCAGACGCAGCGGCAAGCCGAAAACGTGCTGGACTGGAGTGGCCTGCGGCCACCGCCGCCTCGCGACGAGAGGCGATGATCAGGCGGCAGGGCCGATCAGGAAGACCTGGCCGCCCTTTCCCACGCACCGCTCCATCACTGCCTCGGTGCCCTCGGACGTGTCCGACCCCTTGATGCCCACGCAGCCCTGTCCGTCGACGCGGAGCACGTACCGGCCGCTTCCGTTGCCTGCGTGCGGTTCGATGTGGAAACGGCTGCCGTCCTCACAGGCGTCCATCGGTTCCAGCAGCCCCGCGCCCGGCTCGCCCGTCAGGGCCTTCAGGCAGCCCTTGCCGTAGTCGGGGTGGTGCCATTGGATGCGGTACATGTCCCCGCCCACCGGCTCCAGCATGGTGTTCTGCGGTGCCACGCTGCCGCACGGCCGCTGCACGGCGACGAGCGGGGTGTACCGCCGGTCCTTGACCCGTCCGTCGGTCAGGCACAGCCGGGGTTCCGTGACGGGACGGATGCGTACCCAGCCGCTCGGCGGCGGAACCCAGGCACCGGACGGCGTCGACCGCCCGCCGGTAACGGCCCGTTCCTGCTCCGCCGGTGCGTCGGTCGAGGGGGACACCCAGGCCGTGGCGGCGGCCAGGATCGCGACGGCCGCCACCACGACAAGCAGAGCGGGAACCCTGCCGGGCCCTCTGAGGAACGCCGGACGACGGGCCGGCCCCGTCTGCGCCACCTCGTCAGCCTGCTGCCCGGCAAGTGCCTCCCGCGCCGCCAGCCACACCGAGACCCGTTCGCCGTCTCCGCAGGCGTTCACGAAGGCGGCCAGCAACTCCGGACGCGGCAGCGTCGTGCCGCCCAGCACGGAAGCGACGGTACTGCGGGGCAGTACCTCACCCCGGTCGGCGGCCCGCTGTTCGAGCCGGCGGTAGGTCAGTCCGGCGGCGCGCTTCAGTTCCCGCATCAGCGCCACGAACTCGGCCCCGTCCCGCGCCTGCTCCGGATCCAGGTTCCCGGTGGTCTCCGTCTCCATGCACCAGATGCTCTTGAGCGTGGCGCCCCCACGGCTATAGCGGATTCCGCCATACCCCCGGGGGGCCGACGGCTTGTCCGAACCTCGTCGTGCGCACCGCGGACAGCCTCCCGCCGGCAGCCCCGCTGTCCCCCTGCGACCTGGGCGAATCCGCGTCGGCGGCTGTCCGGCGCCCCGGCCCGGACCGTTCGGGACCGCTCAGGACTTGTCCAGGACTGTCCGGGACCGTCCGGGACACCCAGGAAGGCTGACACGTCTCCCACCGATCCCGCAGGTTGGTCCCGGCACCCGACCGGGTGCTCTCGCGAAGACGACAGGAGTGTCGAGATGCTCAAGAAGCTGGAAGCGATGGGAGCCGGTCTGCTCGAGCGGTTCGTCCCCAGGATCGACGCGTCGGCGGGATCGGCCGCGTGTGGCTGGAAGAGCTTCCCCGCGTGCTGGCAGTGCCCCAACAACCGCCCCTGCAAGGCGTACTGCTGCGACGGGCACGGCTGCTCCAACCCGGTGCAGTGCCAGTAGCTTCCGCGCGCACCGGCCCATGACGGACGCGGCGCCGGGCAGCCGGTTCACGGCGTGTCCGGCGCCGCACCACCGCACACACACCGAGGAGGTGTGATGCCGTACCTGGCCATCGGGATCCGCTGTCTGCTGGGCGCGATATTCCTGGCGTCGTCGGTCAGCAAAGTAGCAGGACGAGGATCTTTCGGGGCCTTCGTCACGTCGGTCCATGCGCTGCGCATCACGCGGCCGGAGCGGGCCCGGCCGGTGGCGGTGGGTGTACTGCTGGCCGAGTTCGCGGTACCCGTCCTGCTGTTCGCTCCGCTGCCCGCCCCAGCCGTCCCGGCCGGACTGGTGGCTGCCGCAGGGCTGTTGAGCGTCTTCGCGGCCGGCATCGTACGGGCGCTGCAGCGCGGGACCGCTGCCCCGTGCCGATGCTTCGGGACCGCCACCGTCCCGCTGGGCATCCGGCACGTCGTACGCAACGCCGTCCTCGCGGCGGCGGCCGTGGTCGGCGTCCTCGCCGCCTTCCGTCCCGGACCCGTGCACCCCGGCGGCGTGGCGACGGCCGTCCTCGCCGGGCTGGCCCTGGGGGCCCTGGTGGCCACGCTGGACTACATCGCCGAGCTCTTCCGGCCCGTCCGCGCACTCCGCTGATGACAACCAACAGGAGACCGCATGCCCTTCCTGACAGCGCTCGTGGTGTTCGTGGGGTTGCTCTGCACCCTGGACCTGATTCTCACGCTGGGCGTGATCAAGCGACTGCGTGAGCACACCGAGCTGTTGACCGCCCCGCCCCCCACGCCCGCCGTCCCGGTGGGCGGGAGGATCGCGGACTTCGCGACGACGACGGTCGACGGTGAGCCGCTCAGCCAGGCGATGTTCGTACGCGACACGCTCGTCGCCTTCTTCTCGCCCAGCTGCGGGCCGTGCAAGGACAAGCTTCCCGCGTTCGTGTCGTACGCGAGGAACACGGGCGCCGCGGAGGACCGGCCGGTGGCCGTCGTGGTGGGCGACCGGGACCAGGCAGCCGGCTTCATCTCCAGCCTGGCGCCCGTCGCGCGGGTCGTCGTGGAGGATCCCGAAGGAGCGATGGGGCTGGCCTTCAAAGCCGAGATGTTCCCGACCCTGCTCAAGGTCGCACCGGACGGCGAAGGCGCCCTGGTGGTCACGGACAACCAGGTGGAGCTGGAGAAGCGGCCCATGGCCGGCGCTGCCGCCGCTCCCGCCGACGGTCCGCACTCGCCGGCATGAGCAGGAGCGAGCCCACCGGAGCGGCGGACGCCACGGCCCTCACCCTGCGGCACGCCGTCGCCGCGCTCTCCCTCACCGCCACTGCCGCGCCATGGTCGTTGCTGTCCTACCTGGCACTGACGCTCATCGGCGGCGCGCTGCCCGTGGCAGCGGCCTGGCTCACCTCCCTGCTCCTGGACGAGCTGGTTACCGCGGCCCCGTGGGAGTCCTTGCTCGTGCTCGCCGCCGGCCTCGCAGCCGTGGGCGTCGCGGCCGGCGTGATGCCGCACCTGAGCCACTACCTCCGGGCCGAGCTGGAGCGCAGGGCCGGACTGCTCGCCCAGGACCGGCTGTTCAGCGCCGTCGAACGGTTCACCGGGCTGGCCCGATTCGAGGACCCGGCCTTCCTGGACCGGCTGCGGCTGGCCCAGGGAGCCGGCGGGACGGCTCCCAACCAGGCCGTCGACGGGGTGCTGGGAGGCGTCCGGGCCACCGTGACGATTGTGGGGTTTCTCGGCTCACTTCTCCTTCTCGGCCCGCTGCCGGCGGCCCTGGTGCTGGCGTCCGGTCTGCCTGTGCTGGCCGCGGAGATCGCGCTGTCGCGGCGCCGAGCCCGGGTGCTGTGGGACGTAGGGCCCATGGAGCGCCGGGAGTTCTTCTACGGCGATCTGCTCGCCGGCCTGGAAGCCGCGAAGGAGATACGGCTCTTCGGCGCGGGGCCGTTTCTGCGCGGCCGCATGCTGACGGAACGGCGTGCCGCCAATGCGGCGAAGCGGGCCGTCGACCGCCGGGAGGCCCTCACCCAGTCGCTGCTGGGGCTGCTCGCCGCCCTCGTCGCGGGTGGCGGACTGCTGTGGGCGGTGGGCGCGGCGCGCGGAGGGACACTGACGATCGGGGGCATCGCGATGTTCGTCGCCGCGGTGACCGGGGTGCAGGGGGCGCTGTCGACTCTCGCGGCGGAGGTGGCCAGGTCGTACCAGGCACTGCTGCTGTTCGATCACTTCCTGGTCGTGACGACGGCCGGCCCCGACCTGCCCGTGGCCCTGCGGCCCCGGCCGCTGAGCGCACTTCGCCACGGCATCGAGCTACGGGACGTGTGGTTCCGCTACTCCGATGCGCATCCCTGCGTGCTCCGCGGAGTCAGTCTGTTCATCCCCCGCGGCGCGGCGATCGCCCTCGTCGGACTCAACGGAGCGGGCAAGTCCACGCTCGTGAAACTGCTGTGCCGGTTCTACGACCCCACCGGGGGTTCCATCCTGTGGGACGGCACGGACATCCGTGACCTCGACCCCGGCGAGCTGCGGCGCCGGATCGGCGCGGTCTTCCAGGACTACATGCGGTACGACATGACGGCCGCCGACAACATCGCCCTCGGGGACCTCGACGCGCTGGGCGACCGGCAGCGGATCGAGAACGCCGCCGAGCGCGCGGGCATACACGACGCGCTCACCGCCCTCCCGTACGGGTACGACACACTGCTGTCGCGGATGTTCTTCATGGAGACCGAGAAGGAGAACCCGGAGACCGGGGTGGAGCTCTCGGGCGGGCAGTGGCAGCGCCTCGCGCTGGCGCGGGCCTTCCTGCGGGAACGGCGCGACCTCATGATTCTGGACGAACCCTCCGCCGGGCTCGACGCGGTGGCCGAGCACGAGACGCACACCTCACTGCGGCGGCATCGCGAGGGCCGGACCAGTCTGCTCATCTCCCACCGGCTCGGGGCGGTACGCGAGGCGGACACCATCGTCGTACTCGCCGAGGGGCGCGTCGTGGAACAGGGCGACCACGCCGCGCTGATGGCCGCCGACGGCACCTACGCCCGGCTGTTCACCCTGCAGGCGTCCGGCTACCGCCCCGACGGGGAGCAGCAGGACCCGGCCCTCACGGGAGGACGGTGATGGCCGACCGGACGGTCGGACTCCTGTACGCCGCGCTGGCGCGCAGGCTCGTCGCCGTGACGGTGCGCGGGGCGAGCATGGAGCCGTCGTACCACGACGCCGACCGGGTGCTCGTACGCCGCGACGTGGCACCCGTACCGGGACAGGTGGTCGTGGTGGAGCGTCCCGCGGCAGGTGCGGGCTGGCGGCTGCCGCCACTGCGGCGACGGGGGAGCGCAGCGGAGGTGGCCGGCCGCCAGTGGCTGATCAAGCGGGTGGCGGCGGCGCCGGGAGACCCGGTGCCCCGTGACCGGGTTCCCGCCCTGGCCGCCGTCCCCGGGGATCACGTGCCGCACGGCAGCCTGGTCCTGCTGGGCGACAACCAGGACGTCAGCTTCGACTCGCGCCGGGTGGGCTACTTTCCGGCGGATCGAGTGCTGGGCACCGTGCTCCGCCGGCTCCCGCCCGCGAACGGCGCAGGCACGGGGCCCGGAGCTCGTCCGTACGGCTGATGGAGCAACCAGAGTTGGCGTGCGACGTGCGCAGGGGCAAGGCTCCAGTCAGAGACGGTCATCCCGGCGACAAAGGGTTGAATGATGTCGTGTATACGTGTGGCGTTCGTGGCGTTGCTGTCCGCCTTGCTGTGCCTCGCCCCCGGCGGACCCGCTTCAGCGGTAGAGGGAGCGGACGACTCGGCCGCGCGCCGGACTACGGTCTATCTCGCCGGAGACTCGACCGTCGCCAGTTATTCCGAATCGGTCCGTCCCATGGCGGGCTGGGGCCAGATGATCGGCCAGTTCTTCACCGGCGAGGTGGAGTTCGAGAACAGAGCGCTCGGGGGACGCAGTTCGAGGTCCTTCGTGCTCGAGAGCCATCTCGACCGAATCCTCGCCACGATCAACCGCGGCGACTATCTGTTCGTTCAGTTCGGCCACAACGACAAGCCGCTGACGGACTCGCTGTGCGCGTCGAAGCCGTTGTACTGCAACCGGCACACCGAGCCCTGTACGACCTACAAGCGGTACCTGGCGAAGTACGTGGACGGAGCCCGCGCACACGGCGCCACGCCCGTACTGATAACCCCGATGGGAACGCGCAAATTCGATCGGAAGGGGCGGTTCGTCAATGAGTTCTCCGACTACGCGAAGGCGATGCGGCAACTGGGCGCCGAACGCAAAGCGCCCGTCATCGACCTGAACGCAAGGAGCATCGCGTTCTACAACCGCATCGGAGTGCAGGCCAGTAAGGACGTCTTCCTGCACGTCGCTCCGCGCACGTATCCGGCCTATCCGTCGGGCAAGGCGGACAACGTGCACTTCCAGGAGTACGGCGCGGCCCGGCTCGCCCGGATGGTCGCCGAAGACGTACGGCGCAGCGACCTGCCGATCGGCCGGTATGTCGCGACCCCGTAGGGACGTCATGAATCGTCAGATATTGATATAAAAATTCCAGTGAGGCGTGTTGCTGCCGGCAGGTGGGTTGTTGCAGTCGCGCCCGTTCGTCTCCGTCGGGGTAGCAGGGAGAGCCATGCGGCGGTTCAGAGTCGCGGCAGAACGACAGGCGTCCTCTGTCACGCCGCACAGGAAAGCATCAACCTGGCACCGAGACACGAAGGCCGGCTGGTATCTGCCCGCTGTGCTCTTCTTCGACTCCGCCGGAGCAGCGCTGCCACTGGCGACGGCGCTCTCCGCGGCCGGTCAGCCCCACCCCTTCCAGCATGCGGCGATCGCGACCGCCATCTGGCTGCTCACGGGTGTGGTCGGCAAGCGCTACGCGTCCTGGAATCTGGGTGAAGGCCACGCCGGCCCGGTGTTCCGGGACTGGCTGGTGATGCTCGGCACGCTGGCGGTCCTGCGGACCGTGAGCGGTCTCGACAGTGCACCGGCCGCGGCCTGCGCCGCACTCGTTCCCTCCCTCGTGGTCACCGTCGTCTGCCGCAAACTGATCCACCGGGACCTGATGGCCACGCGCCGGCACGCCCAGGCGCTCCGCCATGTGCTGGTCATCGGTGAGGCCGCCGCGGTGGACGAGGTCGTCGGCCAGCTGGCCCAGCGCACCGACCACGAGTACGTCGTGGTGGGGGCCTGCGCGGTGGGTGCGGGCGACGTACGGTCCGGCGTACCGGTGTACGTCCGGCTCGGGGCGGAGCGTCCAGCCGTCCTCGCCGAAGACGCCTCGGCCGTACTCGAGGCGGCGGACGCACTCGGCATCGACCTGGTCTTCGTGAGTCCGGGCGGGCACATGTCGGGGGACCGACTGCGACAGCTCTCCTGGGCTCTTCACGACCACGGATGTCCGCTCGCGGTTCTCCCCGGCATCTTCGACGTGGCACGGCACAGGATCCGGCTCACCTCGGCGGCGGGGCTCACCATGCTGCACGTCGCGCCTCCTGCCCGCCACGGCGTGCCGGCGGCCGTGAAGTCCGTCATCGACCGGATGGGCGCGTTCCTCCTGGTCGTCCTCGCGGCTCCGGTGCTGACGCTGCTCGCGCTCGCCGTCCGGGTGGGTTCGCCCGGCCCCGTCTTCTACCGTCAGACCCGGGTCGGCAAGCACAACACACACTTCCCCATGTGGAAGTTCCGCACGATGGTGGTGGACGCGGAGCGGCTGAGGAGCAACCTGGAGACGGCCAACGAGAACGACGGCCACATGTTCAAGATGCGCAATGATCCGCGCATCACACCGATGGGCCGTTTCCTGCGCCGCTACTCGCTGGACGAGCTGCCCCAGTTGCTCAATGTCCTGCTCGGCCATATGTCACTCGTCGGTCCACGTCCGCCCCTTCCGGAGGAAGTGGCCCACTATGACGACGTGGAGATGCGCAGGCTGAGCGTCAAGCCCGGCCTCACCGGACTGTGGCAGGTCAGCGGACGCTCCGACCTCACCTGGCACGAGACCGTCTCCCTCGACCTGCGCTACGTGGACAACTGGTCGTTGGCCTGGGACATGGACGTCATGGCCCGTACCGTCCGCGCGGTGCTGAACGGACGTGGGGCGTACTGAACTCCAGGCGCCCACCGCCGCCATCCCGCCGCCCGGCATCGCATTCAGTGCATTTTGTGATGATATGCATAAAGGCTTGCGGAGGCGGATATTCATTCGTCCTCAGGAAGGGATCTCGACGTGGAGCGTTCGCTGCGTGGCTTCACCGGAGCCGGCTACGACAAGGGCCGTCCGCTGCTCGTACAGGCTGCCTGGTTCGTCGTGCTCAGCCTCGTCTTCGTCAAGTGGTGGTTCCCCGCCCGCTGGCGGCCCGCCGTGCTGCGCGCCTTCGGCGCGCGGATCGGGCAGCGGGTCCTCATCCGCCATCGGGTGCGGGTGCACTGGCCGTGGAAGCTGGTGGTGGGCGACGACGTATGGATCGGTGAGGACGCCTGGCTCCTCAATCTGGAGACCATCACGATCGGCAGCGACTCGTGTGTCTCCCAGGGCGCACTGCTGTGCACCGGAAGCCACCGGCGCCTTTCCCCCACCTTCGAGTTCGACAACGGCCCCATCACGCTGGAGCCCGGCGCATGGGTCGCGGCGAAGGCCGTGGTGTTGCGCGGCGTCACCGTGGGACGTGGCTCGGTCGTGGGAGCCGCATCGGTCGCCCATGCGGATGTCAGACCCGGAGCGGTCATCATGACGGGAGTCACATGAGAGTCGTACACGTCGTCACACTCGTCAGCGACGACGGGGCCTTCGGCGGCCCGACGAGCGTGGCTCTCGGCCAGCTCCAAGAGTTCGCCGCGCGTGGCCACACGGTTACGCTGCTGTCCCTGTGGCGTGGCAGATCCCGGGCGCCGGCGCGGATCGGCTCGGTGCCCCTGCGGTCCAGACCGGCCCGCTCACTCATTCCCGGCCAGGGCTTTCTCGGGCTCATGCATCCGTTGCTGGTACGCGACATCTGGCGGGCCACGAAGGATGCCGATGTGGTGCACATCCACGCGGGCCGCGATCTGGTCTCGCTCACGGCGCTCGTGCTCGCCGTCCTGCGGCGCAAGAGGTTCATCGTGCAGACCCACGGCATGGTGGAGCCCAGGCACACGACCGCCGCCCGGCTCTTCGACCGGGCGTACATGCCGTTGCTGCGCAGGGCACGCGGATGCCTGGTCCTGACCGAGGTCGAGGGACGGGCACTGGTCGAGGCCGTCGGGCCGGACGGCCCGCCGCTGCTGCCGCTGCCGAACGGCGTACGCCCGCCGACCGGCCGCGAGGAGTGGGAACCCCGAGGCCGGGAGGTGCTCTTCCTCGCACGCCTGCACCCACGCAAGCGCCCCGAGGCGTTCGTCGAGATGGCCGCGCTGGTCCACAAAGAGGTGGCTGACGCACGCTTCAAGCTGCACGGGTCCGACGAGGGACTGCTGCCGGTGCTCCGCGAACTGATCGCCGCCCGCGGACTGGAGAAGGTCGTCTCCTACGGCGGCGCACTGGAGCCCGCCGCGGCCGTACGTGCCTACGCGAAGGCATCCGTGTACGTACTGCCCAGCGTCAACGAGCCGTTCCCCATGACAGTCCTCGAAGCGCTCGCCGCCGGCACGCCGGTGGTCTGCACCGACAGCTGCGCCATCGCGGGGGAGCTGGCCCGCCGCGGAGCGGCAATCGTCACCGACGGCAGCCCTGAGGCGATGGCCGACGCGGTGTGCGATCTGCTCGGTGACGAGGACCTGCGGCGTTCACTCGCCGAAGCGGGTCGCCGTGCCGTCGAGGAAGTCTTCTCCATCCGCGCGGTGGGAGACCGACTCGAAGAGATCTACCAGAAAGAGATCTCGTGAAGGTTCTTGTCACCGGCTCGTCCGGCCTGATCGGCAGCTATCTGGTCAGGGAACTGCTCACCCGCGGCCACAGCGTGGTCGGCGTCGACAACTTCTCCAAGTACGGGCCGGCCGGGCGCCGCATCCTGGATCATCCGCAGTACCAGCTGGTCCATGGAGACGCACGCGACGCGGATCTGCTCACGGATCTGCTGGTCGACTGCGATCACTTCGTGGCCGGCGCCGCGATGACCGGCGGCATCTCCTACTTCCACACCTTCGCCTACGATCTCCTCGCCACCAACGAGCGGATCACCGCCGCGGCGTGCGACGCCGCGATCCGGGTCCACGGCAACGGGCCGCTGCAGAAGGTGACTTACCTGAGTTCCCCGATGGTGTACGAGAACACCGCCTCCTGGCCGTCCAAGGAGGGTGACGAGCGGCACGTGCCACCACCGTCGTCCTCGTACGGCTTCCAGAAGCTGGCGGTCGAGTACTTCGCCCGGGCAGCCTGGGACCAGTACAACCTTCCCTACACCATCGTGCGGCCCTTCAACTGCGTGGATGTGGGCGAAGAACGCACGGCGGGCCAGGGCGAGGAGCGCTCCGGCGACATCAAGGTCAGCATGTCTCACGTGGTCCCCGACCTGGTGCAGAAGGTGCTCAAGGGACAGGACCCTGTGCACATCCTCGGCAGTGGCACTCAGGTGCGGCACTTCACGTACGGCCGGGATCTGGCTCGCGGGATCTGCGAGGCGGTCTTCCAACCCGCCGCCCTCAACGAGGACTTCAACCTGGCGAACGCCGAATCGACCACCATCCTGGCCCTCGCCGAGCGGATCTGGCTCAAGATCAAGGGCGAGGACGTGCCGTTCCGCTGCACCACCGACACGCCCTTCGAACACGACGTGCAACGCCGGAGCCCCGATGTGGCCAAGGCCAGGGATGTTCTCGGGTTCGAGGCGACCACCCCACTGGACGAGATTCTCGACAAGGTCATCCCGTGGGTACGCCAGGCCATCACGGACGGCCGGCTCTGACCGCAGCGCCGGTGCACCAGCCGCTCCTTTCGCCGCGTTGCGGCGCATGGGTCACATAGAAGCGAATTGCCCGTCTTGTGCGGTATGTCAGTTCATGCGGTGGCGCCGGCATGAGGTACAGATGGCGTTTGACGCCGATTAATGCTGTCAAGTCCGGATAAGACGAGGGGGCGCAGGTGCAGGCCGGTCAAGTCCGCAGCGGGGCTGCGGTGAGCAGTTGGGCGGTCGTACTGATCGGGCTGCTCCCCGGATTGATCCTGAAGGAGCTCGACGTGCGCCTCGGTGCGGCGCTCGCCGTGCAGTGTGTCGTCGTGGCGCATGCCGGTGGCGCGCTTGCCCGAGTGCTCACGGCTACGACAGTACGGCTGGTCGCGTTCGGTTTCTGGCTCTTCGCTTATGTATGGCTCGGGCTGGCCCCGCTCGCCATGCTCGCCACTGATCAGTACCCCCTCGGATACCGGGCGGGGGAGAGCGCCGCTTTCACCGCCGCCGTTCTGATCGAAGTAGGGCTCCTGGCCTATACCGCGGGAGCCACCCTCGCGGCCCGGCACGCCAAGGACCGGTCCGTCGTACTCGAGGCGGTGCTCTCCCGCAGGATCGCTCCACTGCCCGTGATCCTTCTGTGCGGCCTGGTGTTCGTTCTTGCAATCGCGCTGATTCCCCAGCAGGGCGGGCTGACCGCCTTGTTCACCAGCCGGCAGGCGGTGCGGGAGGCAGGTGGCGGCGGCTCGGCCGACAGCGTGTCCCGGGCACTGGTGGCCTGGTCGCTCGCCGTGCCTGCCTTCTGGGCGCTGTTGGCCCTGGTGCACCTGCCGCTGCTGAGGGACGGAGACCGGTTGCTGCGTGGCGTTCGCTGGATGCTGCTGCCGCTTCTGCTCGCTCTCAACGTTGTCGTCAACAATCCGATCAGCAAGCCCCGCTTCTGGGCCGGGACCGTTCTGCTGACGCTGCTGTTCGCATCGAGTCGCATGTGCCGTCCGCGGGCGTTCCGCATCACGGCGGCCGCGCTCGTGGCCACAGTGCTGCTGGTCTTTCCGTACAGCGACTACTTCCGCTACGACGAACGCCGAGCGGTCAACGTGGTCTCCGTCGCGGAGCAGTTCACCTCGAACATGGACTACGACGGCTTCCAGCAGATGCAGACCGGTATCGACTACGCGGAAGACTCCGGTTTCTCGCCGTCGAGATTCCTGGGACCTGTCCTCTTTGTGGTCCCGCGCTCGGCCTGGCCCGACAAACCGCAGGACAGCGGCGTCCAGCTCGCCCAGTTCGCGGGCTACCGCTTCCACAACCTCTCCGCACCGCTATGGATCGAAAGCTACCTCTGGGCCGGTTTTCCGTCAGTGATCGCCGTATTCCTCCTCCTCGGTGCGGTCGGCCGCCGGATGGACGACATCCGCAGCCGGCTTCCGGGCGGCTACGGCACCCTGGCCGTCCTGCTGGTTCCGGCCTTCGCCATTTACCAGATGGTCCTGCTGCGGGGCAGCCTCATGGGCATCGCCGGACCACTGTTCCTGCTCATGACCATTCCGTTTTTCATCACTACCCGCGCCGCCCGGACACCCCGGTTCTCGTCAGCGGCGGTGCCGGCCGGCACCGCCGGCCACGCAACAATCTCCGGAACAGGAGGGCATCCGTGACCGGCCCCACCAGCTTTGACGACCGATACAGCGAGCCGGACCAATTGCGCGACCAGCTGCGCCGACTGCTGAGGTACCGCAAGACCATCGCGCTGGGGATCGCGCTGGGGCTGCTCTGCGGAGTGCTCCTGGCGCTGTTCCGTTCCGACCGCTACACCTCCACCGGTGAGGTGGTCGTGCGCTCGGCAGCGGACCCGTTCAGCTTCAACGTGTCCATCGACCAGCAGGTGAGCATGGCCACCGAGCGGCAGGTCGCGCTCAGCACGACGGTCGCCACCCGCGCCGCGAAGGTGCTGAGCGGACCGGTCGGCGCCGCTGCCCTTCGGCGGGACCTGAGGGTGAGTAACCCGCCGGACACGCAGGTCCTGCGCTTCGAGTACACCGCCGGCACCCCCGATCGAGCCGCCCGCGTCACCCACGCATTTGTCAGGGCCTACCTTGCCGACCGCGAGGACCGGACCGAGGCCAGGGTGGAGCGGATGACGACGGCCCTGGACGAGCAACTCGACACGTTGGGCAAACAGAGCAAGTCGACGAGCGGGGCAGCGCGCACAGGTGTGCAGACCCAGATCACCACGCTGCAGAAGCGCCTCGCGGATCTGAAGATCCGCGACACCACCGGGGGTGACATCGTGTTCGAGGGTGGGCCGCCTGCTCAGCCCACCGGACCGCGGAAGGCGGTAGTCATCGGGCTCGCCCTGCTGGGCGGACTCATCCTGGGCATCATCGTCGCCTGGCTGCGCTGTGTCCTCGAACCGCGGGTGCGCTCCGTCTCCGACATGCAGAGCAGCCTGGGTGCGCCGGTGCTGGGCATCCTGCCCGGCGCGGTCGAGGACGATGAGCTGCTGGCGGTCGGCCGCTCCCGCAGCCGCCTGACCGAGGCCTACCGTACGCTCGCCTTCCGGCTCACCCACGACCAGCGGTCCGCCGGCCGCAGCAGCCTGCTGGTCCTGGCACCGCGAGAGCACCGGAACGCCGAGGCCGTCGCCGTGAACATCTGCGCCGCGATCGCGGAGATCGGTCACGACGTGGTGCTCGTGGACGCCACTGCCACCACGCCCGCGCCGGCGAGCCGGCTGCCGCTCCTTCCGGACTGCGACGTCAGCGACGTCAGCGACAGCGACCTCGCCGCTGTCGTCGTCGACGCGGGCAAGGCAGGCCGTTTCACTCTCCTCTCCGGCAACGGCGGGACCGACGCCGCGGGTTCACCCGCCGCACTCGGGGCAACCTGCCTCCTGCCCGCCACCGACCCCGCGACCTCCGTCGTGGTCCTCACCCGGGCTCTGCTCGATCAGGCCGACGGCCTGGCTCTGGCCCAGCGGGTGGACGGGGTCCTCGTGGTGGGCGGTCTGAACCTCACCAGGCGAGACGACCTCAGGCGGGTGCGCGAACTGATCGCCTGCGCCGGGGGGCGCGTCGTGGGCTCGGTGCTCGACACCGGTGCCCGGGGTGGCCGGCTCAGTGACGCCCTGGACGGCGCCCGGCACCGCAGGAAGAAGTACCGCGCACGGGTCACCCCGGTCCTCCCCGACGCCGGCCCGCAGGTGCGCCCAGTCGCGGATCGCTCCGGTGAAGGGCCGCGCGCCGAGACGATCCCCCAGCCGGACGCGGGCTCGTCCGATGCGCAGGACGAAACGCTGACGGCCTCCAAGGGATGACCGCACCGGGAACGGCCGTACCCGATGCGGAAGAGGCGGCCATCCCGACCGGGGTGGCCGCCACCGCACGAGGCGGCTGGTGGGCCTTCCTGGGATCGGGCGCGAACGCGGTGTTCGGCTTCGTCCTGGTCGTTCTGACCACCCGGTCGGTCGGGCTCCACGAGGCAGGTGCGGTGTTCACCGGCGTGGCCGTCTTCACGATCCTGAGCAACGCCTGCAAGCTCGGCGCGGATACGGGCCTGGTGCGCTTCGTCTCACGCGACCTCGCGATGGGCGGAGGACGCGAGGTGGAGGCGCTGGTGCGCACCGCCGTGGTGCCGGGAGCCCTGGCCGGCACCACGGCCGCCGCGCTGCTCTTCTCCGCGTCCCCGCTGTCCGCGTCCCTGCTTCCGCAGATGGCCCCGGCGGACGCACAGACGCTCATCAGGCTCTTCGCACTGTTCCTCCCCGTGGCCACGGTCTCCATGCTGCTGCTCGGCGCGACGCGCGGCTATGGCACGGTACTGCCGTTCGTCGGTGTCGAGCAGATCGGCAAGCCGCTTCTGCGCGTACTTCTCGCCGTACCGGTCGCGGTGCTCGCGCCTGGCGTGCTGACCCTCGCTGCCGCGTGGCTCGTCCCCTCACTGGCCGGCGCCGTGGGCGCCTGGCTCGCCCTGCGGCGGTGCCGCGCAGCGCACACAGGCACTCCGCGGCAGCCCGGAGGCGCCCTCCCCTGGCGGGAGTTCTGGTCCTTCGCCGCCCCCCGCGCCATGTCGTCCGTCTTGGACATCGGCGCGATCTGGGTCGGTGTCATCCTGCTGTCGGCACTGGCGACGACGGAGGAAGCGGGCCTCTACACGGCCATCGGCCGGGTCATCACCGCGGGAACCCTGCTCCAGCTCGCCATCCGGCTCGCCGTCGCTCCGGAGATCAGCCGCTTGCTCGCCCTGGGTGAAACAGACCAGGCGCGCGGCCTGCACCGGATCTCCACGCGCTGGATTGTGCTGTTCTCGTGGCCGCTGTTCGTGATGCTCGCCTGTTTCCCGGCCACCGTGCTGTCGGTCTTCGGGGCGGGGTTCGGCGAGGGGGCGGGTGCCCTGCTCGTCCTGTGCGCGGCATCGGTGGTCAACATCTCGGTGGGTAACGCGCAGACCGTGCTCCTCATGGCGGGGAAGAGTTCCTGGCACCTGGCCGTCACCGGCGCCGCCTTCGCGGTGCAGCTGGCCACCGGCCTTTTCGCGGTGCCCCGTTGGGGAGTTGTGGGAGCTGCGGTGTCGTGGGGCGTGGCGATTATTGTCGAGAACCTGGCCTCGGCCTGGCTCGTACGCCACCGTCTCGGCTTTACGACCATCGACGGCGGATACCTTGCGGCAGCCGGAGTCGGGCTCTGCCTTGTCACGGCACTGGCGCTTCCCGTCCGGTTGCTGGCCGGCGACACGGCACGAGGACTCGCCGCCGGAATCGCCCTAACGGTATGCGTACTTAGTATAACTTTGTGGCGATATAAGAAGACGCTGGGTGTGAACGACCTCGTCTGCCTGCTCCGCAGGCGTACTTCGCAACCGCGTCACTCCAGGCTCCCCGCGGAGCCCGGAACGCCGTAGTCCGTCCTCCCGCCCATCGCCCACATCGCTGCCAGATTCGGGGTTTCCATGCGCCTGAGAAGAGTCACCACGAAAATCGCCGGTGCGGCTTGCGCCACGGCTTGTCTCACCACCACCGCCATCGTCACCGCACCCGGCTCCGCAGCGGCGGAGGGGCCCACCACGCTGACCGCGGATCCGCTGCCCACCTGGCAGACGAACGGAACCGTCTGGTCGGTCGCCCACGCCCGTGGCGTCGTCTACGTCGGCGGAAGCTTCACCTCGGTCCGTCCGCCGGGTGCACCGCTCGGTCAGAAGGAAACCCCCCGCGCGAACTTCGCCGCCTTCAACGCCGTTACGGGTGCCCTGCTGCCCTGCGCTCCGTCCTTCACCGGCGGGGCAGGCTCGGTGCGTGCGCTGAAAGCGTCCCTCGACGGCTCGGTGCTGTACGCAGGCGGTTCGTTCAACAAGGCCAACTCCGCCCATGTGGCGAACGCCGTCGCGCTGAACACGGCCGGCTGCACGCTGCGGGGGGACTTCAAGCCCGCTGTGTCGGGGTCCGTGCGGGCCATCGATGTCACCGCCAAGACCGTCTACCTCGGTGGCGACTTCACTGTCGTCGGAGGCCAGTCCAGGAACCGTATCGCCGCAGTCAGCACCAGCGGAGCTCTGCTGCCGTTCAAGGCCACCCTCGACAAGCCGGTCCGGGCCATCACCGTCGCCGAGAAGCACGGAAAGGTCATCGTCGGCGGCGACTTCACGACGGTGAACGGCCTGTGGTCAAAGGCTGTTGCCGCCCTCAACCCTTCCACCGGATCGACCGTCCAGAGGTACCCGGGCTGGTTCAAGAATGCGTCGGTTGTCAAAGCCCTCGCGCACGACGGCACGCACTTCTTCATGGGAGCCGAAGGCACCGGGCCCGGTGCCTTCGACGGCCGAATCGCCGCCCACCTCGACACTGGCGAGATGCTGTGGAAGGACAACTGCTTCGGTGCCACCCAGGCCGTCCTCCCCTACAAGGGTGTCCTCTACAGCGGATCGCACGCCCACAACTGTGCCGCCACCCCGGGTGGTTTCCCCGAGCACAACAACCGGCAGCACTTCCTGGCCAACTCGATCGCGGACAAGACCATCCTGCACTGGTTCCCTGACACCAACGAGGGCGGACCAGTGGGGCCCAAGTGGTTCGGCCCTCGGTCCATGGTCATGGCCAAGGACATCCTCTGGGTCGGCGGTGACTTCACCACCGTCAACGATGCACCACAGCAAGCACTGACGCGCTTCCCCGCCGCACCCGACACCGGAGCGCCCATGGTCCCCCAGCTCGCTGTCGCGAACACCAGCGCCACCAGGATCACTCTCGGCTGGCGTGCCTCGTGGGACCGGGACGACGCCGATCTCACGTACAGGATCTACCGCGATGGCGTCCTGGTGAAGTCGCTCACCCAGCGATCCACCTCCTGGGCCCGCCCGCTGATGAGCTTCACGGACTCGGTGGCTCAGGGTGCTCGCCACCGGTACTCGATCAGGGTGACCGACGGAGGCAACACCTCACCCCACTCGGCATCGGTCACCGCGACCGCGGCGCAGACAAGGACGGCGGGAACGCCATGAGAAGAAAGCGGGTCGGCTTCGCGCCCGGCGTGTTCGACTTGTTCCACGTGGGACATCTCAACATCCTTCGCCAGGCGCGCGCTCACTGCGACCACCTCATCGCCGGCGTCCACGCGGACGACGCGGTGCTCCAGATGAAGGGTCGGGCACCCGTCATTCCGCTCTCCGAGCGGATGGAGATCGTCAACAGCGTCCGTTTCGTCGATGAAGCCGTCGCCGTATCAGAGTTCGACAAGGTCGAGGTATGGAAGAGCGTCGGGTTCGACGTCATCTTCAAGGGAGATGACTGGCGGGGCACGGAAACCTGGAACGTACTCGAGAGAAGATTCGGAGAGCTGGGGGTGGATGTCGTCTACTTCCCCTACACGTTGTACACATCAAGCACCCTGCTGCGCAGCGTACTCAGTCATCTCAACTCGACTGCGACCGCGGAGGCCGGCTCAGGACAGCTCCCGGAACCACTTCACGAGGAAGGCGGCCATAAAAAGGACATGAGAGACGAGCAGGGCACAGTACAACCCGAGGAAGAGATCCTGGCTGCCCAGGAATAGAAAGACCACGCAGAGCACTCCGTAGTCGACGGGCAGCAGGAGCAGGGAGCGTAGCGCCGAGGGACGGGTCGCCGGTGCCGCTGCCTCATCCGTCTTCCGCTTCAGCTGTTCCGTCAGAATCCCGGCGAAGAACACGACGACGGCCGCCAGCTGGAAAGCCATCGGCGCAAGCAGAAAGAGCGGATCGGGCAGGTCGAAGAAGCGGTAGAACGAGATCAGCACCACCAGGTGGAGGCTCGCGGTCCGGGCGCAGTCGAGAACGTGGTCCAGCCATTCTCCCGAGATGCTTCCGGACCGCCGGCTTCGCGCCAGCTGCCCGTCTGCCGAGTCCAGCGCGAACCCCATGGCCAGGGCCAAGGAAACGCAGCACGCCATGGCGGTACCGGGCCGCACCAACGCCACGGCCAGCAGCGCCGGGAAAGTGAACAGGGCGCCGACCGCAGTCACCTGGTTGGGAGTCGCCCCGATCCGGTAAGCCAGGGCCGCAAGCAGACGACCAGCCGGTCGGTTGACGAACAGCGTGTAGACCGACACCCCCTTCGCGGACTTCTGCGCCGTCGAGAGCAGTCTGAGCACCACAGAGAATTCGCTCACTTTGTCCCTGTTCTTCACGAGATTGCAGGAAAGGAACGAATTATGGCAGATACGGATGGTGAGGCGCCTGGGGCCAGCCGTAGAAGTCTCCTGCGCGGGGGAGTGGTTCTGGCCGGCACGGCGATGCTCCCCAGCGGTGCACCGGCGTTCGCGGCGCCGTTCCCGGATCCTGCGGGCCAGGAAGGCGGGCACGAGGTCGCCCCCGGTCGCCACCTGCCCGGCTCGTCGCCATCCGTGGTGAACCTCGTCACGGACTTCGGGGCCCTGGGCGACGGGGCAGCCGATGACACCCAGGCGTTCGAACTGGCCTACCAGTACGCGGCCTCACGGGTCAGAGAGGGAATCGGCCGCACCGTCATCGAAATCCCCGCCGGTACGTTCCTCGTCAAGCGCCCCCATGCGCTGCTCAACGGCACAGCTCCGCCGCGCCCGGCGAACGGCCTGCGTTTCCGTGGCGCCGGGAAGCGCATGACCGAGATCGTCTTTCAGCCGGTAACGGGCCCAGGCTCCTACCTGTGCCGTAACGAGGACGTCTGGGCCAATGTGATGTTCGAACAGATCCAATTCCGATCGGCCACACCGGGGGCATCCTTCTTCTACTCGTACTCGACCGGGCAGGCACAGGACTACCGCTTCTCGGAATGCGAGTGGATGGGTGAGTGGGAGTACGGGCTCGCTCTGGACGGTACTGATACCAACTCCGAGATGCGCTGGGACGCCTGCCGAGTCGGCGGTGCATACCGCAAGGCGTTTCTGTACTCCGGCCTGTCGCAACGCACGCCGGACCCCCAACGGCAGGACCAGTTTCTCAACTACTGGTTCAACGACATGAAGGTCGAATACGAGTGGGGCAACTTTCTGGAGTTCCCCTACGGAGGGTCGATCACCTGCCGAGGTGGCTCGTATCTCATCACCGGCAGACGCCCGGAGGACAGTCCGGAGTACGCCAGAAGCAGTACCTTCTTCCGATTCCCGCAGGGGCAGCACCACGGTTCTGTTCAGCGCTTCCATGCGGCGGACATCCGCTTCGAAGTACGTGACCCGGACGTGCTGGTCATCGACTCTGCGTGGACCGGCGGAACCGTCAGCTTCAGCGACTGCGACGACACCGCCTTGGCGTACAAGGACTTTTCCCCGGAGGTCCGCGCGCATCGGTACGCGATCGGTGCGCGCGGCCCGCTGATCCGCTACGACTCCTGCCAGCTGGTCGGCCGCCACGAGTACCGGCCGTCGGGACCGATCGAGAAGATCCCGAAGATCGCGCGCTACGACATGTGTCTGCTCAGCAGCCACACGGCCGGCGACTTCGTGGTCCTGACCGACGCGGCTGATCCTGAGCTCGTGGTCACGTTCGTCGACTGCATCGATGAGCTGAACGGCGCGGTCGCGTCGCAGGCCCCCACGCCCACGACGAGTACCCCGCCGACGCCGACGCCGACGCCGACGCCGGGCTCGGCAACACCCGGTGTCGCGGCGCCGGCCGAATAGCAAGCAAACATCACAGACCATTGAAGGAGGACGGTCGGGATGGCTGACAGGCCCACGATTGTTCTGGTGCACGGATTCTGGGGTGGGGCCGCCCATTGGGCGAAGGTCGTTGTCGAGCTGAGGAACCGTGGCTACACCAAGCTCTTCGCGGTGGAGAATCCGCTGACCTCGCTGGCGGACGACGCCGCCCGCACCCAGCAGATGGTCCGGCAGGTCGACGGCCCGGTGCTGCTGGTGGGCCACTCCTACGGCGGCGCGGTCATCACGGAGGCAGGCGACCTGCCGAACGTCGTCGGGCTGGTCTACATCGCCGCCTTCGCGCCCGACGCCGGCGAGAGCCCGGGACAGATCAGCCAGGAGATGGCCCCTGCGGCCATCGAGAATCTCGCCCCCGACTCCGACGGCTACTTGTGGATCAAACAGGACAAGTTCCACGAGAGCTTCGCCCAGGATCTGACCGAGGACGAGGCGCTGGTCATGGCTGTCACTCAGAAGGCCCCGCTCGCCTCCACGTTCGGGGACAACGTGACCGCCCCGGCTTGGCGGACCAAGCCCACCTGGTACCAGGTGTCGACGAACGACCGCATGATCAACCCCGAGAACGAGCGGCGCATGGCCAAGAGAATGAGCCCGCGCAAGACCGTCGAACTCGATGCCGGTCACGCCTCACTGGCCTCCCGGCCCGGACCGGTCGCCGACCTGATCGACACGGCGGTGCGGGACCTCGCTGGTTCGTAGCGTGCCCATGCGCGCGCTGAAGTGACGGGACGACAACCAGGCGGCCGACCGCCGATCCTTCGGCCGGTCGCCGCAGCGCGATGCTCGGCCTCCGGTCACGACGTCACCGCCCTGCCGGCCGGTGGCCTCGCGTACCGCCTCGACCGGGTCCGTGCCGGACGGGTCGATCGCTCGGCCGGCTCCGTACGCGATGGCCTGGGCCGTCGCCGACTCCTGTATCGATGCCGCCATGTCCTGCTACGTGTTCATCAACGTGGGAGACCGCGGACGAGCTGCGGGCCATCGCGGCCGAGGTCCACCGGGTGCTGCGGCCCACACCCGACCCCGACACGACCGGTATCCGCTTCTCCACCTTCCGCAGCGGCGAACCGGAGCAGGCGTACGCCCTCGGCGAGACGCCAGGTGCTGCTGTACCGGCCCGACGGCGGGGTGCTGGAGCCCTTGCCGAGCGGGTGGTGACCACCGTCAACGAACTGGCTCAGGGCCCAGAGGCAAGTGAGCAGGTGAGTGTCCGCTTCGAACGGATGCTGGGTCGTGTGGGCGAGCTGCGTCCGGGCACACGCGTGTCGCGAGGGCCGTCAGGCAAGGCTTTGAGACGGTCAGGGCAGCAGACCGAGAGAGGACCCGCAGACATGGGACACGGCGGAAATGTGATCGCAGAGCTGACGGCGGACCATCGCGAGGTGGACGCCCTGTTCACGAAGATCGAGAGCCGGCCTCCCGGCGATCCGATGCGCCGGGAGCTGGCGGACGAGCTGACGATGGAGCTGGTCCGGCACTCGGTCGCCGAGGAGGAACACCTCTACCCGGCCGTGCGCCGTTTCGTGGACGACGGCGACGACATCGCCGACAAGGAGATCGACGACCACGGCGAAGTCGAACGCATGCTCAAGGAGCTCGAGGACTGCCGGCCCGACGACGCCAGCTTCGACGCTCTGATCAGCCGGCTGAAGTCGGCGGTCACCGCGCATGTGGCGGACGAGGAGAACCAGCTGTTCCCCCTGCTGGCGGACGCGTGTTCCGCCGAGTCTCTGCAGCAGCTGGGTGAGAAGGTGCGCGCGGGGAAGGAGTCCGCCCCGACCCGACCGCACCCCTCCGCCCCGGACACACCCCCGGCCAACAAGCTGCTCGCGCCGGGCCTCGGGATGGTGGACCGGGCCCGCGACATGCTGACCGGTCGCGGCAAGAAGCACTGACGCAGTAGCGACACCGACGACCGGCTCAAGGGGGTCAGGTCGGCGACCTGCACGAAGCCCTGTCCACGGACTGACCCCGGCCGGAACACCGGGCCGCGGCGACAGGAGGGATGTGGCTCAGGACACTGCCTCCGCGTGACCTGTCCCATTCCCGTACCCAAAGGGAGGGAGGTAGCGTTTCGGCGCACTCACCCCCACGGACTCGGGACGGCCCGGCAGTGCCCGCAGAACTCACCCCGCTCATAGCGGCGACCGCTCAATGGCTGACGCGCGCGTATCCCGCGGGCGGCGGCGCGATGGACTCCGCCCTCTCCCAGGTGCAGGCGCGGCAGGCAGTCACCGTCGCGGCAGGGTTGCGTTATCCGACTCCGATGGATGCCGCGCTGGTGATGGTGACGGGGCCCGGAGGCGCTGCCCGGCTCGACTGGATCATCGGCGCGGACGGGGCCGGGGCCGACGACGCGGGGGAGTACGCGTGGCGTACCTGGGTGGACGAGGTCGTCGCGAGCTGGGCGGCGTGCCTCCTCAGTACCCCGGGACTGGCCGCGACCGCGGTGGCCGCTCTCGCCGAATCCGGGCAGATGGACGGCTCACCGGCCGTTTTCCGGCGCTTGACCTCGCCCGACGAGCGTGACCGGCGGGCCGCCGCCCTCCTGCGTCACCCGGACCTGCTCGCCCCCATAGCGGGGCTGCACCACACCCAGCTCCTCGCCCGCCTGAGCCTGGGACCTGCGCTGAGCGGTTCCTGACGGACGATCAGGCGCACGGTCACGTGCAGGCCCAGGCGTTCATGCCCTGAAGCGCGGCGAGCCTCTTGGCCACGTTGATCCGCTCGGTTCTCGTGGCCAGGTCCGCGCGCGGCGCGTACTTCCGGCCTCCCGCGGCCACCCAGCTCGACTGCGAGAACTGCAGCCCTCCGTAATGGCCGTTGCCCGTGTTGGCGCGCCAGTTTCCGCTGGACTCGCACTGGGCGATGGCGTCCCAGTGACGCGCGGATCTGCGGAGGGGGTGCCGGGCGACGCACCGACCGACGATGCTCGAAGCCGTAGTGCACGGTTCCTTGAGCGCATCCTTGCGTGATGCCCCCCGTGCGCGGGTGCGGAATCGGCCCGCAGACGTGAGGGGCGGAAGCGGCGCCGACCCCCGGCCTCGGCCCTGGGCCGGTCGGCCGGGCGGGTGGACATGACGTACCGCAGCCAGTCGTCTCGCAGGGCGCACGCCGTGCATCGGTCACATTCTCTCCTCGCGTTCCGTCAGTGCAGTAACGGACGGAAAATCTGGAGGAGAGCAACGATGCAGGCACGGATGAACAACCCCGCGACGGTCCTTCCCGAGGCGATGCCGGCCATCCTCGGCGTGCTCAAGGCCGCGAGGAAGGGCGGCGTGCCGGAGGCGACGCTTGAGCTGGTCCATCTGCGGGCGAGCCAGGTCAACGGGTGCAGTTACTGCGTGGATGCCGGTGTGCGCAGTGCCCGGAAGGCCGGCGAGAGTGCCGAGCGGCTCTTCGCGGTGGCGGCCTGGCGGGAGGCGCCGTATTTCACCGACGCCGAACGCGCGGCGCTGGCGCTCACCGAGTCCGCCACCCGGCTGAGCGACCGGACGGACCCGGTACCGGA
Source organism: Streptomyces sp. A3M-1-3 (assembly GCF_024213665.1). Lineage (GTDB taxonomy): Bacteria > Actinomycetota > Actinomycetes > Streptomycetales > Streptomycetaceae > Streptomyces. The sequence continues at coordinate 124,868 of NZ_JANAVP010000013.1, forward strand.
CGAAATCTGGGACGAGGCCGCCAAGCACTACGACGAGCAGCAGCTCGCGGCCCTGATCCTCATGATCGGTGTGACCAACCTCTTCAACCGCCTCAACGCCACCACCAGGCAGGTGGCGGGCGCGGGCTGGTAGCCGAGGCGGCGCCGGGGGGCGGTCACCACGCGTCGTCGCGCTGCGACCGCGCCGCCCCCCCCGTTCCGTTCCGTTCCCCGCTTACTCATTCAGCTGCTACTCGATCCCGATTCCCGGAGAATGTGACCGATGGACGCACACGAATTCCTGGCGGAGCGATTCGAGGCCAATCGCACCCACCTGCGGGCGGTGGCCTACCGGATGCTCGGCTCACTGAGCGAGGCCGACGACGCCGTCCAGGAAACCTGGCTCCGCCTCAGCCGCTCCGACACGGCCGGCGTGGACAACCTGGGCGGATGGCTGACGACGGTCGTCGGGCGGGTGTGCCTGGACATGCTGCGTACCCGTAAGTCACGGCGCGAGGATCCGCTGGACGTGTACGTACCCGACCCGATCGTCAGCCCCGCGGACGGGATCGACCCCGAACACGAGGTCCTGCTGGCCGACTCGGTCGGGCTCGCGCTACTGGTGGTACTGGAAACGCTGCCTCCCGCGGAGCGGCTCGCGTTCGTACTGCACGACTTGTTCGCCGTGCCCTTCGACGAGATCGCCCCCATCGTGGACCGCACCCCGGCCGCGGCCCGGCAGCTCGCCAGCCGCGCCCGCCGCCGGGTGCAAGGAGCAGCCCCGGCCCCCGACGCCGACCTTGTGCGCCATCGGGAAGTCGTCGACGCCTTCCTCGCCGCCTCGCGCGGCGGTGACTTCGAAGCACTGCTCGAACTGCTGGACCCGGACGTCGTACTCCGAGCCGACACCGGTTCAGGGGCCCCGGGCGCATCCAAGGTGGTGCGCGGCGCGCCGGCCGTGGTCCAGCAGGCACTCAGCTTCCGCCGCTTCTCCCACTTCGCCCAGCCGGTGCTGGTCAACGGAGCCCCGGGGCTCATCACCGCTCCGGAGGGGCAGCCGTTCTCGGTCATGGACTTCGCCATCAGCGGCGGGAAGATCACCGAGATCAATATTCTGGCCGACCCCGAGCGCCTGCGCCGCCTGCACCTGACCACCCAGTGACTCCCCCGGCTCAAGCCTGAGCGGGCCGGCACCCACGTCCGCCTCGGTGGCCCCTCCGGTGTACATGGCCCACATGTCGGCGGGGGAGCCCTGTGAGGACTCCCCCAGGGAGACCTGCTGCTGGGTCTTGGCGTCCTCGCCGAAGAGGCCGATCGACGTGACCAGGTCCGGCGTGGATCCGATGAACCACTGCGCCTTCCTGTCGTCGGAGCTGCCCGAGGCGGACGCGACGCTCTGCCCGTCGTCGAAGGCGCCGCCGCTGAGTGACACGGTGACGATGTCGGCGGTCCGCGCGGTGATCGCCTGGCCGCCGACCGCTCCCGGCATCTGGGTGCGCGTGCCGTCGCGCTGCACGGACTTCACGATCGACGGGGTGACCTTCCTCCCCTGGTTGCCGAAGGTGGCGTAGACGCCGGCCATCTCCAGCGGGCTGACCCCGATCAGTCCGAGCGTGGTGGCCTGCGGCGCCGTGAAACCACTCGCCGTGGGGTCGATCCCGAGGTCCCCGGCGGTCTGCCTGACCTCTGTCAGGCCGTTCTCCCCGTCGTTCTCCAGCGCGGCGGCAAGGGCAACCGGCTCGAAGGTCGGCCCTGCCTGGTAGTCGGTGCGGGTCGCGTTGCTGATGTAGTGCTGGGAGTAGTCGCGGCCGCCGTACAGGGCCAGAATGCGGCCGGTCCCCGGGTCCACCGATACAGCACCGGCCTGCCGGTTCGCATCCAGCTCGGCCGTACCGGCTGGTGGACCCGCGCCTGCGCCGCCGAGCCCCGTGGCGATCGCCCGCTCCAGCGCCCGCTGCTTCTGCGGATCGATGTGCAGCGCGATTCTCCAGCCGCCGCTTGCCAGTTCCTGCTCGCTGATGCCGGAGGCCGTCAGCTCCCGCCTCGCGGCGTCCAGCAAGTACCCGGCCTGGCGGCCGAGTCCCGCGGCGGGCTTGGGAGCCACCGGCACGCGAAAGCGCAGGCGCTGCCGTGCGCCGCTGTCCAGCCGGCCCTCGCCGACCATGTTGTCCAGCACATAGTTCCAGCGCTGCTGGACCAGTCGCTTGCCCTCGGGGCCCGCGATCGCCCAGTCGTACTGGCTGGGCGCCTGCAGGAGCGCGGCGAGGTAGGCGCCCTCCTCGACGGTGAGGTCCTCGACGTCCTTGTCGTGGTACGCGCGGGCCGCGGCCTGGATTCCGTACGCGCGCCGCCCGTAGTAACTGCTGTTCAGGTATCCGGCGAGGATGTCGTCCTTGGAGTTCTGCCGGTCGACCTTGAGCGAGATGACCAGTTCCTTCACCTTCCGGCTGACCGTCTGCTCCTGGCTGAGGTAGTAGTTCTTGACGTACTGCTGGGTGATCGTCGAACCGCCCTGCTTGCCTTTGCCCAGCAGCGTGTTGACGATGCCGCGGGCGGTGCCGGTCAGGGAGATGCCGGGGTCGCTGTAGAAGTCCTTGTTCTCCGCGGCGACAATTGCGTACCGCACGTCCACGGGCACCCTCCCGAGCGGGACGCTCTCCCGGTTGATCTCCCCGGTACGGGCCAGCCGGGTGCCGTCGCTGAAGAGATAGAGGTTGCTTTCCGCTTTCGCCTGCTGGTTGGCGTCGGGGATGTCGATGGCGACGTAGAGGTACGAGAAGGCTCCGGCCACCAGGGCGCACAGGAAGATGGCGCAGGCGAGCGCCTTCCGCCAGGTGAACAAGCGCCCTCTGCCGCCGGCTCGCTTCCCGGTCCGCAGCCGCGGCTGCCCGGGCAGCAGCTCGCCGTGGGCTTCGTCGGCAACCGCTCTCGTCTCTCTGGTCAGGCCGATCGCGCTCATCTCCTTCGCCTTGCGGCTGCACCGCCCCGTATGGACTCCACCCGGTACGCGTGGCGCCATCCGCACGTTCAATTCGTTCGATCTCACCCCGGAGGGCCGCGGAACCGACTGGGACGAACAGCTCAGCCATTCGACCGACCGACTCGACCGAGGACGACAACCGAAGGCGGCTCAGGCCAGGGCGAAGTAGCGGAGCCAGACGTAGACCGCGGACAGCGCTACGGTGACCGCGGTGACGACGAGGCCGTACTTCGTGAACTGCCAGAAGCTGATGGGCGTGCGGTTGCGTTCCGCGATGCCGAGGACGACGACGTTGGCGCTGGCCCCGATGGCGGTCGCATTGCCGCCCAGGTCGGCGCCCAGAGCCAGCGTCCACCACATGACGTGGTCGGCCTCACCGCCGAGAGACTGCACCAGATCGCCGGTGATGGGCGCCATCGTGGCGACGTACGGGATGTTGTCGACCACACCGGACAGCGCGGCGGACGCGCCCAGCATCAGCATCGAGCCGCCCAGTTCGCGGTCGCCGATGGCGCCGGCCAGGCTGTCCGCGACCGCGCTGATCACTCCGGTGTCGATCAGACCGCCGATCACCACGAAGAGGCCGGCGAAGAAGGCGAGCGTGCGCCATTCGACCTCGGCGAGGACGTCGTTGGTCTCCACGGCCGAGATGGCGATGAGCAGGCCGGCCCCCAGGAGCGCGACCACACTCGGCTCGTAATGGAGTACGGGATGGAGCACGAAGCCGGCGACGACCAGCACGAGCACGGCCAGTCCCTGCACGAGCAGGCGCGGGTCGCGGATGGCCTCGCGCTCCTCCAGATCCATGACCTCGGCGGCGCGGTCCTCGTCGTACGCGAAGGACTTGCGGAACAGGAAGCGGCACAGGACGACCAGCACAGCGGTCAACACCGCCGAGAGCGGGGCGAGATGGATGAGGAAGTCGTTGAAGGTCAGTCCGGCCCGGCTGGCGATAATGATGTTGGGCGGGTCGCCGACGAGGGTGGCGGTGCCGCCGACGTTCGAGGCGAGGACCTCGGCGATGAGGAAGGGCGCGACAGGCAGCGCCAGGCGTTCGCAGACCAGCAGCGTGACCGGGGCGATCAGCAGCACCGTGGTGACATTGTCGAGCAGCGCCGAGGCCACGGCCGTGATCAGGATCAGCATCGTCATGACCCGGAACGGTCTGGCCCGGGCGCGCTTGACCGCCCAGATCGCCAGGTACTCGAACATGCCGGTCTGCTTCAGCACCCCGACGATCAACATCATGCCGAGCAGCAGGAAGATGACGTTCCAGTCGATGCCCCGGTCCTGGAGGTAGAAGGCGGAGACGTCGTCGGTCGCCCCGATCGCCAGCATCAGGCCGGCGCCGCCGAGGGCGGCGGCGACCCGGTGGATCCGTTCGCTGATGATCAGGGCATACGTGCCGACGAAGACGGCGATCGCCGCCCAGCTGTGCCAGTCGCTCATGACTCTCCGAGGAGCCGGTGCAGCAGGTGCGCAGCCGTGATCACGCCGAGCAGGTGCGTGCCCGTCCTGCCGCGTTCGGCCACGGCCACCAACGGGCTGCGCACCCGGGCCATGAGCGCGGCGATTTCCAGGGCGGTGTCGTCCGGCGCGGCGATCGGCGGCGGTCCCGCCTTGCTGGACAGGCAGTCGCCGACGGTGAGGCCGACCAGCGCGCGGCACAGCCGGTCGGCGTGCTTCTCGTCGACGACCGCCGCGAGGGTGGGGTCCTCCAGGACGTACGTGGGGACCAGCACCTTGACCAACTGTGACGCGGGCAGGATCGCCTTCGGTTCGCCATTCGCGTCCAGCACCAGCAGTCCGGGGAGCCGGTGTTCGGCCAGCAACCGGGCCGCGTCCAGGGCGTCGCTGTCGACGCTGACCGTCTCGTACTCCACTGCCAGATCACGTGCGCGCACGGTCGGCTCCCCTTCTGTTCCGGTACGTCTTCCGCCTCAGCGTCACCCGGACTGCGGCACCCCAGCCCGTATACCACCGAGGCGATGTCCTCGGGCCGCACCGGGCCGCGGGGGGCCTCTCCGGCGGCCGAAGTACGTCCCGATGCGGGAGCGCCCTGCCCGATGTCGTGAGGATCGACATCGGCGCGGACGTACAGATCGCCCCCTGCGTCCAGCTCCTCACCTCCACCCACCCGGTCGACCCTGAGCACGACGCGCCAAGCGGGAGGCGGCGAAGCCCATCACCATCGGTGACAATGTCTGGCTCGGCGGCGGAGTCGTCGCCTGCCCCGGAGTAACCATCGGCGAGAACACCGTCGTCGGCGCAGGAGCGGTTGTCACCAGGGCCCTGCCGGCGAATGTCGTCGCGGCCGGCAACCCGGCCCGCGTCATCCGCGAGCTCTGAGCGGAGCTGTACGGCCCCACCCTCGAAGGGCGGGGCCGTACGGCGGGTCGGCCTCTGGTCGTAAGGCTCGAATCTGTGCTCGCTGCCGATCAGGCGTGGCGGTGAGAGGACCTATTGCCAGTGACGAGCCGGTAAAGGATCAGCAGGATGAGCGAGCCCACGATGGCCGCGACCCAAGTGGAGAGGTCGAAGAAGCCGTCGATGGAATCGACACCGAAGATGACCTTGCCGAGGCGGCCGCCGAGGAGCCCGCCCGCAATTCCGATGAGCATGGTGATGATGATTCCGCCGGGGTCCCTGCCCGGCATCAGGGTCTTGGCGATGATTCCCGCCAGAAGGCCGACGAGTATCCAAGCGATGATGCCCATGTGGCTCCTCCCGCCGCCATGGGTTCAGTCTCCTGTGCGGGTCAGACGGTGAAGAAGGGGTCCGGCTCGCCGGTCTCGGCGAAGCCCTTGAGCCGGGTCATCAACTGACCCCACGTTTCGGTGATCATCGGCAGCTCGCTCTCGCCGCCCCCGAAGCCGGAGTGGGAGAAGGCCACGCGCGTGCCGGCGCTGCCGGGGGCCTCGGTCAGCTGCCAGGTGATGGTGGTGCCGGCCCAGTGCGGAGGGAAGGCGCCGACGTTCACCCAGACGACGCGGTCCTGGTCGGCCCGCTCGCGACGGAGCTGGAAGGGCTCGGGGACCTCGGGGAAGTTGAAGAACAGGACCTCGCCCTCGCGGTTCACGTCGTTGGTCCACCAGCCGGTGAGGCCGTCGTGGGTGTTGAGCGCCTCCAGCACGCGGGCGCGATCGGTGGCGATGTCGGTCTGGAAGTTGATCTCTGTCATTAAGTGCTCCTGAAGGGTGGCGGCCGCCATCGGGTGACGCCCAGCTATTTGAGTCCACACTAAAATAAGACCGCCCGGGCGGCAAACTGAAGCGTGGACTAAAATTCCGACCATGGACGCGGTACAGGTCGTCGCCGAGCCCAGACGGCGTGAGATTCTGCGGCTGATCTGGGACGAGGAGCTGCCCGCAGGCGACATCGCGGCCCGCTTCGAGGTCACCTTCGGCGCCGTGTCCCAGCATCTGAAGGTGCTGCGCGACGCCGGCCTGGTTACCCTCCGCAAGGACGGGACGAAGCGGTACTACCGGGCGGACCAGGAGGCCCTCGGCCCGCTCGCCGACTACCTCAAGGCGATGTGGGGCACCAAGCTCGACACCTTGGCCCGGCTCGCCGAAGAGGCCGAACGGAACGAGAGCAGACCATGACCACACCCACGGACACCGTCACGCTCGAGCGGCACATCGCCGCCCGCCCGGAAACCGTCTTCGGCTTCTTCACCGACCGCGAGAAGTGGCTGTCCTGGATGGGCGCCGACGGCGCGTTCTCCTTCGAACCAGGCGGCAGCTACCGCACCCGGATCAACCGCGAGAACGTCGCCGCCGGCCGCTTCCTCGAAGTCGACCCGCCCAAGCGCCTTGTCTTTACGTGGGGTTGGGAGCAGGGCGGCATGCCCGTGCCACCCGGTTCCACCACCGTGGAGATCACCCTCGAACCCACCGCGGACGGCACCCTGCTCCGACTCGTCCACAGCGGCCTGCCCTCACCCGAGGCGTGCGCCGCGCACGAGGAGGGCTGGAAGCACTACGTCGGGCGCCTCGCCGTACGTGCGGAGGGCGGGGACCCCGGCGACGACGACTGGATGCAGTAGCCCCACGGGGTGACCATGAGGCGGTGGAGTCAGTCCTGTGCGGTCAGCCGGTAGCGGGCCCACAGGGGCAGGGCGAACCAGCAGAGCAGGTACCAGGCGACCACTGCGGACACCAGCCACGGCACGAATCCGTCATGAGTGGCCGCCGCCGGTCAGCTCGCTCGTCCTCCGTATCCTCCCGGCCCTCGCCCGATCTGGCGACGCCGTTCCGTTCGCTGCCGGCCATTCGTTCCTCCAGTTGTCGTACGGGTGTTGTGAACCCCTACCCGGACATCGAAGGGCCAGGCCTTCTGCCGCCGGCGGCAGAGGCGCCGTCACCTGCCATGAACCCCGAGACCGGCTTGGTGTGTACCTGACGCTAGAGTGCGGTGCTCGGGAGTGCCGTACAGCGGAGGGGGAGGGGCGCGTGAGTGCGCAACTGAGGGAGACCGCAAGCGAGTTGGCCCAGGTGCTGTGGCGGGAGCACGTCGTGTACCGGGACCGGTCAGGGTGTGTCGTCATCCGAGGTCAGCACGTTCAGCGCTGGATCAGCCTGGCCCCTGCGGGGGGCCGGGACGAGATCCTCGTCCGCGCAGGCCGCATACTCGACGGCGGCACCACCGCCCCGGCGCGCTCGGAGGCGATCGCCCCCCTCTCCGCAGGAACGGGCGAACTCGCCGCGACCTGCCGCCGGCTGCTCGCCGAGACCGCTGCCGTCTCGGCGCCACGTGCGCCGAGACGGGACCAGCCCAGTGGGCCCAGTCGGTCAGGTCGGCCCAGTCGGTCCGGTAGGCCGGGTCGGTCCAGACGCTATGGCAAGTCCAGGCGCAGAGGGAGACACACGAGCTTCGCCTCCTGGGTGGTCCTCGCCTGCCTGGCCGGTGTGATCGCGCTCTATGTCTACAGCGCCGGGGCGTTCGGCGGAAACTGACGACGTCGCTCGCGCATCCGCAATATCCGCTGGAACGCCGGGGCCGGACCTGTCAGGCTGACACGCACCGAAGGGGTGTAGCTCAGAGGCCAGAGCGCCGGTCTCCAAAACCGGATGCCGCAGGTTCGACTCCTGCCTCCCCTCCTGTGCACCGACCGAGCGTGGTGAGAGCGGGCCCCGTCTCAGCGCGTTTCAGGGCGTCCTTCGGCCGTCCCCGCGCGCCGTGCGGCAAGCTGTGCCTGTGCGCTGTCCAGGAGCATGTCCAGCGCCGTCGGATAGGCACTGTCGTTCATCCGGGCGACCAGCAGCGGCGCGGTAGCCGCGATGTGCGGGTGCGTCGCCGCGGGCAGCCGGGCGTACGTGGCTCGCCAGACCTCCTCGTCCGCCGCGCGAGCAGCTTCCGGCAGCGCGAGAGAGGCGGCGTCCAGCGCGGCGAATGCCAGAGCCTGGTCGATGAACGCGTGGTAGATCCGGACCGCGTCGGCGTCCGCGAAGCCGGCCCTGCGCAGCAGCCCCAGGATCCTCTCGTCGGCCGCCACCTCGTGGGCTCTCCCGGTCACCCGGTTGGCGGTGAGCACCGCCGCCTGGGGGTGTCCGAGGTACGCGGCATGGATGCGCAGCCCCAGTTCGCGCAGGTCGGCGCGCCATTCACCGGTGCCCTGCCAGCCTGCCAGCGCCCGCCCGATGAGCACGTCCCCGATGGCCAGCGTCAGGTCGTCGATGCCGCTGAAGTACCGGTACAGCGTGCTCGGGTCGGCCCCCAGGGCCGTACCCAGGCGGCGGACCGTCAGCCCCGCGCTCCCGTGTTCCCGCAGCATGCGCAGCGCCGTCTCCACGATCAGCTGCTCCGACAGGACCGCGCCGGTCTTCGTCGGGCGACGCCGTCGTCGCTCGTCCTGCGTTACCACCGGCTTGGACATGGCGTTCTCCTTCGCGACGTGACGTCCGGCCCGCCTCCGGCGGCGTGGGCCAGAGCTTATGCCAACACCATTGACGTGAACAGGGGCCCGGACGTTGGATCGCAACTCGTGGGCGCAGCAGCCTGAGCAGCGCCCTGGACGCACTGCCCGAGAAACGGAGTTTCTGCCATGCGTGTTCTGCTCGTGGGAGCCGGCGGTGTCGGCACCGCCATCACCCGGATCGCGGCCCGCCGCCCGTTCTTCGACCACATGGTCGTCGCCGACTACGACCTGTCCCGCGCCGAAGCGGCCGTCGAAGCCCTGGGCGAGGCGGGCAGCCGCTTCAGCGCGGTACGGATCGACGCCGGCGACGAGCCCGCCGTCAGCGCCCTGCTGAACCAGCAGCGCTGCGACGTGCTCCTCAACGCCACCGACCCCCGATTCGTCATGCCGCTCTTCCAGGCGGCTCTGGCCGCCGGCGCGCACTACCTGGACATGGCGATGTCCTTGTCGCGGCCCCACCCCGAGCGCCCGTACGACCTCTGCGGCGTCAAGCTCGGCGACGCCCAGTTCGAGCGCGCCGCCGACTGGGAGAAGGCCGGCGCCCTCGCCCTGGTCGGCATCGGTGTGGAGCCGGGACTGTCCGATGTCTTCGCCCGGTACGCCGCCGACGAGCTCTTCGACGAGATCGAGGAGATCGGCATCCGGGACGGGGCGAACCTCACGGTCGACGGCTACGACTTCGCGCCCTCGTTCAGCATCTGGACCACCATCGAGGAATGCCTCAACCCGCCCGTCGTCTACGAGGCCGACCGCGGCTGGTTCACCACCGCTCCCTTCAGCGAGCCCGAGGTCTTCGACTTCCCCGAGGGCATCGGGCCCGTGGAGTGCGTCAACGTCGAGCACGAGGAAGTCCTCCTGGTGCCCCGCTGGGTCGACGCGCGCCGCGTCACCTTCAAGTACGGGCTGGGCGAGGACTTCATCCGTACGCTGCAGACGCTGCACCTGCTGGGACTCGACCGCACCGAACCGGTCCCGGTCCCCGCGGCCGACGGGTCCGGCACGGTCCGCGTCTCGCCGCGCGATGTGGTGGCGGCCTGTCTGCCCGACCCGGCAACCCTGGGAGAGCGCATGCACGGGAAGACCTGTGCGGGAACCTGGGTCAAGGGCACCAAGGACGGCAGTCCGCGCGAGGTGTACCTCTACCACGTGGTCGACAACCAGTGGTCCATGGCCGAGTACGGCTGCCAGGCGGTCGTGTGGCAGACCGCCATCAACCCGGTCGTGGCTCTCGAGCTGATCGCGGCGGGCACCTGGTCCGGCAGCGGCATCCTCGGCCCCGAGGCGCTGCCCGCACGGCCCTTCCTCGACCTGCTGACCGAGTACGGCTCACCCTGGGGCCTGCGCGAACAGTGAGCGAGCAGTAAGGGCGAGCCGTCCGGCACCGGTCAGCACATCAGGGTCAGCGCAGCACGTTCAGCACAGCACGTTCAGCGCGCCGGGTTGCACCCTTGCTGTCATCGGGAGGACCGCGTCCACCTCGCCGTCCGCGCCGTAGGGGATTTCACGGTTCGCCTCGATGCGGATCTCCTTGCCGTGCAGGATCTCCACCTCGGGGCGGTTGATGTGCGCGCCGGTCTTCAGTTCGTTCATCACGGCGAAGAACAGCCGCCGCGGCGCATCGCGGATCACCACGACGTCCAGCAGCCCGTCGTCCAGTCGCGCGCCGGGGGCGACGAGCCGGCCGAAGCCGTAGTAACCGGAGTTGGCCGTCACCACCGTGTAGCCGCGCCGTTCGTGCAGTACCCCGTCCACGGTGATCCGGTAGTCGACGGCCCGCCAGGTGGCCACCGCCCGCAAGCCGCCCGCGTAGTACGAGGCAGCACCGCGCAGCCAGCGGGAGGTGTTGGCGTGGCGGTTGGCCACCGCGTCGACGCCCGCGTACACGCTGCCCAGCACGGCGGTTCTGTGGTGCACGGCCGATTCGACCTCGATGGTGTCGATCCGCTTCGGGGTGCCGTGCAGGAGCAGCTCGGCCAGAGCGGGGGGCGTGGTCGGCAGGCCCAGCGCCCGGGCGAAGTCGTTGCCGCGGCCCGCGGGGACGAGGCCGAAGAGCGTGTCCGTGCCGCTGAGCGCGCCGCCGACGCAGCCGGCGATCCCGTCCCCGCCGACGGCGAGTACGACGCGCCCCTGCTCGCCGGCCCTGCGCGCCACTTCCCGCGCGTGTTCCAGGCTGCGGCTGTACTCCGTGTCGAGGTGTGCGCCCGCTTCCCGGAGCAGGCGGGCCAGCGGGAGGAGGGCCGCCGTCCCGGTGGACCCCCCTGCGGTGGGGTTGACGACGGCGGTGAACTGTCGCATGAAATGTGCCTCCGAAAGGCAGGGGGGTGGCCGGTCAGCGGGTGGGGAGCAGGATGCCGGGGTTGAGTATCCCGGCGGGGTCGAGCCGGGCCTTGACGGCCTGGAGGATTTCGACGCCCAGGGGGCCGATCTCCTGCGTGTACCAGTCGCGGTGGTCCGTGCCCACGCCGTGGTGGTGGCTGATGGTGCCGCCCCCGGCGATGATCGCGTCGCCCGCGGCCTGCTTGGCCGGGGCCCAGTGGGCGACCGGGTCCTCGCCCTGCGCCGAGACGACGGTGAAGTACAGGGACGCGCCGGTGTCGTAGACGTGGGAAATGTGGCACATGACCAGGGGCGGGGTGCCCGCCTCGGTCAGGGTGGTGGTGAGTGCCTGGCGTACGGAGTCGTAGAGCGCGGGGATACGCGACCAGAAGGCCGCGGTTTCCAGCGTTTCGGCGAACGCGCCGGCGTCGAGCAGCGAGTCGCGCAAGTACGGCGCGGAGTAGCGGCCGTGTGCCCAGCGCTCCCCCGGCTCCTCGCCGAGCAACTCGCCTCCGCAGGCGCGCAGTACGGCCCGGGCCTGCGCCTGCCGGCTCGCCGTGTCCTCGGCAGTGCCCTCGAACCCGGCGATCGCCACGCAGCCGGCGGGCTGCGGGGTGGTGCTGTCCGCGCCGCCGATGGCGTCGGGCTGCGCCAGCCCGATCAGGGTCTCCGTCTCGTCCGACAGCCGCAGTACGGTCGGACGCGGGCCGTCCTGGGCGAGGCGTCGCAGCGCGGCCGCCCCGGCTTCGAAGGTGGGGAAGCGCCACCCCTCGTAGACCTTGGACTCCGGGAGCGGGCGGATCCGTACGGTCACCGAGGTGATGACGCCGAACGCGCCCTCGGATCCCAGTACCAGCTGACGCAGATCGGGGCCCGCGGCGGAGCGGGGGGCGCGGCCCACGTCGAGGGTGCCCTCGGGCGTGGCGACGGTCAGACCCAGCACCATCTCGTCGAACCGGCCGTAGCCGGCCGAGGCCTGGCCGCTGGAGCGGGCGGCCGCGAAGCCGCCGATGGTGGCCCATTCGTACGACTGCGGGAAGTGCCCCAGGGTGAACCCCCGCTCGGCGAGCAGGGCTTCGGCCTCGGGGGCGCGCAGTCCCGGCTGCAGGGTGGCGGTACGGGAGACCTCGTCGAGGGACAGCAGAGCGTCCAGGCGGCGCAGGTCCAGCGCGACGAAAGAGCCGGGGCGGTCCGGGGCCAGACCCCCGACGACGGAGGTTCCGCCGCCGAAGGGCACGACGGACAGGCCGTGTTCGGCACAGACGCGCAGAACGGCGAGTACGTCCTCGTGGCTGCCCGGCAGCACCACGGCGGCCGGGATGTCGTCGACCTCGCCGGCGCGGATGCGCAGCAGGTCCGGGGTGGACTTGCCGCGGGTGTGCCGGACGCGGGCCTCCGCGTCGGTGCGTACGTACGCCGTGTCGGCGAGGCACTCGGCGAGCGCCTGGTGGGCCCCGCTGCCGAGCGCGGGCTCGGGGACGGAGATCTCGCCGAGCGCGACCGGCTCGATGCTCCGGGGCTTGACGCCGAGGAGATCGCGCAGCAGGCCGATCACGGTATCGGGCAGCGGGGCCGCCTTGGCCGGGTCGCCCCAGCCGCTCCACAACATGTCCACTTGGGTTGTTTCCTCACCGGTTGTGCGGGGTGACGTGTCCTGCGGCGCCACTGGCATTACACTGTGACAGATGACGCCCATTCGTCACAACCATTCGGACGGCGATACCGTACTCGACGCGGCCCGCGACTGTGTGCTGGCCGTCGGAGTCCGCCGGACCACCCTGACCGACGTGGCCCGGCGCGCCGGGGTCTCCCGTATGACGCTGTACCGCCGGTGGCCGGACGTACGGACCCTCGTCGGCGATCTGATGACCCGCGAGTGGGTCGCCGTCGCGCAGGGCGCGCTGCCCGATCACGACCCGGCGGCCCCCACCAGACTGCGCCTGGTCGACGGCCTGGTGGCCGGGGCGCAGGCGTTTCGCGCGCACCCGCTGTTCCACAAGATCATCGACGTCGACCCCGAGCTGCTGCTGCCCTATCTGATCGACCGCCGGGGCGCCAGCCAGGACGCGCTGCTGGAACTGATCACCACCGCCCTGAAGGAGGGCCACGCGGACGGTTCCGTCCGCGTGGAGCACCCCGTACGGCAGGGCCGTTCCCTGCTGCTCATCGTGCAGGCCTTCACTCTCTCGCTGCGCACGATGACCGACGAGGACGACCCCGACCTCACCGCTGCCGCCTTCCAGCAGGAGCTGCGGACCATCCTGGAGAGGACCCTTACGCCATGAGCGCCCTGAGCCCCAGCCTCCCGAGCAGCGCTCCCGCCGCCGCCTCCCTGAACGCCGCGCGCCGCTCCCGCGAGCTGGCCGAACTCGCCGACGGCGGGGCGGTCGACGTGCTGGTGGTCGGCCTCGGTGCGACCGGCGCCGGCGCCGCGCTCGACGCGGCCTCCCGCGGGCTGTCCGTCGCCGCGATCGACGCGCACGACCTCGCGTTCGGCACGTCCCGGTGGAGCTCGAAGCTGATCCACGGGGGCTTGCGCTATCTCGCGTCCGGCCATCTCGATGTCGCTTACGAGAGCGCCGTCGAGCGGGGCGTACTCATGGAACGCACCGCGCCGCACCTGGTGCGCGCACAGCCCTTCGTGCTGCCGCTCACCCCACTGGTCGGGCGCCGGCAGGCCGCCCTCGTGCAGGCCGGACTCAGGGCGGGCGACCTGCTCCGCGTATCGGCCCGCACCTCCCGCGCCACGCTGCCGGCCCCTCGCACGCTGTCCGCGGTGGAGACCCGGCATCTGGCACCGGGCCTGCGCACGTCCGGGCTGCGCGGCGGACTGCTCTCCTGGGACGGCCAACTGAGCGACGACGCCCGCCTGGTGACCGCCGTCGCACGGACCGCCGCGGCCCACGGCGCACACATCCTGACCCGCGCCCGCGCGCTGGAGCTCAGCGGCTCGGGTGCCCGGATACGCGACGAACTGACCGGCCAGGAACTGCGGATCCGGGCCCGCGCCGTGATCAACGCGGCGGGAATCTGGGCCGGCGGCCTCGTCGAGGGCATACGGATGCGGCCGTCGCGCGGCACCCACCTGGTGCTGAGGTCCGAAGACCTCGGCACCCTCTCGACCGGCATGCACATCCCGATCCCTGGCGCGACCAACCGCTTTGTACTCGTCCTCCCGCAGGGCGACGGCCGGGTCTACGTCGGACTGACCGACGAGCCCGTCGAGGGAGACGTCCCGGATGTACCGACCGTGCCCGAGACGGACATCGGCTTCCTGCTCGACGTCCTCGGCTCCGCCCTCGACCTCCCCGTCCACCGTACGGATGTGATCGGCGCCTTCGCCGGCCTGCGCCCCCTCCTGGACACCGCCCCGCCGGCGGACGGCTCCGGGACAACGGGCCACACCGCGGACATCTCCCGCAAGCACGCCGTACTGACCTCGCCGGACGGCGTCGTCACCGTCGTCGGCGGAAAGCTCACCACCTACCGGCGGATGGCCGAGGACGCGGTGGACGCCACCGTGGCCGCACGCGGCCTGACCGCCGGGCAGTGCCGGACGGCCTCGATCCCGCTCGTCGGCGCCGCTCCGCCCCGCGCCCTGGCGAGCCTCGACGCACCGCGCCGTCTGGTCCATCGGTACGGAACCGAGGCACCGGCCGTGCACGCCCTGGGCGCCGCCGACCCCGCCCTTCGCGCCCCCGTCGTCCCCGGCCATCCGGTCACGGGAGCCGAACTCGTCTGGGCCGTACACCACGAAGGCGCGCTGGACGAGTCCGACCTCCTCGACCGGCGCACCCGGATCGGCCTGGTTCCGGCCGACCGCCTGGCGGCTCTGGAGGCGGCGCGGGACGCCATGGGCAGGGCGCCGGTACACAGTTGAGGCCGACGTGCGGGGTGGGAAGAGACGCGCGTGGTCCGACACGCAGAATCCCGGGAGCGCGAAGATCACCCCGCGGTCTCGAACGGCCGTAGTATTTACCTGTCTCCGCCGGATGAACTGACGCCGCATGAACTGATTCGGCACTCGGCGAGCGGGGATACACACGCCAACTGCGCACGGCGAGATCTCCCGCGCGCCTCGCACCCCGTTACTCGGAAGGCTCTGCATGCCTACTGCTCCGTCCCGTCACGTCTCCGGAGAGCGCCCGGCCGGCGCCACCACCCCGGACATCGGCTACCAGGGGCTGTTCCTCGAACCGGCCTGGACGATCGCGTTGCCTCCGCCGGACGACGACGAGGAAGCGGAATCGGTCCGTATCCCTTCCCCGGCTCGCGGCATCCGCCCGCGCCGCTGAACCGGAACGCCGCCACCGCAGGCGGGGTTGCGCGCCGGTCCGCCGACTGCCTGGACGGCGGGCAGCAGCCCGCCCCAGTCCCAGGGGGCGGGGTGGTCTGCCGGCGGTCACACAGGCTCGCCGGCGAGCGCGCCGGACCGCTCGGCTGCTGCTTCACCGCACGGCTTCTCGCTCGCGACGGCGGCGCGCAGCTTGTTCTGCGGCTTCCTCGCCACCAGGTAGACCAGGCCGGCGGTGATCACCGCGCCTGTGCCCAGGAGTCCGGCCCAGACCTGGTACCAGGGGGCGCCCGGCGGGGCGAGGACGGCACGCGGCCAACAGACGTTGACGACCTCGAAGGCGGTCCAGAGCGCCGCCGGCACATTGAGGAAGGTCCGCGGACGTTTATCGCCCCGATTTCCCTTCCCCCGCCGACTCCCTCGCGGGTGCGGCCGCTGTCGGCACCGGCCTCGCAGCGCTCGACGACCGTGCTTTCGAACTGGGTCTCGGCCTGGTCCTCGACGGCCTGGCCGCGTGGATGCTGGCGCCGTCCGCGCAGTAGGCAGGCGTCTCGTCTGTGCTGTGCGCCGCGACAGCCCGGTGCGGACGGGTAATTCTGAGCGCGTGGACCCGGGCCGGAGCGGTGAACCGACGGTTCGCCGCTCCGGCGCTCCGCTACGCCGTGAGGACCTTCTCCAGAGACGCGAGGGCAGATTCCAGTTCCTCGCGCGTGATGGTCAGGGGCGGGGCGAGCCTGATCGTGGAACCGTGGGTGTCCTTGACCAGGACGCCCTCGTGCAGGAGGCGTTCACTGATCTCGCGGCCCGTTCCGATCGCCGGGTCCACATCGACGCCCGCCCACAGTCCGCGGGCCCGGAAGCCCACGACGCCCTTCCCGGTCAGCGCGGCCAGGCCACCCCGCAGTACCTCGCCCAGTTCGGCGGCCCGGCGCTGGAACTCGCCCGTCGCCAGCAGCTCGACGACGGCCGAACCCACGGCCGCGGACAACGGGTTCCCGCCGAACGTCGAGCCGTGGTCGCCGGGGCGCAGCACCGCCAGGACGTCGCGGCGGGCGACCACCGCGGAGACCGGGACGATGCCGCCGCCCAGCGCCTTGCCGAGCAGCAGGACGTCCGGGAGTACGGACTCGTGCTCCACGGCCAGCGTGGTCCCGGTGCGGCCGAGACCGGACTGGATCTCGTCGGCGATCAGCAGGCACCCCGCGCGCCGGGTCACCTCCCGTACGCCCGTCAGATAGCCGTCGTCGGGGATGACGACGCCCGCCTCGCCCTGGATGGGCTCGATCAGGACGGCCGCCGTCGTCTCGTCCACCGCAGCCTCCAGCGCGGCGAGATCGTTGTACGGGACGACGCGGAAGCCGGGGGCGAACGGGCCGAAGCCGTTGCGGGCGCCGGCGTCGCTGGAGAATCCCACGATCGTCGTCGTACGGCCGTGGAAATTGCCGGCGGCCACGACGATCGTCGCCCGGTCCGGGGCGACTCCCTTCACTTCGTACGCCCACTTGCGGGCGACCTTGATGCCGCTCTCGACGGCCTCCGCGCCCGTGTTCATCGGCAGTGTCACGTCGAGGCCGGTCAGCTCGGCAAGGCCCTCCGCGAAGCCGGCGAGCCGGTCGTTGTGGAAGGCGCGCGAGGTCAGCGTGACTTCGTCGAGCTGGCGGTGCGCGGCGGCGATGAGCGCCGGATGCCGGTGGCCGAAGTTGAGGGCCGAGTAACCGGCCAGCATGTCCAGATAGCGACGCCCCTCCACGTCCTCGACCCACACACCCTCGGCGCGGGCGACGACCACGGGCAGCGGGTGGTAGTTGTGCGCGAGCACCGACTCCTCCGCGCGGATCAGCTCGGTGGACGAACGCGGCGAACGTACGGGTGTGGTCGTCATGCGCGGATCTCCTGAGTGCAGCACTTGATGCCACCGCCTGCCTTGTGGAATTCGGACAGGTCGACGGGGACGGGAACATACCCGCGCGCGGCGAGCCGGCCGATGAGGCCGTCCGCCTGCGGGGCGACGAAGATGTGGCGGCCGTCGGAGACCGAGTTGAGACCGAACGCCATGGCGTCGTCCCGCGTCGCGGTCACCGCCTGCGGAAAGAGGCGCTCCAGCACCTCGCGGGAGCCCGGGGAGAAGGCGTCCGGGTAGTAGGCGATGTTCGCGTCACCGAGGTCGAACAGCGCGGTGTCCAGGTGGTAGAAGTACGGATCCACCAGCTGCAGGCCGATCGTCGGCACACCGAAGAACTCCTGCACCTCCCGGTGCGCCGCCCTGGTGGTACGGAAGCCCGTGCCCGCCAGGATGTAGGGACCGACCGGAACGAGGTCGCCCTCGCCCTCGCACACCGATTCCGGCCGGTGGACGTCGAATCCGGCTGCCTTGAACCAGACCTCGTACGCCGCCTCCTCCGGCCGGCGCTCCGGTGCGTGGAAGCGGGAGCCGAAGACCCGGCCCTCCACGACGAGCGCCGAATTCGCCGCGAACACCATGTCCGGGAGTCCCGCCTGCGGCTCCACGGTCTCCACCGAGTGGCCGTGGTCGCGGTAGGTCCGGATCAGCGCGTCCCACTGGGACCGGGCGAGGCCGAGGTCGACATCCGTGTTCTCGCGCATCCAGGGATTGATGGCGTACCGCACGTCGAAGTACCGGGGCTCGCAGACCAGATAGCGTCTGGGACGCGGTATACGGCTGGTTGGCACCGAGAGATTCCTCCCGCTTCCTGTGGTGACCGGGGACGCCAATAACAGTAGGAAGCGGCGCGGACGGGCGACAAGAAGCAAAAACTGCGTGTGCGCGCAGCGATGCTGCGTAAATAAACCGGTCGACGGCAGTTCGCTGCTCTACTCGGCGGCACCGGGCGGGGCGGCCAGTCCGGCGCCGGCTTCCGGACTGTTCGTCAGCAGGTGCGACAGGACCATGTAGCTGATGGTCTTGCGGACGAAGGGCTCGGCCCGGATCCGCTCGAGCACGTTCTCGAAGTGCTCCACGTCGGTCGCCCGGACGTGCAGGAGCGCGTCGGCGCCGCCGGTCACCGTCATCGCCGCCATGATCTCGGGGTGGTTGCGCACGACCTCGGCGATGCGCCGGGGCGGGGCCGCACCGTCGCAGTACACCTCCACATAGGCCTCCGTCCGCCAGCCGAGGGCGGCCGGCCGCACCGTGGTGGTGAATCCGGTGATGATGTCGGTCTCCCGCATCCGGTCGACCCGCCGCTTGACCGCCGTGGCCGACAGGCCGATCGCCGCGCCGATCTCCGTGAAGCTCGTGCGCGCGTTCGCGACCAGAGCTGCGACGATCTTCCGGTCCAACTCGTCGAATGATGCGGACTTGCTCGTCATGGTGGCTGATCCTCTTGTGCGGCTGGGACGACCGCTCGGACGGTACGCACCGCGATCGTACGCACCAGCCGAAAGGCGCCGTGGGCGCTAGGGTGCCGTGACATGGTCCATGTACTGGGCAGCAGGATTCTGCTCCGCCCCACCGACCCCGGGCGGTCCCGCGCGTTCTATGGCGAGGCGCTCGGTCTGGCCGTCTACCGCGAGTTCGGCACAGGTCCCGAGCGCGGCACCGTGTACTTCCTGGGCGGCGGCTTCCTCGAGCTTTCAGGCCGCTGCGACGCGGCGCCGTCGCCCTGCGTCCAGGTGTGGCTCCAGGTGGCGGACGCGGCAGCCGCGTACGAGGAGCTCAAGCAGCGCGGCGTGGAGATCCTCCGCCCGCCGAAGGAGGAGCCGTGGGGACTGGTCGAGATGTGGATCGCGGATCCGGACGGTACACGCATCGCCGTGGTGGAAGTGCCGGAGCACCATCCGCTGCGCTACCGCCCGTAGGGCTCGTCGTGTGAGGGATGCGCGGCTCCGGCCCGGTCAGCTCTCCATCGCGGTATCGCAGGCCTCGCAGACCTTGTGCGCGTACTGCGGGTCGTACCAGGGGAAACCGGGTCCGGAAGGCTTCCAGGGGGCAGGCCGCATGTTGACGGTGTCCTTGCCGCACAGGGTCCGCGGGCCAGGGACCGAGTGCGCCCCCGGGGCGGCGGGCGCCGCGTGCACTTCGAGTACGGCCGGCCCCTCGCCCGGTGCCTCGTCGGCGTGCGCAAGCTCCTTCACCGGCTGATCGAGCCGGTACACCACGATGATCTCGTCCATGTCTCGACGGTAGGCCGCTCCGGCGGAACGTGCCGAGGCGAGGGCGCCCACCTGGTGAGGGCCGCGAGGAGACCGGCGGCCCGGTTCAGCCGTCACGGTCGGCGGCCGTGCCACGGTGGCTCGGGATCCACCGCTGTGCGAAGTCGACGGCGTCCCGGAACCGCACGAGCCGGCAGTGGGCCGAGCCCACCGGGCCGGCCCGGACGGCGCCCGTCTCGTCGCTGTGCTCGAAGTCGGCCCCCAGGGCGGCGAAGTCGCTGTCGTCCAGGTCGACATCCTCGTACTGCCACCACCGGCGTTCATCGTGGCAGGACACCACGCACCGATAGTGTCGGCGCGGCGGCCTTGGAACCCGGTATTCCGCCAGGTGAAAGGCGCTGCACCTTTCGAAACCGACGCCCAGGAGCAGCACTTGGGCACGCACGCCGTAGAGGTGGGCCAGCGGGGAGCCCTCGCCCAGGTGGCAGTCGGGCCGGTGGCCGGCGACGACCTTCTCGGCGTGCGGTCCGAGCGCCGCGAACGACGTCTGAGGATGGTCACTGCGCAGCGCCCCCGGCGTGAGGCGCAGTGTCTCCGCCAGCGACCCCATCGACAGCGCCGGTGTGGCCGCTCTGTCGAAGGCGGGCATGTCCGCGAGTACGGCCGCGCGAGCCTCGTCGCTGAGACCGCGTACGCGCTCCAGAAAGCTCGTGGAGGTGTCGGAGTTCTCCGAAGTGAACGCCGGAACCACCAGGGTTCCGTCCGGCCCCAGTACGTGCCGCAGCGCGCGGATCACCGTCCGGGGGCCACCCTCCACCGCCCCCACCCGGCGCAGCGACGCGTGCACCATGACAACGGCGCCGCCTTCGACGCCCAACGCGGAGAGCTGCGAGGCCAGTTGCTCTTCGCTGTGGATTGCCCTGATTGCACTCAAACCGGCTCATTCCCGCCGCCCTTGCCTGACGGCTGCGTGCGGCTGCTGGTCGCTGGTCACCCGCGGTGGATACGGAGCCATCATGCCCTGGCACGCTCCGCGACCGCCGCCGCCCGCCGCTTTCCCACCCGCCCCGGGGTGAGGTCATCGCGGTGGACACACACGAGTCGGCGAGCGATGTGCCGGATCAGCCCCTGTCGGCGGTCGGGTACGCGGGCGTGCTCCGTGACCTGCTTCCCATGGCGCTGTGGAGGGCCGATGCGCAAGGGCGCATCATGGAGTGGTCGCTCGCCGCGCAGGACCTCCTCGGCTACGCGCGGGAGCAGCTGCTGGGCCGGTACGGGACCCCCGTACTGGTCCCGGAGTCCAACTGGGAGCTCGCCGATCAGCTGATGCAGCAGGTCAAGGCCGGTGAAGCCGTGGTCGGAACCGTGCCGGTGCGGCACCGCGACGGGCACCTCGTGCCGATGGAGATGTGGATCTGCCCGGCCCCGGACCCGCAGGGAGGCACAGGCATCCTGGCCATCGCCGTGGAGACCTCCGCGGTCCTGGGCATGCGGGATTCGCTGGCGGCCCTGGACGGTCTGTTGACCCAGTCCCCGATCGGCCTGGCCATGCTCGGCCCCGATCTGCGCTTTCTGCGGGTCAACGAGGCGCTGGCGCGGATGAACGGCGTCTCCGCGGCCGAGCACCTCGGCAAGCGGCTCGCCGAGGTCGCGCCAGAGGTCAACGCCGCGGCGCTGGAGACCGTGATGCGGCGGGTTCTCGACAGCGGCGAGGCGGTGGTCGACGTCCGCCGCACCGGTCGCACCCCGGCCGATCCCGGTCACGACCGGACCTGGTCGTGCTCTACGCTCCGCTGCTCGACAGCGATGGCCGCCGGCTGGGACTGATCGAGAACCGCGACAGAGACCTCGACCAGGGCATGCAGCAGCTGGCCCAGTCGCTGCGGCACCTCGACCGCCCCCTGAAGGAGATCTGTGACCGCATCCTCGACCGACTGCTGCCGTCCGCGGCCCAGGACGACGTGGCCGTGCTCATCGCCAGAACTCCGCTTCCCCGGGGCTCGGCGGTGAGCCACACCGAGTTGCGCCACATGCGCGGTCCCGTTCGGAAGGTGCGAGGGTGGTAGCGATGGACACACCGGTGACGACGTTCAGCGAGGGCCCGGAGGACCCGTTCGCGGTACGGCGCGCGGCCTCGGCGGTGCTGGACGACCGCGGGACGGTCGTCGGCTGGAGCGAGCGGGCCGAGGGGCTGCTCGGCTACCCGCCCGGGGAGACGCTCGGGCGGCCGGCGGTCGGTTTCCTGGTCGACCCCCGCGACCACGGCGTCGTCATGGACGAAGTGGCGGCATGCGTACGCGACCAGGGATGGTTCGGGGTCGTGCCCGTCCGGCACCGCAACGGCAACCGGGTGGAACTGGGGTGCCGGGCCAGGGTGATCACGAGGGGCGACTCCCACCGCGAGTGGTTTCTCGTCGCTGCTCCCGCCGAGGATGTGGTCCAGTGGGAGACGGACCGGTCGGTCCTGGACGCGTTGTTCCGCCGCTCCCCGATCGGTCTGTCCGTCTTCGCCCCGGACCTGAGCATCCTGCGCGTGAACCGGGCGATCGCGAGGTTCAGTCAGCTACCGGTCGAGCAGCACCGCGGACTCCGTACCGGCGACTTCCTGATCCAGCGGGACAACGACACCGTGGTGCGGCAGTTGCGGGAGGTATTGGAGACGGGCCAGTCCTCGATCTCCACCGAGCAGCACTGCGGTCTGCGGCGGGACCCCGGCCGTGAGCTGGTCGTATCGGTGTCGGCGTTCCGGATGCAGGACCCCTCCGGCCGGATCCTCGGGGTGACGCAGACGGTCGAGGACGTGACCGACCGCTACCGGGCCCGCCGCCGGCTCGCGCTGCTCAACGAGGCCAGCGCCCGCATCGGCACCACGCTGGACGTGGCGAGGACAGCGCAGGAGCTGGCCGAGGTGGCGGTCCCCGACCTCGCCGACTGCGTCTCCGTGGACCTGCTGGAGCCGGTGACCCGCGGCGAAGAGCCCACCCAGGAGATGCTCGGCCCCGTGCGCCGGGGAGCGGTCCGCAGCATCCTGCCGGACGCGGAAGACATCATGTTTCCGGTGGGCCACACGATTCACATCCCGCCGGAGACCGCGCAGGCACGGTGCCTGGCCGAGCGGCGTCCGATCCTCGAAGCGCAGCTGGAGGGCCCCACCGCGTGGCTCGCCATGGACCCGGAGCGGGCTGAGCGCGCGCTTGGTCTGGGCATCCACTCGCTGATGGTGGTGCCGCTGGTCGCGCGGGGTCTCGTACTCGGCCTGCTCAGCCTGTGGCGGGCGCGACGGCTCGAGCCGTTCGAGGAGGACGACCTCACCCTCGCCGAGGAGTTCGCCTCCCGCGCCGCCGTCTGTATCGACAACGCACGCCGCTACACCCAGCAGCACGAGGCGGCGCTCACCCTGCAGCACAGCCTGCTCCCGCACGAGGTGCCCGCGCACCCGGCCGTCGAAGTCGCACACCGCTACCTGCCTGCCGACGCCACGACCGGCGTCGGCGGTGACTGGTTCGACGTCATCCCGCTCTCCGGACTCCGCGTCGCCCTCGTCGTCGGCGACGTGGTCGGCCATGGCATCCACGCGGCGGCCACCATGGGCCGGCTGCGCACGGCCGTACACACCCTGGCCCACCTCGACCTCACGCCGGACGAGGTCCTCTCCCATCTCGATGACCTCGTGGACCGGTTGGCCGCCGAGCAGGAGCCGACCGACGAACGCTCCCCTCAAGTCGTCGGCGCAACCTGCCTGTACGCGGTCTACGACCCGGTCTCGCGACACTGCGCCCTGGCCCGCGCGGGTCACCCGCCGCCCGCGGTGGTGACCCCGGACGGCAAGGTGCGCCTCCTCGACCTGCCCGCGGGCGCGCCGCTGGGCCTGGGCGGGCTGCCGTTCGAGGCCGCCGAGCTGAAGCTTGCCGAAGGCAGCCTCCTGGCCCTCTACACCGAAGGCCTCATCCAGGCCCGCAAACGAGACGTGGACGAGAGCCTGGCGGATCTGTGTGGGGCACTGACCGTACCCGCCCGCTCGCTGGAGGAGACATGCAGGGCCGTGGAGGGCGCGCTGCTGCACGACCGGTCCACCGATGACGTCGCCGACGACGTGGCACTGCTGATCGCCCGTACCCGCGTACTGGAGGCGGAGAAAGTGGCCATGTGGGAGTTGCCGGTGGAGGCCACCGCCGCCGCTCAGGCCCGGAGGCTGACCGCATCCCAGCTCACCGAATGGGGGCTGGAGGAGATGGCCTTCACCACCGAGCTGATCGTCAGCGAACTGGTCACCAACGCCTACCGGTACGGCGGCGGCCCGATCGCCCTACGGCTCATCCGCGACCGCCGGCTCATCTGCGAGGTGTCCGACACCAGCAGCACCTCACCCCACCTCCGCCGGGCCCGCACCACCGACGAAGGCGGTCGCGGACTCTTCCTGGTGGCCCAGCTCACCGAGCGGTGGGGCACCCGGTACACGCGAGACGGCAAGACGATCTGGACCGAGCAACCGCTGTCCTCCACGCCGACGACGTAGCACCGGGCCGCAGCCCGGGCGACGATCGGGCGCACACCGGATACTTTCCGACAGGGGTTCGTCACTGGGAAGGCACGAAAGAGATGCCGAAGGCGCCTGCAAGAAGTCTGCTGAGAAACCGGACGAGCCTCGCCCACAAGATCACCTATGCGGTCCGGCACCCCCAACGGATCCTGCCGTATCTTCGGCGCGCCACGCGCGACGCCTGGCTACGGGTCAAACACCGCGACCACATCTCGTACTACCGGGCGGTGATGGCCTCGGACACCGCCCGGAGTGCGAACGCGGCCGTCGGCAGCGCGTCGCACGAGCGGTGGATGGCGCTCGGGCAGATGCAGTTCGACTACCTGATCGAACACGGCCTGAAGCCCCACGACCGGATGCTCGAGATCGGCTGCGGCAATCTGCGAGCGGGATGGCACTTCATCGACCATCTCGACCAGGGCCACTACTACGGGATCGACATCTCTCCGGACATCCTCGTCGAGGCGAAGACAACACTGGTTCGCCACAACCTGCAGGACAAGCTGCCGTACCTCACCATCGCCGGCGACCTCACCCTGGACTTCCTGCCCAGCGGACACTTCACCGTCGTACACGCGCACAGCGTGTTCTCCCACTCGCCGCTGCACGTCATCGACGAATGCCTCGCCCATGTGGGCAGGGTGCTCGCACCCGGTGGCTTCTTCGACTTCACCTTCGACCGCACCGAGGGCACCGAGCACCACGTGCTCCATGAGGACTTCTACTACCGCACCGAGACCCTCATGGCCCTGGCCGAGCGCCATGGCCTCGCCGCCCGGCTCATGGAGGACTGGGAGCGACGCCCGCACGGGCAGTCGAAGCTCAGGATCACCACCCGTACGGCCGACCAGGCCAACTGAGGCGCCGGGACTGAGGCAGGCCGCTGGACCGCCGTGCCGTGCCGGGGGCGGCGGCCGATACTGGGAGGGTCCCCTGCGGACGTGAGGTCCCGGTGATGAGCAGTGACCTGCCCCCGATGGAGGAGTTGGACCGCGGCACTGGTGCGGCCACAGATGCCGGCGGATGGCTGGGTGTGCTGCCGGTGGCGCTGGTGGCCACCGGCGCCGACGGCCGGATCGTGCGGTGGGATCCGGTGGCGCAGGAGCTGCTGGGCTACCGGGCGCCCGAGGTTGTGGGCCGGCATGTGGTGGAGCTGCTGCATCCGGGCGTGGACCGGAGCCTGGGCCGGTCGTTGTGGGAGGCGGCTGCCGCGGGACACGGTGTGATGGGTGTGGTCACGGCGTGGCACCGGGACGGGCACCCGCTGGAGCTGGAGATCTGGGCATGTCCGGTCCCGGGCGGTGATCGCAGCCCTGGGGTGCTGGTCTTCGCCGCCGACGCCTTCGGCGCCCGCCGGGTCCGGGGGGCCTCGGTCGTGTGGGACGGGCTGTTCGCCCGCTCACCGGTCGGGATCGCGGTGCTCGACACGCAGCTTCGGTTCTTGCAGGTCAACCCCGCCTTGCAGGCGATGAACGGCCTCCCCGAGACGGCTCATGTGGGGCGGCGCCTGGCGCAGGTGCTGCCGGAGGTGAATGCCGAGGAGATGGAGGAGGTGATGCGCCGGGTACTGGCCGACGGTGAACCGGTGGTGGACTTCCGCCGCGTCGGGCGCACGCCGGCCGACCCCGAGCGCGACCAGGTGTGGTCGTGTTCCTACGTACGCCTGGAGGACGCCCACGGCCGGCCGATCGGGATCACTGCCTCGATCATCGACATCACCGCCCAGCAGCAGGCCGAAGTGGAACTGGACGCCGGCCGCCGCAAGCTCGCCCTGCTGAACGAGGCCAGCGTCCGGATCGGCACGACTCTGGAGCTGGAGCGGACCGCGCAGGAACTTGCCGAAGTGGCCGTGCCCCGCCTGGCGGACGCGGTCACCGTCGATGTACTGGAGACGGTCGCCACCGGCGGCGAGTCCGGCGGCGGGCTCATGGGCGGCGCCGCCCTGCGCCGACTGGGCAAGGCTCCTCTCAGCGGCTCGCCGGTCGCAGATGTCCTCACCCCGCTGGGCCGGACGCTGGCCTTCCCGGCCACCGCCCCCTACACCCAGGCTCTCGCGCAGCGGCAGCCTTTCCTGCTCGCCCGCGTGGACGCCCGCGCGATCGCCCCAGCGGCCCGCTACTCCGACAAGCCGGAACGGCTGCTGCGGATGGGCGTGCATTCCTTCATGATGGCGCCCCTGGTCGCCCGCGGCGTGGTGCTGGGCGTGGCCACCTTCTACCGCACCGGGCCGGGCGGGCCGTTCGACTCCGCCGACGTCGCGCTGGCCGACGATCTGGCCGCCCGGGCGGCAGTCTGCATCGACAACGCCCGCCTGTACAACCGGGAGCACGACACCGCCCTGATCCTGCAGCGCAGCATGCTGCCGCAGCACGTGACGCCGCCGGCCGGTATCGAGATCGACCACCGCTACCTGCCGGCCAGCGACACCAACGAGGTCGGCGGCGACTGGTACGACGTCATCCCGCTCCGTGACGGCAAGGCGGCTCTGCTGATCGGCGACGTGATGGGCCACGGCATCGCCGCCGCGGCGGTCATGGGGCGGCTGTCCAGCAGCGTGCGGGCACTCGCCCGCCTCGACCTTCGTGCCGACGAGCTCCTGCGCCATCTGGAGGCCACCCTGGCCGACCTCGCCGAGCCGCTGCTGGCCACCTTCCTGTACGCCGTCTGCGACCCACGCACCGGCCGCTGTCAGATCACCCGCGCCGGCCACCCCCCGCCCGCCGTCGTCGACCCCGACGGCACCGCGCACCTGCTGCGGCTGCCTGCCGGAGTCCCGGTGGGCGTGGGCGGCTACGACTACACCACCACCGAGGTGGACCTGGCCCCGGGCAGCATTCTCGTGCTGTACACCGACGGCCTCATCGAAGCCCGCGGCCGCGACATCGACGAACGCCTGACCGAACTCACCCGCCTGCTCACCGGCACCACAGAGCTGGACGGCCTGTGCGACACCCTGCTCAGCCACCTCACCCCCACCTCCGCCGACGACGACATCGCCCTGCTCATCGCACGCATCGGCAGCCCCGATGCGGGGCGACGGCGAGCTTGACCGACCCCCAGGTGGCCGCACGCGGGGTTCGCTTTCGGGTGACCCTGCGGCTTGGCGTCGACCGCGGACAGTTCATGTGCTCAACGATCACAGGCGGCCGGGGGAGTCCCGGCCTGAGACGTTGACCGCCGGAAGGTTGGCATGCACATCCTGCTCGTCGCCAGCGTGTTCAACAGCCTCACCCAGCGCATCCACGCCGAACTGGCGGACCGCGGCCACACCGTGACAGTGGCGCTGGCACTGGACGACGCG
This sequence comes from Streptomyces sp. A3M-1-3, assembly GCF_024213665.1. Taxonomy (GTDB): domain Bacteria; phylum Actinomycetota; class Actinomycetes; order Streptomycetales; family Streptomycetaceae; genus Streptomyces. Next base: position 152,311 of record NZ_JANAVP010000013.1, read on the forward strand.
TCCGTGCGGGACGCCGTACGCCGGCACCAGCCCCATCTCATCGTGGCGCCGATGCTGAAGACGGCGATCCCCCGAGATGTGTGGTCCGCGCATACGTGTCTCGTCGTCCATCCCGGCCCCGTGGGCGACCGCGGGCCCTCGTCCCTCGACTGGGCCATTCACGACGACGCCGAGCGTTGGGGTGTGACCGTCCTTGAGGCCAACGGAGAGATGGATGCGGGCGACGTGTGGGCCTCGGCGGACTGCCCGGTGCCCCGGGTGGCCAAGAGCGACCTGTACCGGAACGAGGTGTCCGACGCCGCACTGACGGCGGTGCTGCTGGCGGTCGAGCGCTTCGCCGCCGGGACGTACATCCCCCGGCCGCAGCGGTGCGAAGCCGGGGGAGAGGCCGGCCGTATCCGGCCGTACCTCGATCAAAGCGTCCGAAGGATCGAGTGGGAGTCGGACAGCACCGAGTCAGTTGTCCGCAAGCTGCGTGCTGCGGACTCGCAGCCCGGTGTGCTGGACGAACTGCTCGGCGATGAGTGGTACCTCCACGGGGGCCACCCCGAGGACAGGCTCTCCGGTCGGCCGGGCGAGCTCCTGGCCACCAGGGTCGGCGCGATCTGCCGGGCGACGACGGACGGCGCCGTGTGGATTCCCGAGCTGCGGCCCCGGCGTAAACCGGGGCAGCCCGCCACGTTCAAACTGCCCGCCGCACTGGCGCTGGCCGGCAGGCTGCCCGCCTTGCGAGAACGCCCGGCCCCGTTGCACCTGGACACCCATCGCCGCACCTGGAGCGACATCCGCTACCGGGAGGACCGACAGGTCGGCTTCCTCTCGTTCTCCTTCCCCGGCGGCGCGATGAGCGCCGCGCACTGCCGGCGCCTGCTGGACGCCTACCGGTTGGCTTGCGCACGCCCCACCTCGGTGCTGGTGCTGGGCGGCCGCCGAGATTTCTTCTCCAACGGCATCCATCTCAATCTGATCGAGGCAGCCGACAACCCCGGTGCGGAATCCTGGGCCAACATCAACGCCATGGACGACCTGGTCGAAGCCGTCCTGACGACCACCGACCGACTTGTGGTCTGCGCTGTCGGCGGAAACGCTGCCGCGGGCGGGGTGATGCTGGCCCTGGCGGCGGACGAGGTGTGGTGCAGGTCCGGCGCCGTGCTGAATCCGCACTACCGCCTGATGGGGCTGTACGGCTCGGAGTTCTGGACGTACACGCTGCCCCGCAGGGTGGGTAGCGCCGTCGCCGACCGGCTGATGCAGCAGGCACTTCCGGTCAGTGCGACAGCCGCGCGGCAGCTGGGACTTGTAGACCGGCTGATCGAGTGCACCCCGCAGGATTTCACCGCAGAGGTCGCCCAGCTGGCCGCACACCTGGCCTCTCTGCCCGCGGTGCAGTCCCGGATCGCCGAGAAGAAGACCGAACGGGACCGCCAGGAGGCTGTCAAACCGCTCGCCGCCTTCCGCGAGGAGGAGCTGGCTCGCATGCTGCGGACGTTCTCCGACCCGGACGCCCCGTACCACGCGCTGCGCCGCGCGTTCGTCCGCAAGGAGCCACCGCTCCGTACGCCACCGCACCTCGACACGCCCACGACCGGACGGCGGGCATCCCGCCCGGCTCGGCCCCCCGTCACTGGATCGGCCCCGCATGAGGTCACCCCGGAGCCGGAGGCCTGCTACCAAGAAGACTGAAGGTCGAAATACAGGCTTTCCATACATACCTCCCCAAGGAGGCACCGCCCGTGAACGCAGCAACGCCGATCACAGCCGACGCACCCGGCGCGCCCGCCGACGACGCGCCCCCGATCCATATTCTCTGGATCAACGCAGGACTGAGTTGCGACGGCGACTCGGTCGCCCTGACGGCCGCGATGCAGCCCAGCATCGAGGAGATCGTGCTCGGCGTACTGCCCGGCCTGCCCAAGATCGCCGTCCACTGGCCCCTGATCGACTTCGAATGCGGTCCGGTGGGGGGTTCGGACACGTTCATCGAGTGGTTCTTCAAGGGGGAGCGTGGCGAGATCGACCCGTTCGTCCTGGTCATCGAGGGGTCCGTCCCCAACGAGGCGATCAAGCAAGAGGGGTACTGGTGCGGCTTCGGCGACAATCCCGAGACCGGCCAGCCGATCACCACCAGTGAGTGGATCGACCGGCTGGCACCCAAGGCGCTGGCTGTCGTCGCGATCGGGACCTGTGCCACGTACGGCGGCATCCACGCCATGGCGGGCAACCCGACCGGCGCGATGGGCGTGCCCGACTACCTGGGCTGGGACTGGAAGTCCAAGGCCGGCATCCCCATCGTGTGCGTTCCCGGCTGCCCGATCCAGCCCGACAACTTCTCGGAGACCCTGACCTACCTGCTCTACCAGGCGGCCGGCGCGGCCCCGATGATCCCCCTGGACGACAAACTGCGTCCGACCTGGCTGTTCGGCGCCACCGTGCACGAGGGGTGCGACCGCGCCGGCTACTACGAGCAGGGTCAGTTCGCCCTCAGCTACGACTCGCCCAAGTGCCTGGTCAAGCTCGGCTGTTGGGGCCCCGTCGTCAAGTGCAATGTGCCCAAGCGGGGCTGGATGAACGGCATCGGCGGCTGTCCGAACGTCGGCGGCATCTGCATCGCCTGCACCATGCCGGGATTCCCGGACAAGTTCATGCCCTTCATGGACGAACCGCCCGGCGGAAAGGTGTCCAGCGCCGCCAGCGGAGCGTACGGGGCGGTGGTCCGCAAGCTGCGCTCCATGACGGCGAAGACCGTGGACAAGGAGCCGAAGTGGCGTCGCACCGGGGACCAGCTGACCACCGGGTACCGGCCGCCGTGGTGAATCCGTAACGCACAGGAACCAAACTCCCACAGACTTCCCCGCGCGCGATCCGACCTCCCGCTTGAAGAAGGGCACGGCAGACACGATGGCATCGACGACGAAGGCGGCCGGCGACGGCAGCGGCCTGGTGGAAATGGCCTGGGACCCGATCACCCGGATCGTGGGCAGCCTCGGTATCCACACAAAGATCGACTTCAAGCAGAAGCGGGTCGCGGAGTGCTACAGCACCTCGTCGGTCTTCCGTGGCTACAGCGTCTTCATGCGCGGCAAGGACCCCCGGGACGCCCACTTCATCACCAGCCGTATCTGCGGGATCTGCGGCGACAACCACGCCACGTGCTCGGTGTACACGCAGAACATGGCCTACGGGGTGAAGCCCCCGCACCTCGCCGAGTGGATCATCAACCTCGGCGAGTCCGCCGAGTACATGTTCGACCACAACATCTTCCAGGAGAACCTGGTGGGGGTCGACTACTGCGAGAAGATGGTCCGCGAGACCAACCCGGGCGTCCTGGAACTGGCCGAGCGCACCGAAGCGCCGCACGCCGGGGACCACGGATACCGCACGATCGCCGACATCATGCGGTCGCTCAACCCCATCGAGGGCGAGTTCTACCGAGAAGCCCTCCAGGTGAGCCGCTACACCCGGGAGATGTTCTGCCTGATGGAGGGCCGCCATGTGCACCCCTCCACCCTCTACCCGGGCGGTGTCGGCACGATCGCCTCGGTGCAGCTCTTCACCGACTACCTCACCCGCCTGATGCGCTACGTGGAGTTCATGAAGCGCGTGGTTCCCCTGCACGACGACCTGTTCGACTTCTTCTACGAAGCCCTTCCCGGGTACGAGGAGGTCGGCCGCCGGCGTGTCCTGCTGGGCTGCTGGGGGGCGCTGAACGACCCCGAGTACTGCGACTTCACGTACGCCAACATGACCGACTGGGGACGGCGGATGTTCGTCACGCCCGGCATCATCGTCGACGGCAAACTGGTCACCAACGACCTCACCGAGATCAACCTCGGCATCCGGATCCTGCTGGGCAGTTCGTACTACGAAGACTGGCAGGGCCAGGAGCAGTTCGTCACCCAAGACCCGCTCGGCAACCCGGTCGACCCGCGCCACCCGTGGAACCAGCACACCATCCCCGCCCCCCAGAAGCGGGACTTCAACGGCAACTACAGCTGGGTGATGTCCCCCCGCTGGTTCGACGGCAAGGACTACCTCGCCCTGGACACCGGCGGCGGCCCCATCGCCCGCCTGTGGTCCACCGCCCTCTCCGGGCTCGTCGACACCGGCTATGTGAAGGCCACGGGCAACAGCGTGGTCATCAACCTGCCGCGCACCATGACCAAGCCCGAGACCCGCTTCGAATGGAAGATCCCGCGGTGGAGCAACGCGCTCGAACGCAACCGCGCCCGCACCTACTTCCAGGCCTACACCGCCGCCGTCGCGCTGCACTTCGCGGAGAAGGGGCTGGAGGAGGTACGCGCCGGACGCACCCAGACCTGGGAGAAGTTCGAGGTGCCGGACGAGAGCATCGGAGTCGGGTTCACCGAGGCCGTACGCGGTGTCCTCTCGCACCACATGGTGATCCGGGACGGCAAGATCGCCAACTACCACCCGTACCCGCCCACCCCCTGGAACGCCAGCACCCGGGACTCCTACGGAACACCGGGCCCGTACGAGGACGCCGTGCAGAACACGCCGATCTTCGAGGAGAACACACCGGAGAACTTCAAGGGCATCGACATCATGCGGACCGTGCGCAGCTTCGACCCCTGCCTGCCGTGCGGCGTCCACATGTACGTGGGCGAGGGCAAGACCGTACAGAAGATGCACGTGCCCACCGGCCTGAGCGGTCTGGCCGGATGAGCGCGGTGAACGCGGAGCAGGCCGGGCGGCGTGTCGAGGAGGTACTCGACCGCCTGGCCGCCACCGGGGACCAGGCGGTGTGCGCGGCGGCCGAGGAACTGGTGCGGGTCCTGATGGACTTCTACGGCGCCGGGCTGGCCCGGATCGTCAGTCTGCTCGACGGCCCCGCATCCAAGAGCCCGACGGACGGCCGCCTGGCCGGACTGCTCGGGGACGAACTGGTCGCCGGCCTGCTGGTCCTGCACGACCTGCACCCCGAGGACACCGACACCCGGATCGCGCGCGCCCTGGAATCCGTCCGCGACCTTGCGCTGGAGGTGGCGGGCTTCGACGACACCACCGCAACTTTGCGCCTGCGGTCCGCAAGCGGTGCGGGCTGCGGCTGCCCCAGCACGGGCGCGGCGTCCCAGCAGGCCGTCGAGGACGCTCTCGCCTGCTTCGCGCCCGAGGTGAAGACCGTAGAACTGGAGCCCACTGCGGCCCCCCGGGAACCGGCGCTGCTCCAGATCGGGGCAGGCCCCCGGACAGGTCCGCAGACAGGCCCCCGGACAGGCGCAGCCCCCGAACCGGCCCCGGCGAAGGCGCCGTGAGCGCGCCCCGGATCTCGCCGCCGCCTCACGGGCCGGCAACGCAATTCCGCGGCCTGCGCCGGTTTCTGACCGAGCGTCCGCCCCGGCCGGAACGGTGCGAGCTGTGTGGAGTTCCGGTGCCCGACGACAGCCACCGGCACCTGGTGGACACCGAGAAGCGCGCGCTTGCCTGCGCCTGTACCTCGTGTGCCCTCCTGTTCGAACAGGAGGGTGCCGCGGGCGGCCGCTTCCGGGCGGTTCCGGACCGCTATCTGGCCGACCCGGACCACCGCCTCGACACCGGCGCGTGGGAACTCCTGCAGATCCCGGTCGGCGTCGCCTTCTTCTTCCGCAACGCGGCGCTCGACCGGCTGGTGGCGTTCTACCCGAGCCCGGCCGGTGCGACCGAGAGCGAACTCGAGCCGTCGGCCTGGCAGAGCGTACTCGGCGGCAGCCGACTGGCCGGACTGCTCCAACCCGACGTGGAGGCACTGCTGTTGCGCCGCTCGGACGGCCGGTCCGAGTGCTATCTCGTCCCGATCGACATCTGTTACGAACTGGTGGGCCGGATGCGCCTGCTGTGGCAGGGCTTCGACGGTGGAGCCGAGGCCCGCGCCGATCTGGACGCGTTCTTCGACCACGTACGGCAACGGGCCCGGCCGGCCCGGAGGGAGGACAGGCTGTGACGGAGTTCGCCTTCACGTGCACCGGCGTACGCGCCGACCAGTACGCCGCCGGCCCGACCCTGGTCTTCCGGCTGCGCATCACCGCGTCCGAGAACACCCGGGTGCACGCCCTCGCGCTGCGCTGCCAGATCCGTATCGAACCGGCCCGGCGCGGCTACGAGCCCGCGGAGGCCGACCGGCTGGCGGACCTGTTCGGTGAGCGCTCACGTTGGGGCAGCACGCTCCAGCCGGTGCAGTTCGCACAGGTCTCCCTCATGGTCCCCGGCTTCACGGCAGAGACCGAGACCGATCTCGTCGTGCCCTGCACTTACGACACGGACGTCGCCGCCGGCCGGTACTTCAGCGCGCTCTCGGGCGGCGAGGTGCCGCTGCTGATGCTCTTCTCCGGCACGGCATTCACCGGAGCGGGCGGTTTCCGCGTCGAGCCGGTGCCATGGGACCGGGAGGCGGCCTTCCGGATGCCGGTGGAGGTATGGCAGGAGATGATCGAGCAGCACTTCCCCGGCTGCGGCTGGATCCGGCTGCCCCGCGACACGATGGACGCCCTGCTCGCCTTCCGTTCGCGGCGGGCGCTGCCGTCGTGGGAGGCGACCCTGCGCGCACTCCTGGACGCGGCCGGCCCGCCGGACCCTCAGCCGCCGTCGGCCCGCGCCCTGTTCGGCGCACCACCGCCGCGCGTCACGGAGAGGACAGGGCCGTGACGACAGCCGCCTTCACCCCGGAGACGGAATCCCGTTTCGCCGTCGCCCGCCAGGTGGCCGACGCCGTCCTCTTCGAGGGCTATGTGCTGTACCCGTACCGGGCATCGGCGGCCAAGAACCGGCTGCGCTGGCAGTTCGGGGTGCTCGTACCGCCCGCCTGGGGCGCCGAGTGCGAAGAGCACGACTTCCAGCACACCGAATGCCTGATGGAACCGAAGGCAGGCGCGACTCTGGCGGTCGAGTTGCGGTTCCTCCACGCCCAGCGGCGGACCGTACAACGGGCCTGCAAGGACAGCGGCTTCGAGACCGTGCCCGAACTCCGCCTCGAGGACCGGGTCCTGGTCCCCTGGGACGAGGGCGCCGAAGAACGCGTCGAGGTCGTCACCACGGTTGCCGAGCTGATGGGGGACGGTGTCACGGTCCCCTTCAGCCGTCCCGCCCGGGAGGAGACCGAGCCCGTCCTCGACGCGGCCGGCCGGCCCGTCGGCCGCCTGCTCCGCCGGTGCGAGGAAGTCAGCGGCGCCGTGCGGCTGACCGCGCGTGAACTCACCGGACCCTGCCGGGTGATGCGGCTGACCGCCGTCGTGGAGAACACCAGCACATGGACGCCACCGGACGGGACGGCCGACCGCGACGCCGCACTGCCGCGCTCGCTGGTGGCCGCACACCTGCTGATGGGCCTCAGCGCCGGGTCGTTCCTGTCCATGACCGACCCGCCCGAGTGGGCCAAGGGCGCGATCAAGTCGTGCCGCAACCTGCACACCTGGCCGGTACTCGCCGGCGAACCCGGCCGCGCGGACCTCGTGCTGTCCTCCCCGATCATCCTGGAGGATCACCCGGCCATCGCCCCGGAGAGCCCCGGGGCGCTCTACGACGCGACGGAGATCGACGAGATCCTCGCGCTGCGCACCGCGGCCCTCACCGACGAGGAGAAGCGCGAGGCCCGGGGTACCGACGAGCGGGCGGCCGCAGTGATCGATCTGGCCGACTCGATGCCTCCCGAGGTCCTGGAGCGCCTGCACGGCGCGGTACGGGCCCTGCGCGAGGTGACCGGCCCCGACCCCGCACCCGCACCCGTACTCATCCCAGCCGGCCCGGCCCTGCCCGACACGTACGGCGTGCAGCCGCCGGACACCCCGTGGTGGGACCCGGCGAACGATTCCGGCTTCGACCCGGCACGCGACCGGGTCTTGGTGGACGGCCGGTCATTGGGCGCCGGAAGCCGCGTGCTGCTGCGGCCGGGGCTGCGGCGCACCGACGCCCAGGACCTGTTCCTGCAAGGCCGCAGCGCGAAGGTGGAGGCGGTGCTGCACGACGTGGACGGGGGAGTACACCTCGCGGTGACGGTGGAGGGCGATCCGGGCGCCGACATCCGCCGTGAGCAGGGGCGGTTCCTGTACTTCCAGCCCGACGAGGTCGCCCCCCTGGAGGACGTATGAACCTACCCCACAAGGACAGCCCCCGTGTTCTGGTCGCAGGCGTCGGCAACATCTTCCTCGGCGACGACGGCTTCGGCGTCGAAACGGTTCGCCGGCTGGCCGAGCAACGGCTGCCCGAGCACGTCGAGGTCGTGGACATCGGCGTACGGGGCGTACACCTGGCGTACCAGCTTCTCGACGGCTACGACACGCTCGTCCTGGTCGACGCCACCGCACGCGGCGGCGACCCCGGCACGCTGTATCTGATCGAACCCGGCCGTCCTGGCGGTATCGAGCCGCAGAACGCGCTGCTCGACGGCCACCGGATGTCCCCCGACGCGGTGCTGGCACTGCTGGACACCCTCTGCGCCGGCACCGGTGGGCATCCGCCGCGGCGCACGCTGGTGGTGGGGTGCGAACCGGCCTGCGTGGAGGAGGGCATCGGACTCAGTCCGCCGGTGGCCGCCGCGGTACCGGAAGCCGTACGGCAGATCACGGGCCTGCTGCGGGACGAGGCACAGGGACCGCCCGCGTCGCGGGCCGCGGCCGGCGAGGCCGCCAAGTGAGGAGAAAGAGCATGAAGAAGACCATCATCGGCGGCGCGGCCGCCGCCACCGCCCTGGCCGCGCTCGTCAAGCAGGTCCTGCCTGACATCAAGCGCTACCTGCGCCTGCGCAAGATGTGACGCGACCTGCCCGGCCCGGCGGACCACCAGGCTGCACCGAACGGCGTACGCGGCCGTGCGGCGTCGGCGTGCCGGTCCGCCCGCCCCCAAGCCCCCGCCTCTAATGGAGCCGAGCGGGCCGAGGGACGGAGACCGATGCACGAGATGTCCATCGCGCTGGCCGTCGTCGGCCAGGTGGAACAGGCGGCGGCGCAGGCCGGCGGCGTCACCGCGGTGAAGTCCGTACGGCTCCAGGTCGGCGAACTGGCCGGCGTGGTCCCCGAAGCTCTCTCCTTCTGCTTCGAACTGGCCTGCGCCGGGACCGTTCTGGAAGGCGCCGAACTCGTCGCGGAATCCGTTCAGGGCCGCGCCCGCTGCGCACCGTGCGCGGACGAATGGGCGGTCGGCATGCCACCCCAACTGTGCTGCCCGGTGTGCGGCGAGGCGACCGCCGAGCTGCTCTCGGGACGTGAACTGCAGATCGCCGCCGTGCACTGGGAGGACGGCCAGGCGCACGAAGCCATCCGCGAACCGATCTGAAGAGGAGCGCTGAACCATGTGCCGTGTGGTCGACCTGCAACAGGCCGTACTCGCCAAGAACGACGCGACCGCGCACACCCTGCGCGCCGAACTCGCAGCCCGCGGCACCACGGTCGTCAACCTGCTCTCCAGCCCCGGCAGCGGGAAGACCGCCCTGCTGGAACGCGAACTGCTGCTCGCGCGTGAGCGGTCCGTGCCCGTGGCGGCTCTGACCGCCGACCTCGCCACCGAGAACGACGCCGTACGCCTGGCCCGCTCCGGAGTGCCGGTCAAGCAGGTGCTGACCGACGGACTGTGCCACCTGGAGGCCGGGATGCTGAGCCGGCACCTGGACGGATGGCTGCCCGAAGGCACCCGACTGCTGTTCGTGGAAAACGTCGGCAACCTCGTCTGTCCCGCCTCCTACGACCTCGGCGAGTCCCTGAGAGTCGTGCTCGCCTCCGTGACGGAGGGGGAGGACAAACCACTGAAGTACCCCACAGCCTTCGGCCTGGCCCACCTGGTGGTGGTCACCAAGACCGACATCGCGGAAGCCGTCGAGTTCGACGAGGCGGCGTTCCGCGCGCATGTCGAACAGGTCAACCCCGGGGTGGAAGTGCTCCTGACCTCCGCGCGTCTGGGCGACGCGACCGGAGCGCTGCTCGACCGGGCGCTGGCGGCAGCGGACGGCGCGGCCGTCCACGCACCTGTCATGGCCCGGCAGCAGCATGTCCATCGACACGACGACGGTACGCACACCCACACCGCCGACCCGGGCGCCCTGGCGCAATCCCCCTCGTGAGCGGTCCGCAGCCGGGGACCGGCGTCGTCGAGGCGGCGGCGCAGCGCCGGCGGGTCACCGTGCGGGGCGTGGTGCAGGGCGTCGGGTTCCGGCCGTTCCTGTACACCCTCGCCACCGGACTGGACCTGTCCGGACATGTGACCAACACCGGAGAGGGAGTCGTCACGGAGGTCGAAGGAACACCCTCCGCCGTAGCCCTGTTCTGCGACCGGATCTCCGCGGAGGCCCCACCGCTCGCCCGGGTGGAATCCGTCGACCACCAGAAGGTCCCCGCAACGGGCGGCGCCGGATTCACCATCGTCGCCTCCCGGACGGACGGACCCGCGCGCACCCTGGTCTCCCCGGACATGGCCACCTGCGCCGACTGCCTCACCGAACTGGCCGATCCGGCCGACCGGCGACACCGCCACCCCTTCATCACCTGCACGCACTGCGGCCCGCGCTTCACCATCGTTACCGGCCTGCCGTACGACCGGGCCCATACGACCATGGCCGGTTTCCCGATGTGCCCCAACTGCGCCCGCGAGTACGCGGATCCGGCCGACCGCCGCTTTCATGCGCAGCCGGTGGCCTGCCCCGACTGCGGCCCGCGTCTGCGGCTGCTCGTGGCGCAATCGGCCCCCGGCCTGCCGCCCCGACCCGTATCCGGAGCGGACCCGGTCGCCGAAGCCCGCGCGCTCCTGTCCCGTGGCGCGGTCCTCGCCCTGAAGGGTCTCGGCGGCTACCACCTCGCCTGCGACGCCTCCAACTCCCGGGCAGTCGCGCTGCTGCGGCGCCGCAAGGCACGGGGCGACAAGCCGTTCGCCGTGATGGCCAGGAGCGTTGCCGACATCGAGCACCTCGTGCAGGTAGGCCCCGAGGAGCAGGGCCTGCTCACAGGCGGCATCCGGCCCATCGTCCTGCTGCGCCGCCGTACCGGCGTCCCGCCGCGGCCGGGGGCGCCTCGGCCCTCGGAGGCGGTCGCCCCGGGGAGTCCGGACCTCGGCGTGATGCTTCCGTACACCCCTGTGCACCACCTGCTGCTCGGCCTGCCCGGCGATGCCGACGGGCCACGTCTGCTCGTCATGACCAGCGGGAACGTGGCGGGGGAGCCGATCGTCACCGACGACGCCGAGGCACTGGACCGGTTGGCGCACCTGGCAGACGCCTGGCTCACCCACGACCGCCGCATCCACGTGCCGTGCGACGACTCGGTGGTGCGCGTGTGCGACGGAGAGCTCCTCACGGTGCGCCGCGCTCGCGGCTACGCCCCTCTGCCGCTTGCACTGCCGGTACCGGTACGGGCGGCCCTCGCCGTCGGGGGCGACCTGAAGAACGCGTTCTGCCTCGCGGAAGACCGCAGGGCCTGGCTGTCCGCCCACATCGGAGACATGGACGGCCTCGCCACGCAGCAGGCGTTCGAGCGCGCGGAAAGGCAGCTGGAGACGGTCACCGGGGTGCAGCCCGAGCTGCTGGCCGCCGACCGGCATCCCGGCTACCGCTCCGGACAGTGGGCCGATCGGCACGCGGCCGGCCGGCCGGTCGTACGTGTCCAGCATCATCATGCGCACATCGCCGCGGCCATGGCCGAGCACGGACTGGACGGCAGTCGACCGGTGATCGGCGTCGCATTCGACGGCACCGGTTACGGGGACGACGGGGCGGTGTGGGGCGGGGAGATCCTTCTGGCGGACTACGACGGGTTCACCCGGTTCGGCCACCTCACATATGTACCGCTGCCGGGCGGCGACACCACGGTGCACCGGCCGTACCGCATGGCACTCGCACATCTGCGCGCGGCCGGCATCGCCTGGTCGGCGGACCTGCCCTGCGTGGCCACCTGCCCTCCCGACGAACGCCGCGTGCTGAAACGCCAGTTGGAGCGAAACCTGAACTGCGTGCCCACCTCGAGCATGGGCCGGCTCTTCGACGCCGTCTCCTCTCTCGCGGGCGTTTGCCACCGGGCCGGATACGAAGCCCAGGCCGCCATCGAACTGGAGGCCGCCGCACTGACCGCGGCAGCCGAGGACGGCACCGGATACGCATTCGCCGTGCGGCCTGCCGCACCTGACGGCCGGGTTGGGGCAACGGCCGACCCCGCACCCGTCCTGGCAGCAGTCGTGGCCGACGTGCGGGCGGGTACGGAGCCGGCCCGTATCGCGGCGCGCTTCCACCGGGCGGTCACCGGCCTCGTACACCGGACCTGTGTCATGGCGCGAGAGCTGCACGGACTGGACACCGTCGCCCTGACCGGCGGGGTGTTCGCCAACGCCCTGCTCTCCTCGGCTTGCGCCGGGGCACTGCGCGAGGGCGGCTTCACCGTCCTGCGCCACCACCAGGTCCCGCCCAACGACGGGGGACTGGCGCTCGGCCAGCTGGTGGTGGCAGCGCGCACCCCGGCCCGGCGTACAGCCACCGACTGACGACGCGCCCGGCAAGGCCCGGGCAACGAATCATCACCCACAGCGAGGAGAAGCCCATGTGCCTGGCGGTACCCGGCAGAGTGCTGGACATCGAGGAACGAGACGGCACCCGTATGGCGACGGTCGATTTCGGCGGCGTCGTCAAGGAGGTATGCCTGGAGTACCTGCCCGACCTCCAGGTCGGCGAATACGCCATCGTCCACGTCGGGTTCGCCCTGCAGCGCCTGGACGAGGAGTCGGCCAAGCAGACACTCGAGCTGTTCGCCACGCTCGGGACGCTCCAGGAGGAGTTCGGCGACCCCTGGGCACTGGCGGCGGAAGCCGGCGGCTTTCCGACGCCCGCCGGCAGCGATGCACCCCAGGAGGCACAGAAGTGAAGTACATCGACGAGTTCCAGGACCCGGCCCTGGCGCGTCGCCTGCTCGACGACATCCACTCCACCGTGACCCGACCGTGGGCGCTCATGGAGGTCTGCGGGGGACAGACGCACACCATCATCCGGCACGGCATCGACCAGCTCCTCCCGGACCAGGTGGAACTGATCCACGGGCCGGGCTGTCCGGTGTGTGTCACCCCGCTGGAAGTCATCGACAAGGCGCTGGAGATCGCCTCCCGGCCAGAGGTGATCTTCTGCTCCTTCGGCGACATGCTCCGCGTACCGGGCACCGGCCGCGACCTGTTTCAGGTCCGCAGCGAAGGGGGCGATGTACGGGTCGTCTACTCGCCGCTCGACGCCCTGAGGATCGCTCAGCAGAACCCGGACCGCGAGGTGGTGTTCTTCGGCATCGGATTCGAGACGACCGCGCCCCCCAACGCGATGACGGTGTATCAGGCCCGCAAGCTCGGCATCCCGAACTTCAGCCTGCTGGTCTCCCATGTGCGGGTGCCACCGGCGATCGAGGCGATCATGCAGTCGCCGAGCTGCCGGGTGCAGGCCTTCCTCGCAGCCGGGCATGTGTGCAGCGTGATGGGCACCGGGGAGTACCCGGAACTGGCCGAGCGGTTCCGCGTCCCGATCGTCGTGACCGGATTCGAGCCCCTGGACATCCTCGAGGGCGTACGCCGGACAGTCCTGCAGCTGGAACGTGGTGAGCACACCGTCGACAACGCCTATCCGCGCGCCGTCCGCCCCGAAGGAAACGCGGCCGCCCGGGCCATGCTTGCGGATGTCTTCGAGGTCACCGACCGCGCCTGGCGCGGCATCGGTGTGATCCCCGACAGCGGCTGGCGGCTGTCCTCCCGGTACCGCGACTACGACGCCGAGTACCGGTTCTCGGTTACGGGCATCCAGACCCGGGAGCCGGCCGAGTGCCGCAGCGGCGAGGTCCTTCAAGGCCTGCTGAAGCCTCACGAGTGTGAGGCGTTCGGCACGCTCTGCACACCCCGCACCCCTCTCGGCGCCACCATGGTCTCCAGCGAGGGCGCCTGCGCCGCCTACTACCTCTACCGGCGGCTGGACATCACGACCGCATCTTTGGAGGCGAGCCCCGTTGTCTGAGACCACTGAAGCGCCGCAGTCGGACACGCGGCGGCGGCCGGACCTCACGGCGTGGACATGCCCGGCGCCCCTACGTGACCAGCGCCGGGTGGTGATGGGCCACGGCGGCGGCGGCGCACTGTCCGCCGAGCTGGTCCAGCACGTCTTCGCGCCCGCCTTCGGCGGAGAGGTCCTCGCTCAGCTGGGCGATTCGGCGGCACTCTCCCTGGGCGGGGTCCGGCTGGCCTTCTCCACCGACTCCTTCGTGGTGCGGCCGCTGTTCTTCCCCGGCGGCAGCATCGGCGACCTCGCAGTCAACGGCACCGTCAACGACCTCGCGATGAGTGGCGCCCGAGCCGCCTACCTCTCCTGCGGATTCATCCTGGAGGAAGGCGTCGAGATTTCGGTCGTCGCACGCGTGGCCGAGGCACTCGGTTCGGCCGCGCGCTCCGCAGGGGTCGAAGTCGCGACGGGCGACACCAAGGTGGTCGAAGCCGGCCACGGAGACGGGATCTTCATCAACACCGCGGGGATCGGCCTGATCCCCGCGGGTGTCGATCTGCGCCCGCAGCGCGTCGTCCCCGGCGATGTCGTGATCGTCAGCGGTGCCATCGGCGTGCACGGCGTCGCGATCATGAGCGTCCGCGAGGGCCTGGAATTCGGCGTGGAGATCGAGAGCGACTGCGCGGCGCTCGGCGGCCTTGTGGACGCCATGCTCGCCGTGACCCCGGACCTGCACGTGCTGCGCGATCCCACCCGTGGGGGCCTGGCAGCCGCCCTCAACGAGATCGCGGCGGCCTCGGGCACCGGGGTCGTCATCCAGGAGCGCAGCGTCCCGGTCCCGCCGCCCGTGGCCAATGCCTGCGCCATCCTGGGCCTGGACCCCATGTACGTCGCCAACGAGGGCAAGCTGGTCGCGTTTGTCCCGCGTGAGCACGCCGAAGCGGTCCTGGACGCGATGCGCGCCCACCCTCGGGGCGCGGGCTCCCGGGTGATCGGCGAGGCCGTGGAAGCGCACCCCGGCATGGTGGTGGCCCGCACCGGACTCGGCGGCACACGAGTGGTCGACCTGCCGATCGGGGAACAGCTGCCGCGGATCTGCTAACCCGGCCGGCGCTCGGAGGGCGGCTCCTGGGGGTCCACCCCGCTGAACGCGGAGGCGTCCTTCGTACCACTGGGACGCTGCGAGCGGCCCTTGCGCCCGGTGTCGCGCATCCCCTTCTCGTCCTTGTCCCCGTACTCCTCACCGCGCCGGCTGTCGCTCTCGACCGTGTCACCGGGGACGGACTTGCTCTCCTCCTTGGACACCTTCCTCCCGCTGCTCCTGCCGGGGGCATGCTCATCGGGGTGGAAGGAGCGACGGGCGCTCGGGTTGTCCTGCCGGCGGGTTTCGTCGACATCGGGTGCCCAGCCGTGCTGCTCGGTCCCCTGGTGACGGCTGGGGCCCTCGCCGTGCGAGGGCTCGGATGGCTTCGATTTCTTGGGCATGAGCCGACCTGCCTGTCCACGTCTATGAGGGCGCACGCCATACGCACCCAGTCGTGTACTCGATCTTCCCACTTGGCAGGAGAACGGGCATATCGACAGCAATGGGCCGCGGGGCGAGGTCGGCGTCATCGGTTCGGACGGCCGGGCGAGAACTCGCCGCTGTCCGCAGCGCCGGGCTGCCGGCGGCCAGGGCCCCGATGACTACCGCGGACGGGTGGTGCTCTGGATGGCCGACGGTGAGCCGCCGGCCGGCCTCCACGTGGCCGCGCACAAGATCGGCGCCGTCTCGGTGCGGCTGTCCTGGCTCGCGTGCTGCGACGATCGAGCGTCTGGCGCTCGCCCAGCCGGACGGCCCACTCGACGTCCAGGAGGGCCGGTGGCGGTGATGGCCACGGCCGGAGGGATCAGCGTAAATGACGACGACCCCTGTATCGCCCTCGACCAGGGTCACGCTGGACGGGCAGAAGCCACGGACCTGGTAGATACCTTCCGTGACCTCGCACAGGCCCTGGCGCGAGGCCGGCCTGCTCCGGCGCCGCAGGCTCGGCTTCCGTCGCTGTCCCAGACCACGCGTCCGCGGTCGGCGTCAGCGACGTCCCGTGTTGCCCAGCCGCTGCCGATGACGGGCGCTTTGGAACCGCAGCACCCGCCATCCCACTCGAACTGAAATATCCAGCTGATGTTGTTATTCATAGTTTTGTACGGCGTGCCGGCTTGCAGGGTGGCTGGCGTCTGGTGATGCGGGGCCAGCGGTGCGGCGTGAGTGACAGGAGCGGGACGATGGACTACCCACTACTCAACACATTCTGGACGATGCTCTGGTTCTTCCTGTGGGTGATGTGGCTGTTCCTGCTGTTCAAGATCGTGGGAGACATCTTCCGGAACGACAAGATGAGTGGCTGGCTCAAGGCTCTGTGGCTGATCGTGCTGATCATCCTTCCGTTCCTCGGCGTGCTCGTGTACGTGATCGTGCACGGCGGCGACATGGGCAAACGTGATCTGGCGCGGGCCAAGGAGCACGAGAAGGCCTTCCGGAACTACGTACGCAAGGCGGCCGCCGGCGGCGAGACGGGGGGAGCGGACGAGCTGGCCAAGCTCGCCGACCTGAAGGGCAAGGGAGTCATCACCGAGGAGGAGTTCCAGCAGGCCAAGGCGAAGCTGCTGGCCTGACGCCCCTCCCCGGCAGCCTTTTCTGCGCGGCCAGGAAGCGCCGATGTCACGGCAGTTGCCGGGGTGGCTCCGGCTGCAGCAGCGGAAAGCGGTTCGCCGCTTCGTCGCTCAGCCAGGTGATCCGACGGGCAATCACGCCGCGACTGTCGGCGTCGGCGACGTCGAGCAGAAGTCTTGTTTCCCGCGGGACGGCTTGTGCCCCGGCAGCGGCAGTCGCTCCACTTCGAAGACGGCGCCGACTTAAGGCGCGGCCGTTCGGCTGGTGCACCCCACCACGGCCAGTACGACGGCGGTGAGCGCACACACCGCTTCAGTCACCCTGCATATCGGCGCATACGGGGACACCGGGAGCGCATCGGGTGGCGCGCAGCCCGGGCCGGCGCACGGGGCACCTCCCCGGCGCGGCCCAAGAGCAGGAGTTGGCGTCATTGGCCGCAGCGTTTACCGTCTCGATGTGCCTTGCCACGCAGGAGGTAGTCGTTGACGGCGGCGTCGATACAGGATCTGCCCGCTGGTCGCCTCGACCGGCCAGTAGGCCCAGTCCAACAACGCATCGTTGAGGGCTTGTCGACCCTCAGCAGCGCCCGCAGCACATCCATGTCCCGCGCTCCTTCGATCGTGCCGACGTGCACCAGCAGGCCGCCGACCCGCTCCCCGCATGCCGCGGCGAACGTCTTGGCCGGATAACCGGACGCGGCTGCCTGCTGCAGGTAGTCGATCGCGGACGCTCCAGGCCCTCCGGGCCTCGTCTTCCAACTCGTCTCGAAGCGCTACGAGAAGGGCTCGATCATCCTGACCTCGAACAAGACCTTCACCGAATGGGGCCAGTTCTTCGGCGACGACGTCCTGGCCGGCGCCATCCTCGACCGGCTCCTGCACCACTGCCACATCGTCCCGATCAACGGCAACAGCTACCGCCTCAAGAACCACATCACCGCACTGCACGACATGGCCACCGCCGCCACCCGACCAACCCTCACGTCTTCCCGAAGTGCCGCCCTTCCGGGCGGCCCTCTCCGCTGGCCGTCTTCACGAAGGGGCGATGGCGTCCCGCTTGGTGGTGTAGGCCGTGAGCATCTCTGCGGGGGTGCGGTACAGCACACACTGGCGAAGCGGCCCTTCGGGCACGCTCGGATCCTCGAAGTCGTCGGCCGCGTCTCGGGTCATGCCGATCCTGCGCATCACTGCCTGGGAACGAACGTTGTTGACGGTCGTCGATGCAACGACCTCTGGCAGCCCGAGGGCCTCGAAGCCGAAGGCCAGGCAGGCCAGGGCGGCCTCGGTGGCGTAACCGTGCCCCCACGCAGAACGCATCAACCGCCACCCGATATCCACCCCCGCGAACGGCATGTCCTCGTCCACCTCGTCCAAGCCGACGCGGCCGATGAACTCACCGGTCTCCCGTGCTTCCAGCGCCCACCACCCAAAACCTCGGTTGTCGAACTCGGCCTGCATGAATGCCACCGCGGCATCGCTTTGCTCCCGCGTCAGCAGCCCTCCGAGGTGTTCTCGGACTTCGGGATCGGCGTTCATCGCCGCCCACGGCTCGAGGTCGGAGTCCCGCCACCGGCGGAGCAGGAGACGGTCGGTACGCAGTTCGGGCATGCCGCCCAGCTGACGCGATCAAGATCAGGGTGTCGATCGGTTTATCGAGCCGTGCGGTGCTCCTCCAATGCCAGACCCGACGTAGATCCTCACGGCCTGCACCACGCGGCGGGACGCGACCCGTCACGTGATCAGCGACAGAGCCCTCGACCCTGTACTTCGCTCTGCAGATGAACTCGTACAGTGACACCTCTTCCGTCACCTGGAACGCAGGCCCGAGGAGGAGGCCGCCCAGGCTGAACGGAGACCCGAGCACGCCTGAGCCCTGCCGACCGTACGAGGCCCGGAGCTGGCCGCCGGAGTAAAGCGTTGTGATGGCCGGCTTGCCGCCCTTGCCCACCACGGATCGGTCTGCGACTGATCAACCGAACGGGGATCCGGTACATGCCTTTGGCGCACAGCGGTGCCGAGCGGGTGTTCGGTGAGTTGGTATGCCAGTGCGGTCTTCGACGGCGATCCGGCCATGATTGCCGGCGCACGAGGCGGCGGTCGAGGTGGTGAAGCTGGCGGTCAGCGAGCTCGTGACCAACGCGGCGAAGCATGCGCCGGGACCGTGTCTGGTCGACGCCACGCTCGAGAACCGGCGGTGGAGAGCTGTGTGTGGGACAGCGTTGCGACGCTACCGGTGGCGCGGGCGGCCGGCCCTGGCCGGGCGGGCCGACACGGCCTGGAGATCGTGATCGCGTTGTGCGCGGCTACACCGTGCAACGCGACGTGGTCGGCAAACACACCATGGTCCGCGGGGGAGTCAGCCGGACCGGTGTGGCCGGACGGGCCGCGCTCTGGTTCGCGAGGGGGAGGAATCACAGATTATTCGAAAGGGTGGCCGGGGTTCCCGCGCCCGTTCGGCTGTTTCGGCGTGCGGCCGTGGTGGAGCTGTGTGACCCTTGGCGCGAGACCAGGCCATGTCGACGAGTGCGACGGTGGTGAACCAGCTCGGAGACAAGCCGGAAGAGGTCCGCAAGCGGTTGGAGGAAGAGAAGCGGCAGGCCCGGGAGCGGGACCGGAAGCCCGCTGACCAGGCCGCGAGCGGCGCCAGGTCCGAGGAGCCGCCCGGCAGGGAGGGGCAAGTCCCCACCTACGAGGACGAGCCGGATTCGGCCTGAACGACGTGCCCTCACTTGCCGCCTGGCAGCTCGTGGACCGGCTGATCACTCGGCTGAAGCAGGCGCCCGAGCCCTCCGGCCGTTCACGACCGGTCGCATTCGTCCCCGCCAAACGCCGGACGATGGCCTGCCGTATCCCTTTGATTCGACATGCCGCTCGATACCGCTGGAGGTTCTTCCAGGTCCCCTCACCACCATGCCGTCGACAGTGACCTGCAGCGGATCGCCGAGCAGCTTCCCGCGCCGCTCGACCAGCACCTCCAGCGCGACCGCGCGCTGCGCCACCAGCCCACGACCGCTGGAGCCCGCCTGCTGGGCCCTCCTTCTCCGCAACAGGAGATGCGACTTTGGTCCGGTGGCGCAGGGGTCAGCGGATGATTGGGGACACAGGAGGGGGAGTGCTGCAAAGGGCATGCACGGCCGACTGCGCCGCCTGCTCCACGGCGGAGATGCCGTGGGACATACTCCGGCTGCCATGAGAGAGGATCACGAGGTAGAACGTACTCCCGTGCGCTTTGACCCGCCCCATGCTGTTGATCGCCCAGCGTTGAGAGTGGGGGCGCTGCAGCCAGCCGTTTTTGAGTTGCCAACGGCTGCCTGCCGCGGACACCCCCCAGTTCTGCTCGGCGTCGATCTGGCCCATGAGGCTTTGGATCAGGTCGCGTGAGGCTCCATTCAGCGGTGAATGGTCCTCGAACACGGCGGACAGCAGGGCCAGCTGGTCTGCCGCGGTGGTCCGGGTGAGGCCCCAGTTGGGGCCGGGCCCCGCTTGGGTGGAGGTCAACCCCAGGGCTCTGTTGGCGTCCGTGAGTCCTCGGCCGCCGCCGATGCGCCGCCACAGGACACTGGCGGAGGCGTTGTCGCTGCTCTGGATCATCGAAGCGGCGGTCGATGCCTCCCACCGGGTGAGCGCCCGTCTCTCGCGCTGGGCATGCAGCAGCAGGGCCGCCAGAATATCCACCTTCACCAGGCTCGCGGTGACGTGCACATGGGAGCCGTACACTGCCCGCCGACCGTTCCTGGGCTCCAGAACAGCGACCGACACCCGCGTGCCGCTCCGCGTGCGGATCGGTTCGAGGGAACGGGCGAGCACACTGTTCACATCCATCGGGGCCGGCGCCCCCGTGCTGGGGCTGCCCGGCGGCGCTTTGGCCGGCTGCCTGTTCCCCGACGGCGCCGGCGCCTGGTCCTGCGCCGGCGGGCGTCCACCCCGGTCACCGATTCCGCTGTGCTGACCGACAGCGAAGCAGCCCGTGAGCAGCATGCCCGCAGCTGAGCATGCCAGCGCCCATTGCATCCGCCCCCGACTCAAGCAGGCCTCGTCGTGTCTGCCCGAGACAGCCTCCTGCCCCATCCCCTGGGGCGAACGGGCAGCACCAATCGGATCCATCCAGAACCTCCCTCGCACAAGTGGGCAGCAACCAAAACGGACAGTATGGTCATAGTCTTTTCCGGCGGGAGGCGCGCCGCATCCCGGCGCGATCTCCCGCCAAAGGCGCAACGCGCTCACCGCGCACAGGAACTGATGACCCTCGGGACGACACGAAGGCCCCGCTCTCCCGGCCACTCTGCGCCTGTCCCCCCGCCGCTAGTGTCCCGGTCTTGAGGTCTCGGCTCGCCTCGTGAGTCGTGTTCTGTTTCAGATCTTGGGCTTTCCCTGACGGGGCTGGTCGCTGCGCGGTGTGCTGGGGAGCATGGGCGATAGCAGGCTGGAGCCGCTGGTGTTAAACGAGACCGAGCGGCTGACGTTGCAGAACTGGGCCAAGCGGCGCGCGAGCGCGCAGGGCTTGGCGAAGCGAGCCCGGATCGTCCTGGCATGTGCGGCAGGCGGGAGCAACACCGCAGTTGCGGCGCGGCTGGAGACCGACCGGAAGACAGTGGCCGGTGGCGCACGAGATTCCTGCGTGACCGGCTGAACGGACTGAGCGACGAGCCCCGGCCCGGGGTGCCCCGCACCATCACCGATGCCCAGGTGGAGGAGGTGGTGGTGCGCACCCTGGAGGAGACACCGCAGGGCGCCACGCACTGGTCGAAGCGAGAGCTGTCCAAGAAGGTCGGGATCTCGCCCACGAGTGTGCTGCGGATCTGGCGTGCCTTCGGTCTCGAGCCATGGCGGACCGAGACCTTCAAGATCTCCCCGGACCCACTGCTGATCGAGAAGATCCGGGACGTGGTCGGCTTGTATCTGGCTCCGCCGGCGAACGCCGTGGTGTTTGCGGTGGACGAGAAGCCGCAGATCCAGGCCCTGAGCCGGACCGCCCCGGTGCTGCCGATGGTGCCCGGAGTGCCCGAGCGGCGCAGCTTCGACTACGTCCGGCACGGCACCGTGGACCTGTTCGCCGCGCTGAACACCGCGACCGGCAAAGTGATCGGCAAGTTATCCGCCCAGCACCGGGCGGTCGACTTCCGCGACTTCCTCGACGAGATCGACCGCCAGACCGAGCCCGGCCTGGCGGTCCACGTGATCTGTGACAACCTCTCCGCGCACAAGGCACCCGTGGTGCACAAGTGGCTGCTCGCCCATCCCCGCTTCGAGCTGCACTTCACGCCGACGTACTCGTCGTGGATCAATCAGGTCGTGCGACACGAGGTCGCTTGAGAAGAGTGGGATTCACCAAGGAGGTTCGACGATGTCGAAGGTGTAGGACCCGAGCCAGTGCGCAGGGCTCGTTCCCGCCTCAGCGTGTCGGCGTACACGTGAACGTGCATAGCCGCGTACGGATGAACGTGCAGAGTTCTTGATGTGGTGAGTACCGGTCCCCGGCACGCTGCTGCCTGTTGTCCAAGGTTGCAGAGAAGGGGGGTTGGGTCATGGTCTTGGATCCGCAGCGCTGGCTGGAACTGCGGCGCTTCCGCGGTCTGGTGGAGTCCGGGGCGATGAGTCTGTCGGAGGTCGCCAAGGAGACCGGGCTGAACTGGCGGACGGTCAGCAAGTACCTGTCTGCTGACGGGTCGTCCGCGCCGCCGCGCCGGATGGCGAATGGTCAGCTGCGCAAGCGGGTGGTCGACGAGGTCGCTCCGCTGATCGATGCGATGCTGCGGGCCGAGGTCCTGATGAAGGCCGCGGTGATCCATGAGCGGTTGGCCAAGGAGTACGGGTTCACCGGGAACTATCAGCGGGTCAAGCTCTACGTCCAAGAGGCCCGCCCGAGAATCGCGGAGGAACTGGGCATCACGCCGAGGGAGCTGGCGGGGATGCACCGCCGGTTCGAGGTGATCCCGGGCGCCCAGGCTCAGGTGGACTGGGGTGATGAAGGCAAGGTCCTCGCCCACCTGGGTATTGCGAAGGTCTACTCGTTCCACATGGTGCTGTCGTACTCCCGTGATCCGTTCTGCTGTTTCACCACCAGTCTGGACCTGCAGACGTTCTTCGACTGCCACCGCCGGGCGTTTGCCCACTTCGGCGGGGTGCCGATGACGATCGTCTACGACCGCACCAAGACCGTTGTCCGCCGCCATGTCGCTCCTGGCGAGGCGGTTCCGCTGCATCCGGAGGCGGTCGGCTTCGCCGGCCACTACGACTTCGACATCGATGTGCTGGCCGCCTACCGCCCGCAGGGCAAGGGCCGCGTCGAGCGCCAGGTCCTGATCGTCCGTGACCACGTCCTGTCCGGGCGGGCCTTCTCCTCCGTCGAGGAGATGGACGCCGCCTTCATGGCCTGGGTGCCGCAGCGGCGGGCTCAGATCCACAAGACGCACCGCGAGGTCATCGGGCATCGTGGCGCCCGGGACCACGTGGCTCTCAAGCCGCTGCCGCCCACCCCTTATCTGGTGGCCGAGCGTCATCTGCGGCCGGTCGGCAAGGACTGTCTGGTCGCCTTTGGCGGCAACCTCTACTCAGTGCCGGCCCGCCGGGTCAGGCCCCGCCAGCTGGTGGAGATCCGGGCCACGAAGTCGCAGGTCATACTGCACGCCACCGTCCCCGACTCCCATGGCGAGACGCTGCTGGCCATGCACCCGCGGGCGGTCGGCCGCGGTGTCCGGGTCGTCGAGGAACAGCACTGGGACGGCCTGCCCACCGGCCAGGGACGCCGGACCACCACCGGCGACGTCCCGGTCCGGCCCCTCCCGCAGCCCCGCGGCGAGGAGGCCGGCCCGCTCACGGCCCTGCTGAACCGGGCCGCCGCCACCCGCATTGAGGTCGGCCGCCGACCGCTGTCGGTCTATGACGAACTGACCGGCACCCGCCCCTTCACGACCCACCCGAGCACGAAGGAATTGTCTTGAGCGAGCTGGTCAGCACCCGCATCCGCACCACGGCCGGCAAGCTCGGCCTGCCCCACCTGGCGGAAACCATCAACGAGTACACCCGGCGGGCCGACGAGGCGAAACTGGGCTATCTCGACTTCCTCGACCTGGTGCTGTCCGAGGAACTCGCCGTCCGTGACGACCGCCGCTTCCGCCAGGGCCTGCGACTCTCGCGCCTGCCGCACCACAAGACACTCGATGAGTACGACTTCTCCTTCCAGCCCGACCTGGACCCGCGCAAGGTCAAAGACCTCGCCACCCTGTCCTTCGTCGAGGCCAGGGCGAACGCCGCCCTGCTCGGACCGCCCGGGGTTGGCAAGACTCACATCGCCATCGCGCTGGCGGTCGCGGCCTGCCGGGCCGGCTACTCGATCTACTTCACCAGCCTCGACGACATGGTCCGCAACCTCAAAGCCGCCGAGGCCGCCGGGCGCCTGACCAGCAAGCTCGGCACCTATCTACGGCCGAGCGTCCTCGTGGTCGACGAAGTCGGCTACCAGCCCCTCGAACGCGCCGAAGCGAACCTGGTGTTCCAGGTCATCTCCAAGCGCTACGTAAAGGGCTCCATCATCCTGACCTCGAACAAGGCCTTCAGCGAGTGGGGCCAGGTCTTCGGCGACGAAGTCCTCGCCACCGCGATCCTCGACCGCCTCCTGCACCACTGCGAAGTCGTCGCCATCAACGGCCCCAGCTATCGACTCAAGAACCGCCTCAAGGCCATCGAGCGAGAGACCCAAGTCGCCTGACACCTCTGCACGTTCAAACGTACGCGGCTATGCACTTCGATCCGTACGCCGACAGCCTGCACCTGTTCTTCCAAGGCATTCGCCAGCACGGCTGGGACGCCACCCTGCCGACCAGCGCCGCGTTCTTCACCGGCGACTGCCCTCGGCGCCGCTCCCGCCTCGCCCGCCACCTCGCCGAGCACGTCATGACCCAGGTCGAGCAGCCGGCGAACCTCGACCGGTGGACCGACCCCGCCGCCCGGCTGATCACCCTCGTCCTCGTCCGCTGCGGCCTGCGGGTCTCCGACGCCTGCACCATCCGCTTCGACTGCCTGCTCCACGACGGCCAACGCGCCCCCTACCTGCGCTACTTCAACAACAAGATGAGCCGGGAGGCCGCCGTCCCCATCGACGAGGAGACCGAGGCCGAGATCCGGTCCCAACAGCAGCGCGTCCTGGAGCGCTGGCCGGACGGCAACCCGCACCTCTTCCCGCGGCTGAAGGGCAACGCCAGCGGACGGCACCACTTCTCCCCGGACACCTACCGGCAGATGCTCAAACGCTGGCTCGCCGAGTGCGACGTCCGGGACGAGAACGGCTTGCCCGTCCACCTGACCCCGCACCAGTGGCGGCACACCTTTGCGACCCGGCTGATCAACCGTGACGTTCCGCAGGAAGTCGTCCGCGTCCTTCTCGACCACGACTCTCACCAGATGACGGCCCACTACGCGCGGATCACCGACCAGACCGTCCGGCGACGCTGGGAGGCCGCCACCAAGGTCAACATCCGGGGCGAGCGGGTCGCCCTCGATCCCGGAGGGCCGCTGGCCCAGGCCGAGTGGGCCAAGACCCGAAACGGCCTTGCCACCCAGACCCTCCCCAACGGCTACTGCGGGCTGCCCGTCCAAAAGACCTGCCCGCATGCCAACGCGTGCTTGACCTGCCCGGTCTTCCTGACCGGCCCGGAGTTCCTGCCAGAGCTCAAGGCCCAGCGGGGCCGGACGCTGACGCTCATCGACAACGCCAAGGGCTGCGGTCACCAGCGGGTCACCGAGATGAACGAGCAGGTCAAGGCCAACCTTGACCGGATGATCGGCGAACTCGAAGCCGACTCCGACGGACCTCAGGAGGCCGCCGATGCGGGCTGACAACTCCCCGCACATCATCGCCGCGGCCCACCGCCGGGCCGCGGCTACCAGGGACCGCGCGATCGCCGCCCTGCGGCGCCTGGACGAGGCCGGACAGCCCGTCACCTTCGACGCCGTCGCCCACGAGGCCGGCGTCTCACGATCCTGGCTCTACACCCAGACCGACCTAAAGGCCGAGATCAGCCGCCTGCGCGAACGCCACCCACCCGCGTCGGCGGCAGCCCGGATCCCCGACCAGCAGCGGGCATCCGACGCGTCCCTGATCAGACGGCTGGAGGCCGCCACGGCCCGCAACCGCGAGCTGGAAGCAGAAGTGCGGGAGCTCAGGGACCAGCTCGCCCGCGCACTCGGCCGGCAGCGGGCTGCCGCTGTCACCTCTACGGATGAACCGGGCGGCGCGGGACGCCGGTTCACGAGGACCATCGGCCCCTGCTGACGCAGCCCGTCGTCGACACCGGCCACCACACATCAGCCCAGGTCAAAGACCTATTGGGAACGGCCACTGAAGATAAGCTTTGCGATGCTGCTGAAGTTCTTCGAGGTGGAGGCCCGGTTCCCGGAGTCCGCCAAGGAGGTTCCGGCCGACGCGGTGTCCTACGTGGCCCAGCAGGTGAAGGTGCCGGAGCAGGAATGGGCGGCGTACGACTGGCAGGGCGACCGGATCAAGCGTCACCGCAAGGAGATCCGCACGGCCTTCGGCTTCCGGGCGGGTACGGAGGAGGATCAGGAGCGGCTGCCCGGGTGGCTGACTGCGGAGCTGTGCGGGGTGGAGATGTCCCGCGACCGGCTGGCGGAGGCGGTGGTGGCCCGGTGTCGCAACGACCTCGTAGAGCCGCCGGCTCCGGCCAAGGTCCGGCGCCTGGTGGGCAAGGCGCTCAGGGATTTCGATGCGCGGTTCTGCCGCCGGACCGTGGACCGGCTCTCTCACGCGACGCGTTCGCGGCTGGAGGACTTGGTCGCGGGCAGTGACCAGGGGGAGGGCGGCGAAGCTCAGGCCGGGGATCAGGCGACTGCGGGTGGCGGGCGGTCGTTTTTCAGCGAGCTGAAGGCGGACCCGGGGGCGCCGGGGCTGGAGAGCCTGTTCGCGGAGGTGGACAAGCTCCAGCGGGTGCGGAGGCTGGAGTTGCCCGCGGACTTGTTCGCGGACGTGTCGGAGAAGCAGGTGGACGCCTGGCGGGCGCGGGCCTCGAAGGAGTACCCGGCGAACCTGGAGCGGATGAAGCCGGCGCCGCGCCTGACCTTGTTGGCCGCGCTGTGCCACGTGCGGCACACGGAGATCACCGACTCGCTGGTGGAGCTTTTCATCCAGCTGGTGCTGAAGATCAACACCAGGGCGGAGAAGAAGGTCGACAAGGAGCTCACGAACGAGCTGAAGAAGGTACGGGGCAAGGAGGCGATGATGCTGCGGGTCGCCGAGGCGTCCTTGTCCCAGCCCTCGGGCACGGTCCGCAGCGTGATCTACCCGGTGGTCGGTGGAGAGAAGACGCTCAAGGCCCTCGCCGCAGAGGCCGCCGCGAACGAGGCTCGCTACAAGGCGAGGGTGCGGACCGTACTACGCTCCGCGTACTCGGCGCACTGGCGGCGGATGCTCTCGCCCTTGTTGAACGCGCTGGAGCTCAAATGCAACAACACCGCGTACCGGCCGGTGATGGACGCCATCGACCTGCTTCAGCGCTACCTGGAGCAACCGCTCAAGGAGGGTGCGTTCTTCGACCCGGCTGAGACCGTGCCGCTGGAGGGTGTGGTGCCCGATCAGTGGCGGGCTGCGGTGGTGGACGACAAGGGCTGCGTCGAGCGCATCCCGTACGAGCTGTGCGTGCTGGTCAGCCTGCGGGAGGCGTTGCGGCGCCGGGAGATATGGGTCGTGGGCGCGAACCGGTGGCGCAACCCGGAGGACGACCTGCCGCAGGACTTCGAGGACAACCGGGACGTGCACTACGACGCGATCCAAAAGCCCCAGGACCCGGCGAAGTTCATCGCCGCCCTGCAGAAGAAGCACCGCGAGGCCCTGTACCGGTTCGAGAAGGCCCTGGCGGAGGACACCACCGGCGGGTTGGCGATCGTGAAGAGGAACGGCGAGGGGTGGATCAAGGTCTCGCCGCGGCCCAAGCAGGAGGAGCCGGAGAACCTGGCGGCGATCAAGGCTGAGATCGAACGGCGCTGGGGAACCATCGACCTGCTGGACATCTTGAAGTACGCCGAGTTCGACACCGACTTCACCGCCGAGTTCACCACGGTGGCCACCCGCGAGATGCTGTCCCGGGACGTGCTGCGGCGACGGCTGCTTTTGGTCCTTTTCGGACTGGGCACCAACATGGGCATCAAGCGCGTCGCGGTGACCGGCAAGCACGGCGAGAGCGAGGCGACCCTGCGCCGGGTGCGGCACCTGTTCGTGATCCGGGCCAACCTGCGCGCCGCGCTGGTCAAGCTGGTCAACGCCACCTTTGCGGTCCGCGACGAGATGTGGTGGGGCACCGGGACCGCCTGCGCCTCCGACAGCCGCAAGTTCGGCGCCTGGTCCTCGAACTTCATGACGGAGTGGCACCAACGCTACCGGGGCCCCGGAGTCATGATCTATTGGCACGTAGAACGAAAATCGGTGTGCGTTTACAGCCAGCTGAAGTCCTGTTCGGCCTCCGAGGTCGCCGCGATGATCGAGGGCGTGCTGCGGCACTGCACCGACATGGAGGTCGACCGCCAGTACACCGATACCCACGGCGCGTCCATCGTCGGGTTCGCCTTCGCGCACATGCTGGACTTCAAGCTGATGCCCAGGCTCAAGAACATCGGGCGGGCCCGGTTGTACCGGCCGGCCGCGGGCGAGGACAAGAACTGGCCCCGCCTGGCCCCGGTGCTGTCGACCAGGACGATCGACTGGGACCTGATCGCCCAGCAGTACGACCAGATCGTGAAGTACACGACCGCGCTCAGGCTGGGCACCGCGGAGGCCGAGCAGGTGCTGCGGCGTTTCACCAAGGGCGGCCCGAAGCACCCGACCTATCTGGCGATCGAGGAGCTGGGGCGCGTGGTGCGTACGGCGTTCATCTGCGACTACCTCGCGGATGAGGACATGCGCAAGGAGATCGGCGAGGGCCTGCAGGTGGTGGAGAACTGGAACTCGGCGAACCAGGATCTGTTCTACGGCAAGGACGGTGACCTGACCGGGGCGGACAAGGAGAGCCAAGAGGTCTCGATGCTCGCCCTGCACC
Organism: Streptomyces sp. A3M-1-3; assembly: GCF_024213665.1. Classification (GTDB taxonomy): domain Bacteria; phylum Actinomycetota; class Actinomycetes; order Streptomycetales; family Streptomycetaceae; genus Streptomyces. The sequence goes on from NZ_JANAVP010000013.1 coordinate 180,931, forward strand.
TTTTGCAGAGCAGTCTCGTGCATGTGAACACCATGCTGGTACAGCGGGTTCTGGCGGATCCGACGTGGGCCAGCAAGGGAAGCGGACCGGCGGGCACTGTCCCCGCTGTTTTGGATCCATGTAAATCCGTATGGAAGATTCGAACTGGATATGACCAGCCGCCTCGACCTGGACCTCGCCGCCACAGCGGCCACGGTGCCCGGACCGCGCAGTCCGCAAGGCGAGGCAGCCCCGGCCCAGAGCTGATGCAGGACGGGGGCGGCCTGATTCTGGGCTGCCCCGACGGCCCTCGCCGTACAGCGGCGCCAACGAGCACCGAGGTGGTGGCGCTGGCCCGCAGGCCGTCGGCGTGGTTGAGGTCGAGCACGCCCTCGCCGAGCGAGCGGGACACCCCGATGCCCCCGGCCACAGCGCCGGCCAGCATCGCACCCGCGACGGCCAGGGTCAGCTGGGTCGCCGTCATTGCGTCCCGTCCTGCATCATGCCCGGGGGAATAGCGGGCGATCGGCCTTGGGTACACCGGCAGGTCCATCCGACCAGCAGGAAAACCCCTGCCGCGACCACTCCCGCGACCGGTGAGGGTGTCTCCGAGCGCGGCCTCCGCGGGTTGCGCCTGGCTCCTTCCGGGACGGACGGAATACCCACTCGCCTCCACTGGGTTTCCCGCCCGTACGGTCCTGGAGGTACCGGCGGCGGAGAGCCTGTACGCAGGAGGGCCCGCGCCGCGTGCGAGTGCTTGGCTGCTGACAGGCGCGCACTAGGTCTCGGCCGGGGCGGTGGGGCGGCGCGAGGGCTGAACGACACCCCGAAGCTGGTGGCCATCGGCGCGTTCGCCCTGATCCCGCAGCGCGCTCCAGGACCCGGTACACCGTGGCCCGCTGACAGAGAAGGTCTCGGCAAGGTGGGCGATGGTGTGCTCGCCGGTGGCGTGCCCGTCAGGCCGAGGATCCACTGTCGACGACCAGGTCGGTGCCGACCACCGCGCCGGCCGCAGGCGAAGCGAGGTAGAGCACCGCGGCCGCCACTTCTTCGGCCTCCGCGACCCGGCCGAGCGGGTTCTCCGTCTTTACCCGCTCGGCACGGTCGGCCTCGGTCTCGCCGGGCCGCAGCGACATGGGAGCGGCGGAGGCGCCCGGGCTGACGGCGTTGATGCGGATGCCCTGGTGGATGTGGTCGAGAGCGGCGGCGCGGGTCAGCGCGGAGACCGCTGCCTTCGAGGTGATGTACGCGGCGGCGTTCGGGATCCGCAGGTGTGCGCCCAGGTTGGAGGAGATATTGACGATGACGCCGCCGCCGTTCTCCTTCATGTGCGCGATCTCGTGCTTCATGGCCAGCCAGACGCCGGTGACATTGGTTCGCAGCACCGCGTCCCAGTCCTCCTCGCTCACCTCGCCGACGGGTACGGTGCCGCGGAGTATCCCGGCGTTGTTGACCGCGATGTCCAGTCCGCCGAAGCGGGTGACGCTCTCGCGTACGAGGTTCTGGAGCTGGCTGGAGTCAGTGACATCGCCGGTCACAGCGGCGGCCGTGCCGCCGGCCGCCTCGATGAGGCCGACCGTCTCGGCCAGGGAGGCCGCGGTGCGTCCCGCGGCGACCACGGATGCGCCCTCGGCGGCGAAGGCGAGCGCGATTGCGCGGCCAAGGCCGGAGCCTGCGCCGGTGACGAGGACGGTCTTGCCGGTGAAGCGGTTCATTTCGGTGACTCCCTTGAGTGATGGATTACTGGGTGCGGTGGTTCAGGAGGGCCACGACGGCGAGGGCGGCCCCCGTCGCGGCCAGGGACGAGGCGTCGCTGCCGAGCGTGAGCAGGACGGCGAAGAGGACGGTCGGGCCGAATTCCATCGCGGTGTTCAGCACGCCGCCCGCGAGCCCGGTCTCCTGCTGCGGTACACCTTCCGTGGCGAGCACGGCGGCTCCGGCGAAGGAGGCCGCGGTGCCGGCCGGCAGCAGCACAAGGCCCGGCAGCAGTCCATACGCGTACCAGGTGTGCGCATCGAGCCCGGTGAACGCGAGGAGGGCGAGCCCGGCCGCACCCGTGCCCAGCCCGGCGGCCGTGACGGCTCCGGCCCCGTACCGGCCGATGAGCGGTCCTGCCGCCCGGCCCGAGGCGATCAGCGCGACGGCGAACGGCACAAAGGCGGCCGAGGTCTGCAACTGTGACCAGTCGCGCGCCTGCTGGAGGTGGAGTGAGAGAACCACGAAGGTCATCGCGGTCCCGCAGGCACTCAATGCGATGGCCGTGAGGGCGAGGGCCCGTCGCCGGTCAAGCAGGAAGCGGGGTGGCAGCAGCGGGTCGCGGGCCCGGCGCTCGGCGTACCAGAACGCGGCCAGCAGCGCGGTCCCGCCGAGCAGCGGCACGAGCACGCCGACCGATGACCAGGGTCGGGCGTCGGTGACGACGAGCCCGTAACTGGCGAGGGTGATCCCGACGGTGGCGAGCAGAGCACCTGGCAGGTCGAGAGTCCTGCCCCGGTTTGGTGCGGTGTCCGGCAGCAGCCGGGGCGTGAGGGCGAGGGCTGCGATCGCCACCACGAGTGGTACGGCGAAGGTCCAACGCCAGGAAAGCAGGACTGAGATGACGCCGGAGAGCAGATTGCCCGCAGTCGCACCGAGTACCGAGAGCCCGCCCCAGGTGGCCATCGCCCTGCCGTACGCGGGTGGGGAGGGGAAGACGGCGCGCAGCACGGCCATGGCGGCTGGCGCGACGAGGGCCGCGCCCGCGCCCTGTGCGAAGCGCGCCGCGAGCAGTGCCCCGATGCCGGGGGCGAGCGGGGCGGCAGCCGAGGCGGCGGCGAAGAGGACAAGGCCCGCGGTGAGGGCGCGCCGCCCGCCGTAGCGGTCGGCGAGGCGTCCGCCGAAGAGCACCAGCCCGGCGAAGGTCAGTCCGTAGGCGGCGCTAAGCAGGATCAAGTCGGCGCGCTCCAGGTCGAATTCGCGCCCGATGCGGGGCAGCGGTACGGTGATCGCGGCGAGCGTGAAGATCAGCGTGGTCTGGACGCTGCCGAGGAGGACGAAGGCGCATCGGTGCCGCATGGTGGCGACGCGGGCGGCGCCTGTGGCGGTCATGTCTCCCCCTGATATTTGACCGATCGGTTCATTATTCGGGCGCGCGGAAGGGGGCCCGGTGGCTCCGGTGAGTGTGATTCAGTCCAGCAGGGCCAGCGCCTGCTCGGCCGCGTCCCGCACCCGGGCGGGATCGTTCGACACCTTGCCGACGATCCGTACGCCCTGCAGCAGGACGAGCAGCATCCGGGCCAGCGCGCGCGGATCGCGGTCCTCGGGAAGCTCGCCCTGGGCCTGGGCCCGTACGAGCGCGGAGTGCAGTGGGGTCTCGACGCGCTCCCAGCTGATCTCGACCCGGCGGGCCGCCGCAGGGTCGTGTGGGGCCAGCTCGGCCGCGGTATTGGTGACGAAGCAGCCGTTCAGCCGCCCTTCCGGGGAGGCGGCTTCCGCAGCGAAGCGGCGCACCACCGCCCGCACCACAGGCAGCGCGGGGCCCGGCTGGGACAGCTCGGCCAGGAGAAGCGGGTCGCGCATCTCGGCGTACCGGTCCATGGCCTTCAGGTACAGCTCATTCTTGCTACCGAAGGTCGCGTAGATGCTGGCGCGGGCGATGCCGAGGTGCTCGACGAGGTCCGTCACTGACGTCGCTTCGTAGCCGCGCCGCCAGAACAGCTCAAGGGCCGACTGCAGCGCGGCGTCCGGATCGAATTCCTTGGTCCTGGCCACGTCGAAGACCATAGACGTATCTAGAACGTTCGGTCAAATAACTGGGCGCTGCGGCCAGGTTCGTGAGGGCTCCTAACTTCCCCCGCGCTCCAGGACCCGGTACACCGTCGCCCGGGAGACGGAGAAGAGTTCGGCGAGATCGGCGATGGTGTGCTCGCCGCTGCGGTGTTCCTTAATGAGATGGGCCTGCTGGCGGGGGGTCAGCTTGGGCTGCTTGCCCTTCAGCTTGCCTTTGGAGCGGGCGACGGCCATGCCTTCGCGTGTCCGCATTCGCAGCAGGTCCACCTCGAACTCGGCGAAGGTGGCCAGGATGTTGAAGAACAGCTTGCCCATCGGGTCGGCCGGGTCGTAGAGCGTGCCGCCGAGCGACAGTTTGACGCCGCGCGCGGTGAGGGAGTCGCCGATGTCGCGGGCGTCGGGCACCGAGCGGGCGAGCCGGTCCAGTTTCGGGACGACGAGAGTGTCGCCGGCGCCAAGGACGTGTCCGCCATGGCCGACACCGCCGGCGGCATGGCCGTCATCGGCGTCGACGACGGCCTTCAGGACCACGCACACGCCCTGGACCCCTTCGAGCCGGTCCCGGGCCGCGGTGAGGAGTGGATCCGCTCGGTGCTCGCGAACTGGATCCAGCCGGTCGTTCCCAACGTGGGCGTACGACCGGTGAAGTCCGCTGTCCACGAGGGCAAGATCTACTGGTTGCTCACCGTGCTCCCGAGCACCCAGGCCCCGCACGCGGTCGCGGCTCCGGGCAACGACTGCGACTTCCGCGTCCACGTCCGGCACGGCACCACGACCCGCACCCTCGCCGAATCCGAGATCGCCCAGCGCTACCGTGCCCGCTTCCAGGCCGCCTCCGTTGACGTCGGCCGCCTGCACCAGGTCGCCGACGCGGGCTTCGGCTACCTGTCGGGCTACCTGACCAGCACGGCGCACGGCGGCAGTCCCGAGGTGACCTACTTCCCGGGCTGGGTCAGCCTGGCCGCAGTTCCGGCCGTCCGCGGCACCTACTCCCTGACCACGCAGGTGGATCGGAACGCGGCGTTCGACCGCCTCGTCAAGCTCGCCGGCGAGGGAGTGACCACCAACGTGCAGCCGGCCCGCCCCGTGCTGGTCGCCCGCCGCCAGGTCCGCTTCGAGGGCGAACCGACCGGCCGACTCCACCAGGACGGCAGCTTCTACGCCGCACTGTCCATCAATCTCCAGAGCGACCAGTTCGACTCCGACGGCCCCAAGCGGCTGTACCAGTGCGGACTCGAACTCGACCTCGTGGCGCTGGTGCAGGCTGCCGCAGCTTGGGCGGCGGAGACCGGATCGGCCGGCGACCTGATGCTGTCCGCCGCACTCCACCGCTTCGACGGCAGTGAGGAGCCCGTGCACCTGATCGTGTCGGAGCACGCCTTCCAGCACGGTCCCGCGATGCCGCTCCCGGCAACTCCTGCGCACACCACCGGCGACCTCGCCGCCATTGTCACCGACAAGCGAGAGGCCGTCGTCGTGGCCTGCGCCCTCGTCTCCGACCTGCTGGCCGGCATGGGAGCGCACCAGCCTGACGTTCTGACCTCCGAAGGGGAGATTCTGATCGACCGGCTCAAGGGCTTCCGGCATTCACTGCGGTAGTCACCTGCCGACCGACAGCACGAGACCCCGGGCCTCGAAAGGCCCGGGGTCCGGCGGGGCGAGGCCGTCTCAGTAGGAGTCCTCCCGTTCGGAGGGCGGCCCGTACTGCTCGATGAGGTCGCAGGTGCAGGTGCCGCCCTCGTACAGCATCTTGTCGCACTCGTCATGGTGGTCCCGCTGCGGCAGGCGCTTCGCCGGAACGGGCTGCGCGGGGTCTGCGGCTGGCCGGGCCGGGGCGGGCTGGGCGGCAGCCCGGAGTTCGATGTCCACGATGGCGTCCGCGATCTTGTCCTTGCGCCACTTCTCGGGGAAGTTCTCGCGCGCAAGGCCGCCCTCGTAGGCCATGGTCAGCAGTTCGTCCTTGGTGTGGTTGCCCACCAGCTCGCTGACGCGCTTCACCCGCGCGATGCGCGCGATTTGGGCCTTGCGCTCTTCATCGGACAGGGCTGGTCTGCTGGGGGAGGGGAAGCGGATGGGCCAGGTGCCCTTCCAGCGCGGGGGCGTGTCGGTGAGCTGTTGACGATGTGTCCTCGTCCTTGCCGGGGGTGTGCGGGGCCGTGGTGTCGTCCTGGTGGTGTTCCTGCACCTGAGCGTCCGGCGGGGCGGGCTGGATGAGGCCGTCGTCCTCCGGGGCCGGGCCGTCGGACGGCTTGGGCGCCAGCACCGCGCCCGCCCAAGCAACGCCCAGCTCCGCGAGTGCGGCAAGCTGCTCCTGGGTGAGCTTGTCGCGCCTGGATTTGGTGTTGGAGACCCACACGCCCAGCTTCACGAGCACGGGCTCCGGCTCGCCGTCGGCCGTGATCTCCTCGCTGTGGCTGCGGGGCACCGGCCGGCCCGCGCCTTCCCGCTCCACCCACTGCGCGAGGGCCTGCACGCCCCGCTGGAACGCCTGCTGCGCCTTGCTCGGGCCCTTCGCGCCCTTGGCTGCCGGGACGGCAGACGGCGCCTCAACCGGCTGCACGCCCAGCCTGGACAGTCGCTCCTGCTGCTCGGTGGACAGCTGCGCCCAGGTGCCCGGCTGCTTCTGCCGCTCCAGCCACTTGCCCAGGTCGTCACCCTCGAACAGCACCCCGGCCTCGATGGCCGGGAGGATGCCGTCGGCGTCGACGAGGTCGGCGAGCACCTTGTAGTGCCGCTGCCAGTCCAGCGGCCACGGGCAGTTCCAGTCCGGGTCGACCGCGGCCAGCTGCTTCGCGCGTTCCACGACCCGCTCGGTGTCCTTCCCGAGGCCGCCCTTGCGCCGCAGGTTCGCCAGATGCTGCCCGACCGGCACCATCGCCTCGCCCTCGCCCCATACCGCGTCCTGCCGGGGCGCGAGGTGCCCGGTGGCGCGCCGGTACGACCGCAGCGCGGCGAGTTTGTTCTCCCACGCTTCCTCGCCCGGCTCCCACACCATCCCGGCCTCCGGCGCGTCCAGCAGGGTCTTGCGCCGCTCCTCCAGTTCCCCGGCCCGCAGTGCCTTCCTCTGCTGGTGCACCCACCTGCCGAGCGGGAAATCCTTCGTCACGCCGACCTCGGTCTCCACGTCGTACGGGACGGCGTACAGGCCGGTGATCTCGTTCTCGGCCCGCCAGCGCAGCAGGGCCTGGTAGCCCTCCAGCCACACCAGCGACTCCGGCCGGTAGACCCGGGTACGCAGGAACGCCGCGATCGTCGCCGCGTCCCTCGGGCTGGAAAAGTGCAGCAGCGCTGACTCGGCAGCGCCGTCGGTGCCGTCCTGCTCCTGGTCCTCGCCGTCGCCCTCGCCGCCGGCCCCGACGATCCGGCCGTCCTCATCGCGCTTCACGTGCACCTTGCGCTCGTGCTTGCCCCGCGAGAGGGCGCGGGAGGCGAGCTGCTCGACCAGGCGCTCATCGTGACTGCGCAGGCCCTGGAGTACGGCCACGAGCGGCTTGAAGCTCGCGCTGGCGACCATGTCGGTCGGGTCCTCGCCCGGCTCCAGGAAGACCGGCACGATGATCCTGGCCACCTTGGTGCTGCCGTCTCGGTTCAGCCGCAGCGCCCGGCCGATGTTCTGCACGATCTCCACCTGCGAGCCGCGGGTGTCGGCGAAGCAGATCGCCTCCACCCCGCGCTCGCCGGTGATGTCCACGCCCTCCCCGAGCACGCGGACGCTCGCCAGGAAGGCGCGGTGCACCCGCCGGTTGTTCGCGTCGATCCCGTTGGCGAACTGCCGCAGTACCTCCCGCCGCTCGGACACGAGGTGGTCGCCGCACAGCCAGGCCGACCACACCCGGTCCGGCGGGACGTGGCGGCCGGCCTCCAGCTCGTACAGCTCCGCGTCGATCGACGACTTCGGCAGCCGGTCTGCCGTCGCCAGGGCCTCCTCGGACGCCTCGGTGACGTACAGCTCCGCCGCCGTCTGCGGCAGCTTCTCCGCGAACGCGGCGGCCTCCTCGACCTTCTGGTGGAAGGTCATGACGGTGCGCAGGTTCCACCTCGCCGCGTGCTCCAGGAGCGCGGTGTGCAGGAGAGCGAGGCGCCGGCCCCGCAGCGCCTCCTCCGACAGACCGAGGACGGGCGAGGGGTCGCGGATCTCCAGCACGTCGATCTCGAACCCGGCGAGGATCTCGCGCTCGATCGCCTCCGAGAGCCCGAGTTCGGCCAGCCACTCGCCGTACGTCCCGTCCGGGTCATTGGCCATGCTGGCGATCTCCAACTCCTGGCCGTCCGCGCCCTTCTGCGGCCGGGGCGAGGCCAGGATGCGCGGGGTCGCGGTCAGGTAGAGCCGGAAGTCGGCCGGGATGCGGGCGTTGTCGTGGATCGCCGCCCACGGCCGCCCCAGATCACCTGCGGTTCCGTGAGCTTCGTCCACGATCGCGACGTCGAAGCCGTCCATCTGCTGTCCGTACAGGCGCTCTCCGCCCGCCAGAGCGGTCTCCAGCGGCCCGCGAACCTTGCGCTGGCCCATCGGTGCATCGATGTCCTCGCGGTCCACCAGGGAGGCGTACGTGGCGAACACGACGACCGGTCCGTGCCCGGCCCACAGGGCGAGCTGGATCGGGTTGGTGGTGGTGCGCACCCCCAGCTCGTTGAGTACCGGGTCGTTGTCCAGCGAGCACACCGCGACCATAGGGGCCCGGTGGCCCACCAGGCGCCACGCCTGGGCGGTCTGCACGAGCAGGTCCAGGGTCGGGACCGTGACGAGGATCCGGCCTTCGGGGAAGCACTCCAGCGCGCTCGCGGCAGCCATGATCGTCTTACCGGACCCGGTCGCGGACACAATCGTGCCCCGGAGCTCCTGAGCGGGCACAGATGACCTTGCAGGAAATCCCACCCACTTACGGAAACTCGACTTCTGGTCGACCTGATGTTTCTTGAGCGGAATCCTGCTCATCGCCCGTCCTCTTCTCCCGTGTCGTAGAGCCATGCCTTCTGGAGGCGTTCCAGCGGGGTCTCCTCCTGGCCTTCTTCCTCCCAGACCCCTGCGAGCCAAGACGGGGCGTTGTCGATCCGCTCGCACAGCACGAAGGACTCGGGCAGCTCCACCAGTTGATAGACACCGCGCGGGTAGAGGCCGTCGGGCCCGCAGCGGCGCCACAGCCGCTCCAGCCGCGCCCGGTTCTCCCGCAGGTACTCCTCCAGCACCTGCGGGTACTCCTCTCGCTCCGCCCGGCGCACCGTCCGCAGCGCAACCCCCACCAACTCCCGGGAGAGCTCCTTGTCCCACTGCGACGAGCTGGTGCCGGTCACGGCCGCGTAGTACTGCTCGCACACGGCCAGGACCCGCTCGACAAGCTCCGTCGGCGCTTCGCTTCCCTCGTCCTCGTCACGGGCCGCAAGGCGCTGGCCCTCGGCGAGCCAGGCGTCGGCGGTGTAGTCCTCAACGGACTGGCCGAAGCCCAGGCGCTCGTCAGGCAGGGCGGCCCGGTCGTAGGCCGGGGTGGGGGCTTCCACCAGGTCCAGGCCGTGATGCGTGAGGTGGTCCAGGAGCAGGCGGGACAGCGCGCGGGAGGGGTCGCTGGTGTGCAGCTGGTCGTCACCGTCGGCGGTGCCGAACGGGAAGCCGAACTGGCCGGGGAAGACGATGGCGCGGGTGAAGAAGTCGCACAGGACCCCGTACATCTCCGAGTGGGGCACGCCGGTGGCCTCACGGCGGATCTCGGCGTGCGCGGAATTCATGACCGTGGTGACGAACCGCCGGCGGGCGTCCTCCTGCTGCCGTGCCTCGCTGGCCGGCGCCTCCTCCGTCACCTCCACCACCCGGTACAGACCCCGGTCCCCGTACAGACCGCCCGGCTGCTCGTTCGCCCGGCGCACCGTCGCCACAGCCTCCTCCACCGACCGCGCGTAGGTGAAGTTCGTCAGCTTGGCCGCCCCCGGGTGCGCATCATCGGTCCGCTGCGCCACGATTCGGTACCGGGTCAGCCCAGCAGGCTCCCCATCGCCCGGCTCCGTTGCCACGGCCCCCTCGCCGTCCAGCTGCTCCTGCCACCGCAGGAAGCTCTCCGCCTCCTCTTCCGCCGCCTGGTAGGCAGCGTCGTACCTGTCATCGCCGTACAGAGCCGCCGACTCGGCCCACGACTCCAGCAGCCCCGCGTGCTCCCACCGCTCCTGGGAAGCGGGGAGCTGCCCGTGCCTGCCGTCCATCAGTGCAGGCAGCACCGCGCTGACAGCGGAAGGTGCGGCCAGGGCCGGAACGGGCAGAGCCAGGGTGTTCTCCAGCCCGTGCTCATCCAGCACGCTGTACGTCCAGCGTCCGGTCAGCGAGGACCACGTCAGGGTGAGCCCCGAGGGCCACTCATGCGCGTTCACGAGCGGCGCGCCCACGCCCCAGCTCCATGCGGCAACGCAGGACCCGCGGTGCTCGTCATCCCGGGTCACCGAATACGAAGCCTCCGGGAAACCTGCACGCACGAATTCCTGTTCCACAGCGCGCACGTAACGCTTCCAGATAGGGAAGAGATCCACTCGTCATTCTGCCTTTCAGGAAAGGAAACTGACCCTCGCTCAAACACAGGGCCCCGCCTGGATGGTTGGGGGGTTTCCCGTGTTTCCGCCAACGGTACATGCTGTATCAACCTGATGCACGCGCTACACTAGAACCCAACACGAACGAGCCCCCCATCCCTCGTAGCCAGCCCGGCCCGCGCCAGCGGGCCCCAACGGTTCTGGAGGCGCAGCCGGAAGGACCGTCAGGCGGGGAAGCGCAGCGGACCCGCCCGGGAACGCCCAGCGCTCCCCAACTCCCGTTCAGGAGGCCACACTAGCCGCACCCGACACCCCGACACCCCGTCAGCCGCCCGGCCGCGCACCGCGCGGCCCGCCGGGCGCGCTGCCCCCCCTCAACTCCTGGAGCGCAGCGGAGGGAGTTGACCCGTGCTCCGCACGGGCACGGTGAGCGCAGCGAACCGTCTCTCTGCACATCGCGCAGCGATGTGGTACCCGCTGCGCGGGG
>NZ_JANAVP010000014.1 GCF_024213665.1 Streptomyces sp. A3M-1-3
TTGGACCGCTCGGCCTCCTTGCGGGAGAGCCCGAAGTCCTTCAGCGCCTCGACCGTCAGGGTCGTCAGCGGCACCGGATGGACCTGGTAGCCGTCCAGCGAGCCGTCCTCCAGCGGCGAGGTGTCGTAGCCGACCTTGGCCATCGGCCGCTTGGTGAACTCGTCGGTGTTGACGATGACCTCCGCGCCGCGCGGCACGTCCCCGATGTTCGCCTTCAGCGCGGCCGGGTTCATCGCCACCAGTACGTTCGGGGCGTCACCGGGGGTGAGGATGTCGTGGTCGGCGAAGTGCAGCTGGAACGACGAGACGCCCGGCAGCGTGCCGGCAGGGGCCCGGATCTCGGCCGGGAAGTTCGGCAGCGTCGACAAGTCGTTGCCGAACGACGCCGTCTCCGACGTGAACCGGTCACCGGTGAGCTGCATACCGTCACCCGAGTCACCCGCGAAACGGATGATCACCCGGTCCAGACGGCGCACCTCCTTCTCACCGGAGGACTTGCGCTGTTCCCCGACGACAGCCTCATTGGCCCCGTCGGCCTGTTCGGCTGGGCTACTGACCTGGCTGGTCACTGAACTGGACCTCCTTCGAGGCGGCGGCTCGGGCACGGCCGGCCGACCGGTCGTCCCCCATGGCCCACCCTACGTCGGTAAGGGCCGCCTTCCCCGGACCGCTCATATGCTGGACCACTTTTTGAGACATTTTCCTGCTCTCTGACAGGGTGTCAGCTCGCTGGGAATTTAGGAATTCAAATAGGTCAGCACGGCCAGCACGCGGCGGTGATCCCCGTCACTGGGGGAGAGGCCGAGCTTCTGAAAGATGTTACTTACATGCTTCTCGACCGCTCCGTCGCTGACCACCAGCTGCCGGGCGATGGCCGAATTCGTGCGCCCCTCGGCCATCAGGCCCAGAACCTCCCGCTCCCGCGGTGTCAGCCCTGCCAGCACGTCCTGCTTCCGGCTGCGGCCCAGCAACTGCGCCACGACCTCGGGGTCCAGGGCGGTCCCGCCCCGCGCCACCCTTACGACCGCGTCCACGAACTCACGTACCTCGGCTACCCGGTCCTTGAGCAGGTAGCCCACGCCCCGGCTGGATCCGGCCAACAGTTCGGTGGCGTACTGCTCCTCCACGTACTGCGACAGCACCAGCACGCCGACGCCGGGGTGCTCGCTGCGCAGCTGCACCGCTGCCCGTACCCCTTCGTCCGTATGCGTCGGCGGCATCCGCACATCCGCGACGACGACGTCCGGCAGCGCGTCCTGCGACGCGAGGTCCGCGACCGTCTTGACCAGGGCCACCGCGTCCCCCACGCCTGCGACGACGTCATGCCCCCGGTCGGTCAACAGCCGGGTCAGGCCCTCCCGAAGCAGCACTGAATCCTCGGCGATGACCACCCGCACCCTGTCCTCCACGACTCCGTATCCCCCACCTGTCGTCCGCGCCCCAACCGGGGCTGCTCCAGCATCCCAGTATCAGGAACGGACGGGGCCCAGGCTCGTGGATTGGTGCGCGGGTCGCCTCCGGCGGGGGCAGCGGTGGCTGAGCGGGCCGGAGACCTAGGCCCGCCAAGGCAGCTCCGCCGTCACCGTCGTCGGGCCGCCCGCGGGGGAGTCGACAACCAGGATTCCGTCGACCGCGTCCAGCCGCTCCGCAAGGCCGGCCAGCCCGCTGCCCGCCGTGGTGTCCGCGCCGCCCTGGCCGTCGTCGGTCACCTGGAGCAGCAGCCGGTCCGCCGTGCGCCACACCTCCACGCTCGCCGTGCGCGCCCGCGCATGCTTGCTGACGTTCTGCAGCAGCTCGGACACCGTGAAGTACGCGATCCCCTCGATCGCCGCGGCCGGCCGCGCCGGCAGATCGACATCGACCCGTACCGGCACCGCACACCGTGAGGCGACCGCCGACAGTGCGGCGTCGAGGCCGCGGTCGGTCAGGACGGCCGGGTGGATGCCGCGCGCCAGATCGCGCAGTTCCTGCAACGCGATCTTCACCTCGCCGTGCGCCTCGTCGACCATCCGGGCCGCCGCCTGGGGGTCCTCCGTGAGCTTTTCCTTTGCAAGGCCGAGGTCCATGGCGAGGGCCACCAGGCGGGCCTGCGCCCCGTCGTGGAGGTCCCGCTCGATACGGCGCAGATCGGCGGCGGCGGTGTCGACGACGACCCCGCGGTCCGACTCCAGTTCGGTCACCCGGGTGGCGAGCCGGGACGGCCCCAGCAGGCCGAGGACCATCACCCGGTCCACGGTCGTCAGCGCGCGGATGATCCACGGGGTGGCGAGCGTGAGGAGCAGTCCGATCACGCTGGTCATCGCGAGCTCGAACGGGCTGTCGAGGTAGAAGTTGTGCGTTCCGTCGCCGTACAGCTGGATGCCGTCCTGCCCGGCGTACACCGGGAGGATCCAGTGGTACAGCGGGTAGAGCAGCAAGGCCCAGCCGTAGGCCCAGAAGGTCAGCGCCACACAGAAGGCGAAGACGGCCCACGGGAAGTGCAGCAGCGCGTACAGCAGGTGCCGCCAGGACACCCCGCTCTTGAGGATGCCGCCCATCCAGGCCATCGGCCCGCTCTTCTTTGTACGGACCGGCTCCGGATCCGCCACCGCCAGACCCAGCAGGGCGCGTGCCCGGGTCCGCTCCAGCGCGCCGAGGCCGCGGCAGGCGGCCAGGCCGGCGGCGAGCACCGGGACGCCGAGGAAGGTGACGAGCAGCCCCGCGCCCACCGAGGTCATCGTGACCGCGCAGGTGAAGAGGGCGATGCTGATCGGCAGGCTCAGCATCAGATAGCCGAACTCGCGCCACGTGCGGGCCTCGACCGGCGCGCGCAGTGCCGGCGGGAGGATGTGCCGGCGGGTCTCCGGTCGGTAATCCGTGTCCGTGTCCGTGGCCATCTGCGTCGTCCGTTTCTACTCTGCGGAATGTTCTGCGGGCTGGTACGTCAAGGCTGCTGGGGAGGGGCCTGCCGGGCCATGGAGCCGGTCGGCGTCTCGGACCGGGGGTTTCCCCTACCCGGGGCCGGCACAGCAGCGGCCTGTGGCCGGACAGGGCTTAGCGGTCCCGCCAGGGCAGTTCCGCCGTGACCGTGGTCGGCCCGCCGGCCGGCGAGTCGAGGACGAACAGCCCGTCGACCGCACCGAGCCGCTCCGCGAGCCCGGCCATACCGCTGCCCCCGTCCAGCCGCGCGCCGCCGCGCCCGTCGTCCCGTACCTGGATCAGCAGCCGCTCCTCCGCCCGCCGGACATCGACGGACGCACTGGTCGCGCGGGCGTGCTTGCTGACGTTCTGCAGCAGCTCGGAGACGGTGAAGTACGCAATGCCCTCGATCGCCTGCGCCGGACGGGCCGCCAGGTCGACTGACACCTTCACCGGAACCGTGCAGCGCGCGGAGACCGACGAGAGCGCGGCGTCCAGGCCGCGGTCGGTCAGGACGGCCGGGTGGATACCGCGCGCCAGATCGCGCAGTTCCTGGAGGGCGAGCTTCACCTCACCGTGCGCCTCGTCGACCATCGCCGCCGCGGCGTCCGGATCCTCCAGCAGCTTCTCCTTGGCCAGGCCGAGGCCCATGGCGAGGGCCACGAGGCGGGCCTGTGCCCCGTCGTGCAGATCCCGCTCGATACGGCGCAGATCGGCGGCGGCGGTGTCGACGACGACCCCGCGGTCCGACTCCAGCTCGGCGATCCGCCGCTCCAGCTCGTCGGACGGGGACAGCAGCCCGCGCACCATCGCCCGGTCGGCGTTGGTCAGGCCGCGGGCGATGTACGGCAGGACGGGCCAGGCGACGAAGAGGCCGGTCAGCGCGACCGTGAAGGTCAGCACGCCCCAGGGCAGCCGGATGAAGTCGTACAGCACGGTGCGCCAGCCGACCGGGTCCTTCAGGCTCGTCCACAGCCAGGTGAAGAAGTCGCCCTGGCGGCGGCGGGCGGGTATCGGGCTCGGCTCGTCGATCCGCAGACCGAGCAGCTTCCGCGCCCGCCACCGCTCCGCCTTGCCGAGCTGCCGCGAGCACAGCAGGCCGGCCGCGAGCAGCGGCAGCCCGATCACCGTCACCGACAGCAGGGCGCCCGTGTAAATCATGACAGCCACGTAAACAAATCCGATGATCGACATCGGTAGATTGGCGAGGAGGTGGGCGATCTCCTTCCAGGTGTGGGCGTCGTACGCGAAGCGCACGGGGGGCAGCCGGTCGTCGGGCAGCCGGTCGTCGGCGTGGGCGCTGGCGGTGGCGTCGGTGCTCGCGGTCATACGGCACAGACTGCCGGGGCGGACGGGCCGATGCCATGGGGTGGGCAGTGGGTGAGAAGTAGGGATAACCCCACCTCAGGTTCGCTTCAGCCCGACGCGACTGCTTATCGTGTCTTTAGCAGGGCCTAGACTCCCGTCCGTACAGATCGTCGACAGTGGCCATGGGGAGCGAGGGGCGGACGTGCTGGAACCGACCGTGACCGTGCTTTCGGCCGAGCGTGGCGCCGACCATGCGGCCGACTACTTCGCGAGCTATTCGGTCGTCGGACTGATGGCGCTCATCGGGGTGCTGTTCGTCGCCGTGGCCTTCGGGGCCGGACGGCTGCTGCGGCCGGTGGTGCCGACGCGCGAGAAGATGCTCACGTACGAGTGCGGAGTGGACCCGGTCGGCGAGGGCTGGGCGCACACCCAGGTCCGCTACTACGTGTACTCCTTCCTCTACGTGATCTTCGCTGTCGACTCGATCTTCCTGTTCCCGTGGGCGACGGTCTTCGCCGCCGCCGGATACGGCGCCACGACGCTGGTGGAGATGTTCATCTTCCTCGGCTTCCTGGCCGTCGGTCTGCTGTATGCCTGGAAGAAGGGCGTCCTCGAATGGACGTGACCCAGCCTGAGCTGCTGCCCGAGCCGAAGCGGCTGGGCGCGCTGTCCCGCCTGGCTCCCGAGCCCATGAAGGTGGTCCTCAACTGGGGCCGCCGCTACAGCCTGTGGGTCTTCAACTTCGGGCTCGCCTGCTGCGCGATCGAGTTCATCGCCGCGTCGATGGCCCGGCACGACTTCATACGGCTCGGCGTGATCCCGTTCGCGCCCGGACCGCGCCAGGCGGACCTGATGATCGTCTCGGGCACGGTGACGGACAAGATGGCCCCGGCGGTCAAGCGGCTGTACGAGCAGATGCCCGAGCCGAAGTACGTCATCTCCTTCGGCGCGTGCTCCAACTGCGGCGGGCCGTACTGGGACTCGTACTCCGTGACGAAGGGTGTCGACCAGATCATCCCGGTCGACGTCTACGTCCCCGGCTGCCCGCCCCGCCCCGAGGCCCTGCTCCAGGGCATCCTCAAGCTCCAGGAGAAGATCGCCCGGGAGTCGCTGGGCGAGCGGTACGCGGATGCGGGCGCAGCCGCCCGGCCGTCGGCCGCCGCGCTGCAGAGCGGCCTGGTCCCCGCGCCCACTCCAACCACTCCGGGGGAGGGCGGACAGTGAACGCGCCTCTGTACGACAGCCTCCCGGACGCGGTGACGGAGGTCTTCACCGCGGAAGCCACGGCCGAGCGGGCGTACGACCTCCTCACGGTGGACGTGCCGGCCGGCTTCTGGATCGCGGCGCTGGAAATCGCCCGCGACAAGCTGGGCTGCACCTATTTCGACTGGCTGAGCGCGGTCGACGAGCCGGGCACGGGATTCCGCGTCTGCGCGCATGTCGTCTCGCTGGAGCGGGGTACGGTCAGCCGCCTGCTCCTGCGCACGACGGTCCCGCACGAGGCCCCGGTGCTCGCCTCCGCGGTGGACATCTACGCGGGCGCGAGCTGGCACGAACGCGAGACGTACGAGATGTTCGGCGTCACCTTCACCGGCCACCCGCACCTGGTCCCGCTGCTCCTCCCGGAGGGCTTCGAGGGCCACCCGTTGCGCAAGGACTTCGTGCTGGCCGCGCGGGTCGCGAAGGCGTGGCCCGGGGCGAAGGAGCCGGGGGAGTCGGAGCACGGCGGCCCGAAGCGGCGCCAGATGCTGCCGCCGGGCGTCCCGGACCCGAACGAATGGGGCCCCCTGAAGGGCCAGCTCCCCCCGGCCCCAACCCGCCCGGCCCGAACACCCCGCGCAACAACCGACCGCCCACCCGCCCGCACCCGCGCCGCGCAGGAGGCCGAGCCGGCCCGGCGCGCGCGTACCGCCGCCGAGCGCTCGGCGTCGCAGCAGGCTGCGCAGGCCGCAACGGATCCCACCGCCCCGGCGGCGGGGGGCTCGGGGTCGCAGCAGGCTGCGTCGGAGACGCCCGCCACGGAGCCCGGCGCCCCGGCGCGGCGTGCGCGTACCGCCGCGGAGGGCTCGGCGTCGCAGCCGGCTGGGGCCGGCTCCGACGCCGGGGGCGTTGCGGCTCCCACGGATCTCGGCGCCGCCCCGGCAGGGACGCCTGCGCGTACGGCGGCCGCGGCGCCTGCGAACCGCCCGGCGGGCGGGGCCGCGGCACCGCGGCCGGCGCGCAGCTCCGACGCCCCTTGGCACAACCCGCGCCCCGCGTTCGACCCCGTCGACGATTCCGGCGAGCCCGGGGCCGAACCCGGGGCCGATGGGGACGACGTACAGAAGGACTCCCGGGCCGGGAATCGGCCGGGCGATGACCGCGATGCCGCCGGAGGCGACGAGTGAACGACGCCCTCGACGTCGCCCTGCGACTGATCGTCGTCTTCGCAGTCTTCCTGGTGCTCCCGCTCGTCATCGGGCAGACCGAGCACAAGGTGATGGCCCACATGCAGGGCCGCCTCGGCCCCATGTACGCCGGCGGCTTCCACGGCTGGGCCCAACTCGTCGCCGACGGCGTGAAGTTCGCGCAGAAGGAGGACGTGATCCCGGCCAACGCCGACCGCCGCATCTTCCAGCTCGCCCCCGCCGTCGCCCTGCTCCCGTACCTTCTCGTGCTCGTCGCGATCCCGATCGGCCCGAGCGAGGGCGCGGTCGGCCAGGTCGTCGACGCGGGCATCTTCTTCGTGCTCGCGGTCATGGGCGTCGGAGTGCTCGGCAGCCTCATGGCCGGCTGGGCGTCGGCCAACAAGTTCTCCCTGCTCGGCGGGCTCCGCACCGCCGCGCAGCTGCTCGCGTACGAGCTGCCCATGCTGCTCGCCGCCGCCTCCGTCGCGATGGCGGCCGGCACCGTTTCTCTCCTTGGCATCCTCAACGCCTTCGAGTGGTGGTGGCTGCCCTGGCAGATCGTCGGCGCCCTCGTCTTCTTCACTGCCGGCCTCGCAGAACTCCAGCGCCCGCCGTTCGACATGCCGGTGGCCGACTCGGAGATCATCTTCGGCGCCTACACCGAGTACACCGGCCTCCGCTTCGCGCTCTTCCTGCTCGCCGAGTACGCCGGCATCGTCGTCCTCTGCGGCCTCACCACCGTCCTCTTCCTCGGCGGCTGGCACGGACCCTGGGGCGCCGACGGCCTCGGCTGGGTCTGGACTCTCCTCAAGACGGCAGTCCTCGCCTTCGGCGTCATCTGGCTGCGCGTCACCTACCCGCGGCTCCGCGAGGACCAGCTGCAGAAGCTCGCCTGGACCACGCTCATCCCGCTCGCTCTCGCGCAGATCGCGCTCACCGGAATCGTGAAGGTGGCGATCCAGTAATGGCCCCCATCCCCGGCTCCGGCCTCGCCAAGGGCCTGGCCGTCACCCTTCGGACGATGACGAAGCGGTCGCACACCGCGCAGTACCCGGACGTCCAGCCCGAACTCCCGCCCCGCACCCGCGGCGTCATCGGCCTGTTCGAGGAGAACTGCACGGTCTGCATGCTCTGCGCGCGTGAGTGCCCGGACTGGTGCATCTATATCGACTCCCACAAGGAGACGATGCCCGCCGCCGCCCCCGGTGGCCGCGAGCGCAGCCGGAACGTCCTCGACCGGTTCGCCATCGACTTCTCCCTCTGCATGTACTGCGGTATCTGCATCGAGGTGTGCCCCTTCGACGCCCTGTTCTGGTCGCCCGAGTTCGAGTACGCCGAGACGGACATCCACGAACTCACCCACGAGCGGGACAAGCTCCGCGAGTGGATGTGGACCGTGCCCGCGCCGCCCGCACTCGACCCGGCTGCCGAGGAGCCGAAGGAGATCGCCGCGGCCCGCAAGGCGGCGGAGAAGCTCGAAGCCCAGCAACTCGAAGCTCAGCAGCAACAGCAGGAGGGGGAGGCGTGACTCTCGCAGCGACCACAGCCGCCGAGCACGGCTTCCTCTCTCCCACCGGCGTCGAGATCGCGTTCCTTCTCGTCGGCATCGCGACGCTCGGCGCGGCCGTCATCACCGTCACGACCAGGCAGCTGGTGCACGCCGCCCTCTGGCTGGTCGTCGCGCTGGGCGGGATCGCTGTCGAGTACCTGCTCCTGACCGCGGAGTTCATCGCCTGGGTGCAGGTCCTCATCTACCTCGGTTCCGTCGTCGTCCTCCTTCTCTTCGGGCTGATGCTGACCAAGGCCCCCATCGGCCGCTCCCCGGACGCCGATTCGGACAACCGCTGGGTGGCGCTCGGTGTCGCGCTCGCCGCGGCCGCGGCGCTCGTCTGGGTGGTCGTGGACGCGTTCCGTACGACCTGGATCGACCTGGACGGACCGGTCCAGGGCTCCACCAGGGTGTCCGGCGAAATCCTGTTCCAGCACTGGGTGCTGCCCTTCGAGGCGCTCTCCGTCCTGCTGCTCGCCGCCCTCGTCGGCGCGATCGTCCTGTCCCGTAAGAGCAAGAGCGGTAAGGAGCAGCGCTGATGCACCTCGCCTATCCCGCCGTGCTCGCGGTCCTCCTCTTCTCCACCGGTCTGTACGGAGTGCTCGCGCGTCGCAACTCCATCCTGGTGCTGATGTCCGTCGAGCTGATGCTCAACGCCGTCAACCTCAACCTGGTCGCCTTCGACGTCTGGCTCCGCGACGCTCTGCATGCCGGCCAGGCGCTGACCCTCTTCACCATCGCCATCGCCGCCGCGGAGATCGGCATCGGCCTGGCGATCGTGCTGATGGTCTACCGCAACCGCGGCACCGCAGACATCGACAAGCTGCGCGACACCGCCGAGACCGCTGATTCCGAGGTCGCCGCGTGACCATCACGACCCTCGCCGTCCTCGTCCCCCTTCTTCCCTTCCTGGGCGCCGCGGCCGGACTGCTCCTCGGCCGCAAGGCACCCGGATTCGTCCGGCCGCTGGCTGTGCTGCCCACCCTCGCCGCGGCCGCGCTCGCGGTGGTCGTCGCCGTCCGCCAGGGCGGCGGCAGGGCGATCG
This sequence comes from Streptomyces sp. A3M-1-3, assembly GCF_024213665.1. Taxonomy (GTDB): domain Bacteria; phylum Actinomycetota; class Actinomycetes; order Streptomycetales; family Streptomycetaceae; genus Streptomyces. The sequence goes on from NZ_JANAVP010000014.1 coordinate 9,188, forward strand.
GCGCCGCCACCGAACTGACGCCCACCGGCTCGGTCCCCGTCGAACTGGCCCTGTACCTCGACGGCTTCGCGGTCCTCGTCGCCGTCCTGGTCGGGATCGTCGCGTCCTGCGTGCAGATCTACTCGACGGCGTATCTGCGCGACGACCCGCGCTACCCGTCCTACGCGGCTCTCATCTCCCTCTTCACCTCCGCGATGCTGCTGGTCGTCTACTCCGGCGACCTGATGGTGCTGCTGGTCGGCTGGGAGATCATGGGCATCTGCTCGTACTTCCTGGTCGGCCACTACTGGGAGACCGAGGTCGCCCGCGCCGCCTCCCTCAAGGCCTTCCTGGTCACCAAGCTCGGTGACGTCCCCTTCCTGTTCGGTCTGTTCGCGCTGGCGGCCGACGCCGGTACGTTCCGGATCACCGGCATCCTGCGTACGGTCGCCGACGGCGGCCTCGACCACCCCACCCTGATCGCGCTGCTGCTCCTCGCGGGCGTGGCGGGCAAGTCGGCGCAGTTCCCGCTGCACACGTGGCTGCCCGACGCGATGGCGGGCCCGACCCCCGTCTCGGCGCTGATCCACGCCGCGACGATGGTCGCCGCCGGTGTCTACTTCGTGGCCCGCCTCCTCCCCGTCTTCGCGGCCTCCGCCGCCGCGCTGGTCGTGCTCGCCGTGATGGCCGCGGTGACGATGGTCGGCTCGGCGCTCGCCGCCCTCGCACAGGACGACATCAAGCGCGTCCTCGCCTACTCGACCGTCGGCCAGCTCGGCTACATGACCGGCGCCCTGGCGGTCGGCGACCGCGGTGCCGCCGTCTTCCACCTCCTTTCGCACGGTGCGTTCAAGGCCCTCCTCTTCCTGGGGGCGGGCGTGATCATCCACGCGGCGGGCACCAACTCGCTGGCCGCCATGTCCCGGATGAGCGGCCTGGCCAAGCGGATCCCCGACGCGTTCTGGACGATGACGATCGCCCTGCTCGCCCTCGCCGCGATCCCTCCGTTCGCCGGCTTCTTCTCCAAGGAAGCCGTCCTCGTCGCCGCCGAACACGCGGCCCTCGGCGAGTCGGAGATCGCCCCCGGCGCCGCCGGCTGGACCGTCCTCCTCTCGGGCCTCCTCACCGCCCTCCTCACCGCCGCCTACGCCACCCGCCTGTGGCTGCTGGCCTTCCGCGGCACCGGCCCCGAGGTCGCCGACCACGGCAGGCAGCCGCTCGCCATGACCGGCGTGCTCTGGCTCCTCGCCGTCCCCTCACTCGGCTTCGGCCTGACCGCCGGCTACCTCGACGGCTGGTTCGACGGCCACGCGCTCACCCCGACCCTCACCACCTCCGTCCTCGGTACGGGCGTCGCCCTGGTCGGCGGACTGATCATTTACGCAGCGTGGCGGCACACGACTGCCCTGGCTGCCCACATCCCGATCGACGGGATCGTCGCTCACCCCGACGCCGAAGGCGGACAAGTCGAGGCGGAGGCCATCGGTTTGCCGCACCCCGCGTCGGACCCCGCCGATCCCGGCCGGCTCCTCCTCGGCCCGCTCCACCGCCACGCGGCCGCCGCCTTCCACGTGGATGCCGTCTACTCCGCCCTGTTCGTACGCCCCGTCCGCGCCGCGGCCGAACTCGTCCGCTTCCTCGACCGCGAGGTCGTCGACACGTACGTACACGGTGCGGGCGCCGGCCCCCGCCTGCTGGGAGCGGTCGTCCGCCGCGCCCAGACCGGCAATGTGCAGACCTACCTCAGCGCCCTGCTCGCCGGCTCCGTCGTCCTGGCGATCGCCGCCGTACTCGTCGCCGCCGGAGCGTGAGCCGTGATTGATATCAGCGAATCCGTGATGCAGTTCCTTCTGGCATTGATCGTGGCCGGACCGCTCGTCGGCGCCGCCGCGGCCCTCCTTCCCGCCCCTCCCGGACTGAAGGGCTCCGGCCCCGACCAGGCAGTCCTCCGCCACGGCGTGACCGTCACCGGCGTGATCCTGGCCGCGACCATCGTCCTGGCCCTCGGGTTCGACCACGGCCAGCCCTCGAAGATGCAGGCCACGACCGACATCAGCTGGATCCCGGCGCTCGACGTCAGGCTCCACCTCGGCATCGACGGCATCTCGCTCCCCCTTCTCGTGATGACCGCGCTGCTGTCCTTCCTCTGCGCGCTCTACAGCTATTTCAAAATGCCTGCGGGCCCGTCTCCCAAGGCATTCGTCGCCCTGCTCCTCGTCCTGGAGTCCGGCACTCTCGCGACCTTCGCCGTCCTCGATCTGCTGCTGTTCTTCCTCGCCTTCGAGATGGTCCTCATCCCGATGTACTTCCTGATCGCCCGCTGGGGCGGCGACCAGCGGCAGCCCGCCGCCTGGAAGTTCATCCTCTACACGCTGCTCGGTTCCGTGGTCATGCTGCTCGGCCTGCTCCTCATCGGGCTGGGAAGCGGCACATTCGACATGGTGGCACTCGCCACTGACAACGGCCGCGGCCTGACCCACACCACCCAGCTCCTGGCCGTGCTCGCGATCGGCATCGGCCTGGCCGTCAAAACCCCGATGTGGCCGCTCCACAGCTGGCTCCCGGACGCCCACACCGCCGCTCCGACGGTCGGTTCCGTCCTCCTCGCCGGCGTACTGCTGAAGATGGGCACGTACGGGTTCGTGCGCATCCTGCTCCCGATCACCCCCGACGGGATGGTCACCTTCGCGCCCTACCTCGCCGCCTTCGCGGTCGTCGGCATCATCTACGGGTCCCTCGCCTGCCTGGCCCTCGCCCGGCAGGGCGCCAAGGGCGACCTCAAGCGCCTGATCGCGTACTCCTCCGTCGGCCACATGGGCTTCGTGCTGCTCGGCATCGCCACCATGACCCCGACCGGAGTCAACGGCGCGCTCTTCGCCAACATCGCCCACGGCCTCATCACCGGCCTGCTCTTCTTCCTGGTCGGCGCGCTCAAGGACCGCTACGGCAGCACCGATCTCGACGCCCTCGCCGGCGCCACCGGCGCCGCCCTCTACGGGAAGGCCCCGCGTCTCGGCGCGCTCCTCGCCTTCGGCGCGGTCGCCTCCCTCGGACTCCCGGGCCTCGCCGGATTCTGGGGCGAAATGCTCGCCCTGTTCGGCGCGTTCGACCCCGCAGACGGGCTCAGCCGCCCCGCCTTCCTCACCTTCATGGCGATCGGCGGCCTCGGCACCCTGCTCACCGCCGCGTACATGCTCGTCGTCGTACGCCGCGTCTGCATGGGCGACCCGGGACAGACCGGCCGGCAGCAGCAGGAAGCCCCCGCCGGACCGCAGCAGCTCGCGGACGTCCAGAGCTACGAGTTCGCCGCCTGGACCCCGCTCGTCGCCCTCACCGTCCTCGCCGGACTCTGGCCCGCGGCCCTCCTCGGCCTCACCGACCCGGCTGTGCAGAAGCTCCTCGCTGGAGGCAACTCATGACGGCGACCGCAGCCGCGACCGCCACGAGCCTGGTCCAGACCGTCGACTGGCTCGCGATCGCACCGCCGACCGTCGCCGCGGTCGTCGGCCTGCTCGTCCTGGTCGCCGACCTGTTCCTACCGGAGAACCGCAAGTCCGTCCTCGGCTGGGTGTCGGTGGCCGGCCTGGCCGCGGCCGTCCTGGCGCTCGTACCGCTGCGCGCGGGCGACCGCTCCACCTTCTGCCTCACCTCCGACGCGAACGTCTGCAGCTACACCGCCGACCATTTCGCGCTCTCCATCCAGTTCCTGGTACTCGGCGGGGCCCTGCTCACCGCGATGCTCTCGCTGACCGCCGTCAGGGAGGCCAAGCTCCCGGCCGGCGAATACTGGTTCCTGCTGCTCTCCTCCGCGGCCGGCGCGGCCCTGCTGCCCGCCTCCCGCGACCTGGCGACCCTCGTCGTCGCCCTCGAAGTCGCCTCGCTGCCCGCGTTCGCGCTGGTCGGCCTGCGGCGCGGCGACCGGCTCTCCTCCGAGGCCGCGCTCAAGTTCTTCCTGTCCTCCGTCGCCGCGACCGCCGTGACGCTCATGGGCGTCAGCTTCGTGTACGCGGCCACCGGCACCCTGCACCTCACCGAGGTCGCCGACCGGCTGTTCGACGTGCCGGAGCGGCTCGACACGCTCGCCATGGCGGGCGTTGCGCTGACCCTGGTCGGCTTCGCCTTCAAGACCGCCGCGGTCCCGTTCCACTTCTGGGTCCCCGACACCTACGTCGGCGCGCCGCTGCCCATCGCCGGGTACCTCTCCGTCATCGGAAAGGCGGTCGGATTCACCGGCCTCGTCCTGGTCACGGTGATCGCGTTCCCGGCGTACGCGGATGTCTGGGGGCCGGTGGTCGCCGTACTCGCCGCCCTCACCATGACCGCCGGCAATGTGGCGGCCCTGCGCCAGTCCGCGACCCGGGCGAACAGCGCGGTGCGGCTGCTCGCCTGGTCGTCCGTGGGCCAGGCCGGCTATCTGCTGGTCCCGATCGCGGCCGCCGCGTACACGGACCGTGACCAGATCGGCGCCACCGTCGCGTACGCCCTGATGTACGCCGCCGTGAACCTCGGCGCGTTCGCCGTCGCCGCACTGGTCGCGCGTACGCACCCCCAGCACCGCATCAGCGACTACCGCGGCCTCTACGCGACCAACCCGCTCGCGGCGCTCGCCATGGGCTTCTTCCTGCTCTGCCTGGCCGGCCTGCCGCCCGGCATCATCGGTCTGTTCGCCAAGGTCATTGTCTTCCGGTCCGCGGTCGAGGCGGGCCTCGGCTGGCTGGCCGTCGTCATGGCCGTGAACGTCGTGATCGCCCTCTACTACTACCTGAAGTGGACAGCGGTCCTCTTCCGCGCCCCGGAGGCCGCCGAGGCCGGGGTCGAGGCCGGGGTCGAGGCGGCGGCCCAGGGGGAGCCGGTCACGGCCGCGGCCAGGCACCGGGTCCCGGCGCCGATCACCCTGGCGATCGCCCTGACCGCCGCTGTCGGCATCGTCGCCTCCGGCGCCCCGCAGCTGGTGCTCCGCTTCGCCTCCACGACGCTCTTCTAGGGCCGCGGCTCTTCCAGGGCCGCGCTCTGCCGGCACCGGACACGGCCTGCGGGCGGCGTATCACCCGTCCGGGCCAACCTCCTCCGGTACACACGGGGAACCAGCGCTCCCCGCCTGGCGTTGACCAGGAAGGGAGGGTCCACTGGACCGGTCCCCACCGAACCGTGGAAGCCCCTCAAGCAAAGGGTCCCCTGCCGCACCATTTGGAGGGCGTACCGTGCACCGCCGGCACAACGGGCTGAAGACCGCCGTACTCCTCGGGGGACTGTCCGCGATCATCATCCTGATCGGCAGTTTCTTCGGGCGTACGGGCCTGATCGTCGCGCTCTGCGTGGCGCTCGGCACCAATGCGTACGCGTACTGGAACAGCGACAAGCTCGCGCTGCGCGCCATGCGGGCCCGCCCCGTCAGCGAGTTCGAGGCGCCCGAGCTCTACCGCATAGTGCGTGAGCTCTCCACCTCCGCGCGCCAGCCCATGCCCCGCCTCTACATCTCGCCGACCGAGGCGCCCAACGCCTTCGCGACCGGCCGAAATCCGCGCAACGCCGCGGTCTGCTGCACCGAGGGCATCCTGCGCATCCTCAACGAGCGCGAACTGCGCGGTGTCATCGGCCATGAGCTGAGCCATGTCTACAACCGCGACATCCTGATCTCGTCGGTCGCCGGCGCGCTCGCTTCGGTGATTCTGTTCCTGGTCAACTTCGCCTGGCTGATCCCGATAGGCCGGTCCAGTGACGACGAGGGCCCCGGTCTGTTCGGCATGCTGCTGATCATGCTCCTGGGCCCGCTGGCCGCGTCGGTCATCCAGCTCGCCATCAGCCGTTCCAGGGAGTACGAGGCGGACGCCGCGGGCGCCCAGCTCACCGGCGACCCGCTGGCCCTGGCGAGCGCCCTGCGCAAGCTCGACGCCGGTACGAAGCAGCTGCCGCTGCCGCCCGAGCCCCGGCTGGAAACGGCGAGCCACATGATGATCGCGAATCCGTTCCGGCCCGGTCAGGGCATGTCCAAGCTGTTCTCCACCCACCCGCCCATGGCCGAGCGCATCGCCCGGCTCGAGCAGATGGCAGGCCGTCGCCCGTGAAAACAATCCTCAACATCATCTGGCTGATCCTGAGCGGCCTCTGGCTCTTCCTGGCGTACTGCCTCGCGGGCCTGATCCTCTGCATCACGATCATCGGCATCCCGTTCGGCATCGCCGCCTTCCGTATCGCCGTCTACGCGCTGTGGCCGTTCGGCTACACGACGGTCGAGCGCCGCGACGCGGGCGCCGGGTCCTTCGTGGGCAACGTGCTGTGGCTGATCCTGGCGGGCTGGTGGCTGGCGCTGGGGCACATCGTCACCGGCATCGCGCTGTGCGTCACGATCATCGGCATCCCGTTCGGTATCGCGAACTTCAAGATGATCCCGATCTCGTTGCTGCCACTGGGCCGCGAGATCGTCCCGACCGACCAGCCCTTCGCCACCCGGTGAGCCCGCAGTTCAGGTACCAGCTGCTGGGCGAGACCGACGAGGACCCGGGATATGAAGTCCTGGCCCTCTGCCGCGAGGCGGAGGACTACTTCGTCGATCCGCAGCCTGCCGCCCGCGAGCGCTACCGGTGATTTGGGCGGCGCTCCGTCCTTCAGGGCGGAGGTGAAGCGCATCTTTGGCCAGGAGACGCAAAGCGCCGGAGCGCACTGCGCATTTGTAGTAGCGTCAGCTGTCGTGCGGGGCGAAGGGACAGTGCAAGCGCCGGAAGCCCCGAACCGCCAGGACAGACACAGCCTGGCACGTACCACCCACCCCAGGGCATGGGGCCTCAAGCCGGCAACGGCGTGAGTAAACGCCTGCGGAGCACCGGTAAGACCGGGACTTGTCCCGGCACGTGCGCAGCCCCAACCAATGGTGGGGAGGAACCAGGAACCCGACTCAAGGCGCCCCTAACACGCGGACGCCAGGGAGGGAATCGCCCCGCCTCCGGGGCGAGGATGTCAAGAACTCCTCGGCTGTGTGCCGGAGGGGCGCTGCGCGAACGCCGAGCTGGAAACGAACGACGAGTTCGATCTGGGCGGCGTCTATCTGAGGGCGCTCGACCGCACGGGCCGTGCCATAGAGGAGTCATGGGCCTGCCTGTACGTCGACGCCTGGGAGCCCTCCGCCCTCGGCGTCGGCCTGGTCGACCTCACCCTGGACGTCCACGCCTTCGCCCCCCCCGGCCGGGGACAGCAGCCCGGCAGGTCCACGAACTGTGGTTCACCGGGCGCCCGTCCGGGCCCAACCTCTGGGCGCGGTTCGACGAGGCCACCCGAATAGCCTGGCGGGAGGCCGCGCGCGGCAACCGCGACAACCGCCGCACGCCCGACGCCCCGCCCGGCGGTACGTACCACCTCGACGGCCGGTACGTGACCGACGAGCCCGGCTTCTACTGCGCCCTCGGCGAGGCGATGAACGGCCCCGGCACATACTTCGGCTGGGGCCTGGACGCCCTCGCGGACTGCCTGTGCGGCAACTTCGGTGTGCGGTGGCCGTTCACTCTGGTCTGGCACGACTCGGAGGTCGCCCGCCGCTGCCTGGGCGTGGCCCCGTCGACGCGCCGCTCGATGACCTTCGAGGAGATCCTCGCCTTCTTCACCGAGGAGAAGATCAAGATCGTGCTCGCCTGATCCTCCGCAGCCCGTAGACCGCCGCCCCCAGCGCCAGTACCGCCGCCCCCGCCACCACCGAGGAGACCGGCAGGGCGAACGCCAGCACCGCGCACCCCACGAGCCCGGCAACGGCCAGGATCCGGCCCGAACCGAGGGTCCAGGCCGAGGCGTTGGCGATCGCGTAGTACGCCAGTACGCCGAACGACGAGAAGCCGATCGCCCCGCGCACGTCGGCCGTGGCCGCGACCACCGACACGACCGCACCCACCGCCAGTTCGGCGTGGTGCGGCACCTGACGGCGCGGGTGTACGGCGGCCAGCGCGCCCGGCAGATGGCCGTCCCGCGCCATCGCCAGCGCCGTCCGCGACACCCCGAGGATCAGCGCCAGCAGCGAACCGAGTGCGGCGACCACCGCCCCCGCCCGGACGACCGGAACCAGCCCCGGCGCCCCCGCAGCCCGTACCGCTTCGGCGAGCGGAGCGGTCGCGTCCGCCAGCCCGTCCGCCCCCAGTACGGAAAGGACCGCCACCGCCACCGCGGCGTACACCACCAGCGCGATGCCGAGCGCGAGCGGGATCGCGCGCGGAATCGTGCGCGCCGGATCCCGCACCTCCTCGCCGAGCGTGGCGATCCGCGCGTACCCGGCAAAGGCGAAGAACAGCAGCCCGGCCGCCTGGAGCACCCCGCCCACGCCCCCGGAGTCCGCCGAGCCCAGCCCCAGCCCCAGCCCCAGCCGCCCGAAGTCCGCCGCGGCCGACCCCAGCGAGACGACCACGACCATCGCCAGGACGGCCGGCACCACGGCCACGATCGCCCGCGTCAGCAGGGCCGACTTCTGAATGCCCCCGTAGTTCACGGCGGTCAGCGCCGCCACCGCCGCGACCGCCACCGCATGCGCCTGCCCCGGCCAGGCGTACGTCCCCACCGTCAGCGCCATCGCCGCGCAGGAGGCCGTCTTCCCGACCACGAAGGCCCAGCCGGCCAGATACCCCCAGAACTCGCCGAGCCGTTCGCGTCCGTACACGTACGTCCCGCCGGAGGCCGGATAGCGGGCGGCCAGCCGGGCCGACGCCATGGCGTTGCAGTACGCGACCACGGCGGCCAGCGCCAGCCCGGCCGGCAGGGCCGACCCGGCCGCCCGCGCGGCCGGCGCGAGCGCGGCGAACACTCCCGCCCCGACCATCGACCCGAGCCCGATCACGACCGCATCGGACACTCCCAGTGTCCGCCGCAGCTCCTGTGTCATGCGCCGCAGCCTACTGATCTCCCGTTCGGGCACTCCGGCCGGAGCTTGGCGTTCCACCATTGGTCCGGTCCAACTGGGCCTGCTGTGCCCCTGTTTGGCGATCGGTGGAGTTGTGGGATCCGCTGAAGAATCCGGACCCCAGCCGCTTGCAAGCGTTTTCCCCGATCGAACAAGGGTTTTCCCTGTATCGGCTTCATCTCGCCGTTGCCTACTGTCTGCCCACCGGTTGTTCTCGCTGCCTGTCCGGCCCGGCCCCACCTCCCCGACGCTCCCCAGCGACGAGGAGAAGCGCGCTTGTCAGGTGCATGTAATTACATGAGCTCATCCGGTGGCGGCCCTTGACCCGGGGCCGTCGCGTAGGCGGCGGCGAGTGGGCAACCCAGCCCCGGGGAGCTGTGGCTCTTAATCCCCACACCCCACCACAGCTCCCCAGCCGTTCCGCTGCGCAACGCACCGTCAGCTGCTCCGGCAACCCCGGAGACCCTGAAAGGGAACACCTTGAACGGTTCCAGGCGAAGACTGATATCCGTCGTGGCCGCGAGTGCCACGCTCGTCGGTGTGGCTGCCACGTCCTCCGTGGCACTGGCCGCCCAGGCCACCCCCTCGCCGAAGCCCGTCCCGGCTTCGCAGTCCATGACCAAGCTGCCGACCACGCCGGTCGAGAAGGTCATCGTCACGTACAAGTCCAAGACGGCCGAGGCCACTTCCAACACGGCCGCCAAGAGCGACGCCAAGGCCAAGGGCACGGAGACCGGCGAGAGCCTGTCGTTCGAGCGCCGGCTCGCCGGCGGCTCGGCGCTCGTCGACCTCGGCGGCGACGCGTCCAAGCAGGACCTCACCGAGGTCATGGACGCCTTCCGCGCCGACCCCTCGGTCGCGACCGTCGAGCCCGACATCCGCGCGTACGCGATGGCGGTCACCCCGAACGACACCGAGTACGCCAAGCAGTGGGACCTCTTCGAGGTCACCGGCGGCATGAACGTACCCGGCTCGTGGGACAAGACCACCGGCACCGGAGTGACCGTCGCGGTCATCGACACCGGTTCCGCCACCCACACGGACCTGAGCGCGAACACGGTCTCCGGTTACGACTTCATCTCCAGCGCCACCGACGCCCGTGACGGCGGCGGCCGCGACAGCAACCCCAATGACGAGGGCGACTGGAACGCCACCGACGGCGAGTGCGGCGCCGGCTCCAAGGCGAGCAACTCGTCCTGGCACGGTACGCACGTCGCGGGCACCATCGCCGCGACGACCCACAACAGCAAGGGCGTTGCGGGCATCGCATACGGCTCCGAGGTCCAGCACGTCCGCGTGCTCGGCAAGTGCGGCGGCTCGTCGTCGGACATCGCCGACGCGATCACCTGGGCGTCCGGCGGAACCGTCCCGGGCATCCCGGCCAACCCGAACCCGGCCCAGGTCATCAACATGAGCCTGGGTGGCGCGAGTTCCACCTGCCCGAGCGTCTACCAGAACGCCATCAACGGCGCGGTGAACCGCGGTACGACGGTCGTCGTGGCGGCCGGCAACAGCAACGCCAACGCGTCCGGCTTCACGCCCGCCAACTGCGCCAACGTCATCAACGTGGCGTCCACCAGCCGTGAGGGCAACCGCTCGTTCTACTCGAACTACGGCACCATCATCGATGTCGCCGCTCCGGGTGGTGAGACCCGCCGCGGCACGGACACGCCCGGCACCGTCACCACGCCCGAGAACGGCATCCTCTCCACGCTGAACTCCGGCACCACCACCCAGTCCACCGAGAACTACAAGCCCTACCAGGGCACCTCGATGGCCGCCCCGCACATCGCCGGCCTCGCCGCGCTGCTGAAGTCGGCCAAGAGCACGCTGACCCCGGCGACGATCGAGTCCGCGATCAAGAGCAATGCCCGTCCGCTGCCGGGCACCTGCACCGGTGGCTGCGGCGCCGGCATCGCCGACGCCGCCAAGACGGTGGACGCGGTCACCGGCACCACCGGTGGCACCACCTTCACCAACGCCGCGAATGTCAACATTCCGGATACCGGTGCCAACGTCAGCTCCTCGATCGCCGTCACCGGTCTCACCGGCAACGCGCCGGCCGCCCTCAAGGTGGACGTGGACATCAAGCACACGTGGCGCGGGGACCTGGTCATCGAGCTGGTCGCCCCGGACGGCACGGTGCGCAACCTGAAGGCCTCCGCCAGCTCGGACAGCGCCGACAACGTCCTCGCGACGTACACGGTCGACGCCTCCAGCGAGGTCGCCAACGGCACCTGGAAGCTGCAGGTCCGGGACGTGTACTCGGGTGACACCGGCTACATCGACTCCTGGAGCCTCACCTTCTGATCCGATTCCGATCGGACCGGATCACATGTGAAAACCCTGGTCAACGGGGCCTGTCGGCGCAAGGATGCCGACAGGCCCCGCTGCGCGTCCGTCGCCCGCCGCGTCCGCATGCCGGACAAGCCTGGACTCTGCCCGAAGACTTCGTATCTTCTGCTCGCGAAGCACGCGATTTGCGGGCAAGCGACCTGCGGGCAAGCGGCCTGCGGGCACGCGACCTGCGGGCAAGCGACCTGCGGGCAAGCGATCTGCGGGCACACCAAAGGGTGGTGGTGGTTACGTGGACTCGACGGCGTACCCTCACACGCCGGTCGGACGGGACGACCTGCTGGTACGTCTCGAAGGAATGCTGCACGCCCGCGGGCGTGCGCTGCTCACCGGCGCCGTGGGCGTGGGCAAGACCGAGGTCGCGATGGCTGCCGCCGCCCGCGCCGAGTCCCGCGGCGAGACGGTCGTCCGGCTCGCCCCGCAGACAGCAGACCGCTGCATGCCCGGCGCGGCGGCCGCCACCCTCCTCGCCTCGGTGCCCGCCACCGCCGTGGAGGGCCTGCCGGGGCCGCAACGCGCCGCCGTCGCCATGCTGTGCCGGGAGGCGCCGACGCCGGACCGGGGCTGGGACCCCATCGCCCTACGGCTCGCGGTCGCCCAGGTCCTGCGGGCGCTGACCAGTACGGGCCCGGTGCTGCTCGTCATCGACGACGTACAACGCCTGGACCCGGACAGCGCGGACCTCCTCCGCTTCGGCCTCCAACTCGCTCCGCCGACCCTGCGAGTCATAGCGGTCGAGTCCCCGCCAACGGCCCCCCTGGCCCCCGCCCCGCGGGCGGCTGCGAAAGCCGCCGGAGACCCGGCCAACCGGCGGCCCCACGCCCGAACCGCAGACCACCCGAACGACGATCCGAGTACCCGGCCCGCCCCCCGCCCCGGCGTCGCAACCGTCGACGGGCCCGGCGAGCCGGCGGAAGCCAACCCTGTGCCCGGCCCCCGGGCCTGCGGCCCCGACGTGGTGCCCGGCGACGCGTCCGGCACCTGGCGGGGCACCCCGGCCGCGGACCGGCCGGGCCACGCGTCCGGCACCTGGCGGGGCACCCCGGCCGCGGACCAGCCCGGCGACGCGTCCGGCACAGGGCACGGCGACGTGTCCGGCGCCTCGGCCGCCCGCCGGTCCGGCTCAGCTGCCCCGTCGCGCGGTGGGGAATCCGAGCCCGTCGAGCCGCTCTGGGGTTCTGCCGATGCCGACGTTCTGCTCGTGCCGCCCCTGCACGCCGACGAGGTCGCCGAGCTGCTCGTGCACCACCGGTTGCCCTCGCGGCTGGCCGGGCGCATTCATCAGGCCGCCGGCGGCAACCCCCGGCTCGCGCTCGCCTTGGGCCGTTCGCTCGCCGAGGCGCATCCCCGCGTGCACCACGCCGAGGCGTTGCCGCTGTCCGGGCGCGCTCGGGATCTCGCCCGGCAGATGCTCGCCGCCGCGCCGCCGGCCATCCGCGGCACCCTCCTGGTGGCCGCCCTCGCCCTCCGCCCCACCGTCTCGATGATCCGCCGCGCGGGCCGGCTCGACGCCGAAGCCGACCTGTCCACCGCCGAGCGGGCCAACCTGATCTCCCTCAAGGAGGACGGCACGGTCGCCTTCACCGCCGGCGTGCTGCCCTCCACCCTCGTCCACGACGCCTGCTGGGCGGAGCGCAGCGCCGCCCACGCCGCCCTGGCCCGCGCCGCCGACGACCCCGTCGAAGCGGCCCGCCAGCGGGCCCTGGCCGCCGACGCCCCGGACGAGGAGCTGGCCGCCGAGGTCGCCGCCGCGGCCGAGGCCGCGCGCCGCCGCGGGCACCGCGCGCTCGCCGCCGAACTCGCCCTCCTTGCCGCCGAGTCCACCCCCGTGCACCTCGCCGCCGAGCGGCTCACCAGGCTGGTCGACGCGGCCGGGGAAGCCGCCCGCGCCGCCCGCGCCGACCTGGCGCTGCGCGCCGCTACCGAGATCCTGGCCCGCGACAACTCCCCGGCCGACCGGGTACGCGCCCGCCTCGCGGTCCTGGACACCGCCGGGCAGGGGCTCTGCGACCTCGACGAGGTGTACGTACACGCCATGCAGGATGCCGCGGGCGACACCGCGCTGCAGGCGGCCGTCCACCTGCGCCTGGCGTGGAAGTACGTACTGGCCGACGGCGACCCCGTACGGTCACGCGCCGCGGCCGTCGAGTCCGCCTTCCTCGCCGCCACAGTGGGGGACCAGCGGACCGCGGCCGACGCCCTGACCGTACGGGCCCGGATGGACCGCTGCCTCGGCGCGCCGGAGGCCGAGCCGGTCCTTGCCGAGGCGCGGGCCCTGGAAGTGGCCGAGCGACCGCTCGGAGTCCACAATTCCGCCCAGATCCTGACCGCTCGGCACGCACTCTTCGACGACCGGCTCACCGAAGCCCGTACCCAGCTGCACGCCCTGCTCCCGCTCGTCGAGCGCAGGGGCCCGGTCGAGGACGCCATCGAGATCCGGCGCACCCTCGCCGAGGTCGAGGCGCGCCAGGGCCACTGCGCGGCGGCCCTCTCGCACGCGGGCCGGTCGCTCGCGCTGACTCTCGACGCCGGACTCTCGCCGGGCCCCGCGTGGTATTCCGTGGCCCTCGCCGAGACCGCCGGCGGCAGCTTCATGCGCGCGGCGAGCTACGCCCGGCGCGGCGCCCGGGCGTCGGAGGACGAGGGCGACCACGTCTTCCTGTCCCGGAACCTCTACGCCTTGGGGCGCGTTCAGCTCATCACAGGCGACGTCGCGAACGCACTGGACACCCTGCGCCGCGTCCAGGAGGGCGAGCGGGCGCAGGGCACCATCGACCCCTCCCTGCTGCGCTGGCACGAGGAACTGGCCGAAGCGATGCTGGCCAACGACGCCCCGGACGAGGCCGCGGCCCTGCTCGCCGAGGTGCGTCCGGTGGCGGAACGCCTGGGCCGCACCTCGGTGCTGATCGGCTACGACCGGGCGTACGCGCGCTACCTCGCGGCCACTGGTGAGGCCGGCGAGGCCGTCCGGCTGCTCAGCGAGACGGCCGCACGCTTCGAAGCGGCCGGCCTCCCGCTGGAGCAGGGCCGCGCCCTGGTCGCGCTCGCCCGCGTCGAACGCCGCCGCCGCAGAAGGGCGTCGGCCCAGGCCGCGCTGCACTCCGCCGCCGCGATCTTCGACCGGGCCGCCGCGGCACCCTGGCTGCAACTGGCCACCGAAACCCCGTCCCGGGTGGAGGCGGCCCCGGCACACGGCGGAGCCCTGTCGGCCCTCACCGAGGCCGAGCAGCGGCTCGCCCTGCTGGTCGCCCAGGGCGCGAGCAACCAGGAGGCCGCGGCAAAGCTGTACCTCAGCGTCAAGACCGTCGAGGCCCGGCTGACCCGCATCTACCAGAAGCTGGACGTACGTTCGCGGGCCCAGCTGGCGACCACGCTGGGCTCGTGGGCGGGGCGCCAAGGCGCGGAGAGCGGCGCCGAGGCCCCGGTCTGACGCAGCCGGGGCGGCGGCACGTCAATCCCGTACCGCCGCCCCGGCTCCGACGTCAGCGGTAGTTCACGAACTGGATCGCGAAGTCCAGGTCCTTGCCCTTCAGCAGCGCCTGGACGGCCTGGAGGTCGTCCCGGCTCTTCGAGCTGACCCGCAGCTCGTCGCCCTGCACCTGCGCCTTGACGCCCTTCGGGCCCTCATCGCGGATGATCTTGGCGACCTTCTTCGCGTTGTCCTGCGAGATCCCCTCCTCGATCGAAGCGAAGATCTTGTACTCCTTGCCCGACAGCTGCGGCTCGCCCGCATCCAGCGCCTTCAGCGAGATCCCGCGCTTGATGAGTTTGGTCTCGAAGACGTCGAGGATCGCCTTGACCCGCTCCTCCGAGTTCGCCTGCATCAGAATCTTCTCGCCGGACCAGTCGATCGAGGCGCCGACGTTCTTGAAGTCGTACCGCTGCGAGATCTCCTTGGCGGCCTGGTTGAGGGCGTTGTCGACCTCCTGCCGCTCGACCTTCGAGACGATGTCGAAACTGGAGTCGGCCATGTCCTGTGGCTCCTTGAAATCGGGTGCGGTTGCTCAGTGGCTCAATGGAGTGAGTGCACTGCAAAGCCTAGCCACCGCACCCGCCCGGAGCGCTGATCAATCCGGTGGCGAAGCACCCCCGGGCATCGGGTATCGTTTACGTCGTTGCCACGGAGCACCACCCCAGGGCGGTTCTGCGAAGGCGACATCCCATGGCGGTGTGCCCGAGTGGCCAATGGGAACGGACTGTAAATCCGTCGGCTTAGCCTACCCAGGTTCGAATCCTGGCGCCGCCACGCGAGAGAAACGGCCCCTGATCTGCGGAAACGCGGATCAGGGGCCGTTGTCGTTTGCGGGCTGCGCCAGGGGCCTGGATGAGTGCTGCTGTCACGTGGCGTGCGTCGGAACTACGTCAAGGCGACAAGGATGATCACCACGTCGTTGAGGTTCCGGTCGTCGTGGTCGTCGCGGTCGTCGCAATGGTGGCGACGGTCGTCCCAGCTCCTCCAGTCGGAGCAACCGTAATCGGACCTGGTATCGCTCGAGGCGAACGCCCCGGTTGCCGGCATCACACCAAGTGCGAGCCCTGCGGCCCCTGCTGAGACTGCGGCAATGATCCTGCGGCGCATCTCGTGCACCTCCGAGCCCTTATCGCTAATCGGACTTTCAGGCCATTTCAACCCTCCTCCCCTCTCGGTGGGCTGTCAAAGGCGGAAAATGGATGGGCGAGTAGTGCGGTGCGAGGCATCATGTCGGCGTGATCAACAGACGAAAGGCTTATGCCGCGTAGGGCTCCCTCGCAGGTCAGGCTGGATCTGCCACAGAGGCCACGGTCGTGGGACAGCAGAGCGGTGATACCCGGGCTCTCCGCCAGGGCGCTTGCGGAGATTACCCGGATCGAGCGGCGCCGGCACTGGTCCGGTGATGCGCATCGAGCGCTGGTGCGATGGCGGGAGTCGGACTGCAAGCCCGGGCCATGGGTGATGTACGCCGTGCCGGGGGGCGGCGGATGTGAGTGCTGTGACCCCTTTACGGGCAACGACTACCGCGCGCTTCTGGAGGAGCTGTGCTGCGCCCTGTCACGGAGCTCGGCACGTGAGCTCCGCCAGGCGCTCAAGCCCCTCGATGAGCGCTTCCTCGCCCGCACACTCAACGATCCGTCTGCTTCGCCTCGCGACCCGTGGTGGAGACGCCGACTGGAAGCGCCGTGAAGAGGCGGATCCTCTGCTGCTGCGTGGTGGGATGCCCCTGATCTGCGTAAACGCGGATCAGGGGCCGTTCGTGTGCGGGCTGGTCAGTCTCCGCGGGTGAAGGTTCCCAGGCCGTTCTTGTCGAGGTATTCGACGCGGACCTTGTCGGCCGTGTCCCGGCCTCCGACGGTGAAGGTGACGCCGGTGAGTCCGACCGCGTTCTCCCCCTTGGTCGCGAAGCTGAAGGTGTCCCCGTCGTAGTGCGTGAGGGGGAACCGCATCCCCTTCGGGCCGAGCTGCAGCGTGAGCCTGCCGTTCTCGCCCGCTGTGACCACGGCTTTCCCGTAGTAGGCGTTGTCGTACGTGCCGGTGTACGCGCTGCCGGCGCGGGCGGGCTCGGCATCGGCGGGCGGATGGGCGTAGTCCGTGGGTGATTTGGCCTCCTCTTCCTCCTTCGCGTAGATACCGCCCACCAGCGGCAGCCAGTCGGCGCTGGGTCTGCCGTTCTGGGCGGTGTCGAAGAAGTCGAGGGCGACGGCGTCGGCCATGCCGACGGGTTCGCCGTTGGTGAGGATGACGATGCCCAGCTGCTCGCCGGGCAGCAGCGTCACATTGGTGTTGGCGCCGAGTGCGAATGCGCCGGAGTGTGAGAGACGGAGTCTGCCGTGGTCGTCGTAACTGACGTTCCAGCCCAAGCCGTAGAAGCCGGCGCGGCCGGCCGGGGCCGCCGGCGGCTGGGAGACGATCTCGGGCAAGTGGGTGCGTTCCAGGCTCTCGGCGTCGATGATCTGCCGACTGTCGATCTTCCCGTTCGCCAGCTGCAACCGCAGCCACCGGGTCATGTCACGGGCAGTGGAGCTGACACCGCCGGCCGGAGCCTGCGCGTCCGCATCACGCACGAAGGCCGCCCGCCAGTTGCCGTCGTCAGACTTCACATGGGTGACGGCCTTGTCCGGGGCCTGCTCGTAGTCGGCGAAGCGGGAGCTGGTGGAATCCATCCCGGCCGGCTTGTACAGCGTGTCCTCGCTGAGCTTCTCCCAGCCGACGCCCTTGGCGCGGGCGACGGCTTCCGCGGCCGCGGTGAGGCCGAAGTTGGTGTACGCGTAGCTCGCGCGGAACGGGGCCGGCGGCTCGTACCGCAGGTGACTCAGGATGTACGGACGGTCGTAGCCGAGGTCCTCCAGGAGATCCCCGGCGTGGTTGGGCAGGCCGCTGCGGTGCGAGAAGAGATCCGCGACGGTCACATGACGCGTCACCCAGGGGTCCTTGAGGGCGAAGCCGGGAAGATGTCCGGCCACTGGCTCGTCCCAGCTGACGACTTTGTCCCCAACGGCCCCGGCGACGACGGTGGAGGCGAGCGGCTTGGAGAGCGACGCCAGCTGGAAGACCGTGTCCGGCCCGACTTCCGCCGACTGGCCGACCCTCCGCTCGCCGAAGCCCTTCAGGTAGACCACCCGGTCCTGGTACACGACGCCCACGGCCGTCCCGGGCACGCCGGTGCGTCGCATCGCGCTCTCGACGACCCCGTCGAGCTTGCCGAGAGCAGCATCCACCTCCGCCCTGGTGAGCTGTGGCGGGGGCTGGGGAGGAGGCGCCTGTGGAGCGGACGGCGAAGGCGACGGCGAGGGGCCCGGCGCAGCGGCACCGGAGGTCAGGGCGGTCGTCCCAGCAAGCAGGACGACCAGGCCCGATCCGGCGAGCGTACGACTCGTGCGGTGACGCACGCGCTTCGCGGGGCGCATACTGCCATTGAACGCCCGATGCGGACCGTTGTCGCCCGAAACTGCCGCGCCGGCCGTCCGGCAGGCGACGACGCCGAGGGGCCGACAGGACTGTACCCACGTACCCGACAAGGCTGTCCGGACTGGCCGATTGCGGATGGACCCGCCGACGCAACCGCTCAAGTCGCAGGCGTCGGCGGCGACTTCCGGGCGCCGTATCAACGCGCTTGGGTCCGGGCTCAGTTGCCCGCGACGTCCTTCAACGCGACGGCGACAGGCTTCGATCCGGAGATCAGTTCCAGGGTCAGCCCGGCCGTCGCCGGGGTGTCGATCAGCTCCGAGAGGACCGCAGCCACGTCGTCGCGCGAAACCGGGCCTCGGCCGGTGGCGGCCTCCAGGCGGACCAGGCCGGTGCCCGCGTCGTTCGTCAGGGAGCCCGGCCGCAGGATCGTCCAGTCCAGGCCGAGCCGGGTCTTCACGTACTCGTCGGCCTCGCCCTTGGCCCGCAGATACGCGTCGAACACCTCGTCGCCCGGGTGCTTGGCGTCGGCGCCCATCGACGAGACGACGATGTACCGCCGTACGCCCGCACGCTCTGCCGCGTCCGCGAAGAGCACGGCCGCGCCGCGGTCCACCGTGTCCTTGCGTTCGACGCCGCTGCCGGGCCCCGCGCCTGCCGCGAAGACCGCCGCGCCCGCCCCCTGGAGTACCGCCGCGACCTGCTCCAGCGAGGCCGATTCCAGGTCGCAGAGTACGGGTTCGGCGCCCACCTCCCGCAGGTCGTCGCCCTGCTCGCGCTTGCGGATGATGCCCGCGACCTCGTACCCGCGCGCGGCGAGCAACCGCTCCAGCCGCAGCGCGATCTGACCATGTCCACCCGCGATGACGATGCGCATGTCTACGACCGTACGCCGCGCGACCGGGCCTCGCTCACGGTCCCCGATCACGGTCCCTGATCCCTGATCACGCTCACGGATCGCGGTCCCTGATCACGGGCCCGGATCGGGACGCCCCTGCCGCGGCAGGTCGAGTGCCACCGCGGCGGCCGAGTCGCAGTACTCGCGCACCGCGCTGGTCCGCGCCACCACCCGGCCCCGGTGGATCACGATCCTGCTGTACGCCAGGGAGAGCACCCCCGCGAGCCGGTCGCCCCGAACCGCGAGCAGCTCGGCCGGGAAGCCCGCCTCCACCCGTACCTCCGGCAGGCCCAGCGCGTCCCGGGCCGCCGCGCTGATCGCCTCGTACGCCTCCTGCGTCCGCAGCCCGCCCTGCGAGGCCAGCAGATAGGCGGCCTCCAGCGGGTCACCGCGACCCACCGGGTTGCTGACGTCCCGCAGCGCACCGCTGCCGGCGGCCACCCTGACCCCGGCCGTCCGCAGCAGCCGCACCGGAGCGGTCCGCGGTCCGCGCCGCTCAAGGGCGCCGCAGTCGCCCTGCGGCAGGCAGACCACGGTGACGCCGGCCGCGGCGAGCTGGTCGGCGGCGCGGCCGGCGACGTCCAGGGGGAGCCGGGACAGCCCGCCGCACGGGCCGATCGTGACGCCGGGCCGCAACCCGCCGGCCATCGCCGCGAGGCGCGCGAGCCGGGCCGGATCGTCACCGTCCGTATGCAGGTCTACGGGACAGCCGTGTTCGGCGGCGACCTCCAGGACCGTCTGCGCGTACCCCGTCGGATCGGGGTCGAGGTCCGGGCAGCCACCCACCACCGAGGCGCCCATCTTCACCGCGTCGCGCAGCATCGCGACCCCGTCGGCCCCGGCCGCCCCGGTGAGCAGCCGGGGCACGGCGACGGCCGTGAGGTCGCTGAGCCCGCGCAGCGAGCGGCGGGCCTGGAGCACTGCCTGCATGGGCCCGAGCCCCTGCACATCGCCGATGCGTACGTGCGAGCGCAGCGCGGTGGCGCCGTGCCCGAGCTGGAGCAGCGCGGCCTCGGTGGTGCGCCGCTGGACGTCCTCGATCCCGTACGAGAGGGGGCCTTCGGCGTCGGCGCTGAGCGCGGTGTCGCCGTGGGAGTGCGGCTCGGCGGGGGCCGGCAGCAGCAGGTAGCCGCTCAGGTCGACGCGGGCGGCGTGGCCGGCCAGGCTGCCGGACGTACCGACCGCCTCGATACGCCCGCCGCTGAGGCGGACGTCCACGGTGCGGCCGTCGGTCAGCCGCGCGCCGCAGAGCAGCAGCGCCGTACTGTCGGCCGCGCTGTTCGTGGGGGGCTGATGCGGCTGCGGCTGACTGTCGGGCATCGCGCTCCAGATGGGGCTCGGGCTGCAAGATCACGCAGCGTGAGTCGAGCCTAGGGCGCTGGCCAGCCACCTTGGCGGAGGAGCGCAATAGTCGTACCGGTGTGGTGCGTGGCGGCTGCTGAGGCGCCTGTGATGGCTTGGCGGAGGGCGCAGTGGGGGGCGCAGTGGAGGGCCGGGCAGAGGGTCGGCAGGGGTGCCTGGATAAGGATTTGGGCGATCGGCAGCCGACCGTGTAATGTCTTCATCGCTCGCCCCAATAGCTCAGTCGGTAGAGCGTCTCCATGGTAAGGAGAAGGTCTACGGTTCGATTCCGTATTGGGGCTCTGGTGTGAGAGGTTCCCCGCTTTCGGGCGGGGAACGGATCACATCAAAGCGGTGTAGCTCAGTCGGTAGAGCAAGCGGCTCATAATCGCTGTGTCACCGGTTCAAGTCCGGTCACCGCTACACGCAGTAGCCGATTGTGGGGTCGGTCTCCCGATCGGCTACTCTTTCTTGCGTTCATCCGTCCATATCCGTCAAGGAGCACTCACGTGGCTGCCACCGACGTCCGCCCGAAGATCACGCTGGCCTGCGTGGAGTGCAAGGAGCGGAACTACATCACCAAGAAGAACCGGCGTAACGACCCGGACCGTCTTGAGATGAAGAAGCACTGCCCGCGCTGCAACTCGCACACCGCGCACCGCGAAACGCGCTGACACTGGCGCTGTTTTCCTCACAGGCACAGGCACGAGGCCGTCCCCTTCACCGGGGGCGGCCTCGCGTCGTTTCCACAGCGTCGCGCACCACGCACCACGCAACACGCAACACGCAACACGCACGCATCAGGCATTCACCACAGCAGGAGGTACGAGCCATGGCGCTCGATCAGTCCTTCGTCGGGCGGTCCTACCCGCCCACCGATCCGTACGAGGTCGGCCGGGAGAAGATCCGCGAGTTCGCCGAAGCGGTGGGTGACACCAATCCGGCGTACACCGACCCGGAGGCCGCCAAGGCGCTCGGCCACTCCGATGTGATCGCGCCGCCGACCTTTGTGTTCGCCATCACGTTCAAGGCTGCCGGCCAGGTCGTCGCCGACCCGCAACTGGGGCTGGACTACAGCCGCGTGGTGCACGGTGACCAGAAGTTCGCGTACACGCGCCCGGTCCGGGCGGGGGACCGGCTGTCGGTCACCTCGACCATCGAGGGGATCAAGTCCCTCGCGGGCAACGACATCGTGGACATCCGGGGCGAGGTCCACGACGAGTCCGGTGAGCACGTGGTGACCGCCTGGACGAAGCTCGTCTCGCGCGCGGCCGAGGGGAAGTGACACGCATGACAGCGAAGGTTGCGTACGAAGCGGTCGAGGTCGGCACCGAACTGCCGGCCCAGTCCTTCCCGGTGAGCCGCGCCACGCTCGTGCAGTACGCGGGCGCCTCCGGTGACTTCAACCCGATCCACTGGAACGAGAAGTTCGCCAAGGAGGTCGGGCTGCCGGACGTCATCGCGCACGGCATGTTCACCATGGCCGAGGCGATCCGCGTGGTCACAGACTGGGCGGGCGACCCGGCCGCGGTGGTCGAGTACGGCGTCCGGTTCACCAAGCCCGTCGTCGTCCCGAACGACGACAAGGGCGCGCTGATCGAGGTGAGCGCCAAGGTCGCCGCCAAGCTCGACGACAGCCTGGTACGGGTCGACCTGACCGCGACCAGTGCCGGCCAGAAGGTGCTGGGCATGTCCCGCGCCGTGGTCCGGCTCGCCTGAGGCGGTCCGAAGCAGGCAGGGGCGCCCGTCTCGGCGGGCGCCCTTTCGGAGTGGATCTTCTGGCTGAACGTCCCGGTCGGCCTGGCCCTGCTGCCGCTCGCCCGGCTGCGGCTGAAGGAGTCGTACGCCCCGGACGCCCGCCTCGACATCCCCGGCACGATCCTCATCAGCGGCGGACTCTTCGGCATCGTCTACGCCCTGGTCAACGCGCCGAGGGCTGGACCAGCGCCTGCGTCCTCACCGGGCTCATCGTCGGCAGCGCGCTCGTCGGCGGGTTTGTCCACCACGGAATCCGCGCCAAGCGGCCGATGCTCCCCATGCGTCTGTCTTCGCCGCCCGGGGTGGATACGAGTCCGGCCGGGCCTTCACCGACGGCACCGTCCCGGCGCTCTGGATCGGCGCGACAGCCGTGGCCCTCGCGGCCCTGACCGCGCTGCTGATACCCGGCCGCCGCCGGGCGCGGAAGATGGCGGCCGAGGGCGTGCAGGACGCGCAGGATGCGGCGGACCGCGAGCCTGTCGCGGTCTGACCCCGTGCGCCGTACGTACGGTCCGCGGCCCCGCCCGAGCGGTGGAGCCGCGGACCGTACTCTTGTCCCCGTGCAGGAACTCCACGACGCCCCCCTCGCCCCGCTGACCACCTTCCGCCTGGGCGGCCCCGCCACCCGGCTGATCACCGCGACGACCGACGCCGAGGTGATCGCCGCCGTCCGCGAGGCCGATGCGAGCGGCACCCCGCTGCTGATCATCGGCGGCGGCAGCAACCTGGTGATCGGCGACAAGGGATTCGACGGCACCGCGCTGCGTATCGCGACGCAGGGCTTCCACCTCGACGGTACGAAGCTCGAACTGGCGGCCGGCGAGGTCTGGGCCGACGCCGTCGCCCGCACCGTCGAGGCCGGCCTTGCGGGCATCGAGTGCCTGGCCGGCATCCCCGGCTCGGCCGGAGCGACCCCGATCCAGAACGTCGGCGCGTACGGGCAGGAAGTCTCCAGCACGATCACCGAGGTGGTCGCATACGACCGCCGCGCCGACGAGACGGTCACCCTCGCGGGCGCCGAGTGCGACTTCTCGTACCGCCACAGCCGCTTCAAGCAGGACCCCGAACGCTTTGTCGTGCTGCGCGTCCGCTTTCTGCTGGAGGACGCGGGGGGTCTCTCGGCGCCCCTGAAGTACCCGGAGACGGCCCGCGCCCTCGGCGTCGAGGCGGGCGAGCGCGTCGCCGCCGCCACGGCCCGCGAGACGGTGCTGCGGCTGCGGGCCGGCAAGGGCATGGTGCTGGACCCGGAGGACCACGACACCTGGTCGGCGGGGTCGTTCTTCACCAACCCGATCCTGACGGCCGAGGAGTACGCGTCCTTCCTGGCCCGTACGCATGAGCGGCTCGGCCCGGACATCGCGCCGCCCGCGTTCCCGGCGGGGGACGGGCGTACGAAGACGTCCGCGGCCTGGCTGATCGACAAGGCGGGCTTCAGTAAGGGGTACGGCACCGGCCCGGCCCGGATCTCGACCAAGCACACCCTCGCCCTCACCAACCGGGGGGAGGCGACGACGGAGGACCTCCTCGCCCTGGCCCGGGAGGTCGTGGCGGGAGTGCGCGAGGCGTTCGGCGTCACCCTCGTCAACGAGCCGGTGACGGTCGGCGTGCAGCTCTAGCCGGATGGGCCGTCCGGCTCGCTAGTACGCGACGCCCACCGCCTGCTTCAGGGTCGCCGGGTCGTCCGTCATCCTCAGCATCGCGTGCGCCACGTCGGCCCGGCCGATCGAGTTGCCGCCGCGGTCCTGCGCGGAATCTCCGTTGACGACGAGGAACGGCGCTCCGCACCCTGAGCCGGGTGAAGCCGAGGATGACGCCAAGGAGCGGGACCAGCTGCGGCCCGCCTCCCAGGCCCGGACGCTCGTCCAGAAGAGCGTGGTCAAGGGACGGCCCGCGCTGGTCGGCTCGCTTCAGTCGGCCGGGCCGGCCAGCCAGTCGTCGACCCCGTCCAGCAGCTTCGCCTGTACGCCCTCCGGCGCCGCCGAGCCCCGTACGGACTGCCGGGCGAGCTCGGCCAGCTCGGCGTCCGTGAAGCCGTGGTGCCGCCGGGCCAGTTCGTACTGCGCGGCCAGCCGCGAGCCGAACAGCAGCGGGTCGTCCGCGCCGAGCGCCATCGGCACCCCCGCGTCGAACAGCGTGCGCAGCGGCACGTCCTCGGGCTTCTCGTACACACCCAGCGCCACATTCGAGGCCGGGCACACCTCGCAGGTCACCCCACGTTCGGCCAGCTTGCGCAGCAGCCGCGGGTCCTCGGCCGCCCGCACGCCGTGCCCGATGCGCGAGGCGTGCAGGTCGTCGAGGCAGTCCCGTACCGACGCGGGGCCGGTCAGCTCACCGCCGTGCGGCGCCGCCAGCAGCCCGCCCTCCCGCGCGATCGCGAAGGCCCGGTCGAAGTCCCTCGCCATGCCCCGGCGTTCGTCGTTGGACAGGCCGAATCCGACGATGCCGCGGTCCGCGTACCGCACCGCCAGCCGGGCCAGCGTCCGCGCGTCCAGCGGGTGCTTCATCCGGTTCGCCGCGACCAGTACGCGCATCCCGAGGCCGGTCTCCCGCGAGGCGGACTGCACCGCGTCCAGGATGATTTCCAGGGCCGGGATCAGCCCGCCCAGCATCGGCGCGTACGACGTGGGGTCGACCTGGATCTCCAGCCACCCGGCGCCGTCCCGGACGTCCTCCTCGGCGGCCTCGCGCACCAGTCGGCGGATGTCGTCGGGCGAGCGCAGGCAGGACCGGGCGATGTCGTAGAGCCGTTGGAAACGGAACCAGCCCCGCTCGTCGGTGGCCCGCAGCTTGGGCGGCTCGCCGCCGGTGAGTGCGTCGGGCAGGTGTACGCCGTACTTGTCGGCGAGCTCCAGCAGGGTCGTGGGGCGCATCGACCCGGTGAAGTGCAGGTGCAGGTGGGCCTTCGGCAGAAGCGTGAGATCGCGTACGTGCTCCATCAGCCCTCCTGGCCAGGGGCCACCCGCTTTGGCCGGTGGGGGAATCGCATCATTTGCCCTCGGAGCCGCGAAGCGGCGTAGTACGCTCTGGCCCCTGCCCTGGGGCAGCGGTCAGGGCTTGGCCGTCATGAGGCTCTACGGAGCCAAGTGAGAAGCCGCCCCGTTCGCGGGGTGGAGGAGTCACTGGGTGATCCTGCCGCACACGCCAGCCGTTCGGCAGCCTGATTCCCCGATCGTGCCCCTGCTCGAACGCAGCAACGGCCGAACGCAGAAACGGGAAGGTCGGCACCGTAGCCCAGGTGCCGACCTTCCCGTTGCGGGGGTGCCGGATCAGTCGCGGCCCTCGGCCAGCAGCTTCTGGATTCGCGAGACGCCCTCGACCAGGTCCTCGTCGCCCAGCGCGTACGAAAGCCGCAGGTAGCCCGGGGTGCCGAAGGCCTCGCCCGGGACGACCGCCACCTCGACCTCGTCCAGGATCAGCGCGGCCAGCTCGACCGAGCTTTGCGGGCGCTTGCCGCGGATCTCCTTGCCGAGCAGTGCCTTGACCGAGGGGTACGCGTAGAAGGCGCCCTGCGGCTCCGGGCACAGGACTCCGTCGATCTCATTGAGCATCCGCACGATCGTCTTGCGGCGGCGGTCGAAAGCGGAACGCATCTCGGCGACCGCGTCCAGGTCGCCGGAGACCGCGGCCACAGCCGCGACCTGCGCGACGTTGGAGACGTTCGACGTGGCGTGCGACTGCAGGTTGGTCGCGGCCTTCACCACGTCCTTCGGACCGATGATCCACCCCACCCGCCAGCCGGTCATCGCGTACGTCTTCGCGACACCGTTGACCACGATGCACTTGTCCCGCAGCTCGGGCAGGACCGCCGGGAGGGAGACGGCGGACGCGTCGCCGTACACCAGGTGCTCGTAGATCTCGTCCGTCAGTACCCACAGGCCGTGCTCGACGGCCCAGCGGCCGATCGCCTCGGTCTCGGCCTCGGTGTAGACCGCGCCGGTCGGGTTCGACGGGGAGACGAAGAGGACCACCTTGGTCCTCTCCGTACGCGCCGCCTCCAGCTGCTCCACGGACACCCGGTAGCCGGTGGTCTCGTCGGCGACGACCTCGACCGGGACACCGCCCGCGAGGCGGATCGACTCGGGGTAGGTCGTCCAGTACGGCGCCGGGACGATGACCTCGTCGCCCGGGTCCAGGATCGCCGCGAACGCTTCGTAGATGGCCTGCTTGCCGCCGTTGGTGACCAGGATCTGCGAGGGGTCGACCTCGTAACCGGAGTCGCGCAGCGTCTTCGCGGAGATGGCGGCCTTGAGCTCGGGGAGCCCTCCGGCCGGCGTGTAGCGGTGGTACTTCGGGTTGCGGCAGGCCACGATCGCGGCCTCGACGATGTAGTCGGGAGTCGGGAAGTCGGGCTCGCCGGCGCCGAAGCCGATCACGGGGCGCCCGGCGGCCTTGAGGGCCTTGGC
Organism: Streptomyces sp. A3M-1-3; assembly: GCF_024213665.1. Classification (GTDB taxonomy): domain Bacteria; phylum Actinomycetota; class Actinomycetes; order Streptomycetales; family Streptomycetaceae; genus Streptomyces. The sequence continues at coordinate 35,674 of NZ_JANAVP010000014.1, forward strand.
CTTGGCGTCCACTGCGAGGGTCGCGGACTCGGAGATCGCGCCGATACGGGCGGAGACCCGGCGCTCGGTGGGAGGAGTTGCAGAGGTCATGCGACCAATCGTCCCAGACCCCGCAGCACCCGGGCACACTGGTTTCAGGGACCGGACAGGAGCTTTCTGTTCGACGCCGCGTCCCGAAGCACGTACACTCACCTGTCGTTGGCCTTCACCGGCCGCCTTCGCTCCCGGGCTTTTCATGCACTCCGTGCACCCGGTCGGATGCGGTAGGTTGGGGAACCACAAAGGGTCGTAGCTCAATTGGTAGAGCACTGGTCTCCAAAACCAGCGGTTGGGGGTTCAAGTCCCTCCGGCCCTGCTACACACTCCTTCGCCAGGATGTGTGCGCGCATGTACGTACTTCAATGCACCGCCGTGCGGCTCAACCGGGCGCGGCACGGCCACGACCCGGATTCAGGTGAGAGACGTGACGGACGCCCTTGGCTCCATCGACATGCCTGACGCCGAGGACGAGACGCCCGAGTCGAAGAAGAAGGCTCGGAAGGGCGGAAAGCGCGGAAAGAAGGGCCCCATCGGCCGTCTCGCGCTCTTCTACCGCCAGATCGTCGCGGAGCTTCGCAAGGTTGTCTGGCCGACGCGCAACCAGCTGACCACGTACACCACTGTGGTGATTGTCTTCGTTGTCATCATGATCGGTCTTGTGACCGTGATTGACTATGGATTCCAGGAAGCCATCAAGTACGTCTTCGGCTGATCGACGCGGAGGGCGGCGCCTTGATAGGTCTGCCGCCCCTTTCGCATGTTCCACCCATATGTAGCCAGGAAGAAGCAGCCACGTGTCTGACCCGAACCTGAACGACGCCTCCGAGTCGGTCGAGTCCGTCGAGGACGAGCTCGACATCGTCGAGGCGGCGGACGCCGACGGTCCCGACCAGGCCGAGGCTGCCGACGCCGCTGCGGGCGAGCCGGCCGAGGAGGCCGCACTGCACGTCGAGGCGGCGGACGACGCCGACGAGACCGACGAGGGCACTGACGACGTCGAGGCCGCCGATGCCGAGGCCGCCGAGGCCGCCGCCGACGCCGAAGAGGCTGAGGAAGAGGCCACCGAGGAGTCCGAGCCGGCCGAGCCCGTCGACCCGGTCGAGGCCCTCCGCCAGGAACTCCGCCTGCTCCCCGGCGAGTGGTACGTCATCCACACGTACGCCGGGTACGAGAAGCGCGTGAAGGCCAACCTGGAGCAGCGTGCCGTCTCGCTGAACGTCGAGGAGTTCATCTACCAGGCCGAAGTGCCCGAGGAAGAGATCGTCCAGATCAAGAACGGCGAGCGCAAGAACGTCCGCCAGAACAAGCTTCCCGGCTACGTCCTGGTCCGCATGGACCTCACCAACGAGTCATGGGGCGTTGTCCGCAACACCCCCGGCGTGACCGGCTTCGTGGGCAACGCGTACGACCCGTACCCGCTGACTCTGGACGAGATCGTCAAGATGCTCGCGCCGGAGGCCGAGGAGAAGGCCGCCAAGGCCGCCGCGGAGGAGGCCGGACTGCCGGCTCCGTCCCGCAAGATGGAGGTCCAGGTACTGGACTTCGAGGTCGGCGACTCGGTCACCGTCACCGACGGCCCGTTCGCGACACTGCAGGCGACCATCAACGAGATCAACGCCGACTCGAAGAAGGTCAAGGGCCTCGTCGAGATCTTCGGCCGCGAGACCCCGGTCGAGCTCAGCTTCGACCAGATCCAGAAGAACTAGTTCCCTCTGGAACATAAGCCTCCGACCAGGTCAGAACGGCTCTCGCAGCCGCTCTGACCTGCTCGGTTTTTAGCCCCGCGCTGATACCCGTTATCGTGGTGCGGTATGCCTCCATCCGGATGACCGGATGGCCGGCTGAAAACTCTCACTAGGACCCGGAGAGAGCAATGCCTCCCAAGAAGAAGAAGGTCACGGGGCTTATCAAGCTCCAGATCAACGCCGGTGCGGCGAACCCGGCCCCGCCGGTCGGCCCCGCGCTCGGCCAGCACGGCGTCAACATCATGGAGTTCTGCAAGGCCTACAACGCCGCGACCGAGTCGCAGCGTGGCATGGTCGTGCCGGTGGAGATCACGGTCTACGAGGACCGTTCCTTCACCTTCATCACCAAGACTCCGCCGGCCGCCAAGCTGATCCTCAAGGCCGCGGGTGTGGACAAGGGCTCGGGCGAGCCGCACAAGACGAAGGTTGCCAAGCTCACCGGCGACCAGGTCCGCGAGATCGCCACGGTCAAGCTGCCCGACCTGAACGCCAACGACCTCGACGCCGCGTCGAAGATCATCGCCGGCACCGCCCGTTCCATGGGCATCACGGTCGAAGGCTGATTCAGCCCCTCCGTTCACCCTCAGTGGTAGGACCAAGCGCTGGTCCGCACCACGACTCCACGCTCAAACACATCAGGAGCAGAAGTGAAGCGCAGCAAGACTTTCCGCGCTGCGGACGCCAAGGTCGACCGGGAGAAGCTGTACGCCCCGCTCGAGGCCGTCCGTCTCGCCAAGGACACCTCCTCGATCAAGTTCGACGGCACCGTCGAGGTCGCCATGCGTCTGGGTGTCGACCCGCGCAAGGCGGACCAGATGGTCCGTGGCACCGTGAACCTTCCGCACGGCACCGGTAAGACCGCCCGGGTCCTGGTCTTCGCGACCGGTGACCGTGCTGCGGCCGCGGAAGCCGCCGGCGCCGACATTGTCGGCTCCGACGAACTGATCGACGAGGTTGCGAAGGGCCGTCTGGACTTCGACGCCGTCGTCGCCACCCCGGACCTCATGGGCAAGGTCGGCCGCCTCGGCCGCGTGCTCGGTCCGCGTGGTCTGATGCCGAACCCGAAGACCGGCACGGTCACCCCGGACGTGGCGAAGGCTGTCACGGACATCAAGGGCGGCAAGATCGAGTTCCGCGTCGACAAGCACTCGAACCTGCACTTCATCATCGGCAAGGTCTCCTTCGACGAGACCAAGCTGGTCGAGAACTACGCCGCGGCGCTGGACGAGATCCTGCGTCTCAAGCCGTCCGCCGCGAAGGGCCGCTACATCAAGAAGGCGACCCTGACCACCACGATGGGCCCCGGCATCCCGCTGGACGCCAACCGCACCCGCAACCTCCTCGTCGAGGAGGACCCGGCCGCCGTCTGATCCTGACGGCAGCCGCGGGTCACGCGTGCTGAAACCGGCCCCCGCACCTCCCCAGGAGGTGCGGGGCCGGTTTATTTACGTGGCGATGTCGCAGGCGGCCGGTAGGGTCACCCGAGGTCGTCGACCAGACCGACAAGCGAACACCCGTGGGGGGAACAGAACATGCGTGTGATGTACCGGAAGGCGGCCGGGGCCGCTCTCGCCGGCGCTCTGCTGTGCGGCACAGCCGCCTGTACGACCGAGAGCAGGCCGGCGGCCGGCAACAAGGCCGGGCAGAAGCCGCTCCAGGTGACACCCGCCGCGGCCGCGGCCGTGAAGCGGGCGGCCGAGAAGAACGAGAAGCTCACCTCGCTCACGTACACGATGAGCGGCAAGGTCCCCGACGGCGGCAGCGTCGAGGCCAGGGCCTCGATGAGCATCAAGCCGCCCGCGATGCAGATGAGCATGCGCGGTGGGACCGCGGGGGAGACCGGTGAGGTGGAGATCCGCCTCGTCGATGGCGCCATGTACATGAACGGCGGCAAGGAAGCCGCGGCGGAGATGGACGGCAAGAGCTGGCTCAAGTTCGACCTGTCCGCGCTCGGCAAGGGCTCCGCCGGGGCCGACCCGCTGGGCGGTCTGTCCGACCAGGCGGACCGGAATCCCGCCCAGGACTCCGCCTCGCTGACCGCCGCCAAGGACCTCAGGAAGGTCGGCGAGGAGACGGTCGACGGCGTACGGACCACGCACTACGCGGGCACCGTCACGATCGCCGCCATGCGCGCGAGCCTGAAGGGCCAGGACGCGGCCACCGAGGAGCGCCGCGAGAAGGGCCTGAAGCAGTACGAGAGCATGGGCGTCGACGCGCTCACGATGGACATGTGGGTCGACGAGAACGACCACACCAAGCAGTTCCGTACGCGGGGCGCGGCGGACAAGGGCCCGCTCGACCTGACGATCAAGTTCCTGGACTACAACAAGCCGGTCACCGTCAAGGCCCCGCCGGCCTCCGAGACCCTTGATCTCGCCGAGATGATGAAGAACGCGTCCGACGGAACCTGAGCCGAATCCGGACCCGATAGCCCGATTTGCTTGACGGCGATCGATTCGCGTACTCTTCCCCAGAAGCCAAAGACCGCTGGTCGTTGCCATGCTCTCGCAAGAGAGTGCGGTGGCCGAAGGTTCCGCCGGGTGCGGACGTCCTGCGCAGGTGACTGTGGATAGTGCTCCCGGATTCCATTCGGTTGAGCTCACGCCCCGTGCACTTGTGCCGGGGCGTTTCGTTTTGCCCGGTCCCTTCTGAGCGGTCCTCATCACCCGGAAGGAGGCCGACGCTCTATGGCAAGGCCCGACAAGGCTGCCGCGGTAGCCGAGCTGACGGACCAGTTCCGCAGCTCGAACGCCGCTGTGCTGACCGAGTACCGGGGTCTCACCGTCGCGCAGCTGAAGCAGCTGCGCCGTTCTCTCGGTGAGAACGCCCAGTACGCCGTGGTGAAGAACACGCTGACCAAGATTGCGGCCAACGAGGCCGGGATCAACTCGCTCGACGACCTGTTCTCGGGTCCGACGGCGGTTGCCTTCGTCACCGGTGACCCGGTGGAGTCGGCGAAGGGTCTTCGTGACTTCGCCAAGGACAACCCCAACCTCATCATCAAGGGCGGTGTCCTTGACGGTAAGGCGCTTACCGCTGATGAGATCAAGAAGCTTGCGGACCTCGAGTCCCGCGAGGTTCTGCTCGCCAAGCTGGCGGGCGCCATGAAGGGCAAGCAGTCCCAGGCTGCCGCGCTCTTCCAGGCGCTCCCGTCGAAGTTCGTCCGCACTGCGGAAGCGCTTCGCGCCAAGAAGGCCGAGCAGGGCGGTGCCGAGTAATTCGGCTCGCGCATTGACCGACGCCGCATAGGGCGCGTTGGTCGCAGCGGGCCTGTACGCCCGCCGACATGTACATCGGCACCTGCCGAATTAGTGGAAGGACGCCAATCATGGCGAAGCTGTCCCAGGACGAGCTGCTCGCGCAGTTCGAGACCCTGACCCTCATCGAGCTCTCCGAGTTCGTGAAGGCGTTCGAGGAGAAGTTCGACGTCACCGCCGCTGCCCCGGTCGCCGTTGCCGCCGCCGGTGGCGCCGGTGCCGTTGCCGCCGAGGCCGTCGAGGAGCAGGACGAGTTCGACGTCATCCTCACCGGCGCCGGCGAGAAGAAGATCCAGGTCATCAAGGTCGTGCGTGAGCTGACCTCGCTGGGTCTGAAGGAGGCCAAGGACCTCGTCGACGGCACTCCGAAGCCGGTCCTCGAGAAGGTCGCCAAGGAGGCCGCTGAGAAGGCCGCCGAGTCCCTCAAGGCCGCTGGCGCGTCCGTCGAGGTCAAGTGACCTTGTAACGGGTCTGCTGACTCGTTCCTGAAGGGCGACCACCCGTACGGGTGGTCGCCCTTCGGCGTTCCCGGACGCCTGCCTTGCTCTTCCCGTCGCGACGAGTAGGGTGATCTTCGATGTCGTGGGGGGCCTTGACGAACCGCACGCAGCGCGCAATTCTCAGGACGCGTCGTCGCACCGATCCAGGATTCGAGGCATGGATCGACGACGAAGAGGGAAGCTCTTTCGCAGGCGTTGAACAACTAGAGGGAAGGCCTGTTGCCGGTCTCCGGAAACTCGGTCTGGACATCAGTGGGCCAAGTGGCTACACTGACCCTTTGCGCTGCCTGTTAGCTGCCTCCTGCCCGTCACCAGGGGCATGCCCACGCTTGAGCATCGACGATTTGAATTCCCTGACCTGGGATTTCCATCGCTGTGCCCGGCGGGGACCGGTACGCGCGTAGTGAGTCCGAGCCCTCGGAAGGACCCCCTCTTGGCCGCCTCGCGCAACGCCTCGACTGCCAATACGAACACCGGCGCCAGCACTGCCCCGCTGCGCATCTCCTTTGCAAAGATCAAGGAGCCCCTCGAGGTTCCGAACCTCCTGGCGCTGCAGACCGAGAGCTTTGACTGGCTGCTCGGCAACGCCGCCTGGAAGGCTCGCGTCGAGTCGGCTCTCGAGAGTGGACAGGACGTCCCCACCAAGTCCGGTCTGGAAGAGATCTTCGAGGAGATCTCGCCGATCGAGGACTTCTCCGGGTCGATGTCGCTGACCTTCCGCGACCACCGTTTCGAGCCCGCGAAGAACTCTGTCGACGAGTGCAAGGAGCGCGACTTCACGTACGCGGCTCCGCTGTTCGTCACCGCCGAATTCACCAACAACGAGACCGGCGAGATCAAGTCCCAGACGGTCTTCATGGGCGACTTCCCGCTCATGACCAACAAGGGCACCTTCGTGATCAACGGCACCGAGCGTGTCGTGGTCTCGCAGCTGGTCCGCTCGCCGGGTGTCTACTTCGACTCCTCCATCGACAAGACGTCCGACAAGGACATCTTCTCCGCCAAGATCATCCCGTCCCGGGGTGCCTGGCTGGAGATGGAGGTCGACAAGCGCGACATGGTCGGTGTCCGCATCGACCGCAAGCGCAAGCAGTCCGTGACCGTACTCCTGAAGGCTCTCGGCTGGACCACCGAGCAGATCCTCGAGGAGTTCGGCGAGTACGAGTCGATGCGCGCCACCCTGGAGAAGGACCACACCCAGGGCCAGGACGACGCGCTGCTCGACATCTACCGCAAGCTGCGTCCGGGCGAGCCGCCGACGCGCGAGGCCGCTCAGACGCTGCTCGAGAACCTCTACTTCAACCCCAAGCGCTACGACCTCGCCAAGGTCGGCCGCTACAAGGTGAACAAGAAGCTCGGCGCCGATGAGCCGCTGGACGCCGGTGTCCTCACCAGCAAGGACATCATCGCCACCATCAAGTACCTGGTCCGGCTGCACGCCGGCGAGGTCGAGACGGCCGGCGAGAGCGGTCGCACGATCGTCGTCGAGACCGACGACATCGACCACTTCGGCAACCGTCGTCTGCGCAACGTCGGCGAGCTCATCCAGAACCAGGTCCGAACGGGTCTGGCTCGTATGGAGCGCGTCGTGCGTGAGCGCATGACCACCCAGGACGTCGAGGCGATCACGCCGCAGACCCTGATCAACATCCGGCCGGTCGTCGCCTCCATCAAGGAGTTCTTCGGCACCAGCCAGCTGTCCCAGTTCATGGACCAGAACAACCCGCTGTCGGGTCTGACCCACAAGCGCCGCCTGTCGGCGCTGGGCCCGGGTGGTCTGTCCCGTGAGCGGGCCGGCTTCGAGGTCCGTGACGTTCACCCGTCGCACTACGGCCGCATGTGTCCGATCGAGACCCCTGAAGGCCCGAACATCGGTCTGATCGGTTCGCTCGCGTCGTACGGCCGTGTCAACGCGTTCGGTTTCGTCGAGACCCCGTACCGCAAGGTCGTCGAAGGTGTCGTCACCGACGACGTCGACTACCTGACCGCCGACGAAGAGGACCGCTTCGTCATCGCGCAGGCCAACGCGACGCTCTCCGAGGACATGCGCTTCGAGGAGTCCCGCGTCCTGGTCCGCCGCCGTGGCGGCGAGATCGACTACATCCCGGGCGACGACGTCGACTACATGGACGTCTCGCCGCGCCAGATGGTGTCGGTCGCGACCGCGATGATCCCGTTCCTCGAGCACGACGACGCCAACCGTGCCCTCATGGGCGCGAACATGATGCGCCAGGCCGTTCCGCTCATCAAGGCGGAGGCCCCGCTGGTCGGCACCGGCATGGAGTACCGCTGTGCGGTCGACGCCGGTGACGTCATCAAGGCGGAGAAGGACGGTGTGATCCAGGAGGTTTCGGCCGACTACGTCACCGTCGCCAACGACGACGGCACGTACACCACGTACCGCGTCGCGAAGTTCTCCCGCTCCAACCAGGGCACCTCGGTCAACCAGAAGGTCATCGTCAACGAGGGCGACCGGGTCGTCGAGAGCCAGGTTCTCGCCGACGGTCCGGCCACCGAGCACGGCGAGATGGCGCTCGGCAAGAACCTCCTCGTGGCGTTCATGCCGTGGGAGGGCCACAACTACGAGGACGCCATCATCCTCAGCCAGCGTCTGGTGCAGGACGACGTCCTCTCCTCGATCCACATCGAGGAGCACGAGGTCGACGCCCGTGACACCAAGCTCGGCCCCGAGGAGATCACCCGGGACATCCCGAACGTCTCCGAGGAGGTCCTCGCCGACCTCGACGAGCGCGGCATCATCCGTATCGGTGCCGAGGTCGTCGCCGGCGACATCCTGGTCGGCAAGGTCACGCCCAAGGGTGAGACCGAGCTGACCCCGGAGGAGCGCCTGCTCCGCGCGATCTTCGGTGAGAAGGCCCGTGAGGTCCGTGACACCTCGCTGAAGGTCCCGCACGGCGAGACCGGCAAGATCATCGGCGTCCGCGTCTTCGACCGCGAAGAGGGCGACGAGCTGCCGCCGGGCGTGAACCAGCTGGTCCGCGTCTACGTCGCGCAGAAGCGCAAGATCACCGATGGTGACAAGCTCGCCGGCCGTCACGGCAACAAGGGCGTCATCTCCAAGATCCTGCCGATCGAGGACATGCCGTTCCTGGAGGACGGCACCCCGGTCGACATCATCCTCAACCCGCTGGGTGTCCCGTCCCGAATGAACCCGGGACAGGTCCTGGAGATCCACCTCGGCTGGCTCGCCAGCCGCGGCTGGGACGTCTCCGGTCTCGGCGAGGAGTGGGCGCAGCGTCTGCAGGCCATCGGCGCCGACGACGTCCAGCCCGGCACCAACGTCGCCACCCCGGTGTTCGACGGGGCCCGTGAGGACGAGCTCGCCGGGCTCTTCGAGCACACCGTTCCGAACCGAGACGGCGACCGTCTGGTCCTCCCGTCCGGCAAGGCCCGGCTGTTCGACGGCCGCTCCGGTGAGCCGTTCCCGGACCCGATCTCGATCGGGTACATGTACATCCTCAAGCTCCACCACCTGGTCGACGACAAGCTCCACGCCCGTTCGACCGGCCCGTACTCCATGATCACCCAGCAGCCGCTGGGTGGTAAGGCTCAGTTCGGTGGCCAGCGCTTCGGTGAGATGGAGGTGTGGGCGCTCGAGGCATACGGCGCCGCTTACGCCCTCCAGGAGCTGCTGACCATCAAGTCCGACGACGTCACCGGCCGCGTGAAGGTCTACGAGGCCATCGTCAAGGGCGAGAACATCCCCGAGCCCGGCATTCCTGAGTCCTTCAAGGTGCTCATCAAGGAAATGCAGTCGCTCTGCCTCAACGTGGAGGTGCTGTCCTCGGACGGTATGTCCATCGAAATGCGCGACACGGACGAGGACGTCTTCCGCGCCGCGGAGGAGCTCGGTATCGACCTGTCCCGGCGCGAGCCGAGCAGCGTCGAAGAGGTCTGACGGGTTGGCCGGGGAGCCGTAAAGGCTCCCCGGTGATCCCCGGGCCCGTTCAGACCATGATTGAGACTCGACCCCGAAAGAGGGATTGACGCACAGTGCTCGACGTCAACTTCTTCGACGAGCTGCGGATCGGCCTTGCCACCGCGGACGACATCCGGACCTGGTCGCACGGCGAAGTGAAGAAGCCGGAGACCATCAACTACCGTACGCTCAAGCCCGAGAAGGACGGACTCTTCTGCGAGAAGATCTTCGGTCCGACCCGGGACTGGGAGTGCTACTGCGGCAAGTACAAGCGTGTCCGCTTCAAGGGCATCATCTGTGAGCGCTGTGGCGTCGAGGTCACTCGCGCCAAGGTGCGCCGTGAGCGGATGGGCCACATTGAGCTGGCCGCTCCCGTCACGCACATCTGGTACTTCAAGGGCGTCCCGTCCCGCCTGGGCTACCTGCTCGACCTGGCGCCGAAGGACCTCGAGAAGGTCATCTACTTCGCCGCGTACATGATCACGTTCGTGGACGAGGAGCGCCGCACGCGTGACCTGCCGTCGCTGGAGGCCCACGTCTCCGTAGAGCGTCAGCAGGTCGAGAACCGCCGCGACGCCGACCTCGAGGCCCGCGCCAAGAAGCTCGAGACCGACCTGGCCGAGCTCGAGGCCGAGGGTGCCAAGGCCGACGTGCGCCGCAAGGTGCGCGAGGGTGCCGAGCGTGAGATGAAGCAGCTGCGCGACCGTGCGCAGCGCGAGATCGACCGTCTCGACGAGGTGTGGAACCGCTTCAAGAACCTCAAGGTCCAGGACCTCGAGGGCGACGAGCTGCTCTACCGCGAGCTGCGCGACCGCTTCGGCACGTACTTCGACGGTTCGATGGGTGCCGCGGCGCTGCAGAAGCGCCTGGAGTCCTTCGACCTCGAGGAGGAGGCCGAGCGCCTCCGCGAGATCATCCGTACCGGCAAGGGCCAGAAGAAGACCCGTGCGCTCAAGCGCCTCAAGGTCGTCTCCGCGTTCCTGCAGACCAGCAACAGCCCCAAGGGCATGGTGCTGGACTGCGTGCCGGTCATCCCGCCGGACCTGCGTCCGATGGTGCAGCTGGACGGTGGCCGCTTCGCGACCTCCGACCTGAACGACCTGTACCGCCGCGTGATCAACCGCAACAACCGTCTGAAGCGTCTGCTCGACCTCGGTGCCCCCGAGATCATCGTGAACAACGAGAAGCGGATGCTCCAGGAGGCGGTCGACGCCCTCTTCGACAACGGCCGTCGTGGTCGCCCGGTCACGGGCCCCGGCAACCGTCCGCTGAAGTCCCTCAGCGACATGCTGAAGGGCAAGCAGGGCCGATTCCGTCAGAACCTGCTCGGCAAGCGTGTGGACTACTCCGCGCGTTCCGTGATCGTCGTCGGTCCGCAGCTGAAGCTGCACCAGTGCGGTCTGCCGAAGGCGATGGCGCTTGAGCTCTTCAAGCCGTTCGTGATGAAGCGCCTGGTCGACCTGAACCACGCGCAGAACATCAAGTCGGCGAAGCGCATGGTCGAGCGCGGCCGCACGGTCGTGTACGACGTGCTCGAAGAGGTCATCGCCGAGCACCCGGTGCTGCTGAACCGTGCGCCCACGCTGCACCGACTCGGCATCCAGGCCTTCGAGCCGCAGCTGGTCGAGGGCAAGGCCATCCAGATCCACCCGCTCGTCTGCACCGCGTTCAACGCGGACTTCGACGGTGACCAGATGGCCGTCCACCTGCCGCTCTCCGCGGAGGCTCAGGCCGAGGCCCGCATCCTGATGCTGTCCTCGAACAACATCCTCAAGCCGGCCGACGGCCGTCCGGTCACCATGCCCACCCAGGACATGGTGCTCGGCCTCTTCTTCCTCACCACGGACGAGGAGGAGCGCGAGGTCAAGGGCGAGGGCCGGTCCTTCGGCTCCAGCGCCGAGGCGATCATGGCCTTCGACAACCGGGAGCTCTCGCTCCAGGCGAAGGTCGACATCCGCTTCCCGGTGGGCACCATCCCGCCGCGTGGCTGGGTGCCGCCGGTCGCCGAGGAGGGCGAGCAGGAGTTCCAGCAGGGCGACAGCTTCCGTCTGCGTACGACCCTGGGCCGCGCGCTGTTCAACGAGCTGCTGCCCGAGGACTACCCGTTCGTCGACTACTCGGTGGGCAAGAAGCAGCTCTCCGAGATCGTCAACGACCTGGCGGAGCGCTACCCCAAGGTCATCGTGGCGGCGACGCTCGACAACCTGAAGGCGGCCGGCTTCCACTGGGCGACCCGTTCGGGCGTCACCGTGGCCATCTCCGACGTCGTCGTGCCCGAGGCCAAGAAGGCCATCGTCGCGGGCTACGAGGCGCAGGACGAGAAGGTCCAGAAGCAGTACGAGCGCGGTCTGATCACCAAGGACGAGCGCACGCAGGAACTCATCGCGATCTGGACCAAGGCGACCAACGAGGTTGCCGAGGCGATGAACGCGAACTTCCCCAAGACGAACCCCATCTTCATGATGGTTGACTCGGGTGCCCGAGGAAACATGATGCAGATGCGGCAGATCGCCGGTATGCGTGGTCTGGTGTCGAACGCGAAGAACGAGACCATCCCGCGGCCCATCAAGGCGTCGTTCCGTGAGGGTCTCTCCGTGCTGGAGTACTTCATCTCCACCCACGGTGCCCGTAAGGGTCTCGCCGACACCGCCCTGCGTACCGCCGACTCGGGTTACCTGACCCGTCGTCTGGTGGACGTCTCGCAGGACGTGATCATCCGCGAGGAGGACTGTGGCACCGAGCGCGGTCTGAAGCTGAAGATCGCGGTCAAGGGCGAGGACGGCATCCTCCGCAAGACGGACGACGTCGAGACGTCCGTGTACGCCCGCATGCTGGCCGAGGACGTCGTCATCGACGGCAAGGTCATCGCGCCGGCCAATGTCGACCTGGGCGACGTCCTGATCGACGCCCTCGTCGCCAACGGCGTCGAGGAGGTCAAGACCCGCTCGGTCCTGACCTGTGAGTCCGCGGTCGGCACCTGTGCCTTCTGCTACGGACGCTCGCTGGCCACCGGCAAGCTGGTCGACATCGGTGAGGCGGTCGGCATCATCGCCGCCCAGTCCATCGGTGAGCCCGGTACCCAGCTGACGATGCGCACCTTCCACACCGGTGGTGTGGCCGGTGACGACATCACCCAGGGTCTGCCCCGTGTCGTCGAGCTCTTCGAGGCTCGTACGCCCAAGGGTGTCGCCCCGATCTCGGAGGCGGTCGGCCGCGTCCGTATCGAGGAGACCGAGAAGACCAAGAAGCTCGTCATCACCCCCGACGACGGCAGCGACGAGACGGCGTTCCCGATCTCCAAGCGTGCCCGTCTGCTGGTGGGCGAGGGCGACCACGTCGAGGTGGGCCAGAGGCTCACCGTGGGTGCCACCAACCCGCACGACGTGCTGCGAATCCTCGGTCAGCGCGCGGTCCAGGTCCACCTGGTCGGCGAGGTCCAGAAGGTCTACAACTCGCAGGGTGTGTCGATTCACGACAAGCACATCGAGATCATCATCCGGCAGATGCTGCGCCGTGTGACGATCATCGAGTCCGGCGACGCGGAGCTGCTGCCGGGCGAGCTCGTGGAGCGCGGCCGCTTCGAGGGTGAGAACCGTCGTGTGGTCACGGAAGGCGGCCACCCGGCCTCCGGCCGTCCGCAGCTGATGGGTATCACCAAGGCCTCGCTGGCGACCGAGTCGTGGCTGTCGGCGGCGTCCTTCCAGGAGACGACCAGGGTTCTGACCGACGCGGCGATCAACGCCAAGTCGGACTCCCTGATCGGCCTCAAGGAGAACGTCATCATCGGTAAGCTCATCCCGGCCGGTACGGGCCTTGCCCGCTACCGCAACATCCGGGTCGAGCCCACCGAGGAGGCGAAGGCCGCGATGTACTCGGCCGTCGGCTACGACGACATCGACTACTCGCCCTTCGGCACCGGCTCCGGCCAGGCTGTCCCGCTGGAGGACTACGACTACGGCCCCTACAACGGCTGACGGAGTCGGCCCAGACCGGCACAGCACGGCTGACCGTCGTGCTGCTGTACCGCAGGGCGGCCATCCCTTCCGAGGGGTGGCCGCCCTGCGGCGTTGGCGCGCGGATTCGCGCCTGCGGGCTTACCATGCGCGTGGTCTGTCCTGCGCGTGGGCATTTGTTTTGACCGCAGCCGATGCTATAGGTACGCTCTGACCTTGTGCCTGGGGTGTGCCCTGGGCTCCCGTGCGTGCCTTTAGACCGTATGGGGAGCCCAGGAAGAACCACACCGCAATCTGCGCTTATCCGCCTTGGGCGGGGGTCTGCAGTATTCGACACACCCGACCGCGTGGGTCGGTGACGTTCCAGGTTAGTTTCACTACGGCACACAGAAACCGGAGAAGTAGTGCCTACGATCCAGCAGCTGGTCCGGAAGGGCCGGCAGGACAAGGTCGAGAAGAACAAGACGCCCGCGCTCGAGGGTTCGCCCCAGCGCCGCGGCGTCTGCACGCGTGTGTTCACGACCACCCCGAAGAAGCCGAACTCGGCGCTCCGCAAGGTCGCGCGTGTGCGTCTGACCTCCGGTATCGAGGTCACGGCCTACATCCCGGGTGAGGGACACAACCTGCAGGAGCACTCCATCGTGCTCGTGCGTGGTGGCCGTGTGAAGGACCTGCCGGGTGTTCGCTACAAGATCATCCGCGGCTCGCTCGACACCCAGGGTGTCAAGAACCGCAAGCAGGCCCGCAGCCGCTACGGCGCCAAGAAGGAGAAGTAAGAATGCCTCGTAAGGGCCCCGCCCCGAAGCGCCCGGTCATCATCGACCCGGTCTACAACTCTCCTCTTGTCACGTCGCTGATCAACAAGCTTCTGCTTGACGGCAAGCGTTCCACCGCCGAGCGGATCGTCTACGGCGCCATGGAGGGCCTCCGCGAGAAGACCGGCGCTGACCCGGTCATCACGCTGAAGCGTGCCCTCGAGAACGTCAAGCCGTCTCTCGAGGTCAAGTCCCGCCGCGTCGGTGGCGCCACCTACCAGGTGCCGATCGAGGTCAAGCCCGGTCGCGCCGCCACCCTCGCGCTCCGCTGGGTCGTGGGTTACTCCCGCGCCCGCCGCGAGAAGACCATGACCGAACGCCTCATGAACGAGCTGCTCGACGCCTCCAACGGCCTCGGCGCTGCCGTCAAGAAGCGCGAGGACACCCACAAGATGGCCGAGTCCAACAAGGCCTTCGCGCACTACCGCTGGTAGTCGCTACCCACATCGAGACCGAGAGAAGATTGAGCCTTATGGCCACCACTTCGCTTGACCTGGCCAAGGTCCGCAACATCGGGATCATGGCCCACATCGACGCGGGCAAGACGACCACCACTGAGCGGATCCTCTTCTACACCGGTGTGAGCTACAAGATCGGTGAAGTCCACGACGGCGCTGCCACGATGGACTGGATGGAGCAGGAGCAGGAGCGCGGCATCACGATCACGTCCGCCGCGACGACCTGTCACTGGCCGCTCAACGATGTTGACCACACCATCAACATCATCGACACGCCGGGTCACGTCGACTTCACCGTCGAGGTGGAGCGTTCGCTCCGCGTCCTCGACGGCGCCGTCACCGTGTTCGACGGTGTCGCGGGCGTCGAGCCGCAGTCCGAGACTGTCTGGCGTCAGGCGGACCGCTACGGCGTGCCGCGTATCTGCTTCGTCAACAAGCTCGACCGCACCGGCGCCGAGTTCCACCGCTGCGTCGACATGATCGTCGACCGCCTCGGTGCGGTGCCGCTGGTCATGCAGCTGCCGATCGGTGCAGAGGCGGACTTCAAGGGCGTGGTCGACCTCGTCCAGATGAAGGCGCTCGTCTGGTCCGTCGAGGCCGCCAAGGGCGAGATGTACGACGTCGTCGACATCCCGGCCACGCACACCGAGGCGGCCGAGGAGTGGCGCGGCAAGCTGCTCGAGGCCGTCTCCGAGAACGACGACCAGATGATGGAGCTGTACCTCGAGGGCCAGGAGCCCACCGAGGAGCAGCTGATCGCGGCCATCCGCCGCATCACCCTCGCCTCCAAGGGCGGCAAGGACTCCGTCACCGTCACCCCCGTGTTCTGCGGTACCGCGTTCAAGAACAAGGGCGTCCAGCCCCTGCTCGACGCGGTCGTGCGCTACCTGCCGTCTCCCCTGGACGTCGAGGCCATCGAGGGCCACGACGTCAAGGACGCGGAGACGGTCGTCAAGCGCAAGCCGTCGGACGACGAGCCGTTCTCGGGCCTCGCGTTCAAGATCATGAGCGACCCGCACCTCGGCAAGCTCACCTTCGTCCGGGTTTACTCGGGCCGCCTCGAGGCCGGCAGCTCCGTGCTGAACTCGGTCAAGGGCAAGAGGGAGCGCATCGGCAAGATCTACCGCATGCACGCGAACAAGCGTGAGGAGATCGCCTCGGTGGGCGCCGGCGACATCATCGCCGTCATGGGCCTGAAGCAGACCACCACCGGTGAGACGCTGTGCGACGAGAAGCTGCCCGTCATCCTGGAGTCCATGGACTTCCCGGCGCCGGTCATCCAGGTCGCCATCGAGCCCAAGTCCAAGGGTGACCAGGAGAAGCTGGGTGTCGCCATCCAGCGTCTCTCGGAGGAGGACCCCTCCTTCCAGGTTCACTCGGACGAGGAGACCGGCCAGACCATCATCGGTGGTATGGGCGAGCTTCACCTCGAGGTGCTTGTCGACCGCATGAAGCGCGAGTTCCGCGTCGAGGCGAACGTCGGCAAGCCGCAGGTCGCGTACCGCGAGACGATCCGCAAGACCGTCGAGCGTATCGACTACACGCACAAGAAGCAGACCGGTGGCACCGGTCAGTTCGCGAAGGTGCAGATCGCGCTGGAGCCCCTCGAGGGTGGCGACGCGTCCTACGAGTTCGTGAACAAGGTCACCGGTGGCCGTATCCCGCGGGAGTACATCCCCTCGGTGGACGCCGGTGCGCAGGAGGCCATGCAGTTCGGCATCCTGGCCGGCTACGAGATGGTGGGCGTCCGCGTCACCCTTCTCGACGGTGGCTACCACGAGGTCGACTCCTCGGAGCTCGCCTTCAAGATCGCCGGTTCGCAGGCGTTCAAGGAGGGTGCCCGCAAGGCGTCCCCCGTACTTCTTGAGCCGATGATGGCCGTCGAGGTCACCACGCCCGAGGACTACATGGGCGATGTCATCGGCGACCTAAACTCCCGCCGTGGCCAGATCCAGGCCATGGAGGAGCGCAGCGGTGCCCGGGTCGTCAAGGGCCTGGTTCCGCTGTCGGAGATGTTCGGCTACGTCGGCGACCTCCGCAGCAAGACCTCGGGTCGCGCAAGCTACTCGATGCAGTTCGACTCCTACGCCGAGGTTCCCCGGAACGTCGCCGAGGAGATCATCGCGAAGGCCAAGGGCGAGTAACTCTTCCGAGTACACGCTTTAGGCTTGTCACCGGATTCTCCGTGGCATCCACGCAACCGCGACGGATGCCCCGGGGGCCGGCATCCCAGCAAAGATCACCTGGCGCCGATGAGTAAGGCGTACAGAACCACTCCAGGAGGACCACAGTGGCGAAGGCGAAGTTCGAGCGGACTAAGCCGCACGTCAACATCGGCACCATCGGTCACATTGACCACGGTAAGACGACCCTCACGGCCGCCATTACCAAGGTGCTGCATGACGCGTACCCGGACCTGAACGAGGCCTCGGCCTTCGACCAGATCGACAAGGCTCCTGAGGAGCGCCAGCGCGGTATCACCATCTCCATCGCGCACGTCGAGTACCAGACCGCGTCGCGTCACTACGCGCACGTCGACTGCCCCGGTCACGCGGACTACATCAAGAACATGATCACGGGTGCGGCGCAGATGGACGGCGCCATCCTCGTGGTCGCCGCCACCGACGGCCCGATGCCGCAGACCAAGGAGCACGTGCTCCTGGCCCGCCAGGTCGGCGTGCCGTCCATCGTTGTCGCCCTGAACAAGGCCGACATGGTGGACGACGAGGAGATCCTGGAGCTCGTCGAGCTCGAGGTCCGTGAGCTCCTCTCCGAGTACGACTTCCCGGGCGACGACGTTCCGGTCGTCAAGGTCTCGGCGCTCAAGGCGCTCGAGGGCGACAAGGAGTGGGGCCAGACGGTCCTGAACCTGATGGCCGCCGTCGACGAGTCGATCCCCACCCCGCCGCGTGACACCGAGAAGCCGTTCCTCATGCCCGTCGAGGACGTCTTCACGATCACCGGTCGCGGTACGGTCGTCACCGGCCGTATCGAGCGTGGTGTCCTGAAGGTCAACGAGACCGTTGACATCATCGGCATCAAGCAGGAGAAGACCACCACCACGGTCACCGGCATCGAGATGTTCCGCAAGCTGCTCGACGAGGGCCAGGCCGGTGAGAACGTCGGTCTGCTCCTCCGTGGCATCAAGCGCGAGGACGTCGAGCGCGGCCAGGTCATCATCAAGCCCGGTTCGGTCACGCCGCACACCGAGTTCGAGGCCCAGGCCTACATCCTGTCGAAGGACGAGGGTGGCCGTCACACCCCCTTCTTCAACAACTACCGCCCGCAGTTCTACTTCCGTACCACGGACGTGACCGGCGTCGTGACCCTCCCCGAGGGCACCGAGATGGTCATGCCGGGCGACAACACCGAGATGACGGTCTCGCTGATCCAGCCCGTCGCCATGGAAGAGGGCCTGAAGTTCGCCATCCGTGAGGGTGGCCGGACCGTGGGCGCCGGCCAGGTCACCAAGATCACCAAGTGACCTGCCGCTCCTAGGAGCGTCTACTGAGGGGCCCCGGCCCGCCGTTCGCGGCGGACCGGGGCCCTTTGGGTTCTGCGGTTACGGGTACTACGGCCGGGTTACGGGTACTGCGGCCGCCAGATCCAGGGCGCCGCGTCCGGGCCCAGGCCCACCACCAGCGGGCCCAGCGGGCCCGAGTGCAGGACCGGGCCCACCAGCGCCACCGGGCCTTCTGTCCGCCGCAGCACGCTGCCGCCGGAGAGCCGTAGCTGCACGTGGCCCCGGTCGTCGTTGCCGAGCAGTACGGGGCCGGCGGCCGGGCCGGCCGCGCCACCGATCCGTACCGTGGTCACCCGGTCCGTGGCGGGCCCCCGGTAGACGACGTCCACGCCGGCGGCGCCCGGCACCGGCACCGCGGTGGGGAAGTCGCCCGGGGCCGTCAGCGCCGGCTCCTGGCACAGGGCGCCGTCCACCCAGTGGTGCACGGTGTCCCGGCCGGACGCGAAGACGTGCACGGCACCGTCCCGGTCGGACACCGCCGCCGGCCCGTCCTGGACCTCCCCGCCGCCGAGGTCACGCCACGGGCCCCAGCTGCCGTCGGTGGCGCGCACACGGGTACTGAGCCCCCGGTCCGCGTTGCGTACGAAGAGATGGACCCGCCCGTCGGGCGCCGCGACCGCGACCGGCGAGCCGATACGGCGCCCCCGGTCGTTCTGCCGCTCCGGGTTGCCGAGGCCGGTCCACGCGCTGAACTCCCCGCCGGGAGACCGCTGTTCGAGCAGTACGATCTCGCGGCGGCCGGGTCCGCCGCGGCCGCCGAACGACGCGAAGCGCAGGGCGAACAGCAGCTGCCGGCCGTCCTTCAGGGTGGCCGCGCCGAGTACGGGTCCCAGCGGCCCGCCGCCGAGGTCGTCCGGCGCGCCCCACTGCCCGCTGCCCGGAGCGGTCTCGCGCCAGCGCACGGCGCGCAGCCCGAGGACGCCGTACGCGGTGAGCCGCCCGTCCGGGCCGGTGGCCACGGCCGTACGCGGGCCCGGGTGACGGTAGTGGGTCGAGCGCACCCAGCCCTTGCGGTTGGTCAGCGGGCGGCCCTGGCCGACGTTGTAGTCGCCGCAGCCGGCCGCGTTGCCGCAGTCCCAGTCGGGGTGGCCGCCGTACGGGGCGAGGTGGCCGGCCTTCTCCAGCAGCACCCGCTCCGGCAGGTTCTTGGGCCAGTGGCGGTTGTAGTAGCCGCGGTAGGCGGTGGCGGCGAACGCCGGCACCTCGTTGCCCCGCTCGGTGCTCTCGGCGACCCAGCGGGCCATCGCCTTCCAGGCGAACAGCGCGACCGCGGTGTGGTCGGCGTGGTCGGAGTAGCCCGGCTGCTCGCTGTCCTTGCGGCGGGTGGCGTCGTCGCTGTGCTGGATGTCGGGATCGGGGTCGAGGGTCTGGATGACGGTCGGGCGGTACTGGTCCATGAGCCCGGTGAGTACGCCGGTGAGGTCGTCGTGGTCGTACGAGCCGGCCTCGCGCAGCGGCGAGTCGTCGGCCACCACGGTCCGCAGCGACAAGCCCCTGGCGCTCCACAGGGCGGGCAGGCCCATGCGGCGCTGCGGGGTGTGCATGGCGAGGTTGAGGAAGACCAGCTCGACCTTGCGGCTGCCGTTCGCGAGGGTGTTGGTCTCGGCCAGGTGCCCGCCGCGCAGGGTGGTGACGCTCTTGTGCCATGCGGTGAAGGGCGGTAGCCCGAGCATGGCGGCGTACGCCTGGCGCAGCCCCTGATGCCGGGCGGAGGAGTACGCGGCCTTGTCGGCCGGCGGGCGCGGCTCGCCGGGGATCTTGTTGACCCCGTCGGCCTCGCCCGCGGTGACGTACACGCAGACGAGCGGCACCCCGGAGTCGAGGCAGCGCTGGGTGTCCGGGTTCATGAAGTACAGGTCGTCGTCCGGGTGGGCGAGGATCTGCATCAGCAACGCGTCACGGGCGAGCGCGATCGGCTTGCCGGGGGCCGGATCGGCGGTGGGCCCCGCGCGGCGGGGCGCGGGAGCGGTACATCCGGCGGCGGCGAGGACGGTGGCGGTGGCCTCGCCCAGCAGACCGCGCCGGGACAGCCCGGCCCCCCAAGAAACGCGCACCGCTGTCGCCCCCGCCTGCCACCCCGCAGCGGACGGGTCCCCCGGGGCTGCGCTCTTCCTACGATCCGTGCTGCTTGACGGAGAAACGGGCCGGAAGGTTGCCCGGGACGCCACCGATGTGAGCAGCGGCACGCGGTGGCCATATGTCGGTCCTGTTGTGGCACCTGCCTGGTTTCGGGCGCGGAAGGGGCGGTCGCACTGGGGTCGGCCTACGAGTAGCGGGGCAGCTTCTCCGTCGAGATGGTCCACTCGCCGATCGTGACGTCCTCGCCGTACAGGAAGTCCTTCCGGGTCGCGTAACGGGGGCCGCTCGGGGTCGAGTGGATGTCGGAGCACACGGCGCCGGAGCCGGTGCGCGGATCGAAGATCACGTACACGGGAATGCCCAGGAGGGGATAGTCCCGCATCTTGCTCACCCAATCGTTGTCCGGGTTGGACCGCGACACGACTTCGACAGCGGCGAGGATCGTACGGGGGTCAAAGGAACCGGCCCCCTCCATGTCTGCCACGGCGATCACCATGACGTCCGGGTGACGCATAACGCCTTCCGGCTCGTCTTCCACATCGGGCGTCCCTGTGTGGGCCATGAACTCGTCCGGCATGACCTTCTCCAGACGGCGGCTGACCTGGGCTGCGGTCAGCTCGTGGGGACGACCCGGTGCCATCATGTCGTGCACGATCCCTTCCTTGGTGATCTCCAGCTTGCCGGGAACGCCGTCCTGCATCCGCTCGACGATGTCGCGCATCGCCCGGTACCGGAGTGTGTCCCGCCGTGCGTCGTCCGGGGCGATGGTCATAGCGCTCGCTCCTCGTCTGTGCCCAGGTGCAAGGGTCGTGACCTTCATGCTAGGCGGCCTCCTTCAGGTCGGGGCGGCAGTCGCGGCAGTGGCCAGGTCCGGGCGCGCGGAAGGCGCGGTCGCAGTTGTCGCAGTTCTGGAGCGGGTCCGGCCGTACGGCCGGCGGCAGGGGCGGCAGGTCTGGCAGCGGTGGTGGGAGCAGTGCGGTGAGGCGGTGGGCCAGCAGGGCGGCCGGGTGGCGCGGTTCCGCCGGGAGGTTGGCGGTCAGGGCGCGGCGTACGGCATCGGGGGCGGCGCTGCGTTCCAGCCAGGCGACCACGCCGGGCGCGAGCCGCTGGATGTCCCGCTCGGCGAGCAGCGGACGCGGGTCGTCGCGCCGCAGCTCCGTGAGCAGGGTGGTGGCGAACTGGTGGCGCAGCGGGTCGGGGGAGCGCGGCGCCGGAAGCGGGGGCGGCGGAACAGGGCTGGGCACCGGCACGGGGGGTGCCGGTGCGGGTTCCGACCTCGGCTGCGGCTCCGGGGACGGCTCCGGGGGTACGTCGGCGGGGGCGGGCCGGGCTGCCTCGGGCTGGTTGTACGAAACCGTGCGCGTGACGATCAGGCCGCTGGGCAGCCGCTCCCGAGTACGCGCCAGATAGCCGGCCGCCTCCAGCTCCTGCAGGGCGGAGGCGATGCGCGCCTCGCCCTCGGGGAAGCGGGCCGCGAGGCACTTGATGCCGATGCGGGCTCCGGCGGGCAGCGACTGGATGTGTACGGCGAGCCCGATCGCGACGAGGGTCAGCTCGCGGTGCTGGGCGAGGTGGTTGCCGACCACCGTGTAGCGGGTGGTGTGCTGGACGTTGTCGTGAACCACACCGGAACGGGCGGCCGGTCGGGGAACGCGGGACGAGGCGCGCGAGGGCGCGCTAAGGTGCTGAAGAGCCATCGGGAAGCCCTAACTTCCTCGTTGGTCAGGCCCTCGATCGGGATTGCGAGTCCCGGCCGGGGGCCGTCGCATGTCTGCGGTTGTCGCGGTGAGCATATGCCCGCCAACCCCGTCGAAATCCACCCCAGTTGGCGCAGTTCACCCGTGCGAGTGACGGGGAGGCTGGAGGGGTTGGGAGGTTTTTTTCTCCGCAGGGATTGAAAGCCTTTTATGTCGCGGCGCACCGGGTCGTGGTGCACCGCGACCCGGTGAAGTACCCAACTGCACAAGCCACTTTGGTCGAGCGCACCACCGTGATGTACCTGTGACAAACTTGGCGCGGACTGGAACATGTGCTCGGGACGCGCTCCGGGGCTCGGTCGGGGGAGGTGGACGGCTGTGTCGTTCGACGAGGAATGGGCTCAGCACAAGGCTGCGGCAGTCACCGGACAGGACTCGGCGCAGACGCGACTGAATCAGGCACCGGCCGGCGGCGACCACCCCGGCTCGCCGAGCGCCGGTGGGGATGGATTCCTGGCGAACGCGGCCTCCATCGACGGAAGTTCGCATCTGCTCATGGAGATTGCGGGACTCCTCTACGAGGGGCGCATGGACGGCGAGAACGCGACGATGTGCCGGGCGCCACGGGCGCATGTGGAGGTGGCTGGGAACGTTGGCACCCTCGCTCGTTTCGCCAAGGACCAGTACGACGACATGGTCGTGCTCCTGGCGGCCCTGTCCAGCAAGCTGAAGTCCTCCAGCAACTCCTACACGGAATTCGATGCCGGTGTCCGGCGTCAGATGAACTCCATGCTGGAGTCGGGACGCTACGTCGCCCCCGAGAACCGGTGATCACTCGTGACCTACCGTGAAACGGTTGAGTTCCTGGAGGACTCGAACCCAGCCCTCATCGACCGTAACGCGGCGGAATTCAGGCGGCTTCACAACCTGATCGACTGCACCGACGACGCTTTTCGCAAGGCGGCCAAGGTCGAGTGGGAGAGCGAGGCCCGCGACCTGTACGTGAAGCGGCTGAGGGAGGGCAAGGACCTCGCCGATGCGCTTTCGGAAGCCTTCCGATTGGCGGGGACGGCCCTGGCCTTTTATGCCGACGCGGTTGCCACGGCCAAGAACCACTACGCCGGCGGGAAACGCACCGAGTCGAAGCTTGTCGAGGTCATGTCGCGTGAGGCCACCGCGATCACCCCGACCGCGCGGGCCGCGGAACCCCTGCGACAGTGGGAGGACCTGCGAGGGACGACAGGCGTTCTCGACTTCTTCGCTGAGGTGACTGTCGACCTGGACGACATCCGGGAAGAAGCCGAGGGCTACTACAACGAGACCAAGGGCCACTACTCAGATGCCCTCCGCGTGGAGTCCGAGGCTCGCGAGAAGTGCGTCGCCGACCTCAAGACGGCGTACCGTTCCATCCCCGACTTCCGTGGCAGCGTCCCCGACCCGGACCAGTTCCTCAAGAACCTGGGACCCCTGCGCGCCGAGGCGCAGCAGGCACGCGACAATCCGTACGTCCAGCTGCCGGGCGCGGGGCCGAAGGTGGACTCGATTCCCGCCGTCGGCGACGACGTCCTGGTGTCCAGCGCCCTCTACCGGATTCAGACCCGGGTGGCCGGACTGCCGGAAGGCCAGGGGAACAACTACTGGCTGCCGTCGAGCTCGGACGAAGGGCGCCGCGACTACATATCCGGCAACAAGGAGCTCATAAAGGCCGCCGCGCGGGACTCAGGACTGCCGGCGGAGATGGTCGCAGGGATCGCCTGGCAGGAGGTCGAGGGTGATCCCGGTTGGCTGGACGACTTCGCCTACGGGGGGCGCAAGGTCATCCCCAGCACAGACGACCCGGACTTGACGTCCATGGGCCCTATGGCAATCCAGGTCCGTCGCGCTGCGGAAGTACTGGGATACGACCCGCACAACCTCACCGACATGCAGCGCGGCGTCATTGTGGACGCGATCAAGGATCCTGCCCAGAACACGTTCATTGCTTCGGAATACCTGGCCCAGCTGAAGGCGGAGAGTGCTTTCGCCGACGTACCGCCGGACCAGATGACCCGCGCGCAGATGTGGGAACTCGCCGCCCGCTACAACGGTGGCCCCTACTACGAGAGCGACGCGGCCCAGGCGTACGGCCGGGGATTCGACAGCAAACTGGACAACGCGAAGGAGGCACTGCGGTGACCAGCGCTGCTCGCCCACCGACCAGGGACTCTGCCGGGCGGGGTCCGGGTGCCCCCAGGCTCTTCGGCACAGTAGTGTGCGCAGCCCTCCTCACCCTGGGACACGTGTGGACGACTTACGTCACCTTCGTCGCCTACATGGCTGAGCCCGTCGGCCCCTGGGACAGCGAGACCGTCGCCCACTCCGGCTTCGCCGCCGGTCTTGCGCTGGCCAGCTCCCTCGTGACAGCACTCCTGACGCTTGTGTTCGTGAAGGCCGAGTGGCTGCGGAGGTGGTGGTACGCGCCGCCGGCCCTGCTGGCCATCGCCGCGCTGCTGCGGCTCACGGTCCTCGCCCCCGAGCTCTGACCGGCAGCCGCAGAGCCCGATTTCGGCCCAGAACGCTCTTGCAAGGCGGCGGGCCCGGTGGGAACATGCGCTCGACATGCCGGTCGATGGGCGCTCAGGGAAGCAGCGTGAGCGCGTCTACGTGTCGCGGGCGCACGACGCGGAAGTGCCGAAGGTCGATGGTCGCGACATCGGCGACTCCCAGGCGCTCGGCGATCGCGAACACGGACGCGTCGGCAGCTCCGAGCGGGAGATCGGCGTACTGCTCGACCAGGTCGGCCATACGTGAGAGGTCTCCACTCAGGAGCGGGACGAGGCGCAGCTCCTCGGACTCCAGCGTCCGCAGAAACATCGCTTCCGCACGCGGGCCGCTGCGTGTCGCCAGGAGATAACAGACCTCAGTGAGGATTGGCCCTGGGACCAGCAGCGGGCCGGGATGCGTTTCCAGGACCTCCAGGCACTCGGCGTGCCGGGCGTCCTTGGAGTTGAACGCGGCGATCGGTCCGGTGTCGTGGATGATCACTGGCCGGTGTCACCCAGTTCCTTGCGGAGGATGTCGGACGAGCGCGTAGCCAGGTCCGGTTCGGCTTCGATGGGTCCGCCGAAGGGGAGCCGTCGGCGCCTTTGCTGTTCGGCGGGCGCGGCGGCTTCGTCGGCAGGCGTGTTGTCGACGACGAGTTGCAGCACCACGGACGGCACCGCCTCGGCCTGCTCTGGTCGCAGCCTGTCGATCAGGCGGTGCAGTTCCGGGTGGTGGTCAGGGGCCACGCTCATACGCTGAGGCTAGCTTTCCCGACCCCGCGCTGTACGAAGGTGAGCTCGGCCCACACCGTCTTGCAGGGCGCCGGGCCCGAGATGACGCCCCAGTGGTCGGCCAGTGCGTCGACCAGCAGCAGCCCGCGCCCGGACTCGCCGTCCCCCGGCTCCTGCGCGGCGGGGAGCCGGTCGCCGCGCGCGTCGGTCACCTCGATACGGAGGGTGTCCGCGGCCGTGACGGCGAGCGTGAGACGGAAGTCCCGCCCCGGTACGAGGCCGTGCGTCGTGGCGTTCGCCGCCAGCTCGGCCACGATGTGGGCGGCGTCCTCCAACGGCAGACCCCACGAGCGGAGTTGCTCGGTCGCCAGCAGCCGGGCCAGCCGGGCGCCCCGGCGGGTGGCGGAGAGCTGGACGGAGAACTGCCGGACGTCGGCCCTGGGCTGGGTGATTTCTCGATTCACATCACTCAGCGTGGCCGGGTGCGCCTACGCTGGACAGCGACGAATCGGGTACGGACAGTGACTGTCCGGCGGCGGTCCGGGCCTGTCCGGGCCAGTACGGGGTGAAGGCGGGTGTCGTATGGACAGCGACGGTACGGAAGGGGCGGGCGCCCCCGGCCTGGACGATGACGACAGCGGGGCCGTGATCAAAACGGTCGGGCGGCAGCTCAAGCTGTGGCGCGAGGCGGCCGGCCTGCGGCAGGGGGAGTTCGGCGCGGCGATCGGGTACGGCGAGGAGATGGTCTCGGCGGTCGAGCGCGGCCGCCGTATCCCGAAGCCGGAGTATCTGGAGCAGGCGGACCGGGTGCTGTCGGCCGGCGGCCGGATCGAGGCGATGAAGAAGGACGTGGAGGAGGCCAGGTACCCGAAGAAAGTGCGGGATCTGGCGAAGCTGGAAGCCGAGGCCGTCGAGCTGGGCGCGTACGGCAACCACAACATCCATGGTCTGTTGCAGACCGAGGAGTACGCGCGGGCACTGTTCGACATGCGGCGACCCGCGTACTCCAGGGACGAGGTGGACCGGCAGGTGGAGGCTCGCATGGCCAGGCGTGCGATCTTCGATCGGTCGCCTGCGCCGGCCCTCACTTTCGTGCAGGAGGAAGTGACGCTGCGGCGCCCCGTCGGAGGCAGAATCGTCCTACGCCGACAGATCGAACGCCTGCTGGAGGTTGCCCAGTTCAGGAACGTTGAGATGCAGGTGATGCCAACGGACCGCGACGACCATGCAGGAATGGGCGGTCAGCTTCAGGTGCTGAAGTTCGGAGACGGTTCAGCGGTGGGCTACTCCGAGGCCCAGCTCATGAGCCGCCTGGTCCCCGATCCGAAACTGATCCAGGTCCTAGAGCTGCGGTATGGGATCATCCGGGCCCAGGCTCTCAGCCCACGGGAGTCTCTGGCCTTCATCGAGAAAGTGCTGGGGGAGACATGAACACTTCCGAGCTGGAGTGGACCAAGAGCAGCTACAGCGCCAGTGACAGCAACGACTGCGTTGAGGTTGCCGCCGCCCCCGGTACGGTCCTCGTCCGCGACTCCAAGAACACCCAGGGCCCGCAGCTCGCCGTCACACCGGCCGCGTGGACTGACTTCGTGGCGTACGCGGCAGGCCGCTGACCGCTCAGTCCGCGGTGCCCGGCTCGGCGACCCAGCGGGTCCACTGGCCTGTGATCTCGGCGATCATGTCGAAGTCGCCGTCGTAGTGAAGGATCGTCAGGCCCTCGTGCTCGGCGACGGCCGCGATGAGGAGGTCCGTGAAGGACAGGGCGCGGTGGAAGCCGCGGGTCAGTGCCTCGTTCTGGATGGCCAGGGCGCGCTCGTGCTGCTCTTCATTGCAGAAGGCGTAGTCGAAGCCGCGTAGCCAGCTGCGGAGGCGGGTGGCCTCCTCCTTGTTGCGCGCGCTGTAGACCATCTCGTACTCGATGGGTGCGCAAATGGCGAGGAGGCCGCGCTCCTCGAGATCGTCCAGGAGCTCGGCCGCCACGTCGTTGCCCCAGCGGTACAAGGCGGACTTGTCGACGAGGAAGGCCGCCCTCACGCGGCCTTCTTGGCGGACGCGGCGGGCGTCTTGCGCTTCAGGGTGCCGTCGCGGTTCTTGGGGCCGGTGGACTCCACGATCTCGGTGGTGTCGATCTCGCCGCTGCGGATCGCGTCCCGGAATTCCCGGCGCAGCCGGCGCTTCACGGCGTCCTCCATGGCGGCGCGTACAGCCGCGGCCTTGGTGGTGACGCCGTAGAGGCGCATGGCTTCCTCGACGACTTTGTCGTCGAGATCGATGACGGTACGGGTCATGTTCACTCCTCTCCGTGATGTTGATATCGGCAGAGTCGTAAACGATGATATCGCGGCCGTGGGTACGGCAGCAGAGAGAAAATCGGATGAGCATCGGCGTGCGCCCGTCCGGAGGTTTCCGGGCCTGCGCCGCTTGACACGCAACCCCCGCGGGGTAATCTCTCCGGCCGCGATTGGCGTGCTGCGTGCCCCATATGGCACACTGACCAGGTTGCTCGGTTGAGTGCCGATGCTGCGCGCCTCCCGCCGGGAGGGCCGGAAGCGAGTCCCACAGTACTCGTCGCCTTATCTGCCTCCTGGGCAGCGCTGGGGCGGACGTACGGGAATCTTCCGGGAAGTGTCAGCGGGGTACCAGCCAGGCACCCGGTGGGTGTTCGCCCCCGATGCGTGGTCTATGGCCCGCACCCCCTTGGCAGGGAATTTCCTCGGAAATTTCTTTGGAGGGAGTGCGACACGCCCGACCGCGTGGGTCGGAGGGGGAGCGGTGTGATCAGCACAGCGTGCCGGGTTCCAGAGCGTTTCGAGAGACAGGACTACTAGTAGCCATGGCGGGACAGAAGATCCGCATCCGGCTCAAGGCCTACGACCACGAGGTCATCGACTCCTCGGCGAAGAAGATCGTCGAGACGGTGACGCGTACTGGTGCGTCGGTCGCGGGCCCGGTGCCGCTGCCCACTGAGAAGAACGTGTACTGCGTCATCAAGTCGCCGCACAAGTACAAGGACTCGCGCGAGCACTTCGAGATGCGCACGCACAAGCGCCTGATCGACATCCTCGACCCGACGCCCAAGACCGTTGACTCGCTGATGCGCCTGGACCTTCCGGCCGGCGTTGACATCGAGATCAAGCTCTGAGAGGCGCGGAGAAGATGGCTAAGCAGATCAAGGGCGTCCTGGGCGAGAAGCTCGGCATGACCCAGGTCTGGGACGAGAACAACCGTGTCGTCCCGGTGACCGTCGTCAAGGCCGGGCCCTGCGTCGTTACCCAGGTCCGTAAGAACGACATCGACGGCTACGAGTCGGTCCAGATCGCCTTCGGCGAGATCGACCCTCGCAAGGTGAACAAGCCCCTCAAGGGTCACTTCGCCAAGGCCGACGTGACCCCGCGCCGCCACCTGGTGGAGCTCCGTACCTCCGACGCCAGCGAGTACTCGCTCGGCCAGGAGATCACTGCCGAGGTGTTCGAGTCCGGCGTCAAGGTTGACGTCACGGGCAAGAGCAAGGGCAAGGGCTTCGCCGGTGTCATGAAGCGTCACAACTTCAAGGGCCTCGGCGCCGGTCACGGCACCCAGCGCAAGCACCGCTCTCCCGGCTCCATCGGTGGCTGCGCCACCCCTGGTCGTGTGTTCAAGGGCATGCGCATGGCGGGCCGCATGGGCAACGAGCGGGTCACCACCCAGAACCTGACCATCCACGCCGTTGACGCGGAGAAGGGCCTGCTCCTCATCAAGGGCGCAGTTCCTGGTCCGAACGGCGGCCTCGTCCTGGTCCGCACCGCGGCCAAGGGGGCCTGAGGATATGACCACCATTGACATTCTGTCGCCCTCCGGCGACAAGACCGGGACCGTAGAGCTCCCCGCCGAGATCTTCGACGCCAAGGTCAGCATCCCGCTGCTCCACCAGGTCGTCGTGGCGCAGCTGGCCGCCGCCCGTCAGGGCACGCACAAGGTCAAGCGTCGTGGCGAGGTCCGAGGCGGCGGCCGCAAGCCGTACCGCCAGAAGGGCACCGGCCGCGCGCGCCAGGGTTCGACCCGTGCCCCGCAGTTCGTCGGCGGTGGCGTTGTCCACGGCCCCACGCCGCGTGACTACTCCCAGCGGACCCCGAAGAAGATGAAGGCCGCCGCCCTGCGCGGTGCCCTCTCCGACCGGGCCCGCAACAGCCGTATCCACGTCGTCACCGGCGTGGTCGACGGCACGGTTTCCACCAAGGCCGTGAAGACCCTGCTGGGCAAGATCAGCGAGCGCCCCCGCGTGCTCCTGGTCGTCGAGCGGGCCGACGAGGCCGCGTGGCTTTCCGCCCGCAACCTGCCCCAGGTGCACCTCCTGGAGCCGGGCCAGCTGAACACGTACGACGTGCTCGTCTCTGACGACGTGATCTTCACGCAGGCTGCCTTCGAGTCCTTCGTGGCCGGTCCGGCCGCGTCTGCCAAGGCCGTCGCTTCTGAGGTTGAGCTCGAAGGGAGCGACGCCTGATGAGCGAGGAAACTGCAGCGGTCGTCACCAGCAAGACCTTCACGGACCCCCGTGACATCCTGGTCAAGCCGGTGGTTTCCGAGAAGAGCTACGCGCTGCTGGACGAGAACAAGTACACGTTCGTCGTCGACCCGCGTGCCAACAAGACCCAGATCAAGCAGGCCGTCGAGGCGGTCTGGCCGGTCAAGGTCACCGGGGTCAACACGATCAACCGTCAGGGTAAGCGCAAGCGCACCAAGACCGGTTTCGGCAAGCGCGCCAACACCAAGCGCGCCATCGTGACCCTTGCCGAGGGCAACCGTATCGACATCTTCGGCGGCCAGGTCTCCTAACGGAGTCCTAGTCGTCCGGAATCGGACGAGGACTGAGAAATGGGTATCCGCAAGTACAAGCCGACGACCCCGGGCCGTCGTGGCTCCAGCGTCGCCGACTTTGTCGAGATCACGCGGTCCACGCCGGAGAAGTCGCTGGTCCGCCCCCTGCACAGCAAGGGCGGCCGTAACAACGCCGGTCGTGTGACCGTTCGCCACCAGGGCGGTGGCCACAAGCGCGCCTACCGAGTGATCGACTTCCGTCGTCACGACAAGGACGGCGTGCCGGCCAAGGTCGCGCACATCGAGTACGACCCGAACCGCACCGCGCGCATCGCGCTGCTGCACTACGCAGACGGCGAGAAGCGCTACATCATCGCCCCGGCCAAGCTGAACCAGGGCGACCGGATCGAGAACGGCCCCGGCGCCGACATCAAGCCGGGCAACAACCTCCCGCTCCGCAACATCCCGGTCGGTACCACGATCCACGCGATCGAGATCCGTCCCGGTGGTGGCGCCAAGTTCGCCCGCTCTGCCGGTTCTTCCGTGCAGCTGCTGGCGAAGGAGGGCCAGTACGCCCACCTGCGTATGCCGTCCGGTGAGGTCCGCCTCGTCGACGTCCGCTGCCGCGCCACTGTTGGCGAGGTCGGCAACGCCGAGCAGTCGAACATCAACTGGGGCAAGGCCGGCCGTATGCGCTGGAAGGGCGTCCGCCCGACCGTCCGCGGTGTCGCGATGAACCCGGTTGACCACCCGCACGGTGGTGGTGAGGGCAAGACCTCCGGTGGTCGTCACCCGGTCAGCCCGTGGGGTCAGAAGGAGGGTCGTACTCGGTCGCCGAAGAAGGCGTCCAACAAGTACATCGTCCGCCGCCGCAAGACGAACAAGAAGCGCTAGGAGCGGGTTTAGATGCCGCGCAGTCTCAAGAAGGGGCCCTTCGTCGACGACCACCTCATCAAGAAGGTGGACGTACAGAACGAAGCCGGTTCCAAGAACGTCATCAAGACCTGGTCCCGTCGCTCGATGATCATCCCGGCGATGCTGGGTCACACCATCGCGGTGCACAACGGCAAGACGCATGTCCCGGTGTTCGTCACCGAGTCCATGGTCGGCCACAAGCTCGGCGAGTTTGCGCCGACCCGCACCTTCCGCGGCCACGTCAAGGACGACCGCAAGTCGAAGCGCCGCTAAGGCGGGGTGCGAAGACTATGAACGACACCGAAGGGACAACCATGGAAGCCAGGGCCCAGGCGCGGTACATCCGCGTCACGCCCATGAAGGCCCGCCGCGTGGTGGACCTCATCCGTGGCATGGATGCCACGGAGGCCCAGGCGGTCCTGCGTTTCGCCCCGCAGGCCGCCAGCGTGCCGGTGGGCAAGGTGCTTGACAGCGCCATTGCCAACGCCGCGCACAACTACGACCACACGGACGCCTCCTCGCTGGTCATCAGCGAGGCTTACGTCGACGAGGGTCCGACCCTGAAGCGGTTCCGTCCGCGTGCTCAGGGCCGTGCCTACCGGATCCGCAAGCGGACCAGCCACATCACCGTGGTCGTCAGCAGCAAGGAAGGAACCCGGTAATGGGCCAGAAGGTAAACCCGCACGGGTTCCGGCTCGGCATCACCACGGACTTCAAGTCCCGTTGGTACGCCGACAAGCTGTACAAGGACTACGTCAAGGAAGACGTCGCCATCCGTCGGATGATGACGTCCGGCATGGAGCGCGCCGGCATCTCGAAGGTTGAGATCGAGCGCACCCGTGACCGCGTGCGGGTGGACATCCACACCGCGCGTCCCGGCATCGTCATCGGCCGCCGTGGCGCCGAGGCCGACCGCATCCGCGGCGACCTCGAGAAGCTCACGGGCAAGCAGGTCCAGCTGAACATCCTCGAGGTCAAGAACCCCGAGATGGACGCTCAGCTGGTTGCTCAGGCCGTTGCCGAGCAGCTCTCCTCCCGCGTCTCCTTCCGTCGCGCCATGCGTAAGAGCATGCAGGGCACGATGAAGGCCGGCGCCAAGGGCATCAAGATCCAGTGCGGTGGCCGTCTCGGCGGCGCCGAGATGTCCCGCTCGGAGTTCTACCGCGAGGGCCGTGTGCCCCTGCACACGCTCCGCGCGAACGTCGACTACGGCTTCTTCGAGGCCAAGACGACCTTCGGCCGTATCGGCGTGAAGGTCTGGATCTACAAGGGCGACGTCAAGAACATCGCCGAGGTTCGCGCCGAGAACGCCGCGGCCCGTGCGGGTAACCGCCCGGCCCGTGGTGGCGGCGCCGGCGACCGTCCGGCCGGTGGCCGTGGTGGTCGTGGTGGCGAGCGTGGCGGCCGCGGCCGCAAGCCGCAGCAGTCCGCGCCGGCTGCCGAGGCCCCCAAGGCCGAGGCTCCCGCCGCCGCTGCTCCGGCTGAGAGCACTGGAACGGAGGCCTGACCGACATGCTGATCCCTCGTAGGGTCAAGCACCGCAAGCAGCACCACCCCAAGCGCAGCGGT
This sequence comes from Streptomyces sp. A3M-1-3, assembly GCF_024213665.1. Lineage (GTDB taxonomy): Bacteria > Actinomycetota > Actinomycetes > Streptomycetales > Streptomycetaceae > Streptomyces. The sequence continues at coordinate 68,212 of NZ_JANAVP010000014.1, forward strand.
ATGGCGAAGGGTGGCACTGAGGTCGCATTCGGCGAGTACGGCATCCAGGCGCTGACCCCGGCGTACGTGACGAACCGCCAGATCGAGGCTGCTCGTATCGCGATGACCCGCCACATCAAGCGTGGCGGCAAGGTCTGGATCAACATCTACCCGGACCGTCCGCTCACCAAGAAGCCTGCCGAGACCCGCATGGGTTCCGGTAAGGGTTCCCCCGAGTGGTGGATCGCGAACGTCAAGCCCGGTCGGGTGATGTTCGAGCTGTCCTACCCGAACGAGAAGATTGCTCGTGAGGCGCTTACCCGCGCTGCTCACAAGCTTCCGATGAAGTGCCGGATTGTTCGGCGCGAGGCAGGTGAGTCGTGATGGCGGCCGGTATCAAGGCGACCGAGCTGCGTGAGCTGAATGACGAGGAACTCGTCATCAAGCTTCGCGAGGCGAAGGAAGAGCTGTTCAAGCTCCGCTTCCAGGCGGCGACCGGGCAGCTCGAGAACAACGGCCGGCTCAAGTCCGTCCGTAAGGACATCGCCCGGATCTACACCCTGATGCGTGAGCGCGAGCTGGGCATCGAGACGGTGGAGAGCGCCTGATGAGCGAGAAGAATGTGACTGAGACGAACGAGAGCCGCGGCTTCCGCAAGACCCGTGAGGGTCTCGTCGTCAGCGACAAGATGGACAAGACCGTCGTCGTCGCTGTCGAGGACCGCGTGAAGCACGCGCTGTACGGCAAGGTCATCCGCCGTACCAACAAGCTCAAGGCGCACGACGAGCAGAACGCTGCCGGCGTCGGCGACCGCGTCCTCATCATGGAGACGCGTCCGCTGTCGGCGACGAAGCGCTGGCGCATCGTCGAGATCCTCGAGAAGGCCAAGTAATTACTTGAGGGGTTTCCCTCAAGTCAGTTCCGCCAGGCTCGGCGGGGGCTTCTTCACTGAAGCCCCCGCCGGGAACCGGCAGACAATCAGGAGATAGACGTGATCCAGCAGGAGTCGCGACTGCGTGTCGCCGACAACACTGGTGCCAAGGAAATCCTTTGCATCCGTGTTCTCGGTGGCTCGGGTCGCCGCTACGCGGGCATCGGTGACGTCATCGTCGCCACCGTCAAGGACGCGATCCCCGGTGGCAACGTGAAGAAGGGTGACGTCGTCAAGGCCGTCATCGTTCGCACCGTCAAGGAGCGTCGTCGTCAGGACGGCTCGTACATCCGCTTCGACGAGAACGCCGCCGTCATTCTGAAGAACGACGGCGACCCTCGCGGCACCCGTATCTTCGGCCCGGTGGGCCGTGAGCTGCGCGAGAAGAAGTTCATGAAGATCATCTCGCTCGCGCCGGAGGTGCTGTAAGCATGAAGATCAAGAAGGGCGACCTGGTTCAGGTCATCACCGGTAAGGACAAGGGCAAGCAGGGCAAGGTCATTCTGGCCATCCCTACTGAGAACCGTGTCCTCGTCGAGGGTGTCAACCGGGTCAAGAAGCACACCAAGGCCGGCCAGACCGCTCGTGGTTCGCAGACCGGCGGCATTGTGACGACCGAGGCTCCGGTCCACGTCAGCAACGTGCAGCTGGTTGTTGAGAAGGACGGCAAGAAGGTCGTTACTCGCGTCGGCTACCGCTTTGACGACGAGGGCAACAAGATCCGCGTTGCCAAGCGCACCGGTGAGGACATCTGATGACTACCACCACCGCGCCGCGTCTGAAGCTGCGCTACCGCGAGGAGATCGCGGGCAAGCTGCGTGAGGAGTTCTCGTACGAGAACGTCATGCAGGTTCCCGGTCTCGTCAAGATCGTGGTCAACATGGGTGTGGGCGACGCCGCCCGCGACTCCAAGCTGATCGAGGGCGCCATCCGCGACCTCACCACGATCACCGGCCAGAAGCCGGCCGTCACCAAGGCCCGGAAGTCCATCGCGCAGTTCAAGCTGCGTGAGGGCCAGCCGATCGGCTGCCACGTCACCCTCCGCGGTGACCGCATGTGGGAGTTCCTGGACCGTACGCTGTCGCTCGCGCTGCCGCGTATCCGTGACTTCCGTGGTCTGTCGCCGAAGCAGTTCGACGGCCGTGGCAACTACACCTTCGGTCTCACGGAGCAGGTCATGTTCCACGAGATCGACCAGGACAAGATCGACCGGGTCCGGGGCATGGACATCACCGTGGTCACCACGGCGACCAACGACGACGAGGGTCGTGCCCTCCTTCGTCACCTCGGCTTCCCGTTCAAGGAGAACTGACCGTGGCGAAGAAGTCTCTGATCGCTAAGGCCGCCCGCAAGCCCAAGTTCGGTGTGCGCGCGTACACCCGCTGCCAGCGCTGTGGCCGTCCGCACTCCGTGTACCGCAAGTTCGGCCTGTGCCGCGTGTGCCTTCGTGAGATGGCTCACCGTGGCGAGCTGCCGGGCGTGACCAAGAGCTCCTGGTAATCCACTACTGCCCTTTGGGCGTACGGATTTCCAGAGGCTCTCGGTAAGCATCCAGGTCGGCGGAAGCCCTCCCTCGCATGCCGTAGGCTTGCGGGGTTGGGCGTCCGCCGCCCTGACCGCCCGCGGGCGTAGCCCGCTATATGACGCTTACTACGCCGTAGGTCCCCGCACCGCACCCGTCCCGACACTGATCGGGGAGAGGGATGGCGCATACAGGAAACCCCGGCGAGAGAGGCCGAAGGCCAATTCATGACCATGACTGATCCCATCGCAGACATGCTCACGCGTCTGCGTAACGCAAACTCGGCGTACCACGACACCGTCGTGATGCCGCACAGCAAGATCAAGTCGCACATCGCGGAGATCCTCCAGCAGGAGGGCTTCATCACCGGCTGGAAGGTCGAGGACGCCGAGGTCGGCAAGAACCTCGTTCTCGAGCTGAAGTTCGGCCCGAACCGCGAGCGCTCGATCGCCGGCATCAAGCGGATTTCGAAGCCGGGTCTGCGCGTGTACGCGAAGTCCACCAATCTGCCGAAGGTCCTTGGCGGCCTGGGCGTGGCGATCATCTCCACGTCCCACGGTCTTCTGACCGGCCAGCAGGCAGGCAAGAAGGGCGTAGGTGGGGAAGTCCTCGCCTACGTCTGGTAGTCGGGAACGGAGGAAAAGCTAATGTCGCGAATCGGCAAGCTCCCCATCCAGGTTCCCGCCGGTGTGGACGTCACCATCGACGGCCGCACGGTCGCGGTGAAGGGCCCCAAGGGGTCCCTCTCGCACACCGTTGCCGCGCCGATCGAGGTCACCAAGGGTGAGGACGGCGTCCTGAACGTCATCCGCCCGAACGACGAGCGTCAGAACAAGGCCCTTCACGGCCTGTCCCGCACGCTGGTGGCGAACATGATCACCGGCGTGACCCAGGGTTACAGCAAGGCGCTCGAGATCAGCGGTGTCGGTTACCGCGTCCAGGCGAAGGGCTCCAACCTGGAGTTCGCCCTGGGCTACAGCCACCCGATCCTCATCGAGGCCCCCGAGGGCATCACCTTCAAGGTCGAGTCGCCCACGAAGCTCAGCGTCGAGGGCATCGACAAGCAGAAGGTCGGCGAGGTCGCCGCGAACATCCGCAAGCTGCGTAAGCCTGACCCGTACAAGGCCAAGGGCGTCAAGTACGCGGGCGAGGTTATCCGCCGCAAGGTCGGAAAGGCGGGTAAGTAAGCCATGGCATACGGTGTAAAGATCGCCAAGGGTGACGCGTACAAGCGCGCTGCCATCAAGCGTCGTCACATCCGCGTCCGCAAGCACGTCTCCGGTACGCCGGAGCGTCCGCGCCTGGTCGTGACGCGTTCCAACCGCCACATCGTTGCGCAGGTCATCGACGACATCGCGGGCCACACGCTCGCGTCGGCGTCGACCCTGGACACCTCGATCCGTGGTGGCGAGGGCGACAAGAGCGCCCAGGCCCAGCAGGTCGGCGCGCTTGTCGCCGAGCGTGCGAAGGCCGCCGGCGTCGAGGCTGTCGTGTTCGACCGTGGTGGCAACAGGTACGCCGGGCGCATTGCCGCTCTGGCTGACGCCGCCCGCGAAGCCGGGCTGAAGTTCTAAGCCCCGGTTCCGGGACTAACGGACGTAACAGAGAGAGGTAAATCCAATGGCTGGACCCCAGCGCCGCGGAAGCGGTGCCGGTGGCGGCGAGCGGCGGGACCGGAAGGGTCGCGACGGTGGCCCTGCCGCCGAGAAGACCGCGTACGTTGAGCGCGTTGTCGCGATCAACCGCGTCGCCAAGGTTGTCAAGGGTGGTCGCCGCTTCAGCTTCACCGCGCTGGTCGTGGTGGGCGACGGTGACGGCACCGTAGGTGTCGGATACGGCAAGGCCAAGGAAGTTCCCGCGGCCATCGCCAAGGGCGTGGAAGAGGCCAAGAAGAACTTCTTCAAGGTCCCGCGCATCCAGGGCACCATCCCGCACCCGATCCAGGGCGAGAAGGCTGCGGGCGTCGTCCTGCTGAAGCCTGCTTCCCCCGGTACCGGTGTAATCGCGGGTGGCCCGGTGCGCGCGGTGCTCGAGTGCGCCGGCGTTCACGACATCCTGTCGAAGTCCCTGGGCTCCGACAACGCGATCAACATCGTGCACGCGACCGTGGCGGCCCTCAAGGGCCTGCAGCGTCCCGAGGAGATCGCGGCTCGCCGTGGTCTGCCCCTCGAGGACGTCGCCCCCGCGGCTCTGCTTCGTGCACGTGCGGGAGCGGGTGCGTAATGGCCCGTCTCAAGATCACGCAGACGAAGTCGTACATCGGCAGCAAGCAGAACCACCGCGACACCCTGCGTTCGCTCGGGCTCAAGCGCCTGAACGACGTGGTTGTCAAGGAGGACCGTCCCGAGTTCCGCGGCATGGTGCACACCGTCCGCCACCTCGTGACGGTTGAGGAGGTCGACTGACATGGCGGAGCAGAACCCGCTGAAGGTCCACAACCTCCGTCCTGCCCCGGGCGCCAAGACCGCCAAGACCCGTGTGGGTCGTGGTGAGGCGTCCAAGGGTAAGACCGCAGGTCGTGGTACCAAGGGCACCAAGGCCCGTTACCAGGTTCCGGAGCGCTTCGAGGGTGGGCAGATGCCCCTCCACATGCGTCTCCCGAAGCTCAAGGGCTTCAAGAACCCGTTCCGCACCGAGTACCAGGTCGTGAACCTGGACAAGCTCGGCGCTCTCTACCCCGAGGGTGGAGAGGTCACGGTGGCCGACCTGGTCGCCAAGGGCGCGGTGCGCAAGAACAGCCTCGTCAAGGTCCTGGGCCAGGGCGAGATCTCCGTGGCGCTGCAGGTGACGGTTGACGCCGTCTCCGGCTCCGCCAAGGAGAAGATTGCCGCCGCGGGCGGCAGCGTCACCGAGCTCGTCTGAGACGAGTCCGATGGCTGAAAGCTAGAAACACCGACCGGGGATGCCTCTCAAAAGGGGCATCCCCGGTCGGTCGTTCCTACGGGGGCACACTCGCCGGTAAGGTGGCGTGCACTGTTGGTGTATTCAGGGGGCCCCGGCTCCCGGACCGCACGGTCTGCTGACTGGGATCGTGCGGATTCTGATTGATCCGTATTCGTCGATCCTCAAGACCGTCACCTCTGACGCAGTAGCGCGGGGGTCGCAGGAGGCACCGTGCTCACCGCGTTCGCCCGGGCGTTCAAGACGCCCGACCTGCGCAAGAAGCTGCTCTTCACGCTCGGCATCATCGTGCTGTTCCGGCTCGGAGCCCACGTCCCGATCCCTGGCGTCAGCTACCAGAACGTACAGATCTGTGTGAACCAGGCCCAGAGCGGTAACAACCTCATGGGTCTCGTCAACTTGTTCAGTGGTGGCGCGCTGCTGCAGATCACGATCTTTGCGCTCGGCATCATGCCGTACATCACGGCGAGCATCATCCTGCAACTGCTGACCGTGGTGATTCCGCGGCTGGAGGCCCTCAAGAAGGAGGGACAGTCCGGCACCGCGAAGATCACCCAGTACACCCGTTATCTGACGGTCGCCCTCGCGATCCTGCAGGGCACCGGCCTGGTGGCCACCGCCCGCAGCGGCGCGCTGTTCCAGGGCTGCCCGGTCGCCACCGAGATCGTCCCCGACCAGTCGATCTTCGTCACCGCGACCATGGTGATCACGATGACCGCGGGTACGGCGATGGTGATGTGGCTCGGCGAGCTGATCACGGACCGCGGCATCGGCAACGGCATGTCGATCCTGATGTTCATCTCGATCGCCGCCGGCTTCGTGAGCGCGCTGTGGGCCATCAAGCTGCAGGGCAAGATCGCCGACGGCTGGGTCGAGTTCGGCATCGTGATCCTGGTGGGCCTCGCCATGGTGGCCCTGGTGGTCTTCGTGGAACAGGCGCAGCGCAGGATCCCGGTCCAGTACGCGAAGCGCATGATCGGCCGCCGGTCCTACGGAGGTACGTCGACGTACATTCCGTTGAAGGTGAACCAGGCGGGTGTGATTCCTGTCATCTTCGCCTCGTCGCTGCTCTTCATCCCGATGCTGATCGTGCAGTTCAGCGGCGGCCAATCGGACTGGGCGACCTGGATTCAGAAGCACTTCGTCGATGGCAAGCCCATTTACATCGCCACGTACTTCCTGTTGATCGTGTTCTTCGCCTTCTTCTATGTGGCGATCTCGTTCAACCCCGACGAAGTCGCGGACAACATGAAGAAGTATGGTGGGTTCATCCCGGGCATTCGGGCTGGTCGACCTACTGCTGAGTACCTGAGCTACGTGCTCAACCGGATCACCTGGCCGGGGTCGCTGTACCTGGGTCTGATTGCTCTTGTGCCGACGATGGCGTTGGCAGGCTTCGGCGCGAACCAGAACTTCCCCTTCGGCGGGACGAGCATCCTCATCATCGTGGGTGTGGGACTGGAGACCGTGAAGCAGATCGAGAGCCAGCTCCAGCAGCGCAATTACGAAGGGTTCCTCCGCTGATGCGAATCGTCCTCGTCGGGCCGCCGGGTGCCGGCAAGGGAACGCAGGCCGCGTTCCTTGCCAAGAACCTGTCCATCCCGCACATCTCCACGGGCGACCTCTTCCGCGCCAACATCAGCCAGGGCACTGCCCTCGGCAAGCAGGCGAAGGCGTACATGGACGCCGGGAACCTGGTCCCCGACGAGGTGACCATCGGGATGGCGCAGGACCGGCTCGAGCAGCCGGACGCCGCGGGCGGCTTCCTGCTGGACGGCTTTCCGCGCAACGTGAACCAGGCGGAGGCGCTCGACGCGTACCTCGTCGAGAAGGGCATCGCCCTCGACGGCGTGCTCGACCTCGAAGTTCCCGAGGAAGAGGTCGTCAAGCGCATCGCCGGCCGCCGTACCTGCCGCAAGGACAGCGCGCACACCTTCCACATCGAGTACAAGAAGCCCGAGGTCGAGGGCGTGTGCGACGTGTGCGGCGGTGAGCTCTACCAGCGGGGCGACGACAGCGAGGACACCGTCCGCAACCGCCTTGACGTCTACCACCGTGAGACCGAGCCGATCATCGACTACTTCAAGCAGCAGGAGCTTGTGGTGACGATCACGGCGCTCGGCCCGGTGGCGGACGTGACGCAGCGGGCGATGGACGCCCTGAAGAAGCCCGCCAAGGGCTGAGCAGTACCGCAGTACCAGTGGTTCGGCCGCGGTGTCCGATGGACGCCGCGGCCGTACTGTTGAGCAGAGATACGACGGACGTGGAAGGCAAAAAGGCCATGGTGGAGATCAAGACCCCGGAGCAGATCGCGAAGATGCGCGAGGCGGGGCTGGTCGTCGCCGCGATCCACGCGGCGACCCGTGAGGCGGCCGTGCCCGGCGCCACCACCAAGGACCTGGACGAGGTGGCCCGCAAGGTCATCGCCGACCACGGCGCCAAGTCGAACTTCCTCGGCTACGGCGGCTTCCCGGCCACCATCTGCACCTCGGTCAACGAGGTCGTCGTCCACGGCATCCCGGACGACAAGACCGTCCTGAAGGACGGCGACATCATCTCCATCGACGCCGGCGCGATCATCGACGGCTGGCACGGTGACGCCGCGTACACCGCCTTCGTCGGTACCGGCCACGCCCCCGAGCTGGTCGAGCTCTCCCGGGTGACCGAGGAGTCGATGTGGGCCGGCATCGCCGCGATGAAGACCGGCAACCGGCTGGTCGACATCTCCAAGGCGATCGAGTCGTTCATCCGCCGCCAGCCCCGGCCGGCCACCGGCAAGTACGGGATCATCGAGGAGTACGGCGGCCACGGCATCGGCTCCGAGATGCACATGGACCCCCATCTGCTGAACTACGTCACGCGCAAGCGCGGCAAGGGCATCAAGCTCGGCCCGGGTGTGTGCCTGGCCATCGAGCCGATGGTGAGCCTCGGCACACCGCACACCGAGGTGCTCGCCGACGACTGGACCGTCATCACCACCGACGGCACCTGGTCCTCGCACTGGGAGCACTCGATCGCGCTCACCGAGGAAGGCCCGCTGGTGCTGACCGCTCCCGACTGCGGCAGGGCGAAGCTCGCCGAGTACGGGATCCCAGTCGCTCCCGACCCTCTTGCTTAATGATCTGCTCCGGTGGGCAGACTCTCCCGATTCGTCTTTACTGATGCCCTGACGTAGACTGACTCGTCGGCTCCCGTGCATCCGTGCGTCTGCATGTCTGCGGGGAGCTGATCAAGGTAGCCGATTCGAAAGGCGAAGCGTGGCCAAGAAGCAAGGTGCCATCGAAATCGAGGGCACCGTGATCGAGTCCCTCCCGAACGCCATGTTCAAGGTGGAACTCCAGAACGGTCACAAGGTCCTCGCGCACATCAGCGGCAAGATGCGTATGCACTACATCCGCATCCTCCCCGATGACCGGGTCGTGGTGGAGCTCTCTCCGTACGACCTGACGCGTGGCCGGATCGTCTACCGATACAAGTAGATCTTGTCCCCACATCCCGCTTCGGCGTGGGTGGTGGCACTGACCCGGAGAACCTGACATCCCATGAAGGTCAAGCCGAGCGTCAAGAAGATCTGCGACAAGTGCAAGGTGATCCGCCGTCACGGCCGGGTCATGGTCATCTGCGACAACCTGCGCCACAAGCAGCGCCAGGGCTGAAGCACGACCACCTGTACCTCGCAGTTCTTCGCGCGACGCATAGCAATACGTACATACGCAGAACCCGTCCAAGCCACGGCTGACGACACCTCCGGCGGGGGCCGGGGACCCGGACGTACCACCTCTCTCACAGCGAGGTCGGCGGCCGGGAGTGGTTCTGCGGAAGACCCCCGAACACACAGGAGCCATTGAATGGCACGCGTTTCCGGTGTTGACATCCCGCGCGAAAAGCGTGTGGAGGTCGCACTCACCTACGTCTTCGGCATCGGCCGCACCCAGTCGAAGGCGACTCTCGCCGCCACTGGTGTGAACCCGAACACCCGCGTTCGTGACCTGGCCGAAGAGGACCTGGTCAAGATCCGCGAGTACGTGGACGCCAACCTCAAGACCGAGGGTGACCTCCGTCGCGAGATCCAGGCCGACATCCGCCGCAAGGTCGAGATCGGCTGCTACCAGGGTCTGCGGCACCGCCGTGGCCTGCCGGTCCACGGTCAGCGCACCAGCACCAACGCTCGCACCCGCAAGGGCCCGCGTCGCGCCATCGCCGGTAAGAAGAAGCCGGGCAAGAAGTAGTCCTCAGCGGACGCTGTTCAGCGGTCTTCGCTGTAGGACCGACCACCTCCACGCAGGAGTAAAGACATGCCTCCTAAGGGCCGTCAGGGCGCAGCCAAGAAGGTGCGCCGCAAGGAAAAGAAGAACGTCGCTCACGGGCACGCCCACATCAAGAGCACGTTCAACAACACCATCGTTTCGATCACGGACCCGTCCGGCAACGTGATCTCCTGGGCCTCCGCCGGCCACGTCGGCTTCAAGGGCTCACGCAAGTCCACCCCCTTCGCCGCGCAGATGGCCGCCGAGTCGGCCGCCCGCCGCGCGCAGGAGCACGGCATGCGCAAGGTTGACGTCTTCGTCAAGGGTCCCGGCTCCGGCCGTGAGACCGCGATCCGCTCCCTCCAGGCCACTGGCCTCGAGGTCGGCTCGATCCAGGACGTCACCCCCACCCCGCACAACGGCTGCCGCCCGCCGAAGCGCCGCCGCGTCTGACGCTGTGCGTTTTTGAGTGTGCCGGGCGGTACGTCTCCTCCGGGGGGCGTGCCGCCCGTACCCTTGCAGTACGCAGCACTCCGTCGGGCGTCAAATAGCGGGCGCCCACGACTGAAGGATCTCCATCATGCTTATCGCTCAGCGCCCCTCGCTGACCGAAGAGGTCGTCGACGAATACCGCTCCCGGTTCGTGATCGAGCCGCTGGAGCCGGGCTTCGGCTACACCCTCGGCAACTCCCTGCGCCGTACGCTCCTCTCCTCGATCCCCGGCGCCGCTGTCACCAGCATCCGGATCGACGGTGTCCTGCACGAGTTCACCACCGTGCCGGGCGTCAAGGAGGACGTCACCGACCTCATCCTGAACATCAAGCAGCTGGTCGTCTCCTCGGAGCACGACGAGCCGGTCGTGATGTACCTGCGCAAGCAGGGCCCCGGCCTGGTCACCGCTGCTGACATCGCCCCGCCGGCCGGTGTCGAGGTGCACAACCCGGACCTCGTCCTCGCGACGCTGAACGGCAAGGGCAAGCTCGAGATGGAGCTGACCGTCGAGCGCGGTCGCGGCTACGTCTCCGCCGTGCAGAACAAGCAGCTGGGCCAGGAGATCGGCCGCATCCCGGTCGACTCCATCTACAGCCCCGTCCTCAAGGTCACCTACAAGGTCGAGGCGACCCGAGTCGAGCAGCGCACCGACTTCGACAAGCTGATCGTCGACGTCGAGACCAAGCAGGCCATGCGCCCGCGTGACGCCATGGCGTCCGCCGGTAAGACCCTGGTCGAGCTGTTCGGTCTGGCCCGCGAGCTCAACATCGACGCCGAGGGCATCGACATGGGCCCGTCCCCGACGGACGCCGCGCTCGCCGCCGATCTGGCGCTGCCGATCGAGGAGCTCGAGCTCACGGTCCGTTCGTACAACTGCCTCAAGCGCGAGGGCATCCACTCCGTGGGTGAGCTCGTCGCCCGCTCCGAGGCCGACCTGCTCGACATCCGCAACTTCGGTGCGAAGTCGATCGACGAGGTCAAGGCGAAGCTGGCCGGCATGGGCCTGGCGCTCAAGGACAGCCCGCCCGGATTCGACCCGACCGCTGCCGCGGACGCGTTTGGCGCGGACGACGACGCCGATGCCGGGTTCGTCGAGACCGAGCAGTACTGATCTTCCCGTCGCCGGCGGCTGAGGTTTTGGCCTCAATCTCCCCCCGGACTTCGTCCGGGGGGAGATTGAGGCCGGGCCTGATTTGCTTCCCTGGGGCATCCGCCCCGGGGGAACTGACACCGGTACCTGATACGGCCGGTGCAGATATGAAGGAGTAACACCATGCCGAAGCCCGCCAAGGGTGCCCGTCTGGGCGGCAGCGCCGCGCACGAGCGTCTGCTTCTCGCGAACCTCGCGAAGTCGCTGTTCGAGCACGGCCGCATCACCACGACCGAGGCCAAGGCCCGCCGGCTGCGTCCGGTCGCCGAGCGCCTGATCACCAAGGCGAAGAAGGGCGACATCCACAACCGTCGCCTGGTGCTGCAGACGATCACGGACAAGAGCATCGTGCACACGCTCTTCACCGAGATCGCCCCGCGGTACGAGAACCGCCCCGGTGGTTACACCCGCATCACCAAGATCGGCAACCGTCGTGGCGACAACGCCCCGATGGCGGTCATCGAGCTGGTGGAGGCCCTGACCGTGGCCCAGCAGGCCACCGGTGAGGCCGAGGCCGCGACCAAGCGCGCGGTCAAGGAAGACGCCCTCAAGAAGGACGAGGCTCCGGCCGAGACCGTCGAGGACGCCAAGCCCGCCGAGGCTGCCGCCGAGGAGTCCAAGGACGCCTGAGCGTTCTGAGACCACTGGACGGGCCCGCATCACCCTTCGGGGCGGTGCGGGCCCGCTCTGTTTGTGAAGAGGTTCGAGGGGATCACAGGGTGAGTGACGAAGTGCAGCCCGGGTTCGTACGGGTGCGGCTGGACCTTTCGTACGACGGGAAGGACTTCTCGGGCTGGGCGAAGCAGCGCGAGCGGCGCACGGTGCAGGGCGAGCTGGAGTCCGCGCTGCAGACCGTCATGCGGCTGCCCGACCCGGTGGACCTGACCGTCGCCGGGCGTACGGACGCGGGCGTCCACGCGCGCGGCCAGGTGGCGCAGGTCGACCTGCCGGAGGCCGTCTGGGCCGAGCACGCGGACAAGCTGCTGCGGCGGCTCGCCGGGCGGCTGCCGCACGATGTGCGCGTATGGAAGGTGGCCGAGGCGCCGGCCGGGTTCAACGCCCGGTTCTCGGCGATCTGGCGGCGGTACGCGTACCGGGTCGGTGACCACAAGGGCGGGGTCGACCCGCTGAGGCGCGGTCATGTGCTGTGGCACGACTGGCCGTTGGACGTGGACGCGATGAACACTGCCTCGCGGGAGCTGCTGGGTGAGCACGACTTCGCCGCGTACTGCAAGAAGCGCGAGGGCGCGACGACCATCCGTACGCTCCAGCAGCTCAGCTGGGAGCGCGGGGCGGACGGCATCGTCACCGCGACCGTGCGGGCCGACGCCTTCTGCCACAACATGGTGCGCTCGCTCGTCGGCGCGCTGCTGTACGTCGGCGACGGGCACCGGACGGTGGACTGGCCGGGCCGGGTGCTGGCGGCGGGGGTACGGGACCCGGCCGTGCACGTCGTACGGCCGCACGGCCTGACCCTGGAGGAAGTCGGTTACCCCGCGGACGAGTTGCTGGCCGCGCGCAGCCGCGAGGCCCGCAATATGCGGACGCTACCCGGCCTGAGCGCCGGCTGCTGCTGAGGCCTGGCTGCGGCCGCGCTGGACGATCTGCTGGAAGGTGAACTCGGCGAGGTCGTCGCCGGCCTGGAAGACGGCGCTGTCGCTCTTGGTGACGTTCTTGCCGTTGGTGAAGCCGCCGACGGTGAAGTACGCGTACCGGCCGTAGGAGTTGGTGGTCTTGCGGCAGACCGCCCCACCGCGGCAGAACGTCGGGACACCCGAGCCGGAGAGGGAGGCGAGGCCGCCGCTCGCCTGCTCCTTCGCCTTCTTGGCCTGCGCCTCGGTGTCGAAGACCGCGACGCCGACGGTGACGGCCACGCCGCCCTTGGCGTAGGTCGCGCGGATGACCTGGGTACAGCCGTTGTTCGCCAGGACCGCGCCGAGTGCGCCCTGGGTGGCCGAGGCGCAGCCGGTGGTGCGGTTCGTCGGGCCCTTCGCGTAGACGCGGTCGCCCATCGTCAGCCTCCTGCCCGGGTACAGGGTGTCCGCGCTGAGCGGTGCCTTGTCCTTCTTCGAGCTTGAGATGAAGTCGTGCGGGTTGGGCGGGGGCGGCGGGGCGACCGAGGAGAAGGACGGGCCGGGCTGCGCGCTGTTGCTCGGCAGCTGCTCCGGGGTGGGCAGTTCACTGGCGGCCTTGCCGTCCCGGTCGTTGCCGTTGTTCGTGGACACGATGGCGGTGGCCACGATGCCGACGATCGCGGCCGTCGCGAGGGCGCCGCCGCCGATCCAGAGGAATTTCCTGCGGCGGTTGCGCGCGGCGGACGCGTCGGCCAGCGCGGCCCAGTCCGGTGTGCTCGACCCGTACGGATCCTGTGGTCCCCCGGAGCCCCATGAAGGCCCCCCTTGCCCAAAGCTCATGCTGCGCATCCTAAACGTGTTGGGGGAGGGCAGTGTCGGCGGTGACAATGCGGACCATGGGACATCTCGAAACCGGACACCTGGAGTACTACCTTCCCGACGGGCGGGTGCTCCTCGGGGATGCCTCGTTCCGTGTGGGCGAAGGTTCCGTGGTCGCCCTGGTGGGCGCGAACGGTGCGGGCAAGACGACACTGCTGCGGCTGATCTCGGGGGAGCTGCAGCCGCACGGCGGGTCCGTGACCGTCAGTGGCGGGCTGGGCGTGATGCCCCAGTTCGTGGGATCGGTGCGGGACGAGCGCACGGTCCGGGATCTGCTGGTGTCGGTCGCGCAGTCGCGGATCAGGGAGGCGGCGGCCGCGGTCGACGCCGCCGAGCACGCGATCATGACCCGGGACGACGAGGCCGCGCAGATGGCGTACGCGCAGGCGCTGAGCGACTGGGCCGAGGTGCGCGGGTACGAGGCCGAGACGCTGTGGGACATCTGCACCATGGCCGCGCTGGGGATGCCGTACGAGAAGGCGCAGTGGCGCCAGGTGCGGACGCTCTCCGGGGGTGAGCAGAAGCGGCTCGTGCTGGAGGCGCTGCTGCGCGGTCCGGACGAGGTGCTGCTGCTCGACGAGCCGGACAACTATCTGGACGTGCCGGGCAAGCGGTGGCTCGAGGAGCGGCTGAAGGAGACCCGGAAGACGGTGCTCTTCGTCTCCCACGACCGGGAGCTGCTGGCCAGGTCGGCCGAGAAGATCGTGAGCGTGGAGCCGGGGGCCGCGGGCAGCGATGTGTGGGTGCACGGCAGTGGCTTCGCCACGTACCACGAGGCGCGCAAGGAGCGGTTCGCGCGCTTCGAGGAGCTGAAGCGGCGCTGGGACGAGGAGCACGCGCGGCTGCGCGCGCTGGTGCTGCGGCTGCGGAACCAGGCGGCCATCAGCCCTGACATGGCGTCGCGCTACCGGGCCATGCAGACGCGGTTCAAGAAGTTCGAGGAGGCCGGTCCGCCGCCGGAGCCGCCGCGCGAGCAGGAGATCACCATGCGGCTGCGCGGCGGGCGCACGGGCGTGCGGGCCGTGACGTGCGCGCAGCTGGAGCTGACCGGCCTGATGAAACCGTTCGACCTGGAGATCTTCTACGGGGAGCGGGTCGCGGTACTGGGGTCGAACGGGTCGGGGAAGTCGCACTTCCTGCGGCTGCTGGCGGGGGAGCCGGTGGCGCACACGGGAGCGTGGAAGCTGGGCGCGCGGGTCGTACCCGGGCACTTCGCGCAGACGCATGCCCATCCGGAGCTGATCGGCCGTTCCCTGGTGGACATCCTGTGGACCGAGCACGCGAAGGACCGGGGCGGGGCGATGTCCGTACTGCGGCGGTACGAGCTGGAGCGGCAGGGCGACCAGCCGTTCGAGAAGCTCTCGGGCGGCCAGCAGGCGCGTTTTCAGATCCTGCTGCTGGAGCTGGCGGGCACGACCGCGCTGCTGCTGGACGAGCCGACGGACAACCTGGACCTGGAGTCGGCGGAGGCCCTGCAGGACGGCCTGGAGGCGTACGACGGCACGGTGCTGGCGGTGACGCACGACCGCTGGTTCGCGAAGTCCTTCGACCGGTACCTGGTGTTCGGCGCGGACGGGGTCGTCCGGGAGACGAGCGACCCGGTCTGGGACGAACGCCGGGTCGACCGCAAGCGCTAGCGGGTGCGGGCCCGTGCCGCCTGCGGCGAGCTCACCCCCACCCACCCGCCCTCTTCCCCTCCGGGGGGTGCCGGGGGCGCCCGCTGCGCGGCGCCGGTGCCGCTCGGGGGCGCCCGCTGCGCGGTGCCGCGTGCCGTGGGACGGGGGCCTCCGCCGGCGGCGGAGGCCCAGCAGGGCCCCGGGAGCGGGGCTGCGCCCCCGGCCCGCTCGGGGGCGCCTCTTCGCGGCGCTGCCCGGCTGCGCTTGCGGCGGGCTCACTCCCACACACCCGCCCCTTCCCCTCCGGGGTTGCCGGGGGCGGGGCTGCGCCCCCTGCCCGCTCGGGGGCGCCCGCTGCGCGGCGCCGGTGCCGCTCGGGGGCGCCCGCTGCGCGGTGCCGCGTGCCGTGGGACGGGGGCCTCCGCCGGCGGCGGAGGCCCAGCAGGGCCCCGGGAGCGGGGCTGCGCCCCCGGCCCGCTCGGGGGCGCCTCTTCGCGGCGCTGCCCGGCTGCGCTTGCGGCGGGCTCACTCCCACACACCCGCCCCTTCCCCTCCGGGGTTGCCGGGGGCGGGGCTGCGCCCCCTGCCCGCTCGGGGGCGCCCGCTGCGCGGCGCCGGTGCCGCTCGGGGGCGCCCGCTGCGCGGTGCCGCGTGCCGTGGGACGGGGGCTGGCGCCGGCGGCGGAGGCCCAGCAGGGCCCCGGGGGCGGGGCTGCGCCCCCTGCCCGCTCGGGGGCGCCTGCTGCGCGGCGCCGACGTGGCCGCGTCCGCTGAGTGGCGGGGCGCTTTCTGCGCGGTGGGGGTGCCGTCGTCGCGCCGCAGGTCCGGCGTGGGGCGGTGGCCGGGGGCGGTTCGCGGCCTAGCATGCGGCGCATGAAGAGGGATGAACCGGACAATTCTTTGCCGGTGCTGGAGTGGCTGATGCGGCCCGCCTCCTGGGTGTGCCGGGCTGCTGTCGGCGGCATCCTGCTTGTTGTCCTCGCCTCCGTCGCGTGCCGGGCCTGGGACGGGGGGATGGACAACGCGTTTGTGGTGAGGGCCGCGGAGGCGCTGCTCGAAGGGCGCTCACCGTACGCCGACAAGCGGTTCCTGTACCTGCCCAGCGCTGTGCTCGCCGCCGTGCCCGAGGCGCTGCTGCCCCTGCGGGTGCTGCGGGTGCTGGTCCCCTCGCTGATCATGGCGCTGCTGCTCACCGGGTGGGGCTGCGCGCTGCGGATCTTCTCCGTGCCGCTGGGCAGCCGTTTCGCGGCCCTCGGGATCGGCGGGCTCGCGCTCGGGTTCGTACCGTTCGGCAATCTCGTACTGCTGGGGAACTGGACGGCCGTCTCCGCCGCCGCGCTACCGCTCGCGCTGCTGCTCGCGCACCGCTCCC
Organism: Streptomyces sp. A3M-1-3; assembly: GCF_024213665.1. Taxonomy (GTDB): domain Bacteria; phylum Actinomycetota; class Actinomycetes; order Streptomycetales; family Streptomycetaceae; genus Streptomyces. The sequence goes on from NZ_JANAVP010000014.1 coordinate 84,874, forward strand.
GCTGGGTCGCGGCCGGGCTGGTCATCGGGGTGGCCATCGCCTTCAAGCCGATGCTCGTACCCGTCGGTCTGCTCTTCGTCTTCGCGCGGCAGTGGCGCGGCCTCGCCGTCGCGGCCCTGCTGCCGGCGGCGGCGTCCGTGCTGGGGGCGCTGGCCATGCCCAATCCGACCTTCTTCTTCACCCGTACGCTGCCGTTCCTGCTGAACGGCCAGGACGACTTCGCCCTGGTCTGGGACGCTTCCCCGGTCGCCGTCCTGCCCCGGCTCGGGGTGCCCCAGTCCGCCGCATTCCTGATCGCCGCCGCGGCCGCCGGCACGGGCGTGTGGTGCGCGTGGCAGCGCTGGCGGCGCGCCGACCCCGGGCCGCTGCGGTTCGTGGAGACCGGCTCCATGCTGATGCTCGCGGCGTTCCTGGTCTCGCGGCCGTCCTTCGACCACTACCTGATGGTGGTACTTCCGCTGCTGCTCGCATCCGGCGCGGCAGCGCGCTCCGCGCCCCGTACGCCCTGGTTCTGGATCGCCCTCCTGCCGCAGGTCGGCGGCTTCTACTGGCCGTACATCACGGAGCCGCCCACCCGGCGCGCCTTCAAGGACCTCGCCACCCTGGCCGTGCTGGCCCTCACCGTCATGTGGTGCTGTCTGCGTCGGCAGCGCGCTACCGTGGTGAGGACGGAGCAGCCGGCGACCCCGGAGGCCACTGTGGTGGCCGCCCGGACCCCGTTTTGACCCGTACGGGCCATCGCGGGTATCCTGCTGGTTCGTTATGCGTATTGGCTTGTTCATTCTCACGTGAGAGGCCCTTACGCCGGTCCACCGGGCCGATGACCAGCGGCAGGCACGGGTTGCGTCCCCGTATGTCCGCCATGGCTGTCGTGATCGTCCGGGTGGCCTTGTCAGGACCCACTCACTGAAGAAGCGAAGGCTACGACCGTGCGTACGTACAGCCCCAAGCCCGGCGATGTCACGCGCCAGTGGCACATCATCGACGCGCAGGACATTGTCCTGGGCCGTCTGGCGACTACGGCAGCGAACCTCCTCCGGGGCAAGCACAAGCCGATCTACGCCCCCCACATGGACATGGGCGACTTCGTCATCATCATCAACGCCGAGAAGGTCCACCTCACCGGCAACAAGAAGACCCAGAAGATGGCGTACCGCCACTCCGGCTACCCGGGTGGTCTGCGCTCCGTCCGCTACGACGAGCTGCTGGCCAAGAGCCCGGAGAAGGCCGTGGAGAAGGCCATCAAGGGCATGATCCCGAAGAACACCCTGGGCCGTCAGATGCTCTCGAAGCTGAAGGTCTACGCGGGCGCCGAGCACCCGCACGCTGCTCAGCAGCCGGTCCCGTTCGAGATCACCCAGGTCGCGCAGTAGTTCCGGCCACCCCCTAAGACGAAAAGAAATCTGAGGAGCATCGTGGCCGAGACCACTGTTGAGACCCCCGTCGAGGGCGAAGAGACCTTCGCCGAGGTGACGACCTTCGAGTCCGAGGTCCCCGTCGAGGGCGAGTACACCAGCGAGTCGCTGGCGTCCCGCTTCGGCGACCCGCAGCCGGCGGCCGGCCTGGGCCGTCGCAAGAACGCCATCGCCCGCGTCCGGATCGTTCCGGGCACCGGCAAGTGGAAGATCAACGGTCGCACCCTTGAGGACTACTTCCCCAACAAGGTGCACCAGCAGGAAGTCAACGAGCCCTTCAAGGTGCTCGAGCTCGACAACCGCTACGACGTCATCGCCCGTATCTCGGGTGGCGGCGTCTCGGGTCAGGCCGGCGCCCTGCGCCTCGGCGTGGCCCGTGCGCTCAACGAGGCGGACGTGGACAACAACCGCGGCCCGCTGAAGAAGGCCGGCTTCCTGAGCCGCGACGACCGTGCGGTCGAGCGCAAGAAGGCCGGTCTGAAGAAGGCCCGCAAGGCGCCGCAGTACAGCAAGCGCTAAATCGCCGCTCGCTTCTGCCACGAATCCGCCCCGGCGGCACACTCGCTGTGCTGCCGGGGCGTTCGTCTATGGCGGGCAGGGCGTATATGTGACTGGGGCGTTCAAACGCTTGCAGTTTCGGAGCAATTCGGAGGACAACAGTGGGACGACTCTTCGGCACGGACGGTGTGCGCGGTGTCGCCAACGCGGATCTGACGGCGGAGCTCGCGCTCGGCCTGTCGGTCGCGGCGGCTCATGTGCTCGCCGAGGCGGGCACCTTCGAGGGCCATCGGCCGACCGCCGTGGTCGGCCGTGACCCGCGTGCGTCGGGAGAGTTCCTGGAGGCCGCCGTCGTGGCGGGTCTCGCGAGCGCGGGCGTGGACGTCCTGCGCGTCGGTGTGCTGCCCACCCCGGCGGTGGCGTATCTCACCGGTGCGCTGGGTGCCGACCTCGGCGTGATGCTCTCGGCGAGCCACAACGCCATGCCGGACAACGGCATCAAGTTCTTCGCGCGCGGGGGCCACAAGCTGGCCGACGACCTCGAGGACCGCATCGAGACGGTGTACGAGCAGCACCGCACCGGTGCCCCGTGGGAGCGGCCCACCGGTTCCGGTGTCGGCCGCGTCCGCTCGTACGGTGAGGGCTTCGAGCGGTACGTCGCCCACCTCATCGGCGTCCTCCCGAACCGTCTCGACGGGCTCAAGGTCGTCCTCGACGAGGCGCACGGCGCCGCCTCCCGCGTCTCGCCCGAGGCCTTCGCGCGCGCCGGCGCCGAGGTCGTGACGATCGGCGCCGATCCGGACGGCCTGAACATCAACGACGGCTGCGGCTCCACGCACCTCGGCCAGCTGAAGGCCGCCGTCGTCGAGCACGGCGCGGACTTCGGCATCGCGCACGACGGCGACGCCGACCGCTGCCTCGCCGTGGACGGCGCGGGCGAGGAGGTCGACGGCGACCAGATCCTCGCCGTGCTGGCCCTCGCGATGCGCGAGTCGGGCGAGCTGCGGGAGAACACCGTCGTCGGCACGGTCATGTCCAACCTCGGCTTCAAGCTGGCGATGGAGCGCGAGGGCATCGAGCTCGTACAGACGGGCGTCGGCGACCGGTACGTACTGGAGTCGATGAAGGAGCACGGATACGCGCTGGGCGGCGAGCAGTCCGGCCACGTGATCATCCTCGACCACGCGACGACCGGCGACGGCACCCTCACCGGCCTGCTGCTGGCCGCCCGGGTCGCCGCCACCGGCCGCTCGCTGGCCGAGCTGGCCGGCGTTATGCAGCGGCTGCCGCAGGTGCTGATCAACGTCCCCGACGTCGACAAGTCGCGCGTCGCTACGTCACCCGAGCTGGCCGCCGCGGTCGTCGAGGCCGAGCGCGAGCTGGGCTCGACGGGCCGAGTGCTGCTGCGCTCGTCGGGCACCGAGCCGCTGGTCCGCGTCATGGTCGAAGCGGCCGACATCGACCAGGCCCGATCAGTGGCGGGCCGACTGGCGGACGCGGTCAAGTCCGCGCTGGGCTAGTCGGACTTACTCCTTCGGGAGCTGTGGCGTACCCGGTCGCCGGGTCATCCGGCCCTGCTGGGTGCGCCACAGCAGTTTCCAGCCGATGAGGGTGAGCGTGCCGGCGAGGATGATGCCGAGCAGGTTCAGCAGCAGCTGCGCGGCCGAGCCCCACATCTGGCCCACCTCGCCGTAGCTGAGCGCCACGGCGGCGTTCGCCGCGGCCGGGACCGTGGTCACCGAGATCGCGACGCCCACCAGAGCGCCGGATTTGGCGGAGGTCAGTGAGAGCACCCCGGCCGCACCGGCGAGCAGCGCCACGATGAAGGAGAAGGGGTCGGGCTGCCAGATGAAGCTGGTGTTCGGGCGGGGATTTTTGAGCATGCCCTGGTCGAACTGGCCGAGGGAGTCCATCACCAGGCTGAACACCGTCGTCGCCACGATCGCCACGGCGAAACCGACCAACAGGGCGACCAGCGAGCGCGCGGCGAGCCTCGGAGCGCGCTGCACCAGGCCCGTACAGATTCCGGCGAGCGGGCCGAACTCCGGGCCGACCGCCATCGCGCCGACGATCAGAATCGCGTTGTCCAGGACCACGCCGCAGGCCGCGATCATCGTCGCGAGGATCAGGAAGGCGATGTAGGTGATCGTGAGGGTGGACTCCTCATGGGTTGCCTCGGCCAGCTGCTCCCAGACCACCGCGTCCGCGGCCTCGCCCGGAGCCTCTTCCTCCGCCTGCTCGGCGCGCTTGGAGATGGAGAGGTCGATGTTCTCGACGGCGATCGACCCGGACTTGTCGATGCCGAGCGTCCGCATCTCGGCCAGCAGCTCGTCGGCCGCCTCGCGCGCGACGTCGCACAGTACGAGATCGCCCTTGGGGTTGCGGGCGGCGCCGGTCAGTACGACCAGATGGGTGGTACCGACCGTCTTGTCGATCAGCGCGAGCACCTCGTCCGTACGGTCGTGAGGGGTGATCATCCGAAGATGCAGCATGGCCGCACCTTAGCGGGGGCGTCCCCTAGAGTTTGCGCAGGCTGAGTCGCTGGACCTTGTGGTCAGGGCCCTTGCGCAGCACCAGGGTGGCACGGCCGCGCGTCGGAGCCACGTTCTCCAGCAGATTCGGCCGGTTGATCGTCCGCCACATGGTGCGCGCGTAGTCCAGGGCCTCCTCCTCGGAGACCTGGGTGTACTTCCTGAAGTACGAGAAGGGGTTCTGGAACGCCGTCTCGCGCAGCTTCCGGAAGCGGTTCAGGTACCAGTTCTCGATGTCCTCCGGGCGCGCGTCGACGTACACGCTGAAGTCGAAGTAGTCGGCGAGGCCGACCCGTGTGCGGCCGTCCTTGCCGGGCAGAGCGGGCTGGAGGACGTTGAGGCCCTCGACGATCAGGATGTCGGGGCGGCGGACCGTCAGGCGCTCGCCGGGCACGATGTCGTAGATGAGGTGTGAGTAGACGGGCGCGGTCACCTCGTCCTTGCCGGCTTTGATGTCGGCGACGAACCGGGTCAGCGCGCGGCGGTCGTACGACTCGGGGAAGCCCTTGCGCGACATCAGGCCGCGATCCCGCAGTTCCTTCATCGGCAGAAGGAACCCGTCCGTGGTGACCAGCTCGACCCGCGGGTGTTCCGGCCAGCGGGCCAGCAGCGCCTGGAGGAGACGCGCGACCGTGGACTTGCCGACCGCGACGCTGCCGGCGACCCCTATGACGAACGGGGTGCCCTGCTGGGCGCCATGGCCGTTGCCCGCGTCGCCCAGGAAGGTGTTCAGGGCGCCGCGCAGGCTGCTGGTGGCCCCCACATAGAGGTTGAGCAGGCGGGAGAGCGGCAGATAGACGTCCCGTACCTCGTCGAGGTCGATGACGTCGCCGAGGCCGCGCAGCCGCTCGACCTCCTCGGCGCTCAGCGGCAGCGGCGTCTTCTCGCGCAGCGCGCTCCACTCCGTACGGGTGAGGTCCACGTACGGGGACGACGTCGTGGAGTCGGCCCGGCGGTGGGCGCTTCCTGGCGGCGAAGTGATCACAGAGCCATTGTCGCGGCTCCACGAACACTGTGGCGGGTGGGATCGGTCACGCGGGAGCCCCCCGCCCCATCGGCGGGATGTGGTGATCTATGCGTCAGTCAGTCAGTCAGTCGGTCAGTCGGTCAGTCAGGGCCGGCGCCAGGCGCCCAGCAACTCCTCCGGGCCGTACGTGGCCTGGAAGCCGGTGCAGGAGACGCCGCTGCGGGAGACTGCGACCAGGGGCAGTGGGTCGTCGCTCACCGCGGCGCGGTGTTTGTGGAGGGCGGCCAGGTCGTGGGCGTCGAAGGGGGAGTTCTCCAGCCACTTGACCGAGCCGAGGAAGAGCAGGCGCTTGGCGGCCGGGGCGCGATCCGCTGCGACGATGTCGATCTCGACGTCGTTGCTGCGCGTCCAGTAGCCGCCGATCGCCGGGGCCGCGGGCAAGTCACCGTCCGGCAGCAGCCGTGCGAGCGATTCGCGGACCAGGGGCTCGACCGCCCTGCCACGCCAGCTCGTCCAGCGTTCCTTGATCCTGGCCAGGGTCAGATCACCGCGCAGGCGCTCGACCTCCGCCATGTGCGGGCCGAGAAACGCGAGCCAGAATCTCAGGTACGGGTCGGCCACGCGGTAGCGGCGCTCCTTGGAGGGGCGCAGGGAGACCGGCAGTTCGGCTGACACCACGCGCTTGCCGGCGAGGAGTTCGGCCGCTCGGCTGAGTGTGGAGTGCGAGATTCCGCCGGCCGCGCGGGCGATGTTGCTGAACGTGCGTTCGCCGCTGCCGATCGCCTGGAGGACCTCGCGCGCCGTCGCATGGGGCGGGAACTCGGCGGCGAGCGACCGCTCGGCGGAGACCAGCAGTGCCGAGATGGGATTGGCGAGGGAGGCTTCGAGGAACTGCCATACGGTCGCACCGGGCCGCCACTCGGCGCAGACGAGCGGCAGACCGCCGGTCAGCAGCGCGGCGTCGAAGGCAGCCGCCGGGTCGAGGTCGAGCATGTCGGCGATGTCCGCGGGATTGAGCGGGCCGACCACCATTTCGCGGCCGCGCTGATGGAACGGTCGCTCGTAGCTGTTGAGGGCCTCCATCATCGAGAGGTCGGAGCCGATCAGCAGCAGGAGCACCGGCTTGTTGCGGAGATGGCGGTCCCAGGCCCGTTGGAGTACGCCCTCGAAGGCGTCGACGCTGTCCATCAGGTACGGCACCTCGTCCAGCACGACCACGCTCGGAGCATCGTCCGGGAGCACCTGGGCCAACAAGCGGAACGCCGCCGGCCACTGCGTCGGCGCCGCCTCGGTGAGCAGATCGCGTTCGGGCAGCGCCGAGGCGGCCGCGGCCTCAAGGAACTCCGCCAGCTCGGCCTCGGCGGATCGGCCGGCCGCGGTGAAGAACAGAAACGGCACGCCGGACCGGTGCAGGAACTCCTCCACCAGGCTGGACTTGCCAATGCGCCTGCGCCCCCGGATGAGCACGCACTGCCCGGGACGCGGCTCGCCGGTGGCGGTGCGCACCTGTTCGAGCACTCCGTCAAGGGTCTGGATTTCCCGCTCTCTGCCGATGAAGCGTGGCATGGGGGACCACCTCTCAGGTGACAAGCCTCGGCACTGAATGGTATCGATAGCAATAGTATCGCACCCGATAGTATTGTGCTCGATACGATCAACAGGAACACGACTCAGGCGGCGTGGGCCGGTTCCGGCCGCCCGGGGCCGAGTTCGAACCAGAGGAGTTTGCCGCCGCGGCCGAAGAGGTCTTCGCCGAGCGGGTAGCCGCCCCAGTTGTCGGCACAGAGCCGTACGAGCAGCAGCCCCCGCCCGCCGTCCCGGTCGGCCGGGCCCCGGGCGGGTACGGGTCGTAGCGCTCCCGGAGGCTTGTCGAACGGGGCCGGGATGACGGGGTTGCTGTCCCAGACGCTGATCCGCAGCCAGCCTCCGTCCATGTGCCGTAGCCGCAGCATCGCCGGCCCGGCGGAGTGCCGGTACGCGTTGGTGACCAGTTCGCAGGCCAGCAGTTCGGCGGTATCGAGCAGTTCACCCATGCCATGCCCTCCCAGTACGGCCCGCAGCGTCTTCCGGGCCACGCGCGGGGCGCGGGGATCGTGGGGGAGTTGGAGTACGTACGACCAGGGTGCGTGCGGGGATACGGTGTTCACGGAAGTCTCCTGCGGGGAGGTGGAGTTGGTTCACGCGCCGACGGCGCGGTGCGGTGGCAGTGCCGCGGGATGCGGTGCGCTTCCGGCTGACCGGCCGGGCCGGTGAGTGGCTTGGGTCACACCGTAGCGTGCAAGTTGTAAGGTCTTATATCGATTCTGGGAAGATGTTTCATCTCCACTCGTGTGGGTGACCTTGGAGAGACCCGATGCCGGCCCGTACGTCCCTGACCCTGCGCCAGCAACGCCTCGGTACCGAGCTGCGCAAACTCCGCGAGCGGGCCGGGCTCACCTCGACGCAGGCGGCGGCCCTTCTCGGTGGCCCGCAGTCCCGGATCAGCAACATCGAGGCCGGCCGGTACGCGGTGAGCGCGGACCGGGTGCGCACCATGACCCACAACTACGCCTGTTCGGACGAGCCTTATGCCGAAGCGCTCGCGTCCATGACAGGCACGCGCGCTCGCGGCTGGTGGGACGAGTACCAGGAACTGCTGGCCCCTGGCCTGCTCGATCTCGCCGAGCTGGAACATCAGGCAACCGCCCTGCGCGTCGCGGTGGTGATTCACATTCCCGGCCTGCTCCAGACCACCGCCCACGCACGTGCTGTGATGGCGGAGAGCGTCCCGCCCTTGCGGCCGTACGAGATCGAGCACCGCGTCTCGTACCGCATCAAACGGCAGGCCGTCCTCTACGAGGGCATCCCCACCCACTACACGGCCATCGTCCACGAAGCTGCGCTGCGCATGGGCTATGGCGGTCCCCTGGTTGCCCGTGAGCAGCTCGGCACTCTGCTGGAAGAGAGCGAGCGCGACAACGTGACCATCCTGGTCATCCCGTTCGGCGAGGCGTCCTTTCCCGCTTCCGGCCAGTCGATCACGTATGCGTCCGGGCCGGTCCCCCAGCTCGACACGGTCGTCCTCGACACCGACCACGGCTGTGAATTTCTGGATGCCGAGGCCCAGTTGGGGCGCTACAGGTCCGTGCTCGACCGGATGGAGGCCCGAGCACTCTCCGCCACGAAGTCCCGCGAACTCATTCACCACATTGCCCAAGGCACCTGACAGGGAGTCCTCGTGCTCGAACTCGAATGGCGGAAATCCTCCTACAGTGCCGAAGCCGCCAACTGCGTCTGCGTCGCTGTCGCCCCGGACGGAACCCTCCGACTCCGCGACAGCAAGGCGCCCGAAATCATCTTTGCCGCGAGTTCCCAGGCCTTGCGCAGATTCATAGGCGCTGTCGCCATGGGGCAGTTCGACCGGGGATGAATGGGCGTCATGTCTGCGTTGGTCACGCAGACATGACGATCACGTACCGTCCTGGACCCCTGAGATCACCGAAGTGACGTCACCTCATAGGGTTTGCACAGCCACAACCGGCCGCGACACCCAAGGCGCTGACCCTTCTCGCCGGTGGGCGGGCCGTTGTTCATTGACTCAGAAAGTTGTGCCATGCGAGCCATGCTCATACGTCGTAGTGCCGTCGCCGCCTCCGCGGTCTCCCTGGCTCTCCTGGCCGCCGCCTGCGGTGGCCAGGAGTCGGGTGGTGACGCCAAGGGTGACGGGAAGGCAAAGGGGACGGCTGCCGCCGAGCCCGCGGCCAAGGCGCTGACGGCGGCCGAGCTGGAGAAGCTCGCGCTGGTTCAGGGTGACGTCAAGGACCACAAGATCGCCAAGCCCGCCAAGGACGACCTCACGCCCGCCGGCCTCACCGCCGACAAGCCCGCGTGTGCGCCGGTCGCCAAGGCGCTCTCCGCCCTCGCCGTTGGCAAGCCCGTGGCCACCGTCCAGCGCAAGGTCGTTGCCGAGCCCAAGAAGGATGCCTCCGCCTCGCCGGAGGAGGCACTCCTTTCAGGCCTCGGCATGACGATGACGATGGCGTCTCTCTCCTCCTACGAGGGCGAGGGCGCCGAGGACGTCGTCGGCGTTCTGCGCGAGGCCGGCAGTACGTGTGCCACCGGGTTCACCATGTCTGTCGCCGGCGAGAAGCAGAAGATCACCAAGCTCACTCCGGAGACCGTCTCCGGCGGCCAGGAGGCTCTCGCCTGGACCGTGCACGTGGAGCAGGACGGGGAGAAGGGCGCGTTCAAGCTCGCGTTCGTACGCCAGGGCACGACGCTCGCCTCCTTCTCCGCGATCAACCTCGCGACCCCCGACTACGACCTGCCGAAGGCCGTCATCGACGCGCAGGTGGCCAAGCTCGGCTGAGCCCGCCACGTCGGTGGATTTTCCCGGCCCCCGCCCTGGCGCAGATCGCTGGGCGGGGGCCGGAATGGGTGCGTACCGCGTCAAGACGTGTTGCGTCACACGGAGGGTCGTAGGCTGCCGTCATGTGCGGAATCGTGGGTTACGTCGGAGCGCAGTCCGCGCTCGATGTCGTTGTCGCAGGACTCAAGCGGCTGGAATACCGGGGCTACGACTCGGCGGGCGTGGCCGTTCTCGCCGATGGCGGTCTCGCCGCGGCGAAGAAGGCGGGCAAGCTCCTCAACCTGGAGAAGGAGCTGGTCGACCGGCCCCTGCCGACCGGAACGACCGGGATCGGGCACACCCGGTGGGCCACCCATGGCGCCCCCACGGACGTCAACGCCCATCCCCACCTGGACAATTCGGGCCGCGTCGCCGTCGTCCACAACGGCATCATCGAGAACTTCGCCGCGCTGCGGGCCGAGCTGACCGACCGCGGGCACGACCTGGCGTCCGAGACGGACACCGAGGTCGTGGCGCATCTGCTGGCCGAGTCGTTCTCGTCCTGCGGGGACCTCGCCGAGTCGATGCGGCAGGTGTGCAGGCAGCTTCAGGGCGCGTTCACGCTGGTCGCCGTGCACGCGGACGAGCCCGATGTCGTCGTGGGGGCGAGAAGGAACTCGCCGCTGGTGGTGGGGGTCGGGGACGGCGAGGCGTTTCTCGCCTCCGACGTGGCCGCCTTCATCGCCCACACCCGGTCGGCCATCGAGCTGGGACAGGACCAGGTCGTAGAACTGCGCCGGGACGGCGTGAGGGTCACCGATTTCGCCGGTGCGCCGGCCGAGGTCCACTCGTACCACGTCGACTGGGACGCCTCCGCCGCCGAGAAGGGCGGCTACGACTACTTCATGCTCAAGGAGATCGCCGAGCAGCCGAAGGCGGTCGCCGACACGCTGCTGGGGCGGATCGACGCCGCCGGGTCGCTGTTGCTCGACGAGGTACGGATTCCGGCCTCGGTGCTGCGGGAGGTCGACAAGGTCGTCATCGTGGCGTGCGGTACGGCGTACCACGCGGGCATGATCGCCAAGTACGCCATCGAGCACTGGACCCGCATCCCGTGCGAGACCGAGCTCGCGAGCGAGTTCCGCTACCGGGACCCGATCCTGGACCAGCGGACGCTCGTCATCGCCATCTCTCAGTCCGGCGAGACCATGGACACGCTGATGGCGCTGCGACACGCCCGCGAGCAGGGCGCGCGGGTGCTCGCCATCTGCAACACGAACGGCTCGACGATCCCGCGTGAGTCCGACGCCGTGCTCTACACGCACGCCGGGCCGGAGGTCGCCGTCGCGTCGACCAAGGCGTTCCTGACGCAGCTGGTGGCCTGCTACCTGGTCGCTCTGTATCTGGGGCAGGTCCGTGGGACCAAGTGGGGCGACGAGATCCAGGCCGTGATCCGGGAGCTTTCGGAGATCGGGATCAAGGTCGGGAAGGTCCTGGAGACGATGCAGCCGGTACGGGAGCTGGCGCGGTCGCTCGCCGACAAGGACACCGTGCTGTTCCTGGGGCGGCATGTGGGCTATCCGGTCGCCCTGGAGGGCGCGCTGAAGCTGAAGGAACTCGCGTACATGCACGCGGAGGGCTTCGCGGCCGGTGAGCTCAAGCACGGTCCGATCGCGCTGATCGAGCACGACCTGCCGGTGGTGGTCGTGGTGCCGTCGCCGCGCGGGCGGTCCGTACTGCACGACAAGATCGTGTCGAACATCCAGGAGATCCGGGCGCGCGGGGCGCGGACCATCGTGATCGCGGAGGACGGCGACGAGACGGTGGTGCCGTACGCCGACCACCTGATCCGCATCCCGGTCACGCCGACGCTGCTGCAACCGCTCGTCGCGACGGTGCCGTTGCAGGTGTTCGCGTGCGAACTGGCGACGGCGCGCGGCAATGAGGTGGACCAGCCGCGGAACCTCGCCAAGTCGGTCACTGTCGAATGATCATCGGGGTTGGCATCGACGTCGCCGAGATCGACCGGTTCCGGGCCGCGCTGGACCGTACGCCGCACATGGCCGAACGGCTTTTCGTCGAGCGGGAGTTGCTGCTGGCGAGCGGGGAGCGGCGCGGAATCGCCTCGCTGGCGGCCCGGTTCGCCGCGAAAGAGGCGCTGGCCAAGGCGCTGGGAGCGCCCAGCGGGCTCCTCTGGACCGACGCCGAGGTGTACGTCGAGGACAGCGGGCAGCCTCAGTTGCGGGTGCGCGGCACGGTGGCCGCGCGGGCGGAGCAGCTCGGCGTGCGGTCGTGGCACGTCTCGCTCAGCCATGACGCGGGTATCGCGTCGGCAGTGGTGATCGCAGAGGGATGAGGAACCGGTGCGTTTTGCGTACAGCATGGAGACGGTACGGGCCGCCGAGCAGGCGCTGATGGCCCGGCTGCCGGAGGGCGCGCTGATGCAGCGCGCCGCGGCGGGGCTGGCCGCCGCCTGCGCGGGCCTGCTGGGCCAGGTCTATGGGGCGCGCGTCGTGCTCCTGGTGGGCGCCGGGGACAACGGGGGCGACGCGCTCTACGCCGGGGCGCGGCTCGCCCGGCGCGGCGCGGGCGTCTTCGCCGTACTGCTGGCCCCCGACCGGGCGCACGCCGGCGGGCTCGCGGCGCTGCGGGCGGCGGGGGGCCGCGTGGTGCCGGAGGTGCCGCCGCGGGTGGATCTCGTACTGGACGGCATCACCGGTATCGGCGGGCGCGGCGGGCTGCGTGAGGCGGCGGTTCCGCTGGTGCGGGCGGCGGAGGCGTCCGGGGCGGTCGTCGTCGCCGTCGACCTGCCGAGCGGCGTGGAGGCGGACACCGGGCAGGTGCTGGGTGAGTCGGTACGGGCCGACGCGACGGTGACGTTCGGGACGTACAAGCCGGGGCTGCTGATCGACCCGGCGGCCGAACGGGCGGGCGCGCTGCGGCTCGTGGACATCGGGCTCGAACTCCCCGCCGGGCCGGACCTGGAGGCGCTTCAGCACGCCGATGTGGCCGCGCTGCTGCCCGTGCCCGCCGCGGAGAGCGACAAGTACCGGCGGGGCGTGGTGGGCGTCGTCGCCGGGTCGGCGCGCTATCCCGGCGCGGCGGTCCTCGCGGTGGCGGGCGCGCTGCGGGGTGGTGCGGGCGCGGTGCGGTACGTCGGGCCGGGCGGCGACGAGGTCATCGCCCGCTTCCCGGAGGCCCTGGTCCACACGGGACCGCCGTCGAAGGCGGGGCGGGTCCAGGCGTGGGTCGTCGGCCCGGGGCTGGGCGACCGCTCGTCGGAGGTCGCCGACGTGCTCGCCTCCGACGTCCCGGCCCTGGTCGACGCGGATGGCCTGCGGCTGCTGGACGAGACGGTGCTGCGGGGGCGTACGGCCCCGACGCTGCTGACCCCGCACGCCGGGGAGGCGGCGGCGCTGCTCGGTGTCTCCCGGGAGGAGGTGGAGGGCGCGCGGCTGGCGTCCGTACGGGCGCTGGCGCGGAAGTACGGGGTGACGGTGCTGCTGAAGGGCTCGACCACGCTCGTCGCGGGCGCGGAGGGCCCGGTACGGGTCAACCCGACGGGCACGCCCTGGCTGGCCACGGCGGGCAGCGGCGACGTCCTCTCCGGCCTGGCCGGCTCCCTGCTGGCGGCGGGCCTGGCCGCGCGGGACGCGGGCTCGGTGGCGGCGTACCTGCACGGCCTGGCGGCACGCAGGGCGGCGACCGGCGCGCCGATCGCGGCCCACGAAGTGGCGGAGGAACTCCCGGGCGCGTGGCGCGACGTAACAAACCCCTGAGCGAGGCCCCGCCGGGGCGCGCCTTGTTCCCCCTACCCTCCCCCAGACTCCGTCCGTGGGACCCCCACCTTCCCGAACCCTGGGGGCAAGCCCCCAGCCCCCGGCGGGGCGCGGTCGCTTCACGCCGCGGCGTGCCGCCTCCCCGGGGGCCCCGTGCGGGTGCCGAGTGCGGCGCGCCGGCGTCCGGTGCGGTTGCCTCGCGCCGGGGTATGCGGCCTTGCCGGGCGCGCCCGGGCGGGTGCTGAGTGCGGCGCGCCGGGGAGTCCACCGTCCGGTGCGGTTGCCTCGCGCCGGGGTATGCGGCCTTGCCGGGCGCGCCCGTGCGGGTGCCGAGTGCGGCGCGCTGCGGAGGGCGTCCCCCCGGCGCGGGCGCTTCGTGCCGCCCCGCCCTGCCCATTGCGCCGCCTTCTGGTCCGCGGGGCCGTTTGGGGTGTGTGCGGATCGGGTGGGGTGGGGCTCTGAGAGACTTGGCGCGATGAACGAGACACCGCCGCGCGTCCGCGCCGAGATCGATCTGGCCGCCGTGCGCGCCAATGTGCGCGCGCTGCGCGCCCGAGCGCCCCGGGCTGCGCTGATGGCCGTCGTCAAGGCCGACGCGTACGGGCACGGCATGGTGCCCTGCGCCAGGGCCGCGCAGCAGGCCGGTGCGGCGTGGCTCGGGACCGCTACCCCGCAGGAGGCGCTCGCGCTGCGGGCCGCCGACGTCGGCGGGCCCGTGATGTGCTGGCTGTGGACGCCGGGCGGGCCCTGGCGCGAGGCCGTCGAGGCGGATGTCGACGTGTCCGTCAGTGGGATGTGGGCCCTGCGGGAGGTCGTCGCGGCCGCCCGCGCGGCGGGGCGTACGGCCAGGATCCAGCTGAAGGCCGACACCGGGCTCGGCCGCAACGGCTGCCAGCCCGCCGACTGGCCCGAACTCGTCCAGCACGCGCGCGCCGCCGAGGCGGAGGGCGCCGTCCGGGTGACCGGACTGTGGTCGCACTTCGCGTGCGCCGACGAGCCGGGGCATCCGAGCATCGCCGCCCAGCTGGCCGTGTTCCAGGAGCTGGTGGCGTACGCCGAGAAGGAGGGCGTCGACCCGGAAGTGCGGCACATCGCCAACTCCCCGGCGACCCTGACCGTCCCGGAGTCGCACTTCGACCTCGTACGCCCCGGCATCGCCGTGTACGGCGTCTCGCCCAGCCCCGAACTCGGCACGCCCGCGGCCCTCGGACTGCGCCCCGCGATGTCGCTGATCGCCTCCGTGGCGCTGGTCAAGCGCGCTCCGGAGGGCCACGGAGTCAGTTACGGACACCACTACGTCACCCCCACCGAGACCACCCTCGGCCTCGTGCCCGCCGGTTACGCGGACGGCATTCCGCGCCACGCCTCGGGCCGCGGCCCGGTGCTGGTCGGCGGCAAGCGGCGTACCGTCGCCGGCCGGGTCGCGATGGACCAGTTCGTGATCGACCTGGGCGGGGACCTCCTCGAACCCGGCGCTGAGGCCGTGCTGTTCGGGCCCGGCGACCGGGGTGAGCCGACCGCCGAGGACTGGGCGCAGGCGGCCGACACCATCGCGTACGAGATTGTCACGCGCATCGGATCGCGGGTGCCGCGCGTCTATCTGAACGAGCGTCCGGACGAGCGGGAGCGCGGGGCGAACGGAGCGGCACAGTGAGCGAGATCAACGCGGGGGAAGCGGCGGCCGAGGCGGTGGCGGACGCCGTGGCCGCGGCGGGCAACTGGCGCCGGGCGGGGCTGGCCGGAGCCGCGATAGGCGTCATCGCGGCGGGCGCCGCGGCGGGCGTGGCGGTGGAGCGGCTCACGGTGGGCCGGGGCATGCGAAGGAAGGCGCGGCTCGCGCTGGACGCCTCGGGCCCGTACGGGTCGCTGCGCGGCATGCCGGGCCGGGTGGTAGCCGACGACGGTACGGAGCTGTACTACGAGGTCGACGAGGTCGACCCGGACACCGGCGGCACGGCCCCGCGCAAGCGCCGGCTGTTCGGCCGGAAGACCCCCGCGCCCGTAACCGTGGTGTTCAGCCACGGCTACTGCCTCAGCCAGGACTCCTGGCATTTCCAGCGGGCCGCGCTGCGCGGCGTCGTCCGTACGGTCCACTGGGACCAGCGCAGCCACGGCCGCTCGGCGCGCGGCGCCGCGCAGGCGGACGGCGTGCCGGTCACGATCGACCAGCTGGGCCGCGACCTGAAGGCGGTCCTCGACGCGGCCGCGCCCGAGGGGCCGCTGGTGCTGGTGGGGCATTCGATGGGCGGCATGACGATGATGGCGCTCGCCGCGCACTACCCCGAGCTGATGCGCGAGCGGGTCGCCGGCGTCGCCTTCGTCGGTACGTCGTGCGGGAAGCTCGGCGAGGTGAACTACGGGCTGCCGGTGGCGGGCGTGAACGCCGTCCGCAGGGTGCTGCCGGGCGTACTCAAGGCGCTCGGCTCGCAGGTGGACCTCGTCGAGCGGGGCAGGCGGGCCACCGCCGACCTCTTCGCGGGGATGATCAAGCGCTATTCCTTCGGCTCGAAGGACGTGGACCCGGCGGTCGCGCGGTTCGCCGAGCGGCTGATCGAGGGCACGCCGATCGACGTGGTAGCGGAGTTCTACCCGGCGTTCCAGGAGCACGACAAGGCGGAGGCGCTCCCCGTCTTCGTCGGGATCCCCACGCTCGTCCTCGCGGGGGACAAGGACCTGGTGACCCCGAGCGGCCACAGCGAGGCGATCGCGGACCTGCTGCCGGACGCCGAGCTGGTGATCGTGCCGGACGCGGGGCATCTGGTGATGCTCGAACATCCGGAGGCCGTCACCGACCGGCTGGCGGATCTGCTGGCGCGCGCGGGGGCCGTCCCGGCAGCGACTAACGTTGGCGCGTATGGAAGCACCGCACAACCCGGCAACTGAGGCAACTGAGGGCGTTGCAGCCGAGAGCGTCGCCCGGATCACCGTTCAATCGCCCGAGCAGATGCAGGAGCTCGGCCGCAGGCTCGCCAAGGTGCTGCGCGCCGGCGACCTCGTACTGCTCACCGGCGAACTCGGCGCGGGCAAGACGACACTGACCCGGGGCCTGGGCGAGGGCATGGGCGTCCGGGGCGCCGTGACCTCGCCGACCTTCGTGATCGCGCGCGTGCACCCGTCGCCGGCCGGCGGCCCGCCGCTGGTGCATGTGGACGCGTACCGGCTCGGCGGAGGGCTGGACGAGATGGAGGATCTCGACCTCGACGTCTCGCTGCCGGACTCGGTGGTGGTCGTGGAGTGGGGCGACAACAAGGTCGAGGAGCTGTCCGACGACCGGCTGCATGTCGTGATCAGGCGGGCCGTCGGCCACGAGATGGTCCTCGACGATGTGCGCGAGGTGACGCTGACCGGCATCGGCGCGCGCTGGACGGCTGCGGAGCTGGCCGGTCTGGCTGCCTGAACTCTTTCGATCCCGTACGTTCCGACAAGTCGTCGGGAAGATGTTGCGCGGGTGGTGTCGCCCGTGGTCACATGGATACCGAGACCTGGTTAGGTCTACCTAACCACGCCTTCCCCCGGAGCCCCAGGAGGCATCCATGCCGGCATCAGAACGCGAAGCGCAGTCGGGTTCCTCGCAGTCGGGTTCCTCGCAGTCGGGCTCCGCGCGGTCGCACGCACGGCCGCAGCCGCCGTCGGTCGTGTCGATGCGGGACCTGCTGGCGTCGTGCGCCGCGGCGACGGCCGTTTCTACGCCGCCCCGAGAGCCGGAGCAGGGGCAGCGGCAGGGGCCTGGACGCGCCGCCGCGTGACGCGGCTCCTACGGGTATGCGTACTCCGTACGGGTGAGCTTATGGGACGACGACGACCTTCGAGTTGATCGTCGCGAACCTCCACATCGCGTCGCCGCCCCTCTGCGCCATGCGGATGCCGCCCGTCTTGCGGCCCGGATCGGGGGTCGGCACCGAGCCGTCCACCGCGGCGCTGAAGCCGACCGGGACGCTGTCGACGTTCGCGAACCGTACGACGTGCTCGACCGGAACCCCGTCGGATCCGGTGGTCTTACCGGTGCGCGAGGTCACCTTGTACGAGCCGGGCTCCGGGCTGACCGTGCTTGGCATGACCTCGAACGTCGTGACGGGCCGACCCGCCTCGCCCACCAGCCAGACGCGCTTGGCGCTGAGCGAGTAGACGACACGTACGCCCGTACCGGAATCGGCCGGGACGGCCGTGGAGCCGGCCTTGCCTTTCCCCTTCGGCGGTGTGGACGCCTCGGCGGAGGCCGACGTGGAGGGCTTGGCCTTCACCGGCAGCGCCGGCGCGTTGGCCGAGGCCTGGTACGCGAGGAAACCGACCACGGCGAGGGCCGCCGCGGTGAGCCCGGCCACGAATCCCGAGCTGCTCCGTGACACCTTGCTCCACCTCTCGCAACCACTCGCACCACTCGTACATACGGACTTGTGGTGACGGTAGCAGCCGGTGCCCACGGGGGCGGGGCGCCGTGCCCCCGCCGGACAGGGCCTAGGCTGTTTGCGTGCTCCTGCTCGCTGTTGATACCGCCACGCCCGCCGTCACCGTCGCCCTCCACGACGGCGACTCCGTTGTCGCCGAGACCAGTCAGATCGACGCCCGCCGGCACGGGGAGCTGCTGCTGCCCGCCGTGGACCGGGTGCTCGCCGAGGCGGGGCTGAAACTCGACGCGGTGACGGGCGTCGTCGTCGGCGTCGGCCCGGGCCCGTACACCGGGCTGCGCGTCGGACTGGTGACCGCCACGACGTTCGGTTCGGTGCTCGGTGTGCCGGTGCACGGGCTGTGCACGCTGGACGGCCTCGCGTACGCGTCCGGTATCGACGGCCCGTTCGTGGTGGCGACGGACGCGCGGCGCAAGGAGGTCTACTGGGCGCGGTACGACGACGCCCGTACGCGCGCGTCGGAGCCGTCCGTCGACCGGCCCGCGGACATCGCGGCGGATGTCGCCGGGCTTCCGGCGGTGGGCGCCGGCGCCCTGCTGTACCCGGAGGTCTTCCCGGACGCGCGCGGCCCCGAGCACCAGTCGGCGGCGGCGCTGGCGGCGCTGGCCGCCGAGAAGCTGGCGGCGGGGGTGTCGGTGGCGGGCGCCGCGTTCCTGGCGCCGCTGCCGATGTATCTGCGCCGGCCGGACGCGCAGGTGCCCAAGAACTACAAGGTGGTTACGCCGAAGTGAGCGCCGCCGCTGCCGCTGCCGCCGAGCTGCGCGAGATGCGCTGGTGGGACATCGAGCCGGTGCTGGAACTCGAACGCGAGCTGTTCCCGGAGGACGCCTGGTCGGCCGGGATGTTCTGGTCCGAGCTCGCCCACTCGCGGGGCCCGCAGGCCACCCGCCACTATGCGGTGGCGGAGGACGCTGCCGGCCGGCTGGTCGGATACGCGGGGCTGGCCGCCGCCGGGGGACTCGGCGACGTACAGACGATCGCCGCCGCCCGCGACCAGTGGGGCACCGGGCTCGGGGCCCGGCTGCTCACCGACCTGCTGCGGTACGCCACCGCTTTCGAGTGCTCCGAGGTGCTGCTCGAAGTGCGGGTGGACAACACGCGTGCGCAGCGGCTCTACGAGCGCTTCGGCTTCGAGCCGATCGGCTTTCGGCGCGGCTACTACCAGCCGGGCAATGTGGACGCCCTCGTGATGCGGCTGACCGACCCGTCGTCCGTACCGGCATCCGAACCCGTATCCGAGTCCGTATCCGTACAAGGACCTGTACAAGGAACTGAGATCCATGGCTGACGAACCTCTCGTCCTCGGCATTGAGACCTCCTGCGACGAGACCGGCGTCGGCATCGTGCGCGGCCACACCCTGCTGGCCGACGCGATCGCGTCGAGCGTCGACGAGCACGCGCGCTTCGGCGGCGTCGTGCCGGAGGTCGCCTCGCGCGCGCACCTGGAGGCGATGGTGCCGACCGTCGAGCGCGCGCTGAAGAAGGCCGGGGTCAGTGCGAAGGACCTCGACGGCATCGCGGTCACGGCGGGCCCGGGGCTCGCGGGGGCGCTGCTGGTGGGCGTTTCGGCGGCGAAGGCGTATGCGTACGCGCTCGGCAAGCCGCTGTACGGCGTGAACCACCTGGCCTCGCACATCTGCGTCGACCAGCTGGAGCACGGGCCGCTGCCCGAGCCGACGATGGCGCTGCTGGTGTCCGGCGGCCACTCGTCGCTGCTGCTGGCGCCCGACATCACGTCGGACGTACGGCCGCTGGGTGCGACCATCGACGACGCGGCGGGCGAGGCGTTCGACAAGATCGCGCGGGTACTGAACCTCGGCTTCCCGGGCGGCCCGGTCATCGACCGGCTCGCGAAGGAGGGCGACCCGGCGGCGATCGCGTTCCCGCGCGGGCTGACGGGTCCGCGCGACGCGGCGTACGACTTCTCCTTCTCCGGGCTGAAGACGGCGGTGGCGCGCTGGATCGAGGCCAAGCGGAACGCGGGCGAGGAGGTGCCGGTCCGCGATGTCGCGGCGTCCTTCCAGGAGGCGGTGGTCGACGTGCTGACCCGTAAGGCGATCCGCGCGTGCAAGGACGAGGGGGTCGACCACCTGATGATCGGCGGGGGCGTGGCGGCCAACTCGCGGCTGCGGTCGCTGGCAGAGGAGCGGTGCGCCGACGCGGGGATCATTCTGCGGGTGCCGCGACCCAAGCTGTGTACGGACAACGGGGCGATGGTCGCGGCGCTGGGCGCGGAGATGGTGGCCCGGGGGCGGGGGCCTTCCGACTGGGACCTGTCGGCGGACTCGTCGCTGCCGGTGACGGAGCCGCACGTACCGGGGGCCGGGGCCGGTGGCGGTGGCGGGCATTCGCATGACCATGTGCACGAGCTGAGCAAGGACAACCTCTACTCATGACGACCGTCGCGCTGATGTGGGAGGCCCGCGCTGT
This sequence comes from Streptomyces sp. A3M-1-3, assembly GCF_024213665.1. GTDB lineage: Bacteria > Actinomycetota > Actinomycetes > Streptomycetales > Streptomycetaceae > Streptomyces. The sequence continues at coordinate 105,227 of NZ_JANAVP010000014.1, forward strand.
CGAGGGCCGGGGCCCGGAGCTGCTGGAGTGGGCCCGCGCCCAGGCGGACCAGCTCGCCCGCGAGCCGGAGCGCCGCGAGCTCTTCCGCGCGCAGCAGGACCGGGTCCTGGTGATCACCTGGTGGCAGGCGAACCTCACCGACGAACTCCCGGAACTACCGGAGCCGGAGGCGGAGTTGATCGCGCGCCCGGTACACAGGTGGCGTTTCGAGTCGGCTGGTACGGACTGACGGCCGTCCGCGCGGTCAAGGGGACAGTAGTCCGCCGCTCGTTCGGATGGCCGGGTGGGCGTTCGGTCTGAGTAGGCTGGGCGGACGGCTCAGAATCCCGTACATGGGAGACCGTATGACCGCCGGTGCCTCCGAGCAGCCTCTGATTCCGCAGCCCGCGGCGACCGTCACCGCGTTGCGGCAGGCTGTCGCGCGCAGATCGCCCCCGCAGCCCTGCCGGCTTCAACAGGGAGCTGGATCAAGCTGCCGGGGTGAGGCTTGCCCGGGAGCGTGAGTTGACCGTTTGGGGCCGCCCGCCTGCGGGAGTGTGGGCCGGGAGCGGGAAAGCTGTTGGACGGCCCCAGGGGTACGGCCCGCGGCCCGGCGGTCTGTCAGCGGAGGCTCGCCGCCCGTTCGATGAGGGCGACAACGGCGCGGGGGTCGTCGACCTCGATGACGAGGCGGGTGTAGCGCTCATCGGCAAGCTCGATGACGACAGCCGCGTCGGGGTTCTTCACGTCCCAGAAGATGCGCTCGCCTTCGTGATACCAGGTGCCCGCGGTGATGACGCCGGGGAGGTGGGTGCCGGGGGCTCGGACACCCTTGCGGTCGCGGATGATGCCGGGATCACGCGTGGCACCCCGGACGTTGGCGAGGGGGATATCGAGGCGGCTCCTGAGTGCCCACAGCTTGTCGAGGCCTTCGATCTCGACGGCGAGGGTGTCGTTCTCGATGGTGACGCGGGCCATGTCATTCTCCTGACGGGTGGTTGGCGGGCAGTGGAGAGATCCGGGTCGCGAGGGCGAGCACCGGCCGGGCGCTGGTGGGCGTGCCCGGCAGGAGGGCCGAGGCGGCGCGGGAGCGCAGGCGCACGCCCAGGACGGTCGCGCTGAGCGCGGTGGCGAGGTCCGGTCCTGTATCGGGAGTCTCGCCCGATACGGCCAGAACCTCTGCGATGGCTCGGTCCAGGGCCTCGAACGCTTCCGCCGCCAGTGCGGCGACCTCTGGATCGTGCGGTGCCCGCTCAACTGCTGCCAGTAGCAGCAGTCCGGCCCCCGGGCCGCTGTCGTAGGCCGCGCTCGCCGAGGCGAGCGCCTGGCACAGGTTCGCAGACGCCGCGACCGCCGCAGCGACGGGCAGTACCTGCTGGTCGATGTGGCGGCGCAGCGCGGTGAGGTAAAGCCCCCGCTTGCTGCCGAACACCTTGTAGAGGCTGCCCCGGTGGACGCCGAGTCCTGTGACGAGGTCGTCGACCGAGGTGCCCTCGTAGCCGTGGGCTGCGAAGAGTTCGGCCGCTGCCGCGATGGCCTGGTCTTCGTCGAAGGCGCGTGGTCTTCCCATGCCCAAGACGGTAAAGGTTTAAGAATGATCAGTCAAGAACGATCGTTCCGAAACTTGACTCCTGGCCCGTACGTGAATCTGAGACTCCTGAGACACGGCCTCTCGCTGTCGACACTGGTTCAGATGCACCCTCGCCCCGGGTTTGCGTACCAGGCCCGCCACGGGCGGTGGATCACCGGTTCGGCGTCCGGCTCGCGGTCCGGCTCCAGCGTCCAGTGCAGGGTTCGGATGGTCGTGGGCGTCATGGCAGCCTCCGTCGGCGGCTCATCTCGCTGATGCGGGCGCGGAGTTCGTCCCGGTCGGCCGCCGGCCGCAGCTGCGGCGGACAGTCCCATTCCACGCCGCCACCGGGCGGGCGCAGTTGGACCACCCTTCCGATGCGGTCCATCACGTGCCCGACCCGGTCGGTACGTGTCGACGACCAGGGCCCCGGTCGGGGGAGTTTCGTCCTTCATGGCATCCGGCCTGCTGGGGCGGGCATAGCCTGCTCAGTGACGATGCGCGTACACAGAGTGCTGTACACGGGGGAGGGGGTCCCATGACGGACCAGGGTGCCCGGACGCCGACTGCCTGGCGGTACTGCGGCAACCAGATCAAGCTGTGGCGTACGGCTGCCGGGCTGAACCGCCGGCAGCTGGCCGAGGCCGCCGGGTACGCGGAGGACACGGTCCGCTCGATGGAGTGCGGGCGGAGACGTCCGACGCCGCAGGTGCTGCGCGTCGCGGACGAGCTGTTCGGGGCGGAGGGGAAGCTGCTGGCGGCGACGAACTTCCTGGAACCGGAGAAGTTCCCGCCGCGTACGCAGGAGTTCATGGAACGCGAGGCGGATGCGATCGCTCTTCACTCGTATCAGACGCTGCTGATTCCGGGGCTGTTGCAGACCGAGGGCTATGCGCGGGCGCTGCTCAACGCCCACTATCCGCCGCTCGACGACGAGACCATTGAACAGCGGGTAGCGGCCCGAATGGAGCGCCAGGAACTGCTGATCCGCAAGCCCACCGCGTACTTCGGCTTCGTCGTCGAGGAGGCGGTGCTGCGCCGCCCGGTGGGCGGGCCCGGCGTGATGAAAACGCAGATGCACCGGCTGCTGGAGGTGGGCGAGTTGCGCAATGTCTCGGTACAGGTGCTGGCAAACGACCGGGGCGCGCATGCCGGGATGAACGGCCCGCTGGTGCTGTTGGAGAACGTCGACCATGAGCGCTTCGCGTACGAGGAGGGGCAGACGACGAGCGCGCTGCACTCCGACCCGGGAGTAGTCAACTTGCTGACTCAGCGCCATGGAATGATCCGGATGCAGGCCCTCGACACTGAAGAGTCGGCGCGGTTCATCGAAGGGGTGGCGGCGGAATGGTGAGCAGCGGACTGAAGTGGTTCAAGTCCAGCTACAGCGGCACCGAGGGTGGTGACTGCGTCGAGGTCGCCGCCTGTCCCGGCACCGTTCATGTCCGGGACTCGAAGCTCAACTCCGGTCCCGAGCTGGCCGTTCCGGTCGGCGCCTGGGCGGAGTTCGTCGCGTACATCGCTTGAGCTTCGGGCGTCGAGACACGCCCCCTTTTCCAAGGAATGGGTGGTGGGTCCTGACCCGCCCGCCCCAACCCGCCCGCGCGGACATCTCTGTGAAGACCCTGGCCCAGGAGCTGGCCGACTACGGCCCGTGCGCCGTGCGGACCGCGCTCAACAACCTCTCCGCCGCCGGGCATCTGCGCCGTATCCGGGAACGCAAGGACCAGGACGGCGGCATCCGTTGGGTGTTCCGGTCGTTCTTCTCCCGTACCGCACGGGACAACGACTGGTGGGCCGCCTTCCTGGCCGGTGACGTACCGCAGGAGCGGCAGCCCGCGAGGCCCGCTCGCCCGCGGTCGTACGCCGTGCTGGCCAAGGTCGGCCGTACCGATCCGCGGATGACGCTGTCGGCGGCCGACTGCGCCGCGGAACTGACGGCCGGGCTGCCACCGGTCGTCCACTGCGCGCGAGCCCTCGCCCGCACCCGGCTGATCGACAAGCTCCCGCCCGAGCTGGAACCGGTGGTCCCGACGGCTCCGGCCGCCGTACCGCTGCGGCTGATGGAGTGCACCAACTGCGGTATCCCGGGCCGTCCGGAGGCCCTGCCGGGCGGCCAGTGCGCCGGATGCCGTGACATTTGTTCGCGCCCGGCGGCGCTCACCCGGAACGAGCGGGAGCGCACGCTGCTGCTGAAGCGCGCCGCGCAGCTCTAACGCCTTCGGGAATACGGGGCTTCGGCCGGCAGAGTGAATAATCCCTGCCGCTCCGCCGAAGCGAATTGACGCTGCGGCATCGCGGTGCTCCGATTACGTCGCATTCCCGCAGTCGCCATCTCACCCGAATGTCCGAATGGAGGCGTGGAGTGCGCTCGCTCACTTCCGTTCACTTCTGGTTTCTGCGCGTCACCCTCGTCATGGCTACGGTACTCGGCCTCTTCGCCGTGAATACGGCGAGGGGCGAGGCAATCGGCGCGGCGGCCGGGGCCAGAACTCCGGTCGGGACGTACGGCAAGGTCCGTGTCTGCGGCACCCAGCTGTGCAGCGCGGCCGGCAAGCCCGTTCAGCTCAGGGGTATGAGCACGCACGGTACGCAGTGGTATCCCCATTGCCTGGTGAACCGCGCCATGGATGCGTTCGCCTACGACTGGAAGGCGAGTGTCCTGCGGATCTCCACGTACGCGCGTGAGGGCGGGTATGAGAAGAATCCGAAGAAGTTCACCGACCTGGCGAGCCAATTGGTCGACCGGGCGAGCGCCCGGGGCATGTACGTCATCGTGGACTGGCACACACTCAATCCGGGCGACCCGAACGCTGACATCGCCAACGCGAAGGCGTTCTTCAAGGAGATCGCCAAGCGGCACAAGCGCAAGTCCAATGTGCTCTACGAGATCGCCAATGAGCCCAACCACGTGAACTGGTCGACGATCAAGAGCTACGCCGAGAAGGTCATTCCGGTGATCCGCGCCCTGGACCGCGACAGCGTGATCCTCGTGCCCACCCCCGGCTGGTCCACGCTCGGCCTCGCCGACGGTTCCAACGAGCAGGCCATCGTCGACGACCCCGTACGCGCCACCAACATCATGTACACGTTCCACTTCTACGCCCCGAAGGCCGGGGAGCCGTTCCTGAAGGCCCTCGACCGCGCCTCGTCCAGGCTCCCCGTGTTCGTCACGGAGTGGGGCACCACGTCCTGGACGGGCTACGGCAACGACTTCCCCATGTCACAGCGGTACACCGACCTGATGAAGAAAAAGAAGATCGGCTGGACCAACTGGAGCATCTCCGACAACGCGCGTGAATTCTCGGTCTTCAACAAAGGTGTCTGCAGCGGTCGCACATTCGCCGGAACCCGCGTCCTCAAGCCCGCCGGTGCCTGGGTCAGGAACCAGATCAGAGGCTGAGCGAGCGCCGCGTCGCTCATTTCCGCCCTACAGGAGGTTGTGCAGTGTCCGTCCCACGTTTTCTCCGAACCAGCAGAGTGCGCGCCGTGGCAGCCGCGGTCGCCGGACTGATGGTGCCGCTCACCGGGACCGGCAATGCCGCTCCGATCCTGCCCGGCGCCGGCGCCGACGCCGGCGCCGGCAAAGTGCCGTCCGGTATCAGGGCCATCTCGTCCGGGTGGAATATTCCCTGGGGCCTGAGCTGGCTGCCCGACGGCTCAGCGCTGATCAATGAGCGGGACTCTTTCAAGATCTTCAAGCTCACCCGGTCCGGGGTCAAGACCAAGGTCGGCACCGTGCCGTACGTGGTGAACGCCAAGCCTGAGAGCGGGCTGCGCAGTATCGCCGTGTCGCCCAACTGGAGCCGCGACCACTACATCTACATCTACCACGCGGCCAAGGAGGGCAACCGGATCGCCCGGATGGTCTACGACGGCTCAAAGCTCAGCGGCTACAAGACGCTCGTCACCGGCATCAAGAAGGGCGGGAAGAACGGCGGCCGTATCAAGTTCGGCCCGGACGGCTATCTGTACGCCACCACCGGCGATGCCTGGACGCCCCGCGACGCGCAGGACAAGAAGTCCCTCAACGGCAAGGTCCTGCGCATGACCACCGCCGGCAAACCGGCCCCCGGCAACCCGTTCGGCACCCTCGTCTACTCCTACGGCCACCGCAACCCGCAGGGCATCGCCTGGGACGCGCACGGCCGCCTGTGGGAGACCGAGATCGGCAAGGACACGTACGACGAGGTCAACCTCATCAGGCCGGGGAAGAACTACGGCTGGCCGACCTGCGAGGGCGCCTGCTCCGTCGCCGGTATGACCAACCCCAAGCAGCAGTGGCGCCCCGTCGACGCCGTGCCGAGCGGCCTCACGTACGCCCATGGCGCCCTGTACGTCGCGGCGTTGCGCGGCGAGCGGCTGTGGCGCATTCCGGTCACCGGCACCACCACCGGCAAACCGGTCGCGTACTACGTCAAGGCTCATGGCCGGATGCGCCTCGCCGAGAAGGTGCCGGGCCGCAGCAGTCTGTGGATCACCACCGACCGGGCGGGCAAGGACGGGGACAAGGACGGGGACAAGGTGTTCGAGGTCGCGCTCAAGTAGCGGCGTGGCCGTGGCCGGGTGGCCTCGCCGGGGATCAGCACGCGGGCGACGATGGCGGCGTAGAACAGTCCGCAGCACAGGATGAGGACGAAGTCGGGCGGGTGCAGGGTGAGCATGCGCCACAGTGCGGTGCCCACCCAGGCCACGGCTGTGCCGCCGTTCCAGAGGCGGATACCGGTCCACAGCCGACGGCTGGCGTCCTGTTTGGCGGTTGCCGAGCCGGTGGGCCGCCAGCTCATGCGTCTGCCGCGCAGGATGTCCCAGACGGCGAACACGTGCGCCCAGCCGTACAGCATGCGCGCCGCCCATGCTTCGAGCCGGTAGGGGCAGTTGTGCCACCAGGGGAAGATGACGGTGGTGTACAGGACGCTGGGCAGGACCAGCAGCGTGTACTCGACCTTGAGATGGCCGGGCAGGGCGACCAGCAGGGTGATGGGGATCAGCGGGGCAAGGAACGTGAACAGCGCGGTGTGCAGGTAGTAGAGGAAGCCCGAGATGTAGCAGAGGCGGGTGGCGAGCCGGAGTTCGGCATTCCAGAACTTTCGGCTTCCCAGCAGGCTCATGGAGCCTGAGCACCACCGGTACTGCTGGTGGAAGAACGCGCTGACGCTGTCCGGGCAGATGCCGGTGGCCAGCGGGATCGGTACGTAGCGCAGGGTCCAGCCCAGGCGGTTCAGGTCGAAGCCGGTGTGGACGTCCTCCGAGTGTTCGATCAGGGTGGTGCCGCCGTTGGCCTGGAGTGCGGCGCGGCGGTACACCGCGCAGCTTCCGACGCAGATGGCGCCGTCACGGCGTTGCCGCGAGACCTGGATGGCGCGGTAGAACAGCTCTTGGACCGCGCCTGCCCCGCGCTCGATCCATGTCTGCCGTGGCAGCACGCGGAAGAACTGCGGCGACTGGACGATGCCGGTCAGCGGGTCCTGTTCCAGGTAGGGCAGCAGCTCGTCCAGGAGGTCGGCGCGGGGGGCGAAGTCGGCGTCGAGGATCAGGACGTATTCCTCGTCGGAGATGCTCAGCCCGTAGTGGAGGTTGCCGGCTTTCTTGTACCAGCCGCGGTTGGGCCGGCTGCCGTGGACGAAGCCGAATTCGGCGGCCAGGGCGGCGAGCTCGGGGTTGCCGGAGTCGTCCAGTACGTACGCGGTGACGGTGCCGCGGTAGTGGCCGGTGAGCCTGTGCACGTGGGTCCAGGTGTTCCGCAGTACGTCGACGGGCTCGCCGCACACCGGCAGCAGGACGCCGACGGCCGGGTACCGCACCGGATGCCAGTCCCGCACCAGCCGGCGGTGCTCGGCCAGGTCGAAGTCGGTGGTGAAGGCGTTCACGCGCAGGGACGTCAGGTAGTACAGGAGGGTGAAGACCAGGAACGGCAGGAAGACCCATAGCCACGGTGATGACTGGACCTGCCGGAACTGGCTGACGGCCAGACAGCCGACGCTGATCAGCGAGCTGCCGGTGAGCACCCACAGACGGCGCCCGGCGTAGGAGTGCTTCTCCTGGTCGTCCGGGGGCTGCGGGAGTACGGAGGGTGCCGTCTGCCCGTCCACTCGGCCGGCGTGTTCGACAGCTGGCATCCGCACGTGCAGCTCCTTGGGCCGGCAGGTCGGTCACCTCCCACGACAGTCAGCCGGAGCGGAATGCGCACGTCCGGTTCGGCCGATTGCTGCAACGTTTGTTCCTTTAGGGCGCCGGGGCCGGGGCCGGGCCGCCGATCAGCATCGTCGGGGCGCCGGCGACCCGGGTCAGGACGACCGTGGCGGCGTGCGGGCCGTGCAGCTTCACCCGGCGGCGCAGTTCCTCCGGTTCGACGGCGGAGCCGCGCTTCTTGACGGTGAGGACGCCGACTTCACGCTCACGCAGCAGGGCCTTCAGCTTCTTCAGGTTGAACGGGAGTACGTCGGTGATCTCGTAGGCGGTGGCGAACGGCGTCGCGTGCAGCTCGTCCGAGGTGAGGTAGGCGATCGTCTCGTCGATCAGCCGGCCGCCCACCTTCTCCGCCACCTCGGCCACCAGATGCGCCCGGATCACCGCGCCGTCCGGCTCGTACAGGTAGCGACCCACCGGGCCCGGCTGAGGATCAGGGAGCGGCTCGGCGGTCCACAGGGCGGCCCCGTCCGGGAGCAGCGTCGCGCGGACCGAGCCGGGGGCGGTGCCGAACCAGAGGACCGCCTCCTTGACGTCGCCGCCGTCCGAGATCCACTCCGCCTCGGCGTCGCCGGGGATGGCCTCGTGCGGGACCCCGGGGGCGATCTTGAGGGCTGCGTGCGGAGCCGTGCGGGCCGCCTCGATGGCCCAGGAGAGCGGCGGCGAGTACGCCTCGGGGTCGAAGATTCGCCCACCCGTCGCCCGACCACCGCCCCTCAACGACGCGCTGCGCGCGACCCCTCTCGGACTGCCGCCGCGCCTGGCCGGGTCGACGAACACCGCGTCGTACGCCGAGGTGTCGACCTCCGTGACGTCCGCGCAGCGCACGGAGATGAGGTCCGCCAGGCCCAGGACCTCGGCGTTGGCGCGGGCGACCGCGCAGGTCAGCGGGTCCCGGTCGACGGCCAGTACGGACACACCGGCGCGCGCCAGCGCGATCGCGTCGCCGCCGATGCCGCAGCAGAGGTCGGCCACGCCGCGTACGCCGAGGGAGGCGAACCGGCGGGCGCGGTGGGCGGCGACCGAGGTACGGGTCGCCTGCTCGACGCCGTTCGGGGTGAAGAACATCCGGAACGCGTCCTCGGCACCGAACTTCGCCACCGCCCGCTGCCGCAGCCGCGCCTGCCCCAGCGCCGCCGAGACCAGTTCGGCCGGGTGCTCGCGGCGCAGCCGGGTGGCGGTCGCGAGCTCGTTCGCGGGGTCGTACTCCCTTAGAGAGTCGAGGAGCGCCCGGCCCTCGTCGGTGAGCAGCGCGGAGAAGGATTCGAGGTCGTTCACCCGGTCCATTGTGGGCCAGTAGGTGGATGGTGCGCGCCCGGTGGCGGTGTCGGCAGGGAGCGGTGGCCCTGCGCTGACAGGATGCGGCGCCATGCAGCTAGTAAGACAAAAGGGAAAATCCGCTAGAAATGCCGCGTTCCGGCGGTGGTGGCGCTTCCGGATCGCCCTGGCCGGTCTCCTCGTCGCCGCACTCGGCTCCGGCTGCGTCGGGACCACCGAATCCGCGGGCGAGAAACCGGCCCCCGGCCGGCCGGGCGCGAACGCGCCACAGGGCGCGGCGGGTGCGCTCGCCGCGTACGCGGAGAAGCTCCGGCGCGCCGAGGTCGCCCGGCGCGCCGCGGCCGAGCGGTGGGGCCTGAAGAAGGTTCCGCTCATCGCACCCGCGCCGCCCGCCGTGAAACCGGAGATCAAGACGCGCAAGGGCTTCGAGGCCGGGCCGGGCCTGCCGCCCGTGTTCACCACCGTCCCGACCAAGGAGAAGATCGTCTTCCTGACGATCGACGACGGCGCCGAGAAGGACCCCCGGCTGTTGCGGATGATGAGCGAACTGCGCATCCCGTACAGCGCGTTCCTCAGCGACTACCTGGTGCGCGACGACCACGCGTACTTCGAGAAGATGCAGGACCTCGGCGTCACGCTGCACAACCACACCCTCAACCACCGCTACCTGCCCGCGCTTTCGTTCGCGGAGCAGCGTGAGGAGATCTGCGGCCAGCAGGCCGTCCTCGAGAAGCGGTACGGCAAGCGCCCGGAACTGTTCCGCCCGCCGTACGGCAACTACAACGCCAAGACCCTGCGCGCAGCCAAGTCGTGCGGCGTCAAGGCGGTCCCGCTGTGGGCCGCCGAAGCTTTCCCGGACCGGATGGAGTGGCGCGAGTGGGACCGCGATCTGCACCCCGGTGACATCATCCTCACGCATTTCAGGGGGCGGGAGGACTGGAACGGAACCATGCCTGACATGATCCGGCGGGTCATGAAGACGATCACGGACAAGGGGTACGCCGTGGCCAGGCTGGAGGACTACCTGTGACAAGCACGCCCCGGCTGCTGGCCGGAACGCTGGCAGCCGGCGTGCTCGTGCTCGCCGCGTGCTCGCAGTCGGTGGACCCGATCGAGCGGCTGGGCAGGAAGGCCGCCGAGGGGAGGCAGGAACAGGAATCCACGGCGGAGGGCCCCACAGCGGGAGGCCCCACGGCGGGAGGCCCCACGGCGGGAGGCCCCACGGCGGAGGGCCCCACGGCGGAGGGCCCCACGGCGGGAGGCCCCACGCCGGAAGGCGCCGAGGGGCCGTCCGCCGCCCCCGGGGCGCACACCCGATGGGGGCTGAAGGCGCCGCTCGCCTTCGCGCCGAAGCCGGCCCGCAAGCCCGTACTGCCGGCGGCAGGGCCGGGGCTGCCCTCGGTGGTGGACCGCGTCCCGACCGACGAGAAGGTCGTCTTCCTCACCTTCGACGACGGCGCGGAACGCGACCCGGAGTTCCTGAGGATGGCCGCCGACCTGAAGCTGCCGCTCAGCATGTTCCTGACGGACAGCGTGGCCTCGAAGGGGTACGGCCACTTCGAGCGGCTGCGGGACCTGGGCAGCACGATAGAGAACCACACCCTCACCCACCCGAACCTGCGCACGCTCACGTACGCGAAGCAGCGCGCGGAGATCTGCGGGCAGCAGCACCGGTTGAAGGCCCGCTTCGGGACGAAGCCGCGGCTGTTCCGGCCGCCGTTCGGCAACTACAACGACGACACCCTGCGGGCGGCGGCCGACTGCGGGGTGAGTTCGGTCGTACTGTGGCGGGTCTCGATGCAGATACACAATCTGCGGTACGCGGAGGGCGACAGGCTGCGGCCCGGCGACATCGTGCTCGCGCACTTCCGCGGCCCCGGTGAGCTCAAGGGCTCGACGATCACCGAGATGACGACGCAGATGCTGCGCCGGATCCAGGAGCAGGGCTTCCGGATCGGCCTCCTCGAGGACTATCTCTGACTGTCTCGGAGCGATTCACCGTGGCCACGTTGGCACTCCGCTTGACCGAGTGCTAACCGCCGCATAGTCTCGGCCCTGGCACTCACCACTGGAGAGTGCCAACACAGCGACGGGCAGGTCCGGCACCCGCGACGACGGATCGACCTGGTCGCCACCAAGACAGTTAACCCCGTGAGATCTCCGAAGGGGGAGGTCGGATCGTGACGACCGCCAGCTCCAAGGTTGCCATCAAGCCGCTCGAGGACCGCATTGTGGTCCAGCCGCTCGACGCCGAGCAGACCACGGCCTCTGGCCTGGTCATTCCGGACACTGCCAAGGAGAAGCCCCAGGAGGGCGTCGTCCTGGCCGTGGGCCCGGGCCGCTTCGAGGACGGCAACCGTCTTCCGCTCGACGTGTCCGTCGGCGACGTCGTGCTGTACAGCAAGTACGGCGGCACCGAGGTGAAGTACAACGGCGAGGAGTACCTCGTCCTCTCGGCTCGCGACGTTCTCGCGATCGTCGAGAAGTAATTCAGCCGAAGTTTTCTGATCTGCGCCCCGTGCTCCCGCTCTTCAATGGCCGGGCGCCGGGGCGCAGTTCATTTGAGAGGACAGAGAAGCTCACATGGCGAAGATCCTGAAGTTCGACGAGGACGCCCGTCGCGCCCTCGAGCGCGGCGTCAACAAGCTTGCCGACACGGTCAAGGTGACGATCGGCCCCAAGGGCCGCAACGTCGTCATCGACAAGAAGTTCGGCGCCCCCACCATCACCAATGACGGTGTCACCATCGCCCGCGAGGTCGAGCTCGACGACCCGTACGAGAACCTGGGCGCCCAGCTCGTGAAGGAGGTGGCGACCAAGACCAACGACATCGCGGGTGACGGCACCACCACCGCCACCGTGCTGGCCCAGGCACTGGTCCGCGAGGGCCTGCGCAACGTCGCCGCCGGCGCCTCCCCGGCCTCGCTCAAGAAGGGCATCGACGCCGCGGTCAAGGCCGTGTCCGAGGACCTTCTCGCGAACGCCCGCCCGATCGAGGACAAGACCGACATCGCCGCCGTGGCCGCGCTCTCCGCGCAGGACCAGCAGGTCGGCGAGCTCATCGCCGAGGCGATGGACAAGGTCGGCAAGGACGGTGTCATCACCGTCGAGGAGTCCAACACCTTCGGCCTGGAGCTCGACTTCACCGAGGGCATGGCCTTCGACAAGGGCTACCTGTCGCCGTACATGGTGACCGACCAGGAGCGTATGGAGGCCGTCCTCGACGACCCGTACATCCTGATCCACCAGGGCAAGATCTCCTCGATCCAGGACATGCTGCCGCTGCTCGAGAAGGTCATCCAGGCCGGCTCCTCCAAGCCGCTCCTGATCATCGCCGAGGACGTCGAGGGCGAGGCCCTGTCGACCCTGGTCGTCAACAAGATCCGCGGCACGTTCAACGCCGTCGCGGTCAAGGCCCCCGGCTTCGGCGACCGCCGCAAGGCGATGCTCGGCGACATGGCCACCCTCACCGGCGCCACCGTCATCGCCGAGGAGGTCGGCCTCAAGCTCGACCAGGCCGGTCTGGACGTGCTGGGCTCCGCCCGCCGCGTGACCGTCTCCAAGGACGACACCACCATCGTCGACGGTGGCGGCAAGCACGAGGACGTCGTCGGCCGCATCAACCAGATCAAGGCCGAGATCGAGTCCACGGACTCCGACTGGGACCGCGAGAAGCTCCAGGAGCGCCTCGCGAAGCTGGCCGGCGGCGTGTGCGTGATCAAGGTCGGCGCCGCCACCGAGGTGGAGCTGAAGGAGAAGAAGCACCGTCTGGAGGACGCCATCTCCGCGACCCGCGCCGCGGTCGAGGAGGGCATCGTCTCTGGTGGTGGCTCCGCTCTGGTGCACGCCTCCAAGGTGCTCGAGGGCAACCTCGGCCTGAACGGCGACGAGGCCACCGGTGTCGCGGTCGTCCGCCGCGCCGTGGTCGAGCCGCTGCGCTGGATCGCCGAGAACGCCGGCCTCGAGGGCTACGTCATCACCGCGAAGGTGGCCGAGCTCGAGAAGGGCCAGGGCTTCAACGCCGCGACCGGCGATTACGGCGACCTGGTGAAGGCCGGCGTCATCGACCCGGTCAAGGTCACCCGCTCCGCGCTGGAGAACGCCGCGTCCATCGCGTCGCTGCTGCTCACGACCGAGACCCTGGTCGTCGAGAAGCCGGCCGAGGAAGAGGCGAACGCGGGCCACGGCCACGGCCACTCGCACTGACGTCGCGTAGTCGCGTAAAGGCCCCTGTTCCCGCCGCCGAGCGGCGGGAACAGGGGCCTTTCGTCGTTCGTCGTTCGTCGTTCAGTCGCTCAGCCTCAGCCGGTCGCGCCGAGTTCCCGCATCAGACGCATGGCGTCGTAGTGCCACCAGGTCTCCTTGATCTTCCCGTCGCGGAAGCGGAAGATCGTGGTGCCGGTCATCCTGCACTGCTTGCCCGTGGGTGCGATGCCCATGAAGTCGCCCTTGTGGGTGCCGGTCCACGTCCACAGCGTCACCACGTCGTCGCCCTCCGACACCTGCCGGTCGAGGTCGAAGTGGAAATCGAAGGCGTTGCGCCATCCGGTGACGTCGCTGCGGATGATGTCGGAGCCGACGACGGTGTCCTCTTCCTTCATGATGTCGTGGTCCTGGTGGTCCGCCGCGAACACCTCGTCGATGGCGTCGAGGTTGCCGCCGACGGCGATCTCGTGGAAGAAGCGCCGCGCGGTCGCGGTGTTCAGCTGCTCCTCGCGGACCACATCGAGGTCGGTGAAGGACGGCATCCCGTCGCAGAGCGCCACCATCTCCTGGAAGATCCGGTCGGTCTCCGGCAGGTGGGAGTTCTTCATCGCCTCTTCGTACGACGGGAATTCGACGATCTCGACGTAGTGGTTCGCTTCGGACCGGTCCCTGCCGATGATGTTGTGGGTGGCGGTCCGCTTGCCCTTGGTCTGTTCGACCCACTTGTCCATGAGCTGGTTCATGTCATCGGACCGCTCGGTCTTGTAGTCGATTACCTGTACGAATTTCATGGCGCCTCCCGCGATGGATGGGATACGTCCATTTTAGTGATATTTGCGCCTCTTGTTGGGTCAGGCCGAGTGGCTCAGGGCGGCCGGGTGAACCGGGTCGGCGAAGGGCAGGCCGGCCGCGAACCGCTCCACCTCGTCCAGCGCCCGGTCGGCCATCCGGTGTAGCTCCCCGCCCAGCGACCCTGCGATGTGCGGGGTGAGCAGGACATTCGGCAGGTCGTACAACGGCGAGTCGGGGGGTGGGAGTTCGGGGTCCGTCACATCGAGTACGGCATCCAGCCGGCCGGAGACGAGCTCGGGGAGGAGGGCGTCCTCGTCGACGAGGGAGCCGCGGGCGGTGTTGATCAAGGTCGCTCCGTCGGGCATCAGAGCCAGCTGCCGGGCGCCGATCATGCGGTGGGTGGCCGGGACCTGCGGAGCGTGCACGGTGACGATGTCGCTGCGGGCGCACAGCACGTCCAGCGGGACGCTGCGGGCGCCCAGGCGGACGGCCTCCGCCTCCTCGACGTACGGGTCGTACAGCAGGACCCGCAGGTCGAACGGGCGCAGTAGCTCGATCACGCGGCGGCCGATCCGGGACGCGCCGACGACCCCGACCGTACGGCCGTAGTTGCCCGCGCCGTCGAGCTCCCGGCGCCAGTCGTGGTGGCTGCGCAGCTCGCGGTAGCGGCGGCGGGTGTGCAGGACGCGCTTGTTCGCGAGGAGGATCGCGGCGAGCGTGTACTCCGCGACAGGCAGGGCGTTGGCGGCGGCGGCGGAGGCGACGGCGAGGCCGCGTTCCCAGCAGGCGTCGGTGACGTGGTGCTTGACCGAGCCGGCGGCATGCACGACGGCCCGCAGCTTCGGGGCCGCGTCCAGCACGCCGGCGCTGAGCGGGGTCGCTCCCCAGCAGGTGAGCAGCAGCTCGGCCTCGGCGAGGGCGGCCACGACCTGCGGGGTGGGCGCGGCGAGGTCGTGCGCGACCAGGCGGGAGTCGGTACGGGCGAGGGCCGCGAGGCGGGTGTGGTGGCGGTCGGAGAAGAGCCGCTCGGCGATGCCCGGGCCCATGGCGAGCAGAACGCGTGGCCTGCTGTTGTCAGTGGTGGGGTGCATGGTGGAACCAGTGCTCCTTCTGCGCTTGCTCCATCGGCGCCCGTACGGCGTCACTTGACGCTGCCTGCGGTGAGGCCGGCCTTCCAGTGCCGCTGGAGGGAGACGAAGGCGACGATCAGGGGGAGGACGGCGAGGAGGGAGCCGGTGACGACGAGCGGGTAGAACTCGGGCTCGCTGTGGGTGTTGGTGTTCCAGGCGTACAGACCGAGGCTCAGCGGGAAGAGCTCGCGGTCGGAGAGCATGACGAGGGGGAGGAAGAAGTTGTTCCAGATCGCGGTGAACTGGAAGAGGAAGACGGTCACAAACCCCGGCATGATCATGCGCAGACCTATGGACCAGAAGGTGCGCAGCTCGCCGGCCCCGTCGATACGGGCGGCCTCCAGGGCCTCGTCGGGGATATAGCCGGCGCTGAAGACCCGGGAGAGATAGACCCCGAAGGGGTCGCGAACTGCTGGCGTTTGAGTGCGCGCGAGTGCTCAGGGGTGCACTTTCTGGGTGGCTTGTCACGACTTCCGATCTTCCCAACTTGATGGTTTTTGAGGGGGTTTGACGGTTTGTCGGTGGTCGTGCGTATGATCCGATCACGCACGGATCAAGGGAGGTGAACGGGCATGTCTGAGCAGAGAAAGCTTCGTACCATCGATGCCCCGTTCGTCTCCCTCGGCCCGTCCGGTGTCGCTGTGCGTGACCGTCTCAAGCGCCTCACGCCCGAGGACGACAAGGTGTTGCGCCTGATCGGCGAGCAGCTTGGCTCCCTGGCGGCCCGCGACCTCAAGGCGCGCTGCTCGGACGCGGGCGACCACTCCACGGATACGTGGGCGGCCCGTAAGCAGGGGCTGACGGCCGCCTCGTCGTCCCGGTGGGCGGGGTCGATCACGAAGGCCACCCACGATCAGTGGGCGCTCTCGCGCCGCTGCCAGCTCGCCCACATCCAGAACCTCGAATCTGGTGTGCGGACCCTGATGCATCGACTGTCCCTCCCGCTCGGGGAGAAGGGCACCAAGCGCGCTGCGGGCGGCTACCGGTCCAAGGGCGAGTGGTTCCAGAAAACCCGACGCCTGGCGATCCTGGAACACCGGCTCGATGTCGCTCGCGCTGAGCGTGAGGCCGGAGTCGTGCACGTCGTGCGCGGCGGCCGGAAGTTGCTCAACACCCGGCACAACCTGTCCGCCATGCAGCTCACCGAGCCCGAGTGGCGGGAACGCTGGGAAGCATCGCGCTGGTTCCTCGCCGCTGACGGCGAGTCCGGGAAGCGGTACGGCAACGAGACGATCCGTGTCACTCCCGAGGGCGAGGTCAGCATCAAGCTGCCCGCCCCGCTTGCCCAGTACGCCAACGCCAAGCACGGCCGGTACGTCCTGGCCTCCCGTATCGCGTTCGCGCACCGGGGCCAGGAATGGGCCGACCGGATCGAGACGAACCGGGCTGTCGCCTACCGCATCCACCTGGACGTGGAACGCGGACGCTGGTACCTGACCGCGTCCTGGCAGCGCCCCATCGTCCAGACCATGCCGCTGGACACGGCACGCGCCCAGGGCATGATCGGCGTGGACACCAACGCCGACCACTTCGCCGCTTACCAGCTCGACACCTACGGCAACCCGGTCGGCGACCCGCGCAGGTTCCACTACGACCTGTCCGACACCGCCCCGCACCGTGACGCGCAGATCCGGCACGCCATCACCCGACTCCTGCACTGGGCGAAGCAGTGCGGCGTGGCGGCCATCGCGATTGAGGACCTGGACTTCACCGCCGAGAAGACCCGCGAGAAGCACGGCCGCAGGAAACGCTTCCGGCAGCTCATCTCCGGTATCCCCACCGGCAAACTCAAAGCCCGCTTGGTGTCGATGGCCGCCGAGATGGACTTGTCCATCGTGGCCGTGGACCCGGCCTACACCTCCATGTGGGGCGATCAGCACTGGCGCAAGCCGCTGACCATCCCCCGCCGCAAGATGTCCCGTCACGATGCCGCTGGTATCGCGATCGGGCGACGCGCTCTCGGGCACCCGATCCGGCGACGGACGGCACCGCCCCAGCATCACCAGAGCGATGGTGCTGGGCATCGGACCGTCCAGGCCGGACCAGGTGACCGGGGGCGTGAGGGAACCCGCCCCTCCGTCACGGAGCGTGCACACGATGCACGTACCCGAACGGATGGCACGAGAACGCGGGCGACCAGTCGGATATCCAAAACCGTTCGGGATGTCCGCAGTGACCAGGTATGGGTTCAAAGCTCACTCCTGATCACTTAATTGGAACGGTTGGGCGTTGGGCATCAGCCCGTTACCTTCAGGCCGCGCTTCTTCAGCTCCGCTACCGTCGCGTCGTGGCCGGCCTTGATTCCGTCGGCCACGGTGGACTCGCCGCTCTTGATCTTTCCGAAGCGATCCTTGATCGCGGTCGTCGTGGTGCCCGACGTGGGGCCCCAGGTCCAGTCGGGCCGGATCGAGGCGGCCGCGTCCTCGAAGACCTGGTAGATGTCCTGGCCGCCGTAGAAGCTCGGGTCGAACGCCGCCTTGGCCACCGGGCGCAGTGCGGACGCGGCCGGGAAGGCGCTGGAGGTGCCCGAGGCGATGCGGGCCTTGATGCCCTCCGGCGTCGTGGCCATCCACGTCGCGAACTCCACCGCCGCCTCGGCGTGCTTGCTGCCCTTGGTCACCGCGAACGTGGAGCCGCCCAGCATCCCGCTGGCCGGCTTGCCGTCCCAGGTCGGGATCGGCGCCACGGCCCACTTGCCGCTCTGCTCGGGCAGGGTGGACTTGACGACCCCGCCGCCCCAGGACGCGCCGACGTAACCGACCGTGCCGCCGCTCTTCAGGGAGTTGACCCACTCGGGGCTGAAGGAGACCTGCGAGTGGACGAGGTCGTCGTCGATCAGGCCCTGCCAGAACCCGGCGACCCTGGAAGTCGCGGCGTCCGTCGTGTCGATCTTCCAGGTGTCGCCCTCCGCCTTGAACCAGTGCGCACCGGCCTGCCAGGACATCGCCTGGAGCGTGCTCGGGTCGTCAGGGAAGAAGGTGCCTATACGGGCCTTCCCGTCGGCCTTCCTGATCTGCTCGCCGGCCTTGCGGTACTCGTCCCACGTCGTGGGGACCGCGATCCCGTGCCGGTCGAACACATCCTTGCGGTAGAAGAACGCCTGCGGCGCCGCGTCGAACGGCACGGCCCAGTTCTTGCCGCCGAGCGTGGTCAGTTCGACCGCCTGCGGCAGCAGCTTCTGCTTGATGCCGTCGGTGACATGCGAGCTGATGTCCTGGATCGCGCCCTGGCTGACGTACTCCGGCAGTTGCGGGTACTCGACGGCGATCAGGTCGGGCGCATTGCCCGCCTTCACGGCGTTGGAGATCTTGGCGTAGCCGCCGGCGTTGCCGGCGGGGATCTCCTCGAACTTCACCTTCACCTCGTCCTGCGAGGCGTTGAAGGCGTCCACGACGTCCTTTGAGCCCTTCTGCCAGGCCCAGAACGTCAGCGTCACGGGCTTGTCGGCAGTCCCCTCGGCCGATGACGAGTCACCGCTGCCGCCGCAGGCCGTGAGCACGGCGAGGGCGGTGGCGGCGCCGACTACGACATGGGTGGTTCTGTTCCAACTCCGGCTCACAGCGCAGCTCCTGACGACAGAGAGGGCATGACGTTGGCCGTGATACTTGAGCCGCCGACGACCGAAGTCAAGAGCGAAAGATTGATTGATCGAAAAAAGATCAGATCAGGCCCCGCAGGATGACCTCACCCGCAGCTGGGGCAGCAGCGACAGATGCCGCCGAGGCTCCTCCTCTTCCGCTCCCACCCCCCCGGCCGCCAGCCGGTCCAACAGCAACCCGGCCGCATGCCGCCCCACATGCCGCTTGGGCGGCGCCACCGCCGTCATGGGGATGTCCGCCAGGGCCGCCACCTCGTCGTCGTACGCGATGAGGGCCAGGTCCCGCGGCACCCGTACGCCCAGGTCGGCCAGGCGCTGCACCATTCGGATCGCGTCCACGTCGTTGTGCACCAGCGCCGCCGTCGCCTCGCCCGCGGCCACCGCCGCGTGCAGCGCCCGTACCGCCTCCTCGAACCCCTCCGGGTCCCGCTCGGCCGGCACCGAGTCGATCACCGGCCGCGGCGCCCGCAGCCCGAGCGCGCCCAGCGCCTCCGCGTACCCCGCCCGCACCGCGAGGGCGGTCGGACTGTCGGCGCGGGCCACCAGCAGCGGCGTCGGATGCCCGAGAGCCACCAGGTGTCGTACGGCGAGCAGCACCCCGTGCCGGTGGTCCGAGCACACCCGGTCCAGGCCGTTCAGCGGGCTGCCGGGCGCGGCCTCCCGCTCCAGCAGTACGGCCGGTACGGGGAGCCCGGCGGCCCAGTCGCCGTACCGCGCCGCATCGTCCGCCCCCCGCCAGCCCGGCGCGATCAGCAGCCCCTCCGCCCCGGCGGCCAGCAGCCCCTCGGTGCGTGCCTGGTCCTCCTCCGGCCGGTAGTCGGAGATCCGCAGGATCAACCGGGCCCCGGCCCGCGCCGCCGCCTCGTGCGCCCCCTGGATGACCTGCGCGAAGTAGTACGTCGCGGATGGCGCCAGCAGCCCCAGTACCAGCCCCTCGGCGCCCCCGCCCCCCGCGTCGGCCGCGCTGTCGGCCGGCCAGGAGACCGATCCGTGCACCCGGTCGAGGAGCCCCCGGACGGCCAGCGCCTCCACGTCCCGCCGCACGGTGACGGGCGAGACGCCGAGCTGGGCGGCGAGTTCCGAGACCCGGGCGGTACCGCGCTCGCGCACCAGGCCCAGCAGTCGGTCGTGACGTTCAACGGCGGTCTCGCGCACGGCGGCAGTCCCCCTCGCGGTGTAGTGGCTCGGCGGCCACGACCCTAATGCAATGTGATCGAACGATGGGAGTTTCGATCATTCGCGCTTATCTCGTTGACGTTCGATCAATCATGGCTCTAGATTCCCCGAGCATGATGCCCGCGCCGTCCGAGAACCGGGAGCTCAGCCCGTACACCGGCTGGACCCGGGCGCACTGGGACGCCGCCATCTGGTCACCGGCGCCGAGCCCGGAACTCCCGTACGCCAGACGGGCTGGGCCGTCACTCCCGCCGTCACCGCCGCCGTCATCCCCGCCGTCGCCACCGACAGCCCCACCGCGCAGCTCCACCCGGTGCACGGCTACGACACCGGGCCGGCCGACACCCCCGCGGGCTCCACCCTCATCGGCCCGCGGGCGCGTACCGCCGTGCTGCACGGCACGGTCACCGACCGCGGCGGGACGGTCTTCGCCGCCCTCGCCTCACTCACCGCCGAACCGGACCCCGCCCCGGTCGCCACCCTCGCCCGAGTCACCGTCACCGGCCGCCGGGTGGACGTCGCATGGCAGGACGGCAGCACGGCGGCCCTGGTCCTCACCGAGGACCTGAGCCAAGCCGCTACTGGGGCCCGTATTTGCGGCCCGTACGGGAACTGACGCCGCCCAGCAGCCCGCGCGGCGCCACCTTCACCACGCCCATCAGCGCCTTGTACCGCGGGTCCGGGACGGACACTGTCTTCCCGCGCGCCAGATCGGCGAGCGCCGACGCCACCAGCTTGTCCGCGTCGAGCCACATCCAGTTCGGGATGTTGTCCGTCCCCATCCCCGCCCGCTCATGGAACTCGGTGCGGACGAAGCCGGGGCACAGCGCCATCAGCCGCACGCCGGACCCGGCCAGGTCCTTCGCCGCGCCCTGGGTGAACTGCACCACCCAGGACTTCGACGCGCCGTACGTGCCGCGCGGTACGAACGCGGCCACCGAGGCCACGTTGACCACTCCGCCGCGCCCGCGCTCGCGCATGCCGTCGGCCGCCGCCGAGGTCAGCCGCAGCACCGCCTCGCAGTGCACCTTCAGCATCGTCAGTTCGTCGGCCATGGACACTTCGAGGAAGCGGCCCTTGTTGCCGAACCCGGCATTGTTGATCAGGAGGTCGACAGGGCTCTTGCGGTCGGACAGCCGGGCCTCGACCGCCTCGATCCCGCTGTCCAGGGAGAGATCGGCGGTCAGCACCTCGGCCTCGATGCCGTGCAGGTCGTGCAGCTCGGTGGCCTGCTCCCGCAACCGCTTGGTGTCACGGGCCACCAGCACCAGGTTGTGCCCTTCGGAGGCCAGGCGCCGCGCGAAGGCGGCGCCGATGCCTGCCGTCGATCCCGTAATCAGTGCAGTCGTCATGGCTGAACGTTAGGGGATGCCCGGCGCACTGGCAGGGCCCGCGCCCCCCGTCCACGCCCTACGAGCCGTACTTGGCGGTGTACTCCTCGGCCACTGCCCGCAGTTCGGGCTCCATCCACTCCGCGGCGACCAGTGTGCGCGGCAGCAGCTCACGCTCGGTGGTCACGGCCCGGAAGAGCAGGGCGACGGTGATGTCGTGCTCGGGCCGGTGCACGATCTCGACCGGGTCGCCCGCGCGGATCTCGCCGGGCCGGATGACGCGCAGCAGTGCCCCCGGTGCCGCGTCCCGGGTGAAACGCCGGACCCATCCCCGCTCGCCGAGTGAGCCCGCGAAGGTACGACAGGGAATACGCCCGCCGGTGACCTCGAGCACCAACTCAGGGCCGACGCGCCAGCGCTCGCCTATGAGCGCACCGTTCACATCGAGGCCGGCGGTGGTGAGGTTCTCGCCGAACGAGCCGTGCGCGAGCGGCCGCTCCAGCTCGCGCTCCCACCGGTCGAGATCCTCGCGCGCGAAGGCGTACACGGCCCGGTCGTCGCCGCCGTGGAACCGCAGGTCGCACACGGCGTCCCCCGCGACGCCGCTCGCCCCCACCCCCTTGGGGCCGGGGGCGGTCACCCGTACGGCCCCCTCGGCCGGCTGCTTGTCGATGCCGGTGCGGCCGGAGGGAGCGTCGGTGTACTCGACGGCCTCGGCACGTCCCAGATTCACGGAAAGAACTCTTCGAGAAGACAGCATGTGCGCCACGCTAAGCGATCGACCGCCAAAGCGTCGACGCGGTTTTCGCCTCTGCCCCCAAGCGTCGCTTATGCTCAAACTATGATCGAGGCCCGTCATCTCCGCGTGCTGCGCGCCGTGGCCGCCACCGGCTCCTTCTCCGCCGCCGCGCGGGACCTGGGCTGCACCCAGCCCGCCGTCAGCCAGCAGATGAAGGCCCTGGAGCACTCCGCGGGCACCCCGCTGCTGATCCGCACCGGCCGCGAGATGCGCCTCACCGAGGCCGGGGAGGCGCTGGTACGCCACGCCGCGGGCATCCTGGCCGGGCTGACGGCCGCCGAGGAGGAGGTCGCCGCGATCGCGGGCCTGCGGGCCGGCCGGGTGCGGCTGGTCTCGTTCCCCAGCGGTAGTTCCACGCTCGTCCCGACCGCGCTCGCCGCTATGCGCCGGGAACATCCCGGCACCCGGGTCTCACTCGTCGAGGCCGAACCGCCGCGCTCGGTCGAGATGTTGCGCGAGGGTGACTGTGATGTGGCGCTGGCCTTCCGTTACGGCACGACCGCCGTGGAGCGGGACGCCTGGGACGACCTCGTGGTCCGCCCCCTGCTCACCGACCGCCTGGTCGGTCTGGTTCCGGAGGGGCACCGGCTGGCGGAGGCGGACCGGCTGGGTATGGCCGAACTGGCCGAGGAGTCCTGGATCGCGGGCTGTCCGCGCTGCCGCCGCCACCTCGTCGAGGTGTGCGAGGACGCCGGCTTCACCCCGCGGATCGACTTCGCCACCGACGACTACCCGGCGGTGGTCGGGCTGGTCGGTGCGGGCCTCGGCGTGGCGGTGCTGCCTGAACTGGCGGTGGAATCGGTACGCCCGAGGGGGGCGCGGACCGTGGCGCTGGAGCCGTCCGTCCAACGCGAGGTGGTCGCCCTGACCCTCCCCGACCTGGCCCGGGTGCCCGCGGTCGCGGCAATGCTGGACCGGCTGGAGCGCGCGGCCGCGCGCTGACCACGGCGGCACGCCAAAAAACGGCCGTCTGCAGAAACGTTCCTTCAGTGGGTCGTCGTCGTGCCTCCCGCACTCGACGCCGAGATCAGCCGGTTGCGGGCGCGGCCCATCAGTTCCTCGCGCTCGTCCTCGGTCAGCCCGCCCCACACGCCGTACGGCTCGCGTACGGCCAGGGCATGGGCGGCGCACTCCGCGCGCACGGGGCACCGCATGCAGACCTCCTTGGCGGAGGTCTCACGCGCACTCCGGGCCGCGCCCCGCTCGCCTTCCGGGTGGAAGAAGAGCGAGCTGTCGACCCCGCGGCAGGCGGCGAGCAACTGCCAGTCCCAGAGGTCGGCGTTGGGTCCGGGAAGGCGGGAGAAATCTGCCATTGCTTGTCCCCTTGAAGCCGTTACTGAGGCGGATAAGGTGCCCACGACGGTACATCCACGGTGTGAGTAGATGTAAATATGACTCATGGCGAATCTAGTCCCAGACACCAGCGAAACGGAAGAATTGCAGCCAAATAGGGCATAGCTCCAGATGAAGGACAGATGGCTCGTGGCGCCCGCGGTGTGTCCGCTTCCTCACGTAGAGTGCTGAAGGTGTCCGTCCGACCCGTAACTCTTTCGAGTGACCGTCGTTGAGAGTGCGGAGGCGGTTGAAGGAACAAGCGCTCGGGCAGATGTCCGAGGGTGTCAACCGCACAGGTGACGATACGTACCCAGCCTGGAGGCTCAAGGTGACGCGCATCAGCTGCGGAGGGCGGCCATGACATCCGTCCTCGTCTGCGACGACTCCCCGCTTGCCCGAGAAGCACTCCGCCGTGCGGTCGCGACCGTGCCCGGCGTAGAGCGTGTGACGACGGCTGCCAACGGCGAGGAAGTCCTCCGCCGCTGGGGTGCCGACCGCTCGGACCTGATTCTGATGGACGTACGGATGCCCGGGCTCGGCGGTGTCGAGACCGTACGCCGCCTGCTCTCGGCCGATCCCGGCGCCCGCATCATCATGCTCACCGTCGCCGAGGATCTCGACGGTGTCGCGCTGGCGGTCGCCGCCGGTGCCCGCGGCTACCTGCACAAGGACGCCTCGCGCGCCGAACTGCGGGCGACCGTGACCCAGGCCCTCGCCGACCCGACCTGGCGGCTCGCGCCGCGCCGGCTGCGCTCGGCCGAGATGGGCGCCGCGCCCACCCTCACCGCGCGGGAGATCCAGGTGCTGGAAGGTATGAGCCACGGCCGGTCGAACGCGGAGATCGGGCGCGAGCTGTTCCTCTCCGAGGACACCGTCAAGACGCACGCGCGGCGGCTCTTCAAGAAGCTGGGCGCGTCGGACCGGGCGCACGCGGTGGCGCTCGGGTTCCGCTGGGGCCTGGTCCGCTAGGACCGTGTGTGCTGCCCCGGGGGTACGTCGTCGATCCCCGTCCGCCGGTCGGCGGGCGGGGTCTGCCGTGCCGGGAACGACCCTGCCGCGGAGCGGCATGTGTTGCCTCCGGCTCGATGCCGCATCCTTGAGGTGTGGAGTTCCTCGGGGACGATTCGGCCGAGCGGGAGGGGAGGGCGCACGAGATGACGTCCGGCGCGCCTGCTCATAACGCTTCGGTGCACGAAACAGGACGCGGTGCCACGGAACGTTCGGCACCAAGGCACCATGGACCGATGCGCGAAGACGAGGCAGTCACTGCCCATGGGGTCATCGGTGCCCTCGTCCACCGTGCGGTCGAGGGCGACGAACAGGCCACGCACGACCTGCTGGCCCGCGTGCACCCGCTCGCCCTGCGCTACTGCCGCACCCGGCTCTCCCGGCTGCCCGGCGATGCCCGGCACTTCGTGGAGGACCTCGCGCAGGAGGTGTGCGTCGCGGTGCTGATGGCGCTGCCGCGCTACCGGGACACCGGTCGGCCCTTCGAGGCCTTCGTCTTCGCCATCGCCGCGCACAAGGTCGCCGACCTGCAACGGGCCGCGATGCGGCACCCTGGGAGTACGGCCGTACCGTCCGACGAGATGCCGGAGCGGCCGGACGACTCACTCGGCCCCGAGGAGCGGGCACTGCTCAGCAGCGACGCCGAATGGGCCAAGAAGCTCCTCGCCAACCTCCCGGAGAACCAGCGCGAGCTGCTGGTGCTGCGGGTCGCGGTCGGGCTGACCGCCGAGGAGACCGGGCAGATGCTCGGGATGTCGCCGGGTGCGGTGCGCGTCGCTCAGCACCGGGCCCTGAGCCGGCTGCGGGCGCTGGCCGAGCAGTAGTCCGGCCGGCCGTACGGCGCACGACGCGGTAGGAACGTACGAAAATTCCTGCTGATCTTGTTCGTGGAATGGGACACGACAGGATCCCGTTAGCATGGACATCCGCGCTGAGCAAGACCATTTGGGAAGGTGTCATGACTGACAACGTCGACGGAGTACCCGGGAAATTCGCGACGCTCGGGCTGACCTACGACGATGTGCTGCTGCTGCCAGGCGCGTCCGACATGGCCCCGGACCAGATCGACACCTCGTCGTACATCTCCAAGAACGTCCGGGTGAACGTCCCGCTGCTGTCCGCGGCGATGGACAAGGTCACCGAGGCGCGGATGGCGATCGCGATGGCCCGTCAGGGCGGTGTCGGTGTGCTGCACCGCAACCTCTCCATTGCCGACCAGGCCAACCAGGTCGATCTGGTCAAGCGCTCCGAGTCCGGCATGGTGACCGACCCGATCACCGTGCACCCCGACGCCACGCTGGGCGAGGCCGACGAGCTGTGCGCCAAGTTCCGCATCAGCGGGGTGCCGGTCACCGACCAGGCGGGCAAGCTGCTCGGCATCGTCACCAACCGCGACATGGCCTTCGAGTCGGACCGCGGCCGCCAGGTGCGCGAGGTCATGACCCCGATGCCGCTGGTCACCGGCAAGGTCGGCATCTCCGGTGTGGACGCCATGGAGCTGCTGCGTCGCCACAAGATCGAGAAGCTGCCGCTGGTCGACGACGCGGGCATCCTCAAGGGCCTCATCACGGTCAAGGACTTCGTCAAGGCCGAGAAGTACCCGAACGCCGCCAAGGACAAGGGCGGCCGACTGCTCGTCGGCGCCGCCGTCGGTGTGGCGGGCGACGCGTACGAGCGTGCCCAGGCGCTGATCGAGGCGGGCGTCGACTTCATCGTCGTCGACACCGCGCACGGCCACTCCCGGCTGGTCGGCGACATGGTCGCCAAGATCAAGTCGAACTCGTCGGTGGACGTCATCGGCGGCAACATCGCCACCCGCGACGGTGCCCAGGCGCTGATCGACGCGGGCGTGGACGGCATCAAGGTCGGCGTCGGCCCCGGCTCCATCTGCACCACCCGCGTGGTCGCCGGCATCGGCGTCCCGCAGGTCACCGCCATCTACGAAGCCTCGCTCGCCGCCAAGGCGGCCGGCGTCCCGGTCATCGGCGACGGCGGCCTGCAGTACAGCGGCGACATTGCCAAGGCCCTGGTCGCCGGCGCGGACACGGTGATGCTGGGCTCGCTGCTGGCCGGCTGCGAGGAGTCGCCGGGCGAGCTGCTCTTCATCAACGGCAAGCAGTTCAAGTCGTACCGCGGCATGGGCTCGCTGGGCGCCATGCAGTCGCGCGGCCAGGCCAAGTCGTACTCCAAGGACCGGTACTTCCAGGAGGGCGTCGGCACCGACGACAAGCTGGTCCCCGAGGGCATCGAGGGCCAGGTGCCCTACCGCGGCCCGCTCTCCGCGGTCGTCCACCAGCTGGTCGGCGGCCTGCGCCAGTCGATGTTCTACGTCGGCGGCCGGACGGTGCCCGAGCTTCAGGACCGCGGCCGGTTCGTCCGGATCACGGCGGCCGGGCTCAAGGAGAGCCACCCGCACGACATCCAGATGACGGTCGAGGCGCCGAACTACACCAGGCGGTAAGGCTCGCCGCCGCGGCAAGCGCAGCGAGGGGGCGGCCCGGGATTCCGGGCCGCCCCCGCGTTGCGCGCGACCCGTCCGCCCACCGGTCGCCGAGACGCTTCCGCGCGCCCGTCGGGGATACTGGACACGCAGACCAAGAGGGAAAGGCCACACACGTGACTGAGATCGAGATCGGGCGCGGCAAGCGCGGCCGCAGGGCGTACGCGTTCGACGACATCGCCATCGTCCCGAGCCGGCGCACCCGGGACCCGAAGGAGGTCTCGATCGCCTGGCAGATCGACGCCTATCGTTTCGAGCTTCCGTTCCTGGCTGCTCCGATGGACTCCGTCGTCTCGCCGCAGACCGCGATCCGCATTGGTGAGCTCGGCGGCCTGGGTGTGCTGAACCTCGAGGGCCTGTGGACGCGGTACGAGGACCCGGAGCCGCTGCTCCAGGAGATCGCCGAGCTGGACGAGGGCCGGGCCACCCGCCGTCTCCAGGAGATCTACGCCGCCCCCATCAAGGCGGACCTGATCGGGCAGCGCCTCAAGGAGGTGCGCGACTCGGGTGTCGTCACCGCGGCCGCGCTGTCGCCGCAGCGCACGGCCGAGTTCTCCAAGGCCGTCGTCGACGCCGGTGTCGACATCTTCGTGATCCGCGGGACGACCGTCTCCGCCGAGCATGTGTCGGGCGCCGCCGAGCCGCTCAACCTCAAGCAGTTCATCTACGAACTCGATGTGCCGGTCATCGTCGGCGGCTGCGCCACGTACACCGCCGCGCTGCACCTGATGCGCACCGGCGCCGCCGGTGTCCTCGTCGGCTTCGGCGGCGGGGCCGCGCACACCACCCGTAACGTGCTGGGCATCCGGGTGCCGATGGCGACCGCGGTCGCCGATGTCGCGGCGGCCCGCCGGGACTACATGGACGAGTCCGGCGGCCGGTACGTGCACGTCATCGCCGACGGCGGAGTGGGCTGGTCGGGTGATCTTCCCAAGGCGATCTCCTGCGGCGCCGACGCGGTGATGATGGGCTCGCCGCTGGCGCGCGCGACGGACGCGCCGGGCCGCGGATTCCACTGGGGCATGGAGGCCGTCCACGAGGACGTGCCGCGCGGCAAGCGGATGGACCTGGGTGCGGTCGGTACGACGGAGGAGATCCTGCTCGGCCCCTCGCACGTCCCGGACGGGTCGATGAACTTCTTCGGTGCGCTGCGCCGGTCGATGGCGACCACGGGCTACAGCGACCTCAAGGAGTTCCAGCGGGTCGAGGTGACGGTGGCGCCGTCGCAGCACGACGGCCCGCGCTGAGGGCCCGTACGTCCCGTACGCCTCGTACGTACGCCGGAAGGGCCCGTACCGCATCGCGCGTACGGGCCCTTCCGTGTGCACTGCGTGCGGCGTCAGCCGCCGAGCTTCTTGGTGATGACGAAGCCCTCGTAGCCCGCGATGGCGAAGAAGAGAACGCTCATGAAGTCGCTCTCTTCCTTCCACGCCTCGAAGAGACGGGTGAACTCGGAGGTGAACAGCTCGGTGAGGGTGACCGGCGTACCGGCGAGCTCGGACCACCAGCTCATCATGAGGGCGTAGCCGAACATCTGGCCGAGGAAGACGCCGAGCAGAGCGAGCGGCACACCCGCGATCGGGAGGATCGGGTTACGGCCGCCGAGCTTGCCGAGCGCGACACCGACGAGGGCGCCGACGCCGAGGGCGAGGAAGCCGATCTCGCTGTAGCTGCCGTCCTCATCGGCCATGGCACGCATGATGCCGCCGTAGGCGAGGGCGCCGACGACGGCGGCGACGAGGCCGGCCACCAGGCCGAGCGCGACGTTGTTGCGGACCGGGGCCGGGGCCGGGGCGGGCGGGACGGCGCCGTCGGCGAACGGATTGCCGGCCGGCGGAACGGACTGGCTCATGCTGAAGATCCCCCCAGGGACTGAATGCGCACAGCTGTACGAGTTGCGGCTGTGCGGGAAGTGACGCCGCAGGCTAGCAGGCCCTTCGGACGGCGCCGCCACGCATTTCCCGGCAGCCACTCAGCCACGGCGTCTGCGCAGCCAGGCCCGGACGGTCGGCACCGCACAACACGCGGTGAAGAACCAGAAGAGGACGAGCGCGGTCCAGTCCGGGGTGGGGCTGAGGGAGGTGTCGAACTCCGCGGCCGTGAGGATCAGCGTGAACGTGCCGACCACAGCGCTGAGGATCGTGAGCATCCACAACCGGGCCGACCCCTGCCCATCCCCGCCACGCGCGCCGGCCCCGCTGCCCGACCGGTCCTTCGACTGGGGCCGGGGCTGCGGGATCCGCTCCGGGGCGCGGGCCGGCATGCGTACGACGGCCTCCGCCGGTATGCCCGAGTCCAGGTGGGCCACATCCTGTGGCGTGAGCCGGTACAGGGTCGGCTCGACGGTCAGTGAGAACCCGTCGTGGCCGGTGAGGCGCCGGCCGCCGTCGGGAAAGGCGTGCACGGCGGCGCTGGGCTTCGTTCGCCTCAGAGCCGGTGCGCCGCGCCCGCCGGACTCGCTCCTCTGGTGTCAAGCAGCAACTGGGCCTTTACGGCGAGCCCTTGGAGGTCGTACGTGCGGTGGTGCTGGAGCAGGATCGTCAGGTCCGCGTTGGCCGCGGCCTCGTAGAGGGAGTCCGCGCGCGGGACCGGCTGGTCGCGGACGCGCCAGTCGGCGACGTACGGATCGTGGTAGCTGAGCTGGGCGCCCAGGTCGATCAGGCGGGAGGCGATCTCGTGGGCGGGTGAGCCCTGCTGGTCGGCGAGGTCGGGCTTGTACGTGACGCCGAGGAGCAGGACGCGGGCCCCGCGGGCGGATTTGCCGTGCTCGTTGAGGAGGGTGGCGCAGCGTTGGATGACGTACTGCGGCATGCGGTTGTTGATCTCCTGGGCGAGTCCGACCATGCGCAGCGGGTGGCCCGGCGTGCGGCTGGTGTGCGGGAGGTAGTTGGGGTCGACCGGGACGCCGTGGCCGCCGACGCCGGGGCCGGGGCGGAAGGCGTGGAAGCCGTACGGCTTGGTCTCGGCGCAGCGGATGACGTCCCAGAGGTCCACGCCGAGGTCGTGGCAGAGCACCGCCATTTCGTTGACCAGGGCGATGTTGACGTGCCGGTAGTTGGTCTCCAGGAGCTGAACCGTTTCCGCTTCGCGCGGGCCGCGAGCGCGGACCACCTTGTCGGTGAGGCGGGCGTAGAAGGCCGCGGCCGATTCGGTGCAGGCGGGGGTGAGGCCGCCGATGACCTTGGGGGTGTTGGAGTAGCCGTGGGTGCGGTTGCCGGGATCGAGGCGGCTGGGGGAGTACGCGAGGTGGAAGTCGCGTCCCGCCCGGAGGCCGGAGCCCTGTTCGAGTACCGGCCGCAGGAATTCCTCGGTGGCGCCGGGATAGGCGGCCGATTCCAGGATCACCGTGGTGTGCGGGCGCAGCCGCGCGGCGAGTGCGCGGGCGGCGTTCCCGACGGCGGACAGGTCGGGCGCCCGGTCGGGCCCCAGCGGGGTCGGGGCGCAGATGACGGCGGTACGGACCCTGCCCAGCTCGGCCGGGTTGGTGGTGGCCCGGAAGCCGGCCGCGGACATCCGGCGGATGTCCGCTGCGGACAGCGCGCCACCGCAGGGGGAGGGGCCGGTGTCGTATCCGATGGTCTCGATGCCGGCGGTGACGGCAGCCTGGGCGAGGGGCAGGCCGAGGTGGCCGAGTCCGATGACGGCGAGATCTGCGGGCATGGCGTTGGCCGTCCTTCCCTTAACCGGAGGGGACAGAGAGCGCAAGTCCTGTGGACAGAACGAGCGAGCGCAATGTCAGACTAGGCGTAAATATGACCGATATGCCGTATTGCGCGGCGGCGGTCACGGGAGTGTTGTCCACAGGCGGTGGCTGACTCGGGCAAGCCCGGACAGAATCGTGAGGGTGGGGGCTATGAGCGGGACCACCCCGATCAACGGGAGGCAGCAGTGAGGACAGCGACACTGGGACCTGCGGAGCGTGCGGAAGCGCTTGCCGCGATGGCCGAGCGTGAACTGGACGTGCTGGTCGTGGGCGCGGGGGTGGTCGGCGCCGGCACCGCGCTCGACGCCGCGACCCGCGGGCTCGCGACCGGACTGGTGGAAGCGCGCGACTGGGCGTCGGGCACGTCGAGCCGGTCGAGCAAGCTGATCCACGGCGGGCTGCGCTATCTGGAGATGCTGGACTTCACGCTCGTACGGGAGGCTCTGAAGGAGCGCGGGCTGCTGCTGGGGCGGCTGGCGCCGCACCTGGTGAAGCCGGTGCCGTTTCTGTACCCCCTCCAGCACAAGGGCTGGGAGCGTTTCTACGCCGGATCGGGCGTGGCGCTGTACGACGCCATGTCGGTGTCCTCGGGCCACGGGCGCGGACTGCCGGTGCACCGGCATCTGACGCGCACGCGCGCGCTGCGGGTCGCGCCCTGCCTGAAGAAGGACGCGCTGGTGGGCGCGTTGCAGTACTACGACGCCCAGATGGACGACGCGCGCTATGTGGCGACCCTGGTGCGTACGGCGTCGGCGTACGGCGCGGAGGTCGCCAACCGGGCCCGGGTCATCGGTTTCCTGAGGGAGGGTGAGCGGGTCGTCGGGGCGCGCGTACAGGACGTGGAGGGCGGTGGGGAGTACGAGATCCGGGCCAAGCAGATCGTCAACGCCACCGGGGTGTGGACAGATGACACGCAGGCGCTGATCGGGGAGCGCGGGCAGTTCCACGTACGGGCGTCCAAGGGCATCCACCTGGTGGTGCCCAAGGACCGGATCCACTCCACGACCGGGCTGATCCTGCGGACCGAGAAGTCCGTGCTGTTCGTGATCCCGTGGGGCCGGCACTGGATCGTCGGGACGACGGACACGGACTGGGACCTCGACAAGGCGCATCCGGCGGCTTCGAGCGCCGACATCGACTACCTGCTGGAACACGTCAATTCGGTGCTCGCGGTGCCGCTGACGCGGGACGACGTCCAGGGGGTGTACGCCGGGCTGCGGCCGCTGCTGGCCGGGGAGTCGGAAGCGACAAGCAAGTTGTCGCGCGAGCACACGGTGGCGCATACCGTGCCGGGGCTGGTGGTCGTGGCGGGTGGCAAGTACACGACGTACCGGGTGATGGCCAAGGATGCGGTGGACGAGGCGGTGCACGGGCTGGACCAGCGGGTCGCCGACTGTGTCACGGAGGATGTGCCGCTGGTCGGGGCGGAGGGGTACAAGGCGCTCTGGAACGCGCGGGCCCGGATCGCGGCCCGGACGGGGCTTCATGTGGCGCGGGTGGAACACCTGTTGAACCGGTACGGCTCGCTGACGGAGGAGCTGCTGGAGCTGATCGCCGCCGACGCGTCGCTGGGTGAGCCGCTGAGTGCGGCGGACGACTACCTGCGGGCGGAGGTGGTCTACGCGGCCTCGCACGAGGGCGCGCGGCACCTGGACGACGTACTGACGCGCCGGACACGGATCTCGATCGAGACGTTCGACCGGGGGACGCGCAGCGCGCGGGAGTGCGCCGAGCTGATGGCGCCGGTGCTGGGCTGGGACAAGGAGCAGATCGAGAAGGAGGTCGAGCACTACAACAAGCGCGTGCAGGCGGAGCGGGAGTCGCAGCGGCAGCCGGACGACCTGACGGCGGACGCGGCGCGGCTCGGCGCGCCGGACATCGTGCCGCTGTGAGGATCTAGGCGGTTTCCGGCCGGTCTGGCCGGAAACCGCCTGGTGCCACCGGTGGACCCCGCACATTCACCGGTCCCGGGGTGGGGGACAATGAAGGTTCTGCCAGGGCGGGTTACTGCTACTCCCGGGCTCGCAGAGCCGAAGGAGCACCGCGGGCGAGGCACAGGATCGCAGAGGGGACGCATGTCGGAGGCGGAGCAGGCGCGGGGGCCCCAGCAGGACAAGAACCGGCCCGAGGGCGAGGCCGCGGCCGGCCAACGACCGGCGGATATGGACGCGGTCGACGCGCGTCAGGCCGACGGCCGGGCCGAAGCCCCGGCCCCGGCCGGTGGCGCGCCCCCGGCCGGTGGCGCGGCTGACGCCGACGGTTCGGCCGAGGTTCCGGGCGGTGGCATGGGTGACGCGGACCGCCCTGCCACGGCTCCGGCTCCGCCCGATGGCGCGGCTGACGCCGACGGTTCGGCTGCCGACGGTTCGGTCCCGGCTGAAGTCGTGGCTGATGCCGACCGTGCGGGCGAGGTTTCGGGCAGCGGCGGGCCCGAGGGCGGGGACAAGGCCGTTCCCAGGGACCCCGTGGAGGGGGACCGGGATGACGAGCCGACCGGCGGTGGTGACCGCCGCCCCGGCGGCGTTGGCGCGCCGCTTGCAGGTGATGGCGCCGCGGACCGTGGCCCCGGCGACGACGAGGACCGCACCGCCTCCGCCCGCGATGCCGACGAGCAGGCCCCAGGCCGTTCCTTGGGTGACGTTGAGGGCCGGGTGGGGGACAAGGGTGGTTCCGCCGGCCCTGATGGGCAACCGGGCGAAGGTTCGGTCGAAGGCCGTGGTGAGGACCGTCCCTTGGGTGACGGTGAGGGCCGCACGGCCGTGGCCGGGGGTGCTGGCGAGGCCGGCGCAGGGCGTGGTGAGGGTTCCGGGAGCCCGGAGGTGGAGACGGGGCAGGGCTCGGGCCGCCTCGGCCAGAAGCGTTCGGGTGACGGCGGCGAGGGTGGTGCGAACCGCAGTGCGGACCGCGGCGCCGAGGAGGGTGGGCGGCTTCTTGCGGGGCGGTATCGGCTCGGGGCCGTGCTTGGCAAGGGCGGTATGGGTACCGTCTGGCGGGCCGTGGACGAGACCCTCGGCCGCACCGTCGCTGTCAAGGAGCTGCGGTTCCCGACGAACATCGACGAGGACGAGAAGCGCCGGCTGATCACCCGGACCCTGCGCGAGGCGAAGGCGATCGCCCGTATCCGCCACAACGGTGCGGTGACCGTCTTCGACGTCGTGGACGAGGACGACCGGCCCTGGATCGTCATGGAGCTCATCGAGGGCGCCTCGCTCGCCGAAGTCATCCGTGAGAAGGGCACCCTGAGCCCCCATCGGGCCGCCGAGGTCGGGCTCGCCGTCCTGGACGTGCTGCGTTCCGCGCACCGCGAGGGCATCCTGCACCGCGATGTGAAGCCGTCCAATGTGCTGATCGCCGAGGACGGCCGGGTCGTGCTCACCGACTTCGGTATCGCGCAGGTCGAGGGTGACCCCTCCGTCACCTCGACCGGCATGCTCGTCGGCGCCCCCTCCTACATCTCGCCCGAGCGCGCCCGCGGTCACAAGCCCGGCCCGCCCGCCGACCTGTGGTCGCTGGGCGGCCTGCTGTACGCCTCGGTGGAGGGCATTCCGCCGTACGACAAGGGTTCCGCGATCGCGACCCTGACCGCCGTTATGACCGAGCCGCTCGACCCGCCGAAGAGCGCGGGAGCGCTGGAGGAGGTCATCTACGGGCTGCTGGCCAAGGACCCGCAGCGGCGGCTCGACGACGCGGGCGCCCGTGCGCTGCTGAACGACGTCGTCAACGCGCCCGAACCGGTCGCGGAGCCCGAGCCGGAACCGGCCGGCGACGCGACCCGGGTGGTCGTCCTCCCGCCCGTACCGCCGGAGGACAGGGCGGCGCAGCCGAAGGGTGCGGCGGCCGCGGAGCGGATGCGCGGGGCGCTGCAGTCCGTACGCAACGCAGCCGCAGCAGCCGCCGCCTCCGCCGAGCCCGGGCCCAAGCCCGCCGCGCGGGCGCCGCTCACGGACGTGGTGTCGCGCCGCACGCTCGCAATCGTGGCGGTCGTGGCGGTGCTCGCCATACTCGGCACGATCCTCGCAGTCGCGCTCGGCGGCAACGGTGACGAGCCGGGCGGCCAGGACGGCAAGTCCAAGGACGACAAGGCCGCGTCCAGCGGGGCCACTGCGGGCGGTGACGACCCGGACAAGGGCACGGGCACGGGCACAGGCACGAACAAGGGCACGGGCAAGGAAGCCGACAAGGACAAGGACAAGGGCACGGGCGCCGGTACGGGGGACGCCTCCGACGGCGGGAAGACCGGCGGTTCCTCGGACAAGGTCACGCTGCCCGACGGGTACAAGACGGTCACCGACAGCCGTTTCCACTTCACCATGGCGATGCCGGCCGGCTTCAAGCGCACCGCAATAGCGGGCCAGAACTCCGGCGGCATCTACAGCGAGTCCGGCGGATTCCCGCGTATCCAGATCGACTTCAACGACAGCCCCACCGACGACGCGGCCCTCGCCTGGGCACAGCTCGCGCCCGCCGTCGCCGGCAGCAGCAGCGGCTACAAGCTGCTCGGCATCGGGAAGGTGCAGTACAAGGGCTACCCGACCGTCGCCGACTGGCAGTTCGAGCGGAACCAGAGCGGCGAGCGGGTCCGGATACTCAACCGCGGCTTCAAGGTGGACGCCAGGCACGGTTACTCGATCATGGTCACCTGCAAGCAGAGCGAGTGGGACGGCGCGGAGTGCCGGACGCTGCGCAAGACGGCGTTCGACACGTTCCGGCCGAAGGACTGAGCACGTTCGGGGCCGGGTTGCGTTGACCCGGCGGCGCGGACGGGTGTTGCCACGTATCGTGAGAGCTCGCGGACCGTACGCAGCCGCAATGGGCCGGTAAACGACCGGAATTGGCCCTTTTCTGTGGCTGTCGGACGGCGGCGGGCACCGGGGGAACAGCGCGCTCTGGGGAGGCGTCGTGGACGACTATGCGGGACGGGTACTCGCCGACCGCTACCGCCTGCCCCTGCCCCCGTCCGACGAGTACGAACTCGTGGAGACGCGGGCGTTCGACACCTACAGCGGGCAGGAAGTGCTCGTCCGGCAGGTGATGTTGCCCGAGGTCGTGGACGCGGAGATGCTCGACGGGGACGGGCTGCCGGCCCCGCGGCGGGCCTCCGGGCGCACCACGCGGCGCCCCACCGATCCCGCCGTACGGCGGGCGATCGAAGCGGCCCAGGCCGCCGCGCAGATACCCGACCACCCCCGGCTCGACCAGGTCTTCGACGTGTTCGCGGAGGGCGGTTCGCTCTGGATAGTGAGCGAGCTGGTGGCGGCGCGGCCCCTCGCGGCGCTGCTCGCGGAGAAACCGCTGAGCCCGTACCGGGCGGCCGAGGTCGCCTCGGACGTACTCACCGCGCTGCGTGTCCTGCACGCACACGGCTGGACTCACCGGAACATCACCGTCCGCACGGTGCTGGTGTGCGACGACGGCCGGGTCGTGCTGACCGGCCTGGCGTCCGGCGCCGCCGAAGAGGCGCTGTGCGGCTACGACCCGGTCCCCGCCGCGGAACCGGTCGTCGAGGCCACCCCCGTACCGTCGGCCGAAGCCGCCGCGGCGCCGGACAGCGCGGTGTCGTACGGCGGCCAGTACCGCACCGGTGGTGACCTGGGTACGGCCGAACCGGCGGAGCTGCCCGGCGCGCGCACCGCGCTGCCGCCGGGGGCCGGGGCGGCGGCGGACGTCCGCGCCGCCCGTGCCGGGGCCATCGCCGCGTACCGCGCAGGAGCCCGCGCCGCCGCCCGGGTCGGCGAGGAGCAGCCCGGCGGCACCGGCAGCCTGCCCGTCCAGCGGCCCGCACCGCCGGAGAGCGAGGGCCGCGCGCCGGGCTCCGCCGCGCCCGAGGGGTACGCGTATCCGTACGGCGGCGCCCGGCCCGGCGACAGCCTGCCCAGGAGTACGGACCGGCGCCGGACCGGCGAGCACGAGGTGCCCGAGCTGCGACGGGCGGAACTGGCCGGCACCTGGAGCGACGAGGCACGGCACGGCGGCAGCGGCAGCGCGCCTGGCCGCAGTGGCAGCGCGGCTGGAAGCGGCCGCAGCGGCAGTGGCTCCTGGCACGGAGCCGCGCCCCGGGGCGGCAGTGCCGGGGAAGGTCTGCGGGCCGACCAGCGCCGTCAGGCGCACGCCGCGCTGGAGGCCCCCGCCCCGCCCGAGCGGACCAGCGGGACGGACGCCGCCGCACCGCCCCAGCGCGCCGCCGGCACGGGGGCCGCACCGCCCGCGCGGACCGGCGGTGCGTGGGCGGCCACACCGCCCGCGGGGGCCGGCAGTACGGGGGCGGCTGCGCCGTCCGGCCGGACCGGCGGTACGTCCGCGCCCGCCGGAGGGTGGGACGAAGTCGTCGCCGGAGCGCGCAGCCCCGGCTACCGCGGGCCCGCGACCCCGCTCGCCGCCGAGCGGGCCCGGCAGACCCGGATCGCCGTCGTCGGGGCCGTCACCGAGCGCTGGGCGCCCGAGCAGGCCGGTCCCGTACACGAGAACTGGCAGCTGGCCGCGCCGGTCGGTCCCTCGACAGACCTGTGGGCGCTCGGCGCACTGCTGTTCCGCGCCGTACAGGGGCACGCCCCCTACCCGGAGGAGAACGCCGCAGAACTCGTCCAGATGGTCTGCGCCGAACCGCCCGCCTTCGCGGAGGAGTGCGGACCACTGCGTCCCGTGGTCGAGTCGCTGCTGCGCCAGGACCCCACCGAGCGACCGGACTTCGAGGAGCTGCGCGGCTGGCTGCGTTCGCTCGTACGGTCCGCTCCGGAGCCGGAGGCCGGCGCCCAGGTGGTGCCGGTGCCCTCGCTGGACGGCACCCGGCTCCCGGTCGTACGGCGCCGCGGCGAACTCGTACGCAGACGCCGCGCGGCCTCGCCCGCGGTTCTGCACGGCCGGCACCGGCAGCGCAAGACCAGGGCCAGGCCCGAGCGCGCGCGGCGGCAGCGCGGGCCCAGGTCGCTGGGCCGGATTCTGCTGCTGCTGGTCCTGCTCGCCCTGGCGGCCGTTGTCGCGTACGCGGTGATGTTCATGCCCAAGGCGGAATCGGACGGAGCGGGCGGGGAGGGCGCGCAGCAGCGGCCCGGAGCGGTCGGACCGAGCCGTTCCGCGCCCGCCGACTCGCAGCCGGAGCAGCAGCCCGGCACATCCGGGCCGTCGAAGAAGCCCTCCTCCCAGCAGCCGCAGACGACCGTGCCCGCCGGCGGCCTGGCCGAGGGGTACGTACTCCGCAAGGACCAGGAGGGGTTCCAGGTCGCCGTGGACCGGGACTGGCGGCGACGCCCGCTCAACGACAGCGGCCAGGTCCGGTACACCGGCGGCGAGTACGAGCTGATCATCGTTCCCGGCCGGGACACCGTGCGGGACAACGGCACGGATCCGATGGCGTACCAGCGGGAGAAGGAGCGCGAGCTGCAGCCGTTCCGTGACTCCAGCTGGGCCACCTCCACCGGGGTGCGGCAAGTCGTCGTGGGGCAGCGGGTCATGGCGGAGGGGCAGTACACGTGGGCGGACAGCAGCGGCCGGGAGGTGTACGTCCGCAACCTTGCCACGGTCGTGGACGGCCGCTACCACGTCGTCATGGTGATCGGCCCCGAGTCCGGCCGCGACGAGGTGAGCGAGATCTTCGAACAGGCCACCGCCACCTACCGCGCCACGAGCTGAGAAGCGACCGGAAAGCAGCGAACACCCCTGGCTGCGACCGGCGATACGCGCTGAGTCACGGACTGAGTCACAGTGCTGTCTCCGTGAGTGCTCCGCTGTTCCGTGGCCGTATTTCGCTCCGTAACCTGGCATCCGAAGGAACAGGGCGGGGGCACGTGGATCACAGGACAGGCGCGGGCACGATGCTCGCCGGCCGGTACCGGCTGGGCGAGAGCATCGGCAGCGGTGGCATGGGCAAGGTATGGCGTGCCCACGACGAGGTACTCCACAGGACCGTCGCGGTCAAGGAACTGACGGCGGGTCTGTACGTCGCCGAGGCCGACCGGATCGTCCTGCACGCCCGCACCCAGAAGGAGGCGCGAGCCGCGGCCCGGATCGCGCACCCGGGTGTCGTCACCGTCCACGACGTGCTCGAACACGACGACCGGCCGTGGATTGTCATGGAGTACATCGACGGCCCCTCGCTCGCCGACGCCGCCAAGGCCGCGGGCCGGATCGAGCCGCGGGAGGCCGCCCGCATCGGACTGCACGTCCTCGGCGCGCTGCGCGCCGCCCACTCGGCGGGCGTACTGCACCGGGACGTCAAGCCCGGCAACGTCCTGCTCGCGAAGGACGGGCGGGTCCTCATCACCGACTTCGGGATCGCCGCGATCGAGGGCGACTCCACGATCACGCGGACCGGTGAACTCGTCGGCTCCATCGACTATCTGGCGCCCGAGCGGGTGCAGGGCGGCGATCCTGGACCGGCCTCCGACCTCTGGTCGCTCGGCGCCACCCTCTACACGGCCGTCGAGGAGCGCTCGCCCTTCCGCCGCACCTCGCCGATCTCCACGCTCCAGGCCGTCGTCCACGACGAGCCGCCGCCGCCGCGGCACGCGGGCCCGCTGGCCACCGTGATCATCGCGCTGCTGCGCAAGGAACCGGCGGACCGTCCCTCGGCCGCCGAGGCCGAACGCATGCTGCTGGACGCCATGGAGGGGCGCGCACCGAAGGCGGCCCAGGCGTATGTGCCGACGCAGAAGGTGCCGGCGGAGTACGTCCAGGCGGCGACCGCCCAGCCCGCAGCCCCGGCCACCGGGCCGACCGTGCCCACCGCGCCCGCCACGCCCGCCACGCCCGCTGTACGGAGGAGCCGCTTCCGGCGGGCGGCCGTGGTGGTCGTTCTCGCGGCGCTGGTCGGGGGTGGTGTCGGACTCGGCGCGATGAAGTACGCCGACGGCAGCGATGGTTCGAGCAGCGGCGCGCAAGGGGGCACGCAGACCGGGACCGGCCGGGAGACCGGCCAGGAGACCGGCCCGGACGCGGTACCGGCGGGCTGGCAGCGGGTGACCGATCCCGAGGGCTTCAGCCTGCTCGTACCGGACGGCTGGAAGCGCCGGATGGACGGCGACCAGATCGACTACACGCCGGACGACGGCAGGCACCGGATCAGGATCGGGATCGACGACAGCCCGGACTTCGAGAACCCGTACATGCACATGCTGAACGTGGAGAAGACGGTCAGCACCCGGCTGCCCGGCTACAAGCGGGTCAAGCTCAACCAGAACACCTACCGGGACCAGGTCAGGTCCGCGCTCTGGGAGTTCACCTGGACCGAGTCGAAGGACCACCCCGGGCAGCGGCGAGCCATCGACCAGATGTACTACGGGGACGACGGCACCGAGTACGCGATCTACATGTCGGGGCCGGTGGACGACTGGGAGACGACCCGGGATCAGTTCGACACCGTCCTGCGCGGCTGGCAGCCTTAGCTCATGCCGGAGGAGCGCCATGACAACAGCCGCCTGATCGCGGGGCGTTACCGGCTGGGAGCCCGGCTGGGGCGGGGCGGTATGGGGACCGTGTGGCGGGCCACCGACGAACTGCTCGGCCGCGAGGTCGCCGTCAAGGAGCTGCACCTCGACCATGCGTCCACGGGGCTTTCCGCCGCGCTGCGCGAGGCCCGCACCGTCGCGCAGATCAAGCACCCCCACGTGATCGTCCTGCACGACGTCGTCGAGGAGGACGAACGGCCGTACCTGGTCATGGAGCTGGTCGACGGCGGCTCGCTCGCCGACCGGCTCGCCACCCAGGGTCCGGTCGACACGCGCGAGGCCGCCCGGATCGGACTCGCCTTGCTGGGCGCGCTGCGCACGGCGCATGCTCGCGGAGTGCTGCACCGGGACCTCAAGCCCGCCAACGTCCTGATGGAGGCGGGCAGCGGCCGTGTCGTGCTCACCGACTTCGGGATCGCGCAGGTCAGCGGCGCGACGACCCTCACCGAGACCGGTTCCTTCGTCGGCTCTCCCGAGTACACCGCGCCCGAGCGGATGCAGGGCGCCAAGGCCGGCCCGGAGGCGGACCTCTGGTCGCTCGGGGTACTGCTGTGCACCGCGCTCAGCGGTGAATCGCCGTTCCACCGGGACTCGCTGGGCGGTGTCCTGCACGCGGTCGTCCAGGACGAGATCCGCCCGCCGGCCGCCGCGGGCCCGCTGCTCCCGGTCGTACGAGGGCTGCTGGAGCGGGACACCGCGCGGCGCATCGACGCGACGGAGGCCGAGCGCCTGCTGCGGGCGTACGTGACGACCGGGCGCTCCCCCGCGTACACGCCCACCGACCGGGTGGTCGCGGCGGAGGTCCAGCCGAACCTCCGGCCGGACGTCCCGCCGAACCTCCGGCCGGCTCCGCGTCCCTGGACGCGTAAGCGCACTGTGCTGATCGCCGTCCTGCTGGTCGTGGCCATCGGCGGGGCGGGCGCCGCGGTCGCCGCGCTGCTCCCCGGGCGCGGTGACGGCGGCGGGGACGACGGCCGGGCGGGCGCAGGGCCGAGCCGTACGCTGCCGGTCGCGCCCACCCGTGCGGCCACGCCCACGCACGCGTCCGTACCCAGCCGCGCGACCGCCACCGCGACCGCCACCCCCACCGCGACAGCGACCGCCACGGCGACTGTCTCCGCGCCCGTGGCCCCGGCGGGGTACCGGATCGTGGCCGATCCGCAGGGCTTCACCCTCGCCGTACCGGAGGGCTTCACCCGCTCCACGGACGACAAACGGGTCTTCTACACGTCGCCGGGCGACGTCACCCGCATCGGTATCCGCGTCCAGCCGTCCGGCCCCGGCGGCCCGCTCGCCGAGATGAACCGGTCGCACGCCGATGGCCCGTCCAACACCCCGGGCTACCGCGACGGCCGGGTCAGCGGGACCACCCGCAACGGACTCCCGGCCGCGTTCTGGGAATTCACCTGGAACGGTTTCACCGCGGCGGAACGCCAGACGGGTGGCCGCCACACGTACGACATCTGCTGGGAGGAGGGCGGCCTGCTGTACGACGTGTGGGTGTCCGCTCCGGTCGGCAGCCAGGACGAGGCCAGAGCGCACTTCGACGCCGCACTCGATTCCTTCACACAAGGCTGAGCCTTGGCGGCTCCCATGACGAGCCGCTGATCAGGGCCTTTGTGCCAGCAGCCACTGGCGCGGTCAACGGCACGGTCAAAAAGTGTTACCGCCGGGTACCCAAAGCCTTCCAATCGTCATACGCTCACCGCCATGACGGACTCGCAGGCCCCCGCCTCCCTCAGCAGCGGCCCTCTCGGCACCAACCCCGTAGCCACCACCCCGGCAGGTGCGCGCACCGCCGCCGATGTGGTCACTCCCGAGGTCGTCGCGCAGCTGACACGCGGCGTGACCGGCTCGGGCCGGACCGCCAACCACAGCCCCTTCACCGGGGAGAAGCTCGCCGACCTGCCCGAGTCCACCCCCGAGGACGTCGCCGCCGCCTTCGAGCGGGCCCGCAAGGCCCAGCCGGTGTGGGCGGCCACGCCCGTACGGCAGCGGGCCGCGGTCCTGCTCCGCTTCCACGACCTGGTACTGGAGCGGCAGGCCGAGGTACTCGACCTCATCCAGCTGGAGACCGGCAAGGCCAGGCTGCACGCCCACGAAGAGGTCCAGGCCGTCGCCGTCGCCGCACGCCACTACGGGCGTAAGGCGCCGTCGTATCTGAAGCCGAAGCGCCACGCCGGCGCCGTGCCGACCCTCACCAAGGTCACCGAGCTGCGCCAGCCGCGCGGGGTCATCGGCCAGATCGCCCCCTGGAACTACCCCTTCGAGCTGTCCGTCGGCGACGCGCTGCCCGCCTTCGTCTCCGGCAACGCCGTCGTGATGAAGCCCGACACCGAGACCGCGCTGACCGCCCTGTGGGCCCGTGACCTGCTGATCGAGGCCGGTCTGCCGGCCGAGGTCTTCCAGGTGGTCCTGGGCGAGGGTCCGGTCGTCGGCCCGGCGGTCGTGGGGCACGCCGACTACGTGTCGTTCACCGGCTCCACGCGCACCGGCCGCGAGGTCGCGCAGGGCGCGGCCGCCCGGCTCGTCGGCGTCTCCCTCGAACTCGGCGGCAAGAACGCCATGCTGGTCCTCAAGGACGCCGACGTCGAGAAGGCCGCGGCCGGCGCGGTGCGCGCCTGCTTCTCGTCCGCCGGACAGCTGTGCATCTCCATCGAGCGGTTGTACGTCCACGAGTCCGTCGCCGACGCGTTCGTCGAGCGCTTCGCCACCCGTACGAAGGCCATGCGGCTCGGCAACGCCCTCGCGTACGGAGCCGACATGGGATCGCTCGTAGGCGAACGCCAGCTGGAGACAGTACGGCGGCACGTCGAGGAGGCCGTCGCCAAGGGCGCCACACTCGTCGCGGGCGGAGTCGCCCGCCCCGACATCGGCCCGCTCTTCTTCGAGCCCACCATCCTCGACGGCGTCGAGGCGCCGATGGCCGTGTGCACCGAGGAGACCTTCGGCCCGGTCGTCTCAATCTACCGCTTCAGCGACGAGGACGAGGCGGTCGAGCTCGCCAACGCGACCCCGTACGGCCTCAACTCCAGCGTGTGGACGAAGGACGGCAAGCGCGGCCACGCGGTCGCCGCCCGGCTGCGCACCGGCACGGTCAACATCAACGAGGGGTACGCACCGGCGTACGGCAGTGTCCAGTCGCCGATGGGCGGCATGAAGGACTCCGGCCTCGGCCGGCGGCACGGCTCCGAGGGCATCCTCAAGTACACCGAGGCCCAGACCGTCGCCCATCAGCGGCTGATGCCGATGGCCCCGTCCTTCGGGATGGACGACGAGAAGTACGCGGCGTTCATGAGCCGCAGCCTGCGGGCCATGAAGGCGTTCCGTCTCCGCTAGTTCCTGATCAGGAGAGCCGATGTCACAGGACACCCATGCCCAGGACGATGACGACGCGTCGCACGACGCGTCGTACGACTACGACGTCATCGTGGTCGGATCCGGTTTCGGCGGGGCCGTGTCCGCGCTGCGGCTGACCGAGAAGGGGTACCGGGTCGGGGTGCTGGAAGCGGGCCGCCGCTTCACCCGCGAGACCCTCCCCAGGAACTCCTGGGACATCAAGAACTACCTGTGGGCTCCCGCACTCGGCCTGTACGGCATCCAGCGCGTGCACCTGCTCGGCAATGTGATGGTGCTGGCGGGCGCGGGCGTCGGCGGCGGTTCGCTCAACTACGCCAACACCTTGTACGTACCGCCTGCGGCGTTCTTCGAGGACCGGCAGTGGGCCGGGATCACGGACTGGCAGGACGAGCTGTCGGCGTACTACGACC
Source organism: Streptomyces sp. A3M-1-3 (assembly GCF_024213665.1). Taxonomy (GTDB): domain Bacteria; phylum Actinomycetota; class Actinomycetes; order Streptomycetales; family Streptomycetaceae; genus Streptomyces. The sequence goes on from NZ_JANAVP010000014.1 coordinate 149,031, forward strand.
AGGCCAAGCGGATGCTGGGCGTACGGCTCAACCCGACCATGACGCCCTCGGACGTGCACCTGAAGGCCACCGCCGAGGCCATGGGCGTCGGCGACAGCTTCCATCTGGCCCCGGTCGGCGTCTTCTTCGGCGACGGCCAGGACGCCGAGGGGTCGTTCACGGCCCGGCCCGGCGCGGCGGTCGACGACCCGTACTTCGGCGGCGCCGGACCCGCCCGTGCCGCCTGTACCCAGTGCGGCGAGTGCATGACGGGCTGCCGGCACGGCGCGAAGAACACCCTGAACGAGAACTACCTCCACCTCGCCGAGCGGGCGGGCGCCGTCATCCACCCGATGACCTCGGTCGTCGGGCTGACGGACGACCCGGCCGGCGGCTACCAGGTCTCCACGGTGCCGACCGACGCGCGCCGGAAGGCGAAGCCGAAGGTTCTGCGGGCCCGACAGGTCGTCGTCGCGGCCGGTACGTACGGCACGCAGACGCTCCTGCACACCATGAAGGACCGCGGGCTGCTGCCCCGCATATCGGCCAGGCTGGGCGAGCTGACCCGTACCAACTCGGAGGCCCTGGTCGGCGCCCAGACCGACAACCGCCGCTACCGCAAGCGGCACGGCGTGAAGAAGGCGGACTTCACCCAGGGTGTCGCGATCACCTCGTCGATCCACCCCAACGCCACCACCCACATCGAGCCGGTCCGGTACGGCAAGGGCTCCAACGCGATGGGCGCGATGTCCATCCTCCAGGTGCCGTACAGCGGCCGGCGCGTGCTGGGCTGGCTAGGCAACGTCACCCGCCACCCGCTGCTGCTGCTCCGCTCGCTTTCCAACCGGCGCTGGTCGGAGCGGACCATCATCGGCCTGGTCATGCAGTCGGTGGACAACTCCCTCACCACCTACCGCAAGGCGGGCGGCATCGGGAAGGGCCTGCTCACGGCCCGTCAGGGGCACGGCGCGCCGAACCCGAAGCAGATCGCGGAGGCGACGCGGGCCGCGACGCTCCTCGCGGAGGAGATCAACGGATTCGCGGGCAGCAATGTCGGCGAGCTCATGGGTACGCCGCTGACCGCCCACTTCCTGGGCGGCTGCCCGATCGGCGCCGACCCGGAGCACGGGGTCATCGACCCGTATCACCGGCTGTACGGCCACTCGGGCATCTCGGTCGTCGACGGCTCGGCGGTCTCCGCCAACCTGGGCGTGAACCCCTCGCTCACCATCACCGCGCAGGCCGAGCGCGCGATGTCGTACTGGCCCAACAAGGGCGAGCGCGACCCGCGCCCGGAACAGGGCGCGGCCTACACGCGGCTCGCGCCGGTCGAGCCGCACCGGCCGGCGGTCCCGAAGGACGCGTTCGGCGCGCTGAAGCTGCCGCTGCTGGCGGTACCGAAGGTCCCCGCGAAGAAGCGGAAGTAACGCGGACGCGCGGACAGCAGAAAGGGGCTGCACTCCCCTCCGAGTGCAGCCCCTTCGCTCTGTTACGGGTTACGCGTTACGCGGCAGCGCCCTCGTCGCCCTTACGGCGCTTGACGGCGAACATCACGCCGGCACCGGCGAGGATGGTGATACCGCCGATGGCACCGATGGTCGGCAGCATCGAGGAAGAACCGGTCTCGGCGAGGTTGCCCGAGACGTTGCTCGCCGTGTTGGTGACGGGCTTCTCCGCCGGAAGCGGGACCTTGCCGCCTTCCTGCGGCTTAGTGCCGTCGGTGTCCGTGCCGGAGCTCACGATCTGGAACTTCCAAGCGGTCTCGCCGCCACCGAGGCAGTTCTCCTCGGCGTCGTAGTACAGACCGGCGCCGAGTGTGAAGCCGACGCCCACCGGGGCGTTGGCCTTGACATTGAGGCGCAGCGGGATGTTGACCTCGTGGCCGGGCTTGAGCTCGTTGGACTGGCCGACCCAGCCAGTCGAGTCGCCGTAGTCGTTGAGGTCTTCCCAGGCCTCCATCTCATAGTTGTACGACTGGAGAACGACCTTCTTGGTCGAGAAAATGTTGTCCCCGAACTTGTCGGCAGAGGCAGCGGCGAAGTAGTCGATCTCGGACACGATGGACTTCGACGGGTTGTGCACGTTCAGGTTGAACTCGTGCCAGCCGCTGCCTGCGGCGATCTTGCCGGGGAGGCCCTTGAACGTGAGGTCGAGCTTCGACTCCTCGCAGAACATGGGCTCCTCGCCCAGTTCCTCGCCGTCCTCTTCCTCGTCGCCCTCGCCGGGCTTGGCCGGGTTCTCGGGCTTGGTGTCGTCGCCGGGCTTGGCCGGGTCCTCGGGCGTGGTGGTGCCCGGGTCCGCGGGGTCCTCCGGCTTGGTGTCGTCGCCGGGCTCGGCCGGGTTCTCGGGATTGGTGTCCTCGCCGGGCTTGGCCGGGTCCCCGGGCGTGGTGGTGCCCGGGTCCGCGGGGTCCTCGGGCGTGCCGGTGCCAGTGCCACCGGTCGTAGTGGTCGTCGTCGTGGGGTTGTCCGTCGCGTACGCAGCCGGGGCCGCGAGCAGTGCGGCCGGGGCGATGACAGCCGTCGCGGCCGCAAGGGCCATGGCGCGGCGAAGCTTCATGAAGACCTCAGTGAAGTCTGGCGTGCCGCACGGGGCGGCACGGAGAGTGTGGGGCCTCCGCGGTGGGGGACACGAGTGAGGCCATTGGTTCCGCATGCATGACCTGCGACCTGCGCGAACGGTTGTCCTGAACTCACAGAATTCTTATGTGACGCGGGACACGTCACTCCACTCGTGTGACGTGTGATCAATTCGTGACCAAGGGTTATCCGGCATGTCGGATATTGGGGCCTTGCTGTTTCCTCCGCAGTCACCACAGGATCTTCACGACCTGTGTTATTGCTGTGACTTGGGGTGGGGGATATGGCCGGAGTGGCCGTATGGAGCACACGGCTGAGGGGGGTGGGGGCCGTTGTTGCCTCCACTGCAGTCCTGGCCGTCGCATTCGATTTACCGGGGGGTGCCGCACCGGCGGTCGCCGCCGTGGCCGCGTCGCAGACTCCGGCCGGTGAGAAGCCTGCTGCTGGACCGCAGCCGACCGAGGACCTGGCTCATGCCGCAGCCCGCCGACTCGGCGCACCGGTCGAGGTAACGGGCCTTCGCCAGGAGCGGCGTGAGGTGTTCGCCAATCCGGACGGCTCGTTTACCGCGCGGGAGTACGCCGAGCCCGTGCGTGCCGTGCGCAACGGCGCATGGGTACAAGTCGACGACACCCTGGTCAAGGACAAGGGCGGAAGCTGGAGGCCGAAGGCCGCCACCGTCGACGTGGTGTTCTCCGGCGGCGGGGAAGGTCCGTTCGCGGTGATGCGACGGGCCGGCCGCGAATTCACGCTGACCTGGCCGGGCGGGAAGCTGCCCGCACCCCGCGTCGAAGGCAGTGCGGCGACGTACTCCAATGTGCTGCCGGGAGTGGACCTGGCAGTGCGCGCGGAGGTGGACGGATTCGGCCACATGCTCGTGGTCAATACGCCCGAAGCCGCCGCGAACCCGGAGCTGAAGCGAATAGAACTGGAGCTCGGCACGCAGGGGATCACTCTGCGAGAGAACGCCTCCGGCGCTGTGCAGGCGGTCGACTCGGCGGTTGGCGGGACAGTCTTCGAAGCTGCCGCGCCCGCGATGTGGGACTCGGCCTCGGCCACCGAAAGTGGCACGGGGCCCATGGCCGCGCGCTCGGCGCTCCGTTCGGCGCCCCGGCCGCTGCTCGACGGCCCGCGCGGCGGGGGCAAGACATCGCCGCTGGGGCTTGAGATCAGCGCCAAGAAGCTCACGCTGATTCCAGACCAGAAGCTTCTGCGGGGCTCCGGCACCGTGTTCCCCATCGTGATCGATCCGTTCCAGCGCACCACGTCCCGCACCGCCTGGACATCGGTGATGTCGGGCAAGCCGACCATTCAGGACTGGAAGTATTCCGGGAGTGCCGGCGCCGGCAAGTGCCCGACGGACTACAGTCCCGTGTCCTGCAACGGTGTGGGCGTCCGGCGACTGCTGTTCACCACCCCAATGTCCTTCTACAAGGACAAGCAGATCCTGAAGGCGACGTTCTCCGGCCGGGTCGAGCACGTCTACTGGGCCGACGCCCGGGCGGAGCCGCTTCAGCTGTACCGGATCGGCGGCAAGGACTACAGCATTACGTCGTCCAGTAGCTGGAACACCACCAAGGACTCCTGGTCCCAGCACTTGATGACGGTCGACAAGCAGATTCAGCCGACGTCGTGTTCCAGCCAGGCCAACATCCACTTCGAGGGTGGTGGGCTGACCACTCAGGTGCAGAGCGCCGCGGCCGGTGGCTGGGCGAACATGACGCTGGGCCTGAAGGCCGAGAATGAAACATCGTTCGGCGGCTGGAAGCGGATCTGCGGCAACACCTACCTGTCGATCAGCTACAACACGCCGCCGAAGCAGATCAGTACGGCCCTGATGTCCTCGAACCCCGGTGGCGTATGTGCCTGGGGGACGAGCCGTCCTTACAGCAATATCTGGCCTCAGCTCCGGACGGAGACGCGCGACCCGGACCACACCACCTCACAGACCGACCAGGTGAAGGTCCAGTTCAAGGTTGCCTACACCGACACAGCCAGCGCCGCTCAGTCGTTCACTTCTGACACTGTCTACAAGTCTCCGAACGCTGGAACGCCGTTCACCTACACGGTCGAAGCGGCAAAGATGGTGAATTACAAGCCGAAGTCGGTGGTCTACTGGAGCGCCAGGGCGTTTGACGGAGATGCTTGGGGCGAATGGAGTTCCACGGGTACGCAGCGCTGCGAGTTCATCTTTGACAACACGGCCCCTCCCGCGCCGAAGGTGGTGTCTGAGCAATACCCGGACGACGAAATGCGACACGATGGCGTGGGATCGGTGGGTACGTTCACCTTCTCGCCCGACACCAGTACCGGAACTGATACCGAGGCTGTCGAATACCGGTACAGCTTCGGCGGCCAGCCGAAGAAGACTCTGGCCGCCGCTAAGGTCGGAGCCCCTGCCTCGCTGAGCTGGACCCCGATGTCGGCCGGCCGGCACTGGGTCACGGTCGAGTCCTTCGACAAGGCGAAGAACGTCAGCGTTCCGGCGCAGTACGAGTTCCTGGTGGCCGATGGTCGTTCGGCGGTCGGCCAGTGGAACTTGGCCGATGAGGCTGGCACTGACCTGGCCCATGATGAGACGGGCGACAATCCGGCCACTCCGGGAGCGGGAGTGACCTTCGGAATACCGGGTCCGGGAGGGACAGCGGACGTCGCTGCACGCTTCAACGGCACGACAGACGCGTACCTCGACTCCGGTGCGCCCGTTCTGGATCCCCGTAAGAACTTCACTGTCAGCGCTTGGGTTCGCCCGACAGTGCTCAGCAAGGATCTGTCCGTGGTCAGCCACAAGGGCTACTGGCTATATGAGGGCCCATTCCGCCCTCTGCCGATTCACACCGGCTCCATCAATCTGGGGTACAGCGCTTCGTCCAAGAAGTGGGAGTTCTCCATCCTCACGAAGCGGAGCCCCGTCCCCACCTCTGAAGTACACGTGAGAGTCGCGTCGGACGCACCGGTAGTCGCGGGGCAGTGGGTGCACCTGACTGCCGTATACGACGCCGGTAAGGTGGGTGGGCCGGAGCTGCGGCTCTACGTCAACCAGCAGGCCAAGGCAGTGACGGCAGCGGCCGGGACAACCGAGCTCAAGGGCGGTCGTCTGCAGATCGGCCGCCGATACGGCGCTGTACTCGAGGACCCGGGTGACGGTACCGCCAGTCGGGTCGTCCGTGGCTACTACGACCACTTCGTAGGTGATCTCGCCGATGTCCGCGCCTTCGACCGCGTGCTACCCCCCGCCCAAGTCGCAGATCTGATGACCATCAAGCCCCAGCGGAAGGGCTACTGGCCGCTGGACAGTGCCACCAACGGAACTTCGGCCAATGCCCACTCCGGTGGCCAGCCGCTGAACCTGTACGGCAATGCGTCCATCTACCAGCCCCAGGACCCGGACCCGATCGCCGGCAACGAACCGGCCCTTGTCGGCGGCGGCCACTTGGAGCTGGACGGCGCAGCACAGTGGGCAGCCACCGCGACGCCTCCCGTCGCGGGCGACGCCGGGTTCACGGTCGCGGTCCGCGCGCAGCTCTCGGCTCTCGACCCGGAGAAGTCACAGACGGTGCTGTCCCTTCCGGGCGCTGCCGCCGACCGTTTCGTGGTGCGCTACCAGAAGGCGACCCGCCAGTGGGAGCTGGCGGTGGCCGCCACGGACAAGGCGGACGCGCCAGTGACTACCTTCACGGACGACCAGGAGCTGCCCAACACTGGTGGCGCCGGCCAGCATCTCGCGGTCGTCTACGACGCGTTCACCAGCGAGCTGCGGCTCTACGTCGAGGGCCAACTGGCCTCCTCCGCCCGCGGTGTCGAGATCACCCGATGGAAGGCGACCGCCGGACTACAGGTCGGTCGCTCCGCTCAGGGCGGTGGCAGCGAGTACTTCGCCGGTGCCGTGGATGAAGTGCGGGTGTACGACGGGGCGGTCGACCCGGTCGGCATCGCCAGGATGCGCCAGCCGACGCCCGACACCTCCCTGTAGCGCCCGGTGTGTGGCCGGGGCCTCCGCTACCGGAGGCCCCGGCCCCGCCACCTCAAATTCCTCTGCTCTTCGCCCACTCGAACCCTGCCCTTGCGGAGTTGTGTGATGTCCCTGCGTGGCCGATTGCTCGCCTCCCGCATGCCCCGGCATGCTGTGGGAGCCACAGTGCTTGGTGTGCTGCTCGCCCTTTCGGCGGGGAGCGTACAGGCGCTGCCCGCCAAACCCGGAGCCGCCAAACGACCCGGTGTTCAAGACAGCGCTGACCCGGCCGAGGGCAGGAATGCCACGGCCAAAGCCAGGCCTGCCGACCCGGCGAAGAAGGCCGCGGTCTCGACCCTGGACCGGGCGGTCTGGCCCGACGCCGGCAGTGTCGAACTGACCGTATCGGCCAAGAAGGCATCAGACAGGTCCGTCCAGGGCGCACGTGGAGGCCACGGCACGCCGGGCACGCTTCCGGTCACGGTCGCCGAAGCCGCGCCGGCTTCGAACACGAACACCAAGGCCCCGGGGACGACGGCCGCAGACAAGCAGGGCACGTCGCCCTCCACGGTGCGGATATCCGCGCTGGATCACCGGCGTGCCGAGCAGCTGGGCAGCGCGGCCCTGCTGCGCGTCCAGCGCACCGACGGGGTGCAGCGCTCCGGCAAGGTGGCGCTGTCGGTGAACTATTCGGCATTCGCCGAGGCGTACGGCGGCGACTACGCGGCACGGCTCCAGTTGGTCCAGCTCCCGGCCTGCGCGACCATCGCCGTACCGGGCAGCGAGAAGTGTCCTGAGCTGCCCAAGGTGCTCCGGTCGGCCAACGATCAGGCCCAGCGGACGGTGACGGCCGAGGTCGAGGCGACCCCGGACACCGGCGGTCTGTCCACCCAGGCGGGCACAGCCGCTCCGCTCGTGGCCCTGGCGGCTGGCGACTCCTCCGCGAAGGGCGACTACAAGGCGACTCCACTCGCGCCTTCGGCCAGCTGGAACGTGGCGAATTCGTCCGGCGGCTTCTCCTGGAACTATCCGGTCCGGACCGTTCTGACACCGGGCGGACAGACCCCGGCCATCGGTCTGAACTACTCCTCGCAGTCCGTGGACGGTCGCACTTCCGTCACCAACAACCAGGGTTCCTGGATCGGCGAGGGCTTCAGCTATGAGCCGGGCTATATCGAGAGGTCCTACAAGGCCTGCGCGGACGACGGCCACAAGACCTCGGCCGAGCAGTGCTGGGCGTACGACAACGCCACGATTCTCCTCAACGGTTCGTCCACACAGCTGATCAAGGACGACACGACCGGCAAGTGGCACTTCGCGTCCGAGAGCGGCACGAAGGTCGAGAGGCTTACCGGCGCCACGAACGGCGACGACGACGGCGAGCACTGGAAGGTCACCACCCCGGACGGCACCGAGTACTACTTCGGTCAGAACCGGCTGCCCGGCTGGGCGACCGGCAATGAGGTGACCAACTCGGCCTGGACGACCCCGGTCTTCGGTGACGACTCGGGTGAACCCTGCTACAACGCGACGTTCACCAGTGCCCACTGCAAGCAGGCCTGGCGCTGGAACCTGGACTACGTCAAGGACACCCACGGCAACGTGATGTCCTACTTCTACGCGCCGGAGACCAACTACTACGCGCTGGGCGGCAAGACGGACGTCAACGGCACGTCGTACCACCGCGGCGGCTACCTGAAGCGGATCGACTACGGTCAGCGCGACGGCCAGGTCTACGCCGCGAAGGCTCCGGCCCAGGTGGCGTTCACGGTCGCCGAACGCTGCCTGCCCACTGCCGACTTCGATTGCGCGGAGACCAAGCGCACCACGGCGAATGCCTCCCGCTGGCCGGACACCCCGGTCGACCGCGAGTGCAAGGCCGCGACCAAGTGCAGTACGAGCCAGGCGGCACCGACCTTCTTCACGACCAAGCGGCTGACCGGCATCACGACCCGGATGCGTACGGGCGCAGACACCTATGCCGCCGTGGACGCGTGGACATTCACCCATCTGTTCACCGACAACGGGGACGACTCCAAGACCCTCTGGCTCTCGAAGATCGATCACGAGGGCAGGGCCGGCGGCAGCGTCAAGCTCCCCACGCTGGACCTGTACGGCAAGCAGCTGCCCAACCGGGTGGACAAGGACGGCGATAACATCGCGCCGTTCCACCGCTTCCGCCTGGCCTCGGTGCTGAGTGAGACCGGCGCCCAGGTCGACGTCAACTACGCACCCACCGACTGCACGGCGACCGCGCTGCCGAAGGCGGGTGAGTCCACCAAGCGGTGCTACCCGGTGAAGTGGGCGCCGCCGGGCACGATCGACCCGATCGAGGACTGGTTCCACAAGTACGTCGTCGCCGAAGTCGTCGAGACCGACCGCACCGGCGGTGGTGAGGACCTGGTCACTCGCTACAACTACCAGGGCAGCGCCGGCTGGCGGCACGCAGAGCCGGATGGCATCACCGACGCCAAGTACCTGACCTGGGGCGGCTGGCAGGGCTACGGCAAGGTGACGCTCACCAGCGGCAGTGCCACCAACCAGTCCACGCGGATCGACTACACGTATCTGCAGGGCCTCGACGGCGACAAGCTGCCAGGCGGCGGCATGCGCAGCGAGAAAGTGACCGACTCCACCGGCACCGTCTACACCGGGCATCAGGAGTACACGGGCTTCGAGATCGAGTCGCAGACCTACGACAACGGCAAGGTCATCGCCAAGTCGGTCAGCGAGCCGTGGAAGCGCGACACCGCCACACAGACGCAGTCGTGGGCGACGACCAAGGCGACCATCGTCAAGCCGGAGACCACGCGTGGCTACACGCTGCTCCCGGACGGCACGTGGCGGGCCACGAAGTCGGTATCGCACTACGACACCGCCAACGCCACCGGCCGGCTGACTCAAACCGACGACTTCGGAGACCTGTCCACCACCAAGGACGACACCTGCACCCGCATGTGGTACGCGGACAACCCGGCGAAGAACCTCCTCCAGCTGCCCTCCCGCAGCGAGACCGTCTCGGTCGGCTGCTCGGCCACTCCCGACCGCCGGACGCAGGTCATCGCGGACGAACGTACCTCCTACGACGACGGTGCCTTCGGCGCCGCACCCGTCAAGGGCGATGCGACCAGCACCGAGCGCCTGACATCGCACAACGGCACCACCGCGACTTACCAGGTCACTGGTACCACGAGGTATGACGCCTTCGGCCGTGCCACCTCGCAGAAGAACGCCAGCGGCACCGAGACCAGGACGGTGTACACCGAAGTCAACGGCCTGATTTCCCAGACGAAGGTCTTCAACGCCCGCGAGCACGTCACGACCACTGACTACGCACCCGCTTGGGGTCAGTCGACCGGCCAGACCGACCCGAACGGCAAGCGCACCGAACTGGCCTATGACGCAATGGGCCGACTGACCTCCGTATGGCTGGCCGACCGGGCCAAGACCCAGACGCCGAGCATCAAGCACTCCTACGACGTCCGCCGGGACAAGCCCGTCGCGGTCAAGACCGAAAAGATCGAGATTGACGGCTCCTACGGCGTCGAGTACCAGCTCTACGACGGCCTGCTGCGCCCGCGCCAGAAGCAGACCGAGGGACCGGGCGGCACCCGGATGGTCGGTGACGTCTTCTACGACGGCACCGGCAAGCCAAAGAGGACCAACGCCACCTACAACGCGACTGGAGCACCCTCCAGCGAGCTGCTGACAGTCAACAGCGGCGAGGTCGGGGCGCAGACCGCCTACGAGTACGACGGCCTCGGCCGCACCACCGCGGAGATCTTCCAGGTGGCCGGGGTCGAGCAGTGGCGCACGACGTACGTCCACGAGGGCGACCGGGTGCACACCGATCCGCCGCAGGGCGGGGTGCCCGCCACCGCCATCACCGACGCCCGCGGCAAGACGGTCGAGCTGCGCCACTACAAGGGGTCCGCTCCGACCGTGGCCGGTACCTCCACCGGTTACGACGCGACGACCTACACGTACGACACCGGCGACCGGCTCACCTCGCTGACCGATGCCGAAGGCAACACCTGGCGGTACGAGTACGACCAGCTTGGCCGCACGACCAAGAGCACCGACCCGGACGCCGGCGCCACGACGACGGTCTACGACGCACTCGACCGGCCAGTCTCCACGACCGATGCCCGCAACATGAAGACCTCCGTGGTGTACGACGTGCTCGACCGCCCCGTCACCACCTGGGAAGGCGAGCCGAACACCGGCACCAAACTGACCGAGTCCCGCTACGACAAGGCCGGCTGGCTCGGCCAGGCATGGGCGTCGTTGCGCTACACGAACGGCGCGGAGTACTTCGCCACCGCCACCCAGGCCATGGACGACTTCTACCGTCCGCTGAAGACGGCGTACTCGGTACCGGCCGCCGAGGGTGCGCTGGCAGGCGTCTACACGTTCACCACCACGTACAACCGTGACGGCACGGTCCAGGGCCAGGGCATGCCCGCAGCCGGCGGCCTCACCTCCGAGGCGATCGCCCTCGGTTACGACGACCTGCAGCGCCCGAAGAGCATGACCGGCCAGACCCCGTACGTCACTGACACGGTGTACTCGTCGACCAGCCGGCTCAACCAGCTTCAACTGTCCACCGGCAGCGGCAAGAAGACCTGGCAGACCTTCTTCTACGAGAAGGGCACCGACCGGCTGACCCGCTCGGTCGTCGACGTCGAGGGCGTGGCCGGCCCGGCCAAGGCCAGTCACTACTCCTACGACCAGATCGGCAATGTGCTGTCGGTCGCGGACACCGCGCGCGTGGGCGCCGTCGACGTGCAGTGCCTGAAGTACGACTACCAGTACCGGATGACCGAGTCCTGGACGCCTGCGGCGACCCAGACGACCGGCGCAGGTTCGGGCACCGTAGGGGGCAAGCAGGGGGGCTCCCTCCCCTCGGCCTGCGCCGCGGCTCCGGGCAGCAGCCCGCTGGGAGGGCCTGCGGCGTACTGGAACTCGTACACATTCGACAAGGTCGGCAACCGGCTGACGGAGACGGTGCACGACACCGGGCTCAACGCGACGAAGGACGTCAAGCGGACCTATACCTACGGGGAGGGCACCGCGGGACCGCACGCTGTGACCAAGGTCGTGGAGAACACCCCGACCGGCGACAGTCAGCGCACCTTCACCTACGACGCATCGGGCAACACCACCAAGCGCACCATCGGCGGCAACACCCAGTCCCTTGAATGGGACGCAACCGGCAAGCCGGTCAAGGTCACCGAAGCCAATGGCTCGACGACCACCAACATCTTCGACGCCGGGGGCAGCCGGGTTCTGCGGCGCGACGCCACCGCGACCACGGTCTATCTGCCCGGTATGGAACTGCGCCTGCCCAAGGGCAGCAGCAAGGTGGAGGCCACCCGCTATTACGCGTACGCGGGCCAGGCCATCGCCATCCGGACCAACGACAACAAGCTCGCGTTCCTCGCCTCCGACCACCACGGCACCAGCGAGCTGGCCATAGACCCTGCCACCGGCGCGGTCACCCAGCGGCGCATGGACCCCTACGGCAAGTCGCGTGGTACCGCGACGGGATCCTGGCCGGGCGAGAAGGGCTTCGTCGGAGGCACGATCGACGCCTCGACCGGTCTGACCCAGATCGGGGCGCGTCAGTACGACAGCTACCTGGGCAAGTTCATCTCGCCCGACCCGGTCGTGGACCACAACGATCCCCAGCAGCTCAACGCCTACGCCTACGCCCACAACCGGCCGGTCTCCAGTAGTGACCCGACGGGCCTGTACGACCCGGACGTGCAGGCCTACTGCAACGCCCACCCCAACTCCTGCTCGGGCGGCCGGATCAAGTCCGGCGAGTCGAAGGATGAGCAGGCGGCCAACGACGCCCAGGACAAGGTCGACCAGGCCGAGAAGAACCTCGCTGCCTCGAAGCAGCAGGTCAAGCAGGCCGCCAAGGAACTCGTGGAGATCGCCAAGGACATCCTCGGCATCAACGCGGCCATGGACTGCTTCTCCAGCGGAGACCTGGCAGCCTGCGGCGAAACAGCGCTGAACATCGCAGGCAGCTTCGCCGGCGGCCTAGCAGGCAAGATCCTCGCGAAGTACGGCATGCCATGGAACTGGGCCAAGGGCATCAAGCTCGCCAAGCGCGTGGCCGGCCTCGTCGGCGACCTCATCGGTGGCGTCAAGGGCATCTGGCAGAATTCCAAGGCCGTCAACAAGGCCAGAGACGCCCTCGCCACGGCCCGCGCCAAGGTCAAGAAAGCTAGCAGAGGCAGCAGCGTCGAGGAGATGGATGGGGCAATACCGGCCGGGAGTCCCGTCACCCACGGTGGCTCATTCACTCGAATCGGCGATGATCCTAAGAGTGTGCGAAACTCGCAGAACGTGGCAAACGGTGGTGAGCATGATGTCATCGCGCATGGGACGCCAGAGGGGTACCTCGACCTTGACGAGGGTCTCGTGAACGGTGGACAGATCGTTGATGCCGTTCGAAGCAACGCCAACTACTCGGGGGGTTGCATAAGGCTCATGGTCTGCCACTCAGGCACCGATGGACCCAACATTGCACAGCAAGTCGCCAACGAGATGGGGGTGACTGTTCGTGCCCCGACGAATGCGGTCGGTACCAACCCTGCTCTCGGGCCGGGACAGGTGCCGCAGATCGCTCGTGGCGGTTACTGGCGTATGTTTCTTCCGATTGTCAAGAGGTGACGCTCGTGGTGCGCTTCGCTGGATTCTTTCGGCAGCTCAACCCAAACGGTCCGCCCGTTTACTGCGCGGATATTCGCGAGGCGATGGAGGATCTCCCGAACTATCCGGTGAGGGATGTAGTTTCCTTTCTCAGGTCGGGACACCCGATTCTGGATGTCATGGAGTCCTGTCCGGACATCGTTGATGGAAGCGCCTATATTAGAGGTGGCTCTTCTGTCCTCAGTGATGGCGAATGGGTGTGGCGCTGGGATCTGGCTCATTATGTGGAGAGGTACAACGTGAGCCTCCCCCGTCTATTTGTTGCACGAATGATGGAGGAATCCTACAGAGTCCCCTCTGTGCCCCTTGAAGACCTTGTGGCGCTTACCCTGCAGGTGAATGAAGAGCTAGGCTTCAAGCGTGATCCGGGTGCGGCTCCTCGTGGACATTGATCCGAAACGGTAGGATTTCAAAATCATAGAAGCCCCCGACGGAATTGTCGTCGGGGGCTTCTGATGTTTCCGGAGGTCCTGGTGTCGGGCTGTGCTGGGCTGCCGTTCACGCTGCAACGGGGTTGGTGGCGCACTTGATATTGCTTGCCTTTATGCCGCGTATGAAAATTCGCAATGTGGTGGGCGTGGTGACTATGACCTCAGGGTTATTGCTCTCGCGGAGTTTGATGGTGCCGTCCGGCGCTGTCGCGATGTTGAGGCAGGCGTTTCCTTCTGCGCAATAGGAGGACTGTTGCCAGTCGTGGTTGGGCATTTTTTTAGTCCTTTCACAGGTGGCGGGCGATGGTGTGGATAAAGTCGCGGGACTTGGCGGGCCTGAGGGCGGTCGCTTCCAGGCGATCGAGCAGAGTGCGGTACTTGCTCAGCTGGTGCTCGGCGTCCAGGAGGGCGGAGCCGTGGGACTGGTCGAGTTGGACCGTGTCGAGTTGGGGGACTGGTCCCTCGGCGTAGCAGACGGACTGGCCGGAGCCGGGGTAGGTGCCGGCGTCGAACGAGATGACCTGGATCGTGATGTGGTCGTGCTCGCTCATGTCGAGCAGGTGCTGCAGTTGGCGGCGGGCGACTGCCGGACCGCCGAACTTCATGCGGAGAGCGGCTTCGTGGACGATGGTGTGAAACGGGGTGGGGCCGTCCCGGTAGAGGACCGTCTGGCGTTTGATCCGGTGGGAGAGTCGGTGTTCGACTTCGGGCGGGGACAGTGGGGGTACTGCGGACTGGATGATCTCGCGCGCGTGGTCGGAGCTCTGGAGAAGGCCGGGCATATGGGCGGTGTAGGCGGTTCGCAACGTGACGGCGTGGTGCTCCAGTTCGGCCAGGTCCAGCAGTCCTGTGGGGAGGATCTCCCGGTACTCCTCCCACCAGCCGCGGGTGCGGTCGGCGGCCATGGCGGCGAGAGCGTCGATCAGCGACTGGTCAGGGCAGGAGTAGATACTGGCGAGCGTCCGGACGCGCTCGGCGCTCACTCCGAAGCGGTTCGCTTCGATGTTGCTGATCTGGGCCTGTGTGGTGCCGAGGGTGCGGGCGGCCTCGGCGGCGGTGATTCCCGCGCGTTCGCGTAGTTTGCGCAGCTCGGCGCCGAGTCTCAGGCGGCGGGCAGTCGGGGCGCTCCTCGGGGCCATGCCCACTCTCCTATTCGTACGCACAGTCTCGCCGTCACTCCAACGAATGCTATTGCTGAAGGTTTTGCTAACTCGTACAAAACCTTCAGGGGTTGGAGTCTATGGTGTGAGCCAAGCCACTCGCCTGGAGGCGCCTGAGCCCCGGAAGCGCACCGCGTCCCGCGCGGCATTGCCACCGGACGGCGTCACTGTCGAGTGATCCAACTCCACCTCCCTGTAGGGGGTTTCCATGGCCACCGTATCCCCGCACCGCCTCTGGCCGGACCCGTCCGGCTGGTCGTACACCCTTGGGTTGCCGCATGATCCGCGTGCCCCGCGCATCGCCCGGACCACCTTGCGGGCCGTGCTTGGCTCGTACGGGATGGGGGAACTCGTCGACACCGCCGAGCTGTTGGCCTGCGAACTGGTCACCAACGCCTACCGGCACTCGGACGGGCCCGCCTCGCTGAAGCTGCGCGCCATGGAGGGGGACCGGCTGCGGGTCAGCGTGTGGGACACCAATCCGGTGATTCCGGCGCCATTCGACAAGCCGCCCGGGTTGCTGCCGCCCGTCTCCCCTCCCGAATCGGTCGGCGCGGACCGTGGTCGGGGGCTGTTACTCGTGCAGCTGTGCGCCGACAACTGGGGCGGGTATCCGCTCGGCGGCGACCTCTTCGGGACCAGCGGCAAGCTGCTGTGGTTCGAGCTAGGGCGTCAGCGGAGTTTGGCGGCCGTTGCTTGAGAGCCGGCACGGCCCGGGAGGGGGCGTGGTCCACCTGACGAAAGCAGGTCGACATGCCGCCCTGTATCCCCCGAAGGCCCGCTCAGGTGCGCGGGCCTTCTTCGTCCCCAATCCGTGACCTGTCGGAGGGCAACCCCGGCCGCCCTCCGCCGGTCGATGATCTTGTATCGCTGTCACAGCGCCAACCCCCAGAGAGTGGTCATGAGACGTTCTTCCACGCCCGCCGGTCTGCGCCGCGCAGCGGCCGGCCTCGCTGCCGTGGGCCTGCTGGCCGTCGGACTGGGCACCCCCGCGCAGGCCGCCGCGTACGCCGTCGGTCCCGTATTCACGCTGAGCGGTGAGCCGGAGGTCGGCCTCCGGCCCGTCCCGGCGACCGGCAGTCCGGACAAGGCCACCGTGGACATCCAGGTGACCAATCCCAGCGAGGACGAGGAGACCGGTTACTTCGACGGCGACTACAGCGTCACCATCGACCTGAGCGGTATCGCCGGCGTCGCGGAGGCCGGTTTCGGCGAGAACGGCAGCTCGGACTGCCAGGTCACCGGCGCCACCGCCGTCTGCGCCGACCACGGCATCTGGCCCGGCCTCAGCAGCGTGGCGCAGCTCGAGCTCACCGCGGCCGAGGGCAGCAGGCTCGGTGCCACGGGCGCCATCAAGGTCACCGGCAAGGCCGAGGGCGCGACCTTCACGTCCTTCTCCACCCAGGTCACGGTCGGCGGCCCCGACCTCGTCATGAAGCCGCTCGCCCTGAGGCGGAACCTGCAACCGGGCGAGGTCCAGCCGGTGCCGGTGTCCTTCACCAACGCCGGCACCGCGCCCGCCGAGGGTGTCCTGCTCACGCTGAGACACTCGCGGGGCATGGCCTTCACCGAGCAGTACGAGAACTGCGAATACAGCGAGGGCGGGGAAGGCATCCGCGCCGTCAATGCGACCGTGTGCTGGTTCGACGGGTCGTACGAGCCTGGTGCGGTCTACGAACTGGCGAAGCCGCTCCACATCGAGGCCACCGACATCGCCTACATCGACACTCTGATCTACCGCATCGACGAGGACAGCCAGGCGGCGCGCACCGCACAGCGCGCCGGCCTCACGTTCACCCGGGGCACCGGCCGCGAGCTGACCCTCACCAAGAAGGCGGCCTCGGCCCGTTCCGCGGACCTCAATCCTTGGGACAACCAGCGGGAGTTCGACTTCCGCACGGACAACACCGCCGACTTCGCGGCGTACGGCCGCTCTCTGAAGGCCGCGGCAGGCGAGACGGTGAAGGCCGAGGTCGGTTTCCGGAACAGGGGTCCGGCCTGGATCGGCTACATCCGCTCCGGCGAGAGCGTCGCCGCCGTCGACTTCACGGTGCCCGCTGGTGCCAAGGTCACCGGCAAGCCCGAGCGCTGCCAGGGGGTGACGGCCGCCGGCGGCTACCGGGAGGAACAGCTCGGCGCGCCCCGCTATGTCTGTGACACCTCCGCGGTCGTGCTGGAGGACGCGAAGTTCGCCCTGCCGTTCGAGCTGAAGATCGAGAAGGTCGTCGAGAACGCGACCGGGGCCGTCATCGTGCGCGCCCCCTACCAGTCCCGTCCGGAGCTGGGCTTCGACCCGAAGCCGTCCAACAACACCGCCCGTCTCGTCCTGAACGGCAAGGACACCGGGACCGCCACGGGCGGCGGCTCCGGCTCGGCGGGCGGCTCCACCGGCGGCTCCACCGGCGGCTCGACCGGTGGTGACGGGGGCGAGTCGACGGGCGGCGCCTCGGCCTCGGGTGCCACCTCGGGCGGTGCGTCGGGCGGCGCCTCGGCCGGTGCGACCGGCGGTTCCACCGGTGGCTCCCTAGCCGCCACCGGCACCGGTACGGCCATGCTGCCGGCCGTCGGCGCCGCCGCCGCGGCCGTCGTGGCCGGTGGCGTCCTCTTCCTGTCCGCGCGCCGCCGCGCGTCCCGTGTGTGAACCTCGGAATGAAGGTATGCAAGTGATCAAGTCAGCTTCCCGGCTGCTCATAGCCGGGTGCGCCGTGGCCTCCCTCGCCGTCACCACCGCCTGAGGTCATCGACTCACCGAGGGCTGATGACGGAGGGCTGATGACGGAGGGCTGATGACGGAGGGCTGATGACGGACGGTCGGCCCGGGCGTCCCCGGAGCCGACCGTCCTTCTGGGGTGACCGGGCTGCTGTCCCCTGCCGACCGGTCACACGCTGGAGCGAGGTCCCACGACGCACGATCCACGGGCCGTACGCCTCATCGCTCCAGCGGAGCCACGCGTGGTTCTTTCGGGCCGCCCCTGGCTGGCACGGACAACGGGACCAACGAAGCCCCCCGGGGCCGGTCACGCGCCGTACGGGTGAGAGCGGATCCGAACTCAGGTCCAAGCCCCTCAGATGCGGCCCCGGCACAGCTCCAGCAGCGTCATCGCGAGCGAGGTGCCGGGCTTGCCGAGCGCATCGCTGTAGTGGCTGATGATCTCCATCTCGCGGGAGAGGTTCACCCGGCGGCCCCCGGAGGTGATCCGGGCCTCCTGGATCACGGCCGAGACGGCCATCCGTTCCTGGATCAGGCCGATGATCCGGTCGTCGAGCGCATCGATGCGCTCACGGGCGTCTCCGATCAGGCCGGCGGCGTCCGTGGTGCGGGCGCCGCCCGCAGCGCCGGCTGCTGATGTCTGCGTCTCCACGGTCGTGGTGCTCATCTGCGGGTCTCCTTGTCAGGGGCGGTGTGTCGGGGGCGGTGCGGTGCCCCGGAGCGACAGGGTCCGGAAACGACAGAACGCCCCGGGCCTTGTCGGCCCGGGGCGCCTGGGAAGTTGCTTGTCAGTGGCTCAAGCAGCACAACCATGGCAGCCGGACGGGCCGGTGCCATAGGTAAAGAGGAAGCTCAGCTGCTTGGACATGCGGCGATTATGGCCTGTCGCGCGGGGCGGGGCCAACGCGGGTTCGGATGGTGAGACAAGGCCGATCTCTCGGCCCCGTTAGAATTGACAAACCAGCCCCCCTCTTCCCGCCGGAAGGCCGCCGCCGTGTCATCAGCGTCCCCCGCTGCCCCTGACGTCGTACTCGTTGTCGACTTCGGCGCGCAGTACGCCCAGCTCATCGCCCGCCGTGTCCGTGAAGCACGGGTCTACAGCGAGGTCGTGCCGAGCACGATGCCCGTGGCAGAGATGCTGGCCAAGAACCCCAAGGGGATCATCCTCTCCGGCGGTCCTTCGTCCGTGTACGAGCAGGGCGCACCGGTCCTGGACCGCGCCCTCTTCGAGGCCGGCGTCCCCGTCTTCGGCATGTGCTACGGCTTCCAGCTGATGGCCACGACGCTCGGCGGCACGGTCGACGACAACGGTGCGCGCGAGTACGGACGTACCCCGCTCACCGTCTCCAAGACCGGCTCGACGCTCTTCGAGGGCACCCCGGCCGAGCAGTCGGTCTGGATGTCGCACGGCGACGCCTGCTCGGCGGCGCCGGAGGGCTTCACCGTCACCGCGTCCACGGACGTCGTGCCGGTCGCGGCCTTCGAGAACGACGAGAAGAAGCTGTACGGGGTCCAGTACCACCCCGAGGTCATGCACACCACGCACGGCCAGCAGGTCCTGGAGCACTTCCTCTACCGCGGCGCCGGCATCGAGCCGACCTGGACCACCACCAACGTGGTGGACGAGCAGGTCGCGCTGATCCGTGAGCAGGTCGGCACGAAGCACGCAATCTGCGGCCTGTCCGGCGGCGTGGACTCCGCGGTCGCCGCGGCCCTCGTACAGAAGGCCATCGGATCCCAGCTGACCTGCGTGTACGTCGACCACGGGCTGATGCGCAAGGGCGAGACCGAGCAGGTCGAGAAGGACTTCGTCGCGGCCACGGGCGTGCAGCTCAAGGTCGTCGACGCGCAGGAGCGCTTCCTGAGCGCGCTCGCCGGGGTCTCCGACCCCGAGGAGAAGCGGAAGATCATCGGCCGCGAGTTCATCCGGGTCTTCGAGCAGGCGCAGGCGGAGATCGTCGCCGAGGCGGGCACGGGCGGCGAGGCCGTCGAGTTCCTCGTCCAGGGCACGCTCTACCCGGACGTCGTCGAGTCCGGCGGCGGCACGGGCACCGCGAACATCAAGTCCCACCACAACGTCGGCGGCCTCCCCGAGGACCTGGAGTTCCAGCTCATCGAGCCGCTGCGCAAGCTGTTCAAGGACGAGGTCCGGATGGTCGGCCAGGAGCTGGGACTGCCGGACGAGATCGTCCAGCGCCAGCCCTTCCCGGGCCCCGGCCTGGGTATCCGTATCGTCGGCGAGGTCACGCGCGAGCGCCTGGACCTGCTGCGCGAGGCCGACGCGATCGCCCGCGAGGAGCTGACCGCGGCCGGTCTGGACCGCGAGATCTGGCAGTGCCCGGTCGTGCTGCTGGCGGACGTGCGCTCGGTGGGTGTGCAGGGTGACGGCCGGACGTACGGCCACCCGATCGTGCTGCGCCCGGTCTCGTCCGAGGACGCGATGACGGCGGACTGGACGCGGATGCCGTACGACGTGCTCGCGAAGATCTCCACCCGCATCACCAACGAGGTCGCGGACGTCAACCGCGTGGTGCTCGATGTGACGAGCAAGCCGCCGGGCACCATCGAGTGGGAGTAGTCCCCCGCCCGCCCCAGGTACCACGGGACGCCGCCGCTCATCGCGTATGAGCGGCGGCGTCGCCGTTTCCCACGCTCACAGCCCTGGTCACCTCGTGTACCGCACGGTAGCTTCCGGCCATGACCGAAACGCCCACGCCGATGCCCGTCGAGCAGCTGCAGTTCTCGATGCCGCCCGTCCACGACTCCGTCGACGGCGAGCGGCGGTATCGCAAGGAGCGGCTCGCGGGGGCGCTGCGGCTGTTCGGGCAGTTCGGCTTCGAGGAGGGGGTCTCGGGGCACATCACCGCCCGGGACCCGGAGCTCCCCGACTGCTACTGGGTCAACGCGTTCGGGGTGCCGTTCGCGCACATGACGGCCGGCGGGCTGATCCTGGTGAACGGCGAAGGACAGGTCGTCAAGGGCCGGCAGCATGTCAATCAGGCCGCCTTCGCGGTGCATGCGCAGGTGCACCGGGCCAGGCCCGATGTCGTCGCCGTCGCGCACTGCCACTCGGTGTACGGGCGGGCGCTCGCCGCGCTCGGGGAGCTGCTGGAACCGATCACGCAGGACGTGTGCGCCTTCTACGAGGACCATGCGCTTCTCGACGGCTTTACGGGCGTCGCGGTGGACGCCGAGGAGGGCCGGCGGATCGCGACCGCGCTCGGCCCGCACAAGGCGCTCGTGCTGCGCAACCACGGGCTGCTGACGGTCGGCGACTCCGTCGACGCCGCAGCCTGGTGGTTCATCGCGATGGAGCGCTCCTGTCAGGTGCAGCTCACCGCGCGCGCCGCGGGCAAGCCCGTCCCCATCGACCACAGGAGCGCGGTTGCGACGCGCGAGCAGATCGGCACGGACCTGGTGGCGTGGATCAACTACCAGTCGCTGTGGCAGCGCATCAGCCGCAGCGAACCGGACCTGCTGACCTGACGCCCCCGCGCGCCGTCAACTCGGCGCCGGACCAATCACCCGCCCTGACATCGGGCGTTGGTCGGAAATTCCTTGCGGTGCGGCACAATTCGCTGGCATTACAAGGAAATTCACATCGGCGCACAGGCGCAGAACAGCGCGAAGGGTGGCATTCCCCGTGGCGGTCCAAGAGGCGGGTAGGAGCACGCACGGCGGCGGCTGCATGTGCGGTGACTGCCCGCACGGTGCACGCGAGGGGCATCGCCGGGCGGTGGCCGCCTTTCTGGTGAAGCGGGACGAACTGGCCGCCGGGCAGGGCCTGCCCGCCGCCGTCGCCCACTCGGCGGGCGCGTCCCGCCAGTGGGTGTCGGACGAACTGACGCAGTCCGCCCGCACCGTCGCCGAACGCAGCCGCGAGGCCGGCCTCGCCCGGCTCCAGCTGTTGTGGCGGCGGACGGTGTTCGTCGTCTGGGGCGCGGTGGCCGCGCTGCTCCTCGGTCAGGCGCTGACCGCGATCGATTCCGGCTGGACCGCCGCGCGCACGGCGGGGCTGCTCGCCGCGGTGGTGGCCGGCGCACTGCTCACCGGCGCGGCGCGTGTGCAGCGGGCGCGCGGCGGGCTCCTCGCGCCGGTCACCGGCGAGGACAACCGCCTCTCCACGTCGCGGGCCGTCGCGGCTGGGTGGGTGCTGGTGGCCGTCTTCTCCGTACTGGTACTGGCACTCCAGCTGGCCGGTGCATCCGACGGGCGTCGGCGCGAGGAGCTGATCGCCGGGCTCGGACTCGCGCGGGGCGCGGGGGTGCTCACCGTCCTCGCGCTGACGTGCGGGGTCGCCGTACTGGTGCCGCGCGTCGTCGCCGTACGAGTCCTGGCCCAGCGGCTGCAGAAGCTGCCCGCCGACCGGCCGCGGGCCGCCGACCTGCTCACCGACGACGCGGGTCGCGGCAGCTTCACGGATATGCAGTACGTGCTGGTCAGCACGGTCGCGGTGATCTTCGCCGGGGTGCGGCTGGCCCGGCGGCCCGAACAGCTGCCCGATCTGCCGTGGGGGCTTGCCCTGCTGGTGGTGGTCTCGGCGGCCACGTATCTCGGCGGGAAGCACGCGGAGGGCGGGCGTCCGGTCCTGCTGTCGGTCGTACGGGCCAGGGAGGCGGGCGACCTGGACGCACCCATCCGTACGGGCGACGACATCGAGATCCGCGGCGCCGGCTTCGTACCGCCGGGTGCGCAGACCCCGGACGGGCTCGCCCGGATGGTCGTCCGGATCGGCGCGGTCCATGTCCATGTGCCGCTGGTGCCGGTGGCGGGGGGCTTCACGAACCCGACCGACACCGTGATCACCGTGCCGGTGCCGGTGGACGTCGAGCCGGGGCGGGTGGAGGTCCAGGTGGTGACGGCGGCCGGTGTGGAGACGAACCGTTGCGCGATCGATGTAACGGACTGAGTCGCCCGGCTGGTGAGCCGGGCGATCGCGTCGTACGTATGGTCTGTTGACGGGTCAGCGGGCTGGGAAGGCGGCGCATCGTGATGACGCACGGATATCGGACGGACACCTACGGCTCGGCGGTCCAGGCGGGCGCCAGCAGTGGCTGGAAGGAGACCGCCTCGCGGTACGCGCTGCTGCCGCTGCGGATCTTTCTCGGGGTGACGTTCATCTACGCGGGCCTGGACAAGCTGACGGACAGCGCGTTCATGTCCGCGACCGGGCCCGGCTCGATCGGTGAGCTGATGGGCTCGGTGCGCGACTCGTCGGCGATCCCGGCGCTGGTCGACCTCGCGCTGAAGAACCCTGACGGTTTCGGATACGGGATCGCCTTCGGCGAACTGGCGGTCGGCCTGGGCACCCTGTTCGGCCTGCTGGCCCGGCTGGCCGCGGTGGGTGGGGCGCTGATCTCGCTGAGCCTGTGGCTGACGGTGAGCTGGCAGACCGAGCCGTACTACTACGGCAACGACCTGCCGTACATGTTTTGCTGGGTGCCGCTGATCCTGGGAGGGGCGGCGGTGTTCTCCCTGGACGCGCTACTGGCGGCGCGCCGCGGCCGCTGATCGCGCCGGTTGCCGGCGGGCGGCGGGTGCGGGGTTGCGGTGCGGGCGCGTCCCCGGGCGCCGGCCGGGATTGCGGTGCGGGCGCGCGTACTCGGCTGCGGGCCGGTGCCGGGTGCGCCCGCCTGCGGCGGGCCGCTGCCCCACCCGCCCGCCCGTTCGGGGTGGGCGGGAGGGCACCGTTTCGGGTGGGTGGCTGGGCTGCCTCGGCGGCTGCGGGCCGGTGGTGGGCACGCCCGCCTGCGGCGGGGCCGCTGGTCCACCCTGTTTGCCTGTTCGGGTGGGCGGGAGGGCACCGTTTCGGGTGGGTGGCTAAGCACCGTGGGCGGGTGCGCCCGCCTGCGGTGCGCCGCCGACCCGCCTTACCTGCCTGTTCGGGTGGGGCGAGTGGGCACCGTCGGCGCGAATCTGCCGGTGGCTTTGCCCCGGTCTTCCTGCCGCCTGGGGGCTGGGGCTTGCCCCAGTTTCGGGAAGGGGCGGGGAGGGGAACTCAGCCCGCGCCGCGGTGGCGGCGGCGAACCGCCAGAGCCACCACTCCCGTCACCGCCGCCAGGCTCAGGCCGCCCACCACCAGGGGGATCAGCGCGTACCAGGGGGTCTCCCACGCGGCCCCCGCGTCGCCCGCGAAGGCGACGCCGGTGATCAGCAGGGACACGCCCGCGACCAGCCGGCCCGGCTGGAACTCATGACGTCGCACGGGTCACCTCCACCTGTCCCACCGCTGCCTTCAGGTCCAGTTCCAGCGTGCCGCCCGGCGCCGTCCCCTCGGGCGGCGCGAGCGTGGTCTTCGTCTTGCGCTCCGGGGCTACGTCCACATCGGCCGGCGCTTCGCCGGCCAGCTGGATGTCCCCCAGGCCCACCTGGACCCGTACCTCCACCGTCGCGTTCTTCGGTACGACGACCCTGAGCTGCCCCGCGCCGACCTCCGCGGCCACGCTCAGCGTCTCGCCCTTCGGCACCGCGACCGCGCTCAGATCGAGCGTGCCGATGCCCGACCCCAGTTCGTACCGCGGCTGCACCGCCGCCACCGACGCCGGACGCCATTCCTCACGTACCCAGTCGGTGCTGATGTCCCTCGGCAGTACGGCCGCCCCCGCCAGCAGCCCCGCCGTGATGACCGCCAGCATGACCGAGCCGAAGCCCGTACGGCCGCGGAACGCGCTGACCGCGATGCCCAGGCCGAACACGGCCAGCGCGCACGCGAAACCGGCCTGCAGGCTGGCGCCGAGAGGGTGCGCGTTCCAGGTCAGCCCGGTGCCCAGACCCGCCGCGGCGAGTGCGAGCAGGAACACCCGGCCGCCGATGCCGCCGCTCCGGGGGCGGACGGGTTCCGGGGCCGGGGATGCCGCCCAGGGGGCGCCCGCGGTTCCGCTGCGGCGCCGCAGCGGAACCGCGGCTTCCGTCGGCGTGTCGTCCGGGCCCCACAGATAGCCCGTGCCGACCGGCCCGGTCGTACCGTCCTTGACGATGGGGTTCCGCCACCAGGACGGCCCGCCGGGCGCGGGCGGGGCCTGCGTCTCGGGCGGCGCGGCATCCGCGACCGCATGTGCCACCGCCGGGTCCGTCACACGCCTCGGCTCGGTGACCGCGAGCCGCCGCCGCTGCGACCAGTACGCGGAGCCTGCCATCGCGAGGGTGAGCAGCGTGGCGAACATCAGTACGCCGCCGTTGCCGAGCATGGAGAGGAACAGCCCGCAGCCGACCAGAGCCATGAGCACGGCGACGAGCGCCGGTCCCTCGACCCGTCCGGTCAGCAGCCGGCGCGCCTCGTTCTCCTCCTCGCCGTCGTGCGCGATGAGCAGCCACGCGAAGCCGTAGAAGATCAGCCCGGCGCCGCCGGTGACGGTGAGCACGCCGAGCACGATCCGGAAGATGACCGGGTCGATGTCGAAGTACCGGCCGAGTCCGCCGCAGACTCCGGCCAGCACCTTGTTCCGCCGGCTGCGACGCAGCTGCGCTCGGGGCTCAGGGTCAGGGCTCGAAGACGGTTCACCGGGCCCTCCACCGGGCTGTTCTGTCATACGTCCATGGTGACGGGCGGTCCGCCGCCGCGGGGCCGGGCCCGACCCTGGCCGTTCCCTGATTTCTCCCGCCGAGAAGTGGGGGACGGCCCTGATGCCCGGGCACGCGCATACGTGTGACGATCGGAGCATGCCAGCAGCCTCGCCCCGCGCCGCAAGCCCCCTCGCGCCCGACCCCGAAGAGCCGCTGCGCAAGCTGTACCGCAGCGCCGAGGGGCGGATGCTGGGCGGCGTCGCGCGCGGTCTCGCGGGGCATCTCGGGCTGCCGGTGGCCTGGGTACGGATCGGCTTCTTCGGCCTGTTCCTGGCCGACGGCCTCGGGGCCCTGCTCTACGCCGTGTTCTGGATCGTCGTACCGCTCGGTGTCGGAGGTACGGCCGCCGCCCCCCGCTCCGCCTTCGAGATCACCCCCGACGGCCGGCGCCGGCTGCGCAAGCCCGACAAGGGCCAGCTCTTCGCACTCATCGCGCTGCTCATCGGCGCCGCGGTCTTCGTCGCCAACGTGGAGCTGGGCGGCGCCGCCAGTCCGTACATCTGGCCGTTGCTCCTCATCGGCGCCGGTGTCGTCCTGGTGTGGCGGCAGGCGGACAACGCCCGCCGCGCCCACTGGACGGAGGTCAGCAGGCGCCGCAGGCTGCTGCCGCTGGCCCGCGGCCTCGCGGGCGTCGCGCTGGTCGGCGTCGGTCTCACCGTCTTCATCGTCGTCCGCGGCTCGGTGGCCCAGCTCGGCAACGTCCTGACCGCGGCCCTCGCCGTCCTGGTCGGGATCGCGCTGCTGGCCGGCCCCTGGCTCGTACGGATGTCCCAGGACCTCTCCGAGGAGCGCCTGATGCGTATCAGGGCCCAGGAACGCGCCGAGGTCGCGGCGCACGTACACGACTCGGTGCTGCACACCCTGACCCTGATCCAGCGCAACGCCGAGGATGCGGGCGAGGTACGGCGGCTGGCCCGCGCGCAGGAGCGCGAGCTGCGCAACTGGCTCCACAAGCCGGAGGGCACCGGCAAGGACGAGGACGAGGAGCCGGGCACCGTCGCGGAGGCGGTGAAGCGGGCGGCCGCCGAGGTGGAGGACAAGCACGGGGTCCCGCTGGAGGTCGTGGTCGTCGGCGACTGCCCGCTGGACGAGAAACTGGCCGCACAGATGCAGGCCGCACGCGAGGCGATGGTGAACGCCGCCAAGTACGGTGGCGAGGGCGGTGCGGTGCAGGTGTACGCGGAGGTCGAGGGCCGGACGGTGTTCGTGTCCGTACGGGACCGGGGCCCCGGCTTCGACCTGGACGTGGTACCGGCCGACCGGATGGGCGTACGAGAATCGATCATCGGCCGCATGCAGCGCAACGGCGGTACGGCGAGGCTGCGTTCCGCGCCCGACGGGGGCACGGAAGTCGAGCTTGAGATGGAGAGGGCGAGCACACCATGACCGAGAACCCCACGACTGAGGACAGGCGTGTACGGGTGGTGCTCGTCGACGACCACCGGATGTTCCGCACGGGTGTGCAGGCCGAGATCGGCCAGACCGACCGTACGGGCGTCGAGGTGGTCGGCGAGGCCGCCGACGTCGACCAGGCCGTCACGGTCATCACGGCGACCCGCCCCGAGGTCGTCCTCCTCGACGTCCACCTGCCGGGCGGCGGCGGCGTCGAAGTCCTGCGCCGGTGCGCCTCGCTGATGGCGGCGACCGAGCACCCGGTGCGGTTCCTGGCGCTGTCGGTCTCGGACGCGGCGGAGGACGTGATCGGCGTCATCCGCGGCGGCGCGCGCGGGTACGTCACCAAGACGATCACGGGCAGCGACCTGGTCGACTCGATCTTCCGCGTCCAGGACGGCGACGCGGTGTTCTCGCCGCGGCTGGCGGGCTTCGTGCTGGACGCGTTCGCGTCGACGGACGCGCCGCCGGTGGACGAGGACCTGGACCGGCTGACGCAGCGGGAGCGGGAGGTGCTGCGGCTGATCGCGCGCGGATACGCGTACAAGGAGATCGCGAAGCAGCTCTTCATCTCGGTGAAGACGGTCGAGTCCCATGTGTCCGCGGTACTGCGCAAGTTGCAGCTGTCGAACCGCCACGAACTGACCCGCTGGGCAACGGCGCGCAGGCTGGTCTGACCGGCCCGGTCCGAGCATCCGGCAGGCGCGTACGCGATCACGCGGCTACTCTTTGCGCGGCGAGAGGAGGCACGGCATGCTGCTGAGATTCCGCGTGGCGAATGTACTGTCACTGCGCGACGAGCAGGAGCTCTCCTTTGTCGTGCCTTCAAACCTGGAGTCTGGCGCCGGCCGCACGGTGAAGCTCTCCGACGGCAAGCAGATCGAGGTCTACCCCCTGGTGGGGATCTTCGGCGCGAACGCCTCGGGCAAGTCCAACGTCCTGACGGCACTGATGCACTTGCGCACCGCTGTCCTCGACTCCTACGCACAGTGGACATCCCATCAAGGCGTTCCCCGCGAGGAATTCGCCTTGGATGCGAAGGCGTCAGCCGAAAGCTCCTTCTACGAGGCCGACTTCGTGCTGGACGACGGGGTCCGGTGGACGTACGGCTTCGAACTCGGCCCGGACCGGGTAGAGGCGGAGTGGCTCCATTCCTACCCGCGAGGACGACGCCAGGAATGGCTCGACCGCGACGCCTCCCGGGAGAAGGAGTTCCACTTCCCCGGTGAGCGGATTCAGGACCGCGCGAGGCTGGCCCGCACCACCCGCCCGAATGCTCTGCTCCTCTCGCACGCCGCCACGGACAACCATCCCCAGCTCTCGCCGATCTACCGCTGGTTTCACGACAACCTCTGGCCGGTCTTCCCGGAGGGAGACCGTGAGGACCGTGAACGCTTCACGATCCAGCAGTTGCAGGGTCCGCACCGCGAGCGGATCGAGGAGCTGCTGCGCGTCGCGGACCTCGGCATCACGGGGACTCGTGTGGACCGGCGGGCCGACGGCAGCACGGTGGTCGGGCTGGTCCATGCCGGGAGGGAAGTCACGACCCTCGACTGGCAGCGTGAGTCGTTCGGCACCCGCTCCTGGTTCGCTCTCCTCGGCCCGATGCTGCTCGCCCTCGACACGGGTGCGGTGCTGCTCGTCGACGAACTCGACGCAAGCCTGCATCCGCGCTTCGCCGCCGAGGTCGTGCGCCTCTTCCACGACCGGCATGCCAACCCGCGCGGCGCGCAACTGGTGTTCACCTCCCATGATCCTTCGCTGCTCGCCACCCCCAGCGGGGGGAGGCTGCTCGACCCGGGCCAGGTCTGGCTGACGGAGAAGGATGAGCACGGTGCGACGGAGCTCTATCCGCTGACGGCGGCCGAGCCGGGCGAGGCGGAGAACCTGACCACGTCTTATCTGGCCGGCGCGTTCGGTGCCGTGCCGGGAGTCATTGAGGGGCAGATCGGCCGCCGGCTGGTGGCGGTGCGCGAGACGGAGGCGGAGCTGACCTGATGGCGCGTACGAGGGGGAAGGATTCGGTGACGCGGCCACAGCCGAAGCGCGGGAAGCGCAGGCGGGTCGTCCATGTCTTCACCGAGGGAGAGGTCACCGAACCGACGTACATCGAGATCCTCAAGCAGCACGGCACGCTCATCGATCCTGATGTGACCGTGGAGGTGCACATCGCGAACGCCGGCGCGCCCGGCTCGCAGCGAAAGCCGATCAAGCTGGTCGAGGCGGCGATCCCCCAGATGCGCGAGGCCGAGCGCGAGGCGAAGCGGTACAAACTGCGCAAGGAGCACTGGCCGCAGGTCTGGTGCCTCTTCGACCGCGACGACCATGAGCAGATCGAGACGGCTGTCTCGCAGGCGAAGAAGGCCAACGTCGGCGTTGCGTTCTCCCACCCCTGTTTCGAGGTATGGCGGCTGGCTCACGAGAAGTCGGTGACGGGGACCTTCGACGGGGTGTGCGGCCTGGCTGCGGACCGGCTGTCCTTCGCCAGGACCGACCCGCACCCCAAGACCGTGCGCTGGGGGCAGCTGCAGGGCCTCTACGAGAAGGCGAAGGCGAACGCCGAGGCGATGAACGCCCAGCACCCCGAGCACCGGAACGTCCTCAAGCGGGATCCGTACACGGATGTGTGGAAGTTCGTCGAAGACGGCATGGGCATCGCCGGATACTGAATTTCCGGCTGCGGCGGGCACGGTCGTAGGGTTCCTGTGCAGCCCGGCTGCGCTCTGTCCGCAGACATCAGAACAGGGAGTCGTTTACGTGGCCAAGCTCACGCTCGCGCAGCTGGAGCGCCATCTCTTCGCGGCGGCGGACATTCTGCGCGGCACCATGGACGCCGCCGAGTACAAGGACTACATCTTCGGTCTGCTCTTCCTGAAGCGGATCAACGACGAGTTCGAAGCGGCGCGCAAGCGGATCGTGAAGGCGGAGCTGACCAAGGGGAAGTCGCCCGAGGACGCGGCCGCGGTCGCCGAGCGCTCACCGGCGTATACCGCCCAGGGAGTCATCTTCGTGCCGGCCGAGGCCCGCTGGGAGCGGGTGCTCGGTGGAGTGGCCAAGATCAATGACGACTTTCTGCAGCCGGCCTTCCAAGCGCTCATGGCCGAGAAGAGCAACGGGAAGCTCAAGGGGCTTTTCGATCACATCACCTTCAGCCGGATCGGTGGCGGAGGCGGTACCTCTTCGTCCGCAGACCTCGCCGACAAACGGCTCAAGGCCCTGATCCAGCATTTCGACGGTCTGGATCTGCGCGGCGAGAACTTCGAGTTCCCGGACATGATCGGCGCCGCGTACGAGTACCTGATCAAGGAATTCGCGGACTCGGCGGGCAGCAAGGGCGGCGAGTTCTACACCCCGCGTGCGGTCGTACGCATGATGGTCGAGCTGGCCCGTCCGCAGCCCGGAATGCGGATCTACGACCCGTGCGTCGGCTCGGGCGGCATGCTCATCCACGCCAAGGAGTACATCGACGAGCACGGTGGTGACTCCCGAGACCTGGACTTCGGCGGCCAGGACGCCAACAGCGGCTCCTGGGTGATGGCCACCATGAACCTGCTGTTCCACGGCGTGAAGAGCTTCGAGCTGCACACGGGCGACACGCTCACCACGCCGCTGCACACGGACGGGAGTGGCCGGCTCCAGACGTTCGACCTGGTGCTGAGTAACCCGCCGTTCTCGATGGACTATGACAAGGCGCTGATCGGCGACGAAGGGATTGCGGACCGGATGCCCCACGGGGCCACCTCGGAGCGCGGCAAGGCCGACCTGATGTTCCTGCAGCACATGCTGAGCATGGTGCGGGACAGCGGGCGCGACGGCACGGTCATCAGCGTCATGCCGCACGGCGTGCTCTTCCGCGGCAGCACGGAGCAGGAGATCCGCACCAAGCTGCTGGACGCGGATCTCGTCGAGGCCGTCATCGGGCTGGCTCCCAACCTCTTCTACGGGACCGGGATCCCGGCGTGTGTGCTGGTGCTACGGGCACCAGGCAAGAAGAGCCCGGAGCGGCGTGGCAGGGTGCTCTTCATCAACGCCGACCGCGAGTTCCACAAGGAATCCGCGCAGAACGTGCTGCTGCCCGAGCACGTCGAGAAGATCGTCTCGACGTTTCATGCGTTCAAGGACGTGCCGGACTTCGCGCGCGTCGTCAGCCGTGACGAGCTGGCCGCCAACGACGACAACCTCAACATCCGCCGGTATGTAGACAACACCCCGCCGCCGGAGCCGCAGGACGTGCGGGCACATCTGACGGGCGGCGTGCCGCGGGTGGAGATCGAGGCCAAGAAGAGCCTGCTCGACTCGTACGGTCTCGGGCTCGGTGACCTGTTCGCGGACGGCGGCGGCGAGTACGTCGACTTCCTCCCGGAGCCGGAGCGACCGGATGCGGCGCGCTTGGCCGAGCTGGCGAAGCCGCGCGAGGCCGCGTTGTGGTCCGGGTTCGAGAGGTGGTGGGCGGCGGAGGCGGAGCAGATCGCGGGGCTCGTACCGGTCTACGGCGACGACCGCACGGACGGCGAACGGCGTGCCCAGCTGGTACGCGTACGCGCCGACTTGCTCGAAACCTTCCGTGAACACCTGGAGCGGGTCGGTCTGCTCGATCACTACGCCCTGGCCGGCAGCATCGTGGGCTGGTGGCAGGCGGCGCGCTACGAACTGATGGCGCTCGCCGGGAACGGCTTCGGCGGGGTCGTCGACGGCTGGGTCGAAATGGTCGAGACGATGCTGCTGCCGGAGCGCGACCCGCGCACGGGCGGCGGACGCAAGCGGTCGGGCGCGGAGCGGCGCCAGGCGTACGACCACAAGGTGGTCGCCGCGATCGTGCCCGAGTTCCTGGAGGAGCTGGCGGCGGCGGATGCGCGCAAGGCGGAGCTGGACGCGCGCTGGAAGGCGGCGCAAGCGGCTGAGGCCGCGGCGACGGGGGGCGACGCGGATGGGGATTCCGATGCGGACGCCGACGCCGATGCTGCGCCTGCGGAGCCCCTGCTCAGCGCCGCCGACCTGGCCAAGCTGAAGCGGGACCGCACCAAGGCGAATGCGGCGGTGAAGGCGCTGGAGGACGACTTCTGGCCGCTGGACTCGGACGGCCAGAGCAAGGTCCTGGGGCTGGACGCAGGCCAGGACCAGGGCGAGGGCCAGCAGACGCTGGGGGACCAGCTGCCCCGGCTCCACCGAGCGCGGGCCGCGCTGGACGAGGCGGGCGAGCGGGAGGCCGTGCTGGGGGTGCTGCGGGATGACCTCGCGGCCAAGCTGACGGGGCATGTGGTGCGGCGGCGACGGGAGTTGGTGGCGGCGTACGGGGTGTGGGACGGCAAGTACGCGGTGTCGCTGCGAGAGATTGAGGCCCGGCGTGCTGAGGCTGCTGATCGCCTGGAGCGCATGCTGAAGGAGCTTGGCTATGCAGGCTGAAGAAGAGATCCGCTGGGTTCCGGTGCGGGAGCTCGGCGAGGTCCGTATGGGAAAGCAGCTGTCTCCGGACAGTCGGGCTGCGGTGCAGCAGTTTCCGTACCTGCGTGTGGCCAACGTCTTCGACGGTCGAATCGATTACTCCGACGTCAAGACGATGGGTTTCACCGAGACAGAACGAGCGACTTATAGCCTTCGGCGAGGTGACATCCTCTTGAATGAAGGTCAAAGCCTGGAGTTGGTCGGACGCAGCGCGATCTACGAGGGGCCGGAGAGCGCGTTCTGTTTTCAGAACACTCTTGTGCGGTTTCGGGCAGGGCAGGAGGTACTACCCGAATACGCGCAGGTTGTGTTCAGCCGGTGGTTGGCGACCGGGGTGTTCGCGTCTATCGCGAAGAAGACCACGAGCATCGCTCACTTGGGGGGAGAGCGGTTCGCAGCGCTGGGGTTCCCTCTTCGCACTCTCGCCCACCAGCGACGAGTCGTTGACCTGCTCGATGCTGTGACAGGCATGGAGCGAGCCATCGAGGAATCAATTGCCAAGGCGCTTACCATCCGAGATGCCCTCATGGGCAAGCTACTGGGCGACCTCCATTGGGACAGTATCCTCGCCGACGCGCTAAACGGGCCAATCCGAAATGGCTTTTCGCCAGTTGAGAGTCAGACTTGGACGGGTGTGCAAATGCTGGGTCTAGGGTGTCTCACTCATAGTGGTTTCAGTCCGCGCCAGTTGAAAAACGCTCCCGCATCGCTGACGGTCTCACATCCCGCAGTGTTGGTTGACGGGGATCTGCTTATGAGCCGTGCAAACACCCGGGAACTCGTTGGCCTTGCAGGGATCTATCGCGATATTGGGAACCCCTGCATCTACCCAGATCTAATGATGCGGCTACGTACATCAGAGGCTTGCCTACCAGAGTTTCTTGAGGCTGTAATCCGGTCTCCGAGGGCTCGGCGCGGCATCATGGCGCTGGCGCAAGGCACGTCCGAGAGTATGGTCAAGATTTCTGCACGGGCCGCTATGGGCCTAGCTGTTCCCTTGCCGGACATGGCTGAGCAGAAACAGTTCCTTGCGGTGCTTGCCAGCGCTGGCGAGCGAGTCGATGCTGAAGTTACGGAGCTGGCCAAGCTGCGCAAGCTCAAGCAGGGCCTCGCCGATGACCTGTTGACCGGGAATGTCGAGGTCGACGATCTCGCATGAGGTCTACGGGGCGGGGGGCTGCCCGTCCGTAGGGAGTTTGAGCTCCGCCCACACAGTCTTGCCGATGCCGTGCGCGCGCGGACACGTACCCCAACGGTCCGAAAGGGCGATCATCAGCGTCAGGCCGCGGCCGTCCTCGTCGTCGGCCCCGGCCGGGCGTGGCTTCGGGAGGGCGTCGCAGGCGTCTGCTACCTCGATGCGCAACGTGTTGTCGTAGAGGGCGAAACGCATCCCGATCTCACGGCCCGGTGAGACCTGGCCGTGCTCGACGGCGAGACCTGGCCGTGCTCGAGTACCGGTAGGCCACTGGCGAGGTTTCCGCTGCGCGGACCCTTTTCCAGTGGCCCCCGGCCCGAACCCGCCGTGCA
>NZ_JANAVP010000015.1 GCF_024213665.1 Streptomyces sp. A3M-1-3
CCCACGACCAGTGCGAGTATCCCGAACCTCGCGCACACCAGACCCATGACCTGCAACTTCACGATGCACACCGCTCACTGGGCCTGGGGGGTGGAACGGGCCCGGACCATGGCCGAGGCGGCCGGTCTGCCGGGCTACGAAGTCCTGCAGTACCACCACACGTACCTGCGACAGCGCACCGACCTGCCGACCCTGCGCTCCCCGGACGGCAACCCGGGCGTACTCAGCGGCGACCTGCTCGGCTACCTGCGCTCCGAGCCCGGTCTCGCGCTGGTCGCCTACTCGCCGCTGCTGTCCGGCGGTTACGTACGCGAGGACAAGCCCCTGGGCACCGCCTTCGACCACGCGGGCACCCCCGCCCGCCTGGCGGTACTGCGAGAGGTGGCCAAGGAAGCCGGGGCGACCGTCAACCAGGTGGTGCTCGCCTGGCTGACCGGCGGCGAGATCCCGGCGATCCCGCTGGTCGGCGCTTCCTCCGTGACGCAGCTCGACGAGAGCCTGGCCGCGGTGGACCTGGAGCTGACGGCGGAGCAGCGCGCCCGGCTGGACGCGGCACGGTGACCTCGCGCCGGACCGGCCGTGAACGCGTTGCCGAGCCCTGGGAGCCCACCGCCGCCGGAGTACTGCGCCTTCCGTCGGGACGCCTGGTCCGCGGCCGGGCGCTCCGCCGGCCGCTGCCGGCCGGTCCCACGCCCGACTACGCCGTGTACCTGCTCGGGAAACCTCCGCCCGAGCTGCCCTGGGAAGCCCGATGGCTGCGCTGGCCGGACTTCCGGCTGCCGAGCAGCGACGCGGAGGCGCAGGAGATCCTGGGCGAGGCATGGGCGCGCGCCGGCACCGAACGCGTCGAGATCGCCTGCGGCGGAGGCCGTGGCCGCACCGGCACGGCCCTGGCCTGTCTCGCGGTACTCGACGGAGTGCCGGCCGGCGAGGCGGTGGACTTCGTACGTCGGCACTACGACCGACGTGCCGTCGAAACCCCCTGGCAGAAGCGCTACGTCCGCCGCTTCGGCGGGTTTGGTGATCCGGCGTCCGTTCCCGGGGGCGTGTGAGGGAAACTGTGGGCAAGCGCGGTGACGGCAGTCAATCCAGTCCGCGCGACGATGTGAGTGCGAGCGAGGAGCCTGCGCGCAGATGTCCAGCACCGGCCGTCCCGGGACCCGGCCTCCGACGATCTCCGATGTCGCCCAGGCCGCGGCGGTGTCGAGGACGACCGTCTCGCACGCCCTCAACGGGGTGGGAAAGGTCGATCCACGGACCCGTGAGCGGATCAAGAGGATCGCGGCCGAGCTGGGTTACCGGCCGAACCTCCGCGCGCAGCGGCTGCGCCGGGGGCAGGCCAAGGCGATCGCGCTGGCCTCGTCGATGCCGTTCGCCGTGGCCGGCGGGCCGTCCCGGCTCGGCTTCTACATGGAGGTTGCCGCCGCCGCCGCGGAGCGGGCTCTCGTCCACGAGTTCGCGCTCGTGCTGGTACCGCCGGTGAAGTCCGGCTCGGGGCTGGAGTCGGTCGACATCGACGGGGCGATCGTGGTCGAGCCCGACGAGAACGACCCGGCCGTGGCCCAACTGCTGGCGCGCGGACTGCCGTACGTCACTCTGGGGCGGCAGGTGGCCGGGCCGGAAGCGGCGCCGTACGTGGACCTGCGCGGGGACCTGGTCGCTGAACTACTGCTGGAACATCTGCGCGACCAGGGCGCCCGCCGCCCGGCGCTCATCACCGGTTCCGGGACCCGGCACTCCGCCGTGGACGCGCGCGCCGCATACGAGGCGGCCGCCGCCGCACACGGCTGGGACCCGCTCACCGCCACCGCGCCCGAAGAAGGTGGCGAGCAGGCCGGCTACGAGGCGTGCGCCGCGCTGCTCGCCGCGCATCCGGACATCGACGCCGTCTGCGCGCTGGTCGACGCCTTCGCCGTCGGCGCGGTTCGCGCGATCACCGACAGCAGCCGGACGATCCCCGCCGACATCATGGTCGTCACGCGGTACGACGGTCTGCGCGCCAGAACCTGCGAGCCGCCGCTGACGGCCGTCGACCTGCGCCTGGACCAGGCCGCGGCCGACGCGGTGGAACTGCTGCTCGGGCGACTGCGCGGGGAGGACACCGCTGCCGTGGTCCCCGCGCCCGAACCGCGCCTCGTCCCCAGGGCGTCGTCCCGCAGGCTTCCCGTCCTCGATAGCCGTACGGGCTGAATCGCCGGGCCTGCGGCCTTGAACCTCCGGGGCTCACGTGCCGATGATCAGGATCACTCCGGAGACGACGGCGAAGGCCAGGACGAAGAACCGCATCCGGCCGGCGTCGATCCGGTGGTGCACCAGACGGCTCAGCCACGCGCCCAGCGCCAGAGCGGGCAACAGCATGGCTGCCCACCCCAGTTGCCCGGGCTCCCCCTGGCCGGTGGCGAAGAGCAGCCCGAGCGAGGCGACCTCGCCGACCAGGAAGCACAGAGCGACCGTGGACCGCAGCTCGGCGGGCGGGCGGTGCTGGTAGACCAGCGCCAGCGGCGGTCCCCCGACGCCGGTCGCCGTCTCGGTGAGGCCCGTGACGACTCCGGCGGCGAGGTAGGCCGCGCGCCCCGGTGTGAACTTCGGCGCGGCCAGGCTCACCAGTGCCGCGAGCAGCGTCGCCCCGCCGACGAACAGGCCGAGACTGCGGTCCGGGATCGCCCACAGCAGCAGCCCGCCCGGTGTCGCCGCGAGCCGCGCTGCCGATACCCAGCCGGCGCCGCGCAGGTCCAGCGAGGCCCGTTCCTGCCACGCGACGTGCGCGTTGAGCGGGATCATCGCGGCGAGCACGACCACCGGCAGCAGGTCGGGCGACACGAAGCCGGCCACGGGGGCGACGATCAGCGCGAAGCCCAGGCCGCTGGCGGACGAACGCGGCCAGGGTCACGGCGAGGCCGAGCAGCGCCGCGGCCTCGACGGTCACAGGGCCCCGCTCTCCGCGCGGTGGGACCGTTCCACGGCGGCGAGATGCTCGTTGACGTGGATTTGTACGACTGCGCCGGCCTCGGCGGCCAGCAGGGCGGTGTCGCGCAGGGTACGGGCGGTCGCGGCCTCGGGGACCGGGACCGCGAGCGAGGCGTGGACCAGCGGGTCGCCTGCGTAGCGGGCGAGGTGCTTCTCGGCGCTCGCCAGTGTCTGTGCGGCGTCGGCGGGCCCACCCGTACCGTCGGCGTCGGCCGCGTCGTTGCAGACCAGCCCCAGGACGCAGCGGATGCCCACCTCGCGGGTGGCCGTCGCCGGCACATCGACGTCCACGGATGCGCGGGTGCCCGCCTCGGCGACGGTGGTGAAGCCGCCGCGCAGCGACTCCAGCGCCGCCAACTTCGCCGCTACGTAGGCGGATTCCTCGTCGAGCGCGTTCTCCAACGGCACCCAGACCCGGCGGAAGATCTCCGACGGCTCACCGAAGGCGAGGGACGAACCGAAGCTCTGGGTGAGGTGGTGGTGGCGTCCACGAAGCCGGGTCGGGGACCGCGGCGACGAACGCCCCGACCGCCACCCCGCTCTCCATGAGGATGTGGACGTTGGGCGGAAAACCGCTGTAGACGCCAGGAATGAGGATCGGCAGCAGGCCGAGGGCGATCGCGACAGCGCAGATGAACGTGTTGGAGTGATCGTCGAGGTTGCCCCGGCGGCCCAGCATCTGCACGCCGAGGACGGTGATGACGGCGAACACCACCATCGCGGTGCCGCCGACGACGGCCGACGGGATGACGCTGATCGCCCGGGTGACGGGCGCGAGGAAGCCGATGAGGATGAGCACGACTCCGGCCGCGGCGGTCACGTACCGGCTGCGTACGCCCGTGACGCGGACGATGCCGATGTTCTCGCCGCTGGTGACCATCAGCGGCATGCCGAGGAAGCCACCGAGGAGGGACGTGAACGCGTCTCCGCGGATGGTCTTGGGGACGTCGGTGCGCTGATCGATCTCCTTGCCGACGGCCTCGGCGTTGATGACGGTCTGGCCGGTGGCCTCCGCCATCGAGGCGAGGCTGTACAGCATCAGCGGGAGCGCGGCCGGCAGGTTGAACTGGGGCGAGCCGAAGGGCAGCAGCTGCGGTACGTTCAGCAGCCCTCCCCCGGTGACCGCGCCGAAGTCCGTGCTGCCGATGAGGAAGGCCAGTACGGTGCCCGCGATCAGGCCCAGCATGACGGCGAGTTGGCGCAGTACGCCGCTGAACAGCCAGTAGAAGTCCACGGTGAAGGCGATGGTCGCCATGCCGAGGAGCAGGTTGGTGGTGTCGCCGAATCCGGGCGTGCCCGGCCGTCCGGTGACGAGCACCGCGCCGACCTTCACGAGATTGACGCCGACGATCACGATCATCGTGCCGATGACGAGTGCCGGGAAGAACTTCAGCAGCCGGGAGAAGACCGGCAGGACGACGAAGTAGAAGGCTGCGGTGAGCAGCACGGCGCCGGTCGCGGTGCGTACGCCGTGCTGCTCGGCGATCGCCAGGAAGAGGATGAGCGGGACCCGCCGGGCAGCATGACGAACGGCAGCTTGGGCCCGAACTTCCAGGGTCCGAGCGACTGGATCAGGGAGCCGGCCCCGGAGAGCAGGAACGCCGCCGAGAGCAGGTTGACGGTCAGATCCGGGTTGAGCCCGAGGGTGGCGCTCATCAGGAAGATGGCCGAGATGGGCGTCGCGGCCATGACCAGGACGTGCTGGATGCCGAAGAGGATCATCCTGCCGTAGGGGCGGGACTCGTCCACCGGGTGGGGTGTGGCGGCGGGGCCCGGCGAGGCTGCGAGGTCCGGCTCGGCGGCCGGGTCTGGTGCGTCTGCGGAGTGTGGCGCGGTGCTGGGGCTGGTCACCTTCGAGCTCCGTTCGGCTCACTTCCGGCTTCGGACGGGTCACCGGCTACGGGGTGTGTGGGGCCCTTGAAACCAAGGGCCAAATCGATTTGGCCAAATCGATTTGGCCGTCAGTATGTGAGCTGCCTCGCGACTGCGTCAAAGGATCCGGCGGGCCCGTACTTTCTGGCACCTGATCAGCTCACGCACGGTTACGTCGTACGCTTCCCGAGCGCATCGACCGCGCCGATCACCCGGTCCCAGAACAGTTCGCGCTCCAGGGTCACCGCGACGCGCGCGTTGACGGGCCGGCCGAGGTAGCCGTGCAGATCCACCACCGTCGCCCCGCGCGTGTGGTGGCCGTGAAGTTCGACGGCCACACTCGCATCGACGCAGTGGACGATCGCGGGGTCGATGACGCGGGCCACCGCGACCGGGTCGTGCAGCGGCGGTGATGCGAAACCCCACAATCGCCGGTAGGTGGAGCCGTAGAAGGTCATCAGCTGGGCGCACGTACGCCCGAGTTCGGTGCCGAGACCTTCGAGGCGGGCCACTACCTCGGGTGTGGCGAGCGCCTGGTGGGTGACGTTGAGCCCGCACATGGTGATCGGCACGCCGCTGCGGAAGACGATGTCGGC
Organism: Streptomyces sp. A3M-1-3; assembly: GCF_024213665.1. Classification (GTDB taxonomy): domain Bacteria; phylum Actinomycetota; class Actinomycetes; order Streptomycetales; family Streptomycetaceae; genus Streptomyces. The sequence goes on from NZ_JANAVP010000015.1 coordinate 5,436, forward strand.
GGCTTCGGGGTCGGCGTAGATGTTGAACTCGGCCGCCGGAGTCCGGTTGCCCCGTTCGGTGGAGCCGCCCATGAGCACGATCTCCCGGATGCGTGCGGCACTGTCGGGATACCGGGTCAGCAGCAGGGCGACGTTCGTCAGCGGCGCGGTCGGGACGAGGGTGACGGGTTCCGGATGTCTGGTCAGGATCCGGTACATGAGGTCCACCGCGTGCTCGGGGACCACGTCCACCGCGGGTTCCGCGAACTGCGGCCCGTCCAGGCCGGACTTCCCGTGCACGTCGTCCGCCACGAGCTGCGGCTGGACGAGCGGCTGTGTGCATCCGGCTGCGAGGGGCACCCCGGTGATTCCGGCGACGGTGCAGACGCGGCGCGCGTTCAATGTGGTCTTCTCGACCGTCTGGTTGCCGGCGACCGTGGTGATCGCGAGCAGGTCGATCGATGGATCCCCCGCAGCGAGCATGATCGCGATGGCGTCGTCGTGCCCGGGATCGCAGTCGATGATGATCGGAACAGGCACAGCGCTCCTCGGCGTCCGGGACAGCAGCGTTCCCAGTGTGCCCCTGCGGCGGTGTGCCGAGGCGCTCGGACGGCCTGCGCCGCTGAGCCGCTGGGGAATCGGTCCCCTTCCTCGTCGGGCTCGTGATCGTCGGCGAAGGCGCAGCCCGCTGTCGAGCTCGGCGGAGCGGGGCAGCGGCAGGCCCAGCAGCAGGGTCAGCAGCAACTGGAACAGGACGAGTTCCCGCCGGACGGCCGACGGCTCCCCCCGCACGAGATGAAGGGCTACGGGAACTTGGGCACCCAGGCCGAGCCGGAGGATGAGGGCGGCCAGGACAAGAGCGGAGGAGCCTTCGGCAGCGGTGGTCCGGGCGGGTGACCGCCGGTCCGTCCCCCGCACGGCTCGCGGACGGCCTGAACACGCCGGGTCGGATATGCGTATCACTGGGCGCACGAGCGAACCCGTGGTGCGCAGTGCGCAGCGCTTTCGCCATGGCCCTGTCCCGAGACCTTGAGGATCAGCCCATGAACGACCCCGTCAGCCTTCCCCTCCAAGCCCTCCCCGACGGGGAGGCCGAACTGCGTCTGGTGCTCCGGCTCGCATGGGAGGACGTCGCCGCGCTCGGCCAGGAAGCCGGCCGGCTCGCCACCCAGATGCAGCGCCCGGTCACCCTCGACGAAGCGGCCAGCCACCGCCTGCGCACACGATCGGCCGCCCACGCGAAACCCGCGCCGGAGCGGAGCCAGCCCCTCATCGCGCCCTCCACCGTGTCCACCCTCACCGCCCGCTCACCGGGGGAGCATGCCCGCCAGGCGATAGAGAAGATCAACCGGACGTCCGGCACCGACCACGGCACCGCCCAGAGTTCGGCCTGATCACCGTCGGCCCGGCCCGGGCGGCGGGGCGACGTCCCCGCCGGCCGGGTGCCGATTCCGGCGAGAAGCGGTCGCACAAATCGGGGGGTCACCTTGTCTGCGCGGGAACGTCGGCTCGTCGAGGAACAGGATCTGCGGCCGCCCGACCAGGCTCGCCGCCAGGTCCAGACGTCGTCGCATGCCGCCCGAGTACGTCTTCGTGGCCCGCCCCGCCGCGTCACTGAGCTGGAAGCGGTCCAGCAGTTCTGCCGCGCGGGCGCGGGCCTCCGTACGCGGCATGCCGAGCAGCCGGCCGATCATCAGGAGGTTCTCCGTGCCGGTCAGGTTCTCGTCGACAGCGGCGTACTGCCCGGTCAGCCCGATCAAGGACCGGACCAGGCCCGCCTCCCGTACGACGTCGTACCCTCCGACCTCCGCTCGCCCGCCGTCCGGCGCGAGGAGTGTCGCGAAGATGCGGACCGCCGTCGTCTTGCCCGCGCCGTTGGGCCCGAGCAAGCCGAGAACGGTGCCGGCGGGGACGGCGAGATCCACGCCGGCCAGTGCCTGGGTCTGCTTGAACTGTTTCGCCAGACCTTCCGCCTGGATCGCGTAACTCATGGGATCACCTCGGGTCCGCGGATGCTGGGGTGCAATCCACTTCCACCAACTGTGACGCACGCCACTGACAATCCGCTCGCCCCGGCTCTCCCGGGCAGGTGCTGCCCTACTTCCTATTCCTACCGGATCCGGGTTCCGCCATACGCCGGTGCGCGGCGGCCTTCAGCTTGTCGGGCAGCACCTTGTTGGCGACGCCTTGCGCCTTGGTCCTGAGCGATCCGGCGACGACCTTGCCCCGTTCGCTCATGAGAGCGTCGAAGCCGTCCTTGGCGACCTTGGCCGGATCGTCCTTCGGCTGCCGGCCGACCTTGGTGTCGTCCATGCCGGCCCGATGGAAGAAGTTCGTCTCGGTGGGGCCGGGCATGAGCGAGGTGACCGTCACCCCGGTGTCTTTGAGCTCGTTCCGCAGCGCCTCGGCGAAGGACTGCAGGAAGGACTTCGACGCGTTGTACACCGCCTGGAACGAGCCAGGCATCGTCGAAGCGATGGAGGACGTGATGAGCAACTTTCCGTCGCCCTCGGCGACCATGACCGGGAGCAGACGTTTGGCCAGGTGCACGGTCGAGGTGATGTTCAGGTCGATGACCCTGGCCTCGTCCGCCAGGTCGGTGTCGAGGAATGCCCCGCCCTGGCCCACGCCGGCGTTGAGGGCGGCAGCGCTGACCGGCCGGCGGGTCGTCGCGATGGCGGCGTAGAGCCGTTCCACGCCGTCGTAGGTGGCCAGGTCCGCCCGTACGACCTGAACATCGGCACCGGCGGCCTGGAGCTGCTCGGCCGCCGCGTCCACGCCAGAGTCCTCCGCGCTGACCACGAGATCGAATCCGTTCTCGGCGAATTGCTTGGCGAGTTCGAAACCGATGCCACTGGAGGCACCGGTGACGACTGCCAGAGGCTTGATTCCGTTCATGCGTGGCAGCTACCCCGTCGGGCACGCGTAAACGAGTGGAGCGGGGCTCACGAGTGGAGTGACCATGTCCGACCAGGCACGAGGCGACGACTTCTACCAGCCCGAGCACTCAGACGTGGACAACCGCCGACCGACGATCTCGACCTGGAGAACACGATCGGCGAAACGCGGGCTGGACGAGATGCTGGACGAGGGGTAATCCCCGCCGGAGCGGCCCCTCGGCGTGACGAAATACGGAACCACCGGCGAGGAACAGCGCGAGGGCGAATCCCTCGACCAGCGCCTGGCCCAACCCGCAGCCCTGCCCCGCCCTGCGCGTCCTGCGCGTCCTGCGCGTCCTGCGCAGGGCGCGCCACCTGCCGTCCGTCAGCCCGGCTCCTCGGCCGTCAGCCCCGGCCCCTCGCGGGAATCCTCGACGTCACGCTTGTCCAGCGGACGGTTCGCCGGGCCCTGGACAACATCGCCGTCGAGAGTGAAGCGCGAGCCGTGGCACGGGCACTCCCACGTCAGCTCGGCGTTGTTGAAGGCGACGATGCAGCCGAGATGGGTGCATCGCGCGGTCACCGCGTGCGCGGTGCCGGCCTCGTCGCGGTAGACCGCGCAACGCTCGCCGGCGACCCGCACCACGGCGCCCGTGCCGGGCGCGATGTCGGCGGCCGACACGGGAGTGGGCGTCCGCAGCCGGTCCCCGACGAAGTGCTTGCCCACGGCGGCCTGGTGCTTGAGGAATCCCGGCGCCTCGCGCAGCGCGCTCATCAGCCGCCTCGGGTCGTAGAGCCCCGCCCACGGCGGTGCCTCGCCCTCGATGAGAGCGGCCAGCAGCCGCCCCGCCATCACCCCGCCGCTCATGCCCCAGCCGCCGAAGCCGGTTGCGACATAGGCATGGTCGCCGCCCGGATGCATCCGGCCGACCAGCGGCACGGTGTCGGTGGGGTCGTTGTCCTGCGCCGCCCAGCGACGGGTGATTTCGACGCCGGAGAAGCGGTCCTGGGCCCAGGCCGCGAGTCGCGCGAAGCGTTCGGCGGTGTCACCGGTGCCGGGGGTGAACGACTCGCCCGTGACGATCAGCAGCCGTCGCCCTTCGCCGTACGGGGCGGTACGCACCGAGCGCTTGTTCTGCTCCTCTGTGATGTACAGGCCGCCGGGGTCGTGGTGAGCCTCGATGGCGCCGGCGACCACGAGTTCGCGGTGCGGGGAGAGCCTGGTGAAGAGCATCGCCCGGTCGAAGAGCGGATAGTGCGTGGCGCTGACGACGCTCCGCGCCGTGACCGTCATTCCGGCGGCTGTCCGGATACGGCAGGGCTCGCCCTCCTTGAGATGGGTGACCCGCGTCCGTTCGTAGATGAGGCCGCCGCGCCCCTGCAGGTCCTCGGCGAGCGCGAGAAGGTACTTGCGAGGATGGAACTGTGCCTGGTTCTCGAGGCGGACCGCGCCCGCGACGGCGAAGGGCAGCCCTGTCTCGGTGACATACGAGGCGTTCAGCCCCGCTTCGGCCGCCGCTTCCGCCTCCGCCCGCAGGCCGTCGGTGCCGGCCGGATCCTCGCAGTAGGTGAAGGCGGGCGCCCGCTCCAGCTCGCAGTCGATGCCGACTTCGTCCGCGACGTTTGCGACGTGCTCGACCGCCTCGCTCTGGGACCGCGCGTACAGCCGTGCGCCCTCCGGGCCCCGGGTCCGGCGCAGCCGGTCGTAAATCAGCGTGTGCAGTGCGCAGACCTTGGCGGTCGTGTACCCCGAGACGCCCGCCGCGACCCGGCCCGCTTCCAGCACCGCGACGCTGCGCCCGGTACGGGACAGTTCCCAGGCGGTGCTGAGGCCGGCGATTCCGGCGCCGACCACGGCGACGTCGACCTCGATGTCCTCGGAGAGCGGGGCGCGCGGGGGTGCCTGCGCCGTTTCCATCCAATGCGACTCGTACACACCGGGAAGGGTCGTCATGCAGGGCGGGTGTCCAGAAAAGTGCCGTCCGATGCGCTTCCGGGCGAGGTTTCTCAGTCCTCGCCCCGGACGATGTTCCACTCCGGGTTGCTCTCCTGCGTCTCCTTGGCCTCCCGCCCGGTTTCGGCGATGGCGGCGCGGCACGTACGTATGCGAGGTTCGGGTGCGGTACGTCTGCTCGCCGGTTCAGTGTCGGTCCGCGTATCCACGGCTGACACCTCCTCTGGTTGTATGCGTACTGTCGGTGCGCATGGGTATCGAGTACCCCCTTGGACGCGCCTCATAGCGGTCGGACGCCTCACGGCTTGAGCAGCGTCTTGATCATGCCGTCCTCCTTGCCCTGGAACATGGCGTAGGCCTGCGGGCCGTCCTCCAACGGCATGGTGTGGGTCGCGAATCCCTCCACACCCAACGGGTCGCCGTCACTCAGCAGCGGCAAGATGTCGTCCACCCAGCGCTTGACGTTCGCCTGGCCCATGCGCAGTTGGATCTGCTTGTCGAACAGGGTCAGCATCGGCAGCGGGTCGGCCATCCCGCCGTACACGCCCACGACCGAGATGGTGCCGCCTCGCCGGACCACGTCGATCGCGGTGTAGAAGGCCTGCAGGCGGTCGACGCCGGCGTGCTCCATCAGCTTTTCGCCGACGGCGTCAGGCAGGTGGCCGGTGATCCACTGCGCTGTCTTCGCGATGGGCGCGCCATGGGCTTCCATACCCACCGCGTCGATCACGGCGTCCGTGCCGCGTCCGTCGGTCAGATCGCGGATGGCGTCGCCGAGTTGCTTGCCGTGGTCGCGCAGGTCCATCGCCTTCACCCCGTGGGCCTTCGCCCGCGCCAGCCGGGCCGGCACCAGGTCCACGCCGACGACCAGGCTCGCGCCGCGGTACAGGGCGATCCGGGCCGCCATTTCGCCGATCGGTCCGAGTCCGATGACGGTCACCGAGCCGCCGGGAGGAATGTCCGCGTACTCGACGGCCTGCCAGGCGGTCGGCAGTACGTCGGACAGGTAGACGAAGCGTTCGTCGGGCGGGCCGTCCGGCACCTTGATCGGCAGGCTGTCGCCGAACGGGACACGCAGATACTCCGCCTGACCGCCCGGCACGTGGCCGTACAGCTTGGTGTAGCCGAACAGGGAAGCGCCCATGCCCCGTTCGCGTACCTGGGTGGTCTCGCACTGGGAGTGCAGACCCTGGTTGCACATGAAACAGTCTCCGCACGAGACACTGAACGGGATGACGACCCGGTCGCCGGGAGTCAGCGAGGTCACGCCCTCGCCCACCTCCTGGACGACGCCCATGGGCTCGTGGCCCAGGATGTCCCCGGCGTCCAGAAACGGGCCCAGGACCTCGTACAGATGCAGGTCCGATCCGCAGATGCCGGTTGACGTGATACCGACGACGACATCCGTGGGTTCCTTCAACTGCGGGTCGGGCACCGTGTCCACCCGGACGTCCCGCCGGCCGTGCCATGTCAGTGCGCGCATGATGTGCCTCCGTAACGCATCGGGACTGCGCATCGGGGTCGGAGCGCGTTCCGCGCCCTGCTGCGGGTGCCCAGGAGTCATGCGCCGAAACGACGGCCACCGGCCCGCCCCAGGGGGCCCGGGCCGTGGTCCGGGCTCCGGGTGGAGAACTTCCGCTCGGGGGCGGAGAATGGGCAGCTGAAAGCAGGCAGGAGCCCCCTCATGCGAGGAGGAGTTACATGCTGTTGCCGGACCACGACCTGATAGGCAGTCTCCTCATCCGGTATCGCGATCTGGAGCGCCGTATGCTCGCCGATCCGACGCACGGCGAGAATCGCAGCCTTTTCGAAGACGCGGCCTACACGCTGTGTGTCCTCCTGGGACAACGAACCGCACGCGAGGCGGCCCTGGAGGCGGAGAAATACGTCAGGCAACAGCGACATGCCCGCGCGGGGCGGGCTGAGGGCGCGGCTCCCCCAGGGGGTTCCGCGCCGCCGCCTCATCCGTCGTTGCGGTGACGGCCCCGGGGAGCATTTCCTGCACTTCGGCCTTCAGGCCTTGGCGGAGTATGCCTCCCCGGTCGCTGTCGCCCTTGAGGATCGAGGCGGCGGCGGCTTCGATCTGGTCGAGGTCGACGTGCGGAGGAATGGGCGGCACGGCCGGGTCGCTACGGAAGTCGATGACGAACGGGCGGTCGGAACCCAGCGCGCGGTGCCAGGCCGTCTCGACATCGCCGGGCTGCTCCACCCGTACCCCGTCGAGACCGATGGAGCGGGCGAAGTCCGCGTAGGGCGGGCACGTCCGGGATCTCCTGCGAGGGCAGGAACTGGGGTGCGCCCGACATCGCCCGCTTCTCCCAGGTGACCTGGTTCAGGTCCTGTTTGTTGAGGACCGCGACTACCAGTCGCGGATCCTGCCATTCCCCGCCAGCACTTGGCCGCGTTGATCATCTCCGCGAGGCCGTTCATCTGCATCGCCGCTTCGCGTCGTACAGCCCGTTGAGCAGGTGGATGGAGCCCGGCCCGGAGGTCGCGGCGCACACGCCGACCCGGCCGGAGAACTTCGCGTAGCCGACCGCCTGGAACGCGGACATCTCCTCGTGGCGGGACTGGACGAACTTGGGCTTGTTCTCCACACGCCCCCACGCGGTGAGCAGCCCGTTGATGCCGTCGCCGGCGTACGCGAACACTTGGTCGACCTCTCACTCCCGCGGCCGCTGAAGGATCAAGTCGGACACCTTGATCGACACGTGAACTTCCTTTCCCCTTACGCCCGGTCCTCTTACGCCCGGTCCCGGTGCTGGGACGCGCAGGGACAAGCGCCGGCTCGTGAGCGCCGTGAGCGTCGGGTGCACCGGCGGGTCGCCGGGGTCAGGCGCTCGGCCACCGCCGCGATACCGGTGAGGCCGACGGCGTACGCCTGACGGCCCCCTCTCGTTCCCAGGCGCAGGATGTGGCGCCACAGCCTCCGGCTCATGGGCTCCGCGTGTCCGTGTGCTTCGGACGAACCGACTGCCGCGGGTGGGTCGAGAGTGATGCCCGGCCGGCTACCCGTTCGATCCATCGGACGATCCTCACTCTCGCTGGACGGCATCGGCTGCCGGCGGACTCCGCGCCCGGGTACCCGAGAGGCGGTGCCGAAACCATGTCGTCGGTGGGTGGCCTCCGGCACCGGGAGTGTGGGAGTGCGGGAGGCCACCGGGGCGGTCCCGGCGCCCTCGGTCAGGTGTGGACGACGCTGTTGTGACCGTCCTGCTCGTCGGCGTGGTCGTCGTTGAACCAGTAGTCGCCATGGGCGAGGTAGCGAAAGCCGTAACGCTGTTCGCTGGGGAGCGCGAGGGTGACGGAGCGCCTGCCGTCGGCCTGTTCGACGAAGGGGTGGGCGCCCGGCTGCCAGTCGTTGAAATCGCCCACGACGCTGACATGGCCGCAGGCCCTGTCAGCGGGGATGACGAAGGTGATCTCGGTGTGCTTCTTGCCCCGACTACGCTCCAGCATGGCTGAACCTTTCTTCGAAGGGTTTGGCCCAGGATGGCCACCCTTCGCCGTCCCGGCGCGTCGTGTTGGGCCGACGGTGTGCTCTGTCGCCCGTACAGCCGAAGTTCCCGGAGCGGATCATCCGTCACAGCCCGGCGGCGCGGGCCGCCGCGGTGAGGACCTCGGTCAGCATCGCAGGGGTCAGCCGTCCGGTGAACGTGTTGCGCTGACTGACGTGATAGCACCCGAACACGTGCAGATCCGGGCCGCCGTCGGTGGCCTGCAGGATGACGTGCGCCCCGTGGGCGAAGGCCGGCCGGGGCCGCGGCACGGTCCAGCCGGCCGCGGCCAGAGCGGGCAGCACGGCCTGCCAGCCGAACGCCCCCAGCACGACGAGTGACCGTACTGTGGGGCGCAGCAACTGCAGTTCCCGGACCAGCCAGGGCCGGCAGGTGTCCCGCTCGCCCGGCGTCGGCCTGTTGGCGGGCGGGGCGCAATGAACGGGCGCGGTGACGCGTACGCCGAGCAGCCGCAGGCCGTCGTCCCGGTCCGTAGCGTCGGGCCGGCTGGCCAGGCCGGCCTCGTACAGGGCCGCGAAGAGCACATCGCCGGACCGGTCGCCGGTGAACATCCGCCCGGTGCGGTTGCCGCCGTGAGCGGCCGGTGCAAGGCCGACCACGAGCATGGCGGCGTCCGCGGGACCGAACCCTGGCACCGGCCGGGCCCAGTAGTCCCAGCCCCTGTACGCGTGCCGCCCCTCCCGGCCCGTCAGCTCCCGCCAGGCCACCAGGCGAGGGCAGGCCCGGCAGTGCGTCACCCGCTCGTCCAGGTCGGGGAGGCAGCCGGCGCCGGGCGCTTCGCGTTCGGGGAACTGCGCGGTCATCGGTGCTCTCGTTCGGCGTGCGTGCTGTCGTCTCCCGACGCTACCGGCCGAGGCAAGAAAGGCAAGGCGCGGTTCCAGGGCGAGGGGGTAGTGTTGCCGTCTTCAGCACTGAACGACCGAGGAGGTGAGACCCATTACCGCTGTGTCAGGCTGGGTGCTCTCATCTCACGGCCGTGCGGTCCCCTCGACGTAGGTGACCGGGAGGGCGCCCTTCGGCATCCCGAAAGGTTCCCATGTCGCTTTCCCCGTCACCGCTCCCTCACTCCGTCATCGTCACCAGGCTTCGGGCCGCCGGCTGTGTCTTCGCCGAGGACGAGGCGCGGTTGCTCATCTCCACGGCACGCACACCGGCCGACCTCGCCACCATGGTGGACCGGCGAGTGGTCGGCCTGCCCCTCGAACACGTCGTCGGCTGGGCCGAGTTCTGCGGGCTGCGGATAGCCGTGGAGCCCGGCGTCTTCGTCCCCCGCCGCCGCACCGGGTTCCTCGTCCGCCAGGCCGCCGCCCTGGCCCGTCCCGACGCGGTCGTCGTCGACCTGTGCTGCGGCTCGGGAGCGGTGGGCGCCGCGCTGGTCGCGGCCCTGGGCCGGGCCGAGTTGCACGCCGTCGACATCGACCCCGCCGCGGTGCGGTGCGCCCGCCGCAACGTCGCCGCCACCGGCGCCCTGGTGTACGAGGGCGACCTCTACCGGCCGCTGCCCGCCACACTGCGGGGCCGCGTCGATGTCCTGGTCGCCAACGCGCCCTACGTACCCACCGGGGCGATCGGGCTGCTGCCGCCGGAGGCCCGCGTGCACGAGCCTCGGGTGGCGCTCGACGGCGGCGCGGACGGCCTTGACGTACAGCGGCGAGTGACCGCGGCGGCGCCACGGTGGCTGGCGCCGGGCGGTCACCTGTTGATCGAGACGAGCGAGCGCCAGGCGCCGGGGACCCTCGAACACGTCGCCCGCAGCGGACTGGCCCCCCGGGTGGCCGGTTCCGACGAGCTGGGCGCCACGGTCGTCATCGGAACCATGCCGGGGCGCTGACCTGCCGATACGGGCCGGAGGCGAAAGTGGGCGGCCGCGAGCGCACAATGGAGGAAGAGTTCCGCACGATCCGCCAGGAGCGGGCGGAAGGAGAGCTTATGCATCCGCTTGCACTTGTTGGTGCCGCGGCCGGCCGCCTCGTGCACTACGCCGTCTCGGGCGTCGTGGGCGGCCTGATCGTCCAGGGGGCCGCCAAGAAGCTGCCGGCGATGAAGCCGGCCGCCCGTAAGGCTCTCGTCGGCGGCGTGGCAGGCGGGATCGTAGCCGGGCGGTGGGTCGCTTCTGCGGCCGAGGAGGCCCGGCTCAAGGCGGGCGATGTGGTCGCCGAGGCCCGCGGCTCCCTGGGCGAAGAGGCGCCGCCGCCGTCCGTGGTCGATGTCGAGGGCCACGCGCACGATCACGAGCACTGACTCATGTCCGGTGTGGTGGTCCGTTCCGTCGCCGCGGGGCGGGTACGGCTGAGGGTGCCCTGGCTCCAGGCCCGGCCCGGCTGCGCCGGCCTGGTCGACGAACGGCTGATGGACGTCCCCGGCTTCCGTGCCCTGCGGATCTTCCCGCGCACCGGGAGCGTGATCATCTGGGTCGCGCCGGACCACCTGGACGCGGACCGGCTGGTTGCCGCGCTGGACGAGGCACCACCGCCCTCCCTCCCGGCCAGGCCCAGCCGGTCGACGCCCGACTCCTCCACCGGCGAGATCGCCCGGCTCGTCGTCGGTGGCGCGGTGCTCGCCGTTGTGGCGCTGCGGCGGCTGGTTCTGCGCCGTAAGCCGTGGGTCGCGGCCGGGCCGTCCGGCTTCCTGGGCGCCGCGACCGTCTTCAGTGGCCTGCCCTTCTTCCGCGGCGCCTTCCACACCCTCGTCGGCCGAAGGCGCCCGGGCACGGACACCCTGGTCACCGCTGCGACCGTCATCTCCCTGCTGCTGCGCGAGAACGTGGTGGCGCTGACCGTCCTGTGGCTGCTCAACATCGGCGAGTTCCTCCAGACGCTCACCCTGCGCCGGACCCGCCGTGCCATCGAGGAACTGCTCACCATCGGCGAGGAGCGGGCCTGGCTGGTGCGCGACGGCGTCGAGACCGAGGTCGCGCTCGACGAGGTCGAGCCCTCGGACGAGGTCGCCGTGTACGAGCACCACCGGATCCCCGTCGACGGTGTGGTGGTGGGCAGCGAGGGCCTCGTGGACCAGGCGGCGATCACCGGCGAAGCGCTCCCGGTGTACGTACGTGAGGGCTCCGAGGTCTTCGCCGGCACGATCGTCACCAACGGCTCGGTGATCATCCGCGCCACCTCGGTCGGACGGGACACCACCGTCGGCCGGATCATCAGCCGGGTCGAGGAGGCACAGGGCGACCGGGCTCCGATCCAGACCGTCGCGACCCGCTTCACCAGCCGGTTCGTCCCCATCTCCTTCGCCCTGGCTGCGGGCACCTACCTGCTCACCCGGGACGCGCGCCGGGCCATGACCATGCTGCTGATCGCCTGCCCGTGCGCCGCCGGACTCGCCACTCCGACCGCCATCAGCGCGGCCATCGGCAACGGCGCCCGCCGCGGCACCCTCATCAAGGGGGGCACCCACCTGGAAGGCGTCGGCCGGGTCACCGCGGTCGTGTTCGACAAGACCGGCACCCTCACCCTCGGCCGGCCCCTGGTCACCAGTGTGGTCACCTTCCACGGCGACTTCACCGCGGACCAGGTCCTCAGCCTGGCCGCGTCCGGTGAGCTGCACGCCCGCCATCCGCTGGCCGAGGCGATTGTCCGCCGTACGGAGGAACAGCACCTGCACATCCCCATCCACCAGGCCTGCGAGGTCGTGCTCGGCATGGGCATGCGCGCCGAACTGGACGGCACCCGCCTGCTGGTCGGCAGCCCGGCGCTGCTGCGCCGGCACGGCATGGAGCTGCCCGACCATGCCCAGCAGTGGACGCAGCACCTGCGCGACCAGGGCGAGACCGTCATCTGCCTGGCCCACGACGACGATCTGATCGGCATGCTCGGCCTGTCGGACGCGATCCGCGGCGGAGCCGACACGGTCGTGCGACAGCTGCGGAACCTCGGCGTCACGCGGATCATCCTGCTCACCGGCGACTCGCCGGAGACCGCGCAGACCGTCGCCGACACCCTCGGCATCAGCGAAGTCCACGCCCACGCCCTGCCGGAGGCGAAGCTCCAGCTGATCCGCGACCTGCGGGCAGAGGGCCATCTCGTCGCCATGGTCGGCGACGGCACCAATGACGCGCCCGCTCTCGCGCTGGCGGACGTCGGCATCGCGATGGGCGCCCACTCCTCGCACGTCGCACTGGAGACGGCCGACATCGCGCTGGCGGGCAACGACCTCCAGCAGGTCGCCGCCGTCGTCGAACTCAGCCGCCACACCCTGCGGGTCGTACGGCAGAACTACGGCCTGGCCATCGGTGTCAACCTCCTCGGCCTGCTCGCCAGCGCCGGCGGCTCCCTCAACCCGGTGTTCGCAGCTCTCCTGCACAACACGAGCAGCATCGCGGTCGTCGGCAACTCGGCGAGGCTCGTCAACCACACGCCGCGCCTGCCGAGCCCCGGCGCCACCGGCCCGGCCCTGTACGCGGCCCCGCTCGAAGACCGCCGGGTGCGCTGATCTCCTCGCTCACTCTCGCACTGCGGTGTACCTCGCCGGTGGGCCGAACGAGCGACGGACGGCGGCGTCGTCGCCCGGAACGCGGCTGCGGCGGCGGGGAGATGAGGATGCTGATCCGATCGTCCCCGACGACCCCACGAAAGGTTCCGCCATGCTGGAGCGCGCCCGGCGCCGGAAGCGCACTGAGATCACCTTCATCCTCCCCGCCGAACAGCCCTGCGGTCACGTCAGCGTCGTCGGCGACTTCAACGACTGGCAGCCCGGCACCCACCCGTTCGTCGTACGCGGTGACGGCACCCGCGCAGTGACGATCGCCCTCCCCAGCGAGCGGCGGTACGGGTTCCGCTATCTCGCCCACGGCGACTACTGGTTCGACGAGGAACAGGCCGACGGCCACGACGGCCGCAACAGCATCGTGCACACCTGACCGGCCTCATCAACGAAGGGACGCAACTCACATGGGCTTGAGGGAGTATCAGGAGAGGATCGCATCCCGGTTCGCCGCGTTCGACCGCGACCGCGACGGAGCGGTGAGCGTGCACGACTTCCGGGAGATGGCCGGCGTCATCCTCGCCGAATTCGGCGAATCGGAGCACACGGCAAGCGGCAGGGCCCTCGTCGACGGGGCGGAGCGCTTCTGGCAGGGGCTGGCCGATGCCGCGGATGTCGACCGGGACGGGCGCCTCACCGAGGAGGAGTTCGTCCGGGCCGCGACCGCCAGTCTGCTCGACAACCCGGAAGGCTTCGCCTACATCGTCCTGCCCTGGGTCGAGGCGTCCATCACCATCGCCGACACCGATGGTGACGGCGAGCTGACCCCGGCCGAGTGGCGGCGGATGCTCCGCGCCATGAACGCACACGGAGTGCCCGCCCATGCGACCGGCCCCACCCTGACCATCGCCGAGGTGATGGCCTCCGCCGTGGCCTACTACACGTCCGACCGGCCAATGCCCCAGGCTATCGTGAGGACCTCTCACTGACGACCGGAGCTGAAGTGAACAACCCGGAAGGACTGGTGGAAGCCCCAAGGGTTGACACCGCTCGGCCGCCGACGAGCGACGCCACCCGTCGCCCTGCCCCCGCGCGGCTTGTCGTCGCGGGCGCGTTCACGGTTCTCCTGCTCGGTACGCTCGGCTGGGTCACCGGAGCCGTGACCTGGCTATGGCACCCCGGTTTCCTGGCGTGGCAGACGATCTGTGTGGCGATCACCGTTCAGGCGCTGCCGTTCCTTCTGCTGGGCACGCTCATCTCGGGGGCCGTCAACGCGTTCGTACCGGCGCATGTGTTCAGCAAGGCCCTGCCGCGCAACCCCGCGCTCGCCGTGCCGGTGGCGAGCGCGGCGGGGATCGTACTGCCGGGCTGCGAGTGCGCCTCGGTCCCGGTCGCCGGGAGTCTGATCAGGCGTGGTGTCACACCCGCTGCCGCGTTCGCGTTCCTTCTCTCCGCGCCCGCCGTCAACCCGATCGTGCTCGCCTCCACCGCCGTGGCCTTCCCCGGCAGCCCGGAGATGGTCGCCGCCCGGCTCCTCGCGTCGCTCGCCACCTCCGCCGCCATGGGCTGGCTCTGGCTGAAGCTCGGGCGTGCGGAGTGGCTCCGGATGCCGGCGCGGCACACCGGCCACCAGGCCGGCCGTAGCCGGTGGGAGGAGTTCCGGCTGGGCTTTCAGCACGACTTCCTGCACGCGGGCGGGTTCCTGGTGGTCGGCGCCATGGCGGCGGCCACCTTCAATGTCACCGTGCCACGCTCGGTGCTGGACACCTTCTCCGGCTCGCCCTGGATGTCCGTGCTCTTCCTCGCCGTCCTCGCCGTCGTGCTTGCGATCTGCTCGGAGGCGGACGCGTTCGTCGCCGCATCGCTGACCGGCTTCTCACCCACGGCCCGGCTGGCGTTCATGGTGGTCGGGCCGATGGTCGACCTCAAGCTGATCGCCCTGCAGGCCGGCACCTTCGGCCGGTCGTTCGCCCTGCGCTTCTCGACGGCGACCGCCGTGGTGGCCGTCGCGTGCAGCGCCCTGGCCGGGTGGTGGCTGCTGTGAAACGCCACCTGCAGTCCGTGCTGCTACTGCTGACCGGGGCCGGAGTCCTGCGGGTCTCGCTGTTCAGCGACATCAGCCTGCGTTATGTGAAGGAAGGACTGCAGCCCTTCCTCATCGTCGCCGGTTCCGTCCTGGTCGGCCTGGGACTGGTCGCCGCGTGGCGCGACGGCGTCCCGTTCGCCCGCATGGACCACCTCGACGACGAGCAAGACGACCACGACGACCACGACGACCACCAGCGTGACGGCGGCTCGTCGCACCCGCACGGCCACGACCACACCCACGGCCCCCGCGTCGCCTGGCTGTTGCTCCCGCCGGCGCTCGCGCTGCTGTTCTTCGCGCCGCCGGCTCTGGGCTCGTACACCGCCGCACGTGACAGCCCCAAGATCGTCGAGAAGTACGCACGCTTCGAGCCGCTGCCCGCCCAGGGCCCGGTCCCGCTGTCGCTGTCGGAGTTCACCGCCCGGGCCCAGCAGGACGAGGAGCAGAGCCTCAAGGGCCGCACCGTGATCACGGAGGGGTTCGTCACCCCCGGCAAGAACGGCACCTGGAATCTGACCCGGCTGCTGGTGTCCTGCTGCGCCGCCGACTCGCAGTCCCTGACGATCAGGATGTACGGAGTCCGGGCGCCGGACGCCGACACCTGGGTACGGGTGACTGGCACTTGGCACCCGGGCGGCACCCTGGGCACCGCCTCCGCGGCCGTCGCCCTCGACGTGACTGCCCTTCAGCGGATCCCGCAGCCGGCGATCCCCTACCGGGACGCGGTTCCGGCCGCCGGCTGAACCGGCCCCGGCGGCCCGCCGCCGGCCGGGCGGCGGTGTACCCAGGCGAGCATGACGACGGAGGCCACCGCGGCGAAGGCGCACCAGGTGGAGACGAACTCCAGCCGCCACAGCAGCGCGCAGATCACCGCGCCGGCCCCGACCAGGGCGCCGAGCAGCCGTAGCAGCGGATCTCCGCCGAGCAGCAGTGAGCCGACGGTGGCGAGCAGATAGCCGGCAATCAGCAGCGGCGAGGCGGGCAGGTCGAGGACATAGCCGAGCGTGTGTCCGCGCACCTCGGCCGTCACGGGCCGGGTGGCGAGGCTGTACGAGAGGGCTGCGGCGGTGGCGAGGCCCGCGGCCGAGGTGCCCGCCGGCCGGAGCCGGGCGCGCGGCGGTGCGGCGAGCAGCACGCCGAGCGGCACCCACAGCGCCAGCACGGGCAGGGCGATGACGGCCCAGGCCACGGTGGCCGGACCCGTACCGCCGCCGGAACGCCAGACGGACGACTCGATGATCTGGTGGGCGCCCAGAAGCAGCGGCAGCGCGGCGAGCGGCAGATCACGGGCCCGGCGCACTCGGGCTACGCAGGCCAGACCGATCGCGGAGATGCCCGCGCCCGCCACGAGGTCGGCCGTAGCGCTCCAGCACATGAGGTCACCCGGAGTTCTCCGAGAATAGTGGCGAATCGATGCATACCGCGTGCAACCGTATGTGGTCCGCAGATGTCTCCCCTGGTGACACCAGTGTCCCCGTACCAGGAGAAATGGGGGACGTCATGCTTCATCGTCAGCGCCTCGCGGCCGTCGCCGCCGGCATCCTCCTCACCGCCGGGGTGGGCGCCACGCTTCCCGCCTCCGCTTCAACACAGTCCCGGGCGCCGCAGCAGGCCCCCGCAACCGCTCTCGTGGTCAACGCCCGATGGGGCGGCCACTCCACCTTCGACCGGCTCGTCATCGATGTCCGGGGCACGATGCCCCCGGTCAGCGTGAAGCCTGTCAAGGAACTGCGCTACGACGGGTCCGGGAAGAAGGTCCCGCTCGCCGGGAAGTACTTCCTGGAGATCAAGCTCTCCCCCGCCGCGGCACACAACGAAGCCGGCAAGTCGGTCTACAAGGGACCCCGGCTGCTGAAGATCTATCTGCCCAAGCTCAAGGGCATCGCCCTGACCGGCGACTTCGAAGGAGTGGTCACGTTCGGGGCGGCATTCCACACCAAGCCTGTCTACAAGTCCTACAAGCTCCACTCACCGGAACGCCTCGTCCTCGACATCAAGCACACCCCTCCGGCCGGCTGCTCCGCACGCTGACCACCGCTCGAGGTACACCGGTCCCCCTGTCGCGTCCGGGCCACAGCCTGCTTACGCTGGTGCCCTGCCAGGGGGGCTGGAGGTCTGTGATGCCACGCCCCGTGTGGAAGGGGGCCATCAGCTTCGGGCTGGTGACCATCCCCATCTCCGTACAGCCGGCCACCGAGAACAAGTCGATCGCGTTCCGGCAGTACCACCTGGAGGACATGGGCCGGATCCGTACCCGGAAGGTGTGCGAGACCGAGGGCAAGGCCGTCCCGAACGAGGAGATCGGCCGCGGGTACGAGCTGTCGACCGGCGACACGATCCAGATCACGGACGAAGAGCTGGACTCCATGCCGCTGCCGACGGCGAAGGCCATCGAGATCGTCGGGTTCGTACCGGCCGAGTCGATCGACCCGGTCCGCATCGGGGAGAGCTACTACCTCGCCGCCGACGGGGCTGTGGCGGCCAAGCCGTACACGCTGCTGCGTAAGGCGCTGGAGCGGTCCAGCAAGGTCGCGGTCGCCAAGTTCGCCTGGCACAACCGTGAGCGTCTCGGGCTGTTGCGGATCAAGGAGAAGGCGCTGGTCCTGCACGCCATGCACTGGCCGGACGAGATCCGCGATCCGTCCGCCATCGCCACCCCCGAACCGATGGACGTCCCGGACGAGGAACTGGACGCCGCCGAAGATCTGATGGACGCGTACGGCAAGGTCAGGATGGACGACCTGCACGACGAGTACCGGGCCGCCCTGGAGAGGGTCATCGAAGCCAAGGCCGCCGGGAAGCAGCCTCCGCAGCCCGAGACCGCGGCCGAACCCGCCGGGCAGGTCGTCGACCTCATGGCCGCCCTGCAGCAGTCCGTACGGTCGGCGCGCGAGTCGCGGGGTGAGGACGCCACCGTGCACGACATGCCGGCCCGGAAGCGGGCCACGAAGAAGGCAACGTCCAAGACGACGGCCAAGGCGACCGGCAAGACGACGGCCAGGAAGGCTCCCGCACAACAGGTCGAGGCGAAGAAGACCGCCGCCCGGAAGACCGCGGCGAAGAAGACGGCCACCCGGAAGCCGAAGACCGCGTAAGGCCCTCGCCCTCCACGACCGCTGGTCGTTATGTGCTGGCTTGCTGGTGAACGCCCTGGGCAGGGGCTGGTTACGGGGACACGCGCGACGCCCCGTGGAGGATTCGACGTCTACCAGCACACTCATCGCCATCATCGTCCGTCGCGGTTGTGTTGATCATCATCGCCGTGGCGCTCTCGATGCAGTCGCGCCGACGGCGGCTGCAGGACCACTTCGGACCTGAGTACGACCGCACGCTCGAGGACGAGGGCAGCCGGCGGGCCGCCGAGCGCGAGCCGCGCGCCCACGAGGAACGCCACGACAAGCTGGAGATCAGGGAACTGCCGAGCGACGTCCGCCACCGGTACGCCGACGAATGGAGCGGCGTCCAGGAACGCTTCGTGGACCGGCCCGGTGCGGCGGTCGCCGACGCGGACCAGCTGGTGACCCGGCTCATGCGGGAGCGCGGCTACCCGACCGACGGATACCAGCAGCAGCTGCAGGATCTCTCGGTGGAGCACGGGCGCACGCTGGAGCACTACCGCGCCGCCCACGACGTCAATGTGCGCAGCAGCGACGGCCAGGCGACCACCGAAGAACTGTGCGGGGCGATGGTGCACTACCGCGCCCTGTTCGAGGAACTTCTCAGTAACCAAGGCGGCGGGTCACGGGCCGACGGCTCATGACCCGGACGAGGTGAGACGACATGCGACGAGATGACATGCGAGAGCCGGGCGACACCGGCGGACTGCCCGGCGACGGAGGTCTGACCACGGAGAACCTCGCCCATCCGCAGGAGGGCGTGGAGGAAGACCGCGACATACGCGACGAGGACGCGGCACTCCCGGGCGAACCCGAACCGGCTACCGCCGAGGGCGAGTCGGCCGTCTATCCGGGAGAGGCCACGGCCGACTTGGGGGAGCGGGACGAGCAGGCGGGCGCTCTCGACACCGCCGGACAGGAGCGGGCAGCCGAAGCGCAGGCCGACGAGCAGGCCGACCAGCAGGCCGACCAGCAGGAGGCGGCCGCGGCGCAGGCCGAACAGGGAGACCAGGACGAGTCACTCCTGAGTGCCGAGGACGCGACCGGCTACCGGAACGCCTGGGGTGAGATCCAGGGCCGGTTCGTCGACGACCCACGGGACGCGGTGCGCTCGGCCGATGCGCTGGTCGCCGAAGTGATGCAGACGCTCGCCCAGTCGTTCTCGTCCCACAAGCAGGGGCTCGAGGGTCAGTGGGACCGCGGCGAGGAAGTCCCGACGGAAGATCTGCGCCTGGCTCTCCAGCGCTACCGGTCGTTCTTCAACCGGCTGCTCAGCACGTGACAGTGGTCAGTGGAGCCAACCGCAGAGCGGGAGGGCGGAGCCGGGCCGCTTCAGAGCGCCCATCGCTCCGCCCTCAGGCTGTACGGCAAGATGGTGACCGTCCGCCGGGAAGGCCGTGACAAGGTCACCGGCGCCGCCCACCACGCGGCCGAGCACACCCCGCCCGGCTGCGCGTACGCCTGGCCGGTGCCCGCGGCCGGCACGCGTTCGGAGCGCACTTCGCCGAGGTCGAGGTCGACACCGTTTCGGGAGAGGCCCGGTGCGCCGGCTTCTCGGCGTCTACGCGGCAGGCCGCATCCTCAATCCCCGTACCGCACGCTCCCAGTTCATCGGCGGGTGACCCCGGCGATTTCGGAATCGTCGGCACGGCCGCCGCCGTGGCCAACGCGGTCCACCATGCCACCGGCGTCCGGTTCCGGGATCTTCCCCTCACGCCCGACAAGGTGTTGGCGCACCTTGGGCCGTGAGAACAGGGAAGCCGGCCGCGACCGGGACGGCCGGCTCACGCTCCCGGGCGGTCTCCGCCGACGGCGCGAACGCCGGTACCTGCGGGATCGGGGCCACCGGGACCGACGGCACGCGCTGCGCCGTCTTGACCCTTCGGCTGAACCAGATCACTTTGCCCGTCGCGGTGCCGCACGTGCCCCAGCTGTCGCTGAGCGCCGCCACCCTGGCCAGGCCGCCCCTGGAGGGCGAAGAGCTGAGCAGTCGGGGCAGACGACGGCCCTTGTCGGCGACGGACGCGATCAGATGTCGCCCGGTGAAGCGCAACTCGACGACACAGGTCTTGTCTTCGGTGACGTGCTGGGCGACATTGCCGACAAGCTCAGCAACGGCGCCGCACACGGGTCTGATGTGGGCTTCGAGGTCCCAGTACCGAAGATGCGCCGCGATGATGCGCCGAATCTGGGGAACTCGCTCTGGCGTTGCCTGCACTTCCACCGTGTAGCGGCAGGCGACCGGAACAGTCATGGCCGTGCTCCTCACCGCGCCAGCTCCATCCCTTCAACGTCCGAGCCCGGAGTGCGAAGAGTGAGCAGTGGTCGCTTCTGGGTTACCAACAGAGTGACCTCAGACGGGCGTATCCGCAACACCAGCGGCGGACGCGGCAGCGGTGATCCTCTACTCTGCCTCCGCGTCGGCTGTCCGGACGACCTCGTCGGCGACCTTCTTGTCCAGGGCCGCCCGGACGAGGGCCGCCGCGAAGACGGCGGTCCCGGAGTCTCCCGCGAGCCGCGCGAGCGCGTCGGGCGCGGCCGGCAGGCCCAGGCGCCGGGCGCCCTGGAGGGCCTTCTCGTCCAGATAGGGCGCCGCCTCGGGCCAGAGGTCCTGCGCCTCGCGCAGAAAGATGTCCGCGCCCGTGGGTCCGATCCCGGGAACCCTCCGCAGGAGCCGGCGCAGGGCCTGGACGTCACCGTCCGCCTCGGCCCGCAGCCGCCGCAGGTCTCCGCGCCACTCCCGCGTCACCAGCTCGGCCCCGTCTCCGAGTTGGGTCGCGGTGCGCTCGTCGTAGCGTCGGTAGCCGCCGCGGCCCAGAGCGTCGACCCGCTCCTGCCATGTCGCCGCCGCCATGCGCCGCGGGTCGCGCATCCCGGCGTCAATGAGCGTGCGGGCGGCGTCGATCGCCGTACCGCTGCGGATTCGGGCGCTCAACAGGAGGGAGAGTACGAGGAGTTGGTACAGCGGCTGCGGAGTGTCGCGCAGCCGGATGTCCGCTTCCTGCGTGAAGGTGCGGCCGTACGAGTCCAGCAGCGCTTTCACCACATCACGCTGTCTCATGGCGCCACCTCCAGCCCCTCCCGCACCTCTCGGGTGACCGGTTCATACTGCGCCAAACGCGTCGAACACGTTCAGTTACGGATTTCGATGCGGGCGCAGAGCGTCAGGAGCAGGTCCGGCGCGCGCACTCGGCGACCACCGCGCGCAGACTGCCGGTCCGGCGCAGCAGATCGCGCTGTACGCGTGCGCCGTTGCCGTCCTTGAGTAGTCCGGCGAGCCCCTCCTGGGCGGGGATCAGGTCTCCGCAGTCGTCCAGTGCGTCCCGTACATGGTCGAACAGGGCCCGCACGACCGCTTCGGCCGGCGCGGGGCCCATGGTGCCGGGATGGATCAGCTGTTCGTCCAGTCCCGACCGGCCGGCCCGCCATGCGGCGAGGCGCAGCAGGCCGACTCCGTGGCGGGCGGGCGGCTCGCCGGCCCGCCACTCCCGCGCGGCCGTCTCCACCAGTGCGCGCACCAGCGTGGCCAGGAGAACCGTGGTGGAGGCGTCCAGGCACACATCCGCGACCCGGATCTCGACGGTGGGGTAGTGGTGCGAGAGGCGTGCGTCGAAGTAGATCATGCCCTCGTCGCGCAGCGTCCCGGTTCCCACCATGGCCCGGACCTGCTCGTGGTACCGGTCGGCGGAACCGAAGGTCTCCACCGGGCCGGACGACGGCCAGCGGCCCCAGACACGGCTGCGGTAACTGCTGTAGCCGCTGTCCTCGCCCTGCCAGAAGAGGGAGTTCGCGCTCATCGCGAGCAGGACGGACAGCCAGGGACGGATCCGGTCGAGGACCGCCACCCCCTCCTCGTCGGACTCGACCGACACATGGACATGGCATCCGCAGGTGATCTGCTCCTGAGCGGTCAGTCCGAACTGCTCTTCCAGCCACCGGTAGCGCTCGCCGGAACTGATGGCCGGCCCGGCCGGGAGCGGTGACGTCGCCAGGGCGGCCACCGCGGCGCCCAGCTCCCCCGCGTGACCGGCGGCCTCCGCCCGCCAGCGGGCGATCTCCGCGGCCAGCTCGCCCATCCCCGTCTGCGGGTGCGTGGCAAACTCCAGCTGCTGCCGGTGCAGCTCCTTCTGGAAGGCATGGTCCTGGCCGCCACTGCCCTGGGAGGCGGCGGCCAGGACGGCAGTCGACAGCGCCCGCGGTTCGCCCGTCTCCGCATCCACCAGGAGGAGCTCCTCCTCCACTCCGACGCTGCGCACAGATACTGCCTCTCCGCGGATCCGGCTCGGCCGCGTGATGGCGTCCATCGTCGCGGTGTCACTCGTTTGCCCGCTGCGGAGGACTTGAAGCAGCAGCCCCAATCCGCGGGCGGCGCGGCGACGAACCACTCGTAGGAGGTGAAGGTGATGACCGCAACGCTCGCCGTTCACCACAGGCCGGGTCCGCAGTCCTCCGCGTCATGCTTTCTTCCCGGCGGCGACGACGCTCCCGTCGTCGCCCGCCGGGTCGTTTCCGAGCAGCTGACCTCATGGCGGCTGCTCCACCTCGTCGACGACCTGCTGCTGATCGCCAGTGAACTGGTCACCAATGCCGTACGGCACGGGGCCGCGCCCGTCACCCTCGCGCTCAGCCTGCACCTGCTGACCGCGCACCGGACGGCCGGGTTCGTACGCCTCGAGGTGTCCGACACCGGCACGGGCTTCAACGCCGCGGCGGTCACCGCCTCATGGCAGCGGGCGGGAGCCTCTTTCGGCGAGCACGGCAGGGGCCTGGTGCTGGTCGACGCGCTGGCCGACGACTGGGGGGCGCATACCGCCGACGCCGGCCATCTCGTGTGGGCCGACCGGTCCATCGCCGAGTAAGCCCCGCCCGGCCAGGTCCAGCGGCCTGTGCGGCTTCGTCGGGCGGCGGCCCTCCGGCCGGGAGCCGTTCGCCCGAGTGGCAGGGTCCGGTGGCCGGGCCGGCCGGGCGGGTGCAGCGTGGTGCGCAGAGCCGCCCGCCGTCCCCGACCGTTCGCGAGGTCCGGCCATGACGCAGACCTCAGCCGTGGCACCGAGCCCGCGCGAAGAGGAAGCCCGCCCGGGCCGGAACCGGGCGGCCGTGCGCGATCTCGCGTGGCCGGCCGGCGTCGCCGTCGCGTACACGCTCCTGCAACTGGCGCTCGTCCTGCCCGGCTCGGGCCTCGGCTGGGACGAGACCGTGTACGTCAGCCAGGTCAGCCCGGACGCCCCCGCAGCGTTCTTCAGCGCGCCGCGTGCCCGCGGAATCACCTATCTCGTCGCGCCCGTGACCGCCCTGACCTCGTCCGTCGCCGCGCTCCGCGTCTATCTGGCCGTCCTGTCGGGCGCCGGTCTCCTGCTGTCGCTGGGGGTGTGGCGGGGCCTGCTTCCCGGCCGGGTGATCGCTCTCGCCGGTGCCCTGTTCGCCGGGCTGTGGTTCAGCGTGTTCTACGGTCCGGCGGCGATGCCCAACCTGTGGGTCGCCTACGGGGCACTGATCGCGGTCGGCTGCTTCCTCAGGGCCGCCCGGGACCCGTCCGACCGCGTGGCACTCGTCGGTCTCGGCGCCGGTGTGGCACTCGCCGCGCTGATGCGGCCCACCGACGCGTTCTGGCTGGTCGCGCCGCTCGCCGTCGCCACGCTGTGGGTCAGGGCGTGGCGGCGCCCGGCCCTGCTCCTCACGCTCGCCGCGGGTGCTGCCCTCGGCAGTGCGGAGTGGGTCGTCGAGGCGTACCTCCGCTACGACGGCCTCTTCGCCCGGCTACGGCGGGCCAGCGAGATCCAGGGGCACCTGGGCTGGAACCTGGCCTTCGACGACCAGCTGCGCGGTCTCGAGGGACGTACGCTGTGCCGCCCCTGCGACGTGCCCTGGCGGCAGCCGCTCACCGCGGTGTGGTGGTTCGTGCTGCCGCTGCTCGTCGCGGTCGGGGTCCTGGTCGCCGCCCGTGCCCGCCGCACGGCTGTGCTGCTGGTGCCGGCCCTGGCGGGCCTGTCACTGGCCGTACCGTATCTGCTGCTGATCGGCTACGCCGCGCCGCGCTTCCTGATGCCCGCCTACGCGCTGCTCGCGTTGCCGGCCGCCGTGTGCCTGACCTGGCTGGCCGGCACCGCGAAGCCGCGCCCGCTCGTGGTCGGCGTGCTCGCGGCTGCGATGGCCGCTCATCTGACGGTCCAGTACCTGGTGCTGGAAACCGTGACCGCCCGCGTCCGCGTCGCTCGGGTCGCCTTCGGGGCGGTGGCCGCCGAGCTGAACCGCCAGGGAGTCCGTCCACCCTGCATCGTGAGCGGGGAGCAGGCCATCCTGGTCGCCTTCCGTGCCGGGTGCGCCTCGCGACAGACCGGCGGCCACGACGGCAGTATCACGCCTGCGGAAATGACCTCCGCCGCCCGTGGCCGGCCGGTGGCCTTCCTGGTGGCCGGAAGCGCGGCACCGCCGGACTTCGCCCGCGGCTGGCGGATCCACCCAATGCCCGGTCTGCCCGGCCGGCCCGCCCTCCGGGCGTATCTGTCCCCCGCCGCGCCGGCTGCCCACGCGACGCCGGCCCCGGTTGCCTCGTCTGCCGCAGCCGGATGGCGCAATGATCCGAACAGCCGTTGAATGTGACAAAACGTGCGTCATTCATGGCCCACGGTGACCAGCACGGTGTGTGTCCACGCCCGTGAAGTTCGGCGAATGGAGCCGTGCCAATGACTTCCCAACCGGCGCAGTCCACCTGCGAGAAGCGCTTCCCCACGACCGGCCCCAAGGGTGCCGCCGCGGCAGCCCGCGAGCCGATACGTACGCTCCTGTGGACGGCGGCCACCCACCGCCCGATAGAGGAGGTCGCCGCGCTGGTGACCCTGCTGCGGCAGACCGGCGAGATCCCCAGCCCGGGCGACGAAGCGCTGCGCGCGGCCGCCGTGGCTCGCCCTGTGGACGAGGTCATGCAGCTGGTCGCCCTGCTCAACACCTCCCCGCACGAAGGCGACGACGCCGTCACGGCGTTGCGCGCCGCGGCCGTCGGCCGGCCGATCGAGGAGGTCGCCCAGCTCGTCGCCGTCCTGGGCGCCGACCAGAACCACTCCCCCGCCCCGGTCGGCGCAGCTGCCGGGCAGCGGGAGTCATCGAACGGCGCCGTCGGCGCCGGCAGCCGGACCGGTGCCCCGCCCCGACCCAGCCACAGGCCCGGCATCCCGCCGCGCCCGGTCCACGCGCACAGCGCCGTGGCTCTTCGCCACGGCGCTCCGCCCCTGCGTTCCGTACTGCGCCGGCCCGCGGCGGCGGCGCTGTTCTCCTGCGGGGTGATCCACCTGCCGGTGGACCTCAGCCACCTGCGCGCGGGCGGCTACGCCGATGCGCTGTCGCTGGCCATCACTGTCTGCTGTCTGGTGCTCGGCGTGTGGCTGGCCATCCAGGACACCACGGGAGTGTGGGCGGCGACCGCGGCGACGGCCGTCGGGATCGTCGTCGTGCAGGGACTGTCCGGCATCGGCGCCGTCAGTCTGCCGCAGAGCAGTCTCGGCGAGACGTTCGCCTGGGCGAGCGTGGTGGCGGTGTTGCTCGCCGCGGCGAGCGCGCTCCTCGCCGTTTCGGCTCTGATGGCCCGTCAGAAGGCTGTGAGTACGGGGCCCGGCGACCTGTCCGGTTGAAGCCGGGTCCTGCGGGAAGCGTGAGGCAGCCGACGTTGGACGCGATCCTGGGCCTGCCCTCTCACTGAGCCCGGTGCCCGGCATTGAGGGCGGGAAGGCGGCCGCCGCGATGCGTGCTCCCGTAGTGAGACTGCTCGCCTGCCTGTCAGGCCTCGCGCTCGCGGGCTGCTCCTCCGTCAGCGCACGGGAGGATGCCGCGTCGACGGCGGCCACGCGCTTCGAGCAGAGCCTTCAGCAGTCCGACGCGTTGCTCGGGTGTGCGTCTCTGGCCCCCGGGACCCGTGAGGAACTGGAGGGTTCGGCCGGGACCACCTGCGCGCAGGCTCTGCCGGAACTGCGGCTGCCGCCCGCGGGAGAGGTACGGCGGGTCGACGTCGACGGCGGCCGGGCCCGCGTCGTCCTCGACGCCGACACCCTGTCCTCGCCTCGTTCCCGGAAGGATGGAAGGTCGGTCTGGAACCGTACGCTGCAGAACTGGCAGTCCGAACTGCTGGCCGTCGCGTCGACGGCGATTCTCGCCGTCTGTCTGCGCCGGCGCGGTTCACCGGAGTCCAAGCCCGTCGGCGCTGCCCACAGCTCCACGGGCGTCGAGGGCTGACCCGTCAGACGCGTCAGTCTTCGGGCTCGTCCCCGCGGATCACACTGTTCCGCACCCGCCGCTTGAGCCGTTCCAACCACGGATACCGAGCCTGCTGCTCGCGCGAGTGCCGGTCGAGCTCCTCGACCAGCCGCTCGGAGCGCTTCTCGACATCCAGCTCGTCCAGGACCCGGTCGGCCTCGGCCAGCAGCGCCCCGTGGAGCTGCCATTGGCCAGGGTCCTGGCGGAGCCGGTCGAGCAGGAGGTGGGCCACGCGGTCGCGGCTCTCGCGTCCGGCAGCCAGCTCCGCGGTGAGACGCGCCTCCGCGTGCTCGGCGTTCGCGCTGACCTGGGTGGTGATCAGTACGGCGAAGCTCTCGATCGCGCCGGCCAGATGGCCGAACAGCTCTTGCAGAGCGGAGGTGATCTCCGGTGGGAAGAGCGGCTCGTCCGTGCGTGTCTTGGCGAGGTCGGTCAGCGTCCGGCACGACACACGCAGGACCACCGCGCAGATCTCCAGCGCGTCCAGGCCGGTACGCAGGACGAGGCGGGAGAGCAGCCCCTCCTTGACCCGGGGGTTGAACCGCAGGCTGTCCTCCGCCTGCCGGAGCGCCGCGTCGACCTGGACGATGTCGTGGTCGAGGCGCCGGGCCTCATGCAGCCGGGCCGCGGCCTGTTCCACCGGTGTGTGCTCGGCGAGTTCGTCCCCGATGTGCCCCAGCAGCTTGCGCATCCGGCCGGCCAGATCGACGATCGCTTCGCTCGCGGAGCTCACCCACACGGGGGGTACAAGGAGGACGTTGAACGCCAGTCCCACCACGGCGCCGATGAGTGTTTCGAGCACCCGGTCCCAGGCTGTCGATGTCACTTGCGCCACGCCGAGGACGAGCATGGCGCTGATCGCGACTTCGGGCACGAACTCGCCGACCCGGACGAACCGGCCGATGACCAGCGACGCCAGGATCACCAGCCCCAGGCTCCACCACGTCAGTCCGACCAGCGCGCTGAACCCGATGGCGATCACCACACCCGCCACCACGGAGTTCACTCTGCGGATACCGGTGGTCAGGGTCGAGTACAGGGTGACCTGGACGACAAGCAGAGCGGTCAGCGGAGCAGTCAGCGGTGGGGCCTCACTGCTGACAAGCTGGAGGGCGACGACGTACGAGATGACGGCAGCCGCGGTGGAACGCACGGTCTGGACGACGGCGGGTTCCCGGTGCCGGCGCACGAGGTCGCGCAGAGGATCTTTCGGTGCGAGCGGTACGGGCACACCAGTCCTTTCCCGGGGATGAACCCACCGCCTGCGGGTACCCCGGTGGGTGGAACGGGGGCGGATGACCCGGGAGGCGACGTCGATGAGCGGTGACGATGCGCATGCTGGCGGAGAGGCGTATGACGCCACCCCGTACGTTCCCCGCCGTGGCGGGCTCCAGGCACACCGACGCGCCGCAGCGAGCTGCAAGGGCTGCCCGCTGTTCGAGAACGCTACCCGGACCGTGTTCGGCGCGGGCGATCCGGCGGCGCGGATCGTCCTGGTCGGCGAGCAGCCCGGCGATCAGGAGGACCGGCAGGGCGAGCCGTTCGTGGGCCCCGCCGGCCGCCTGCTCAGGGATGCGCTGAAGGAGGCGGGCCTCGACCAGGAGCGGGTGTACGTCACCAACGCGGTGAAGCACTTCAGGTTCACCGTGGCGGAGCGGGGCGAACGCCGGATCCACAAGGCCCCGAGCCCGAAGGAGATGACCGGGTGCAAGCCCTGGCTCGACGCCGAGTTGGAGCTGGTCGACCCGGACGTGGTGGTAGCGCTCGGCGCCACGGCCGGCAAGGCGCTGCTCGGACGGTCGTTCCGGGTAGCCAAGGACCGTGGCGCGCTGATCCCCCTGCCGCTACGGGAGAGGGGGGACGGCCACGCCGAGGAGGCGAAGGGACACGTCGTGGCCACCCTGCACCCCTCGGCGGTCCTGAGGTCCGACGATCACGAAGCGGCGTACGCGGGCCTCGTCGCCGACCTGCGCGTGGCCGCGGACGCTCTGCACTGAGGCCGCGGGCCGGCCGCCGACCCGGCCGTCACTTTGCCCTTCGTTTCCTTCAGCGTTCCAGGGAGCGCTTCAGTTCGGCCTTGTTCATCGAGGAGCGGCCGTGGACATTGCGGCGCTGGGCCTCGGCGTACAGCTGGTCGTAGGTCGGCCCCTGCGAGCCCTTGTGGGAGCGCTCACCGCCGCGCTGGGACGAGGACTTGGGGTCCTGCGTGGAACTCTTGCTCGCCGTGCGGGACTCGCCGGAGCGGGCGCGTTCCTTGTTCACCGTGCGGGCGGCGATCTCCTCGGCGCGCTTCTTGCTCTCCCCGCGCTCCTCCGCGCTTTCCTTGATGTGTTCGTACTGACGTTCCCGCTTGGGGCCTGAACCGCGAGGCATGATGACTCCGTTTCTGAGGTCGTATGTGGCGGGGGCGCTTCCCGTCTACCCTGCGCCGCACGACATACCCGCGCAAACGGGGCGCCGGGTGCGTACGGTTCAGGGCCGCCGGGACAGCACGAATCCGCTGCTCGGGCGGGTGGGCATCCGGCGCAGGGGGATCGTCAGATCCTGCTCGGGAACGGTGTAGTCCAGCCGGGCAAGTTCCGTGGAAAGGGTGGAGAGCAGTGCGACGGTGAGATCCTCGCCGGGGCACCGGTGTCCGTCGTACGCGTCGCCACCGCCCTGGGGGATGAGCTCGTCGCGGTACGGCGGCCGGCCGGCGAAGCGACGGGGGTCGAAACTGTAGGGCGCGCTCCACAGTTCGGGGTCGTGGTTGTGCCCGTCCAGCAGCACCATCGTGCCGCGGGGAATCCGTTCGCCGTGCCAGTACAGGTCGTCGGCCGCCAGGCCGACCACGAACGGGGCGAACGGATAGAAGCGGCGGACCTCGTGGGCGAACGCGTCCGCGTACCCGGATTCGTCCTTGCGGAGCTGCTCGCGGTGATCGGGCCACCGGTGCAGCGCGTGCGCGGCGAAGGTGACGAACCAGGCGATCCCCACGGTGGGGCGGACGATGTTGAGGATTTCGACGGCGGCCGTGTGGGCGTCGAGCGCCCGTCGGTGTCGCGGTGCCACGCCACCGTCTCCAGCGCCGAGCCGGCGGGACGGTCGGCGCCCGCCGGGCCGGTCGTGCTCGCCGGGCCGGCCTCCTGGGCCGCACCGCCGCGGGTCCGTACGACCAGGCCCGCAAGCGCTTCTTCCTGCCGGGCACGGGTCCGGCGGGCCCGCCAGTGCCGGGCCCCGGCGTGGCGAAACCGTCGACCATGGCGAGGGTGTCCTGGGCCATCTGCCGCGCTCCTTCGTCGGAGAGAGGGATGCCCGCCCGCCCGCAGACGGCGCGCGTAGCACCAGGGCGCTCTCGTCGAACAGGACCACCTCCCGGCCGTGCCACTCGCCGAGGGCGTGCTGCCACTCCTTCCTGGTCCGTTCCACGAGCGCGGCGGCACCGCCCGAATCCGTGAGCAGCGACATGAACATGGCCTTGCGCACCCGGTGCACCTCGCCGTCGAGGGTGTGTACCGCACCGCGGCCGAAGAGGGTGTCCAGTACCGGGCCGGGCCGGGCAGCGCCGAGCGGCGCCGCACATGATGCTCGTCGTAGAAGAACTCGACCGCCTCCGGGCCGTGCACCGCGATCGCACGCCGCCCCATCAGCCGGGTGCGGACCGGTGCGCCGTCACTGCGACGCCGCCGGTCGGGCAGCCAGGCGTAGCCGTTGACGAGCAGGGCCGCGGTGCTGTCCGTCACATGGGGCATACCCCGCCGGCACCCCTGTGGCGCTGACGCACACACGGCCGGCGCCGTCCCCGGGTCAGGCCGCGCTGGTGGCGGCTGCCAGGTGGTCGACCACGTCCCGCAGGCCGCCCCTGCGGCGGTAGACGGCCCGCTGCCGGTCGGCGCCGCTGCCGATGCGGCGCCGACGGGCGAGGAGTTCGCGTACGAGCTCCAGGTCACCGGCCGCCACCAGCCCCGGCGTAGCGCGCTCGACCAGGGCGTTCACCAGCTCGTGGACGGGCACGTGCCGTCCGGTGAGCGCGTCGAGGCACGGCCCCTCGGTGCCGTACCGGGCCGCGTGCCAGTGCGCCGCGTGCAGACGGGTGACCGGGATGTCCGGCGGAGGTCCGCCGCCGCCGCGCGCTTCGGCCAGCAGCGTCGCGGCCAGGCCACGGACCAGCGCGGCGTAGAGCACGGTGGTGTCCAAATCCGCGTTGACGTCCGCGACGCGCACTTCGAGCGTCGGTACGTGCTCGGACGGGCGTGCGAACCAGTAGATCATCCGGCGGTCGAGCAGAATCCCGGAGGACACGAGCGCTTCGGCGGTCTCCTCGTACCCGGCCGCGTCCAGGAGCGGCGGGGGCTCCGCCGTCGGCCAGCGGCCGAACTCCACCGAGCGCCAGCTGCCGTACCCCGTGTCGTGCCCGCCGGAAAAGGGCGAGTTGACCACGAGCGCCTGGAGCACCGGAAGCCACGGGCGCAGATGGTTCGCCAGCAACAGCGCCTGGGCGCGGTCGGCGGTGCCGATGTGCACGTGGCAGCCGCAGGTCACCCCGCCGCTGCCGTCCACGAGGGCGCCGCACAGAGCCGCCATCCGCCGGTAGCGCGAGGTGTCCGTGACCGGGAGCGGCTCCGGCGGGGGCACCACGGCCGTGCCGGAAGCGATCAGCAGGCTGTCCGCCTCCCGGGCCGCCTGTGCCGCGATGGCCCGCAGCCCGGCCAGCTGGCCGCGCAGATCGGCACACGAGGTGGTCGGGAGCGTACAGACCTCCACCTGGGCGCGGTAGAACTCGGCCTGGACCTGGTCACCCAGTACCCGCGAGGCGGCCTCGATCACCTGCGCCGCACGGGCCACCGGGGCCCGACTGCGGCTGTCGACGAGCAGGAACTCCTCCTCCACTCCCATCGTCGGTACGAGAATCTCGCCACCGGCGACCGTGGTCGGCACCGATCCGGGCCCGGGCTGCGGCTCCGGCTCGGGCCGGAGGCCTTCGCGCGTGTACGGCTCGACAGCGGTCATGCGGCGCATCTACCCCATGCCTCACCAGGGAACCTTCCACGCCTCGATCCGTGCCGCGATCATTCGACCACCAGTTCGCACAGCAGCTGCTGTGCCTCGGCCGGCAGGCCGCCGAGCGATGTGCGCGAAAACGGCCATCTGCTGGAGCCCCGACCGCAGGGAGCCGTAGACCGTGCTCTGCACCAGGACGACCGCCGCCCACGGGGCCATCAGGGCCATCGGGCGCGTCCCACCGCCACCCCGTCACCGCCCAGGCGGGCAGGGCGGTCCCCGGCGGCCTTGGGGGACTGCGTGGTCAGGTCGCGCTCGGGGCCGGCGCTCGTCAGGGCTCGCCGCAGGGGCGTCCAGCCGGTGGCGTTGACGATCTCCGCGGTGATGTAGCCCGCCTGCGGTGAGGCGAGGCAGACGTAGGCGGGCGTCATCTCGGCCGGCTGGGCGGGGCGCCCCAGGGGAGACTGCTTTCCGAACTCGACTGTGTCCGGCATCGTCGCGGGGATCAGCGGCGTCCAGACCGGGCCTGGCGCGACCGCGTTGACGCGGATACCGTCGCGCGCCGCCATCTGCGCCAGCCCCTGCGTGCAGGTGACGATGGCGCCCTTCGTCATCGCGTGGTCGAGCAGGTGGGGGCTCGGGCTTGTACGCCTGTACGGACGTGGAGTTGATGATGCTGCCGCCCATCGGGATGTGCGGCAGCACCTTCTTCGACAGCCAGAACATGCCGTAGAGGTTCGTGCGCGTGACCCGGTCGAACTGCTACGTGGTGAACGCGCCGATGCCGTCCGGCTGCGGGATGTCGCAGGGCACGGCGACGGCTTTCCGGCCCGCTTCATCGACCAGCCGCGCTGTCCTGCGGGCGTCGCCCTCTTCCGGCGCCAGATACATGAAACAGCACGTCCGCGCCCTCGCGGGCGAAGGCCAGGGACATCCCCCGGCCGATGCCCTCCAGGAGTCCACTGCCGCGGTAGGACTCCTCGCCGTGGTCGGGCGGCTGGTGCCACTGCGACAACCCTCGCGTTCCCGGAAGCCGACGGACAAACCATGGGGCGGGCGCGTACGAGCCGGGCGTGACTCGATGGGGGATCATTTAGTGCGAAAAGGGTACGCGGATTGCTGCCGGTCCCGCTCGGCCCGGCGGTCGGGACGCAGAGCAACGGAGACCATGTGAAGACCTACTCCGAAGGCACCACCCCACACGGCGAGGGCCCCCTGCCCGCGGATCACACTCAGGCCATCCTCGAGACGACCAAACGGGTGGCGAGCCTGCTCAAGACGTCGGGGTGCCCCTTCGCGCTCGCCGGCAGCGTCGCCGCGTACGCGCACGGCGTGCCGGCGAACCTCCAGCACGACACCGATTTCGCCGTCAGACGCGAGGACGCGGTAGAGGTCGTGCGGACCCTCGAGCAGGCCGGTGTCGAGATCCGGCATCCGCCGGAGGACTGGCTGATCAAGGCCAGGTGGGGCGGCGAGGAGATCGACCTGATCTTCGAGCTGGCTCACCGGCCGGTCACCTCCGAGCTGCTCGGACGGGCGCGGATGCTTCCGGTGGACTCGGTGCACATGCCGGTGCTGGCACCGGACGACCTGCTGGGGAGCCTCCTGTACGCCCTGTCCGAGCACCACTGCGACTTCGGAGCCCTGCTCCCCATCGCCCGGACCCTGCGGGAGCGCATCGACTGGGACCACCTGCGCCGGGAGCACCGGGATTCACCGATGCCCGACGCCTTCCTCTATCTGCTTGAACGTCTCGGCGTGATCGACCGGCAGGAGGAACGCTCATGACACAGGGGGAGAACACCGAGTACCGCATCGCCCACCTGCTGGAGAAGCTGGCGAGCGAGGACATCGCCGAACTCGGGGTACGCATCGAGATGCGCGGCGGATCGGTCCTGCTCTCCGGCAGCGTGTCCACAATGGCCTGCCGGGATGAGATCCTCCGCATCGCTGAAGCCGAACTGACCGGGCTGCCCGTCCTGGACGACTTGACGGTGGCCCACTCCAATGCCCCCGACGGCCCCGAGGAGCTGGCGTGATCCGTGTGGCAGCTGTAGGCGACATTCATCTGGGCAAGGACAGCAAGGGCCTGCTCCGGCCCGCCTTCGACACCCTGGCGAACCATGCCGACGTACTCCTGCTCGCGGGCGACCTCACACGCCATGGCACGGTGGAGGAAGCGAGAGTGGTCGCCGGGGAAGTGGCGGGCCTGCCGGTGCCGGTGGTCGGCGTCCTGGGCAACCACGACTACCAGAGCGATCAGGAGGAGGCGGTCACGGCCGTGCTCACCGATGTCGGCGTGACCGTACTCGAAGGCGAGGGCGCCCAGTTCGACATCGGCGGCACCATGCTCGGCGTCGCCGGCACCAAGGGATTCGGCGGCGGCTTCGCCGGGCGCAGCGCGGGCGAGTTCGGTGAGCCGGAGATGAAGGCGTTCGTCCGCTACACCCGCCGCTGCGCGGACAGCCTCCGCCGCTCCCTGGAGGAGCTGGCGGCGGGCGGCTGCGACGTACGCATCGCCCTGACGCACTTCTCGCCGGTGCCGGACACACTGGCCGGGGAGCCGCTGGAGATCTACCCGTTCCTCGGCAGCTATCTGCTCGCCGAGGCCATGGACACGGCCGGCGCGGACCTGGCCGTGCACGGTCACGCCCACCTGGGCACCGAGCACGGCATGACCGTCGGTGGGGTACGCGTACGCAACGTCGCCCAGCCGGTGATCGACCGGGCCTTCGCGGTGTACCACCTTCACGTCAAGGGCCAGGATCCCGCCCAGCCGACTGTGCACTCCGTCCCGGCCGGCATCTGAGCACGGCACCCACCGCGGCGCTCCGGGACCCTCGAGGAGCTGTTCGGTCCAGATGGTCTTGCCCGAGGCGGTGTACCTGCTGCCCCAGCGGTGCGTGACCTGAGCGACCAGGAACAGGCCCCGGCCGCCCTCGTCGGTGAGTCGCGCCCGGCGCAGATGGGGCTGGGTCCGCCCGGGGTCGGACACCTCGCAGATGAGCCGCTGGTCCTTGATCAGCCGTAGACCGACCGGACCTCCCGCGTAGCGAATGGCGTTGGTGACCAGCTCGCTGACGATGAGTTCGGTACTGAAGACCAGGTCCTGGAGGTCCCACGCGGCCAGCTGCTCGGCGACCAGGAAACGCGCGCGGGCCACGTGGCTGGGGTCGGGTGGCAGCTCCCAGGCGGCGGTGCTCCCCGCGGGCAGGGCGCGTACCCGGGCCAGGAGGATGGCCAGGTCGTCCGTTCTGCGCTCCGGCATGCCCGCCAGGATGCGCTGTCCGATTTCGGTGACCGGCTGCCCGCTCGCGCTCCCCTGCCCCACGGACTCGCGCACCCGCCGCAGCCCCTTCTCGGAGCATCCGGGCGCCTCTTCGCCGATCAGTGCCCCGCTGCAGAAGGCCGGCAGGTCATCGGGCTCCAGGTACAACTCCACCGGCTCGGACGGGACTCCGCCCGTGCCCAGGGCCGGGCCGAGGACGAGCTCCAGGTCCGCTGCCCGGCCCCGCCCCTTGGCGGCGAACAGGGGAGCGGGGTGCCCCGCGGAGGCGATCAGGCACTGGCGGCTGACCGGGTCGTAGGTGGCGTACAGGCAGGTGGCACCGACGAGGGCGCTGTCCGGGGCAGGGCCGTTGCCGCGCCGCTGCTCGCTCTCGGCGAAGCGCACGACCAGGTCGTCCAGATGACTGAGCAGCTCGTCGGGGGCCGGGTCCAGGTCGGCCAGCGTCTCCACGGCCGCTCTGAGCCGCCCCATCGTGGCGGTGGCGTTCAGCCCGTCCGGCGACCTTGCCCATCACGAAGGCGACCCGCGTGGAAGACAGCCCGATGACGTCGAACCAGCTTCCGCCGATCCCCGCCGTGGTGCTGGCCGGCACATAGATTCCGGAGGTCTCGGCGGCGCTGGCGTCGACCGCGGGCCGGGGCAGCAGGCCGCGCTGCAGCGCCTCCGTCGTACGGCACTCCTTGTCGTCGGCGAGCAGCACACGGAGGTGGGTCAGGTCCTCGAGGAAGGCAGCCGATCCGGCGCGCAGGTGCTCGCTCTCCACGCTCTTGGTACGGATCGTGACGCCGAGTTCGTGGACTTCGGTGGGCCACGGACCGTCGGCGGAGGCGACGGCGACGCGGCGCAGCGGTGCCCCGGTGAAGAAGTAGTCGGCCGACTCGTCTCCCAGGAGCACGGACTCGTTGACGTCGGCCGCGGCCAGGTCGGCGAAGGCGGGGACAAGCACGTCGACCAGTTCCTGGGCGATGCGCGTGATGTCCAGCGAGCCGCCGATGCGGGCCGCTGCGGCGTGGACCAGGTCGAGTCGCTGCTGCGCACGCGAGTCGGCCGCCGTGCCGCCTGGGGACGGCTCGGCGGTGAACCACTACACCGCCATCTTCGACGACGCACGCGTGCTGGATGTGCATCGCTACAGCGACGCGGGACCCGGGGAGCCGGGATCGGTCATGACCATCACCTTCGAACTCGCGGGACAGGAGTTCATCGCACTGAACGGCGGGCCGCAGTTCCCGTTCACCGAGGCCGTCTCGCTCTCCGTGGACTGCGCCTCGCAGGAAGAGGTGGACCGGTTCTGGATGAGGCTCACCGACGGCGGCGAAGAAGGGCCGTGCGGATGGCTGAAGGACAAGTTCGGCCTGTCCTGGCAGATCGTCCCGAGAAAGCTGACCGAGCTGTTGGGCGATCCCGACCCGGTCAAGTCCCAGCGGGTGATGGAGGCTCTGTTCGGGATGAAGAAGATCAACATTCAGAGCCTGATGGACGCCGCCGAGCAGTGATCCCCGTCTGTCTCCGTCGCCGGGTTCACGCCAATGATGGCGACCCCCCTTCACTAGAGGTATAGACCACTGCTAGACAGGGGTGGTCGCGCTACACAACCGGAGGGACACCGAAAGTGACAGCGATGGAAGATGCGCCCGGTCACCAGGACGACTCCCGCACGCAGGCCCTTCGCTACGCGGGCGTCGCCGACGCGATCCGTACGGCCGTCAACAGCGGCAGCATGACCCCCGGAACGCGCCTGCCCGCCGAACGCGAGCTGGCGCGGCAGCACGCCGTCCACCGCCAGACAGTGCGTCAGGCGTTGCAACTCCTGCGGGAAGAAGGCCTGGTGAGTACGGACCGGAGGGGAACCGTGGTGCGACGCCCCGGCTCCCGCGCCGAGCTGCTGCAGGCACCCTCGGAGGTACTCTTCCCCCTCGGCGCCCTCACGGCCGGCTCCCACAACCGGATCACCACCCGGCTGAGCTGGGAGCCCGTTCCCGCCGCCTACGCGGCCCAGTTGGGCAGCACACCGGCAGCCCGCACCCTGGTCCACCACTACCGCGCCGTCTCGTCCACCGGCGACGTCACCCTGCACGCCGTCAGCTACCTGTCCCCCACCGCGGTCACCGAGATACCGCTGCTGTCCCGCTACCGGCGCCATCTGCCCCACCACTCCCATAGCGATCTCCGGCGTCTCTACCAGTGGATGGCCGACGCCGGGATGGCCCTGGAACACAGCGAAGCCCTTACGCTCGCCGCTCCACAGGGCGCCGGACCGGCGGCGCCACGCGTCCGGATTCAGCGGCACGTACGCGACCAGTACCACCGCACCCTGGAGATCAGCCGGATCACCCCTGCCGGCGGCGACCTGACCTATCGCTTCACCGCGCCGGCCAAGCCCGCGTTCCAGCCGGCGTAGCGGCAGCCGCCGTCGCTGCCTCCGCTCTCAGTCAGGCCGGCGAGCAGCGGCAGGCCGGAGATACCCGCCCGCCGCCGTGCCGCGGGAAAGGCGCAGGGCCCGCACCCCGGATCGGGGTGCGGGCCCTGCGCTTTCGAGTCCTCAGGCGGGGACGATGTTCTCCGCCTGGGGGCCCTTCTGGCCCTGGGTCACGTCGAAGGTGACCTTCTGGCCCTCCTGGAGCTCACGGAAGCCCTGGGTGGCGATGTTCGAGTAGTGGGCGAAGACGTCGGGGCCGCCGCCGTCCTGCTCGATGAAGCCGAAGCCCTTTTCCGAGTTGAACCACTTCACAGTTCCGCTGGCCATGTGTCTCCTCCAAAGGGGACTCGTAGCGGTTCCCGCACCATGCGGGAACCGGAGGTGATCGCCCTGGTCCAGAGACGCTGAACAGCAAAAACGCCCGTGCCACACACGCTCACGAGCGACCGGTGCTTCGGAACCACGACAGCTGCATGTGACGCTACACGGCGCCGTGCGTCTCGGCCAGCAGAAGGATCAAGCCGGAGGCCGGATTCCATCGGCGCGCCCGAGGAGGCGCCCCGGCTCTGGCCAGCGGCTGCCCCGCGCCGCCGGGAGCGCCCGCGCGCACAGGCGCGGCTTTTCGCCCGTTCCCCGAGTTGACCGGGATGGGCGCACAAGCGTTACATAGGACGTAAAGGGCAGATAAAGGCTTCTACCAGGAGGCGGCCCGCAATGACCACCCACCCAAGCATCGAGCAACACCCCGACCTCGCCGAGATGCGTTCTCGGTTCGAACGGGCAACCACCACCCCCCGTGCGCAGGCCATCGAAACACTGGCCCTCCTCACAGGTCTGTACCTGGCGGCCTCGCCGTGGATCGCCGGCTTCAACGGCCTGACCACACTGGCCGTCTCCAACCTGATCACCGGCATCTGCTACGCCCTGTGCATGGGCGGGTTCGGCTCTGCGTACGAGCGCACCCATGCCATGGCCTGGGCCGCCACCGCCATCGGCGCGTGGACGATCATTTCCCCCTGGGTCGTGGCCGGTAATGTCGCCACGACCCGCAGCGTGGTCAGCAATGTCATCGTCGGCTGCGTGGCACTGCTGCTCGGTCTGGCGATGGCCGCCATGGCCGAACGCAAGACCCCGGGCGCCGGCAGTCGCGTCGGCCGCGGCCGGCAGGGCGGAGCGGGCGAGAACATCGACCCGATGCGCTGACCCGCACCCGCATTCCACCAGGGCCCTGGCCTCCCACGAGGTCGGGGCCTGGCCTCAGGAGAGGACGACCACGGCGAGGACCTGCCAGTAGGACTCGTCCAGCATCAACTGGAGCATGAACAACCACGGGCTTTCGGGGGAACGGCGGCCGGGCTTTCAGTCTCCGGGCAGGGCTGCCGCGACGAGATCCGCGAACTCGTCCGGAGTCGCTGTGCGGATACCGAGGTCCTCGGCCTTGGCCCGCTTGGAGCCGGCGTTCTCCCCGGCGACGAGCAGCGACGTGCGCTTGGAGACGCTGGAGGATGCCTTGCCCCCGGCGCGTTCTATCAGCTCGTTCATCTCGTTGCGGCTGAGCTTCTCCAGCGGCCCGGTCATCGCCCCCGTGACCACCACGGTCATGCCGTCCAGCGGCCCGCTGCCGGCATCTGCCGCCGGGTCGCTCGCCTCGCCGGCGACGGGCGGCGTCGCTCCCGGCTCAGTCATGTTCACGCCGACGGCGACGAGCTTGTCGATGAGCGGTGCGAGTTCGGCGAGTTCCGCCACGATCACCGGGGCCTTCTCCACTCCGATGCCCTCCACCTGCTGGACGGCTTCGGCGTCGGCGGCGCGCAGCTGCTCCATCGTCGCGAAGTGCCGCGCGATACGGCGGGACATGGACCTGCCCGTACCGCGCACGCCGAGGGCCGCCAGGACGCGGGCCAGCGGCCGGGTCCTGGCCTGCTCGATCGCGGCCAGCAGATTGTCGGTGCTGGTCTCCCCCATCCTGTCCAGGGACAGGAGCTGTTCGCGGGTGAGGGAGAACAGGTCGGCGAAGTCCCTGACGAGACCGGCCTCGACCAGCTGGACGGCCCGGGTGCCGCCGAGCCCTTCGATGTCGAGCTGGTCGCGCCCGACCGCGTACGAAAGGGAGGCGACCGCATGGCAGTTGCGGCCACGGCTGCATCTCCACCGCTGCTCGGAGGTGTCGATGCCGGAGCCGCACTGCGGACAGACCTCGGGGAACGCGATCGCCGTCTCGGAGCCGGTGCGCAGGTGGGCGACGGGCGCTTCGATGCGGGGGATGATGTCGCCGGCCTTGTAGACCATCACCTGGTCACCGATGCGCAGATCGCGGCGGGTTATGTCGGCCGGGTTGTGGAGGGTGGCGTAGGTGACGGTCGAGCCGTCGATCTCCACCGGTTCCAGGACCGCGCGGGGGGCGATGATGCCTGTGCGGCCGACGTTCCACTCCACCGCGAGAAGCTGGGTGACCTTCTCCACCGCCGGCAGCTTGTACGCGATCGCCCATCGGGGTGCCCTGGTGCCGGATCCCGCCGCACGCCGGTCGGCTGCCAGGTCGGCCTTGATGACTATTCCGTCGATCCCGAACGGCAGCTCGGCGCGCAGCGCGGCGATCTCCTCCACCCGCGCCTGCACCTGGTCGGCCGCGGCCACGGTTCGCGGCGGTACCGCCGTGCCCGCCGCGGTGTGCACGCCGAGCCCGGCTACGTACGCCAGGACCTCGCTGTGCGGCTCGTCCTGGAGCCGGCCCGTGAGGTCGCCGGAGCCGGGCAGCGGCAGCGGCAGCGGCAGCGCGTCGTAACAGGAAAATGTCATCTCCACCGTGTACGGGCGGTCCTTGGCGCGCAGTGTGCCGGCCGCGCCGTTGCGCGGGTTGGCAAACGGCGCCGCGCCGTGTCCGGTGCGGGTCGCGTTGGCCCGTTCGAACTGCGCGGTCGTCATCAGGACTTCGCCGCGGACCTCCAGCGTGACCGGCCGGTCCAGCCGGCCGGGCAGGCCGACGATGGTTCCGATCGCGTGCGATACATCCTCCCCGGCGCTCCCGTCGCCGCGGGTGATCAGCTGGACCAGCTTTCCGTCGTGGTAGCGGGCGGCGACGGCCAGGCCGTCCAGCTTCGGCTCCACGCTCCACTGTTCGAGCGGCCGGCCGATCCGCCGCTCCAGGGAGGCCGCCCACGTCGCGAACTGCTCGGCGGAGAAGACGTTGTCCAGGCTCAGCATCGGCACTGTGTGCGGCACATCGCCCACCGCGGCCCCGCCGGCGACCTTCCCGGTCGGCGAGTCGGGCAGCACCTCGTCCGGGTGCTCGTCCTCGTAGGCCGCGAGGGCGCGCACCAGACGGTCGTACGCGTCGTCGTCCAGCGGGCTCTCGCCCGTCGCGTAGTACGCGGCCGCGGCCTTCGTGGCGGTCTCGACCGCCTCGGCGTAGGCGGCGGTGTCGGCAAGGGCGGCGGAAGTGGTCTTCATGACTGTCATCCTGCCTCCCACCACTGACAGCGCCGCCCGGCCGCGCCCGCGGCGGCGGCCTCACCCGTCCGGCGGCGCGTTCACCTGGCGCGGGGCGGGAAAACTGGAGGTGAGGCGCCGCCCCGCGGCACGGACCGAAGGATTGAGATGGCAACTGGCACAGTGAAGTGGTTCAACGCCGACAAGGGTTTCGGCTTCATCCAGCAGGACGACGGAGGCCCGGACGTGTTCGTCCACTTCTCCGCCATCGTGGCCCAGGGGTTCAAGGCTCTCGACGAGGGCGCCAGGGTCGAGTACGACGTCACCCAGGGCCCCAAGGGCCCGCAGGCGGAGAACGTCATTCCCCAGGGATAGGGCCCCGGCGTCCCGGAGCGTTCGTGTCGGGGTGAACGTTCCTGTCGGTGGGTGTGGCGGAGGCCGTACGCGGCCCTGCCACGCCCACCTCGGCATGCCGCCCTGACACCCTGGCC
Source organism: Streptomyces sp. A3M-1-3 (assembly GCF_024213665.1). Taxonomy (GTDB): domain Bacteria; phylum Actinomycetota; class Actinomycetes; order Streptomycetales; family Streptomycetaceae; genus Streptomyces. The sequence continues at coordinate 46,251 of NZ_JANAVP010000015.1, forward strand.
TCCATGAACGCACCCACCCGCGGCTCATGGCTGCGCGCCGGAATCAGCCGTGACGGCGGCCCCCTGGCGGAAACCGAACACGTCGTATGGCTCCAGTCCGGCGACCACTACGCCGACAGCCGCGGCTTCGCCGGAAGGACCACGTACGACGGCGAACAGGTCCACTTCCACCACGACGTCGGTACGCCCGGCCAGGACGTCGGCACCTTGCGGTCCGATGGTGACAACCTCGTCGAGACCGGCACCAACCCCGACGGGAGCACCTTTCTCGAGGTCTGGATGCCGCTGCCGGACAGCGACGGCCCCCTCGGCTTCTGGCGCGTGGGCGACGCGCAGACCGTCCGGGTCGGCAGGCATGTCGTGCACGTCGACAGCACGGGCGGCCGGCACTTCGTGCTCCCCGACTGAGCGCCTTGCTGCCGGTCCGGACTGTCAGTCCAGCACTTTGAGCATCTCGGCGGCGAGCGGGGCGGACGAGGCCGGGTTCTGACCGGTGTACAGGTTCCGGTCGGCGACCACGTGCGGGGTCCACGGCTCGCGCTCCCGGAAGTCCGCGCCAAGCGCGACGAGACGGTCCTGAAGCAGCCACTTCGCCCTGCCGGCCAGGCCGGCCTGCGTTTCTTCGGCGTTGGTGAAGCCGGTCAGCCGGTAGCCCGCGAACGGCCACGTGCCGTCCGGGCGTTCGGCCGCGAGCAGCGCCGCCGGGGCGTGGCAGACGACACCGAGCGGCCTGCCCGAGTCCAGCGCACCGGTGAGCAGCCGGCCGGCGACGGCGCTGACGGCCAGGTCCTCCATCGGTCCGTGGCCGCCGGGGCAGAACACGGCGGCGTAGTCGGAAGGCTCGACCTCCTCAAGCCTGACCGGGTGCCGCAGGGCGGTGAACGCCTCGAGGCCGGCGGCAACGGCGTCCGCACCCGCCTGCCCGCCGTTCGCCTCGGGCGGCAGGCTCGCCCTGTCCACGGTCGGGACCACGCCGCCGGGTGTGGCGACGACGACCTCGTGACCGGCCTCGGTGAAGGCGCGGTACGGGGCGACGGCCTCCTCGGCCCAGAAGCCGGTGGGGTGTTTGGTTCCGTCGGCCAGCGTCCAGTGGTCGGCGCCGGTCATCACGAACAGGATCCTTGCCATCTCGTCTCTCTCCGTCCGTCGATGCTCTGACGTTGTGTTCCCAGAGCGTCGTCCTGTTGACGAGCCGGAAGCGGGCCGCCACGCCACGTCGTTCATCAAGTAGGCCGAACGCGCGTGACCCCGCGGCGTTCTCCGCGTTGAACGGGGCGTCAATGCCGCAGGTCCTGCGGCAGGTCCTCATTTTGCAAGGAGATCTCGATGTCGCGTATCGCGAAGGCAGCAGCCGTCACCGCTGCCGCCGGTGCTGTCCTGGCCGCCGGTGCCGGCGTGGCCACCGCCGATGCCGGAGCCGGCGCCGCCGCCATCGGTTCCCCCGGTGTCGCGTCCGGCAACGCCGTTCAGGTTCCGATTCACGTCCCGATCAACCTGTGCGGTAACACCGTCAACGTCATCGCACTGCTCAACCCGGCGTTCGGGAACGAGTGCGAGAACGGTTCCGACGACCACGGCGGCTACGGACACGGCGGCTACGGACACTGATCCACGGCTGGGGGACGGCAGCAAAGGCAGCCGCCCCCCACTCGCTCGCCCTACGGCCTCCCGTCGCAGCTCTGCGGCGGGAGGCCGGTCCGTTTCACCCGTAGCGGGGCCCGCGCTCTTGCTGCCGGACCACGGCTGTGCCATATATGTCTAGACCATTTCGTCGGACGGAGGCATTCCCGTGCTTCGGATCCCCCGGCTCGCGGCTCTGTTGCGCGCCGCCTCCCTGACCGGCGCCGCCTGCCTGATTCTGGCCGTCTGCGGGCCGGAGGAGCGGGACTCGCAGAGCCCACCCGCACCGGCCGGGGTCACCGCCCGGGCCGGCAGCGCCACTTCGGTCCACGTGATGTGGGACCAGGCGGCCGGCACGGCCGGAGTCACCGGCTACGAGGTCTTCCGGGGCGGCGAGAGGGTCAAGGCCGTCCCCGGCGAGAAGCACATGACCGACATCGAAGGACTGACGCCCTCGACCGCCTACACCTTCACGGTCCGGGCGCGGGACGCTGCGGGCAACGTCTCCCCGCACAGCTCGGCCGTGCCCGTCACCATGCCCGCACCGGCTGTTGACGACGGTGTGGCGCCCACCCCGCCGACGAAGCTCACGGGCCGCGCCGACGGTGCCCGCGCCGCCACCCTCGCCTGGGCCGGGTCCACGGACAGCGTGGGAGTGACCTCGTACGACATCTATCAGAGCGGTACGCGGATCCACAGCGTGAGCGGCAGCGCGACCGCCGCTCGCGTCACCGGTCTGCGCCCCGACACCGTCTACACCTTCACCGTCAGGGCCCGCGACGCGGGCGACAACTCCTCATCCGCGAGCGGGGCCGTGGACATCACCACCGCTCCGGCGAAGGGAGGCGGCACGAGCACGGCGCCCGCCGAGTTCCGGGCCGTATCCGTCACCGAGGCGGGCGCGCGGGCCATCGAGCTCTCGTGGGTGCCCCCGCGGACCGACGAAGCCGTCGAGGAGTACCAGATGTTCCTCGACGGCACACTCACCACAACGATCCGGTGGGGCGCCGCGCCTCCGGCCGGGAGGGCGACGTACCGCTTCGACGCCGGCGACGGGCCAGGCGCCACCTACCGGGTGAAGATCCGCGCCAGGCTCCCCGACGGGAACTGGGGCGCCTTCTCGGCGCAGCGGACGGTGGTCCTGGACGACGGCGGCACATGATTCTTCATATCTTGCCGGAATGTCTTCCTCGGGGTGTTATGGCCGGTGGAGCCCTCCGTGCACACCCCGACGTGCACACCACAGAAGGGAAGCGCCATGTTCCGCAACACCGAGGCGTTCAGCGGATTCGCCGTGGACGACCTGCAGAAAGCGAAGCAGTTCTACGGCGAGACGCTGGGCCTGCGCGTCTCCGAGGAGAACGGGCTGCTGTTCCTGCACATCGCGGGCGGCCGCGACATCCTGGTCTACCCCAAGGACGACTACACCCCGGCGACGTACACGGTCCTCAACTTCCCCGTGGACGACATCGACCAGGCCGTCGACCAGCTGACCGCGAGCGGGGTGACCTTCGAGCGCTATCCGCAGATGGAGGCCGACGAGAAGGGCATATGGCGCGGCGAGGGCCCGGACATCGCATGGTTCAAGGACCCTGCCGGCAACATCCTGTCGGTGCTGAAGGAAGGGTGACTCCTGGACTGCCGGTCATGAGCCCACCTGGAGGGCCAGCAGGCAGGTGCCGTCCTCCAGCGCCTCCCCCGCGTAGCCGGCCACGATGGTGTCCTGTGCCCGCTGGGGGGTGAGGCCGTCGCAGGAGAGCAGCGTCTCCCGCAGCACGCCGATGCCTTCGGTGATGTCCTCTCCCCGGCGCTCGACCATGCCGTCGGTGTAGAAGAGCAGCAGATCCCCGTCCCGCAAGGAGTCCGTGGCGGTGGTGTGCTGGTGGCCTGGCAGCACCCCGAACAGCGGGCTCCGGTGCTCTGAGTCCAGCAGGGACACCGTCCCGCGGCGCAGCAGCATCGGCGGCGGGTGGCCGGCGCAGGCCCACCGGAAGGTCCGCCGGTGGTCGATGTGTCCGATGATCCCGGTCGCCGACAGGCGGCCGGGTCTCCGCACAGCAACTCGTTCAGCCACATGGTCAGTTCGCCCGCGTGGGTTCCCGGAGTGTGCGCGAGACCCGCCAGCGCGTGGCGCTGCTGAGCCTTCCGGGCGACGGCGCCCAGGCCATGACCGCTGGCGTCACCGATGGCGACCAGAATCCGGCCGTCCGGCAGCAGCCGGCACTTGTACCAGTCCCCGCCGACCGCCGCGTGCTCCTCGGCCAGCCGCTCGGTCTCCGGCCGGGTCGCCTCGGTCCCCGCACGACGCGGCGTCGTACAGCAGCTGGGCGCGGTGCAGCCGGCCTTCCCACTGCTCGGTGTTGTCCACGGTGAGCGACTTCAGGGCCCGGCCCGTCCGCAGCACTCCTTTGAAGGCGTCGAGGAGGCCGCTGGCCTCGGCTCCCGGCCGCACGGCCGGCAGCCTTCGGCCCACCTGCCGGTCGGGTGCGTCGAGCCATTGCGCCGAGCGGACGTGGTTGCCGGCCCGGATGAGGAAGTCGACCGTCTCGCCGTCCTCGCCGCGCACCGGCGCCAGTAGCGCGGCGGACACCGGGATGGCCGGCAGGGTCGCGCACAGGCACGCCCACGGGTCGTGCTCCGGGCCGGGGTCGGAACAGCTGTGGCCCGGCCCCTCGCTCTGGCCGCAGGGGCAGGCCGGGGCAGGAGCCTCCGGCGCGGCCTCGACGGTGGGCCTCGCGTCGGCGTGCCACACCCCCGCCCAGCGGCGGGCCTCGGCCCGCAGCCCGCTGATCTCACGCTCGATGAGCCGTTTGAGGGATGCGGCGTCCTGCGGGACTGCCCGGTTCATCGGAAGGTCACCGGCTCGGAGCCGACACGGCGTACGCAAACGGGACTCACTCCTCGGGCGTGCGTCGAGGCGGCCATGAGGCGTTCCCGGCCGATCCTGGGATTCCCGCCGGGGCCGCACGATCTTACGGACCCATGACGTCCCGGCGCGCACACGGGGAATGCGGCACTGCAGCGCCTAGCGTCCCCGTCATGCGTGTACTTGTCACCGGAGGCGCCGGCTTCATCGGCTCGCACATCGTGACGGCTCTCGCCGCCCGCGGCCACGAGCCGGTCGTACTCGACGCCCTGCTGCCCTCGGCCCACCCGTCGGCCCCACCGCCGCCCGCCGCCGAGTGGATCCAGGCGGATGTACGGGACCGGCCGGCCCTGTCCCGCGCGCTGCTCGGCGTGGACGCGGTCTGCCATCAGGCTGCGATGGTCGGCCTCGGCAAGGACTTCGCCGACGCGCCGGCCTATGTGGAGTGCAACGACCTCGGGACGGCTGTGCTGCTCACGGCCATGGCGGAAGCCGGCGTGCGTGATCTGGTGCTGGCCGGGTCGATGGTCGTGTACGGGGAAGGACGGTACGACTGCCCTCGGGACGGCACGGTCAGGCCGGGACCGCGGGCCGCGGAGGATCTCGACGCCGGGCGCTTCGAACCGCGGTGCCCGCGCTGCGGCGCGGAGCTGACGCCCGGAGAGGTGGGCGAGGACGCCCCGGCCGATCCGCGGAACGTGTACGCCGCCACCAAGGTCGCCCAGGAGCATCTGAGCGCGGCGTGGGCGCGGGCGACGGGCGGGCGGGCCGTGTCGCTGCGCTACCACAATGTGTACGGGCCGGGGATGCCGCGCGACACGCCGTACGCGGGGGTGGCTTCCTTCTTCCGTTCGGCGCTCGCCCGCGGCGAGGCGCCAAGGGTGTTCGAGGACGGCGGCCAGCGGCGGGACTTCGTGCACGTACGGGACGTCGCCGCCGCCAACGCGGTCGCTCTGGAGGCCGTCGCGGGCCGGGAGCCGGGCGCGCTCACCCCACTCAACACCGGCAGTGGCGAGCCGCACACGGTCGGGGAGATGGCGTGGGCGCTGGCCCGGGCGCACGGCGGCCCCGACCCCGTGGTGACCGGCGAGTACCGGCTCGGGGACGTGCGGCACATCACGGCCTCCTCGCGGCGGCTGGCGGCCGAGCTGGGCTGGCGGGCCGAGACCGGTTTCGCCGCGGGGATGGCGGAGTTCGCGCGGAGCGGGCTGCGCGGGGCTGGGAGCGCCGATGTCCGAGTTCCGTAAGAACTCCTCGCCCCGGACGAGCGGCCGGGATTCGTACGGTGAAGACGTGAGCGAGCCGGCCGAACGGACCGAACCGACGGTGGACGTGGTGCTCCCGTGCCTGGACGAAGCCGCGGCCCTGCCCTGGGTCCTGAAGCGCATCCCGGAGGGCTGGCGGCCCATCGTGGTCGACAACGGCTCGTCCGACGGGTCCGCCGACGTCGCCCGCGGGCTCGGCGCCACCGTGGTGCACGAGCCGCGGCGCGGCTTCGGCGCCGCCTGCCATGCCGGACTGCTGGCGGCCCGGGCGGAGTTCGTCTGCTTCTGCGACTGCGACGCCTCGCTGGACCCCGGCCTGTTGCCCCTGCTCGTACGCGAAGTGGCGGGCGGCCGCGCCGACCTGATGCTGGGGAGGCGGCGTCCGCAGGGGCGCGGCTCCTGGCCGCTGCATGCCCGGGCGGGGAATCTGGCGCTGTCCGCGATGGTGCGCCGGCGTACCGGGCTTCGGCTGCGCGATCTGGGTCCGATGCGCGTCGCGCGGCGGGAGCCGCTGCTGGCTCTCGCGCTCACCGACCGGCGCAGCGGCTATCCGCTGCAGATGGTCGTACGCGCCGCCGATGCGGGCTGGCGGGTCCGCGAAGCGGATGTCCCGTACCGGCCCAGAACCGGGCGGTCGAAGGTCACCGGGACGTGGCGGGGCACCTGGCAGGCCGTGCACGACATGCGCGCGGTGCTGGCGCAGCCGCCGGTGGCCGTCCCGGCGCGCGGTGGGGCGGGCGCCCGGTGACCACGCTGCTCGTCATCGCCAAGGAGCCGGTGCCCGGCCGGGTGAAGACCCGGCTCACCCCGCCGTACTCGCCCGTGGAGGCGGCCCGGCTGGCCGAGGCCGCGCTCGCTGACAGCCTCGCGGCGGTCGCGGCGGCGCCGGTCCAGCGGCGCGTGCTGGTCCTGGAGGGCGAGCCGGGCAGCTGGCTGCCGCCCGGTATCGAGGTGGTGGCGCAGGGCTCCGGCACGCTGGACGAGCGGCTGGCCGCGGCCTTCGGGCTGTGTTCCGGGCCGGCCCTGCTGATCGGCATGGATACTCCGCAGGTCACTCCGGAGATCCTTGCTCCCGCGCTGGCCGCGGACGCGTGGTGGGGCTGCGACGCGTGGTTCGGACCTGCCGCCGACGGCGGGTTCTGGGCTCTCGGCCTCGCGGAGCCGGACCCGGAACTGCTGCGCGGGGTGCCGATGTCCGTACCGGAGACCGGTGAGGTACAGCGGCAGCGGCTCACCGGCGCCGGGCTGGCCGTGCGCGACCTGCGGGTGCTGCGCGATGTCGACACGGCGGCCGACGCGCGGCTGGTGGCGGCCGAGGCGCCGCACAGCCGGTTCGCCGCGACGCTGGCCGCGCTGGAGCGGGCGGGGGGCAGGTGACCGCCGACGGGGCGCTGCGCGCGGGCGGAGCCGCGGCGTGGCAGGCCGATCCGTACACGTACGCGCTGCGCACCGGCCGGGGCCCGCTGTTCCTGCGCCGCCACGACGGCCGGCTGCTGCCCCTGGAGGTCGAGCGGTGGTGTGCGGCGGCCGACTCCGCCGACCTGACCGTGCTGAAGCGGTGCCGGGGTGCCGTGCTCGACATCGGCTGCGGTCCGGGGCGGCTCGTCACAGCGCTCGCGGAGCTGGCCAGGCCGGTCCTGGGGATAGACGTGAGCCCGGTCGCGGTGGCCCGCACCGTGCGGTCGGGCGGCAGTGCGCTGTGCCGCTCGGTCTTCGATCCCCTCCCCCGTGAGGGCAGTTGGGACACCGCGCTGCTCATCGACGGCAACATCGGGATCGGCGGCGATCCCCCGGCGCTGCTCGCCCGGCTCGGCCGCCTCGTCCGACGGGACGGCACCGTGCTGGCCGAAGCGGCCCCGCTCGACCTGGACGAACGCGTCCTGGTCCGCGTCGACGACGGCCGGGGCGCGCTCGGCTCGGTCTTCCCCTGGGCGCGCGTCGGCGCTCCGGCGCTGCGGCGGCACGCCGAGGCGGCAGGCTGGGCGCGGACGGAGCAGTGGTCCGTCGCGGGCCGCAGCTTCGTCGCGCTACGCCGGCCGGCGGGCTCGGGGTAGGTCCTGTCCGTCACGGAGCGGCTGAGGCCGCGGGCCCGCGGGGTCGACCGGGCAGGGTCCAAAGGCTACTTCTGCCGGCGCGGGCGGGACCGCAACCGTCGGGCCAGGGGCAGCGCGGCGGTGACCACGGCCACCGCGCCGAGTACGAGCAGCCAGTTCTGTACGTAGTCGAGCGGCAGGGCGGAAGGGTTGGTGGGGGCGCCCGGCCGGAGCAGGACCGGCAGTGCGACAACGGTCAGGCAGCCGGCGACGACCAGCGCCGCACGCACCGCGCCGCGCGCCGGAACGCCGGCGAGCAGCAGTCCGGCGGCCAGCACAAGTGGGGCGATCACGCCGTCGTGCAGGACGACCGCACCCGCCAGCCAGACGGCCACGTCGGCCAACTGGCCGCCGCCGGCGAGCAGCGCGGCACCGACGCCCATCAGGAGAACGCCCGTGGCGCCCATGAACACCCGCATCACAGGACCTCCATCCGGGTGACCCATTTGGTCTGCAGTACGCCCGGCCGGTTCGGCGCGATGATGCGGGCGGGGAAGCCGTGGTCGAGTGAGAGGACCTCGCCGTTGAGTCTCAGGGCGAGCAGGGTGAGGGGATCGCGGGCGTAGGTGCGGCCCATGTCCATGACCCGGTAGGCGCCCCGCCGTTCGAGCGAGACCACGCGCAGTCCGGCGCCCGGGCGGGCGCCCGCGCGGTCCAGCAGGTCCCGGACGCGTACGCCGGTCCACTGCGCGGACTTGCTCCAGCCCTCCACGCAGGCGATCGGCAGGGTCACCTCGTGCTGGGGCAGTGCCCGCAGTTCGTCGAGCGTCAGTGCGTACGGCGTGGGGCCGTACACGTTCAGCCGCCAGCCGGGTACGGACTCTGCGGTGACGCCCGCGGCGGCCGCCGTGCGGTTGACCGGCAGGCCCTGCGGGCCGTGGTCCGGATGCCGGGGCGCGAGCAGGTCGAACCGCTTCAGCGGGGTGAAGGACTGGCCGACCGTGGTGACCGTGACCGCCCCGACCGCCGCCGTGACGGCGAGCAGCAGGGAGCGCCGGTCGGGGCCGTCCTCGGCGGGCAGTTCCAGGGTCCCCGGCGACTTCCTGGTCCAATGCGCCCTGATCTGCGGGGCCTTGACGGCGATGTGCAGGAGCAGCGCACCGACCAGTAGCCAGGCCACGGCGAAGTGCACCGGCACGAAGGAGAACGGCCACGGGTACCACTGGACAGTGTTCAGGAGTCCGGAGAACAGCTGGAAGAGGGCCGCCGCGACCAGGACCGCCACCGACAGCCGTTCGAGAGCGTGCCGCACCGAGCGCACGGGAGGCCATACGAACAGCCGCGGGTACACCGTCCACAGCTTCGCCAGCAGCAGCGGGATCGCCGCGATTCCGCTCGCCACGTGGATGCCCTGGGTCAGCCGGTAACCCCACACCGGGCGGCTGGGCAGCTCCCCCGCGAGCCAGCCGGGGGGCCGCTGCAGATAGTGGCTGAGCACACCCGTCAGGAAGCACACCGCGACCGCCACGGCCAGCCGGCGGCCGATCGCCGTGGCCGTCCGGGCGTCGTGCAGCCGGCCGGAGAAGGACGGTGGGGCCAGTCGCAGCTTCATGTCTCCATCACACCCCCGCACAGGGCCCAGCCGGGGCGCCCGACACCTTACGAAACGCGGACGCCGGGTGCGGGACACCGCCCGCCGGGCATCCCGGCTGCGACGCTGAGTCACGTGATCAACCCGCGTACCGTCCGCACCGGCGTCCTGCTGGCCGCACTGGCCGTCGTCCTCACGCTGACCGTCCGCAAGGACGGCTTCCACGCCGATCCTGCGGGCCTGTCCTGGTGGTACGCGGCGAGCTGGCTGCTCTTCGGCGCCGCGGTGTGGTCCCTGCGGAAGGCGCCCGCGGGGCACATCGTGGCCCTGGTACTGGCCGGCGGTATCGCGGTGGCCGCCACTGGCCTGGCCGCTCCGCCGCGCACCAGCACCGATGCGTACCGCTACGCGTGGGACGGCCGGGTGCAGGCGGCCGGGATCTCGCCGTACGACCATGTGCCGGCCGACCAGGAGCTGGCCCGGCTGCGTGACAGCTGGCTCTTCCCCACCGGGGCGGCGTGCGCGGGGCCCGACCGGGCCCGTATCCCCGCCGACGGCGGGGAGGTGGTGGCTTGCACCCGTCTGAACCGGCCGCACGTGCACACCATTTACCCGCCCGTCGCCGAGGGGTACTTCCTGCTGGTCCACTCCCTCTCGCCGGACGGCGCACGCCACAAGCCGCTGCAGACCGGCGGCGCCCTGCTCGCCCTCGGCACCACCGTCGCCCTGCTCGTGGTGCTGCGCCGCCGCGGCGAGGTGCGGTACGCCGCGTACTGGGCCTGGTGCCCGGCCGTCCCGGTGGAGGCGGTCAACAACGCGCACGCCGATGTGCTCGGTGTGCTGCTCGCCGTGGTCGCGCTGGGCGTGGTGAGCATCCACCGGGTGGCCGGCGGGGCCGTGCTGGGTGCGGCGATCGGGACCAAGCTGCTGCCCGCCGTGGTGCTGCCGGGAGCGCTGTCGGGCGTGCGGCGGTTCAGGGACGCGGCGGCCGTGCTGCTGCCCGCCGCCGCGGTGCTCGCCGTCACGTATCTGCCGTATGTGCTCGTCTCGGACGGCTCGGTCCTCGGGTACCTCGGCGGCTATGTGGCGGAGGAGGGCTACGACGACACGTCCACCGCCAAGAACCGTTTCGCCCTGCTGCGCCTACTGCTGCCGGACGCGTGGGCCTACGCGGCCGCGGCCGTCGTCCTGCTGCTCGTCGTCGTCCACGTCCTGCGCCGCGGTGACCCCGAACGGCCGTGGAGCGGCGCCCTGCTGGTCACCGGGACGGCCTTCCTGCTGCTGACGCCGGGCTACTCCTGGTACGCCCTGCTGCTGGTGGCGCTGGTCGCGCTGGACGGCCGCTGGGAGTGGCTGGGCGTCGCCGTCGCCGGAGCGGCCAAGTACGTCACCGGCCGCGCCTTCGACGACGTGTACGAGGCGAACACCGTGGGGACCACGGCGTACGCCATCGCGGCGGCCGCGGTGCTCGTCGGGTGGGCGCTGCGGCGCGCCCGGTGGACCGCCGGGCCCGGGGCGCGCACCCTGGCCTGACGCACTCCCGCCGACCAGAGGAGGCGCCCGATGACCGCGCCGGACCGAACCGCCGATCCCTACCGCTACGAGGACCTGCGGGCCCTCTTCATCAACTGCACGCTGAAGCGCTCCCCGGAGACCAGCAACACCGCGGGGCTGATGGACAAGAGCCGTGCCGTGATGGAGGCGAACGGCGTGACGACCGAGGTGGTCCGGGCCGTCGACCACGACATCGCGACCGGTGTGTGGCCGGACATGACGGAGCACGGCTGGCGGTCCGACGCCTGGCCCGCGCTGTACGAGAAGGTCATGGCCGCCGACATCCTCGTGCTCGGCGGACCGATCTGGCTGGGCGACAACAGCTCGGTCATGAAGCAGGTCGTCGAGCGGCTCTACGCATGCTCCAGCCTGCTCAACGACCGGGGCCAGTACGCCTATTACGGCCGGGTCGGCGGCGCTCTGATCACCGGGAACGAGGACGGCGTCAAGCACTGCGCCATGAACCTCCTCTACAGCCTCCAGCACTTGGGCTACACCGTGCCCCCGCAGGCGGACGCCGGCTGGATCGGGGAGGCGGGTCCGGGGCCGTCCTACCTCGATCCGGGCTCGGGAGGGCCGGAGAACGACTTCACCAACCGGAACACCACGTTCATGAGCTGGAATCTGATGCACCTGGCGGCGATGCTCAAGCGCGCCGGGGGCATCCCCGCGCACGGCAACCAGCGCTCGGAGTGGGACGCGGGCTGCCGCTTCGACTTCCCCAACCCCGAGCACCGATGACCCCCATGTCTGTCATCCGGATCGTCCGCCACACCCGGATGTCCCCAGACGAAGTCTGGCGGCGGCTCACCGACTGGGAGCGGCACGCCGGCCATGTGCCGCTGACCCGGACCGTCGTCCTGACGCCGCCGCCCACGCACGTGGGCACGCGGTTCACCGCCCGCACCGGACTCGGCCGGGCCGGTGTCGACGACCCGATGGAAGTCGTCCGGTGGGAGCCCCCCACCTCTGCACGTCCCGGCCGGTGCAGGCTGGAGAAGCGCGGCCGGGTGGTGCTGGGCTGGGTGGAGATCGAGGTGCGGCCCGCCGGAGCGGGAACCCGGATCCTGTGGCTGGAGGACCTCCGGGTCCGGGGGCTGCCCCGGATCCTCGATCCGCTGACGGTGTCGGCGGGCAGGCTGCTCTTCGGACGGGCGCTCACCGGGCTGCTCGGGGAGAACCCGCGTGGCGCGCACCGATGAGTTCCGGCGCGGCGTGGAGTCTGAACCGGTGAAGACAGGAAAGCCGACCCGAGAAGGAAGTCACGCCATGGCAACGATCACTCTGACCACGTTCCTGTCGCTGGACGGCGTCATGCAGGCGCCCGGCGGCCCGGACGAGGACCGCAGCAACGGGTTCGAGCAGGGCGGCTGGCTGGTGCCGTACGCCGATGACGACATGGAGAGCTTCATGGCCGGCGTGTTCGACGCCGCCGACGGCTTCCTGCTGGGCCGCCGGACGTACGAGATCTTCGCCGCATTCTGGCCGAAGGTGACGGACGAGAACGACCCGATCGCCTCCCGGCTCAACACGCTGCCCAAGTACGTGGCCTCGACGACCCTCGACAAGGCGGAGTGGCACAACTCGACCGTGCTCTCCGGCAATGTCCCCGAGCAGGTGGCCGCCCTGAAGAAGGAGTTCGGCCGGGAGCTGCAGATCCATGGCAGCGGCACCTTGGCGCAGAGTCTGATGGCGCACGACCTGATCGACGAGTACCGCCTGCTGGTCTACCCGGTGGTGCTGGGCGACGGGAAGCGGCTGTTCGCGGACGGGGCGCTGCCCACGGCCCTTGAACTCGTGGACTCCCGGACGACCGGGAGCGGAGTCGCCATCCACACCTACCGGCCGAAGGGACGGCCGACGTATGGCACCTTCGAACTGCCCGAGTGAGTGCTCTGCCCCTCGCCCGGGCGGGCAAGGGGCAGAGCACCGCTGACGGGATGGCCGTCAGCGGATCGGCATGCCGGACAGCGTCCGGGCGATGACCAGGCGCTGGACCTCGCTGGTGCCCTCGAAGATGGTGTAGATCGCAGATGTGCCTTGCCCGCTCGCCGATCACCCTGCGGCAATGTCTCCACCACCTGCCCGGCAGCCACATTCCCTGGGTGTTGCTCCGGGTTCTACTGCGTTGCTCTGGGTTCCATGGGGGTGATCATCTCCCAGAGATCTCCCGCAGTGTTGCCCACACTTCGCGGGCCCAGGGAGCACAATGAGCACGAGCCCCCCTCCAGCTATCGGAGGGGGGCTCGTTCAGTGCCGGGGGTCCCGACGAGCGGGCCACTCAACTGGAGCCCCGGCACGCATGAGGGGTGTAGCTGCTACTGCTCTCCTTGCCTAACGAGCGCAGTCACGAACAGCAGTTCACCCGTTCGAGTGAACAGACGTTCGATTTTCTGCAAGGTACACCGGACCTTGCGGCATATGCCAGTAGGCCGCAGGGCTGGCGGCGGGCGGAGGAAACGACTCCCACACCTGCTCTACGGGGAGGAGTGGCCCGTCCGTCGCGGCAATCCATGATCAATTAATGCCTCATTATTGCTGCTGACTTATGATCTTGATCGGCGCAGCGTTTTCGGATGCCAGCCGAACAGCCTCAGTGGATCCTCGACGCCCGCCGGCAGCTCGGCCTACGCATCCGCGACGCCCGCATATACGCCGACCTCACCCAGGAAGAGCTGGCCCACCTGACCGAGATCGACCGGTCCACGATCCAGCGCATCGAGTGGGGCGGAGAGGCTAAGTTCAGCCATCTACTTCTCATCGCGCGAGCCCTCCGCCTGCCGGTACGTGACCTCATGCCGTAGCCGACCGTTGATCACGGCTGGCCAGGGGGCATGAGTCTGACCCATGAACGCCCCTGGCGAAAGGGTGTCGCAGGTGAACATTTTCGAAGGCTAACTACTTATTGCCACCCTGGTCAGGATCCCGCCCGCTGCCGCACCGCCGCGGTCAGCGAGGGGCGTCTACGTCGTCTGCCGCGGTCGGCAGTGGCCGGTGTCCCTCGGACCAGTGGTTCACCCAGCCGCACGTAGGGCACGAGTACCGGCCCTCGATCCCGCGCACTTCGGCCTGGCACTTGCGGCAGTCGGTACGCGTGATCTCAAGCGACGGTGTGGACTGCGGGGCCGGCAGCGGTTCGGGCTCGGTTCGGCTCATGCCCGCAGGCTACCGGCGAGGGCTGCGGGGCAACCCCGGACTGCCAGCCGCAGCTCAGGCAGTACCAGCCGCCGGTCGGGTTCTGCGCCGTCTGGGCGCCGCAAATCGGACAGTTCACTACTGCCTCCCGATCAGTCGAAGGATGAAGCCGGTGGACCAGCCGCATTGGTTGGAGCAGAACCAGCGGCCGAGGTTGTCCTGGTGGACAGGGCCGCCGCAGTGCCCGCAGTTCACGGCCGCGGCTCCCGCTTCGGGCATGCGGTGTGCTGGTGCACGGTGCTGCCGGGGCCGGATGCCCGGTCGACGTCATACGACCGGTACGCCTCGCCCTGCTTGATCGGCTGGTCGCACTTCCCGCAGATCATGACTGGCCGTCCTTGTGTGCGGGGCAGGCGCGGGGGAACCAGCGGACGCGCTGGCCGGCGCGGCGGAACCAGCGCGGGGTGAGGTCTACCGCGGTGGCGTTGTCGAGGGCGACCGCGCAGTAGACGCAGGCGGTGCCGCGGATTTGGCGTTCGGATAATTCTGCTACGGCTGGGAGTTGCTGCAGGTCGGGCACGGCTCCGCTCCCCGGATCGTCGGTGATCACTGTGTCACTGACGGTAAGGCGGTGGGGCGGTGGCGAGGGGGAGGGTTCCTCCCCCCATGCCGAGGGGGAGGGTTCCTCCCCCTGCCCTACACCGGCACGCCGAGGTCCAGCGCGAGGCGACGCGCATCGTCCTGCACCATCCGCGGCCCGGACTTCACCAGGCCGGGCAGCACGCTGCGCGTGTGCAGGTTGTACTGGATCGTTTCCGGCGACTCGCGGAACGCCTTCTGCAGCAGTGACACCGCGGCGACGCCTTCGTCCTGCATGCCGTAGGCGCGGGCGGTTTCGATCAGGTGGTAGGAGCGGCGGGTTGCCGACGGCACGCGGTCCAAGTCCAAAGCGGCAGCGACCTCGAGGGCCTTGCCGGGCTGGAGCAGATCGTTGTGCATGGTGAGGGCGTAGGCGTCGACGACTCCCTGTCCGAAGATGAGCCACGGGTGGGCGTATCCGTCACCGAGGCGGCGGGCCGCGTCGTCGGCCCTGTCCCAGTACCGCCACGCGTCACCGGCCCGCCCCACTTTGGCGAACGACAGGGCGACGGCGAGCTGCAACAGCCCCCAGCGGGCGAGGTCCTCGGGGTCGTCCTCGCGCAGCAGCCCGGCAGCCTGTTCGGCGAGGTCGACGCGGGCCTCTGCCGCCTCGTTGGCGTCGCGGTAGACGTGGTTCATGTACCAGGCTGCGGCGGCGATCGCGCGCGGACTGTCGGCGTCCTGGGCTGCGGTCATCGACCGGTCGCCCGTGAGCATGACCAGCTCGGGTGCGGGCTGGAAGGACAGGAAGAGTTGGGCGAGGTGGTACGTCTCCGCTTGTGCGACGAGGGCCCGCCTGCGGTCGGCGCCCTCGAGGGTGCGGGCTGCGTGCTGGGTGTCGGCGAGCAGGTCGGGCACGAGTGCGGCGATACGGGACCGGTGGTCGCCGCGGCCATGCCACAGCTGCCACGCCTGCCGAACGCGGGCAGCCAGTACCTGCGCCGGTTCAGGCTCGGCGTCGGCGGGCTGAAGCCGGTACGTGGTCAGCGCCCGTTTGATGACGGGCAGGTCGCCGTGCAGGGCCTTCGTGTACGTGGCTGCAGCGATGCGCTCGTCCCCGGTCAGGTCGGTGACGTCGCAGCCGAGGACGTGTGCGAGGTGGAGCAGCATGGGGAGTCGGGGCATTCCGATCGTGCCGTTCTCGAGGGCTTTGACCCAGTCGCTGGAGCGGCCCATCAGGCCGGCGACGACGGGCCGGGTGAGGCCGGCGCGGTCGCGTGCGATTCGGGCGCGCTGGCTGAAGGTGAGGGGTGCGGGGTCGGGCTGCTGGGGCATACTGGACTCCGTTCTGACCTAGTCATTCAGAACGCTACTCCCCTGAGGTGATGGGGAGATGACGAAGGCGCCCCTCGACCTGACGGCCGGGGGGCGTTCTCGTTGGGGGCTGCCTCTTGTCGTACCGGCCCCAGGGTTGACATGCCAGCGCCCCGCCGGTTGGGCGGGGCGGTCTAGCTTCAGGCGGTCACGCGGTCGTCGTTCCTGCCGAACAGCACGGAGGCCCGGAAGGTGACCTTGTAGGCCTCCTCCAGGGCTTGCCTCGCGTCGAATAGGGCGTCCAGTCGTACCCGTGCTGCGCTTCCGTCAGGGGCGGGTACCAGTAGGGCCCAGGGGGCCAGGAGGGCTTCCGATCCCTGTTCGGTGACGTGCTTGATCTGGGCGATGTACCCGGCCCAGTAGCCGCGGTTGTTGGTGTCCTGTACGGCTGCGGCCTGGAGGGCTGCGACGAACGCGTCGGCGGCGTTGGTGAGGTTCTCAATCGCGTCGATGGCCTCGTTGGTGATGGACTGTGTGGTGTTCATTTCCGTCTCCCCTGTTCGCCGCTCGTTTCTGTATTACAAGAATGCGCCCGCCGGGCAGCCTTGTCAACCCGTCGCGCCAGATGGATGGTAGTTTCTGTAATACAGAAACCTAGGAGGGGTGATGGCAGGACGACCCGCAACAGGACGGACGCCGGTGATCTCGTTCCGGCCGCCGACGCCGCTACGGGAGGAGCTCGACGAGCTCGCCACGGCGGAGGGGCGCGACCGGTCCGACGTGCTCATCGAGGCCGTGCACGACTGGGTCAGGAAGAAGCGCCGCGAGCAGGCAACATCCCGGCCGGCTGACAGTGGCGCCCCGTAGCCTTCGTGCTCTGGTGGATGAGGCTGTGCGTACCCGTCGGCCGATCGATGGCGGCCGGTATCAGCGGCTGGTGGTGGAGTGGGCCGCGGCCGTGCAGGGCGAGCAGCGACTCGCGGCGTAGACGTGCGACCGCCCCGCCGGGTGCTGACCGGGCGGGGCGGGGCGGGTAGCGCCAGGCAGCCATGCCAGCGCGGATGGGATGCCAGCAGTCTACGGGCGGGCGCTGACAGCGGGGGGCGTCAGAGGTCGGCTGGCGCGGGATGAGGTCGGTCACGTGCTCTCCGTTCAGGCGGCCTGGGCGAGGAGTTGGGTGCGCATCTGGGCGAAGTACTGGGCGCCTGCGCTGCTGGTGTTGACTCCGGCGTCGATCATGTCGCCGAGGAGCTTGCAGAACTGCCAGGGGCTGAGCTGGTCGATGTACTCGATGACCATCCAGGATCCGCGCCCGTTCTTGATGTCCTTGACCCAGGCGCAGGCGGCGTCGAAGGCGGGGATGAAGGCTGCTTCCTGGTCGGGGTGGAGAGTGCCGCGCTGCATGGCGGCGGTGACGACCCATTCGGCGATCTCGCGGTGGAGGTCGAGGCCTTTGCGGTCGCGGCGGGTGCGGGTGCCGATGGAGAGGAAGTGGCGCATCTCCTGGGCGAACTGCTGTCCCTTGGTCATTTCGATCACTCCCGCTCACTCGCCGTTTCTGTACCTACAGAATGCGCCTAAGGTAGTCCCTTGTCAAGCGGTCGCGGCAGATGGATGCTAGTTTCTGTACCCACAGACTGAAGGGGGTGGCCGCAAGTGGCCAGACCGAAGACCGGCGAGACGCCGATCCGCAACGTCCGCGTACCCGACGGCGTATGGAACGCCGTCAAAGCCAAAGCCGCGACGGAAGGCCGGACCATCACCGACGTCGTCGTCACCGCACTCCACCGCTACGCCGCCACGCCCGCCAAGAGGGAAGCCGCCGAGCAGGAGCAGCCCGAGGCGCCGTAGCGCGGGCGTCAAGGGCGTGCGCAGGACCTGCACGCACGAACGCCCGCCCCCGGTGAGGGGCGGGCGCAAGGCGACGGGGAGGGTGGGCCGCCAGTGTGGCACGGAGGGCTGACAGCGGGCAGGCGGTCAGGCGGGGCGAACCGACCTGACCTCGCTGTGGTAGTAGATGTGGCGGCCGCCGCCAGAGACTCGGATCGACAGGCCGCGCTCACCCTGGCCGAGGAAGACACCCCGGCGTGGTCCCCTCAGCGCCCACCGGTGCAGCTTGACCTTGACCTCTTTGCCCACGAGGCCTGTGCGGTCCGGAAGTTGGTACTTGCTCACGGCGTCCCCTCCTTAGGGATGGCTCCAGTGTGGCAGGCGGTCAGGGGCGTCAGGCTCTCCTGTGACTCCCATGAGACTCCCCTGATGGCAGCACCAGCACAGCAGAAAGCCCCGCCGCCCGCCCGTGAGGGCGAACAGCGGGGCAAGCGCGGGGGCTACTCGGGTTCGTCCGGCGGCCAGTCAGGTTCGACGAACAGGCCCTCGTACTCGGCTTCGATCAGGCCGAGTTCCACCATCGACGCCGTGTCCCCGGCCGCCGGATCGATCCTGCGGGCCACCGGACGCGGCGGATGCTGCTCAGGCATCTCGCCTCCTTACAGGTAGCGGACAGCTGCCACGTTGATGATGAGGTGCATCGTGTTGTCCGCGATGATCATGAGCCAGACGGTGAGCCAGGTGGGCCGGTCCTGGTGGTAGCCAGTCGCCGAACACTCCGACCATGGATGCCAGTAGGAGCGCGGGGCCAGGAAGTTCTTCGCCCACACCACATGCCTCGCAAGCCGGTAGTGGTCGATGACCGCATGCGTGACGACGATGACGGCCAGCGCCGCCGGGGACTGGGTGACGAACAGGAACGGCAACCCATACGTCAACGCGTGTGCCCAGGCGGGCCACCAGCGCTTCGTCTTCTCGTTCGCCATCCAGTCCGATTGCAACAGGTAGTCGCCCACCAGGTGAGCAAGCAGGACGCCGACCATCACAACCTCCTGTACGCGGCGGACATCGCCATCAACCCGACACCCAGCAGACCGCCCTCCGGCGGCGGCGCGCCATCGCGGCGGCACACCAGCGCGTCCGGATCATCCCGTGGCGCCTGCCAGCTGTAGCCCTCCGGGCAAGAAGCGCCAGCCGGCCCGCGCTCCCCCGGCGGACCCTGCTCGCCGCGCGGCCCCGGCTCCCCGGCAGGACCAGCCGCGCCGGGCTCACCCTGCGGACCGCGCGGGCCGACGACCGTATCGCCGTCCGCGCCCGGCACACCCGACGGGCCCGGCGAACCCGGTTCGCCGACACCGTCCTCACCGTCACCGCCCGGCGAACCCGACGGGCCGACAGGACCCGTCGGGCCGATCGGACCGAGGTAGCCTCGGGGACCCTGCGGGCCGGGCTCGCCTCGGCCAGGCTCACCACGCGACCCAGGCGGGCCGGCGATGGGCTTCTCGCCCAGACGCTGCACCTGCGCCGACAACGCGTCGCGCGCCTCATTCGCAGTACGCAGGTCATGCGTCAGGCCCACTACCTGAATCGCCAGCCAGCCAAGGAACAGCACCACCAGCACGACCGTGAACGCACCGAGCCACTCAGCCCGCGGCATCCGCAACGGACTGCGCTTCCTGCGGGCGTCGCTCATTTCGACACCACCGCCCAGATCGCGACCGCCACAGACAGCAGACCCAGCAGCACCGGCACGATCAGCTGATACAGCCGGGCCTGCCGGTCACGCTCCCGCTTGTCCCGCTCCGACAACTGGTACTGCTCGAACGCTGTCTCCAACGCGTCCCGCTCATCACGGACCTTCTGCACGTCCTGCGACAGGGCTGTGATCCGCTGGTCCGTATACGCCGACTGGAGCGAATACACCTCGGTCGACACCACACGGTCCAGGCGCTCGTTGATGCCACGGCCGAGGGCCTGGACCTCAGCGCGGAGGGCGTTCACCGTGCGCCCGAGTTCGCCGACGCTCAGCTCTTCGGGCACTGTGCTACTCCGATCAGACAGCCGTCGGCTTGGTGGGAACAGCCGGGGCCGGTGACACCTGCCCGCGGGTCAGGAGACCGAGGACCGCGAGGACGACCGCGTTCAGGGCGCCGACCGTTTCCGGTGCGACGTTGAAGCCGTAGGCCGCGAGCAGGGCGACGGATGCGGCGACGAGGCCGGTGAACGCCGACGGGGCGATTGGCCGGGTCACGGCCGCAGTTGCCGCAGCGAGTACGGCGGATATGACGGCGACGATCGCGCCGGCCTGCTCACCGGACAGGCCGACGTTGAACGTGACGAGCAGAGACAGGGCGGCGGAGATGGCCGCGATGACGAGCGCGGGCTCGCGCCCGAAGATGGACTTCACGGGAGTTCCGTTTCTCGAGGTGGTCAGGCGACCACGTTGAAGCCGCGCTTCTTGCCGAGCGCGACGAGAGTGGTCCGGCCGGGGATACCGTCGGCGTCCGCACCGGAGTAGCCGCACCGCTGCTGCCACTTTGCGTAGGCCGTCTTTGTCGCAGTGCCGTAGTGCCCGTCGGTGAGAGATGCGTTGAGGAGGCCTTCCTTCACGAGCGCCTGCTCGACGACCTTCACCCCGGGGTACGAGACCGGGGTGCCGGACTTCGGCGGGTCGGTGCGGGCCGCGGCAACGAGGCGGGACAGGTCGACCGTCGGCTTCGCGGGGGCGGGGGCCGGGGCAGGTGAAGTCGTGCCGCTGCCAGCCCCGAGTCCCTTGGCGAGGGCGATGACGCGCGGAAAGTCCATCGCCCCCGGGTCGCCATGGTCGTTCTCGGGCACGTGCTGGTGACCGCACCAGCCAGTGAACTTCGCCCACTCGGCGAACGACATGCGCGCCGGGTTCGCACCATACGAGGCCGGAGTCACGCCCGGCCGGCGCGAGTCCAGGCCGTAGGCGATCCAGTCCGTGACGCAGGTGAGCGGCACACCGTGATAGTCGTGCAGCCAGCGCACCAGCCACGCCACCTCCGCGAGCGCCCACTCGGGGGCGGCCGGCCAGTAGATGTAGTCGACGCCCGCCTTCTTGTCGCCCCAGCTGGTCTTCTTCTTGTCGTCGCAGGTGCCGACGAGTTCGATCTGGAAGGCGTTTGCCGTGTTGGTCTGGACGCCGCCAGGCTTGTTGACGAGGGCGCGGGCGGACTCGTCAACGTCGAAGTGCTGATACCAGCGGATCTTCTTGGCGGCGAAGTCGGGGACGCCGGTCACGTTCGGGGCGGATGCCCCGTTGCTGTAGGTGACCAGGGTTCGGCCTTCGGTGGTGTGGACGGCGCCGCAGTTCACTTCCATGTCGGAGCCGCTGTACCGGCCCGTGCCGTAGAAGTAGGTCTGCGATGCGCCCGGGATCTTCTGCGGGCCGGTCTTCATGTCGAACCCTCTCTCCTTGTCGCTCGCGCCGCTCGCGCCCTGGCGTTCTTGCAGGTCCGACAGATCCGGTTCTTGTGGCCATCGGGATGGGTCCGGCTGTAGAGGTTGGCGCCTGCATACGGGTGGCCAGCGGGGCAGTGTGTCTTGTCGGAGTGATGGGAACCGGCGTTACCGCGAGACACGTTCTCGGCCTGTGTCACCGGCTCAAGGTGGTCAGGTCGGACACAGCTCGGGTTCCTGCAGAGGTGGTCGAGCACGAGGTGAGTGGGTATCTCGCCCACGAGTTCCATGTAGGCAACCCGATGAGCGAACGCCACAGTCCCCTGACGGCCGCCCATGTTGATCTTTCCGTAGCCGTGCCGGTCCTGGTAAGCAGTCCATTCCATACAGCCGTTGGGCTCGGTCGGAACTCTGACCTTGGCCCAGAACCTCTGGGCATCCTTCGCGTGCATGGTCCTCTCCGCGCTCCTCGTTGAGGGCATGAGAAACGCCCCGGCCGGCTGGCTCGGGGCGTCAGTGAACGAACAGGGTCAGGCGGCGGGCGGGCAGCAGACGCCCGGCGCGGGCGGCGAGGTGGTCCAGCGGCGGACGGTCAGGACGCCGAGCGGGTCGACGGTCAGCGTGTCGCCCGACTGCCACGCGGTCGAGTGCGCATCCGCCCGGAGGACGACGGTGATGCGATGCCCGGCAGGCCAGTCCGCGGGCACCTGATGCACGGCGGTGATGTGGAGCGGCATGTGATGCCGCGCCGGGTCGACGTTGTCGCCGGACGACGGCGCGAGCTTCCACCACGGTCCGGCGGTTCCCTGCCCTGAGTCGGTGTCGTAGGCCCACAGATGCCAGCCCACGCCGACGTTGTAGCCGACGTCGTTCGTCACGCGGGCGCGCGCGTCCACGTCCAGGAGATCCCCGGCCGCGGCGGGGACGACGACCCGCAGCATCGTCCGCCACGTGTCGACCGGCAGGTCAACCGGCAGGGTTGTGGCCACCACCTCGTCGGTCGAGTAGAGGCCGGTCGGGGCGAGTTCGGTGGTGGTCAGGATCGTCATCTTCTCCGCTTTCGTCAGGGGCTGGTCGCGAACCAGTGGACGTCGACGTTTGAGCCGGTTGTGGTTCCCCCGGCTTCGGCGGCGAACAGAAACGCCGTGAAACCGCTCGTGCTGACGTTGGTCGCGCGGGAGATCCAGCGGGCGACCACGCCAGTACCGTTGTTGATGTTGATGAAGACGCGCGGGGTCGCAGGGAACGCGACCGGGAACGTCACGCTGGCCGTCGCCTGGTCAACGTTCGTCCACGACATCGCCACAGTGCCCGACTGGATGATCGGGCCCACGGGCACCCACGCCGATCCGTCGTACACGTAGAGCCGGTTGAGGTCCTGTAGCCAGGTCACCATCCCCTCGACGGGGCTGGTGACGGTGGCGGAGCGGGACGACGCCGAGGCGAACCGCATCACGGTGCGCGGCACAATCCCCGACGCCAAGTTCTTCGCCAACGTCTCGGCGTTGGGCGGGTCGGTCAGGGTGGCGACAGAGACGCCCTGCCCGTAGTCATCAGTGGTGGCCATACGGCCCCTCCTAGGCGATCTGGTAGGTGAGGCTCATCCGCAGGATGTTGCCGTTGGCGAACGTCGCGGGGGCGATCTGCGACATGTTGGCGCCGCGGGTGTCCGTCGTCGAAGCGGGGAACGTGGCGTTCGCCACCGTGCCGCCCGCGCCCAGGTTCACCTGCCCGATGTACGTCGAGCCCGACGTCAGGCGGGCGACGCCCAGATATGCGACGGCATCATCAGCCGACATGAATGGCACTCCGAACGTGTACGTGCCCGACCCGAACGCAGTCGTAGAACCAGGAATGACGATCACGGCTGCATGACATGTTTTGCCGATCAGCGTGTAGCGCCCCGTCAAGGTGCCGTTGCCGATCGACGGGTTTGTCGTCGATCCCAACCACGACGGCGTGTACGTCGCCCACGCAGGATCCCCCGTGGTGAGCATCCGGCCGACGGCCAGCCAGTTCCCCGACCCGGACAGGGTGATGACGATCCGGTCGTTGACAGCGGCGTTCTGGTAGGTCTCCAGGCGGCGGGCGATGACGCCGTCGGTTGTCGTCACCGTGCCGTCGGAGCCGACGGTCTGGACGATGGCCTGCCGCCAGTCCGCGCCCCGCACCGCCGGAGTGTCCATGCCCGCCGCCACCGCCTGGGCTCGGATCGCGTCGGCAATGTCCGCGGTGCGCCGCCGCGATGGGGGCGTCATGCGTCCTCCTTCGCCGAGATCGTGCGGATCGGGAAGTCGCCGCCCACCTCGAGCGGCACGGTGAAGGAGTGCGCTTGGTGCAGCTCCTTGGTGCCGTCGTCGTAGACGGCGCGCAGCACGTCGCCCGGGGCAAGAGCGGGGTTCGGCAGCGACGTGATGTCCGCCGACGCGTTGGGCGCCTTCGCGGACCGCAGCTTCAGCGAGGCCGCCGCGGTGCACTGCCCAGTCGTGATCAGCGTCGATGAGTTGTAGAACGCGGGCCGGCGCCCGAACGGACCGGACCAGTAGGTCGGGGAGTTCGGATCAGTGTCGACGACCAGGGAGCTGACGGGCGCTGTGTTGGACTCGGTGTTCTCGCCTCTGGCCAAGACCCCGTTGAACACTCCGTCGCTGCTCATGCGGCGGTCGGCCTTTATGAGCACACCGCCCTCGCCTGCTGCAACGGTCCAGGCGACCGGGGCGGTCAGCGGGTCGGGCAGCTCTTCGATGACGAAGACCCCGTCCGGGTCGGCGTACACCTCGGCTCCGATCGTCGCGGCGAGCTCAAGGACGGCCACCCATGGGTCAGCTTCGACGTCGTAGGTCTTGGCTCCGATCGCCGCGTCAGTGGCGGTGCTGACGATCTCGGCGTCGGGTATCGACCGCAGGATGAGCGCCGTGATCGCGGTGACGGCCGTGCCCGACACACGGTAGGGGGTGGTGAACTTGTCGTCGGCCACGATGATTTCGAGGCTCTTGCCGGACAGGGTGACTGGGCCTTCGTCGACGTCCCCGCCCGCGTCGTCCAGCCGGAACACTCCGAGCGGGACCAGTTCGATGGCGCCGTCGTTGAACTGGATGCCGCGGCTGATCCGCAGCTTCGCGCCGTAGGTGGCGAGCTTGTCCGTCGGCGTCCTGGGGATCAGTGCTGGGTCGGGCAGCGTCACCGTGCAGGTCCGCCGCACGGCCGACCCGCGGTCCACGGTCACGCTGCCGCCCGTGTGGTCCAGCCGCTCGACTCCGCCATCGGTCTTGAACAGCACCACCTCGGTCACCACCGTGTGCGATTCGGCGAGCGCCGCGAGGAACCGCGCAGAGACGGGATACACCTCAGCCCCCGATCCGCTTGTCGAGGAACACGCCCTCCCACGTCGCGTACTTCGCGAGCAGGTCGTTCCACGTCGTGTTCTCCGCCGAGATGTCCTGCCAGGTGCGGCCCGCGGATCCGGCGACACCGACCGTGGAGGGCATGTCGGACTGCCGCAGCGGCAACGTCCACAGGCGGCGCGGCTCAAGGCCGTAAGCGGTGATGCGGGCCTCCACCGTTTCCCCGACAGCGGCGTACCGGTCCTCGAGACCGAGTCCGGGCACGAACTGAACCAGGAGGACGCTGCCACTGTCGAGAAGACTGTGCAGGAGGACGCGTTCGTTATCGTCCTGCGTGCGCACCGTCAGGTCGCCTGCCAGACCGCCGCGCACGTCGGACAGCACGACAGCGTTCCGGCGCCCGCGCACCTGATGCTCGGCCTGCTGGACGGGCCTGCGCCAGTCGGGCGCGACGACCGCCTGCACACGCATGTTGCGCTGGGGTCGGCCTGGGTCCTTCAGCCAGCAGTAGTTCGAGTCCCCCGAGGCGATGGTGACCGTATTCGTGGCGCGGAACTCGGGGGTCTGGCTGCCGACGACCACCGACTCCATGTAGTAGGAGACGACGACGCCGAGAGGGGCCTCGTAGTCCTCGATGACCATGAGGTCGGAGGTGATGACCTGCCCGCTGATCAGGCCGCTGGTGCCGCGGACCAGGGTGCGGGTTCCGTCCGGAGCCACCCGCCAAACGGTGAGCAGTTCGCCGAGGTCGAGTTCCCGGTACGTGACGGTGATGTTGGCGGTGTCGTTGTGGGCCACGACCTGCGTCAGTGGCAGGGACTCGAACAGGGCTGGCCGGTCGACGCGCAGCACCGACGATGCGGCGGTCGCGGTCAGCGTCCACTCGAAGGCGCCCTGCGTCGCGCCCGCCGGGGCGACGAAATCGTTGCTGAGGATCCACCAGTTCGGCGTCGGCACGGCGGCCGCCGACGATGCGGTGGTGCCGAGGTCGGTGTTGGCCGCGTCGTACCAGCGGATCGCGCGGGTCAGCGTCCAGCCGCCCGCCGTCTGGTTGGCGGACAGTTCGGATCTGAACGTCTTGCCCGCGGCAGCGGCGCCGACGGGAAACTTCGCCGACCGGATCACCGAGGTGGTGGCGGTTGCCGAGGTGATCGTCAGCGCATAGTGCCTCTCAACCGCGTAGGCGCCCCACGGCGACGACCGTGCCAGCGTCGCGACACCGGATACGACCGTCCACCCGGCAATTCCCTGCTCGAAGCTCGCGTCCGCATACGGCACCACCGAACCGGCGCGCAGCACCGGGGCTACCGTGATGACCGCGCCGTCGATCCGCAGGACCTGACCGGCCGTACCGCCCGTGATGCCCGCAGCCAGCGTCGTCGTCGCCGTACCGGCCGGGGCCACAGCGCTGACGACCTGCCGGTACACACCCGTACCCGGCGCCGCCAGAATCGACCGAGTGGCCGCCAGCTGCGCCCCGCCCGCATCGTGGAACCGCAGCTCCACCCACACCGTCGACCCGCTGGTGGGCGGGTTGAGGTAGCAGTAGCCCATGTACTCGACACCGGGTGTCGCCTCAGGCCAGTCCGTGCTGCGGGTCCACGCGTCGCCGTTCGCGGTCACCGTCATCGCCAGCATGTGACCGCCGGCGAGGTAGTAGTCCACCGGCCACTGGAACATCGGCACAGCCCTGGCGATGGTGCAGTTGTTCTCGTTGGTCCACTCCCAGAACGCCGCGCGCTCCTGGTTCTCGGTGTTCGCCGCCAGCAGGTTGCCGGTCGTGCGCTGCGGGACGCCGAGGTACACGTTCTCGAAGTTGGAGATCACTCCGGCGGCTGCGGGCGTCGACGACACCACAACCTGGGCCTTCACGGCTCCGGCTGGCGCCCAGTCGGCCACAGAGATCCGGTGCAGGGTTGCCGACGCTGTCGCGGTCGTCAACGACCAGGAGATGGAGATCTCAGCGTTGGCCGAGTTCAGCCACCGGATACCGATCCGCTCGGGCACCGTAGCCCCGGAGGCATCGGCGAAGGTCTGATACTCCTGCCACTGGGTGACCGTGTACGAGGACACGGTGCGGGCCTGCATCTCACCCGACGCGACGCTGGTGAGCTTGAGCAGACCATCGCCGTTCCGGCCGCCCGTGCCCTTCGAGATCGTGCAGTTGAGCTTGCTGACCCAGCCGCTGGTGTTCGGGTCCACCGACTCGGTCGTGGCCGACAGCATGTTTCCGGGGATCGCCACAGGTCACCCCCTCCGACCGGCGTAGAGAGCGGTCACGATTTCGCCGTTCGACCGGTCGACTTCGGTCCGCACAATGTCGGTGATCTCGCGGTCGCCGACGAACACCCGCACCTCGCAAGGCGCTTGCGCGGCGGTGAGCTCGGCAACGACAGACCGCACCATGGCCACCATCTGGGCCTCGGACATCGCGGCCCCGGCGGCGAATCCGCCGACGTCAGCGGCCTGCGTCGCTGGTACGCGCCGTGATACGACTGGCGCAGCGATGGCCGTGGCCCGGGTTGAGGTCGCCATCTGTACCCGCATCGCGTTGAGGTCGTCGAAGACCTTCACGCCGTACCTATTTACGGCCGCGGCCTTGATGACGAACTCGCCGTTGCTGAGGTTGGCAAGGATGCTGTCCGACGTTCCCGTACCGGGGCCGCGGACCGGGCCGCCGCCAGGGAACCCGACCATGCCGCCCGACGCCAGGTCGGGCCGTCGCGCTACCGGCACCTTCGAACCGGGCTGGCCCACGCTGGAGAAGTACGTGACGATGTGCGTCTTAGCCGTCTTCCCGTCCAGCGCATCCAGCTGACGGCGTGCACTGCGGATCTTCGCTTCGAGGTCGGCGATCGTCGCCCGAACCTTCGCCTTGCGGGAGTCCGGCACCCTCTTCAGTTGGGCTTTCGCGTTGTCCAGCTTCCGCTGCAAATCCTCCATGTTGCCCTTGAGCCGGGCAGTCTTGTCCGGGGTCTTCAGGATCTGATCCGCCAGCCGCTTCGCCTGGCCCTCGTTCAGGCCCATCTGCCGGGCCACCGAGACAAGCTTCCCTCGGCCACGATCGTAGATACCGTTGACGGTCTCCCACGACGCACCGTTCTCACGGGCGCCCTCCGCGGCCCTCATTGTGGCACCAGCCAGATCATCGAGGGCCTGGTTGTTCGCGCGGCCCTTCGCCGTGTTCTCGTCGAGGGTCTTGCCGTTCTCCTTGAACGCCGCGTCCGCAGCATCGATCGCTGCTTCCATGCCGCGGATGCCGCCACGGGCGATGAGCTGGGCCTGAGCGAGGGCGTTGATCGACTGGCGCAGTCCGTCAGCGCTGGCCTTCTGTGCAGCCAGCTTCCCTGATACTGCCAGCGCCTGCTGACCGAACAGGCCCATGCCCTCAGCGGCGAGCTGCGCTTCGAACTTAGCGTCCGCCAGCGCCTCCCTGTACTGGGTCAGCTGGCCGCGCAATTCGCTCTTGCCGAGCTCGCCCATTCCGGCTGCGGCGCGTCGGAACGCCGCCTCGGCCAGCTGCGGGTTGCCGTTCTTGACGAGGTTGGCCAAGGCTCCATCGAAAGCACCCAGGTTCTCCTTGGCTTCCTTCACCGGGGTGGAGTCCATGCCGATCAGCTGAGTCATCCACTGCTGGACACCCTGGCTGTTCGACGGCCGAGCCAGGGTCCGGAGACTCTTCTCCAGCTCACCGAGATCTGCGCCGAGTACCCGTGCCGCCTCGCCGCTGACCTTCCCCGACCGCGCGAACTGGGCGATCGACGAAGTCATTTTGTCGAGGTCGGCCGGCGCCTTCTGGCCGATGCTCATCAGCTCGCTGATGGCGATCACCAGCAGGCCTATGCCGGTTGCCGCGACCGCAAGCCTGGCCCCGCGGGACAGGGTGCCGAACGCGGCCGTGAGAGCCGCCATGCGGCCGGTCGCACCCGCCGCCGCCGTTTGCATCGCCGCCAGCGACACACCGAACGCAGCCACAGCGGCACGGGCCGCGCCCAGCCCTACGGCGGCAAGCTTCGTCAGCTTCAAGGCGATGACCAGCTGGAACAGCGTTGTGAGAGCGCCGGCGGGGACAGCCGCAACCAGCTTGCTCAGCACGTTCACCACCTGAAGCATGCCGACGCCCACATCCCCGCCAGCCTTCAGGACGTTGACCAACGCCTCCCCGATATTCTTCAGGGTGTCCCCGACGACCGGGCCCTGAGCGCGGGCATAGTCCATGAATTCGCTGATCCCGCCGCCGACCTTGCCGGTGTCCAAATTGCGGGTCAGGCTCACAATGCCGTCGTTCATCCGCTGCAGGACACCAGTCGAGAAGTCGGTGAACCTCTCAATCGTCCGGTCGAAGCCGGGCGACTCCATGCCA
This sequence comes from Streptomyces sp. A3M-1-3, assembly GCF_024213665.1. GTDB lineage: Bacteria > Actinomycetota > Actinomycetes > Streptomycetales > Streptomycetaceae > Streptomyces. The sequence goes on from NZ_JANAVP010000015.1 coordinate 75,168, forward strand.
CCGGCCAGGATCGTCATCATCCGGTCGAGTTCGACCGAGGTGCCACGCACCAGCGGCGTCAGCTTCGGCAGCAGCCCGCCGACGACCGCAAGGCCCTTAGTGAAGGGCCCCATCGTGTCTTTGGCGAGACTGTCGGACCAGTCCTTGTACTCGTCCTTCAAGACCGACAGGGCCGCAGCAGCGGTGCGAGTCGCGGGCGGCAGCTTCTCCATCGCCCGCACATACTCCTGCTGCGCCGCGACCGCTTCCTTCGAAGTCTTCCCAGACTTCTCGACAGCGTCTCGGTACTTCTTCTCCGCCTCCGCCGCCTCCGTCATGGCCGCAATCTGCGGGCCGAGCGCGGCCGCGTACACGCCTACGGCCACACCAGCGGCCGCCGTCGAAGCGACAAGCGGAGCCATCGCCGCAGCCACCGGAAGCGCGGCAGGGGCGAGCGAGATCAGCATCGCCTTCAGGCGCTCGCCGACCTTCCGGCCCTGGTCGGCGGCCGAGGACCAGTCCGCGATCGGCGCGCTAGTCCTGGTGAGCTGCGACCCCATGAGCCGGGCCGCGTCCGCCGTCGACACGAATTGGCCGCGGAGGTCGCGGAGCCTGCCGTCCGCGTCCCGCGTCAGCGTCAGCAGCGCCTGGTTCGACCCGTCGGCCGCGTCCGTCATCGTGTCGCGGAGACGGATGGCGGAGTCCCCGGCGTGACCAAGCACGCGCGAGAGATCGTCGCGGCCGTCGAGGACGAATGTCAGGCGCTCGGCCATCACTCACCCCCAGCGGCTGCAGTGTCGGCGAGATGCCTGTCGATCCAGTAGGTGAGGACGTCGAAGTCCTCCACTGTCAGGTCGTCGACGTCTCGGGGTGGGATGTGGAGGACGTGGGCGAAGAGGGCGAGGTACTGGACTCGGACAACGTCGATGTCGGGGTCCCGCTCGGGGGCTCGCTCAACTTCTCCGTCGTCGGGCCTGGGTCGGTCTCGTCTTTTGGGTCCGCGACCATTTCCTCGATAACCCGCTCGGCGTGCTCGCGGTCGAAGGCGAGACTCGGCAGATCCGACAGGGCCGCCCGGATGTCAGCCGGCATGGCATCCGGATTCTGGGTGGCGACGGCGATCCCCGCATTCACCCACCCCACGACCTCGTCCTTGTCGAGGCGCGTATACAGCTCCTCAACGCCCGGATCGAAGTCATCCCAGCGGAGAGACGGGTTGCCGCGCTTCTTGATGACCCATGCCACGCCGCGCATCGCCTCGAGGTCATCCGCCTGCAGACTCTGCTGGACTTCGGCCCACTTCATGTCGGTGGTCCGCGACACGATCGACGCCTCGGAGACCCGCAGCGACCGGGCATCGAAGTGCTCCCGCTCCCCGTCCCTGGGCGCATACACGATGATCAACGGGTCTCCTAGGTGATCTGGTTACGGACGTCATCCAGGACCCGCGCGACGTCAGCCGTCATGCGCGGGATATGCCTGCGGGTGGTCTTCTCCCACCACAGCGGGGTGGTCCACTGGTTCACCCAGCGACGCTTGTTGCCGAACACCGGATGCCGGATCCGGCCGTTCGCCGAGTTCATGACCGAAGGCATCTTCCGCAGATCCGGCGGGAGAGCAGACCGGTCCACCCAGACCCGGGCCCCTGGGTTCCCGGTCGTGCGGACAGAGATCCGAACCGCCCCGGCGATCGTGGCCCGCAGCGGCCGGGACGTCGGAGACGGACCGCCCCGACTGCCAGCCTTGCGAGGCTCGGCCCTGATCGGCAGGCCGCGGATGGTCTGCTGCAGGTCGCTCTTCAGCGGCTCCGCGGTACGCCGGATCCGGCGCGTCATGTTGGCCTTGAGCCGCGGACCGCCCGCAGCCTTCAGCCTCCGGGACAACTCCAGCAACTGGCCCGTGTTGAGGATGCGGACGCTGCTCATCAGGCCGGGATGGTGACGTTCTCGGCAGGCTCAGAAGTGACCGCGAACTGGACCTGCACCTGGGCCGCTTCCTCCATCTGCCGCAGCTTGCCCTGAGACAGCACGCGCACCGGGAAGACGTCCATCTTCCGGCCCGCGGTGTCGCCCTCGTCCATCCACACGACGAAGCCGTTGGCGCCGCGGGCCAGCAGATCCCGGACGTCGGTGCCGGTCTGCGACGCGTACAGCGTCAGAGACGAGTCGTCGGCGCTGATCGCGCCGTCGATCTTCGAGTTGAACTTGGAGCCCAGGGCGGGGGTCTCGACGACAGCAGACACGATCTGCCAGCCCTCGACCGCACCCACCTCCACCGACAGTTCCGTGCCGGCGTTCAGCTCGGCACGTGACGGCGCGGCCTTGTTGGCGATCGTCGGCACCCAGGACACCTTGGTCAGGCCACGCCGGTAGTAGCGCACCGCCGACGCGATCGGAGTTGCGGGCATCAGTCATTCTCCTTATCAGCGATGCCGCGCCGGCTCTTGCGGGCGGGCTCGGATGGCGCGGTCTCGGCGTCGGCCGACGGCTCGGAAGCGGGTGCGGGCTCGACGGGGCGAGGCTGCTCGACAGCCACCCAGCCCGCAGCCCGGTGAAGCGGCACGGCCGCCTCGCCCACCTCGATCTGCTGCGTCTCCGGCAGGTCCGGGTGCCGCATGTGCACGGTCATGACGTGGCCGTCCTGACGACGCACACGGTCACGCCGGTCACCGCGCTGTAGGTGATCGAGCAGCGGCCGGTGGACGGGTTGCGGTACCGGTCGGTGACCGGGATCAGCGACAGGCCCGTCGTAGCCACCACCGTCACAGCCCGGTCGGCCACGGCGAGATCGCCATCGACGGTCTCCGGGGTGACCAGCGTGACGGTCTTCGCGGTGGTGTCGGTGTTCTTGACGACCAGCAGCACACCGGCGCCGGTCGCACAGTCGTCGCCGCCCGCGTTGGCGGGTGAGGCGGCGAGCAGATCGTCGAAGCGCAGCCCCGTAAGCGGGACCACGTTCGTAGTGAGCGCGGCCATTTCTCTCCTTAGATGGTCCGGCAGGCGAGGGTGAGCACCAGGCGGGCCTGGATGCCCTGATCGGTCTGCGCCTGAAACAGGGCAGTAGCACCGACGGCGAACTGGACGCCGGGCAGGCCCACAGCAGGATCGGCACGCAGCACCGCCTTCACGGCGGCGCCCAACTCGTAGACACGGGCGCGGGCCGCCTTCACGTCCGTGTCCCCGCGGCGGGCCAGCAGCGTGACCGGAAGCTGAACCGTCTCCTCGCGGGAGGCGCCCAGTCCCGCCCACTCCTCCTCGGTCACCGCGGCCTGGAACTCGCCGCCCGGGTCGCCGTCGTAGCCGACCAGCACCCAGTCATCCGCGTCCTGCGCTGTGACCTCCGGGCCGTCGGTGACGCGTGCCGCAGCCAGGCCCTCTTCGGTACGGAAGCGCGCCACCAGGGCATCGATCAGGTCGGGTACGCGGGACATCTACGCCACCCCCGGAGGAAGTCGGTCCGGCTGAAGCAGCTCCAGCGCACGGTTAGGCACCGCATAGCCCAGGCCGGGAATCGGCTCGGTGACCGCATAGTCATCGCCGCCCGCGAGCGCCGGCCCACGGGCGCTTCCGCGCTGCGTGCGCCACAGATGCTGAAGGATGATCCGCGCCGCGTGGCTGATGTTCGCCGCGACGACCAAGCGGCCTGCGGTGTAGGTGACGCGCAGCGGGCCACGGAGCGCCCCACCGTCCTTGCGGACGATGACGCCGGTCTCCCCGTCAAGGTCGAGATCGGCGACCGCATAGGTAGTGCCGCCGGTCAGCACAGGCGCCACCGCTGTCAGCGCAATGACCGGCGTCTGCCGCAGCACCAGCGCACGCACCCAGCCCACCCGATGCGTCTCGACAACCGTGCGGCGGGCAATCGGCCCCACGAAATGCTCGACAACGCGGGTTGTCGCCTCGAGCCAGCCCCTGATCTCATCATCATCGTCGCTCGTCGAGGAGGCCGGGATGTTCAGGTGCTTCTTGGCATCCGCCAGCGACAGCAGGGCGGAGGTCGCGGCCGGCGAGACGTCGAAGCTGTCGGTGTAGGCGCCGGCGTTGATGCCGGTCGCCACCCAGCGGACAGTGTGACGCCCAGCCTGCACCGTCGCGTAGTCGTAGGCGTACACGCCTGTCGACGTCGGCGTGACCGGCGAGACGGCGACGGTCGTCGCATCCGGCAGAGTGATGGTCAACGCCATCGAGCCCGCGTTCGCGAGTACCCCGGCAGAGTCCTTCACGGTCGTTCCGAGCGGCACAACCGCCCCGAGATCGAACGCCATATCAACCCCCGCTCAGGGTCGGGCCCGTGCGGGCATAGGGACTCAGGCCGGCCGCAGACCGAACGGACACCGAGAGGCCACCGGCGCGGGCGATGTTGAAGTTGTCGAACTCCGCGAAGTCGGCCGTGCCGTTATTGCGGTGACCCGCCATGACGACGCTCAGATTCACGTGGTTCACCCACGCCGGTGAGACGCTGGAGCGGCGCGTCGTCCACGCCGCCCCGTCCGGCGACGTGTCCCAGTGCAGGACCCCCGCCGACTCGCGCAACCGCAGCCAGGCGTGCGTCGTCGCCGAGTAGGCCAGTACCACCGCGGAACCGTCGAAGTACCCGGTGCGCGACACACACGAGATCTGGCCGGTCACCGTGTTGATGCTGAACCCGCCGTCCGTCCCGCCGACGCTGGTGATGACCAGCACCTCGGCGAGCGCCTCAACGGTCGCCCCGCCCATAGCGGGCGCGAACACCTGGCACCCGACCTGCGACTCATCCAACGTGTAGGCGGACGCCGACTGGTACGCCGAGAACGCCGTCGTACACGGGACCCGCGCCCGACCCCCGGACTCCACGACATCCCCATAGGAGCCGGACCACTTCACCAGGTCACGGCTGTTGTCGTCGAAGTTGTCCGTGAGCGTCGCGAAGCCGGGCACAGGTCACCGCCCTACTCTCCGCGGGTCGTAGTACGACGGCCTCGGCCACCGCCACGCGAACGCACGGCGGCCTTCTCTGCGGCCTTCGGGCCTTCGTCCTCCGCGGCTTCCTCGACCGGCTCGTGCGCTGGGGCTTCCGGCTCCGGTGCAGACTCCTCGGCCGGCGGCGTCACGTATTCGGCGCGATAGCCGTCGGCCCACTTCGCCGCCTCCTCGTCTCCAAGGTCGACGACATCGCCCGGAGCCCAGGAGAAGTCGGAGCCTGCCACAGCCTCCAGGATGCGGATGCGGGCCATCAGCTACGCACCACCGGAGCCACGCGCGGGTTGGCCAGAACGACCGCCGCGCTGTACAGCCCCCCAGTCGTGGCGGACGCGACGGTAGTGATGACCCGCACGTACCGCTTGTCGCCGAGGTAGCCGATCTCGTACACGGTCTCGTCATTGGACGAGGTGACAGCAGGCTCGGCACCCTGCAGGTACGCGTCAGCGACCGCTGCGAACGTCGAGTTGTCGGCCGAGTCCTGCACCTCGAAGGTGTGGGTGCCGTCGGTCACGGTGCCCGTCGAGATGACGATCAGGGCGTCCTGGAACAGGCTGCCGGAGACAGCGCGGTCCACGCCCGTCCCGTTCGCCGACGCGGTACGCGCCGCCGGCGTCAGAGAGTGCTTGGTCAGCAGGTTGTTGTACGGGTTGGACATGGCAGGCGAGTCCTTCCGGGACTGGCCCCGGGCGGCAGCAGCGCGCCGCCCGGGAAGGAGATCAGGGTCAGGAAGCCGAGTGCTGGTACAGCCGGATTGCGGCGGAGTCGTCGACCATCCCGTCCAGACGGGAGAAGCCGAGGAAGGCAACCTGCAGGTACTCGGCGTACCGCTCGGTCAGCCGCATCATCTGCACGTCCTGGACCTGCCGGACCAGGTAGCCCTTGGCGATATCGCCGAACACGATCGTCTTCGCCGACGCGGCCGGAACCGGCATCTTGTTGTCGATCGTGTACTGGAAACCGTTGATCGTCGCCGGGAACCCGGGCGCCGGAATCGGCACCCACAGCGGACGGCCCTGGGTGTCCTTCAGCTTCCGAATCACCTTCAGCATCGCGTCGTTCATCACGTACCTGGCGTTGGCCCGGTACGCCATGTCGACCGAGTGCTCCAGGTCAACCAGGTCGTCGTAGATGATGCTGGTCGTCTGACCCGTGGTGCCCTGCTTGCCGACCGTGGTGTTCGTGGTGATGCCCTCCGGCTGGTCCACGCCAGTACCGGTCGCCAGGGCGCCGGCCACACGGCGGCCGATGCGCTCGCCGAGCTTCCCCGGAAGCCACTGGTCCAGGTTGAACGCCGAGTCCTGAAGCAGCTGCAGCGCGACCTTCACCTGCTTCGAGCTGAACGTGTACGCCTTCAGCTTCCGCTGGCCGAGCGTGACGTCCTGCTCGCCGGCCGCGGTGTTCTCGCCGAGGATCTCGCCCTCGTTGCTGGTGTCGTCGTTCGTCGGCCACGGCAGGTCGTTACCGGTCGACGTGTTGATGACGGTGGCCAGGCTGAGAATGCCGCCGTATGCCTTCATCGTCTCGGTGATGCTGTCCCGGAATCCCTCCGGAACCAGGAAGCCGCCCGCGGTGTCGACGCCGGTGCTCTGCGCGCGCACGTCGACCTGGTGGTCCATGAGCAGCATCCGCTGCTCGGTAGACAACTTCTCCATGCCGCCACGCAGGTACATGCCGAACGCGTCCCGGTACTGCTTGGCCCGGTCCTCGCCGATCTCGCGCGCCTCTTCGCCGCCGCTCGTGGTGACGATCTGGGAGCGGTCGATGGATTCGAGTGCGGCCATGCGGTTCAGACGCTCAATGTCGCCGGACACCACAGTCAGGCGCGCCTCGGCGGCGTCCCAGTTGCTGCGCTCCTCGGCGGTCAGGTCACGGTTCTCCGCGTCGGCCGCGGACTGGATGTCCTGCATCCGCTTCCACGTCGTGTTCTGCTCATCGACGAGCCGGGTGAGCTGTGCGCTCATAAGTGGGCCCCTCCTTCAGGGCATGCCGAACGCCCGGCACGCGGCCGGGTCGGCAAGGGGTGAGTGTCAGTTCGCGGGAAGCCGGTAGCGTGCGGCCAGCGCCCGCATCTTGCGGTCGACCGAATCGCGCTCCCGTCGAGTGGCCTCAGCCGGCTCGGGGGCAGCTTCGGTGCCGCGAGTGGACTCACCCGGCTCGCGGTCGATCGTCAGCAGATCCAGCAGTTCGGGGCGGTACTGGGCGCGCTTCTCGATCGCGTCCATGTCGCCCCGGTGGGCGAGAGCCGCTACGACATTCCGCAGCGACGCCTCAGTGTCGGTGTACGCGGGGAACGTCACCGCGGACACCTCGAACAGCTTCACCTCGCGCAGGATGCGCAGCTCCGCCTGCACGATCTGCCCGTCGGTGGTCTCCACGTCGACCATTTCCCAGTCGTCCTTGACGACCTGGAAACCGAACGACATGCCGGTGATGTTCTTGTTCCGGATGTTGGACTTCAGGTCCGACACATACGACAGACCCGAGTCGAGGGCCGAGTCGGCCGACAGGCCCTTCGCATCCTGCGCCAGAGACAGGGTCCCGGCCGACACCCGTGACACCACGTAGTAGCTGTCATGGTCAATCAGCATGCGGGCATCGCCCTCGCTGACTGTCTTCGTGAACGCACCCGGCGCGACTTCCTCATAGAAGCCCCACCGCAGCGGGTTACCAATGCTCGTGCGGGAGTTGAACATCGCGGCGTAGCCGAAGAAACGCTCAGCGCCCTCCTCGCCCTCGCCCGCCCGGATGGCGACCTCTGCCGTGGACAACGGCAGACGGCGGCGCTCCTCAGTCGTCGTCCTCGTCAGGGTCCTCATGTGCTGCCTTCCTCGCTCTCCTCGGGGGCCAAGAGCAGCCTGTGCGCCTCGGCCATCAACGCCGCGGCCCGCGCCGCATTGGACTCCTCGGGGGGCGCAGCCTTGTCCGCGAGCGGATCCGATCCGAGCGGCGCCATGTACATCGGCTGCAGATACAAGTCACCCTCCGCGCCGATCGGCGTCAGGTCCTCCAAGGCGCGAATGTCGTTCGCAGAGAAGGCGCCAACGTCGCGCATCGCCCGATAGAACGTCGCCCTGCCCGCAGAGTCGCCGCGCAGCAAGCCAGCCAGGGCGTACTTCGCGTACTCCTTGCCGGGCGGCAGCAGTTCCTTCGTGACCCGCTGCTCCGTCGGCGTCAGCCACGTCGGTGCCAGATCGAACGTCACCCAGCCCTGCGCCTGCTGCTCAAGCCCCGTACCCCACGACGTCGACTTCGCCGTCTCCATCAGCAGGAACAGCGGCACCCCGAACATGCGGGCAATCTCAACAACCTGGAACTCCCGCGACTCCAGGAACTGGGCGTCCCTGTTCGGCATCGTCACCGGCTCAAAGGACGCACCAGAGTCCAGAACCGCGACCTCGTGAGAGTTCTGAACACCCGACATCTTCGCCCGCCACCGGGCCTTCAGCGCGTCGGCCTGCTCCGCGTCCAGGCGCTGCTCGGTCTGCAGGATCCCGCCGAGCATGTTGCCCGACCCGAACAGACGGGCCGCAGACTTCTCCGCCGCCTGCGCCAGCCCAATGCCCTGCGCCGCCAGCCTCACCGGCGAGCAGCCCGTCACCCCGTCATAGCCCAAGCCAGGGATGTGCAGGATCTCCCGCGGCGTCTTCCGGTGAACGGCCCCCCAGTCGTCCGTGATCCAGAAAACTTTACCCGTCGGCTCCTCCGCCGTCGGCTTCTCCCGGTCGACACGAACCCGGTCCGGGGTGACCGGCCACAACTCCTTCACCACACCAGCGCCATTGCGCACCTTCTGCAGGTAGCCATTCCCCCACAGCACCCGATGCGCGTAGCACAACCGCCACAGCTCAACCGGCGTCAGCTCCGGATGCGGATCCGCCAACAACTGCGACGGCACCCGCTCCTTCGTACCCGCCTTGTACGTATGCAGCGGCAACGCCGACGACACCCCAGCAATGATGCTCACAGCCCGCCACACAGCAGGCATGTGCAAGCTGGAACGCTCCGAAACCGAGATCCCCGCATCCAACTCCGCGCCACCCAGGTACTGGAGCAGGCTCGAGGAGGTGAGCGGCACCGCCGGGTTCTCCACAGCACGCTGCCCGAACAGCCCGAACAGACTCACCGCTCACCCCCCTCCCCACCGCGCCGGCCCTCGACGGCACGCCTCGATGACGCGCGCTCGCACGCCACCACACCCAAAACCCCGCCCAGCACCAGCGCCGCAGGCACATGCACCAGAGCCACACCGGCCAGCAGCGCGGCCGTGAACAGCACCTCCAGGACCAGGAGCTTCACCACAGATTCGGTGCCCCTTCCGGCTCCACGTCCGCCCGCTCCGCATGACCCCATGCCGCGTGCGTCACGCCCACCAGCGGGCTGATGTCGACGCTCACGCCGCGCCGGGCCCATGCCCAGCCGTCGCCCACCGGCCGTTTGTCCGCGCCCGCCAGCGCCGTGGCCAGCGGCGCCTGGTCGAGGTGCACGATGCGCTGCTCGCTGACCCCGTCGTAGAACTGGCCGCAGGCGGCAGCGGCTTCACGGGTCTTCATCTCGATCAGCACATCTCCCTTGCCGATCTTCTCCAGCGCCTTCTTCGCCGCGGGGATCAGTGAGGCGGCCGGCCCGCCGGTGTCTATGACGACGGCGCACGGCTTCCACTTCTCCACCAGCTCGATCAGCCGGTCTACCGCCCAGCCCGTACCGGGCCGGTGGTCAATTACCTCGACATGCGTCGCGGTGCCGTTCGCTCCCGCCGCGCAGATCGCCGTGTGGCTTCGCTCCGGTGTGGTGTCGACAGCAAAGGCGACCGGATCCGCCATCGATGACGTTCCGTCGCCCAGCGCCCGCCAAGCGTCCTCACCGATGACCGACCACGTGTCCGCCGCATCACTCGGGTAGTTGCCCACGCCGAGCCTCTCCCGGGCATACCCGTCCGCGCTCATCGACAGCCTCTCCCGCTCCGTCTTCTCCAGCGTCAGCCGGTAGCCGACTGCGGGGTTCGCCTTGAGCACGGACTCCGTGGCATCGGCGGCGTCATGGTCCGTGCAGCCAGGCCCGCACTCTGTGGCATGGGCGTTGATCGACCACTCGAAGTAGGCGAGCGACGGATCGGGCACGCCCGTCTCCCGTGCCGCCAAAGCGCGTCGGCGGAGCCGGGCCAGGTGGACCGAAGGGGAACCGATTCCGGCGCTGCCGAGATACCAGATCTGCGGGTTGGCGACGGCGGCCATCGTGGGCATGAGCGCACTCATCGCGTCGTCGCCGAGGATCATGTCCTCGTCCAGCATGTTGCAGTCGCCAGTGAAGCCCCGACCGGAGCTGCCGGAGCGCGCGATGAACCGCAGCGTCTGCCCCGTGTGCAGCTCGATCGCTTCCTCACCGACCGTGTACCGGTAAGCCTTGACGCGTTTGTGCAGGTCAGGGCACCCACGAATCAGGCGCTCGATGCGCTTGAACGCCTGCTTCGCCGTCTTGAACTCGTGGGCGCTGTGCAGGATCAGCTGCTCGCCGCCGAGGAACAGGCCCCACAACTCGCGGGCCTCAATGATCCCGCCCTTGCCGTTCTGCCTCGGGACGTTGACGCACACCTCGAACGCAGCCCAGTTACCGGCCTCGTCCTCTCGCATGCCCTGGTCCAGGACAAACTGCTGCCACGGATCGAGGTGCAGCCCTGCCCGCCTCGCCAGGTCGACGGCTTCCTGCCCAGCACTGGACAGCCCAGTGTCGGGCACCGTGAGGATGCGGGGGCGCTGCGCCCCGTAGATCGGATCGTCAGCCTTGGCGTTGCTGCGCTTCGGCACGGCGCTTGGCTCGCTGAGCAGTGAGCTCATCGACCGCATCCCCTTCCTCCCCGATGGGGGCCAGGGCGCGAAGCTTGGTCATGACGGCGGTCAGCTTGTCCGCGACGACGGCCTGTGACGTCGGGGCATCGTCGGCGGGGATCGCGTCGAGAGCTTTGGCGAGGCGGACCGCGACCGCGGCAAGGCCGGGGCTGACTGGCTCGACTCGAAGATTGTCCAGCTCAGTGCGGGTGGCTTCCTCGACCGCGCCCATGATCAGCACCCCCGTCACGGACTGTGACACTCACTAATTCACTCAAACCAAGATCAGGGTGATTAGCGAGTGACTACGGAGAGTCACTAATTCGCTGGCCTTGCGATCTTTGAATTAGGCCGCGCAAAAAACAGGGAGCGAAGGGCGTTTGGGTCGCCCGCTCCTGCCCTGAACTTTTGATCCACTCTCTCCCCCGACCAGGGCCGATGCCCTTGCCGCGACTGCTCTTCGTGTTGATCGAAATCGTTCGTCGCGTTCACCAGAGCCGGGAAGCCTGGGCAGTGACGGGGCGTGAGCCGCCCTTGCGGTGGTCCCGATACCAGCGCGTGACCACGCCTTCCATCTCCCCTTGCCGCATGTCCCTGACCCGCTGCCGGACCACCTGCTCACCGGGGTCCACAACCACGATGCGCGCGCCGAGCCGCTTGTACCGGGCGCGCGCCTTCGGGCTGGGCTGAGTGTGGATCAGGTACACGTCGGTGGTATCGAGGTGCCTCTCCGCCTCATGGATGGCTGCCTGCCTGGCGCGGTGCACGATGCGTAGCAGCGTCTCGCTGTGCTTGTGGTGGTCGGCTCCGGGGCCGGCCATGGCGAGGGCCATGAGGTCCAGGTCGATGACGATGTCGTTCGCCTTGGCGCGGGCCTTGATGTAGCTGCTCTTCCCGGCCGCGGGTGGTCCTGTGACGACGATCAGCACGGTGCTACTCCGGGATTGCCCGAACCTGCGCGCCAAAGGGGAGATCGACGAGTCCATGCAGTTCCACGTGCTCTCGCAGCGCGTCGGCTTCTTCGTCGCTGAGGCGCCGGTCCACCTCAATGATTGCGTCCGGTTGGCTCCGCTCTGCTGGCATATCAACCTCCTTCACGATCACCACCTCCGTGATGCACGCTCCTGCTTGATGCTCATGCGGTTACCGCGGGCACTGTTGCACCGCCTGTGTGCTGACCGGGCGTTGGCCGGGTCGAGGAGAAGGTCAGGCCGCTTGGATATGGGCAGCAGGTGGTCGAGGGTGAACGCCCATGGATGCTTGCTCGCCTCAGGCCCTGTGATCTCGTAGGCGATGTCCTTGCCGCAGATCCAGCACGGATACCGCTGGGCACGCTGCTGAGCGCACAGCCTGCGGTAGGGGCGCCCGTTGCGCGGGTTACCAGCCACGGGCGCTACCTCCCGGCTATCGGTCGCCCAGGATCTCCTTGCGGGCTTCCGTAGCCTTGCGGTTGAGCCTGTTCGTCATGGTCACTGCGGCGATGGTGGACAGGGTGCCGAGGACGACGAGCAGCGTCTGCGTGATGACGCTGACGATCGCAACGTTCCTGGTCGCGTTGGCGATGATCAGCATGATGATCCCGCCGGACACCCATGCGAACCAGATCCTGAACTTCTCGACTCGCACAGCCTTCTGGATGTCGCTGTAGTTACTGGTGGCCATTGCCGTCCCCCCAGGACGTTGCGTGACGTGAGGGGCCATGATGCGCCGCTGTACGGCTGGCGTGAAGCGGAAGTGGCCGTTCTGTGACTCAGTGTTCGGCCTCTGCCCCGGCGTTGTCAGGCGGCCTTGGGCGCGCGCTGCGGTGTCGGCTTGTACTGCCGGGCTTGCTCGCGGACTTCGGGTAGGGCGTACATGGTCTTGTACTCGTGCCCTTGCCCGGAGTACTGCCGGGGGTCGCCTTCGTAGCGGCGGATCTTCCCGCGCGAGGCCCACTTGCGGATGGTCGGGCCGGGGACGCCGGTCGCCTCGGTCGCTTCGTGCTCGAAGACGAGGTCGTCGGGGTACAGCTCGGCCGGGTGCATCGCGCCTCCCCAGGAATGCAGAAAGCCCCCTGCGGAAGCTGGGGGCTTTGAGGTCTGCGGACACACGTGTGCTCCGACGAACGCACTGTGACATATGCCGGATGATCTGGTCAAGCAAGGTCAGGATTCGGCCTCTTCGGCTGGCCTCGGTCCGCCACACTGCGCTCATGGCGGTTCGCTTCGGAGTCATGGCCGCGACGGAGCAGGAGTGCGCGGAGGCGCTGGCGTTGCTGTGCGCGACGCTGGGCGCGCGGGTGGTGCAGCAGCCTGCGCAGCTGGCGGGTGAGCGCTGGATCGCCCGCGCGGTACCTACGCCTGCGGCCCCGGTCCGGGAGGACCGGGGCCGCGAGGGGTGAGACGGGGCTACGACCGCCAGCCGGACTTGACGAGGAGGCGGCCGTGCTTGTCCTTCGGCTCTGGCCAGCCGGGCTCTGTGGGCCCGTAGTAGTTCCGGGCGACGTGGACGGTGCGGCGGGCCCCGCAACGGCACTGGTGGTAGGCGAAGATCCCGCTGATCTGCCAGTTTGGGTCGCGGTGGAATAGGTGCGGCAGCTTCATCCTTTCATCATCCCTTCTCGTTCTTGACGAGTCCCTTGATCCTGTTGGCGGCCCAGCCGAGGGCGATGATGACGCCGACGGCGGTCATGCCGATAGGGATCGCGTTGGCGCCCACCACGCCGATGATGCCCATCAGGGTGCCGCCCATGATGACAGTGACGGCGCAGATGCAGCCGACGAGGACGACGGCGACGGCGAGCCACATGACGACGTACATCATGAATTCGCGCTGCTGCGGGCTCATGCCCTGCGCTTCGGGGAGTTGTACGACGATCTGCTGCGGGGCGGGGGGCTGGCCGATCGTGTAGTGGTAGGGGATCCCGTCGCGGTATTCGACGGCGGGCGGCCGGTGGTGGGCGGGTACGGGCCACTGCCCGGCCGGGTGGACCTCGGGCAGCGGCTCGGGCAGCGGCGTGGTCATGGCGTCCTCTCAGGGTGGTGGGTTAGCCGGTCAGCCGCGGCGGCGGAGGTTCTTCTCGGCGTCGTTCACTCGCTGCTGGGCGGCGGCGTTGACGCGTCCGGCGGGACTGTCGGCGGACTGGTAGCCGAGGCGGCCGGAGTTGAGCGGGTCGTCGGCGAGCGCCTTCTTCGCGGCGCGGTACTCCTGCGCCTCCGGGCTGCTGTCGGCGGTCTTGCGGCTGAACAGGCCCATAGCGGGCTCCTTCCGTAGTGGGGCTGGACTGTCCAGCTCCCCGCGGCCCCGGCGCATGTCCGGGGCCACAGGCAGCTGTCAGCCGTGGCGGCGCACCGCGCGTTCGGTGTCACGGAGGCGCCGTTCGGCTTTCTCCCGCGCGGTGCGGGCTGCTCGGCGGTCCTCGCGGCTGGCGGCCCGCTCCGCGGCTTTGGCGGCGGCTACCTCGTCCTTCGCCTGCTCGTGCAGCCGGTGGAGCGCGGCGGCCTCGCGGTAGCCGCGGTCTTCGGCGCGCTCGTCGATGCGGTCGATCCGCTGCTCGATGAGCGGGTCAACGCAGTCGGCGAACGCCTGCTTGGCGCCGCAGACCACGAGCCAGGCGCGGGTCCGGCGCTCGGCCGGCGTGTAGGAGCGGGGCATGACGGGTCTCCTGGTGGTCTCAGAGGGGGGGCTGGATGGGCCCAAGGGCCGCCACAAGGGGGCCAAGAGCCGCAAGAGTGCAGGTCAGGCGGGGTCAAGCATTGGGGGGTGAAGTCCCAAGAATCTTGGGGGAAATGTCCAAGTTCTTGGGTCTGGCTTGGGCGGGATATTGGGCCGGTTCAGAGGCCGTCGAGAGCCTCGACGACCGCGGAACGGGCGTAGCCCTGCTTCGTCGCCCCGTCGATCCACAGCGCTTTCGGGTAGCCGTCGAGCGCCAGGCCGCGGGCGAGGCTGGCCGGGTCCCAGTCGCCACCGAGCCGCTCCAACAGCACTTCGGTGGACAGCCTGTCCTGCTCGCCGAACGCCTCCACCACGAGGGTGAGCATCTTCCGCCGCGGATGGTCCGCCGCAAGCGCCAGCGTGCCGGCGGTCTCACGCAGGCTGTAGCCGCGCTCGATGATCTGCCGCTCCTGGGCGGGGTTGACGAAGAAGTTCCGCAGGATGACCGGGTCGGTGCCCTCGTCCAGGAGGTAGCCGACACCGCGCTGAGCTGCGGTGATGGCGGCAGCGGAGTAGCCGGCGGCGGCCCGGCCCTGGCCGAGGATGGTGTCGGATGCGGCGTTGGTGGTGGACCGCAGGGCGAGGCGGATGGACAGCAGGTCGCGGATTGAGGTCGGCACCACGTCCCCGGAGGGGCGCTGGGTGGCGCAGACGGTGACGATGCCGGAGGCCCGGCCGCGCTGGATGACGTCCCGCAGTGCCTCGATGATCTCCTTCTTGAACTTGGGGTCGGTGGTGTAGCGGGCGAGCTCGTCGATCCACAGGACGATAAGCGGCAGGTCAAGGCCCTCTTCGACCTTCTTCTTGCCGAGCTTCCGCAGGACTTTGAATCGCTCGTCCATGTGGACGCGCAGCTCCTGCAGCATGTCGAGGAGGCCCGCGGGCGACGCCGAGGGGGCGACCTTCTTGGCGAGGGGCTCCAGGTCGAGCGTGTCGACGCCCTTGCCGTCCCCGAGCCACAGTTGCGCTTCGGGGTCGAGGGCGACGGCGAGCAGCAGGTTCATGGCGGCGACGGACTTGCCCGCGCCGGGCTCGCCGCCGATGAGGACGGACCGCTCCGGCAGCGCCACGTCGACGATGCGGCCGCGCAGGTTGATACCGACGGGGATGCGGTCGGTCCACAGGTTGACCTGCGGCTTCTGCAGGAGCGGGGTGGGGATGGGCGGGCCCTGCATGGGGTCCTTGTCGAAGCAGGTGACCTTGATCCGGCCAGCGTGGCCGACGACTGGAGTGCAGTCGAGGAGCTCAACGCCGACGCCAAGAGCTGAGGCGAGCTCTTCCCGCTTGGTCATGACCTTGGATGCGGGCATGCCGGCGGCGAGTTCTATGAGCGCGACCCAGGCGTCGTCGGTGTCGGTGCGGGCGATGACGCCGACGATGCGGACTTCTCCGAGCTTGGAGTCGGCGAACGCCTGACGCACGACCTTGCTGCCGGGGAGCTTTCCTGTCTTCTTCCGGGCGACGTCGAGGGTGGCCTGACGTGCTCGTTTCTCCGAAATGGCGGCTGCGGCGAATCCGCTGAGGCCGAGTGCGGCAAGGCCGGCGAGGGGCCAGGGGTGGTAGATCCAGGCGACGGTTCCGTAGGCGAGGCTGGTGGGGGTGAGCGTCCAGGCAATGGTCTTCCGGCGTCGGGCTCGGGTGCGTTCGACCAGCTCGGGCTTGGCTTCGCGGTGGATCTCGTACTCGGCTGCGGTGAGCCACCGCCACACACCGCGCACGCACTTCGCGGATCCGACCAGGCCCCACCAGGTGTAGCGGGCGGTGCCGGCGATGGCGGGGAACGCGCGGCGGAACTGGGTGTTGGCGTCGGTGACGCGGCGGCGCAGTGCGAGGCGGGACAGGAACGTGACAGGGATGCCGGCGTCGATGTCCTTCGCGACGTGCAGGCGGTCGTCGACGGCGGGGTCGGTGGTGGTCATCAGTTGTATCCCTCTCCGCCTTTGCCGACGGTGTCGGTACCGGGTCGGGGCGCGGGGCCAGGCTGGGTGGTACTGAGGGCGGCGCGGCGGACGCGCCGTCCGTATGAGTCGCCGGTACCGAGCCGGGTCCCGATGGCGGTACCGGACAGGTCGGGTTCGGCCGTGAGCCACCCGGTGGCGGTGCGGACGTGGTCGTCGAACGAGGCGGTACTCGCCTTCTTCGCGGTACCGGGCTTGGTCTGGCGTTTGGCGGTACTGAGACGTGCCTGCCGTACCGGTACCGGGGTGCTCTCTGGTTCCGGTACGGCTGTGAGTTCCGGGCGTGCCGGTACCGCCTCCGGTACCGGCTGGCCGGAGGGGGGCGGTACCGGTACCCGCTCGACCGTTGCGCCCGGTTCGGTACCGGCCTGGGACGCGGGCAGCTCCAGCGGCCGGCGGCGGTTGAGTTCGCGGGCCTTGTCCTGGCGCATCAGCTCGATGTCGAAGTCCATGGAGACTTCGCCCATCTGGAGTTCGGCGCCCATCTCGCGGCGCCGCATCTCGATGCGGTGCTTCGCCTCCTCGAAGGCCATGCCGCGCTCCATTCGGGCGAGCTGGTGCAGCTCGTCGTCGGTCAGCGCCGCGGGGTCGCGCATGTCCGCCAGAGCGAGGGCCCAGACGGCCTTGGCGCCAAGGGGCAGCAGCGGCCCTGCGGCAGCCATCGCGAGGACGTCCTTGTCGAGGCCGTGCCAGACGAGCAGCCCGGCCACGGCGAGGAGAGCGGCCCAGCCGACCAGGGGCACGACCCACGCTTTGCCGGCGACGCGCAGCCGCCGGGCTTCGGCGAGGATCACGGAGCCCCAGATGACGTCGGCTCCGGCGGCGACGGTGATGCCGATCAGGCCGGTGCCGAGGAGGTCGACGAGGCTCCATGTCGTCCACGCCAGGGACGCCACGGACAGGGCGACCGCCGGGTAGATCAGCGGGGAGGTCATCTTCTTCATGGCGTGTCCTTCCGGGCGGTCAGGCGGCGGCGGGCTGGTGGAGGCCGCGGAGTTCGTCCATGAGCCGCGGCTGGTCGGGGTGCTGGGCGTCGTGGTCCAGGGCGGCGAACACGATCGTGATCGCCGCGTCGTAGTCACCGTCGGCGCGGGCCGCGCGGTACTCGGCGAGGTAGGCGATGCGGGTCTGCTCGGACATGGGATGGCCTTTCGGGTGGTCAATCCGGGTGGGGGGGCTACTTGGGGCGGGTGCCGGGGTTGCGGCGGTAGAAGTCGTCCATGAATGCCTGGGACCGCTGGCGGGACTGGGTGTCCAGCTCGTCGAACCGGTTCTGAAGGTCGACGTCGCGGGCAATCCGCCGCTGCTCGCTCTTCCGTTCGGCGCGGGACTGCTTCTTCGGGGGCTCGGCGCCCTCGGGGTACTTGGGGGTGAAGAGACCCATGGCTGTGCTCCTTCGGGTGGTCAATCCGGGGGTGGGGCCGCGCCCCGGCTGGGGGTGGTACCGGGGCGCGGCGGTCTAGCGGGCTTGTGCTGCGGCCCGGCGTGCGGCCTCAGCAGCGGCGGCTGCGGCGGCCTTGGCGGCTTCCATGTGCTGGCGGGTCTGCTCGGCGAGCTGCGCGGCGGCGCGGCCCAGCTCGGCGACGGCGGCGTCCATGACGGTCACCACCCCCGCTGGCGGATGATGCGGCGGCGGGCGGCGGCCTGGGTGGGGAGCGGCGGCAGGTCGACGAGCTCGGGTGCGACAAGGGTGCGGCGGTGGCCGGCGCGGATGGTGCCAGAAGCGACCATGCGGCGCGACTGGGCGCGGGCCCCGGTGGCGTATGCCTCGCAGGTGTTGGCCTCGGTCTCGTCGCCGTTCTTGCGGGCGTCGTCGGCGGCCTGGTCGTAGAGGGCGGCGGCCTGCTGGGCGTGCCAGGCGGCCAGTGCGGCACGGTCGGACGTGGCCGGGGGTACGGCGGTACTCTTCATGCGGATCTCCCGTGGGCTTAGCGGTTGCGGGTTGGTCTGGCCCCGGCCCATATGGCGTTCGCAGCGCCGGGCCGGGGTTCTTGCTGTTGCAACACGAGACCGGGAGCGGCCTCGCACGACCAAGTTAGACCCTGGGTCTAGGCGATGCAAGACCCTGGGTCTAACATCAGTGCAGGCGCTCTCTCGCAACGGAAGGGAGGGCGGGGATGTCGGACCACCCCAAGGAGGTGCAGAGGTTCTTGGACGCCGTCAGCGCGCTGGAACAGATCGAGGACGACGCAGCCTGCGCAAAGGCGATCACTGATGTCCTGAAGGACTGGCCCGACAGTCACGCCCGACTACGCGAGATCAGGCAAGAGAGGGTCCTCAAGCTCCGCGAACAAGGCAAGACCTGGCAGGAGATCGGAGACCTACTGGGCATCCACTTCACCCGCGCCCAGCAGATCGCGAAGGGGCTGCGCGGGTCGAAGCGACCGAAGAGGGACTCAAGCCCCGAGTAGCCCGTCGCGACGAAGAGGCCCCGGCCATGGGGGTGCGTAAGTCTAGCGCCACTTGACTTGACTGCTCTAGCGGCACTAGACTTACACTCATGAAGCACAGGGACCTGATCAAGAAGATCAGAGACGCGGCCAAAGCCAAGGGCATCCCCTTCGAAATGCTGCGCCAGAAGGGCAGCCACCAGATGTGGGTCTGCGGCTCGATCCGCGTGGTCATCCCTAAGCACAGCGAGGTCAACGAGATCACCGCTGAAAACATCTACAAAACGCTCGAACCTGAACTTGGAGAGGGGTGGTGGCGATGAGCGCCTACCGCGTTATTGCGCGGCGAACCGGCGACTGGTGGGCCCTCGAGGTTCCCGACCTGCCGGGCGTCTTCAGTCAGGCCAAGCGCCTGGAGCAGGCCGACGAGGCTGCTCGCGAATCGATCGCGGTCATGCTCGACGTAGAGCCCGATGCGGTCAGCGTTTCCGTCGAACCGGTGCTGACCGAAGAGGAACGCGCCGTCCTTCGAGAAGCGGCCGAGGTTAGGAAGGCGCGAGCGGAGGTGGAGGAGAGGGAACGACGTGTGATGCAGCATGCGGCCTCAACCCTGACACGGAACCTCAGCCAGCGGGATGCCGGCCGCATTCTGGGACTCTCCTTCCAGCGTGTCTCACAACTGCTGAAGGATGAGCCGACGAGGCGCAAAACGCGACGGTCCAGGACTTCGGTCTAGCTCGTACAGCGAAAGCCCCCGCCCGAAGGCGGGGGCTTCGTCATGCCGCTATCCGCCTCTCCGCGAGCGGCAGCGACAGTGCTTCGGTGTGCCCGTACTGGGCGGAGCAGCCGGGGCAGGTCTCGCCGCGAGTGTCGATGGTGGTGAGGATGACGCTGCCGCAGGCGCAGGTGACGGGGATGCGGCGGGGCCCCTTCTCGCCGCCGATCTGAGCACGGCAGGTGCGGACGATGTGGCTTATCTCGCGGGCGAATTCGTCGATGGCAGCATGCTGCCGAACAGCCCATTCGAGGTTGAACCGGAGCGTGCCGACAGCATGGTCGGCACGCTTCTGCAGGGTGCCGGCTTCGCACAGGTCGGCGTGCCCGTAGGACTCCCAGTCGCGCACCCACGTTTCGAGGGGCGCGAGGATGGGCCCGGCTTCGGTCATGGCGTTGAGGATGTCGAGGCGGAGCGGGAGGGGGGCGGTGCGGGATCCGGAGACGGCCAGCCCGCCGTTGCCGCTGCCGGAGGCGAGGACGTCGTCGAGCTGTGCGTACAGGCCGTCGGTTCCGGCGATGGCGGCGAGGTCGCGGTCGATGCGGCTGGTGCAGATCCGGCAGGTGTAGCGGTCGAGTTCGTCGTCCCACAGGGTGCGGCGGCAGATTACGCAGGCGGGCGTCTCGGTCACGGCGGTCTCCGTTCGGGCGGTGCGGGTGCGGTCAGGCGGACGGCGGCTGGGCGGACGGCGGGCCGTCGACCGGTTCAAGGGCGGTACGGAGGATGAAGGCGATCTCGGCGAGGCCGATGCGAGCGTCGGGGTAGAGGTGTGCGTCGCGTTCCCACCCGGCGGCGATGGACCGGATGCGTTCGACGACGACGTCGGCGTTCAGGTGGGTGGCGTCGGTGTCGGTCACGGCTGCTCCTGCGGGTCGAGGGCGAGGCGGATGCGGGCTGCGGCGTCGGCGTACCCGTCGCCGAACGATTCGCAGTTGGCATCGAGCCTGGCGCGATCGGCCTCGATGGCGTCGCACTCGGCTCGCACCCGCTCGAGGGCGGCTTGGTCCTTTCCGGCCTGGCTGGCGAGGGCTACGTGGGCTCGCTTCAGCGCTGTGAGCTTGTCGCCGCGTGCCTTGCTTTCGACGCGGAGGTCTGCGCTCACGCCCTTCTGCATGGCGAGCGCGATCCGCGTCTCGGCGAGCTGGTCTTCGACGGCGAGCGCTTCGGCGATGGCGGGCACCCGCAACACCGTGTCGGCGTCCTCTTCGGCGTCGGCCATCCACGGGTGCTCGCAGTCGGCGTAGCGGCGGC
This sequence comes from Streptomyces sp. A3M-1-3, assembly GCF_024213665.1. Taxonomy (GTDB): domain Bacteria; phylum Actinomycetota; class Actinomycetes; order Streptomycetales; family Streptomycetaceae; genus Streptomyces. The sequence goes on from NZ_JANAVP010000015.1 coordinate 95,997, forward strand.
CGGGGTTCTGCCGCTCCCAGATGGCCGCCGCGATCTGCTCGCGGACGTCGGCCGGGACTGGGGCGGGGCGGCGTTCCAGGACGGTGCTGGCGGCGTCGGGCTCGGGGCATTCGAGGCGGAAGCAGGTGACGTAGCCGCCGTCTCCGAGGAATAGCGACTCCCATCCGCAGGCGGGGCAGCGGCCTTGGACGTCGACCATCCGGTTGCTGGTCGCCTGCATGTGCTGGATCGCGGGGACGGCGAGCACGGCGGTGGCGATCCAGTCGACCCATTCGTTGATCCGCTGGGTACCGCCGGGTCCGTCGAGTTCGGCGTCCTGCAGTCCGAAGAGCATGTTGGGGCGGATGGCCGCCGCGACCTGCTCCCGTAGCGGGCTCGGCGCGGGGGCGGGGGTGGTCTCGTCTGCTGCTGCGATCTGGTGGTCGACCCAGCCGAGTGCGATCTTCAGGCCGGTGGTGATGCCGTCGTGGACGTATTGCGCTTCGGGGACGCGGTGCGCGGCACCAGCGTTCCGGGTGGACTGCCGGTGCTCGCGGGCCAGTTGATCGCGAAGAGCGTGTAGCGGATCGGTCATTTCGGTTCCTATCGGTCTAGTTGAGTCGCGTCGCAAGCTTGTGCGCCTCGCTGGCGCTCTGGCGGCCCGGCGTCGCGGAGTCCGCCGGACGGGAGTTCGGCGCTCCTAGGGGCCTTCAGCGGCTTCCTCGGGGCTGCCGCGGCCTGAGCGGACAGCCCGGAACGCAGCGGCCCGCCATCACGCGGACTCCTTCGCGGTGTCGACAGCGGCGGCAAGGGCGATGTCGAGGGCGCGGACGGTCACGGCCGACGCGCCCCGGTACCGGGCCCGGTACACGAGGCGGCGGACCGCGGCCAACTGGACGGCCTCCCCGCCCCGGACAGCCGCGTTCAACCGGGCCTGCGTCGACCGGCGGGACGAGTCCATGGCCCGGATCCCGGCACGGAGCCGGGCGGCTTCGGCCGGGGTGAGGCCGCCGTTGAACTCGGCCCGGTCGGTCAGGTTGAGCATCTGCATCACGGTCGGCGCCGCTCCCGGCCGGCTCACCGCTGGGCCTGGTTCTTGAGCCGGCCGCGGGCGTCGCAGTGCCCGTCGGCGATGGCACGCAGCTTGAGCGCGGCAGCAATGGCCTGTTCGGCGGTCTCGCCGTTCTGCCGGAACCGGGCGAGGAACGCGAGCGACTCCGGCGAGAAGACGATGCTGCGGCGCTGCGGGCGGGGCGCCGGGCTCGGGGCGGTCACTGCTGGGCTCCGCCCACGCTGCGCGCCCGCTCGTACCGCTGGCGGGCCGCGATGAACTCCGCGTCGCTGCCGCCCCGGTCGGGGTGCGCGGCGGCCATCGCCTGCTTGAGCCCGGCGAGGTCCGGCTTCGCCGCCTGCTCGACGACGGGCGGAGCCAGGTACAGGTGGAAGTCCGGGGCGGACCAGTGCCGGTTGCGGGAGTAGACCTCGCCGTCGGCCTCGATGCGCTGCCGGTCGACGAACCCGATCCGGGCGCGCGGCTCCCAGTCCTGGCTGGCGACGTAGTAGATCCGCTTGGGGGTCTTCTTCGTGATCAGGAATCGGACGACGCGGGGCGGCTGGTAGAACCGGGCGTCGTCATTCACGCTGCTATCGACGCCGTACAGGAACTCGACGGGCACGGGCTCTGCGGGTGTGTGGGTCATCGGGTTCTCCTCGGTGCGTAGGGTCGGGGCCAGGCCCGCCCTCCTCGCTTCGGACGAGGAGGGCGGGCCGGCTTGCGTCACGGGGCAGGGGTGGCGGCGAGCGCGGCCACGCGATCGGCGATGCGCTGCAGTTTCGCGGCGAACACGGGCTCGGCGTCGGCGTCGGCGTCGACGATGCTGACGAGCGCCACCGCGGCGGTGACGATCACGTCGCACAGTTCGGCGGCAACATCGTCCGGGCTGTGGGTGGTGCCCTTGCGGGGGTTCTGGCCGACGGCTCCGATCCACGCCTGGGCGACCTCGCCGGATTCCTCGGTCAACTTCAACAGGCGCAGGGTGATCTCCTGCCTGTCGCGGCCGTTCTCACGATCCAGCCAGCCGACAAGGCCGGTGATCGTCTTCCACTGGTCGGGGTCCAACATCAGGTGTCTCCTCGGGTCGGGGTGGGCGGGGCGGACTAGGCGGCGGGGGTGGTGAACGCGGCGTGCTGCTCGGGCGTGATGAGGCCGATGTCGCGCCACTGGTCGATCAGGTCGTCCTGGCCGGGGATGGTGGTGCAGGAGGAGCACAGGCGCCCGGCCGGGCTGGCGTCCTCATCGCCGGGCGGCTTCTGGCCCCAGCGGCAGGCAGGAATCCCGGCGGCCACTGCTTCCCGCTCCAGCGCCTTCAGCCGGGCCGCGGTCTCCGGGTAGAAGAACTCCACCTCGTCCAGCTCCCCGGGCTTGGCGTAGGCGCCGCACAGGCACTCGCCGGACATGTGGATGTGCTCGGTGACTTCGTTCAGCGGCAGCGCCCCGTCGAAGCACAGCCGGTGCTGGGCGTGTTCGTGGTCCTGCTGGCAGCGGTACCGGGCCCGGTACTCGCGCATGTGCGCGTCGGTCCAGTGGACGAGCGGCGACACCCAGACGATCGCGCCGTCCTGGTCGATCGCCTCAGCGTTGCGGAACCGGCGCTCGGTCTCAGCCCAGCGCATGCCACCCAGGTAGATGACCTTCCTGGTGCGGCCCTCGTCGCCGACGACGCCGCGGCGGAACCGCATCAGCGGCTCGTCCTTCAGGTGCCGGTACATGACCTTGTGGCCAGCTGGCCCGGGGAAGCCCTGCCAGACCGCGCGCTTCCCGGCGTTCGGGCCGCGGCTGGCGAGCACTTGGCCGAGCACCAGGTCCCGGTACGCGTTGCGTGGGTGCAGCTCGTGGAGGGTGTCGCCCCACGCTATGGCGACGTCGTGCACGTACTGCGTGGTCTCCGGGATGCCGGTGCCGGTGTTCACGTGCAGCACCGCGTCGTACCGGCTGCGCAGCAGATGGCCGACGATCGCGGAGTCGTTGCCGCCGGACGACAGCCAGTAGGTGCCGACGATCGGGTAGGTGGCGAGCGCCTCGTCGAGGATCTCCAGCGACCGGGCGATCGCCTCGTCGAGGGTGCGGATCTCGTGCTCGCCGTCCTCGGCCTTCGGCGGGCGCTTCGCGAGCGCGTCCGGCATGCCGGGGAACATGTCGCCCGGCGCCCGACGGCGGCCGTTACGAGAGCTCACGGGTGTCTCCTTCGGGGTGCAGGGGCTAGGCGGCGGGGAGGGTGTACCGCTCGGCGGGCGCGAGCTTCGTGAGGTGCACCCATCCGCAGCGGCAGGCGTAGGGGTTGAGTACGCGGCCGAAGGGGACTTGGGTCCGCTCGGCGACCAGGGCCGCGGCCTCACGGGTCGCGTACCGGTGCTTGCCAGGCGTCGGGCAATCGGGGGTCATCGCGTTCACCTCTTCCACGCGTAGACCTTTTCGCCGCCCAAGAGCGGTGCGCCTTCAGGGCCTTTGACGTGGGGTGCGATCCAGACGGGGCGATGGACTTCACGCTTGGGATGCCACTGGTTTCGCCAGTGACCGCGCACGATCCACTGGTGCTGGTAGTTGCTGACCGGCTCGCCCTGTCCACCGCCGCTGCTCGGCCGGCGGAGCTCCACCACACGCACGGGCCGCGCTTCATGCCGGGCCCTCTTGAGGCGCTTCGCGGCGGCTCGGTCGGCCTCAACCTCGGAAACGTCGGCGAGCGGCTGCTGGGACAGGAGCCACGCCGCAACAATCGTCCGACCCCACAGATTCAGGACGCTGTTGCCGTTGAGTTCGGATTTGACGCTGAGGAGCTTGGCGCCGTCGGTCGTGTAGCTGTAGCGGGGCTGGCAAGACTTTTCACGGGCGGCCTGGGCCTCGGTAATCCCTCCGGCAGCTACCTCCCCGTCCAGGGTTTGGTGCAGGTCGATGTAGAAGCTGAGCCAGAGCAGCGTTCCGGCCTTCTGGTTGCGGATGATGTTCCAGGAGGCGCCGGCGATGTAGACCGTCTCGCCGTAGCCGCCTTCCGTGTTCGCGTCCGCGGCTATCGGCTTCTCGAAAATCATGAGCCCGGCACTCGAGGGAAGGTCGAATTCCTCTACCGCGAACGAGGGCAGGGTGGCGGCCGCCGCGACGGCCACGTCCGTCATGGCTGCTGAAACGAAGAACAGTTCGGCCTTCTCGAGGCGGCCGATCTCCAGCAGGCGCCGGGTATCTCCGGTCGGATTGACCTTGGCCATCAGCATGCCGTTGGCGTCGCGGAACTCCAGGGCTGCCGGAGCCCGGCGCCGGGCCCACGAGTCAACAATGTTCGGCTTCTGGTAGTGCTCCATGAGCTCGGCCCTCAGCTCAGGCAGGTCGGTGGGGCGGATGCTTGTGGTCATCGCAGAGCCCGCCTTCCGGCCGCCTGCCGAGCCAGTACTTCAAGGTCCGCCTTGACCGCTGCGACCTTGTCCGCGTAGGTCGCAGCCGCGGGGAGTGCTGTGCGCTTAGCGAAGGCGTGCAGATCGGCCAGCTGCCTGAACTGCGAGCCGGTCCACTCGACGACCTTGACGTGCACGCCCTTCATTTCCAGGTCTTCCGCCATCTCACGCACGTGCGCTTTGTCTTTGCGGTGCATCTGGTTGATTCGGCCGTTGGGCCAGGTGGCGGTGATTGAGTACGACCGGACCGTGTTCCTCTGAATCGACTGGAAGATCTCGTCACGGCTCCGGTTTCGCTTGGTGCGGCTCATATGGCTTCTCCGTTCGGCTGGCAGTCGGGGCAGGGCGGGGGTGTCGGGCCGGTGGCGGCGGTGCCGCACGGCCAGGCGGGGCGGGTCATGTCAGCGCCATGTCGACGAAGCGGCTGTAGTGCAGCTGGTTGGCGACGGTGATGGTCGCGGTGGGCCCGTTGCGGTGCTTGCCGACGATCAGGTCGACCTCGCCGGCGCGGGGCGACTCTTTGTCGTAGGCGTCTTCGCGGTGGACGAGGATCACAAGGTCGGCGTCCTGCTCGAGGGATCCGGACTCGCGAAGGTCGGACACCATCGGCTTCTTGTCCTGCCGCTGCTCGGGTCCGCGGTTGAGCTGGGCGAGGATCACAACGGGAACCTCGAGCTCCTTGGCCATCAACTTGACGTTGCGGCTCATGTCGGAGACCTCTTGCTGCCGGTTCTCTTGGCGGCGGGAGGAGCCGGAGGTCATCAGCTGGAGGTAGTCGATGACGACGAGGTCGAGGCCGCCGCGCTGCTTGAGCTTCCGGCAGCGGGATTTGATCTGCATGACGGTCTGGCCGGACGTGGCGTCGATCGTGAGCGGCGCGGCCGTGACGTCGGGCAGCCTCTGGGCGAGGCGGGTCCAGTCCGAGTCGGTCATGGTGCCGCCGCGGATGTGGTGCAGGCCGATGCGCGCTTCGGCGGACATGATGCGGTGCTGCACTTCGCGGCGGGACATTTCGAGGCTGAACAGCACGCTGGGCCGACCGTGCCTGATGGAGCAGGCGCGGATCATGTCTACGGCGAGGGTCGACTTTCCCATGGCGGGCCGCCCGGCGATGATGATCACCTGGCCGGGGTGGAGTCCGTGGGTGAGCGAGTCGATGTCGGTGAACCCGGTCGGGACTCCCATGGCCTGGCCGTTGCGCTGGAGTTCCTCGAGCTCGCCGACCACGTCTTCGAAGTCGTCGCCGATCAGCGCAGAGTCGGAGTCGTCCCGAACCTGCACGGCGGTGTTGAGTGTGGTTTGGGCGGCGTCTGCGGACTCGTTGGCGTCGCCGCCTGCGTAGCCGAGCTGGGCGATGCTCGTACCGGCTCGGACGAGTCCGCGGAGGAGCGCCTTCTCCCGGACGATGTCGGCGTAGTAGCTGGCGTTCGCCGCGGTGGGGGTGGCGTTGACGAGGTTGAACGCGGCGTTGATGCCGCCGGCCCGCTCGAGGTCGCCGGTCTCCCGGAGCCGGTTGGTGACGGTGATCGGGTCGACGGGCAGGCCCTTGGCGTACAGGGCGGTGATGGCGTTGAAGACGAGTTCGTGGGCGGGCTGGTAGAAGGCTTCGCTGTCGAGGATGTCGAGGACTTCGAGGATGGCGTTGGGGTGAAGCATCATGCCGCCGAGGACGGACTGTTCTGCGTCGGTGTCCTGGGGGAGCTTGCGGTCGAAGGCGGGCATCGGGTCGACGGGGGCGTCGACCCACAGCTCGGGGTCGATGTCGGTGGTCACGCGGCGACCTGCCGGCGGCGGTCCTGGCCGGTGATGACGATCCGCTGGCACATCTCCGTCAGCCGCGACGCGACCCGGTCGCCGAGCCGGGCGGACAGTTCCTGCGGCACCACGTTCGACGTGATCAGCGTCGGCAGCTCGTTCTCGTACCGGTGGTTGACCAGCCGGAAGTTGATGTCCTCAGTGAACTCGCTGATCTTTCCGCCGGCGCCGAGGTCGTCGACGAGGAGGATGCTGGCCTTCGCGTACCGCTGGAACTCGGTCTCGGAGTCGATGCCGTGGCGGGGCCGTAGCTGGGCGTACAGGTCGGCGGCGGTGACGATGGTCCACCGGGCGACGATCCCGGTCACGCCCAGCTCACGCAGCGCACCGTAGGCCTCGTAGGTTTTGCCGACGCCGGTGGGTCCGAGGAGCAGCAGCGACGGGCCGCGGTTGACGGAGGCGACGGGGGCGCCGCGGCGTCCCTGTTCGGTGCGGGCTTCGGCGGCGAGGGCGGCGATCCACTGGTGGAGCTCGGGTCGCTGGCCGACGGCGGTCCGGTAGCGGAACGGGACGAGCTTGGTGACCTGGTGGCTGCTCCAGCGGGCGACGTTGGTCGGGCCGTAGGGGTCGCCGTCGTCGGTGGTGAACCAGTCGGCGGTGAGGCCCTGGCGGGTGAGCAGCGGCTCGAGGTCGTACTGCTTCGGGTCGTAGGGCGGGGTCCACTGCATGGTCTACAGCTCCTCGTAATAGGCGGACTGGTCTTCGGGGTTGCGCCACGGCTGGTGGCCGCCTGCTACGGCGCGCAGCTGGGACTTGCCGGGGGTGTCGGGCTCGTCGTCGTAGCAGCCCTTGTTGAGCCAGGTGGCGGGGTACTTCGTGTACTTGGGGTCTTCGCCGTGGCGCTCGCGGGCGTAGGCCTCGGCGGCCTTGACGACGTGTGTGGGGTCGGCGCCGCGGTCCATTGCGGCGATCCACGCTTTCTTCGCTTCCTCGCGGGCCTTCTTCTTCGGGTAGCTCACCCAGAAGGCGCCGAAGGACTCGAGGTGGTGGTCCTTCTGCTGGCTCCCCTTGACTGCCGAAACGGCGGCGGCGAGAGAAGAGTCTTCTTGTAGTTGGTTGTCTGACGGTTGTTGGTGGTTAGGGCGGCGTTCCGTCCGTGACGGACGGACTTTAAGTGCGTGACGGCTAGGCGTTGAGTCCGTGACATCGCCTGTCACAGACTTTGCGTCCGTGACAGTCACGCCCTTTGAATCCGTGACGGTCACAGGCGTTGAGTGCGTGACACCCTTCGAGCGGGATCGCCTCTTCCGCTCTGCCGCTGCTGCCCGGAAGCTGTCCTCCTCGCGCTCCAGGTCGGACCAATCCGTCTTGGGTCGGATCAGCTTCATGGCCAGCTGCCAGCGAGTCCGCCCGTCGACCGATCCGTCCTTCCGGATCAGCTCCGCCTTCTCGAGCCGGCGGAGCGCCCGCTGCACGGTCGTCCTGTCGTAGCCGGTACGGAACTGGATGCGGAGGATCGAGGGGTGGGCGTTCGTGCCGTCCGGTCGTGCGTGCTCACCGAGCACCTGAAGGACGTGTCGCGCCGTGGTGTCCGGCTTGCCCTTCTCGGTGCGGAGCATGGGCGCGTCGTCCATGGCCCAGTTCATGGCTTCGGTGCTCACGGGTTCTTCTTCCTGGCGTTGCGAATAGGGGCTGGAGGCATGCGGAACCAGGCCCTTACGGCGGTTGCCTCAATTGCTCAGCCGCCCCTTTGGCGCACTTCGATCCTACCCCAGGGTGCCCGTGCACCCGAGGGGCTTTTGATGGGCACTTTAGGTAGTCGGGGTGCCCCGCCCGTGCACGGTCAGCTACATTGGTTGCATGACTGTGAAGGGAACGCCCGGCCGCGTGATCCGTGTGGACGCCGAGACGTGGGCCGAGTACGGCGAGGTGTGCGAGGCCAAGGGCCTGTCGCGCGCCGCCGACCTGCGCGTCTACATCAAGCGTGAGATCGCCGCGCACAAGCGCCGGCTGCGCTCCGACTCCGAGTCCTGACACGTCCCCTCCTCTCCTCACGCCCCGCGGCATCACCGCGGGGCGTTCTCGTGCGGTCAGGCGGCGGTGGCCAGCTGGTCGCGGTTGCGCGCGCGGATCCGCCACACGGTCCGCGTGGTGCAGCGGACGCGTTCGGCAATGTCCTCGGGGCTGAGGTGCGACCCCAGGCGGAGGACGGCGGCTTCGCGTTCGCGGGGGCTGAGCCGCTCCGGCGGGTCACCTGCCGCGGCGCGCTCGACGGCGGCTTCGTCGAAGGCTGCGGCGGCCTTGTAGCGCTTCTTGTGGTCGCGGTGGCAGCCCTTGCAGTAGCGCCAGCCGTTGGGCCGGTGGCCGAGGTTCTCGGGGTACGGGTGGCCGTGGAGGCAGGTGTCGGCGAGCTCCCGGTATCCGGGGATGCCGACCTTGCGGCGGAGCCGGTACACGGTCCTGCGGTCGGCGCCGACCTGGCGGGCGATGTCGATGTCGGAGATTCCGCCGGCCTCGAGGAGCTTGCGCATCTCGTCGCGGCGGGGGTGGATGACGCCCATCACGCCGCCTCCTTCGTGGCGTGGTAGCGGTCGGTGCCGTAGTTGGCGTTGGCGGTTTGGCAGGGTTCGCAGACGGGGGTGCCTTCGCGGTGGTGGCGCTTGTATCCGGGGCGGGTTCCGCATGCGGCGGGTTCGCGGCGGCGTGCTCCCTTGGTCGGCCGGGCTGCGGCTTTCCGCTTGCGTTCGTGTTGGCGGTAGTGCCGGTAGCAGAGGCCGCGGGCTTTGATCTGGTCGCCGCAGTCGTCGAGGGTGCAGGTGCGTGCGGCGCCGAGGCCGTTCTCGTACTTCCAGCGGGCGATCTGGCGCTTGTCGACGCCGACGGCTTCGGCGGTGTCCTTCTCGGTCCAGCCGGCTCGGATGAGGAGGAGGGTGGCGGTGAGTTGTTCGTCGCGGGTGAGCTGGACGCGGGGGTGGTCGTGGGTGATTGCGCGTTCGATGGCGATCCAGTCGATGTCGCCGGTGTACGTCCGGTCGGTGGGGAACGGGAGCGGAGCGGGGGCCGGCTTGGCCCAGGTGGCGAGTGCGGCGCGGCTCACAGCTGGTCCCCCTCGTGGTCGTCGGTGTTGCGGATGGCGTCGCGGAGTCGGTCGCATCCGCGGTTGAAGTCGTCGGCCCAGATGGCGACCTGGTCGGCGAGTTCGGCGTCGTTGATCTGCCAGTGGCCAGTGCGGGCTGCGCGGTGGGCTGCGGCGTCGCGTGCGACGTCGGCGGGGGTGCGGCGGGTGGGCGCGGGGCGGCGGCCGCGGCGGTGGATGTTCCAGGCGACGATGGCGATGGCCAGCCAGATGCCGCCGACCCAGGCCGCGCATGCGGCGGCGGCGCTCATGCGGCACCTGCCTTGGACTTGTCGAGCCGTGTCACCGCGCGGACGCAGTTCGCCGGGACGCCGTGCCGTACCGCAAGGTCGACCAGTTCCTGCGCGCGTTCGACTTTGTGGCAGTGGAGGTAGACGGTGCCCCCGACGATGCACTCGCCGACGACGGTGAGCATCCCGGCGCGGTGGAACCACTGGGTCTCTTCGGCCAGCCATGCGGCGCCCTGGCCGGTGGAGCCGACCTTCGCTTCGTCGATGCGGGCGTAGGCGCAGACACCGGGGCGTCCGGGACGCAGCGGATCGCGGGCGCTCATACGGCCCTCCCGCGGCGTGCGGCGCGGCGCTGCTCGGCGATGACGAGGCCCTTGACGCTCAACCGCCAGACGGCGATGGGGTGTCCGTGGGTGGCGGGGCTGGTGGAGGGCACGTACTGGCGGGTGTGCTCGATGACGCCGCCCTGGCGGAGGGCGTTGATAGCGGCGCCCAGGTATCCGTGGCCGAGGTCGGGCAGGACGTCGCGCATGTCGTTTGCGGAGAACGTCTCGTTGGCGAGGCCGAAGGCGTACACGGCCTGCTCGACGAGGAACTGGTCCCAGGACGACTGGGCGGCTATGTCGGCGAGCAGCAAGTCCTTCTCGGCAGAGGCGAGACGCTCGGCGACGGTGAGGCGGCGGGTCATGGTCGTGCTCCCTTCGGGTGTGGGACTCTGATGCCGGGGCCGCTCCCGATTCGGGCGAGAGCGGCCCCGAGTGCTGCGGTTAGTCGACGAGCTCGCCCTCGATGGGGCCCTCGTCGGCGGGGTCGTAGTCGTCCAGCGCGCTCGGCTGCGGCGGGAGCGGGGCGCCGGCGACGCTCGGCGCTCCGGCGGCGACTTCGGCCTGGGCTCGGAGCTGTTCGCGCATGTACTCGGCGGAGGTCGGCACCCACTTGGCGAGCTGCCGGACGGCGCTCTTCAGCCACATGGATTCCTCGTTGGTGTTCCACGGGGAGTAGTCGGAGTTCTTGCTGTCCGACTTGGCCTTGATCTCCATGACGCGCTTGCGGTTCAGGACAACGACCTTGGAGACGGCGCCGTCCTTCATGACCGCGTAGGCGTACACGCCGACCAGGTCGCCGCGGTCGGCGCCGAACCAGTCGATGCCGTGGACGGGGCGGTCGTCGCGGCCAGGGACGTACTCGAAGGAGTCAGCCGCACGGACGGCTTCGACGATGACCGTGGAGACTGCGCCGGCTCGGTAGATCAGCTCGACGATTCCCTGGTAGCCGACGATGCCCTTGATGATCTGTCGGCCGCCGTGCGCCTTGCTCTTGCGCGGGGTGAGGTAGAACTGCTCGGTGCCGGGCTCAAGGCCGAGGCGGGCGGCGACCTTCATCTCGCGGAGGAAGACGCCGACGTCGGTCTGTGCGGCGAGCATCAGATTCTTGTCGCCGCGGATAGCGCCGACGGCGAGTCGGATCCACTGGTCGGGGTTGATGTGGGAAGGGACGAGGGCGGCGTACTCGTCGCGGTATTGCTCGATCTGTGCGGCGGGCCCGTTGTCGCGGGTGGCGATGGCGTTGGAGATGGTCTCGGTCATGCGGTGTTGCTCCTGTTCTTGGCGGGCTGGAGGGAGTGGGTCTTGCCGCCCCGGACGGTGCGGGTGGCGACGGTCTGGCCGAGGCAGACGGCGCGCTTGCCGTTGCCGATGTGGTCGAGGACTTCGGAGCGGGCGCCGGTGAGTTCGGCGCTGGCGGCTTCGGCGCCGTCGAGGGCGGCGAAGTAGCGGTCACGCAGCGGGCCGGGGATTTCGACGTCGACGTCTTCGCGGCCCTCGGGCTGCATGCGGACCGTCTGGTAGGTGGCGGTCGAGTCGTCGATCGGTGGGCGCACTCCGGCGGCGACGTCGTCGAGGAACTCGCGCGCCGCTTTGCGCATCAGCTCGGCGTCCGCGGCGTCGTACTCGACGGTGTATTCGCGGTAGTCGTGGCCGGAGATGAGGACCGCGATGTGCGCCGGGTCCAGCAGGCCGAGGGTGTCCTGCTGCCAGATGACCTGCGCCCGGTAGTAGACGGGGATTTCGTCGCTGCCGGCCGGGCCCCAGTGGTCGCCCCACGGCGATGTCTTGGCCTCGCCGATACGGATCGGCACCATGTCGCTGGCCCCGCCCTCGCGGATGGCGAGCAGCCGGTCGGGGGTGGCGCGCTGCCATTCCCGGTCGCGGTGCCGCCACGTCCCGGTCTCCATCACTAGGTACTCGGGGTGCTGCTCGTCGAACTCCTCGAACACGTCGTCTTCGAGCCGGCTGCCCCACTTCATCTCCGGCGACGTGACGAACGGCGGCGACGGGAGTCCGGCCTTCTTGTGCCAGAGGCTGAAGCGGGACTGCCACGGCGACAGTCCGAGGACGGCGGCGATCTCGGTGGCGGTGATGCACAGGCCGGCTCGGGCCGCGTCCCATTCGGGGGTTCCGGGGGTGTAGCGGCCGAGGAGGACGCCGGTCGGGGTCTGGATCTCGGTCATCAGGCGCCTGCCGCGATCTTCTGCAGGGCGGCGATGCCGTTCGGGTCGTATTCCATGGCGATGACGGCGGCGGCGTAGTCGGGGTAGACGGCGGCGAGCTTGGCCTTGTTGACCATGTCTGCGCGGGCGATGAGGGCGATGAGGTGCTGGGTGAACGAGCCGGCCTGGTAGCCGCCGCGTCCGAAGTGGAACAGGACGTGCGCCGCGGTCTCTGCGGGGATGGTGGGTGTCTCGGTGCTCATGTGGTCTTCCTTTCGGGATGGTGAGGCCCGCCTCCGGGGGGAGGTGGAGGCGGGCCTCCTGCCGCGGAGCGCTGGGCGTGCGCTCGACGCGGCGGCTGGGGTTGCGGGGGCGGCTAGTCGTGCTGGTAGAACTCGACTTGGATGCCGCTGCGGCGGACGGTGATGTTGGCGTGGTCACCGAAGGCGTCGAGCAGCACGTCGAGGTACTGGCCGCCCTCGATAGCCCGGTCCAGCTCGCGGGCTCGCTCATACCGAGCCTGGTCCGATCCCTCGTAGCGCTCGCCGACCTTGATGCGGCGACCGCCCGGGTCCTCGGGGTTGTCGACCCACTCGCCGCCCGTCATCTGGCCGAGGCTGGGGTGGCTGTAGGCGACTTCGAGTTCGTAGCCGTCGACGTCCTCGCCGTCCGTGGTGGTACGGACCCACGTTTCGTAGGCGCTGAAGGTGCACGGGTCGCCGTCGTTGAAGTACGGCGTGTACTGGCGCCAGCCGAACTCGGTGATGGTCGGGTCGTCGAGGACCGCCTGAAGGATCGGCTGGAACTCTTCGAGGGGCCGCTGCTTCTTCCGCTTGTCGCCTTCGTTGATGTCGCCTTCGACGGGAATGCCGAGAAAGTTGCGGGCGCTGGTCACTGGTTGCCTCCGGGCGTGGTCATGAGCAGGTGGGAGAGGGGCACGGTCTTGCGCTGGCTGCCGGACATCCATGCCTTGATGGGCATGCCGTTGATGTAGTCCGCGGGCGAGGGGAGCCAGCCGAGGTCTTCGAGGACGTGCTGCTCGGCGATCAGCCGCACGGGCACCCGGACGGTGGTGCGGGCCTTCGGGACGTCGAGGGTGACGCCGAAGATCCGCTGGCAGAGCCAGACGCCCTCGGTGTGGTGGTACAGGGAGCGGTGGCGGACGTCGCCGATGATGCGCTTGGAGCTGTCGATGAACTCGTGGATGGGCAAGTAGAGCTCGGGGTCGCCGCCCCACTTGCGGGCGGATGATTGGGCGTGGTGCCAGCTGTTCACAGCTGCGTCTCCTGGGATGCTTGGGTTGCGCCCCGCCGTCGTTGGGTCGGCGGGGCGTCCTGCGGTTGTGCGCCGGGGCGGCGGGCTCTGCGTCTCCGCCGGCCCGGCGCGGTCTAGGTGAGGACCAGCGCCGACAGGCGCTTGGCCGCGGCTTGCGCGTATTTCTCACTGAGCTCGATGCCGATCGCGCGGCGGCCGGCCTGCCTCGCGGCGTCGAGCGTGCTGCCGCTGCCGGCGAATGGATCGACGACTAGGCCGCCTTCGGGGCAGGCGTACTCGATCAACGGCATCAAAATCGGCAGCGGCTTCTCGTCGGGGTGGCGGCCCTTGCCGCGCACGGACCGCACCTTGATGACGGACCGCATAAGGCGAGTGCCGTCATCCACCCATGTGCCGACGCCGATGGCCCCCATGTGCGGTGCCTGGAGTCGCGTAACGCTCTTCGCCCCACCTGTGTGCGCCCCCGTGGACGGGACTCGCGGCACGTCGTGGCAAGTGCCTGACCACGGCCCTCGGTACCAGTGCAGGGCGTGCTCGTGGACGCGGCGGAACCGGTCCCGCTGGAAGCCGGTCCCGTTGTGCTTTTCCCAGACGACGTTGACGTCGCCCCATATCGGCTGGCCACCCTCGTCGTGGCCGACGATGTCCTGCGACAGCTTCCAGTCGGCGAACTCGTCGCGGCGGTCGAGGAACATGCGCATCGACCCGAAGCACCACATGCTGCTCGCGACCGTGGCGGCCAGCTGCGGCCAGCCGTCGGGCCACCGGTCCCAGGCGAGGCTGGTCTCGCTGTACGGTGGATCCGCGACGATCAGGTCGGCCTGCAGGCCGAGCGTGGGCAGGATCTCCCGCATGTCGCCGAGGTAGAGGGTGATCCTGGCGTCGTTGTCCTCCCAGTACGGCTTCACAGGGCACCTGCTTCGATGCCTGCTGCTGCCCCGTACAGTGCGCCGCGGATGTCGGCGACGGTCCGGCCGGCGGCCCATTCGTCGAGGGGCGTGTCGTGGTCGGCGTCGGGGCTGTCGGGGTTGATCCACAGGGTGACGCAGTCGACGGTCTCTTCGACGAGGATGGAGTCGGCGGTGTCCCATTCCGGCAGCTGTACGTCGGGTCGTCCGTAGACGGCGGCGCGGATGCAGCCTTCGGGGTCGGGGCCGTAGAGGAGGGCGAGTTCGGCGGCGCGGTGCAGGACGGTGATGAGGTCGGCGAGCATCAGGCCACCCCCTGCTGCTGGTTGCGGGCGCCCCACGTGGTCTGGCCGGGGTCGGTGACGGCGTGGACGGGGCCGATGCCGTGCGCCTCCCACAGGGGCACGGGTATGGGCTGGGTGGGCTGGTCGTCGGGGTCGATGTCGCGCTGTCCGATGGGGGCGCTGACGGCGAGCGTGTTGTGGCGGAACGCCCGCAGTTCGAGGAGTTCGGCGGTCTGCGCGGCGAGCTGCTGGGCGTACCCGGCGGCGAGTTCCTCGGCCGTGTCGCGGGCGGCGGCGGCTTTCTGCCAGCAGCGGTACACGTCGTCGCGGTCCTCGGTGAGGCGGGCGAAGTAGTCGTCTGCTGCGGCCTGCCGGTTGAGGAGCGTGGCGTTCTCGGCGCGCAGCTGTGCCGGGCTGAGGCGGTGTCGGCCGGGGGCAAGCCACGGGATGGTGATGCTCACGACTCGCCCTCGCACTTCGTGTGCGTCTCGGCCACGGCCTGCCACGCGTCGGCCTGAGTCTTGAGCTCGTGGAGGATGTCGATGCGGGACTTCGGGATGCCGTCGGCGTTCTTGTTGTACGGGTTGATCGTCTGCTCGAAGGTGCGCTGGCGGCGGACCTTCTTGCCGCAGCCGGTGCAGGGTACGGACTTGGTGGCGGTGAGCGGCACGCGCTCGAAGCGGGTGGTGGTGTACACGGTCAGTCCCCCAGGTGGGTGTCGTTGTCGCGGATGTCGCGCCAGGCGGCGCGTCGGCAGGGGTTGGTCTCGGCGGCGATGCGCTTGGTGATGCGGGCATACCGGCGGCGGGCTGCGATGCGGTCGCTGATGCGCTGGCCGTAGATGGCGAGGATCGGGCGGCGGCGACGATGACGCCGATGGCGAGCCCGGTCATGCGATGACCCACCTGTCGAGGTCGTCGAGCTGCCGTTCGCGGATGGCGAGCTTGGTGCGGAGTTCGGCGATCTCGGCGTTGCGCTTGCGCAGTTGCTCGATGAGCCAGGGCACGTCCTCACGGGCGCGGGCGATGAACTCGGCCAGCTCCGCGCCGTAGTCCGCGACCTCGGCGACCAGCCCGGCCAGCGGGTTGTCCGTCGGGTAGCTGATGACCCAGCGCTCCGGGGTGTGCTCCCCGTCCCCGTCAGCCCAGGAGACGGACCACGGGCCCTCGTACAACTGCGGGATGCGGGCCGCGATCTCGGCGAGACGGTCGTCAGTCATCGCTGCCGCCCCGGATCGTGTCCTTGACGATGTCCAGCGCGTAGCACCAGATCCACGAGTCGCCGTCGACGTACAGGCGCGGGAAGTCCCAGATGTTCTGGCCGTCGTCGCCCGTGTACCGCACCTTGTCGACCGACAGGCCAGGCATCTCCACCTCGATGGCCTGGCCGTTCGGCCGGCTCTGGCTGTGAAGGGCGTACCCGAACCGGCCGCCGTCGTCGAGGCCGGGCTGCCGCATCTCGACAACGGTGACGCCCATGTCGCGAAGGTCGGCGACGAACTGCCGCATGCACGCGTCCGCGTTGGCGGCGGTAGCAGCGGCAACCGGGCCGCTGCCGGGGTTGATGAAGATGGTCACGAGGGGTTCCCCCAGTTCCAGAGTCGGTGGCCGAGCCAGATGGACCCGGCGATGTAGGCGAAGAGGGCGGCGATGTGGCGGCCGGTGAGGCGGTAGTGCACGAAGCAGGCGAGGCGGGTCCCGAAGCTCACCGGGCCACCGCCTGGGCGAGGCGGGCGAAGAACCCGCGGCGGACAGCGGCCGGGACCATCGGCACGGGCGCGGGCTTCGCCGCCGCTGTGCGGGCCGTGTACTGCTCCAGCGACTCCGCATACCCGGCCGCCAGATCCACGGCGAGCGGCGACTCAGCCGCCAACACCGCCGCCCGCAGCCCAGCCGGCACGCCGACCGTGACCGGGATCAGCGGCCCGTGGTCGCGGTACACGTCCGGCAGCGGCACGAGGGTGGCGCACTCGCCGCCGCGCATCAGCGGCTCACCCGCCTCAGTCCACTCGCCCGTCCAGGACCACTCGACACCGACCACATCCACGTAGGTGCGGTCCAGGTCGAACTCGGTGCCGTCGTGTAGGTAGGCGGTCATGACGCGGCCTCGGCTTCCGCCTTCAGCCGGGCGATCTCCTCGCGGGCCGCGGCCAGTTCGTCAGCGGCGGTGCGCTCCCCCTCCACTCGGGCGGCGATGCCGTCCCGCCAGGCCTGTACTCCAGCCAGCACCTTGTCGGCGATGGCGAGTTGCTCGTCGGGCGTCGTGTTTAGCCGGAAGAGGACGGTGATGTCGGACCCCCGGTGCTCGCCCTCGGGGTAGATCCTGAGCGACGGGTCCGGCTGGAAGCCTGCGTCGACGTAGGCGGTCTCGGTCCAGAACGTCGTGGCGCGCATCATCGGGTGCCTCCGGGCTGTCCGTAGTCGCGGTTGCGCAGGTCGGGGTCGATGTCGAAGAACTCGTGCCACTGCACCCAGTGCTCCGGCGACGGCTTGGCGCCGCGTTCGGCGAGGTGCTGCTCGGCGTGGGCGCGAAGCTCCGCCAGCTGCTGCTCCAGGTCCGGGGCGGTCTGCGCCTCAACGACGGCCAGGGGCACGTCCAGGCGGTCGATCGCCATCGGCTCGCAGCGGACGCACGTCACGTCGTCGCAGTCGTCGGCGTGCAGCTCCGGGATGAACGGGTTCGCGGTCAGGGCCGAGAGGTGCGCCCACATCGGGTTCGTCGGCGTGGCCATCACTCGGCCTCCGTCCATGCGCTGTAGCGGACGGTGCGCTGCATCAGGGCGGCGGTCGGCCACATGTCGCGGTAGCGGGCCAGCCGCTGCTCGGCTGCGGCGCGGTCGGGCGTCGGGACCAGCACGTCGCCGTCCGGGGCCTGCACCCCGAACTCGACGGCCGTCTCCGGCTGCCCGGCGTCGGCGGTGCCGCCCGAGACGGCGGTCAGCTCGGCGCGCAGCCGCTCGACCTCAGCCTCAAGTCGCTCGATCTTGCTGGGCTTGCGGGGCTGTACGGTCTCGCCCATGTCCACGCGGTGGGCGCGGTGGGCGTCCTCCTGCTCGCGGACGGTTCCAGCGATGGACCTGTACTCGCCGCACTGGCAGAAGATGGCCAAGCCGTTGCGCCCGTATCCGCGACGGGCAAGGTGCTTCCGGGCGCTCATGCCGCACCGCCCAGCTGCTGCTGTGCCGGATAGCGGTCGGCGTAGAACTCGCTCCACACCTTGTCGAACAGCGGCCGGTCGGCCTCCGTGTACGACTTCACCGACCGCTCACGGCCATCGACCAGACCGAACGAGTCCTTCGGCTTCTCCCCGTGCTGCATCTCGTACCCAAGCGACACACGCCGGCCGAACGAAGAGCGCACCGAGCGGCGCTCGTCCGTCGTCAGGCCGCGGTCCTTCAGGTACGTCTCGACCAGCAGCGCCCGGTCCTCCGGGGCGATCTCAGCAACCTCGCCGGTCGCCTCCGCGTAGTGGTGCAGCTGCCGGGACCGCTTCCACTTCGGGTCCACGCTGTCGTCCATCGCGGCAATCAGCTGGACCAGACCCAGCGCCCGACGGATCCGACGCTCCTCGATCTGCTGCTGCAAGGCGTCGAGCTGGTCGTCCGAGGCGCGCTCACTGATCACGCCGCCGCGGGTCCAGTAGGCCTCGATCGCATCCGCAGTCTCGTTCTGGAACGCGACGAGCGTCGGGCGGGTCTCGGCCTTGACGCGGTTCTCGTTGACCGTGGCGAGCAGCATCAGGAAGGTGCGGACCGGGGCGAGCGAGTGGATGCGCGCCTGGGTGTCGCCGGGGATCTGCATGGTGCTCTGCACCACGGAGGCCCACGAGCGGGTCTTGAGCTTCTCGTACTGGTTCTTCCAGTCGAGTCCCAGTGCTTCGACGGCCGGACGGAGGATGACGTGCGGCTGGCCGTCGACCAGAGTCGTGTGGAGTGAGCCAGCGGAGAGGTCGAGCTGTACGACCTCGCGGGGCTCAGTGGATGATGAAGGCACGATCTGCCTCGTCTCTGTGGATGGTGAGTGGTGGATCGAGGGCCGTCCGTCGGTGTGTGAGAGCCCGGCGGCGGCCCGTTTGCCGCTCTAGGCGGCGACTGCGGCGGCGTACTTGTGGGGTGTGAGCTCCCCGCTGGCCTGCACCCAACGGATGTGGGCGGCCGTCATGCGGGGGGACTTGCCGACGTAGGTGAACGGGATACGTCGGGCCTGGATGGCTTCGACCACCCAGTTCTCGGTCTTGCCGAGCAGCCGCGCGGCCTCGTCGGGCGGGTAGCACTTCAGCTCGGGGTCAATGACCCGCGTCTGTCGGGCGAGCGCCTCGACCGCGACGGTGAGTCGCTCGATGAGCGCGGCGTCGATGGCGGGCGGGGTCTCGGTGGGGGTGTTGGCCAGGTCATTCCTGGTCACGGGGCTTCTCCCTTGTTATGGCTGCGATGGGGACGTGCAGCTCCTCGGCGATTCGGGTGAGGGTTTTGGGCCCTGCTCCCTGCTTTTCGGTCTCCACGTGGGAGAGGTAGCCCGGGTCTCTGCCGATGAGGTGCGCGAGCCTTCTCAGGCTTAGTCCGCGTGCCTCACGGATGGACCTGATCGCGGCTCCGTTCGGTGTCACGACACCTAAAGTAGGCCCGCTGCTCCGGGTTCGCAAGGTGTTTTACCGGAATCTCTGGGTGTTGAGCCGCATTTTTTAGGTGCTGATGGGTGCACTGCATGCCAGGAGACAGGCGTGAAGGAGGCATCGCGTGCGCCGGGAGGCGCTTAGAGAGGCAACAAAAGTGCGCCCCGTGCGCCGATCAATACAGGTCGTTTAGGGGTCCCGATGGGTGCGTGTTGCCAGGTGCTGAGGCATGATGAACCCATGGGTAGGGACTGGGCGCGCCTCGCCAAGGCCATCGAGGCAGCGCGTGACACCAAGGGATGGACGCAAGTAGCGCTGGCCGAAGCGGCCGGCGTCAGCGAGTCGACGGTGCAGAACCTCGAGTCGGGCAAGGGCCGTAAGCGCATGCCCAGCTCGCTCCCCAAAGTGGAGCGAGCACTGGGCTGGCGCCCCGGGTCGGGCGAGGCTGTCCTCGCCGGCGGCGACCCTTCCCTCCATGAGCCGCAGACTCATTCGGGCTCGGCGAAGCTCCGGGCGGTAGCCGGCACGTCAGCCAGCGGGGAGGTGTCGGCGGCCGAACTCCCCCTGCGCATCGTGCAGGAGCTGGCGGATGGGCCACTTCTGGACACCACCGTCATGGACTTGACGCCCCTCGGCTCCGATGCCCGCATGATCGTGGTAGTGAAGGGGACGCCGGACGCCTCCCCTGAGCAGATCCGCAAGGATCTGCTGGCCTGGGCGAAGGCGCAGCGCCTGCTACAGAGCATGGGCGACGACGGTTCGTCAGAGATCGCCAACTAGGTTTCACAATTTGTTCATCGAGTCACTTCAACCCCTCCTCATGTCACCCATTGGTGTGGTCTGATGACTGAATACCGACGAGCGGGCCACACTCGGATGGTTTTTGGGGGACCAATGCGAGTTCTGGTTCTTCGTGTCAAGGGCATGCCGCACAACGTCGGCATGTGGGTACATGATGATCCCGATCAGTTCGTCATCATCATCGACGAGGATCTGATCACGGAAGACGGCGCCAAGCTGCTCCAGGCAGCGTGCAACCTGGTCGTACATCACTGGCAGCGGTTGCCCACCGTTACGGATCGCGCGCGTCTGCGCCTCCACACTGGGTGACACATTCAGATGCCGTCCGAGCCGACAACCCCCATAGGTCGGCCGGGTACGGCAGCTCTGCAGGCGAGGTGAGCAGTGGCATACGGCGAAAAGCGCACATACGACAAGCGCGCCAAGAAGTGGCGCTACCGCGGCCGGTACAAACTCCCCAACGGCAAGTGGGGATCCGTGTCCCGCGACGACAACGGTCAGCCCTTCTATACCGAGAAGTCGGCTGAGGACTTTGCGCACGGCCTCGAGGTCGACGTGCGCCGCAAGACGTTCATCAACCCGCGCGACGGTCGGATCACCGTTGAGATGTGGGCTCAGCAGTGGCTGGACTCCATCGACGTGGGTCCGCTGAGCGAGAAGGAGTACCGCCTCCGGCTGAAGAATCGGGTCCTTCCCGAGTGGGGGGCCGTGGCGATCGGAGACCTCTCTCCCGTCGGTATCGCCGCATGGGAGAAGGGCCTTCGTGTCAGGGTCAGCAAGAACTACGCGGACGCGGTGATCTCTACATTCCGGACGATGCTCGACGACGCGGTTCTTGAGAAGATCCGCCTCGACAATCCGGTCGGCACTCGGAAGTCGGGCCGGCGCGGGCGGTACAAGCCCAAGCCGAAGGACGAGAAGGTGATCGCAACTCCGCGGCAAGCACTGCTCGTCGCGCGCAACGCTTTGGAGATGCGTGGCCTGAACGAGTACGCGCTCGTTCTCACGTCCGCCTACACGGGGTTCCGCATCGGCGAGCTCGCCGGGATCCATCGCAGTCAGCTTGCACTGAACGACTCTGGAGACGGGGCGCGGATCCATCTGTCGCAGCAAAGCCAGTACGTGAACGGTGAGTTCACGGAGATCGACCCGAAGTACGACTCGGGACGGGGGTTGATCATCCCTCCGTTCCTGGCCGAGCTGCTCCAGCGCCTTGCGGCTACGCGTCCCAAGTCTGAGTGGGTGTTCACCGCACCCAGCGGCGGCCGGCTTATCCGCGGGGGCGACTGGTACGCGGAGACCTGGCGCCCGATCGTTGATGGCCGCTCTGCGCGGCCGGTGGTTCGAGGGGCGAAGGCCCGGCAGGGTGTGCGCCCCGTCGTGGGAGTTGGTGGGATGGTGCCGCACGGGCTGCGCCACAGTCACAAGGTCTGGCTCGACGAGGGTGGACACCCTAGAGTTGCTGTGGAAGAACGGATGGGCCACGCCCTGCAGGGCATCGAGGGTACGTACTCTCACGTGACGCTCGCGATGGAGTTGAAGATCGCCGAGTCTCTGCAGTCGCTATGGGAAGGCTCGCTGAGGCCGGTCGTCGACCGCCGCGAGTACGGTCCGATTCCCCCCTGGATCCCACCTCAGAGAAGTTGATCTCCCGGATATCTCCCATCGGCAGTTCGATCACGTCGAAGAGGCAAGCAATCAGCCCCCGCCGTTCTCGGCGGGGGCTATCTTCTGCCGCGAGATCTATGCGCGTCTTGCTGCATAAACCACCTCAGCGGATCGGCATGCCGGACAGCGTCCGGGCGATGACCAGGCGCTGGACCTCGCTGGTGCCCTCGAAGATGGTGTAGATCGCTGCGTCCCGGTGCATCCGCTCCACCGGGTACTCACGGGTGAAGCCGTTGCCGCCGAGGATCTGGATGGCCTGCGCGGTGACCTTCTTCGCCGTCTCACTGGCGTACAGCTTGGACATCGAGCCCTCGGCGGAGGTGAACGGCTTGCCCGTCGTCGCCATCCACGAGGCGCGCCAGACCAGCAGCCGGGCGGCGTCGATCTGGGTGCGCATGTCGGCCAGCTGGAAGGCGACGCCCTGGTTGTCGATGATCGGGCGGCCGAACTGCTCACGGGTCTTGGCGTAGTCGAGCGCGACCTCGTACGCGGCCCGGGCGGTGCCCACCGCCATAGCGCCGACCGCCGGACGGGACGCCTCGAAGGTGGCCATCGCGGCGTTCTTCACCCTCTCACTCCCGGACTGGGCGCTCTCGCGGGCGCGGGCGAGGCGCTCGTCGAGCTTGTCCTTTCCGCCGAGCAGGCAATGGCCGGGGACGCGCACGTCCTCGAGGACGACCTCGGCGGTGTGCGAGGCGCGGATGCCGTGCTTCTTGAACTTCTGGCCCTGGGAGAGACCGGGGGTGTTCGGCGGCACGATGAAGGAGGCGTGGCCCTTGGAGCCGAGCTCGGGGTCGACCACGGCGACGACGACATGGACGCCCGCGATGCCGCCGTTGGTCGCCCACGTCTTGGTGCCGTTCAGGACCCACTCGTCCTTGGCCTCGTCGTAGACGGCGCGGGTGCGCATCGCCGCCACGTCGGAGCCGGCGTCGGGCTCGGAGGAGCAGAAGGCGGCGACCTTCACATTGTTCTCGTCGCCGTACATCTGCGGGATCCAGGTGCCGATCTGCTCCTCGGTGCCGTTGGCCAGCACACCGACGGCCGCCAGTCCCGTACCGACGATGGAGAGGGCGATACCGGCGTCCCCCCAGAACAGCTCCTCCATCGCCACCGGGATGCCGAGTCCGGTGGGGTCGAAGAACTGCTGGGCATAGAAGTCGAGGGAGTAGATGCCGACCTTGGCGGCTTCCTGAATGACGGGCCAGGGAGTCTCCTCGCGCTCGTCCCATTCGGCGGCTGCCGGGCGAATTACGTCGGCGGCGAAGCCGTGGATCCAGTCGCGGACCTGCTTCTGGTCATCGTTGAGCTCCATGGTGAACTCCGCCATGTCCCCTCCAAGCTGTTGTTACTAGCGGTAACATCAGTCTGTTACCGGCCGGTAGGGGATGTCAACTCCTGCTTCCCGCTGGATCCGCCGGGCGGGCAGAGTGTTACTTTGCCGAGGCGTCACGCAATCGCACCGGGCGGGGAGAGACACACGATGGAGACCACGCAACAGGCCGATCAGCAGCACACGGCCGAACGCCGGCGACGGGAACTGCTCGAAGCAGCCGACCGGGTGGTGCTCCGGGACGGCCCGCAGGCCTCGATGAACGCCATCGCCGCCGAGGCCGGGATCACCAAGCCCATCCTCTACCGGCACTTCGGCGACAAGGGCGGGCTGTACCGGGCGCTCGCGGTCCGGCACACCGACGCGCTGCTCGACTCGCTGCGCGCGGCACTGGACGCGGCGTCCGACCGGCGGGAGCGGGTCGAGGCGACGTTGGACACCTACCTGGCCGCCATCGAAGCGCGCCCGCAGGTCTACCGCTTCCTGATGCACCCCGCGGAGGATGCCCAGCAGTCGGAGCAGGGCTTCGACGTCGGACGCCATTCTGCGCCGCTGCTGCGGCGGCTCGGCGAGGAGCTCGCCAAGGTCATCGAGGAGCGGGTGGATCTGGGGCCGGGCGGCGAGGAGTT
The DNA here is from genome assembly GCF_024213665.1 of Streptomyces sp. A3M-1-3. Lineage (GTDB taxonomy): Bacteria > Actinomycetota > Actinomycetes > Streptomycetales > Streptomycetaceae > Streptomyces. The sequence goes on from NZ_JANAVP010000015.1 coordinate 119,537, forward strand.
GGCCCGGGTCTGGGGCCACGGCATCGTCGGCATGATGTACGCGGCAGGCGACTGGTGGCTGGGCGAACGGCCCTGCTCCCGCGCCCAGTTGGTGCACTCGCTCGCCGATCTGCTGTGGGGCCGGCTGGCCGCGGCAGGCGACCGCGTCGGCGGACCGGCCTTCTGAAGGGCCGGTCCTACGCACTCCAGGGCGCCCGGCGCGCGGCCCGCAGGGCCCGGCGCCGGCGCAGCCCCGTGAGCCGGTCGGTGTAGACGGTGCCTTCGAGATGGTCGCACTCGTGCTGGAGGCAGCGCGCGAAGAATCCGGTTCCCTCGACGCGGACGGGGGTGTTGTCCGTGGTGACGCCCTCGACGACGGCCCGGTCGCAGCGGGTCGTGCCCGCCTCGATGCCGGGCAGCGACAGGCACCCCTCAGGGCCGCGGATCTCGATCCCGTCGGCCTCCACCAGGCGCGGGTTGACGAGGTGCCCGACATGGCGGACGTCCTCGTCGTCGGGGCAGTCGTAGACGAAAACCCGCAAGGGAACACCGATCTGGTTGGCCGCCAGGCCGACGCCGTCCGCCGCGTACATCGTGGCGTACAGGTCCTCGATCAGCCGGGACAGGGCCGGACCGAAGTCGGTGACCGGCTCGCACGCGCCATGCAGCACCGGATCGCCGAGCAGGCTCATGGTGCGTACAAGGCCGGAACTGCCGGGAATCGGACGCCGTCGCATGGCCGCAAGCGTACGTCGGGCCGGGTCCCGCACCCTCCCGGCGGTGCCGCGGTCAGGGCCGTGGCCGGATCTCGATAGGCTGAGCCCGGACCGACGCAAGGAGGATCAAGGACGATGTCAGGCAACACGGAGCCGCTGACCCCACGGGCCAAGCTGGCCGTGACGGCGGGCAAGGCCGCGGCCGCGGTGTCGCGCGCCGCCGGGCGCGGCAGCGGATCGGTGATCGGCGGCAAGGTGGCGCTGAAGCTCGACCCCGATCTGCTGGGGCGGCTGGCGCAGCACCTGGACGTCGTCCTCGTGTCGGCGACCAACGGCAAGACCACCACGACCCGGCTGATCGCCGAGGCCCTGCGGGCCAGCGGTCCCGTCGTCTCGAACGCGCTCGGCGCCAATATGCCGGCCGGCATCACCTCGGCGCTGGCGGGCGGCTCGGACGCCCGCTACGGCGTGATCGAGGTCGACGAGAAGTACCTCGCCGGTGTCGCGCGCGATGTGACGCCCAAGGCGATCGCGCTGCTGAACCTCTCGCGTGACCAGCTCGACAGGGCGGCGGAGACCCGCATGCTCGCCGAGAAGTGGCGTGAGGGCCTGGCGGGCACGAAGGCGGTCGTCATCGCCAACGCCGACGACCCGCTGATCGTGTGGGCCGCGTCGTCCTCGCCGAACGTGGTGTGGGTGGCGGCCGGCCAGGAGTGGAAGGACGACGCCTGGTCGTGCCCCTCCTGCGGCGGTGTGATGCAGCGCCCCGGCGACGACTGGTTCTGCGGAGAGTGCGGCTTCCGCCGCCCCATCCCGAGCTGGGTGCTCTCCGGCGACCACGTACTGGACCCGCACGGCTCGGCCTGGCCGATCCATCTGCAGCTGCCCGGCCGTGCCAACAAGGCGAACGCGGCCACCTCCGCCGCCGTCGCGGCCGCGTTCGGGGTGCCGCCGCAGGTCGCACTGGAGCGTATGTACCAGGTGCAGGCGGTGGCCGGGCGCTATGACGTGGTCTCCTTCCAGGGCCGTGAGCTGCGGCTTCTGCTGGCGAAGAACCCGGCGGGCTGGCTCGAAACGTTTTCCCTGATCGACCCGCCGCCCACCCCGGTGATCCTCGCCGTGAACGCCCGCGGCGCGGACGGCACGGACACCTCGTGGCTCTGGGACGTCGACTACACCCGGCTCGCCGGCCACCCGATCTTCGTGATCGGCGACCGCAAGCTGGACCTCGCGGTCCGACTGGAGGTGGCGAACCTCGACTTCCGGGTCTGCGAGACCGTCGACGAGGCCGTGCAGCTGGCGCCGCCCGGACGCATCGAGGCGATCGCCAACTACACCGCCTTCCAGGACCTGCGCCGCCGCGTCGGCAACTAGGGGGGGTGTCCGGTCGATCATGCCGGGCTCGCGTGCCCTGGCACCGCGCCTCTCCCCCGTAGCCCTTCGGGCACGGGAGGTGCCCCCAGCGTTGTCGTCGGTCGCCGATGTCCGCCAGCTACCGCTGGGGGTGCCCCCACCGCGTCGACTCCCTCCTCCGCCTTGCGATGCACGGCACCAGACCCCGCTCCCTGATCCGGCCTGATCGACCGGACGCCCCCCAAGCCCGCAGAGGATGACGAGAATGAGCGACAACAGCCTGCGCCTGGTGTGGATCTACCCGGACCTGCTGAGCACGTACGGAGACCAGGGCAACGCCCTGGTGATGGAGCGCCGGGCGCGCCAGCGCGGACTGGACGTGGCGCGCGTGGACGTGCGCAGCGACCAGCCGGTCCCGACCTCCGGCGACATCTACCTGATCGGCGGCGGCGAGGACCGGCCGCAGCGGCTGGCCGCGGAGCGGCTGCGCCGTGACGGCGGGCTGGAGCGGGCGGTCTCCAACGGCGCGATCGTCTTCTCCGTGTGCGCCGGCTACCAGATCCTCGGGCACGAGTTCATCAACGACCTCGGCGAGCGGGACCCGGGCCTCGGCCTCCTCGACGTGGTCAGCACCCGCGGCGAGGGCGAGCGGTGCGTCGGTGACGTGCTGGCCGACATCGACGAGCCGCTGGGGCTGCCGCAGCTCAGCGGCTTCGAGAACCACCAGGGCATCACGCACCTGGGCCCGACGGCCCGGCCGCTCGCCCGGACCCGCCTGGGCAAGGGCAACGGCACAGGCGACGGAACCGAGGGCGCGTACAACGGCACGGTCTTCGGTACGTACATGCACGGCCCGGTGCTCGCCCGGAACCCGCAGATCGCGGACCTGCTGCTCAAGCTGGCCCTCGACGTGAACGCGCTGCCGCCGGTCGACGACCGGTGGTACGAAGCCCTGCGCGCGGAGCGGATCGGCGCGGCCACCCAGCCCGCCTGACCGTCCAGCTGCCGGACGCGTGGTTCGGCCCCGCCATCTCGCGCTTGTAGGGTGGCGGGGATCCAGCCGGACGACGTGGTCCGGTCGTCGGCCCACGTTGCAAAGGTAATTCGGGCAATGCGAATTGGTGTACTCACCTCCGGCGGCGACTGCCCCGGCCTGAACGCCGTCATCCGTTCGGTCGTGCACCGGGCCGTCGTCGACCACGGCGACGAGGTCATCGGCTTCCACGACGGCTGGAAGGGCCTTCTGGAGTGCGATTACCGGAAGCTCGACCTGGACGCGGTGGGCGGCATCCTCGCTCGCGGCGGAACCATCCTCGGCTCCTCCCGGGTGCAGCCGGCGCATCTGCGTGACGGCGTCGAGCGCGCCCGCGGGCATGTCGCGGACCTCGGTCTGGACGCGATCATCCCGATCGGCGGCGAGGGGACCCTGAAGGCGGCGAACCTGCTGTCCGAGGCGGGCCTGCCCATCGTCGGCGTGCCCAAGACCATCGACAACGACATCGCCTCGACCGATGTCACCTTCGGCTTCGACACGGCCGTCGGCGTCGCGACCGAGGCCCTCGACCGGCTCAAGACCACCGCCGAGTCGCATCAGCGCGTGCTCATCGTCGAGGTCATGGGCCGCCACACCGGCTGGATCGCCCTGCACTCGGGCATGGCGGCCGGCGCGCACGCCATCGTCGTTCCGGAGCGCCCCTTCGACATCGACGAGTTGACCGAGGTCGTCGGGCGCCGCTTCTCCGCCGGCAAGCGGTTCGCCATCGTGGTGGTGGCGGAGGGCGCGAAGCCCCGCGAGGGCTCGATGCCGTGGGACGAGGGCGGCAAGGACATCTACGGGCACGAGCGGTTCGCCGGTGTCGCCCGCCAGCTCTCCATCGAGCTGGAGGAGCGACTCGGCAAGGAGGCCCGGCCGGTCATCCTCGGGCACGTGCAGCGGGGCGGCACCCCCACCGCGTACGACCGGGTCCTCGCCACCCGCTTCGGCTGGCATGCGGTCGAGGCCGCCCACCGGGGCGAGTTCGGCATGCTGACCGCCCTGCGCGGCACGGACATCCTCATGGTGCCCCTCGCGCAGGCCGTCGAGACGCTGAAGACCGTGCCGGACGATCGGTACGAAGAGGCGGAGTGCGTGCTCTGAGCCGTCTCGTACGCAATTGACCGCCCCCGGCCGCAGCAGTGGCCGGGGGCGGTTCTAGTCTGGGGCGGACAACAGCCGCGAATCAGGGGCATCCCCCTCGGGAGAGAACAGATGGATCACAGCGGGCACGGCGACGGAATGACCATGGACCTGCCGCCGTTCACGCTGGGGCGCGGGCTGGAGTTCTCCCCCGACCCCTTCTTCCTGACCGGCAGCCTGATCGCCCTGGTGCTGTACGGCTGGGCCGTGCTGCGGCTGCGCCGGCGCGGCGACAGCTGGCCGGCCGCCCGGCCCGTCCTGTTCACCCTCGGTGTGCTGAGCGTGGCGTTCGTGACCTGCACCAAGCTGGACGACTACGGCATGGTCATGTTCAGCGTGCACATGGTCCAGCACATGGTGATCAGCATGCTCTCCCCGATCCTGCTGCTCCTCGGGGCGCCGGTGACGCTGACGCTGCGGGCGCTGCCCTCGGCGGGGCGCGGCCGCAAGGGGCCGCGGGAACTGCTGGTGGCGCTGCTGCACAGCCGGTACATGCGGGTGGTCACGCACCCGGTGTTCACGATCCCGCTCTTCATCGCGAGCCTGTACGCGCTCTACTTCACCCCGATCTTCGACTTCCTGATGGGAAGCAAGGTGGGGCACGTGTCGATGATGGTGCACTTCCTGATGGTGGGCCTGGTCTTCTTCTGGCCGATCATGGGCGTGGACCCGGGTCCGCACCGGCCCGGCTATGTGATGCGGATGCTGGAGCTGTTCGCCGGCATGCCGTTCCACGCCTTCTTCGGCATCGCGCTGATGATGGCGACCGAGCCCATGATCGGCACGTACGCGAACCCGCCCGCCTCGCTCGGCATCGACGCGCTGACCGACCAGAACGCCGCCGGCGGCATCGCCTGGGCGTTCAGCGAGATCCCCTCGGTCCTGGTCCTGCTCGCCCTGGTCTTCCAGTGGTACAAGTCCGAGCAGCGCACGGCCCGGCGCGCCGACCGGGCCGCCGACCGCGACGGCGACAAGGAACTGGAGGCGTACAACGCCTATCTCGCGTCGCTCCAGGCGCGCGGCCGGTAGCGGCGGGCCCCTCCCCGGGGCGACGATGGGTCCCTGACCGCCGTCCGGGCGCACCCCGTCCGGACTGCCGGGAGAAGGGAACCCCATGCCCGGATCTACGAAGGCGATGGCCGCACTCACCCTCGGCGGCCTGGTGGTCGTGACCGCCTACACCGTGGCGCTCGGCAGCAACGGCTGGCTGTGGTTCGGCTGGATCGTGCTCGGTCTGCTGACCGCCGGCATGGCGGTGTCGCGCAACACCTGAGGCTCCGCGCCGGGCGGACCCGAGCCGGAGTGCCCCCGCCGGGGACCCCACGCCTCACGGCCTGTCGTCGCTGTGGCCGCACACCCAGGCCAGCGCGTCGTGCACGCCCCGGATGAAGTCCCGGGGGACCGTCCGCTGCGTGGTGTCCTCCAGCTGCACGGTGGCGGCGTCCACCTCCGCGGTCAGCTGGGGGATGTCCGGCGGGCCCTCGATGCGGGCGCCGGTTATCGGGGCGTCCTCCCCCCGGCCCAGTGCCCACAGATAACCGGTCAGGACGCCCCGGGAGAGCTGCGTCTGCCGGTCCGGCCCGGCGGCTGCGGCGTCGAGCGCACTGTGTGCCTCCTCGACCTCGGCGCGGAGCCGGGTCCCCACGGTCCGGTCTTTGTGCCTTCCCTTTTGCTGAGTGCTCATATTGGTACGTGTGTCCCCTTTTCCCGTGGTGATGTGCACGGGGTACGGCGCGTGTGCGGCGGCCGTGAACGGGAAAACGCAGGCAAGCGGGACGCGCCGCCCGTCGATACGCCGACGCATCGATACCTGTGACCGCGGAGGAGCTGGGATGAAGACCAGGACCAAGAAGCGGAAGCTTCCGCTTGCGTACAAGCCGGTCGGGTTCGTTCTCAGCTGGGCCGGTGGTGCGCTGGCCGGCCTCGCCTTCCAGCAGGCGTGGAAGGCGATCCGGCACGAGGACAACGCGCCGGACGCCCTGGACGAGGACCGCGGCTGGGGCGAGATCCTGCTGGCGGCGGCTGTGCAGGGTGCGATCTTCGCCGTCGTACGCAGCGCTGTTGACCGGTCCGGCGCCGCGGGCATCCGGCGCGCGACCGGCGTGTGGCCCGCCCCCGCGGGTGGGGGCAGGGACTAGGACCGGGTGCCTGGGAAGCCGGGGAGCCGCGCATGGACGCCGACAAGAGCGACCGGGACGCCCTGCTGGACGGGATGACGGTCGACGACCGGCACCCCGAGCAGCCGATTCTGCTCGGTGGAACCGGGCTGCCGCTGCAGACCTGGCGGGAGAACCATCCGTACGACCAGAAGATGCGCCGGCGCGAGTACGAACAGCACAAGCGGGTGCTGCAGATCGAGATGCTCAAGCTGCAGCGGTGGGTGAAGGACACCGGCCGGCGGCTGGTCGTGCTGTGCGAGGGCCGGGACGCGGCCGGCAAGGGCGGCACCATCCAGCGGTTCACGGAGCGGCTCAATCCGCGCGGAGCCCGGGTCGTGGCGCTCGAGAAGCCCACCGAGCGGGAGGCGGGCCAGTGGTACTTCCAGCGCTATGTGGCCCACCTGCCGTCGGCCGGCGAGATCGTCTTCTTCGACCGATCCTGGTACAACCGCGCGGGTGTGGAGCGGGTGATGGGCTTCTGCACCCCGGAGGAGCACCAGCATTTCCTGGTCCAGGTCCCGCTCTTCGAGCGGATGCTCACCGACGACGACATCCTGCTGGTGAAGTTCTGGTTCTCAGTGTCCCGCGCCGAGCAGCGCACCCGGTTCGCCATCCGGCGGGTCGACCCGGTGCGCCAGTGGAAGCTGTCGGCGATGGACGTCGCCTCGCTCGACCTGTGGGACGCGTACACCGAAGCCAAGATCGACATGTTCCGGGCGACGGACACCTCGTACGCGCCGTGGACCGTGGTGAAGAACAACGACAAGAAGCGCGGCCGCATCGAGGCCATGCGCAGCCTGCTCTGGCGCTTCGACTATGCGAGCAAGGACGAGAAGGCCGTCGGGGTACCCGACCCGCTCATCGTGGGCGCCGCGGACACGCTCCTGGAGGCCGGCGAGGAGAGCACCGACCTCTCCCCCACCCCGCTCGCCCGCCGGCGGGAGGGCCCAGGCGACCATCCGCCCGAAGCCGGCCGGGCCGGCTGAGCATCAGTCAGGTACTGAGCTCGAACTCGGCCCGTACCCGCTTGCCCACCGGCACGCGCTCGGCGCTCAGCCGGTCGCACAGCGCGACCACGATCTCCATGCCGTGGCCGCCGAGACGCTGCGGATCCTGGGCGTAGAGGAGCGGCAGGGCCGAGCTGCTGTCGTACACGGTGACGGTGACGAGTTCGGCGGTGCCCTCCAGCTCCAGGAGGTACGGACCGCAGCTGTAGCGGTCGGCGTTGGTGACCAGTTCGCTGACCGCCAGCAGCAGGTCGCTGCGCTTGCGCTCGCCGAACTCGGCGAACCACTCGGCCGCGAGCTCTGCGAGGAAGCGGTCGGCGAGTGCGCGGGCCTGGGCGATGCAGCCGGGCTCGCCACTGAACACCTCTGCGCGGAGCAGGGGTTCGACGCGCACGTCGAAGGCCGGCCGGGTGACCGGTCGGGTGGTGGTGGGCTCGCTCATGATCTCCAGCCGGGGCGCCTGGGGGTGGTCGGAGAGGATCTCCGGCCGCTCGCCTACCCCGTGTCCCGCGCCCTAAGCCGTCCTTTTCACGCCTGGTGCCGCGAGAGCAGTCGGTCAGTCCGCGTCCGGGCCCTGGGACCGTACCTTCCGGACGTTCTCCAGGGAGTCCCGCAGGTCCTCCAGCCAGTCGTCCGCGTGCTTCTGAACCAGGCGCACGCACCAGGCGAGGGCCTCGCTGCGACTGCGCGCGACACCTCCCGCGATCAGCGTGTCCAGCACCTGGCGCTCGGGCTGGCGCAGGCGGGTCATCACGGGCGCGGCGACGGTGGTGTACATGGCACGCCTGCCGCCGCACTCCACCCCCCACGACACCTTCCTGCGGAACTTGCGTTCCGCGTCGCGCGCCACCCGCATGCGGTCCTCGCGGGTCCGCTCGCGGAATTCCGCGGCGCGTCCCTCCAGCGCCGCGTCGCGCTCCGTCGCGGACGCATCGGCGCTCACCTCGGGCTCCGGGATCCGGCCGACGACCGTGATCTCCTCACGGTCGACCGTCACGTCCAGGAGTTCGAGGAACAGTCCCTCCGGCAGCCGCCCGGCGAACCAGCCGCGCAGCGCCTCCTTCTCCTCGTTCGTAAGCATGTAATTCAAATTACTCCTGGCTGCGTCCATAGGCCAGACCCTTGGCGCCGCCCCTGGAGACCTGCGTGTGCTCTCGCGCCGCCGCGTCCGAACGACTACTCTGCGTCGTCACCGGACCAGGGGGAAGGCAGGTCGTCATGTTCTATTGCGTGCTCAAATATGTGCTGCTGGGGCCGCTGCTGCGGTTGGTGTTCCGGTCGCGCATCGAGGGACTTGAGCACATTCCGGCCGACGGCGCCGCGATCGTGGCGGGCAACCATCTCTCCTTCTCCGACCACTTCCTGATGCCGGCGATCATCAAGCGGCGCATCACCTTCCTCGCCAAGGCCGAATACTTCACCGGCCCCGGCGTGAAGGGCCGGCTCACCGCCGCCTTCTTCCGCAGCGCCGGTCAGATCCCGGTGGACAGATCCGGCAAGGAGGCGGGCCGGGCCGCGATCCGCGAGGGGCTCGGCGTCCTGGGCAAGGGCGAGCTGCTGGGCATCTACCCGGAGGGCACCCGCTCGCACGACGGGCGGCTCTACAAGGGCAAGGTCGGCGTCGCCGCGATGGCGCTCAGGGCACAGGTCCCGGTGGTGCCGTGCGCCATGGTCGGCACGTTCGAGATCCAGCCGCCGGGGCAGGTCGTGCCGCGCGTCAAGCGGGTGACCATCCGCTTCGGGGCGCCCCTGGACTTCTCCCGGTACGCGGGGATGGACAACGAGAAGGCCGTGCTCCGGGCCGTCACCGACGAGATCATGTACGCGATCCTGGCACTGTCCGGGCAGGAGTACGTCGACCGGTACGCGGCCGAGGTCAAGGCGGAGCAGCAGGCGAAGAAGTTCCCGCGGCTGCTGCGCTGACGGCGAATCAGCGCAGGGCGAACCCCGCCGGGCGGCACGGGCCCGGCGGCGTAGGGTCCGGGGCATGAGCAGGGGAACCGCGTTCGTACTGGGCGCCACAGGACAGGTCGGGCGCGCCGCGGTGCGCGCAATGGCGGCGGACGGCTGGGAGGTACGGGCGGCCTCGCGGGGCGGCGGGCGGGACGCGTCGTGGCCCGCGGAGGTACGCACCGTACGGCTGGACCGGGACGAGGACGGCGCGCTGGCCGCGGCGCTCGGCGAGGGTGCCGACGTACTGGTGGACATGGTCGCGTTCGGAGCCGGCCACGCGGCGCAGCTGACCGGCCTCGCGGACCGGATCGGCTCGGCCGTCGTCATCTCCAGCGGCGCGGTGTACGAGGACGACCACGGCCGCGGCTTCGACACTCAGTCGGAGCCGGACGGCTGCCCCCGCTACCCGGTGCCGATCCCGGAGACACAGCGCACCGTGGCGCCCGGCGAGGCGACCTACAGCACGCGCAAGGTGCAGCTGGAGGGTGAGTTGCTGGCGGCCGGCGACCGGCTGCCGGTGACGTTGCTGCGCGCCGGGGCGATCCACGGACCGTACTGCGGCACGCCGCGGGAGCTGTACTTCGTCAAGCGGGTGCTCGACGGGCGGCGCACTCGGGTGCTGGCGTACGGCGGGAGCAGCCGCTTCCATCCGGTCCATGTCTCCAATGTCGCGGAGCTGATCCGCCTCGCCGCGCTGCGGCCGGGCTCCCGCGTACTCAACTCCGCGGATCCCGAGGCGCCTTCGGTGGCGGAGATCGGTGCCGCAATCGACGAGGTGATGGGCTGGGAGTGCGAGACGGTGCTGGTGGCCGGGGCTCCGCCGGTCGGCACGGTCGGTTCCACGCCGTGGACGCAGGAGCATCCGGTGGTCTACGACATGTCCGCCGCCGAGCGCGAGCTGGGCTACCGGGCGGTCACCGGCTACACCGAATCGCTGCCGCCCACCGTCGAATGGCTTGCGGCGCAATTGCGGGGGCGGGACTGGCGCGAGGCGTTCCCCAAGATGGCACGCAACTACGACCCGCACGGCGACCTCTTCGGCTATGCGGAGGAGGATGCGTGGCTGGACACACGGAGCGCCGCCCGGCACGCCCAACCGTAAGCTGGGGCTACGACTTTCGAGGCAGCTTCTGGGAGACACCGGGTGACCGAGCACGAGACGTACACCAAGCTGATCGGCCTGCTGGACGAGCGCGGGGCGGCGTACCGGATCATCGAGCACGAGCCGGAGGGAGCCACCGAGGCGGTCAGCACGCTGCGCGGCAACACCCTGGCCCAGGCGGCCAAATGCATCGTGGTCATGGTCAAGACCGGCAGGAAGACCAAGCGTTACGCGCTGGCCGTGGTTCCCGGTGACCGGCGGCTGGATCTGTCGGCGGTGAAGGCGCTGCTCGGTGGTACGTACGCGGGGTTCGCCACGCCCGAGGTGGCGGAGCGGCTGGCCAGGAGCGTGAGCGGGACCATTCTGCCGTTCTCCTTCGACCCCGAGCTCGAAGTCGTCGTGGACCCGGCCCTGCTGGAGCACGAGGAGATCTTCTTCAACGCGGCGCGTCTGGACCGCTCGCTGGCCTTGCGGACGGCCGACTACACCGCGATCGCCGAACCGCGGACGGCCGCCATTTCGTAGCGGGCGAGAGGCAGACCGAGAGCAGGGAAAGGAAGGAGGGGACGGCCGGGATGCCCGGCCGTCCCCTCCTCATCCGCTTACGGCACGACCGGAAGGTCGGCCGCAACCCTGGCGCCCGCTGCCGCGGCGGCCGGCTTCGGCGTGGCGTGCGGTGCGCACGTCACGTCGTGGCGGTCCGTCTTGCCGGTGAGCAGGTAGGTGTCCACCCGCTCGTTGACGCACGGGTTGAGCAGTCCGGTGACACCGTGCGAGCCGGCGTCCTTCTCCGTGATCAGACGCGAGCCCTTCAGGCGCTTGTGCAGCTCGACGGCGCCCTCGTACGGGGTGGCGGCGTCACGGGTGGCCTGCACGATGAGCACCGTCGGCAGCCCCTTGCCCGACTTCACGTCGAGGGGGGTCTGCTGCTTGGAGGACCAGGTGGCGCAGGGCAGGTTCATCCATGCGTTGGCCCACGTCATGAAGGGGTGGTCCCGGTGGAGCCGGGTGTTGTCGCGGTCCCACTTCTTCCAGCTGGTGGGCCACTTGGCGTCCGCGCACTCGACCGCCGTGTAGACGGCGTTGCCGTTCTCCGAGGAGGCGTTGCCCGCGGTGTCGGACAGGTCCGGACCCGCCGCGTCCACCAGCGCCTGCGTGTCACCGGCCACGTAGTCGCTCCAGGTCTGGGCGACGGGCACCCAGGCGGAGTCGTAGTACGGCGCGCTCTGGAAGAAACCGATGAGCTCGGCCGGGCCGACTACCCCGCCGATCGGGTTCTTCTTCGCGGCTGCGCGGAGCTTCACCCACTGCTGCTCGACCTTCTCGGGGGTGTCCCCGAGGTGGAAGGCGGCGTCGTTCTTGGCGACCCATGCCTTCCAGTCGTTCCAGCGCATCTGGAAGGCGACGTCCTGGTCGAGGTTGGCCTCGTACCAGATCTTCTCCTTCGAGGGGTTGACCACGCTGTCGACGATCATGCGGCGTACATGGGTCGGGAACAGCGTCGCGTAGACGCCGCCGATGTACGTACCGTACGAAACGCCCAGGAAGTTGAGCTTCCGCTCACCGAGGGCGGCCCGGATGACGTCCAGGTCCCGCGCGGTGTTCGGCGTGGTCATGTGCGGCAGCATCCAGCCGCTGCGCTCCTTGCAGCCGTCCGCGTACTCCGCGGCCAGCTTGCGCTGCGCCCGCTTGTCGGCCTCGCTGTCGGGCACCGGGTCGAGCTTCGGGGCCTTGACGAACTCCTGGGGTCGATGCAGGAGATCGGGGCGGAGTGGCCGACACCGCGCGGGTCGAAGCCCACGAAGTCGTACGCCTTCGAGGTGTTGACCCAGAGCGGGTTCTTCGTGGTGACCCGGCGCGGGAAGCGCAGGCCGGAGCCGCCGGGGCCGCCGGGGTTGTAGATCAGGGAGCCCTGGCGCTCCTTCTTACTGCCGGTGTTGCCGATGCGGTCGACGGCTATCTCGATCTGCCGCCCGTTGGGCTTGGCGTAGTCGAGCGGAACCTTGACCCAGCCGCACTGGATGGGTGCTTCCAGTCCCCAGTCCGCCGGACACGCCTTCCAGTTGATGCCGGCCTTGGCCGCACGGTCGGCGGCGATCTTCACGCCGCGTGCCTCGGAGTTGCCGTGGTGACGGCCCTCGGCACTGGCCGACGGGGCGGTCATCGCGCCGGCTATGAGCGTGCCCGCTATCAGAGTGCCGGCAGAGCCGAGCACTGCTGTGCGTCTCAAGTGGTACCTCCCCCTGCATGGAGCGCCGCTTGTGGCGGCAGTGATCGTTGCGCTTGCAGGGGGATCCTTTCGTTTGAAGGGCACCCGACAAAAGGTCGTACGGCTGTTCTTTACCAACAGTTGAAAATCGTTACCGAGTTCAGGAGTTGACGCAGTTCCGCCGCGTCCGCCGCGACGGCGGTCACAAGAACGGCGGGACCCGCGAGCGGCGTGAGAACGGCCCGCTCCCCCAGCACGCGCGCCTCGGGCATCCGCCCGGCGAAGTCCGGATCGACCACCAGGAGCTGGCCCACGGCCCGTCCGCCGCCGAGGACGGCCGGGCCGTCCCAACCGCCGGGCGCGCCGGGCCCGTAGGACAGCTCCTGGTCGAGGAGCGGCCGGCCGGCGAGGTCTACGGTGAGCCGGCTGGTGAGCCGGCCGGGCGGCTCACCGGTACGGCCGAGCACCTGCTCCTCGCGAACGACCAGCCGTGCGGTGGAGGCGAGTTCGGCCCGGGTGGTCATCCGCAGATCGCTGCCGTGCGCGGAGATCAACGGCTCGGGCAGCCAGCGCAGTTCGGCGTCCTCGCGCACGGTCAGGCGTACGTCGTACGTGGCTGGGTCACCACCGCGGCCGGGCAGGGCGAGGGTGGCCGCGGCCGAGGCGAGGTGCAGCCGCGCGCCCGGCTCGGCGACGGCCTCGACGGCCAGCCGGTCGCCGCCGAGGGGCGCGCTCATGGCGCCGATGACGGTGACCTTGGCGCCGGGGCCGGTGGAGCGGACCCGGCGCAGGGCGAGCGGGCCGTCTCCGTCGAGGACGGGGAGGGCGGTGGAGCCGCGGCCGTCGGCGCGCGCGGTGATCCGGGCGCACGCGGTGAGCCCCGTGGCCGGGGTGGTGGTCGCTTGCGCGGGGGTGGCGGTGGCGGTGGCGGTGGCGGTGGCGACGGTGGTCATACGAGGGAACTGGTCCAGGCCGCGAGCTGCCGGCGGACCCAGTCGCCGACCGGCTTGACCCCGTCCTCGGCGGCCAGCGAGGTAAAGGCGACGGGGAGTTCACCGCGCTGGGCAGCGGCGTCCCGGGCCATCCGGCCGAGGTCCGATCCGACGTATGGAGCGAGGTCGGTCTTGTTGACCACGAGGAGGTCGGAGGTGGTCACGCCCGGGCCGCCCTTCCTGGGGATGTCGTCGCCGCCGGCCACGTCGATGACGAAGATCTGTGCGTCGACCAGGCCCTTGGAGAAGGTGGCGGTCAGGTTGTCGCCCCCGGACTCGACCAGGATCAGGTCGAGCGGACCGACCGCCTCCTCCAGGTCCTCGACCGCTTCCAGGTTGGCGGAGATGTCGTCCCGGATGGCGGTGTGCGGGCAGGCTCCGGTCTCGACGGCGGTGATGCGTTCGGGCGGCAGGACAGCGCTTCGCAGCAGGAATTCGGCGTCCTCGCGGGTGTAGATGTCGTTGGTGACGACGGCGATGGACACTTCGTCGCGCAGGAGCCGGCACAGGGCTGCCACGGTTGCGGTCTTGCCGGAACCGACGGGTCCGCCGAGGCCGATGCGCAGGGCACGCCGCCCGCCGCACGGGCGGTGGGGCTCGGCGCTGTGGGTGTGCCGCTGGGGGTAACCGACGGCGTGGTCGAGATGCATGGCGGGCTCCGGTGTTTCGTACGAGCGGGTCAGGAGGCGAAGAGGCGGACGGGCCAGGCCGCGTGGTGTTCCGCGCTGATCTCCAGCAGGGGTGCGGAGGCGGCGGGCAGCGCATGGGTGCCCTCGTCGCGGGCGCGCCGGGCGGCCGCGGCGGCGCGGGCGGCGACGTCGTCGAGTTCGGGCGCGAGTCGGGCGAGGACCGTGGTGGCCTCGAAGGGGTCGAGGCTGAGGAGGCGTACGGTCGCGGTGGCCGGGCCGCTGACCGTTTCGTACGCGACGACGTGCGCGGCGTCCCCGGCGCCGAGCCCGGCGGCGCGGGCGGCCAGCCCGAGGACAACCGGCTGATGGGCGCCCCGTGGCAGGGCCGCCGCGAGGTCGTCGAGTTCGGGCGCGGGCCAGACGGTCCGCGCGGCGCGCATCATCTGCCGCCCGAGGCGGCGGCCGACGGCGCGCAGGGCGGGTGAGGGGGTGCGGGCGTCGGCGGCCGCGTCCAGGGCGAGGGGGTCGAACCCGAGGGCCGCCGCGGCGGCCAAAGCCGCGGAGACCAGACCGGTGGTGTGGAGCCGGCCGCGGCAGAAGTCCTCCAGGGTCGCGGCGTCGCGGATCCGGCCGGCCTTCACGGCGGCTTCTGCGCCGCCGGAGTGGGCGTGGCCGCCGGCCGGGAACCGGCCGTCGGCCAGGACCAGCAGGGCGGCCCTGCCGGTCCTGGACCCGCCTTCGATGTTGATGCCCATCCCCGCGTTCAGAAGAGGAAGTAGCGTTGGGCCATGGGGAGTTCGGCGGCGGGCGCCGGTTCGACCGCTTCGCCGTCGATCGTCACCGTGAAGGTGTCGGAGTCGACCTCCACCCGGGGACGGGCGTCGTTGTTGCGCATGTCGGCCTTGGTGACGCCGCGGGTGTTCTTGATGGCCACGAACCGCTTGCCCAGCCCGAGGCGTTCCGGGAGGCCGTCGTCCAGAGCCGCCTGGGCGACGAAGTTGAACGAATTGGCCGCCGGGGCACGCCCGGTGGCGCCGAACATCGGACGGGGCAGTACCGGCTGCGGGGTGGGGATGGAGGCGTTGGCGTCGCCCATCTGCGCGTACGCGATCTGCCCGCCCTTGATGACGAGCTGCGGTCTGACGCCGAAGAAGGCCGGGTCCCAGAGCACGAGGTCGGCGAGCTTGCCGGTCTCGACGGAGCCGATCTCGTGGTCGAGGCCCTGGGCGACGGCCGGGTTGATGGTGTATTTGGCGACATAGCGACGAGCGCGGTGGTTGTCGGCGCGGCCGTCGCCCGGCAGGGCGCCTCGTCGCCTCTTCATGACGTGCGCGGTCTGCCAGGTGCGCAGGACGACCTCACCGATCCGCCCCATGGCCTGCGAGTCGGAGGAGATGATCGAGACCGCACCCAGGTCGTGGAGTATGTCCTCGGCGGCGATGGTGCTGGGCCTGATCCGGGACTCGGCGAAGGCGAGGTCCTCGGGAACGGCCGGGTTGAGGTGGTGGCAGACCATCAGCATGTCGAGGTGTTCCTCGATGGTGTTGACGGTGTGCGGGCGGGTCGGATTGGTCGAGCTCGGCAGCACGTTGGGCTCCGAGACGACGGTGATGATGTCCGGCGCGTGGCCGCCGCCGGCGCCCTCGGTGTGGTACGCGTGGATGGTCCGGCCGGCGATGGCCGCGAGGGTGTCGCCGACGAACCCCGCCTCGTTGAGTGTGTCCGTGTGGATGGCCAGCTGGGCGCCGGTCTCCTCGCAGACGCCGAGGCACGCGTCGATGACGGCGGGGGTCGACCCCCAGTCCTCGTGGATCTTGAACCCGAGGGCTCCGCCGCGCAGTTGGGAGTGCATGGCGTCGCGGGACATGGTGTTGCCCTTGCCGAGCAGCCCGATATTGACCGGATGGTCCTCCAGCGCGGCGAACATCCGGGCCAGGTGCCAGGGACCGGGGGTGATGGTGGTGGCCTTGGTGCCCTCGGCGGGTCCGGTGCCGCCGCCGACGAGGGTGGTGACTCCGGAGGCGAGGGCTTCGTCGACGAGCGTCGGGGAGATGAAGTGGACGTGGGCGTCGACGGCACCCGCGGTGAGGATCTTCCCGTTGCCCGCGATGATCTCGGTTTCGGGACCGATCACCAGGTCCGGGTGTACGCCGTCCATGGTGTCGGGGTTGCCGGCCTTGCCGATACCGGTGATCCTGCCGTCGCGCATGCCCACGTCGGCCTTGACGATGCCCCAGTGGTCCAGGACGACGACGCCGGTGATGACGGTGTCGGGGGCGCCCTCGGCTCGTGTCGTACGGGCCTGCCCCATCGACTCGCGGATGACCTTGCCACCGCCGAAGACCGCTTCGTCGCCGGCCAGTCCGGGTCCGCCTGCCCGGTCCTGCTCGATCTCGACGAACAGGTCGGTGTCCGCGAGCCGGATACGGTCACCGGTGGTGGGGCCGAACAGATCGGCGTACACGGCACGGTCCAGCTTCAGTTCACGCATCGAGCGCCCCTCCCGTCTCGCCGCGCAGGCCGTGGACCGCACGCAGGCCGGCCAGGGGCACGAGTTCCACCGCGACGGGGATGCCCGGCTCGAAGCGCACGGCCGTTCCCGCGGCGATGTTCAGCCGCAGGCCGCGGGCGGCGGCGCGGTCGAATTCCAGGCCGGGGTTGGCCTCGGCGAAGTGGTAGTGGGAGCCGACCTGGACGGGCCGGTCGGCGGCGTTCAGCACGGTGAGGCAGGTGACGGGCCGCCCCTCATTGAGGGTCACGGGCCCGTCGGCGTACAGGATTTCACCCGGGATCATCGTCGCACTCCCCCTCAGACGATCGGATCATGGACGGTGACCAGCTTGGTTCCGTCCGGGAAGGTCGCCTCGACCTGGACGTCGTGGATCATCTCGGAGATGCCGTCCATGACGTCGTCACGGGTGAGGACCTTGCGCCCCGACGACATGAGTTCCGCGACGGTACGTCCGTCGCGGGCGCCCTCCAGGATGTGCGAGGTGATCAGCGCGATCGCCTCGGGGTGGTTCAGCCGAAGCCCGCGCGCCTTTCGCTTCTCGGCCACGTCGGCGGCCACGTGGATGAGCAGCCTCTCCTGCTCGTGCGGGGTCAGTTGCACGGCTCCCACCTCACTGTCTTCCTGGCGAGTGTCGACGGAGGCGCGCCGGTGGGCGGCCTCGCAGCCAGGCGTCGCAGATTAGGGCGCCACTTTTTCCAACGCGTTAACTCAGGTTTCGGGGAGTGCTCCTCAGTGCGCGCAGACCGTGCATCATCCCGGCGTCGCGGTACGCCTCGGCGATCTTCGTCCAGGACGTGCTCATGGGAGCAGCGGTTCGAGCGGCGCGAGGGGCCTGCGACGTCCACCGATCGAGGACCGCGATGTATACGGCGCGGTGGTCGTGACCCGGCAGGGGCCGCATGTGCTGACGGCCGGCGCTCCGGTCACCCGCGTCCTCGGCCGGTCCCGCCGAGCTGCGGAATCCCGCGGACGAGGGCGCCGGCCGTTCAGTCTTCGTGCCCTGCCGGGCGGTCGCCCGCATCCGGGTCGCGGTGCTCCGCCGCGATGCCGAAGCGGCGCCGTTCGCCCGGAGCGGACGTCAGTGAGCGGACCGAGGAGACCGAGCTGATCACCTGCTCCTCCGCCGGCTCCGCCGCGGATTCGAGTCGTTCCAGGTCAGCGGCGGAAACCAGCGCCACCAGGGGCTTGCCGTGACGCGTCACCACGACCCGCTCGCCGCCGTAGACGACGCGGTTGATCAGTTCGGCGAGCTCTGCGCGGGCTTGCGTCACCGGAATCTCGTAGGCCATGCTCCCATCATAACGGGATGTACGTCCTGTACATTTTATACAGAGCGCGAGAGGAACGCCATGAGTCGGCCCATCGCCCGTCACGTCCTGCCCGAATTCACCGAGCGCACCACCACAGGCACGCGCACCCTCGACCCGTACTCCAAGCTGCTGGGCGAGCGCATCGTCTTTGTCGGGACCCCGATCGACGAGCCCGCGGCGACCGACGTGGTCGCGCAGTTCATGTATCTGGAGCATGCCGCGCCCGACCGGGACATCTCGCTCTACATCAACTCCCCCGGCGGCTCCTACGCGGCGATGTCCGCGATCTACGACACGATGCAGTTCGTCACCTGCGACGTGGAGACAATCTGCCTCGGCCAGGCCGCCTCCTCCGCCGCCGTGCTCCTGGCGGCCGGCACGCCGGGCAAGCGACTGGCGTTGCCGGGCGCCCGGGTGCTCATCGGCCAGCCCGCCATCCCGGAGCCGCTGCGGGGGCAGCCCTCCGACCTCGAGATCCAGGCGCAGGAATTGCTGCGGGTGCGGGGAATGCTCACCCGGATGCTCGTACGGCACACCGGGCAGAGCACGCAGCGGATCTCGGCGGACATCGAGCGCGACAAGATCTTCGACGCCGAGAGCGCCCGGGAGTACGGACTCGTGGACCGGATCGTGCACAGCCGCAAGGGCGCCGCGACGGTCCTCGGCACGAGGTGAGACCAGGATGCTGCCGGAACTCCCGCCCCTCCCCGCACTGACGCGCGCCGAGTGCGAGTTGATCGACCGCTATCTGGAAGTCGTCGACCTGCTGGGCCGGATCAATCCCGCGCGAGGCGGCGACACGTACAGCTGCCTGCGCGCCGCGCAGGCCCTCGTGAGCAGGGCGGCGGCGCTGCGCGACGCCCTGACGGTCATGCACCGGCGAGGCGAGACCGAGGTGTACGAGGAGACGCTGGCCCGCGCGCTGCGCGTGCTCGACGGCGAGCGCCGCGCCGGGCGCGTCACGGTGCCGCCGCCATCGCCGAGTTGAGCGAACGACTCGCCGAAGCACCCGCACGGAGTACTGGAATCGATCCCCCGTTCGGCTTAGTTCACCAAGGGCCGGACGGACCATCCGACTTGCACAACGTGTCTACGCGCGGGGCGGAATGGACTGTTCCGCTGCTGGTCCAGGGCTCCTCGGGCCTTCGGCCCGGGGGGCGAATGCACCCTCGTCCACCCGAACGGGTCAGTGGTGAGGAACCCCACAAAGGGCCGCTTCTGCTCGGATTTTCGGGCAGTTATGAGTCAAGATCCCTGGGACGACAAGCCCCCGCCGCCGCGGCGGGGCGGTCCGGGCGGACGCCGAGTCCTGCCGCCGTCCCGGATGCCTGGTCGACAAGAGTGGATCGGCAGGAGTGGAGGACCCAAGTACAGCGGGGTGACCGACCATGGTCATCCCTTGGGGTGAAGCCGTCTTTGACGGCCGGGCAACTTCGCCAGTCCGAACCCGACAGGTCATCCTTCACAGGCGGCTGACGAAGGGTTGCGCATGACTGCGCAGAACACTGTCCCGTCTCTGCTGTCCCGGGCCGGCGCCGCATCGGCGCTCACCCTCGCCGCCGTCGGCGGCACGATGCTGGCGCCTGGCGCCGTGTCGGAAGCCCAGGCCGCTCCGTCCTACGCGACGGAGGCCCTGAAGGTGGCAGCCTCCAAGAAGGGGGCCCCGTACAAGTACGGAGCGGTAGGACCGAAGCGGTTCGACTGCTCGGGGCTGACGCTCTACTCGTACAAGCGCGCCGGAAAGTCACTGCCCCGCACGGCCGCGCAGCAGTACAACAAGACCCGCCACATCGCGGCGTCCAAGCGCCAGCAGGGCGACCTGGTCTTCTTCCACTCCGGCAAGAACGTCTACCACGTCGGAATCTACGCGGGTAAAGGGAAGATCTGGCACTCCCCGAAGACCGGTGCGGTAGTGCGCCTGGAGAAGATCTGGTCCAAGAGCGTCTGGTACGGCCGGGTGCGCTGACGGCAGGGCGGACGCACTGACCGCGACCACCGCGGTCAGTGCGTCACCGACCCTGCCAGCAGGGTCAGGCCGAGGCCCGCGAGTGCGCCGCCGGTGACGCCTTCGACCGTGCGGGCGGTACGCGGGCGGCGCAGCCACCGGCCGAGCCGGTCCACCAGCAGCGCGATCGCCGGGAACCACAGCAGGGCCAGCACCACGACGACCGCCCCGAGCAAGAGGGTCCGCGGCAGCGGGTTCTGCCCCTCGTTCACGAACTGGGGCAGCAGGCTCAGGAAGAGGACCGGCGCCTTCGGGTTCAGGACGTTGGTGACAAAGCCCTGGTACAGACCCCGCCCCGGTCCCACGCGGGTCCCGCCGTCCTCCTCGGGTGCCCGCCGCGCCGGCCGCAGCGCGGCCCGTAGCGCCCGCAGCCCCAGATAGACCAGGTACGCACCTCCGAGCAGCTGGAGCGTACGGAACAGCGTGGGCACCGCGACCAGCACCGCGGCGAGCCCGGCTACCGCGAGCGCGGTGTGCACGAGGAGCCCCCCGGCCACTCCGACGGCGGTGGCGACCCCCGCTGTGCGGGAGGCGAGCGCGTTGCGTACGACCAGGGCGAAATCCGCGCCGGGCATGGCGATCATGCCTGCGGCAACGCCGGTGAAGGCGACCAGTTCAGCGTCCATCGCTCCACTGTGGACCCGTGAAGGCTTTAGCGTGTACTTCGAGTCTCCTGGGTCTGCCTTAAGGAACCCTTTATGTACGATGCGACGCGGCTGGCCGCCCTGGTGGCCGTGTCCGAGGCCGGTTCGATCACGCGCGCGGCGGCCCGCCTCGGCTATACCGCACCGGCGCTCTCGCAGCAGCTGGCCAAGCTGGAGCGCGAGGCCGGGGCCACCCTGCTGGTCCGCCACCACCGCGGGGCCCGGCTGACGGCCGCCGGCGAACTGCTCGTCGCGCGCGCCCGCCGGGTCCTGGACGAGATGGAGCGCGCCCGGCATGAACTGGCCGGGCTGGCGGGCCTGTCCGGCGGACGGTTGCGCGTCGGGACCTTCACCACCGCCGGCATCCATCTGCTGCCGCCCGTGCTGAGCGCGTTCCGCCGCGCGCACCCCGCCGTGGAGCTGACCGTCGCCGAGTACGAGCCGCCGGCCGGGGTCGCGGCGGTGGCGGCGGGTGAAGTGGACCTGGCGCTCACGCATGCGTACGAGCCCGCGGTGCCCGCCCCGCTCCCGCCGTCCGTGGCGGTGGAGCCGCTGCTGGTGGAGGAGTTGGTCCTGATCACCTCGCCGGGTCACGCCCTGTCCGGTGGCTCGGGACGGCTGCCGCCGGCCGAACTCGCAGGTCAGCCGCTGATCAGCAGCGCGCCCTCGCATCCGCCCCGGCAGGGGGTGGAAGCGGCCCTGGCCGCAGCGGGGGCGACCGCGGCCGTGGTCTGCGAGATGCCCGGGTACGCGCTGGTCACCGCCCTGGTGAGCGCGGGGCTGGGGGTGGCGGTCGTACCGGAGATGGTGGCGTCGATGTCGGCGACACCGCTGGGGGTGCGGCTGCTGGAGTCCGGCGGCTTGCGCCGTACGATCTCGGTCGTTCACCGGCCCGACGGGGCGGGTCCGGCCGCGGACACCCTGCGGGCGCTGCTGCGCGGCGGCTTCGGCCGGTAACCGGGAAGTCAGGGGCTCTGCGGGGCGTTCAGGGGGCTTTCCGGAACAACCGGGGCCGCCATGGACTCCTGCTGCGAGACCGCAGCCGTCCAGGGCAGGGCGATCCACACGGTCTTGCCGCCGTCCTCGGTCGGCGCGACAGACAGCCGGCCGCCGCACTCGGCGGCCAGCCAGCGGATGATGACCATGCCGCGGCCGTTGTCCTGCTGGACGGCGGCAGGCAGCCGCTTCGGCCAGCGGGGGTGGCTGTCGGTGACACCGATGTGCAGCTCCTCCTCGCGCTCGAGCCGGAGATCCACCGTGAAGGTGGGTGACTGGCCGAAGGTGTGCTGCACCGCGTTGGTCGCGAGCTCGGAGACGATCAGCCGTACCGTGTCGGCGGTGTCCTCGTCGGCGGGAAGGCCCCATGCGGAGAGAACGTCGACGACGTATCTCCGGGCGGCGGAGACCGAGGCGGGATCGCTCGGCAGAGTGACGGATGTTTCCTGATGGTCTGCCATGGCGACGCTGTCCCTTTCCCACCGAGGCCGGACCGAAGACTCGTGGCGGATGTACGCGAAGACGGCCTCGGATACGTGCTTCGCGCCAGCGTGCCACTCATGCCGCCGTCGCGGGTGGCGATCCACCAGGTTATGCATATATCTGTCGCTCGAAGCGGTGAACTCTGCTACGGAAAAGCGTATTTGGGCGGCACACTACGCATCGGCGCCGACCGGAGGGAGGCAGGTATGCGGCACGGTCCCGCAGTGCGCCGGCGCAAGCTCGGCGAGGAACTGCGCGGCCTTCGTGACCGGGCGGGGCTGACCAGTGGCGAGGCCGCTTCGCTGCTGGGCTGGCACCAGTCGAAGGTGAGCCGGATCGAGACCGGACGCACGAACGTGAAGCCTGTCGACGTGACGAGGCTGCTCGACGCGTACGGCGTACGGGACCCGCGCGCACGGGCGTTGCTGGAGGCACTGGCCGGCTCGGCCGGCGGCGGAGACCGCAGGCGCCAGTGGTGGCACGCCTACCGGGGGCTGCTGCCGCCCGAGTACCGGGACTTCATCAGCCTGGAGGCGGAGGCGTGCACCGCGCGCAGCGTGGAACTCGCCGTGGTGCCGGGACTGTTGCAGACCGAGGCCTACGCACGGGCGGTGACCAGGGCGGCGCTGGACGGGCTGCCGGATGAGAAGGTGGACGCGCTGGTGCGGGTGCGGCTGGCCCGGCAGTCCGTCCTGTGGGCGGATACGCCGCTTCAGCTGAGCGCGGTGGTGGACGAGGCGGTGCTGCGACGACAGGTGGGCGGCCCGCGGGTGATGGCGGAGCAGCTGCGGAAGCTCCAGGAAATGGCCCGGCTTCCTCATGTGCGGCTTCAGGTCCTGCCGTTCAGCGTCGGTGGACACGTCGGACTCACCGGACCTTTCATTATCTTTTCTTTTCCGAACATTTCTGATCTGGATGTGGTCGTTCTCGACCACTTGACGAGTAGCCTCTACCTCGAGCGGAAGGCAGACCTCGAGGCGTACAGCGCCGCCTTCCGCACCCTTCAGGCGCACGCCCTCTCGCCCGAGGGCTCGTCGGATCTCCTCACCAGAATCGGTGACGGCGCGTAAGGAGGCCCCCATGTCCGCACGCCATGCGTACGAACCCTCCCCCGGCCCTTCCCTCGGCCCTTCCCTGAACAGAGCGCGGTGGCGGCGCAGCAGCCGCAGCACCGGAATGAACAACTGCGTCGAGGCGGCCCGCCTCGACGGCGGCCTGCTGGCCGTCCGCGACTCGAAGCACCTCTCCCGGCCCGCTCTGCTGTTCTCCGCGGGCGCCTGGGAGTCCTTCGTGTCCTACCTGCGCAACCACCCTGCGCGGGACGGGAGTTGAGCCCGAGACGGGAGTTGAGCCTTACGCAGCGATCGGCGCGGTGGCCACAATGGTGGCGACCGCCCGCGCGATCTCGCCTTCCGTCAGGTCCGCACGCGCGGTCAGGCGCAGCCGGGAGATGCCGTCCGGTACGGACGGCGGCCGGAAGCAGCCCACGAACAGGCCCGCCGCGCGGCAGTCGGCTGCCCACCGCAGAGCCGTCCCGGGCGAGGGCGCCCGTACCGACACCACAGCGGCGTCCGGCTTCGCCGCGGTCAGCCCGGCGGCGGTCAGCCGGTCGTACAGCGTGGTGGCCACCATGCGGGCGCGCGCGGCCAGTTGGGGTTCGCGGCGCAGCAGTCCCAGGCTCTCCAGCGCGGCGCCGACCGCCGCGGGGGCGAGTCCGGTGTCGAAGATGAAGGTCCGGGCGGTGTTGACCAGATGGTCGATGACCTTGGCGGGGCCGAGCACCGCGCCGCCCTGGCTGCCCAGCGACTTGGACAGGGTCAGCGTCGCCACCACACCGTCCGCGCCGGCCAGGCCCACGGCGTGCAGGGCGCCCCGGCCGCCCTCGCCGAGCACGCCGAGACCGTGCGCGTCGTCGACCAGCAGCGCGGCGCCGTGGTCACGGCAGGCCGCCGCGTGCTCGCGCAGCGGCGCGGCGTCACCGTCGACGGAGAAGACCGAGTCGGTGACGGTGAGGGCCCGGCCGGAGTGCGCCTCGAGCGTCTTGCGCACGGCGTCGGGATCGGAGTGCGGGACGACGGCCGTCTCCGCGCGCGAGAGCCGGCAGCCGTCGACGATGGACGCGTGGTTGCCGGCGTCCGAGACGATGAGCGAGCCGCGCCCGGTCAGCGCGGTGACCGCGGCGAGGTTCGCCGCGTAGCCCGAGGACAGTACGAGCGCCGCCTCGAAGCCGCAGAACTCCGCGAGTTCCCGCTCCAGCGTGGCGTGCAGTTCCGTGGAGCCGGTCACCAGCCGCGAACCGGTCGCTCCTGCCCCCCAGCGGCGAGCCGCCTCGGCTGCCGCCGCGGTAATCTCCGGGCGGTGCGCGAGCCCCAGGTAGTCGTTGCTCGCCAGGTCGAGAAGCGCGGATTCGGCGGGGCGGGGACGCAGGGTCCGGACGAGTCCGGCCCGGTCGCGCTCGCGCGCCGCTTCGTCGATCCAGTCGAACACGTCCTGGGGCATGGATGAGTCCTCGCGGTTTGTGGGCTGTCGACAGACCCTAACGGGCCGGGTCTGCGGTCAGGGTGTGGCAATACACACACCTCGAAGCAGCTCTGTTGTGCGATCTCTCCTTGGCCAGGGACGGTGCGATAGGTCAGGATCTGGAGCATGGATCTGCTGACCACGCTGGTGGACAAGGGGCTGCGGCGCGAACTGCCGACCCGCGAAGAGGCGCTCGCCGTACTGGCGACTTCGGACGACGAACTGCTCGACGTGGTGGCCGCGGCGGGCAAGGTGCGCCGCCAGTGGTTCGGGCGGCGGGTGAAGCTCAACTATCTGGTCAACCTGAAGTCGGGCCTGTGCCCCGAGGACTGTTCGTACTGCTCCCAGCGGCTCGGCTCGAAGGCCGAGATCCTCAAGTACACGTGGCTGAAGCCGGACGAGGCGTCCAAGGCCGCCGCCGCGGGTGTGGCGGGCGGGGCCAAGCGCGTGTGCCTGGTCGCGAGCGGCCGCGGTCCGACGGACCGGGACGTCGACCGAGTGTCGCAGACCATCGAGGCGATCAAGGAGCAGAACGAGGGCGTAGAGGTGTGCGCCTGCCTCGGTCTGCTCTCGGACGGCCAGGCGGAGCGGCTGCGGGCCGCGGGCGCCGACGCGTACAACCACAACCTCAACACGTCCGAGGGGACGTACGGGGAGATCACGACCACCCACACCTACGCGGACCGGGTGGAGACCGTGCAGCAGGCCCAGGCCGCAGGGCTCTCCGCCTGCTCCGGACTGATCGCCGGTATGGGCGAGAGCGACGAGGACCTGGTCGATGTCGTCTTTGCCCTGCGCGATCTCGACCCGGACTCGGTGCCGGTCAACTTCCTCATCCCGTTCGAGGGCACCCCGCTGGCCAAGGAGTGGAACCTCACTCCGCAGCGGGCGCTGCGCATCCTCGCCATGGTGCGGTTCGTCTGCCCGGACGTGGAGGTACGGCTCGCCGGCGGCCGTGAGGTACATCTGCGTACGCTCCAGCCGCTCGCCCTGCACCTGGCCAACTCGATCTTCCTCGGGGACTACCTCACCAGTGAGGGCCAGGAGGGCCGGGCGGACCTCGAGATGATCGCGGACGCCGGTTTCGAAGTCGAGGGCACCGGCACGACCACGCTGCCCGAGCACCGGGCCGACGCACTCGCCGCCGCCGAGGGCTGCGGATCGCACGGCGGCGGCTGCGCGCCGTGCGGCTCCTCGGAGCCCGAGGTGCCCGGCGTGGAAGCGCCGTCCGTGGAGTCGGCCGCGGAGGTCCCCGGTGCCCGTACCGACCTGGTCGCGGTCCGCCGCCGCGGCGCCGGGACGGACCTCGCGCCCAATGCCTGATCCGCTGCCCCCGCTGTCCCCCGGCCGGCTGCTGGACCTGGACCGGCAGCACGTCTGGCATCCGTACGGCCCGATGCCCGGCCGGCAGGAACCGCTCCTCGTCGGCTCGGCGTCGGGGGTACGGCTGCGGCTGGACCGGCCCGCGCACGGTCAGGACGAGCTGGTCGACGGGATGTCGTCGTGGTGGTCGGCGATCCACGGCTACAACCACCCCGTCCTCAACGACGCGGCGCGCGGCCAGCTGGACCGGATGAGCCATGTGATGTTCGGCGGGCTCACGCATGAGCCCGCCGTGCGGCTCGCGGCCAAGCTGGTGGAGATCACCCCGGCCGGGCTGGAGCACGTCTTCCTCACCGACTCCGGGTCGGTCTCGGTCGAGGTCGCGGTGAAGATGTGCCTGCAGTTCTGGCGCTCGGCCGGCCGGCCCCGCAAGCAGCGCCTGCTGACCTGGCGCGGCGGCTACCACGGCGACACCTGGCAGCCGATGTCGGTGTGCGACCCCGAGGGCGGGATGCATGAGCTGTGGTCCGGGGCGCTGCCGCGTCAGGTGTTCGCGGACGCGCCGCCGGCCGGCTTCGACGCCGAGCCGGACCCGGCGTACGTACAGCATCTGACGGACCTTGTCGCGCGGCACGCGGACGAGCTGGCCGCGGTGATCGTGGAACCGGTGGTGCAGGGCGCGGGCGGGATGCGCTTCCACTCCCCCGGCTATCTGCGGGTGCTCCGCGAACTGTGCGACGCGCACGGTGTGCTGCTGGTGCTGGACGAGATCGCCACCGGATTCGGGCGCACCGGTGGGCTGTTCGCGGCGGAGCACGCCGGCATCTCACCCGATGTCATGTGCGTGGGCAAGGCGCTGACCGGCGGTTACCTGACGATGGCCGCGACGCTGTGTTCCTCGGCGGTGGCCGAGGGAATCTCGCGGGGCGAGGTTCCGGTACTCGCCCACGGCCCGACATTCATGGGCAATCCGCTCGCATCCGCCGTGGCACTGGCCTCCATCGATCTGCTACTGGGCCAGGACTGGCGCCAGGAGGTCAAGCGGATCGAGGCGGGCCTGCTGGACGGGCTCACACAGGCAGCGGCCCTTCCCGGGGTACGGGACGTACGCGTGCTCGGCGCGATCGGCGTCGTCCAGCTGGATCACGAGGTGGACATGGCCGCGGCCACTCGGGCGGCGGTGCGCGAGGGCGTGTGGCTGCGGCCGTTCCGCGACCTCGTCTACACGATGCCGCCTTACGTCACCGGTGACGAGGACGTGGCGCGCGTCTGCCGTGCCGTGTGCGCGGCGGCCGCCGCGGGTTGAGCACGAACAGCCCCAGAGACGATGCAGGAAGGGCGGTGAACAGCGATGGCCGTGGTCGTCGTCACCGGAACCGGAACGGAAATCGGCAAGACCGTCGTCACCGCCGCGGTGGCGGCGACGGCGCTGGCAGCCGGCCGTTCCGTCGCCGTACTGAAACCCGCGCAGACCGGGCTGGAGCCCGGCGAGCCGGGTGACGCGGCGGAGGCGGCCCGGCTTGCGGGCCCGCTGACGGCGGTCGAACTCGCGCGGTTCCCCGAGCCGTTGGCCCCCGCGACCGCCGCGCGGCGGGCCGGGCTGGCGCCGGTGCGGCCGCAGGACGTGGCCGAGGCGGCGGAGAAACTCGCCGCTGAACACGACCTGGTGCTGATCGAGGGTGCGGGCGGGCTGCTCGTACGGTTCGACGAGTCGGGCTCCACGCTCGCCGACGCGGCCCGCCTGCTGCGCGCGCCGGTCCTGGTGGTGGCCCCGGCCGGGCTCGGCACGCTCAACTCCACCGCGCTGACCGCCGAAGCCCTGCGGGCGCGGGAGCTGGAGCCGCTCGGGGTGGTGGTCGGCAGCTGGCCGGCCGTCCCCGATCTCGCCGCGCGGTGCAATCTGGCCGACCTGCCGTCGATGGCGGGCGCGCCGCTGCTCGGGGCGGTCCCCGCGGGCGCGGGGGCGCTGGCACCCGCGGAGTTCCGGGCGCGGGCCGGGAGTTGGCTCGGCGCCGCGCTCGGCGGTGTCTGGGACGCGGCAGCGTTCGCCCTCCGCATAGCCTGAGCGTCATGCGAGCACGAGTGGAAGAGATCGTCTTCGACTGCGCCGATCCGGCCGCCCTGGTGCGCTTCTGGGCTGCCCTGCTGGGCGGCGAACCGGTGGACCGCAGCGCGGACTGGTCGTACATCGACCCGCCCGGGTTCGTCCGGATCGCCTTCCAGCAGGTGCCCGAGGGCAAGTCCGCCAAGAACCGGCTCCATCTCGACCTGGACGCGGGCGATGTCGACGCGGCGGCCGACGAGGCGGTCCGGCTCGGCGCGGTCAGGGTCGGCGACATGGTGACCGACGATCACGGTCGCTTCCAGCTGCTGCGCGACCCCGAGGGCAACGAGTTCTGTTTCGTAGGCGGATGAGGCGGCACGGCCGGGGGGACAATTGACGGTATCCGTCCGTTCGCCGGAGGAGGACCCGTCATGCCGCTGCGCAGCACCAAGGTGCCCCGGGACGTCGTGCATCATCCGCTGTTCGCCCGCTTCTACGCCCGGTTCAGTGTCGCCGCCGATCTCAGGGCCGGGGTGGCCGCCTACCGGGAGGAGCTGCTGTCCGGGCTGTCCGGCCGGGTGATCGAGATCGGCGCGGGGAACGGCCTGAACTTCGCGCACTATCCGGCCACCGTCTCCGAGGTCGTGGCGGTCGAGCCGGAGCGCACCCTGCGCCGACTGGCCGCGAGCGCGGCGATGCGGGCGGAGGTTCCGGTGGATGTGGTGCCGGGCGCCGCCGAGGCCCTCCCGGTCAAGAGCGAGGCGTTCGACGCGGCCGTGGTGTCGCTGGTGCTGTGCACCGTACGGGATGTGCCGCGGGCCCTCGCGGAGGTCCGGCGCGTCCTGCGTCCCGGCGGCGAGCTGCGGTTCTTCGAGCACGGGGTGGCCCGGGGGCGGGCGATGGCCACCGCCCAGAAGGCGCTGGACCGTACGGTGTGGCCGCTGCTCTTCGGCGGCTGCCATACGGCTCGGGACGCACTGGCCGCGATCGAGGCCGCGGGTTTCGAGATCGACGGATACCGCCGGCTGAAGGTCCCCGAGAAGGGGGTCACGCTGCCGATGTCGTCCTGCGTGCTGGGCACGGCCAGACGGCCCCCGGTCATGGACTGATCGGGGCATGGACCGATCGGGGCATGGATCCGGCTCCCGCGAGGACCGGTCACACACTCCACTGCCGCAGTGCGTCGGCGATCGCCCGTACGTCCGCGTCGCCGTCCTTGACCAGGCGGGCCAGATCGCGGACCTGCTCGGGCGAGGTGGCGACCTTGAGGCCGCTGGCGACGAGATAGGCGTACGCCACGGCGCAGGCGAACATGGCGTTGGAGCGCTCCAGGGCCGGGATGTGAAGCAGGAGTTGCAGCAGCGAGGCGGCCCGGGCCTGCGGATCGCCGTAGACGGGGATGCCGAATATCTCCGCGTCATGGCGGCTGACGGCGGCGACCAACGCGCCCCAGTCAGTGACCTGGGGATCGCCGGGCGTCTTGTGTTCGGCGATCATGAGCAGCCAGGCGAGGTCGATCCTGAGGCTCAACGGCGCCCTTCGCGCTCGCTGCCGAACTCCTCGGTGAACACCGATTCGTAACTCTTCATGAAGTCCGCGGCCGCCTCGACGAAGGTACGGCCGGCGTCGCCCGCGTCCTGGCGGACGAGTTCCTCGATGTACCGGTTGACGCTCATGCCGCGCTGCTGGGCGCGACTGCGCGCGGCCTCCGCGGTGGTTTCGTCCACCCGCACGTTCAGCTGGGTCTTTGCCACGCTTCCAAGCTAGCGCAGGAGTGCTATCACCGGCAACGGCCCGCCCCGGCCCCCGCATGTTCTACCCTCGGCCTGTACGCGAGTTGGGACGGCCACAACCGGGGAGGCGGCCATGTCCACACCTGCTGCTGCGCACGCCGAGGACCGGGCAGGCCCGGTGCCGGTGGCCGCGCGGGCCAGGGCGCTGACCAAGGCGTACGGCACGGGCGAGACGACGGTACTGGCCCTGGACTCTGTCGATGTGGACATCGCGCGTGGCCGGTTCACCGCTGTGATGGGCCCGTCCGGGTCCGGGAAGTCCACCCTGATGCACTGCCTGGCCGGCCTCGACACGGTGTCCGCCGGGCAGGTGTGGCTGGGCGACACCGAGATCACCGGGCTGAAGGAGCGTGAGCTGACCCGGCTGCGGCGGGACCGGATCGGCTTCATGTTCCAGTCGTTCAATCTGCTGCCCACGCTCACCGCTGCGGAGAACATCACGCTCCCCATGGACATCGCGGGGCGCGAAGCCGACCCGCAGTGGCTGGAGCGGGTCATCGACACGCTGGGGCTACGGGACCGGCTCGGGCACCGGCCGGCCCAGCTGTCGGGCGGCCAGCAGCAGCGCGTGGCCTGCGCGCGGGCGCTCGCGTCCCGGCCCGAACTGATCTTCGCGGACGAGCCCACGGGCAACCTCGACTCCCGTGCGGGCGCCGAGGTACTGGCCTTCCTGCGGGAGGCTGTCGACTGCCTCGACCAGACGGTGGTGATGGTGACGCACGACCCAGGCGCCGCCGGCCACTCCGATCTGGTGCTGTTCCTCGCGGACGGGCGGATCGTCGACAGGATGCCGCAGCCCACCGCGGAGGCGGTGCTCGAACGGATGAAACGGTTCGACGGACTGCGTTCCGAGCCGGGTTCCGGGCCGGGTTCCGACCCGTTGCGAAAGGACTGAGCCCGGGTGCTGAAGGCGACGCTGCGGAGCTTCTTCGCCCACAAGGGGCGGCTGCTGCTGTCCGCGCTGGCCGTGATCCTGTCCGTCGCCTTCGTCGCGGGAAGCCTGATCTTCTCCGACACGGTCACCCGGACGTTCGACCGGCTCTTCGCCTCCACCTCGGCGGATGTGACCGTCGGCCCCAAGGAGGGGGTCAGCGGCAACCTGCCCTCCGGGGTGGTCGAGACCGTGCCCGCAACCCTCGCCGAGCGCATCGACGAGGTCGACGGGGTGGCCGCCACCCACGTCGACGCCGCGGTGGAGAACATCACCATCGTCGACCGGAACAACGATCCGGTCGGGCCGACGACGGGCGCGCCGACCATCGCGACCAACTGGTACGTCACCGAACGCAGTCCGGTGAAGCTGACCAGCGGGCGGGAGCCGCGCGGCGCCGCCGAGGCGCTGCTCGACAAGGACACCGCCGACAACAAGAGGGTCCGGATCGGCGACACGCTCACCGTCCTCGCCCAACCGGGCTCCTTCAAGGTGGAGATCGTCGGCATCGCCACCTTCACGACCACCAACCCCGGCGCCGCCCTGGTCTTCCTCGACACCCCGACCGCGCAGACCGCGCTGCTGGGCAGGCCGGGCGTGGCGACGACGATCTCCGTGGACGCGGCTCCCGGCGTGAGCGATGCCGTACTGAAGGAGCGCGTCGCGGCCGCCGTCGGCGACGCGTACGAACTGAAGACGGCGGACGAGCAGGCGGAGTCGGCCGCGTCGCAGCTCGGCGGCTTCCTCGACGTCATCAAGTACGTGATGCTCGGCTTCGCCGGTGTCGCGGTGCTGGTGGGCGTGTTCCTGATCGTCAACACCTTCTCGATGCTCATCGCACAGCGCACCCGTGAACTGGGCCTGATGCGCGCGCTCGGCGCCGACCGCCGCCAGGTGCGCAGGTCCGTCCTGATCGAGGCGCTGCTGCTCGGACTGGTCGGCGCGACGCTGGGGCTGGCGACCGGAATCGGTCTGGCAGCCGGCCTGATCGAGCTGATGGGGCTGCTCGGGATGAACCTGAGCGCCGCCGAGATGGTCGTCGGCTGGGCGACTCCGGTGTCGGCGTACGTCGTCGGGGTCGGCGTCACGTTCCTCGCCGCGTACCTGCCGGCCCGCCGGGCGGGCAGGGTCTCGCCGATGGCCGCGCTCGCGGACGTCGAAGTGGCGGGCGTCGGCAGGCCGCTGAGAGTCCGGGCGGTGGCGGGCGCGCTGGTCGGCGCGGCCGGTGCGGCGGCGCTCGCGGGCTGCGCGACGAGCAACGACACCTCGTCGGCGGCCTCACTGCTGGGGCTCGGCGTGGTCCTCACCCTGATCGCGACGGTGGTCGCGGGGCCGCTGCTGGTGCGGCCGGTGATCAGGGTGCTGGGCGGGGCGTTCCCCCGCGTGTTCGGCTCGGTGGGGCGGCTGAGCCAGCGCAACGCGCTGCGCAATCCGCGCCGCACCGGAGCGACGGCGGCCGCGCTGATGGTGGGACTGGCGCTGGTGGGCGGGCTCTCGGTGGCCAGTGCCTCGATGGCGCAGTCCTTCGACGACCAGATCGACAAGACGCTCGGCGCCGATTTCGTCGTACAGAACAGCAACTTCCTGCCCTTCCCGAAGGAGATCACCGAGAAGGTGCGCGGCGTCGACGGCGCGGGCCTGGTGGTGCGGCAGCGCTTCGCGCCGCTCGAAATCCGGCTGCCGGACGGCAAGCGCGTCGAGACCACCGCGGCGGGCTACGACCGGGAGCTCGACGAGATCGCCCGGGTCACGTACGCGGACGGGGACACGCCCGCCGCGCTCGCTTCGGGCAGCATCGCGATGGACCGGAAGTTCGCCGAGGAGCACGGCCTCGCGCTGGGTGCCACGCTGCCGGTGACCTTCCCGGGCGAGCGCGCTGCCGAACTGAAGGTCGCCGCGCTGACGGACCAGGACGCGCCGAGCGGTCCCGGCATGGAGGGCGGGCTGTTCCTGGGCCTGGGCACGGTGGAGGAGTATCTGCCGGGCGGCCAGGACGCGGCGCTGTACGTGAATGCCGCGCCCGGAACCGACGTACAGCAGTTGCGCGAGGGACTGGAAGCGGCCCTCGACCCGTATCCGCAGGTGCAGGTCCGCGACCAGGCGGACTACAAGGAACTGATTCGTGATCAGATCGCCGTGATGCTGAGGCTGGTCTACGGACTCCTGGCGCTGGCGATCATCATCGCGGTGCTCGGCGTGGTGAACACGCTCGCTCTGTCCGTCGTGGAGCGCACCCGTGAGATCGGGCTGCTGCGGGCGATCGGGCTCTCCCGGAGGCAGCTGCGGCGGATGATCCACCTGGAGTCGGTGGTGATCGCCGTGTTCGGCGCGCTGCTCGGTCTCGGGCTCGGGCTGGTGTGGGGCCTGGCCGTCCAGCAGGTGCTGGCGCTGGAGGGCATGAAGGCGCTGGCCGTTCCGTGGCCGACGATCGTCGCGGTGGTGGCGGGCTCGGTCGTGGTCGGCCTCGCCGCCGCGGTGCTGCCGGCCCTGCGGGCGGCGCGGATGAATGTGCTGGCCGCCATCGCCCACGAGTGAGGTGACGCCGTGGCACGGCCGCTGACCGGATGCCGGAATGTGCCGGATGCTGGAATCTGTTCGACGCGACGGCCACGAGGTGGTGGGATTCCTGCCATGGACGACCTTCGGACCCGGGCCGCGGCGCCCTCGGACCTTGACGCGGTGCTGGCCTTGACGCGGTGCCGGCCTTCTGGACGGTGGCCGCGGAGGGCATGAGCATCAGCGACGACTTCGACGGCATGGAGCGGCTGGTCGGCCGGGACCCCGAGGCGCTGATCATCGCCGAGCGCGGCGGCGACCTGGCCGGCACCGTCATCGCGGGCTTCGACGGCTGGCAGTGCCACCTGTACCGACTGGCGGTGCACCCGGACCACCGCAGGCAGGGGGTCGCCTCGGCGCTGCTCGCGGCGGCGGAGGAGCGCTTCGTACGGCTCGGCGGGCGGCGCGGGGACGCGATGGTGCTGGACCGCAATGCGCTCGCGCAGCATGCCTGGAGCGCTGCGGGGTAGGCGCCCGAACCCCAGTGGAGTCGCTGGGTCAAGCCGCTCGGCGGTTGACGGCAACACTCCTTTGCCTGTCCTTTACCATGGGTGCACCTCCACTTCGATCGAAAGGTGTGAGCGTCCGCCCATGGGCGAGCCTCCCAGTAGCCGACATCGCGCACTCATCCTCCCCCTGGCCGACCATGGGACGGAGGTGAACCGATGACCGAAGTGCTTCTTCTCCTCGTGGCCCTCCTGCTCTCGCTGGCCTGCGGCGCCTTCGTCGCCGCCGAGTTCTCTCTGACCACGGTCGAGCGCAGCGATCTCGAGCGGGCCGTCGAGCGGGGCGAGCGGGGCGCCGCCAGTGCTCTCAAGGCTGTGCGGAGCCTGACGTTCCAGTTGTCCGGAGCTCAGCTCGGCATCACCGTCACCAACCTGGTCATCGGCATGCTCGCCGAACCGTCGATCGCCAAGCTCATGCGTGGCCCGTTCCAGTCGATCGGCCTGTCCGCCTCGGCTGCCTCCTCGGTGGCGCTGGTGCTCGGCACCGCGCTGTCGACGATCGTCCTGATGGTGGTCGGCGAACTCGTACCGAAGAACTGGGCGATCTCCTCGCCGCTGGCGCTGGCCAAGCGGGTGGCCACCCCGCAGCGCGCCTTCAGTGCCCTGTTCCGCCCGCTCATCAGCCATCTCAACAGCACCGCGAACCGCACGGTGCGCCGGCTGGGCATGGAGCCGGCCGAGGAGCTGGCCTCCGCGCGCACCCCGCAGGAACTGGTCGCGCTGGCGCGGCACTCCGCGAAGCAGGGTGCGCTGGAGAAGGACACGGCGGAACTCTTCGTACGCACACTGAACCTTGCCGATCTGACGGCGGAGAACGTGATGACCCCCCGGGTGCAGGTCACGGCGCTGGATGTGCAGACCACGGCCGAGGACGTCTCCAACGCGACGCTCGCCACGGGCCTCTCCCGTTTCCCGGTCTACCGGGGCAGCCTCGACACGGTCGTCGGGATCGTGCACATCAAGGACGTGCTGGCGCTGCCTGCCGAGCGCAGGCACCGCTTCCCGGTCGCGCAGCTGCTGCGCGAGCCGCTGCTCGTACCCGAGTCGCTGACGGTGGACCGGCTGCTCGACCGGCTGTCCGGCCGGCGGACCATGGCCGTCGTCATCGACGAGTACGGCGGTACGGCCGGGGTCGCGACCCTGGAAGACATCGTCGAGGAGGTGGTCGGCGAGGTGCGCGACGAGCACGATCCGCACGAGACGCCGGATCTGGCTTCGGCCGGAACCGACGCCGAAGGCCGCCGGCTGTACTCGGCGGACGGCGCCGCCCGGACCGATCAGCTGCAGTCCATCGGCCTGCGGGTCCCGGACGGGCCGTACGAGACCCTGGCCGGCCTGGTCGCCACCGACCTCGGCCGGATCCCGGCCGTCGGCGACCGTGTGGAGCTGAACGGCTGGCGGCTGGACGTGGTGGACGCCTCCGGGCGGCGTGCGGCGCGGGTGCTTCTGCATGCCCCGGCCCCGGGTGACAACCAGGCGTCGGAGGGCGTGCGATGACAGCGGTCCAGCTTCTGATCGGTCTGGCGACTCTCGTCGTCAACGCCTTCTTCGTCGGTGCGGAGTTCGCGCTGATCTCAGTACGCCGCAGTCAGATCGAGCCGTACGCGGACGACGACCACCGCCGGGCGCGCAGCGTCCTGTGGGGGCTCGAGCACGTTTCGGCGCTGATGGCGGCGGCTCAGCTGGGCATCACCCTGTGCACCCTGGTGCTGGGTGTGGTGGCCGAGCCGGCCATCGCCCATCTGCTGGAGCCCGTGTTCCATGCCGTGGGTGTGCCGGACGGGCTGACCCACCCGATCTCGTTCGTCATCGCCCTCGCCGCGGCGACGTATCTGCACATGCTCGTCGGCGAGATGGTGCCGAAGAACATCGCGCTGGCGGAGCCGGTGAAGACCGCGCTGCTGCTCGGTCCTCCGCTGGTCACCCTGACCCGCGCGCTGCGGCCGGTGATCTTCACCGTCAACGCATTCGCCAACGTACTGCTGAAGCTGCTGCGGGTTGAGGTCAAGGACGAGGTGTCCGCGACCTTCACGGACGACGAACTCGCCCGGATGGTCAAGGTCTCCAGTGACGCGGGGCTGCTGGACGACCGCGCGAGCGTGCGGCTGCACGACGCCCTGGAACTGGGGCGCCGCCCGGTCGACGATGTGGTGCTGCCCGTGGAGCGGGTGGTGAGTGCCCGGGCCGGGATATCGCCGGAGGGCCTGGAGCGCCTGTCGGCGGAGTCCGGCTTCTCCCGGTTCCCCGTCGTGGACGACGACCGTCGCATCCTCGGCTACCTGCATGTCAAGGACGCGCTGGAGGCAGGGCCGCGCGAGGAACCGTTCCCGGTCGCCGCGCTGCGCCCGATCGCCCAGGTCGGGCAGGGTACTCCGATGGACGACGTGCTCACCGCGATGCGCCGCAGTCGGACGCACCTGGCGGCGGTCCTCGGCGCGGACGGCACGCTGGCCGGCCTGGTGACCATGGAGGACGTACTGCGGGAGCTGTTCGGCAGCGCTCCCGCGGTCTGACCCGGCATGTGTTACTGGGCGGTAGGATCGCTCCCGCCATGGAATTGAATGCCACCTACACCAGCTTTGTCGCCCTCGGTGACTCCTTCACCGAGGGCATGTCCGACGGTCTGCCGGACGGCTCCTACCGGGGCTGGGCCGATCTGCTCGCCGGCCGGCTCGCGGCGCGCGCTCCCGGCTTCCGGTACGCGAATCTCGCTGTACGCGGCAAGCTCATCGGCCAGATCGTCGACGAGCAGGTGGACATGGCGGTGGCCATGCGGGCCGACGTGGTGACGCTCGTCGGCGGTCTGAACGACACACTGCGGCCCAAGTGCGACATGGGACGGGTCCGCGGGCTCCTGGAGGAGGCCGCGGGCAAGCTGGCGCCGATGTGCGGACAGCTGGTGCTGATGCGCTCCCCCGGCCGCAGCGGGCCGGTGATGGAGCGGTTCCGGCCTCGTATGGAGGAGCTCTTCTCGATCATCGACGAGCTCGCGGCGCGGCACGGGGCCCTCGTCGTCGGCCTGTACGGCGCGCCCGCGCTGGGCGACCCGCGGATGTGGCATGTCGACCGGCTGCATCTGACGGGCGAGGGGCACCGGCGGGTGGCCGAGGCGGTATGGCAGACGCTGGGCCTGGAGGCGGAGGACGACTGGCGGGCCGTGCTGCCTCCCGGTGTGCCGCCGGGGTGGGCGCGCCGGCGCGGCAGTGACCTGCGCTTCGCGCGTGAGCACCTGATGCCGTGGATCGGGCGGCGGCTGACCGGCCGCTCCTCGGGAGACGGCCGCCCGGCCAAGCGTCCCGAGCTGCTCCCGTACGACACACCGCTGCCGTAGCAGATCTCGTTCTCGTAGGAAGCCACAAACCGTACCGGGGCGTTGGCCTGCGTAAACCGCCAGTAGAATCCGTACACGTGACTGCTGCTCCTGCGAAGCCTCGCATCCCCAATGTCCTTGCCGGCCGCTACGCCTCCGCGGAGCTCGCCGTCCTGTGGTCCCCCGAGTACAAGGTGACGCTGGAGCGGCGGCTGTGGCTCGCCGTGCTGCGCGCCCAGAAGGACCTCGGTATCGAGGTGCCGGACGCCGCCCTCGCCGACTACGAGCGGGTGCTCGACCAGGTCGACCTGGCCTCGATCGCCGAGCGCGAGAAGGTCACCCGCCACGATGTGAAGGCCCGGATCGAGGAGTTCAACGCCCTCGCCGGCCACGAGCACGTCCACAAGGGCATGACCTCCCGGGACCTCACCGAGAACGTCGAGCAGCTGCAGATCCGGCTCTCGCTGGAGCTCGCCCGGGACCGCACGGTCGCCGTACTGGCCCGGCTGGGCAAGCTGGCCGGCGAGCACGCGGAACTGGTGATGGCCGGACGGTCGCACAATGTCGCTGCGCAGGCCACCACCCTCGGCAAGCGCTTCGCGACTGCGGCCGACGAGCTGCTGGTGGCCTACGGGCGGCTCGAGGACCTGCTCGGCCGCTACCCCCTGCGCGGCATCAAGGGACCGGTCGGCACCGCACAGGACATGCTCGACCTGCTGGGCGGCGACGCGGCGAAGCTCGCGGAGCTGGAGCAGCGCATCGCCGGGCACCTCGGCTTCTCTCACGCCTTCACCTCCGTCGGCCAGGTCTACCCGCGCTCCCTCGACTACGACGTCGTCACCGCGCTGGTGCAGCTGGCCGCCGCCCCGTCGTCGATCGCCAAGACGATCCGTCTGATGGCCGGGCACGAGCTGGTCACCGAGGGGTTCAAGCCCGGCCAGGTCGGCTCCTCCGCGATGCCGCACAAGATGAACACCCGCTCCTGCGAGCGCGTCAACGGCCTGATGGTGATCCTGCGCGGCTACGCCTCGATGACCGGCGAACTGGCCGGCGACCAGTGGAACGAGGGCGATGTCTCCTGTTCGGTGGTCCGCCGGGTGGCGCTGCCCGACGCGTTCTTCGCGTTCGACGGGCTGCTGGAGACGTTCCTGACGGTGCTGGACGAGTTCGGGGCCTTCCCGGCGGTCGTGGCGCGGGAACTGGACCGCTACCTGCCGTTCCTGGCCACCACCAAGGTGCTGATGGGTGCGGTGCGGGCCGGGGTCGGCCGCGAGGTCGCGCACGAGGCAATCAAGGAGCACGCGGTCGCCTCGGCGCTGGCGATGCGTGAGCAGGGCGCCGAGCGCAATGAGCTGCTGGACAAGCTGGCGACCGACGGGCGGATTCCGCTCGACCGTGCGCAGCTGGACGAGCTGATGGCAGACAAGCTGTCGTTCACGGGCGCGGCCGGCGACCAGGTGACGGCCGTGGTCTCGAGGGTCGAGGAGATCGCCAAGCAGCACCCGGAGGCTGCCGGATACACGCCGGGGTCGATCCTCTGACCCCCGACGATCTCCAGGCCGCCCGCGGTCACGTCGTCCCCGATGTGGTCGCGGGCGGTCTGCGTGTGCTCTTCTGTGGCATCAATCCGGGGCTGATGTCGGCTGCGACGGGGCACCATTTCGCCCGGCCCGGCAACCGCTTCTGGCCGGTGCTGCATCTGTCCGGCTTCACGCCACGGCAGTTGAGACCGGATGAGCAGGACGAACTGCTCACCCACCGGCTCGGCATCACCAATGTGGTGGCACGGGCGACCGCACGGGCCGACGAGCTCACCGCCGAGGAGTTCCGCGAGGGCGGCCGGATTCTGACAGCGAAGGTGCAGCTGCTGCGTCCGGCGTGGCTCGCGGTGGTGGGGGTCACCGCGTACCGCACGGCATTCGGCGACCGAAGGGCCGTGATCGGGCCGCAGGACCGGAGGATCGGTGGGACGCGCATCTGGGCGCTGCCCAATCCCAGCGGGCTCAACGCCCACTGGACACCCGCGACGATGGCCGAGGAATACGGCCGCCTGCGCGCCGCCGCGGAGGCCCGCGGCCGCCTGGCGCGTGATCCGCGGAGCGAGGGCGGCGGGAGCCCCGCATGATCGGCAGGCATCCCTAGGGCGGGTCGATCTCGGTGACGGCTGCGATCAGTTGGAACGGGAGCTCCCCGCCCCACTGGGCCACCCCCAGCGCCAGCCATCGCTCCTCGAACCGCCACAGGTGGAGATGGACCGCGCTGCCGCTCAGCTGGTTCCATGGCTCTGGTATCTCCTCGCCCTCCATGCCCCGGACCAGCAGGCTCCAGAGGCTGAACACCTGAGGTTCGCCCCACTGCACGGACAGCGCCTGCGCGAGGGCGGCGCACTCCGCCGCGTACTGGTCCTCGGCCTCGGCGCGCCGCGTTCCGTCGTCCTCCCAGAACTCCTCGCTCGTACTCAGCTCGGCGAGGTGGTAACCGGGCCCGCTGGAGCCGACGTCGGATCTGCCGCGCGCCGAGGGGAACTCCCGAGTGCGCAGCTGGTCGATCGTGGCCAGGTGCTGTGCCGTGGTCATGCCGCCAGTAAACCCGCTGACTCTGACAATTGGCTGCCCGTCAGGCGTCCCTGCGCTTCATCGAGAACCACCCAAAGGGGGACCTGACAGCAACTTCCTGCTGAGGAGCACGGAAGCACACTGGGGGTACGCGCTGCTTGCCCCGCTGCCGGTCGTGGCGATGCTCGCCTCCATCGTGGGCCTCGGCGAGCTGGCCACGCTGGTCGCGCGCCGGCTGCTCGGTCCGACCCCGGCCGAGCGCCTGACCGCTCTGGAGGAGCGCACCGAGCAACTCCTCGAACGCACCCGCATCGCGCGCGAACTGCACGACTCGATCGGGCACGCTCTCACCGTCGCCGTGGTACAGGCGGGCGCCGCCCGGGCCGCAGGAAACCCGGAGTTCACCGACCGGGCGCTGGTGGCCATCGAGGAGACCGGGCGGGCGGCGCTGGAGGACCTGGAGCGCGTACTGCTCGTCCTGCGGGAATCGGCACAACCGGCGTCGCAGCGCCCGACCCTCGTGGAGACGGACAGACTGCTGGAGTCCGCCCGCGCTTCCGGCGCCAAGGTGGACGCCGAGGTGTCCGGCCCACTCGAGCAGGTGCCTGGGCCGGTCTCCCGGGAGGGATACCGCATCCTTCAGGAGGCACTCACGAATGTGCTGCGGCACTCCGGGCCCGTACCCGTCCGGGTACGGATAGACGTAGCCGTCGGGCGCCTCGACCTTGAGGTGACCAATCCACTGGCCGGGCCCACGATGCAGCCGGGCGGCGGATCCGGTCTGCGCGGCATACGGGAACGTGCGGCCCTGCTCGGCGGAGAGGCGGAAACGGGACCGTACGAGGGCGAGTGGCGGGTACGGGCCCGACTGCCGCTGGACACTCAAGACACGCCTGGGGTGATCGGATGCCGGTAACCGTGCTCCTCGTTGACGACGAGCCGCTGGTGCGCGCGGGGCTGCGCGCCGTACTCGAATCGCAGCCCGACATCGAAGTCGTGGGCGAGGCGGCCGACGGTGCCTCGGTGGTCCCGCTGGTGCGTCAGCTGCGGCCCGATGTGGTGGCGATGGACGTACGGATGCCGCTGCTCGACGGTATCGAGGCCACGCGCGCCGTGCTGCGCACGGTCGACGACCCCCCGAAGATCCTGGTGGTGACGACATTCGAGAACGACGAGTACGTCTACGAGGCCCTGCGCGCCGGCGCGGACGGCTTTCTGCTCAAGCGGTCCAGGCCGGCCGAGATCGTGCACGCCGTGCGCCTGGTGGCGGAGGGCGAGTCGCTGCTCTTCCCCGCCGCCGTGCGCTCGCTGGCCGCCGAGTACGGCAATAACGCCGCCCGCGAGGCGATGGACCGGGCCGCGCTCACCGAGCGCGAGGCGGCTGTGCTGCGGCTGATGGCCCGCGGCCTGTCGAACGCGGAGATTGCCGCCCACCTGATCGTCGGCACCGAGACGGTCAAGTCCCATGTCAGCGCGGTGCTGGCCAAGTTGGGAGCGCGAGACCGCACCCAAGCGGTCATCGCCGCCTACGAATCCGGCTTTGTCGCTCCGGCCTGACTGGAGGGCCGGGTGAGCCGGATGAAGGCCGGATGAAGAGAGGTGTCACTCGGCGATCTCTGTCCGTTCCCACCACTCGTAGACGGACAACCGTCCCTCCGGGCTCTCCTGATGCCGCGACGTGGCCTTGAAGTGTTCGTACCCACCGCGGTGCTTGATCTTCAGATCTTGTCCGGGAGTGGTGATCGGGACGATCCGCTCGTGCAGATCTTCCGGGCCGCCCTCAAGGACTGCCTTGGTCGCCATGGCCCCAGTCTGACAACCCAGCGGATCGCTCGCACGTCGGCGTACTCGCCACTCGCCGCACTCCGGACCAGCGAGTACGATCCGGCAGACACGCGCACGAGCTGGGAGGACACACGTTGGGGCAGCTGACCGGCGGGGACCCCTCTCTGCTTCGGCGGATCAATTCCGCAGTGGTACTGCACGCGCTGCGCAGCGCCGACTCCCCCACCCTCACCGACCTGACGCGCGTCACCGGCCTGTCCCGGCCGACAGTCGAGGGCGTGGTGGAGGGGCTCATCGGCGCCGGTCTCGTGGTCGAGGCCCCCGCCGAGGAGGGGGAGGCACGACGGCAGGGCCGACCTGCGCGGAGGTTCCGATTCCGGGCCGAGGCGGGCCATCTGCTGGGCATCGAGATCGGACCCCACCGAATCGCCGCGCTCCTCTCCGGCCTCGACGGCCGCGTCATCGGCGCCGGGACGCGGGAGGTCTCCGAGACCGCCTCCTCGGACGAGCGGCTGGAGCGTACGCGCACCGTGGTCGCCGATCTGCTGCGGCGCGCGGGCGTGCCGCGCGGTTCGCTGCGCGCCGTGGGTGTCGGGAGCCCCGGAATCGTGGAGGCGGACGGGACCGTACGGCTGTGCACCGCGTTGCCCGGCTGGACGGGTCTGCCGCTCGGCGAGCGGCTGCGCCGGTCGTTCCGCTGCCCCGTCCTGGTGGAGAACGACGCCAACACGGCGGCCGTGGCGGAACACTGGAAGGGCTCGGCCACGGACTCCGACGACATCGTGTTTGTCATGGCGGGCCTGAGCCCGGGTGCCGGCTCGCTCATCGGCGGCCGGCTGCACCGCG
The DNA here is from genome assembly GCF_024213665.1 of Streptomyces sp. A3M-1-3. Lineage (GTDB taxonomy): Bacteria > Actinomycetota > Actinomycetes > Streptomycetales > Streptomycetaceae > Streptomyces. The sequence continues at coordinate 161,931 of NZ_JANAVP010000015.1, forward strand.
GCTATGGTGGGGCGGCGGGCGAGATCGGCGCCCTGCACCTCCTCGGGCGGGGGGTGACCCCGGAGAGGCTGCTGTCCACGACGGACGAGCCGCTGCACCCCCTGGACGAACAGGCCGTCGCCGACGTCTTCGCGCACGCCAGGAACGGCGACGAGCGGGCGGTCGCGGCAGTGGACCGGTTCATCCAGCGGCTGGTGCACGATGTCGCGGCGCTGGTGCTCGCGCTCGACCCCGAGCTGGTCGTCGTCGGCGGCTGGGCCGCCGGGCTCGACGGCGTACTCGAACCGCTGCGCGGCGAACTGGCCCGCTACTGCCTGCGCCCGCCCAGGGTGGCGTTGTCCCTGCTGGGCGAGGCGGCGGTGGCGACGGGTGCGCTGCGGCTGGCGCTCGACCATGTCGAGGAGCAGCTCTTCGCGGTGGAGGGAACGGTGACGGCCCGCCGCTGAGCACAACGGGCCGTACGGACCGCGCCGCGCGCCCGCGGGACCGCGGGCCTCGCGAGGGCGCACCCTGCGCGACACGAGCCGCCCGGAGGCGCGGGCCTGCCAGGGGTCGGGCCTGCCAGGGGTCGGGGCCTTCCGGGGCGCGCCTCGGGCTGAGCGCTGGCCTCGCGGGGCGCGGGCCTCCCGGGAGTGCAGGCCTTACGCAGCGCGGGCCCAGCAGGAGCGCGGGCCCAGTGGGGGCGCGAGCCCAGTGGGGCGTTGGCCCAGCAGGGGCATAGGCCTTGCACGGCGCGGGCCTAGCGGGGCGCGGGGCCTTGCACGGCTCAGGACCAGCGGGCGCCGGCCTCCCGGGACGCGAGCCTTCGGGGGGCGCGGGTCCGGTGCCCGGGCTTTGCACGGCGGCGCCGGCCTGACCGGCGGGCCGGGCGCGCGGGCCTTGCACGGCTCAGGACCAGCGGGCGCCGGCCTCCCGGGACGCGAGCCATCGGGGGCGCGGGTCCGGTGCCCGGGCTTTGCACGGCGTCGGCCATACGCACCGCGGTCCAGCAGGGCGCGGGCGCAGCGTCGGGCGTGCGCAGCGCGGGACGGGTCCACCGCGGCGCCGGCCCGGCCGGGCGCGGGTCTGCCGGGGGCTGGGTCAGGAGGCTTGGCGTTGGTGGTTGTCGTGGGTGATTTCCAGGTCGCCCGAGTCGCCGAAGGTGAGGCGGCAGGTGTCGGCGCGGTACGTGGCTACCGAGACCGCGGCGGTGCCGTCCTCGGTGAAGTACCGGGTGGTCACCACCAGGACCGGCGCGCCGGGGAGCCGGTCGAGTTCCCGGGCGTCGTCCGCCCGGGCCGAGCCGAGCTCGACCGCCCGGTCCTGGCCCTCCGGGCCGAGGCGCTGCAGCTCGCGCAGGACCGCCCTGGCGCGGGCCGGGCCGGCCGGGGCGTCGATGGCGAGGAGGTCCGGCACGGAAGCGGAGGGTACGTACAGCAGCTCGGCTGCCACCGGCTGCCCATGCGTGACCCGGGTGCGGCGCACCGTGTGCACCGTTTCGTCCGGCTCCGTGTCCAGCAGACGGGCCACCGCCGCAGCGGGAACCGCCTCCGTGCAGTCGACGGGCTGCCAGGCGTCACCGGCCGCGCCCGGCCAGTCGTGCCGGCCCGAACCGACGGCCACACCCATGCGGGGTGGGGCGACTGTGGTGCCGACTCCGCGCCGGCGCTGCAGGCGGCCCTCCAGCTCCAGCTGCTCCAGAGCCTGCCGGAGCGTGGCGCGGGCGACGCCGAAGCGGGCGGCGAGGTCACGCTCGTTCGGCAGCACCTCGCCGACGGCGAAGTCCGAGTCGAGTGCCTCGCTGAGCACGGTTTTGAGATGCCAGTACTTCGGCTCCGGCACCGTTTCCAGCTGCGTGGTCCCCACCCTGATCCTCCGCAATCGCCGTGTCCCGGCGGCTTTTCCGCGCCCTTGTTTATTAAAGGTTCCTGCACTATCCCTGCGACGATAGGACGGCTCACCCCCTTGGTCAAGACCAATCCTCGTACCGTTTGGCGGCGACGCGGGGCAATGCGCTGCGGCGTTCACACGACGTTCGTGCAGGCCATACGGAAGAGCCCCGCGTCGCACCGGGAACGGACGCGGGGCCGGGACGCGGGGCCGGGGAACGCGGGGTCTTCCTACTGCGGCGCCAGGCCCGTGAGCTTGTCGGGGTTGCGGACCACGTAGATGCACTGGATCCGGCCGTCGGCGACCTCCAGCTGGAACACGGTGTCGGGCCGGTCGCCGTACAGCACGAGCAGGGCGGGGCCGCCGTTGAGCTCGAGGAATCGGAACTCCATGCCGGCCACCGGGGCCTGTTCGCGGCGCCCAGGAGGAAGCGGCCCACCTTGTCGGCCGTCTCGACGACGCGCAGCGGCGCCTTGGCCTTGCCGCCGCTGTCGCCGACGAGGCGTACGTCCGGCGCCAGGAGCGACATCAAGGACTCGAGGTCGCCGCCACTCGCGGCGGCGAGGAAGCGCTCGGTGAAGGCGCGGCGCTCGGCGGGGTCCACGTCGAAGCGCGGCTTGCGCTCCTCGACGTGCCGGCGCGCCCGGCCGGCCAGCTGGCGAACCGCCGCTTCGCTGCGGTCGAGAGCGGCTCCGATCTCGGCGAACGGGAATCCGAACGCCTCCCGCAGGACGAACACGGCGCGCTCCAGAGGCGAGAGCGATTCCAGCACGACCAGTACGGCGAGCGACACGGACTCGGCGAGCACGGCCTGTTCGGCGGTGTCCGGCACGGTGGGTCCGAAGTCGGTGACCAGGGGCTCCGGCAGCCAGGGGCCCACATACGCCTCACGGCGCGACTGCGCCTGGCGCAGCCGGTCGATGGCGAGGCGGGTGGTGATGCGCACCAGATAGGCACGCGGCTGCTGTACGTCGCCCCGGTCCGCGGCGGACCAGCGCAGCCAGGCGTCCTGTACGACGTCCTCGGCGTCGGCCACTCGGCCGAGCATGCGGTAGGCGACGCCGGTCAGTACCGGCCGGTGCTCCTCGAAGAGGTCAGTCACGGTGTCAGTTGCCACCTCCCCATCCCAGCCGAGGAACCCGGCCCTGTCCAGGCGGAATCGGTACGTCGGCCATCGGCCGGGTCCGCCCCCTTGAACTCGAAGCTACTCAGCGGTAATTGTTTGCTGACAGGGTGTCTACTCGCAGACCACCCTTATCTCTTCCACGAGGAGCAGCAGCATGACCGCCAAGGTCTCCTTCACGATCGAGTCCCCCCGAGGGAACCGCACGGTGTCCGTCGCCTACGAGCGCCGAGGCGCCGGCGAGCCCCTCCTGCTGCTGCACGGCATCGGCCACCACCGCCAGGCATGGGACCCGGTACTGGACATCCTCGCCACCGAGCGCGAGGTGGTGGCCGTGGACCTGCCCGGGTTCGGCGAGTCGCCCGCGCTGCCGGACGGGGTCGCGTACGGCCTGTCGACCGTTGTACCCACGCTCGGCGCGCTCTGCGCGGCGCTGGAAATCGACCGCCCGCACGTCGCGGGGAACTCGCTGGGCGGGCTGCTCGCGCTGGAACTGGGTCGCAAGAAGCTCGTCCGCTCGGTGACCGCCCTGTCCCCGGCCGGCTTCTGGTCGGAGGCCGAGCGCCGGTACGCCTTCGCCACGCTGCTGGCCATGCGCGCCGGGGCCCGGCTGCTGCCGCTGCCGGCGATCGAACGGCTGTCCCGTACCTCAGCCGGCCGCGCCGCGCTGACCAGCACCATCTACGCCCGGCCGGGACGCCGTTCACCTGAGGCCGTCGTCGCCGAGACTCTCGCGCTGCGCGACGCCACCGGCTTCGACGCCACGCTCGCCGCCGGCCGCGCAGTGCGCTTCGCGGACGACGTCACCGGCATTCCGGTGACCGTCGCCTGGGGCACCCGCGACCGGCTGCTGCTGCGCCGCCAGGGCGTCCGCGCCAAGTACACGCTCCCCGGCGCACGGCTGGTTCGGCTGCCCGGCTGCGGCCATGTCCCGATGAACGACGACCCGGCTCTGGTCGCCCGGGTCATCCTGGACACCAGCCGCGCGCAGGGCCGACCGTCCGCCGAAACGGCGGCCTGAGCGAGGGCCCGAGCGGCGGCCCGAGCGCCTGCCCGAGCCCGGCAGCACTCCGGAACCGAGCGTGACACCCGCCCCTACCAGCGCGCTGCCTGCCGCTTGGGCGAGACCGAACGAGCCCGTACCGACCAGGGGTGCGGTGAACGCGGCCGAAACCGGGAACGGCCCGGAGAACAGGGTGGCGCGCTCGGCGCCGATCCGCTGGACGCCGCCGTACCAGCAGACGAAACCGATCACCGTGACGACGACCGCCTGCCACAGCAGGGCGACAGCCTCTGCCTGCTGCGGCATCCGCAGCATCGCCCCGCCGTCCAGCACCAGGCCGATGGCCACCGACTCGACTGCCGCGACCCCGCACGCGGCCGCGGAGAGCAGTTTCGGTCCCAGCGGCCTCAGTGCCGGAACCGCGAGCACCGCGAAGCCGACCTCGCCCACGAGTGCGCCGACGGACCAGCCGATGCCCGCCAGTTCGGTACGGCCCCACCGTTCCTAATCAGTGATCAGGAGTGGGTCTTGGACCCACGTCCCGGCACTGCGCGCATCCCGAACGGTTTTGG